>JOEL01000036.1 GCA_000720995.1 Streptomyces celluloflavus
GGTGAACGGGCCTATCCAAGACGGCTCCGACGCCGTGATCACACCAGACACAGCAAGATCATCTCACCCGTGACCAGCAGTTACGGGACAACCCTTAGGCTGAGCTTCGACGATCAAGGAGACGGCATGGCACCCTGTGCGGAGTGCGGTGCGGCCGTGGGCTCACGAGCCTGTGGTGACCTGTTCCACGCCTTGCTTGCGTTGGACCATGAACGGCAGGCGCCATGGGGGCCGTTGCACGGTGTCTCGGTCTCTTGCTTCCTGTTCCAGCACCCCAGTCGGCTTCCTGCTGACGATGGTGCGATGGCTTGGGCGCTCCTGCACGCGTACCTCGAAGGCGGCCTCGATGAGGTGAACCAGCTTGTCGGTCAGGCTCGTCGTGGCAACTCCCATCGTGTGAAGGGTGTGCCTTCACGAGTCGCCTGCGAGGCGGTACTGCCGCGCCGGGACGCGCCACCACCCCGTTTCTCTGTCACGATCGAAGACGTCGCTGTCGACGGGACGTTCCCCGCCGAAGAGTTCGTGGAACGCGTCAGGGCCTGGGCTGGCGCCACGGTTGACGCGTGGAGCCACAGCACGTGACCGGCCGTGGGCCCGTCCGAGAGCGGGCCCCCCAGCGTGCCTCGGCTGCTGAACGTGACATGGGTGATGTCGGTCAGCCGTCCATGGCCAGGCCGGTGCCGGCAAGGCAGCCGTCGACCAGGTCTGGGCGGTACTGGATCTGCTTGAGCCGGTGCTTCACCGCCCGGGTAATCTGTGCCAGGTCGGCGGCGGCAAGGTTGCCGATGTCGCGCTTGACCAGCGACCAGACGCCCTCCTGCGGGTTGAGATCCGGCGAGTACGAGGGCAGTTGGAAGACGGTGAGCCAGTCGGCGTTCGCGGCGATGAACTCCCGCAGCGGGGCGGTCAGGTGGATACGGACGTTGTCCCAGACCAGCACGATCGGGCCGCCGAGCTGGATACGGGCCCGGAGGTCGCGGAAGTCGCGCCAGCCGAACCCCTTCGGCTGGTCCTTGCGGCCGTTGTACTCGCGGACCGCAGAGAACATCCGGGACCGCTGGCCCGGTTTGTAGCAGGTCATGCCCGCCATCGACACCCGGCCTGAGCCCCGGCCCGCACCCGCACGACCGGGGTGCGGCCTCTGCGGCCCCAGGTCCTGGCGCGCGGCGGCGTCATCGACTGGCCGGCCTCGTCCTCGAAGACGATCCAGCCGCCGCACGCCGCCGCGGTGCTCTTACCCGCGGCCAGACCTCCTTCTTCCACAGCTCGACCGCTTCCTCGTCACGCTCGATTGCCCGTCGTGCGGGCTGCTGCCACGACCAGCTGTGCCGCTTCAGCAGACGCCAGGTACCCTCCACCGTGTACGAGACGTGGAACAGTCGGCCGATCAGCGTCTTCACCCGTGCCAGCGTCCATCGCTGGTCCGCCCAGCCGTGGGTGAGTGGACCACGCGCCAATTCCCGTTCCAGCCTGGAGATTTGCGTCGCGCCGAGTCTCGGGCGGTCGGGCGATCCCTTCGTCAGGACCCCGGCCTCGCCGCGTTCTCGCCAGGCCCGGCGCCACCGCTCCACCGACCGCTCGCTCACCCGCAGCACAGCCGCGATCTCCCGGTTCTTCTCCCCGCGCCCGAAGCGTTCCACGGCCTCCAGCCGGATCCGCTACCGCGCGCCCCTCCCAGCGTCGGTCAGCCCACCGCCCTGCGCGTATCTCACGCCCCACAGCTACCGGAAGCAACCGACCACCGTCAAAAGAACAGCGCCGACATCACCCGATCAAGTTCAGTAGCGGCTGATGCAGCCTGATAATGCCGCTGCATCGTGAGGGCTGATCTGTCGCGTCGGCTCGTCCCGGACGAGCTATGGGAGCTGACAGCTGCGTTGTTGCCGAGGCTCACGTCCCGTCCGCAGCGCGGAGGTACTGCTCAGGTGGATGAGCGGGCGGTGTTCGCGGCTGTGGTGTGTAGGTCCTGACGAGTGGGTGCGTGTGACGGTATCTGCCGGAGTCGTTCGGCGTCTCGTCGGCCACCACGCGCCGCCGGTTCACTGCGTGGGCCGAGGCCGGGCCATGGCGGCGAAGCTGGTTTCCGGGCAGAAGGTCGCGGAGACTGACGAGCTTGTCCGGTCCCGGCGGCGGTGGGTGACAAACATTGGCCCGCGCGTACGGCCGTTCAGTCGGCGTGGCAGGAGCCGGGCGGTGTCAGCGTCCCGGTAGACGGTCTCCAGCATGCAGTCCTCGCGGACTTGGCCCCGGTGGCGGGCCTTGGCGCGGGCGCCTTCGGCACTGTATGAACAACCTCAACCGATCTATAAAATCTGACAATTGCTCGCTACTGAATACCTCAACACGCAGGTGGCCAACATGCATGAATCGCACCCGCTCCTGGCTTTCTTCATGAACGCTGCCGACAGCCGCTTCCCGCCCGTCGACGGCCGGGTGACGGTGCTGCCGCCCCTGCCCGGGGGACTCGAATGCTCGGTCGCCTTTACCGGTCACGCCGTCATCGCCACTGCCATGACCAAACAGGCTGTACACGCCCAGAGCCCAGACGGTTTCGGCGGGTCGCTCTCTCCAGACTTCCTGCGCCACCTCGCAGGGCCCAAGGGCTGGATCGACGTCACCGATGCCACACTCACAGCCCGCGGCATCGGCGGCCCCCCACAGCTGGCGGAGCTGCCCGACGCAGACGACCATCCACGTGTCCGCCACGCCCGGTGGCTGCGGACGAATGTCCAGGTCTACGGAGACGAACGTGGCCTCATCACGCTGGCCGACGGCCTTGCCGGGCGGCGAGAGTTGAGTATCGAACTCCACCGCACTGAGGACAGCAGCCGAGGGCACGGGCGGTCGCTCCTCACCGATGCCCTTTCGCTGGTCCCGGAAGGCGAACCCGTCTTCGCCGCCGTTTCCCCGGGCAACGCCCGCTCCCTGCGGGCCTTCCTCGCCTGCGGTTTCACTCCCATCGGCAGCGAGGTTCTGTTGCGCCCCGAGCGGGGATAGCCGGACTGGGCTACTGGAATCGTGCGGTGACCGCATTGCTGTGCGCTGACTGCGGGCGGCGGCGTCTTCAAAGACCAACGGCCCAACCATCCGCCCTCATACGTAACAGCCAACCGGTCCACAGCTATTGGCAATTGCTTCCGAATTCTCGGGGGCAACAGAGCGGTCGGCCACCAGAGGCTGCTCATGGCGCGACCGCTCGACCACGCAGCCTGACGGCGCCCCAGATGATCAGTGCTTGCCGAGAGCCGGTGTGAGTACGACCTCGTAGCGCAGGTGCAGTCGACGCCCTGCGAGGAGGCACGAGATGCCAAGGCCCTCACTCCCTGCACGCCGACAGACCACCGGTGTGGGCGGCCTGTCGGGGGTGTACTCCCGGGCTTGGCGGCATCCTGCGGCAGCGGATGCGCTTCAGGATGCCGCCGGGGTGTGCGGGTTGTGGTCAGGCGCCGGGCTGGACCGGGCCGACGAGGGTGCCGGTGCCGACGGTGAGTGGGCCGGAGGCGGTGGACTCGCCGGGGATCACCCCGTCCGGAGTCTTGAGCGTGAAAGCCGCCTCGTCGGCGGGGACGCCGCCGGCACTGTCGGGGACCTGGATGTCGAAGTGCACCGGATGACCGGGGCCGAAGTTCACCACCTTGTTCTGCGGGCCGTAGCGGCCGGCGGTGAACTTGGTGAGGGAACCGTGGTGGTAGAACCGCACGCCGGTCGGTGATCCGGCCAGCCGGCACGGGCCGTACCCGCGTGCTGCGGTCATGGTGACCCGGTAATGGTGGTGCCCCGAGGTGGCAGGACCCGCGGTGATCTTGGCGATGTGGTTCGCCGGACGGCACGCGTAGGGCGCCGGACCGCCCGCCGGCGCGGCCGTCGGCGACGACGCCTGCGCCGCTCCCCCTCCCGCCGCGCCCACCAGCACGGCGGCGGCAACGGTGACGGCGATCTTCCGGGTGGTTCGCATCACGAACACTCCATTCCTGCTCGGCGGTTCACGGATGTTCCGCCAGAACCCTGGTCATCTCCATTCCTCCCCTCCAACCGGACCGAGGAATGTCATAAGTCCGTCACGGCTGCCCCATCCGCCCGTTCCCCAGGGCAGGAAAGTTCGCACGATGATGCGCTCGGCTGACGACCACGAGCGACGGAATCGGCGTGGGGCATAGCACTGAGCATGCCGTGATGTGACGCGTGCCGGTCCGTTCCTAGGCGGCCGGTTCGGCGGCCCGAGACCGAATGGGGACTGAAGTCGTGGGGACCGCACGCACGTTCGCGCCTACAGCCGAGCCTGCCTGGACGCAATGCGGCGATGGCGAGCCCGTGCGGGGCTGCCCGACCTTTCCCCGCCACGAATCCGGACGACGCTAGCCAACGCGCCTCCATTTCAGGCAAGTTGACAGGCGGGCGAGTCAACCAATCCGTAGCCGAGGGTCTGCCGACCAGTGCGCTGCCGACCGGCGTAACCGCTACCCGAACCGGCGGAACACGACGACACCGTCCTCGTCATGCCCCTCCAAGATGCCGACGGCAGCGACACCCACCGCCCCTCACCGCCCACAACCCGGCATCGACGGGGATTCACAAGTGCCCTCATCCGACCGAGCGCGTAGCCAGCTCGCCGAACTCCCGGTCCGGCAGTGCCCTGTTGAGCCTCAGGAGCTCCTCGTCGAGCCAGCCGACGGCGTAGCGGGTGTCCGGGTGATCGGACTCGACGGCCTGCCGTATGGTCTCCGCGACGACGCCGGGATCGGAGCCCTCGATCAGGCCGGTCTTGCCGCGCCGCGCCATGGCCTCGGCCATTTCCCGGTAGGCATCCCGGCCGGACATCTCCCTCAGCTGCGCAGTCGTCCGGTCCTCGAACTCGGTCTTGATGATGCCGGGTTGGATGATCACGACGCCGACGCCGAACCGCGCCGCCTCCATACGGAGGGTGTCCGAGAGTGCCTCCAGAGCGTGCTTTGACGCGTAGTACCAGGCGCCGAGTGGCAGTGCGATCTCGCCGCCGATCGACGAGACGTTGACGATCGTGCCGGATCTCTGCTCGCGCATGTGCAGCAGGACAAGTTGGGTCAGCCTGGCCGGTGCGGAGAGGTTGACCTCCAACTGGTCGCGCGCCCGGTCCAGCGGCACGTCCTCGACGGCGCCGTGCAGGATGGTTCCGGCGTTGTTGACCAGGACGTCGAACCGCTGTTGCTCGTCGAGGACGGTGGCGGCCACCCGGTCGAGTCCTCCTCGCTCCGCGCGTCCACCTCCAAGGCGTGGCCGCCGGCGGCGCGGATGTCGTCCATCCTGCGCACTCGCCGTGCGGCGCCGTACACCGTATGGCCCGCGCGCCGGAGCTCCCGTGCGGCGGCCCGGCCGATCCCCGACGACTCGCCGGCGACGCGCCGGTGACCAGGCATGTCTTGGCCGTCACCCCCTACACGTCCCAGGTGACGGGCAGCTGGTGCACGCCGTGGATGAGCATGTCGGTACGGAGCGCCACGTCCTCGGCGGGAACCGCCAGGCGCAGCCCCGGGAATCTGGTGAGCAGTGCGGAAAGCGCCACCTGCATCTCCACGCGGGCGAGTTGCTGGCCGAGGCATTGGTGGACGCCGTGGCCGAAGGCCACGTGTCCGCGGGCCGGGCGGAGCAGGTCGAGGGTGTCGGGATCGGCGAAGCGTGCGGGGTCGCGGTTGGCCGTGGGGATCGAGACGGTGACCGTCTCACCGGCCTTGATCCGTTCGCCGTGCAGCTCGATGTCCTCCAACGCGGTGCGCACCGTGAACGGGATGATGCTCAGATAGCGCAGCAGTTCCTCGACCGCGTCGCCGGCGATGCCCGGATCCGCGCGCAGGAGGGCGAGCTGGCCGGGGTGGCTCAGCAGGGCGAAGGTGCCCAGTGCGAGCATGTTGGCCGTGGTGTCCAGTCCCGCGCCCAGCAGCACGAAGCCGATGTTGACCAGTTCCTCGTCGCTGAGGTCGGCGGCGGTCAGGTCACTGAGCAAGTCGTCGGTGGGCGCCGCCCGCTTGGCCGGCACCAGCTCGCCGAGGAACTCCTGCACCGCCGCGTAGGCCGCCCCCGTCCGCTCCGGCGAGGAGTCCAGGCGGGACATGTCCAGCGCCTGCCTCTGGAAGCGCGCCCGGTCCGCGTACGGCACGCCGAGGAGTTCGCAGATCACCTGCGCGGGGACCGGCTGCGCCAGGGCCTCCACCAGATCCACCGGGCAGTCGCGACGCTCCATCGCGTCGAGGTGCTCGGCCGTGATGTCCTGGATCTGCTCGGTGAGCCGGCGCATGCGCCGCACGGTGAACTGGCCGGTGAGAAGACGGCGGTAGCGGGTGTGCTCCGGTGCGTCCAGGGCGTTGAAGAATCCGGGCGGCGCGGGCCGGTTGCCGCCGGGGACACCCGCGATCGGCACGTGCCTCAGCTCGGCCCGGACGCTGAACCGCGGGTCGGCCAGCACCTCACGTACGAGGACGTGGCTGGTCACCAGCCACCCCGCGTGCCCGTCCGGGTAGTTCAGCCGGCTCAGCGGACGCTGCTCGCGCAGCTCGGCCAATCCTGCGGGCGGGTCGAACGGCCGGTCGGCCGGCCGCGCGGTCGGCAGTGAAGTGGTCACGTCGGTCTCCATCCCCACGCATCATTTGCGATGGGCGAAACGCTAGGACCGTGTTTCGCGTAGCCGCAACCGTTCATCTGTGTTCCAGCAGGTAGGAGCGGTATCGTCGGCGCAATGACATTGCGGCTGAATGCACTGACCGCTGCGATCGGCTTCATGTGACGGACAGGAGGACGGAGTGCCGGGCGGTCGTCTGACCCACGAGGAGCGTCAGTGTGTCGCCGCCGGACTGGCAGCGGGGCTCAGCTACGCCGAGATCGCCCGCCGGCTGGGGCGCCCCGGGTCCACCATCAGTCGCGAGGTCGGGCGCAACGGCGGGGCCCGCGGCTATCGGGCGAACCAGGCACAGCAGGCGACCAAGTGGCGGGCCCGCCGGCGCAAGCCGCACCCGGCCACGCCGTCCGAAACCGGCGAGCGCGCCCCGCGGGCACAGTACGAGTTCGAGGACAGGTTCGCCGAGATGATGGCCCGGACAGGGGTTCCCGCCATGATGGCCAGGGTCCTCGTCTGCCTGTTCACCAGCGACACCGGCAGCCTCACCGCTCCCGAGCTCGTCGCCAGGCTGCAGGTCAGTCCGGCCTCCGTCTCCAAGGCCGTCGGCTGGCTGGAGCAGCGTGGCCTGGTCGGCCGCGAACGCGACGGCCGGCGCGAGCGATACGTGATCGACGACCACGTCTGGTACCAGGCGTGGCAGGTCAGCGTCCGGTCGATGGCCATGTGGGCAGACTTCACCCAACAAGGAGCCGATCTGTTCGGCAGCGCCTCTCCGGCCGGGGCGCGGCTGCGGGCCACGAGCCAGTTCTTCCAGCACCTCGGCCACGACATGGCCCAGGCGGCCGAGCACTGGCGGCAGACCCTCTCGGCGCGGCCGTGAGTCCGTCTGGCCCGGCGGCCGGCCACCGCACCGGAAGCGCTGCGAGACGAGAGGCGTCCCCCGTTCAGGGCTTCGAGTCATCGCAGGCAGGTGCCTCGGCCCGGCACGCGAGCGTCGTGGGACCGGTGTGCCGGCTCGCGCGGGCGGGTATGGCAGCGTCCCGCCGGCCGTCGAGCGGTGCGGCGACCGCTCGACGGCTCGGCACGAGATCGCCTACCTCAGGCCTGGGCGGCGGGCAGCTCCGCGGTGAACTCGACGATCCGGGACCTGCGCAGCACCCGGACGGCCTCTCGCTGGACCTTCCCCGATTCGGTGCGCGGCAGATCGTCCACGAACTCCAGCAACCGGACGAGCTTGGGCGCGGGCAGCCGTTCCCGCAGGTGCGCGAAGAGCGCCTCGGCGGTGGCCCGGGTGGCGTTCCACCCGGCGGCGGGCACGACGTACGCCTTGGGTACCAGTGCTTCGCCCTCGGTCACCGGTACCACGGACAGTTCGGCGACGGCGGGGTGCAGCACCAGCACGTGTTCCAGTTCGAGTGGGGCGATCAGTGCCCCGTCCGGCCCCTCGAACACGTCCTTGCGCCGCCCGAGATAGACCAGGGAACCGTCGCTGTCCCACCGGGCCAGGTCACCGGTTCGGTAGAGGCCGCCCGGGGTGTGGCTGGTGGCGTTGTCCTCCGGGTCCAGGTAGCCGCGCATCATGCCGACGGGTTCGTTGGCCAGGTCCAGGCACAGCTCGCCCTCCTGAGCCGGCTCGTCGGAGTCGGGCCGGACCACCACCAGTTCGTAGCCCGGTAGCGGATAGCCCATGGATACCGGGTCCGCCGGGGAGGAGGCGGTGACCCCGGCCATGGCGGTGACCTCGGACTGGCCGAACCCGTTGCGGACGGTCACCCCGGCCAGCTCGCGGACCTGCTCGACCACGTCGCCCATGAGCGGTTCGCCGACGCTGACCGCGTGCCGCAACCCGGGCAGGCCGTCGGGTATTCCGGTGCGGATCAGTGCCCGCCAGATGCTGGGCGGGGCGCAGAAACTGGTGACCGTACCGGTCCGCAGTACGTCCAGCAGCCGCTGCGGGGTCGCCTCGGCGTTGTCCATGGACACCACGGTGGCCTCGGCGTTCCAGGGCCCGAACAGCGAGCTCCACGGGTACTTCGCCCAGGCCGGGGCGGAGACGTTGAGGTGTACGTCCCCCGGTTTCAGCCCGTTCCAGTACATGCTCGCCAGATGCCCGATGGCGTAGCTGACGTGTGTGTGCACCACGAGCTTCGGCCGTGAGGTGGAGCCGGAGGTGAAGTAGTAGAACAGCGGCTCGTCGGCCTCGGTGGGTCCCTCCGGCACGAAGTCGCCCTCATGCTCGGCCGAGGTGGCGAAGTCGGCCCAGCCCTCGTGCTCCCCGCCAACGATGATCTTGGTCTGGAGCCCGTCCACCGCGAGCCCCGGCACGATCCGGTGGTCGGCGATCACGTGCTTGGCTCCGGCCCTGCCGATCCTGGTGCGCAGTTCCTCGGGCGAGATGGTGATGAAGGCGGGGGCGACGATGGCACGGATCTTGATCAGTGCGAGCATCAGCTCCCACAGCTCGGTCCGGTTGTCCATCAGCAGCATCACCACCTCGCCGCGGCGCACGCCCTGCGACAGCAGCCAGCTGGCGACCCGGTCGGAGCGTTGGGAGAGCTCCTGGAAGGTCAGCTCGCCCTGCCCGACGATGCGCAGGGCCACCCGGTCGTTGCCCTCGGCGATCCGGTCGAACCAGTCGATCGCCCAGTTGAACTGCCGTGGCCGCGGCCACCGGAACGCCTTGCGCGCGGCGTCCTGGTCCTCGGCGTGGTGTAACAGGAGGTCCCGTGCGGCCCGGAACTCCCGGTACGCATCGTCTTGCACGGACAACTTGTCCCCGATCAGTGGAAGGCGTTGGACTTGGCCCGGCGCAGCACGCTGAGTGCGATCACGTCGGCGTCTCGGGAGAACGAGGTGTGTACGCCCGGCCGGCCGTTGCCGATCTGGGTGAACCAGCACACCCGCTCGGTCGGGATGCCCAGTGCGTAGACGGCCCGGTGCGGTCGGCCGTCGGCGGCGATCACCCGGCGCTCGGCCGGGGTGATGTGCAGTGCGCCAGTTTCGAACACGTCGTCGGCGTCGCGGTGCACGAACCCGACGGCCAGCCGCTCGTCGACCAGCTGCCGCATCAGCGGATCGGTGTTGCGCAGCAGGCCGGCGGTCGGGATCCGCGAGTCGATGAGCACGTCGCAGTGCCTGCGCGAGCCCTCGACGGCCGGGGACTCCATGAAGAACCGGCCCTGTTCGGCGTCGCATCCGTGCACCACATCCGGCCCCACCAGGTCGAGCACCCCGGCGTCGATCAGGGCCAGGAACTGCGCGGTGCGTTCCAGCGGCGGGCCGGTGAAGAGCAGCGAGGTTCGCGAGACGAACCGGCCGAGGAAGTCGGCCCGATGGGATCGCGGGGTCAGGCCGCCGAAGTCCACGGCGTGCCGCAGCACCTCGCGGGAGTCCCGGATGGCGTCCAGCGCGGCCTTGAGCGCGCTGTCCACGTTGCCCCGACCGGCCTCCGCGATGTCGGCGAGCAGGATGCGCCGCACCTCGGCGACGAGGCCGGCACCGGAGTCGAACCGCTTGGCGTGCAACGGTCTGGACAGCTGGTCGAGATTGACCGGCTCCACATCGTCGAGGCCGTGGCGCAGCGCCACCTCGCGCCAGCTCGCCAGTTCCGGGCCGAGCGCGAGCAGTTCGGCAGCGATCGCCTCGGCGCGCTCCGGCCCGTGCTGGGTTCTTGCCTGGGTGGTGTAGTACACATAGTTGATCTCGGCCTGCAACAGGGGAAGCACGTCCTGGTCGAAGTCCAGGGTCGGGTTTCCCCGGTGCGCCACGTTGCGCTCGCGCAGCCGGCCGACGGCGGCCGAGGTGAGGAATTTCGGCGCGGCGCGGCCGGTCACCGCCTTCTGGTTGCGGCCCCGTGAATGGATCGGTAACCCGCTGCGCGAGCCCGCGACCACCCTGGGTTCGTTGCCGCTGGGCACGTAGAACATCGCCCCGTCGACGCTCTCCTTGAACTTCCCGCCGCGGCCGACGGTGAAGGACATCAGGATGTCGTAGAAGGACAGGCCGAGCCCCACGACTCCGACCGCGGTGCGCGGCGCGATCGAGGACAGCTCCAGGTCGGCGGCCGAATCGCCGCTGAGGTAGTGGAGTTCGGGATGTTCCCGCGCGAACTGCGCCAACTCGTTCTGCTGCTCGGAAAGTTCCGCCAGGGCGTGCCCGGTGGTGACCACCACCGCGTCGGCGGTCACGGTGAACTCTTCGTCCGATGTGGTCACTTGAAGTGTGTAGCTGTCCCCGTTCTCCCGTAACGAGGTCACCTTGCCGACCACCTCGACGACCTCGCCGAGCTCGGACATGTCACGCACCACCGAGTCGTACACGTACCGCAGGTACCTGCCGTAGGCGTACCTCGGTGCGTAGTCGTCATGGCCCAGACCGGACAGCGCCGGGTCCGGCTGGGTGGGTAACCACTGGTGGAAGGACAGGCCGGCGCCCGGCCGGCACGGCTCGCCGTCGGAGATCCCGGAGAACATGCTGATCTCACCGACCACGGTGTTCATCAGGAAGCTGGTCTCCTGGTCGGTGCGCCATATTCGGCCCGCCCCCAGTTCCACCGCGTCGATCAGCCAGATTCTGACCCTCGGCGGCTCCGGCTCGGCCCTCAGATTGGCCGCGATCCGCTCGAACACCGAGATCCCGCGTGGACCGGTGCCCACGATCGCGACGTCCAGCACTTCGTCAGTCAGGTGTCGCACGACCTGTCACCACCCATCTGTAGATCTCGTCCTCAGCGCGCTGCCGCGTCCAGGTCGTCCATGGCCGGCAAGCGGCCCAGGGATGCGGCGATCAACTCGTCCGACGCCGCCATGTCGGTCATGTTCCCGCTGAGGAACTGCTGGTAGGCCGACAGGTCGAGCAGTCCGTGGCCGCTGAGGTTGAACAGGATGACCTTCTCCCTGCCCTCCTTCTTGGCCAGCAGCGCCTCGTCGATCGCGGCCCGGATGGCGTGCGCCGACTCGGGGGCCGGGATGATGCCCTCCTCGTTGGCGAAGGTGATGCCGGCCTCGAACACCGGGCCCTGCGGGTAGGCCACCGCCTCGATCAGCTTCTGGTGGTACATCGCGCTCACCAGGGGGGCGGCGCCGTGGTAGCGCAGGCCGCCGGCGTGGATGCCCGGGGAGACGAAGGTGTGCCCCAGGGTGTACATCTTGGTCATCGGCGTGATGCCGGTGTAGTCGTTGTAGTCCCAGGCGTAGCGGCCCTTGGTGAGCTTCGGGCATGCCTCCGGTTCCACCGCGACGAACCGGGTGTCCAGGCCCTCGCGCACCTTCTCGTGGAAGAACGGCAGCGAGATACCGGAGAAGTTGCTGCCCGCGCCGACCGAGCCGATCACCACGTCCGGGAAGTCGCCGATCGCGTGGAACTGCCGGACCGCCTCCTGACCGATCACGGTCTGGTGCAGCAGGACGTGATTCTCCCCGCTGCCCACCGAGAGGTTGCAGCGCTCCACCTGGCGGGCGTGCTCGAACGCCTCCGCGTTGGCGATGGACAGGCTGCCGTCGGTGTTCGGGTCGCGGGCGAGCGCGGCGCGGCCGGCCTCGGAGTTCTCGGTGGGGCTGGAGATGACCTTGGCCCCGTTCATCTCCATCATGATCCGGCGGTAGGGCTTCTGGTCGTAGCTGACCCGGACCATGTAGACGGTGCACTCAAGGCCGAAGAGGCGGCAGGCGAGGGCGAGGGCCGAGCCCCACTGGCCGGCACCGGTGCCGGTGGTCAGGCTGGTGATACCGGCCTGCTTGTAGTAGTACGCCTGGGCCAGCGCGGTGTTCAGCTTGTGGCTGCCGGTGGTGTTGGTGCCCTCGTACTTGTAGTAGATACGGGCCGGGGTGTCGAGCAGCTTCTCCAGCCGGCGGGCCCGGTTGAGCGGGGTCGGCCGCCAGCGAAGGTACTCCTCGCGCACCGGCTGCGGGATCTCCACGAACCGCTCCCGGCCCATGCTCTGCCGGTACATCGAGAGCGGGATCTGCGGGGCGACCGCGCCACCGTCCTTACGGGTCTCCGGCCTTGCCTGGCGCAGCTTCGCCGCGTCCTCGACGCCGGTGAGGTCGGACAGCACGTTGTACCAGTGCGTGGGAACGATTTCTTCAGCGGTCAGCGAGGCTTCTGCCGAATTCACCATTGCTTTTCCGATCCTGTTTTCTAGGAATTTCCAACGTGCGACTGGACTAACTTCACGAGATCGCCGACCCGGCTCAGCGCGGCCTCAAAGATCTCGCTGTCACCGACCTTGATGCCGCACTCGTTCTCAATGCGGACGACAATTTCAAGAATGGTCAACGACTCGATTCCGATTTCATGCAGCTCGTCATCGAGTCCGATCTCGGCCGGTGCGGACGAGCCGAGTACGGCCGTGATGATCTCGCACACCTGAGCTTCAATGTCAACCTTTTCAGGAGACGTCAAGGTAATCCCTCTTCCTTGGACGGTTCTTCACTTCGCCGGCCGCTCCGCTACGCCATGGGGCCCGTCATCACCGCGGTGCGCAGCCCGAGCACCAGCAGGATCGCCCCGCTCACCCAGGCCAGTCCCACCCGCACCGCCGGCCTCGCCAGCAGCCGCCTCACCAGGCCGACGAGGGTGACCACCACCGCGTACCAGGCGGCGCTGATCATGATCTGTACGGCGGTCAGCGTGACCACATCGGCGGGCGAACCACCGCCGGGCGGCAGGAACTGCGGGATCAGGGCCAGGTAGACGGTGGCCATTTTGGGGTTGGCGGCACTGGTGACCAGCCCTGATCGGTAGGACCGCCACAGGGTGGCCGCGCCGTACCCCTCGGGCACTTCCGCCGGCTGGTGGCCGAAGTTCCGCCGGTTGCGCACCGTCATCACCGCGAGGTAGCAGAGGTAGGCGGCACCGGCCAGCTTGAAGGCGGTGAACACCACCTCAGAGGTCTGCATCAGCGCGGCCAGCCCGAGAGTGGAGGTCGCGGCCCACATGAGCAGTCCGGTGCTGCTACCGAGAATGGTCACCAGACCGGCCACGCGGCCGAAACGCAATGTCTCGTTCACCAACACCATGAATGACGGCCCCGGCGCGGCCACCATCACGAAAACCGTCGCGATGAAAACCCCACTCACCACGGGACTACCGCAATTCCAGTCGTCATTCGACCGGAGTGCGGGGCTAACGCTTGCGCATCCAACCGAAAGGGCCCCTCTCTAAGGTCCGACACCCCCGGCTCTTGATCACCACCCTTAGAACGCTAGCTGCTTTGGCTGATTCAGGCAACCAGCGCCAAGAACAAATTTCGGTGAGCGCGAAATGTAAATTTACGGACCGATGGGCTCCGGTTTTGGTTACCCCGAAGTACGACCACGAAAACACCATGTCGGATGCACCTCTTCAACTGACGCACGCCAGTCATGAGACCGCCCTCGTCCGAGTTCTGGACTAACTGCCCGAGACCACACTTCATCTTCACAGGCAAGTGCCGCATGGCACTGAGCCACCGTCGCGTGATTCTGTTTGTGTCACTTCGAACTGTTCCTGTCCGGTTTCTTCATGTTGGTCCGGACGAGGCGGACCTCGGCGAGGACCTCACCGGTGGTGACGTACAGGGCGGCGAACGAGTGGAGGCAGTGCCACACGTAGTCGGGGGTGCGCTTCTCGATGGCCGCGAAGATGGCCGGCAGGAAACGGGCCGGGTCCGGTCCGGCGCCCGGACCCACGTCTCCTCCTCGATGGACCGGACCACCGCACCGCCCGCCAGGGCCGGATACCGGCCGGCCCGGCGCGCCGGCGGCCTGCTCGGCGAACGCCAGATCCTTCAGATCTTGGAGGCGCCCGAGCGGTTCGGTTTGAGGTTCTCCTCACGCCAGACGCGGGCGATGTAATGCCAGGACACCGTGATGCCCTCACGCCGCCTCAGGTATGACGAAAGGGTCCGGGTCGACCAGTGCGTCAGCCCGGAATCAGCCGGCGGGGACATCTTCGTCAGCGCGATCACGCGGCCCCGCGTCCGCGGCGGCACCTGGTCGCGCGGCCCGCCCCGGCGCTTCTCCGCCAGCCCGGCCAGACCGTGGGCGGCATAGCGGGCCTTGCAACGGTCGACCGTGACCGGCGATACCCCGGCGAGTTCGGCGATGTCCTTGCGCCGCCTGCCCTCGCCGGACCACAACACGATCCGGGCCCGCAGGGCCACATCGCCCGACACATGACGCGAGGCCGCCAACTCCCGTAAAGCATCCAGCTGTTCAGTGGAGAGAATCATGCTGAGCCCAACGAGCCAACCGGCGTCAGGTTCTACAAACAGGGTCACGGGACACCGGGCATCGATGCGGTTCAGCCAGTGGGAGTTGGCTGTGAGGTCGCGATGAATCGGTGTTCGCGCCGAGTTTTTGGCGAACTGGGGGTTGGCGGAGGAGATCGCCTGGGTTGGGCAGGCGCGTACCGCACATGCCCCGGCAGGGGCCGGGCGGCCGCGGTGGTAGCCCGCTGGAGGCGGACCGGGAAGCGGAATCCCTGCCGGTTTGCCCGCCTCTTGGTACCTGCCAGGTTGCGGCGGCGTCCTGCTTGTCCGAGCGGGCCGGCACGAGCACCCCGTCCAGGTCCGCGATCACCTGACCGCCTGGGTCCGGGCCGATGTCCCGGCCAGCTTTCCGGACGCGCTCGCGGGCTTCGGCTGGCGCGTACGGGATCCGCGCTCCCCCACGCTCCGGACCGGCCGTCCTACTTGCCCGCGTGACTGCCCAGGTAGAACAGGAGAGCCAGGAACCCCAGCAGGAGATGGCTGCCCGCGATGTAGATGAACACCCGCCAGGACGCGCCCCGCTCCTTCTTGGCCTCGCTCATACCTCCCCCGAAACGGGGCGGGGCGGCGGGCTCGTCGGTGGTGTCGTCGGTCATGGCTGCTCTCCTTCTCGTAGGGCGCTGGCTTTCCGCAACGTCGGGGGCCGGGGTCCGGCCAGGCACCGGGCCGCCGTCCGCCCGGTCCGCTCCCCTACCGGTGCGTCCGCCCGCACACCCGCGCCGGGCTGCCGCAGCTGAATCAGCAGGGCTTCCTGCCCCGCCGGCAGCTCCGCCAAGACTCGCCGGGCCGCTCGCAGCAACTCCGCGACGTACCCGCACGCCAGCTCGTACACCACGGTCGACCCACCCCGGGCCGCGGTCACGATCCCCGCCCGGCGCAGCACCGCCAGTTGCTGGGAGAGGCTGGACGGCTCGATCCCGATCGCGGCCGGCAAGCTCCGTACCGGCATCGGACCGTCCTGCAACAGCTCCAGGACACGGATACGCACCGGGTGCCGCAGCATCCGGAAGAATTCCGCCTTCGCCTCATACAGCGGAACCTGCGCCCCGCTCACACCGGGCTCGCGTTCCCCGGCCCGCCGTCCGGGTCGACATCCACGCTCGATGCCAGCCGGAGCGCGTCATCCAGATCGTCCTCCGCCACGGCCGGCGCGTACGGATCTGCAGCCTCGCGCGCCTCCGCCACAGCGACCCGCGCCAAGCGCACCCGCTCCCGCACCGCCTCGGCGTAGCCGCCCACCCCAGACCTCCGCGCTCGGCCCCATTGACCATCACGACAACTGGCGAATTGAAGAACTCTTCAAGTCTAGGTGATGGGGAACGGGCGACATGGCGCGGCACTAGGTAGCGGTGGATGCACACGCCGATCCGCCTCGGGTCGAACCGAGCCGTACGCCCCCGAGGATGTCGGCAGCCACCTGGCCGGGCCCCTGCCGGCACGACGTTCCTCGTCGGCCACCCGCCCCGACCGGCCCCGTCCCGCCCGACCCCGGGCGTACCACCGCATGTGCGAGGGCTCCGATCCGGTGCGGCCTACCCTCCACGCGGACGCCCGCGGCGTACCCGCATCCACCTGCGAGCCGTCCGGGCGACCCAGCCTTGTCGTCAGCGGTCGGGGAGCGCTGCCCAGGCCGGAGCGGCACCCTCCCTAGCCCGCCACCCCCGACGCCGGTGCCATGTTGGTGGCGTCCACCGCGTTCCGTAGCGTCCTGGCCAGTTTCACGGCGTCGTCGACGGCCCAGAAGTGGAGGTAGAACAGCCTGGGCTCGTCCATCAGCATGTGGTTGTGGAGCGAGACGATGTCGATCCCGCCGCAGCGGAGCGCCTTCACCACGGGCTGGACCTCGTCGGCGGTCATCACGAAGTCGCCGTTGATCGCCGCCTGTCCCCCGCCGACCGGCTGGAAGGAGAGCGCCGTGGTCGCCCCCGTCATCGGGGGCAGCACCCGGCCGTGGTCGGTGATGGTCTCGCGACGGGCGAAGACGATCTTGTAGATGTCCCCCTCCGCGGCGCCCTCGGCGCAGAGCGCCGCGTCGATGCCGTCGGTGTCCAGGTCGATGTCGACCGGCACGGGGCGCCACGTCCCGGTCGGCGTACCGGTCCTGGACAGCGCCGCGCGCAGCCCCCGGGCCAGCGTCCGCGGATCGTCGCTGACCCCGTGGACGTGCAGGAACCAGACCGCGGGCTCGGTGTCGAGCAGATGCTTGTGTACCGCGGCCTGCCCGATTCCGTGCGCGTTCAGGGCGTCGATCACATGCTGGAGCTCCCGCTCCACGACCCCCACGTCGCCCATCACCGTCGTACAGCCGTCGGCGTACTGGACGAAGGAGAAGAACGAGCCGACCCCCATGGTCTCGTTGAGCGGGATCCCTTGGCACACCACTCGCAGGTCACGGCGGGGCAGGTCCACCCGGTAGACCATGCCGCCCGCCAGCCTGCCCCGGACTCCCATCACCTCGGAGACGCCCCGCCAGTCCTCCTCGGTGGTGGGCACGGACTCGATCAGCTCCTGGCGACGCCCGGCGCGGGTGCCCGCGGCGCGCGCGTCCGCCGCCCCCGCACCGGCCAGTACCGGCACCAAGGCGGCGGTGGTCAGCACCGCGCGCCGAGATGTGCTCGCCCGCATTCCCTTGTCCCGTTGTCTGTATCCGGTCATGCAAGATCACCTCCGCCGCGATGCAACCACGGCCGTACCGTTTCGTCGGGGAGGCGCTCTACAGGCCATCACATGAACCACGTGTCTGCCGGAGTCCACCGCGGACCCCGCTACGCAGCATCTTCTGCACGAATCAGTCGCGCAAATGCCGCCACGTTGCACGTTCCGAGAGCGTGACTGCCGATTTCTGTTCACGTTCGGACGGCGCCTCGTCGACATGGCCAGGTACGAGGGCTGAAGGGGTGCGGGGTGATGGGGTACGGGATACCAGGTACGAGGCTCGTCCGCCGGGCGCCGGCCCGGTAGTGGGCCGGCGCCATCCCGCGAACCGTCACCGGCCTCGCGGGTCCCGTACGGCGGGCCCGGTGGGGATCATCCCCGCGGTGAGGGTGATGTGTTTGTGTTCGAGGAAGTCCTCCATCGCCGCCAGACCGTTCATCCGGCCCAGGCCGGACTGTTTGAAGCCGCCTTCCTCGAACTCGTCGTAGACCTTCGCCCAGTCGTTGATCCAGATCGTGCCGGCGTCCAGTGCGCGGGCCACCCGCAGGGGGCGGTCGATGTCGCGGGACCAGATACTGGCGGCGAGTCCGTACTGGTTGTCGTTGGCCAGGCGCACCGCCTCGGCCTCGCTGCCGAAGGTCTGGAGGGTGAGCACGGGGCCGAACGTCTCCTCCTGGATGATTTCCAGGGAGTTGTCGTCCACTTCGAGCAGGCTCGCCCGGTAGAACGCGCCTTTGGCGAGCGGGCCGTCGAGAATCGGGCCGCCGCGTACCAGCGGCTTGGCTCCGGCGGCGATCGCCGTTCTCACCACGTTGTCGATCCGCTCGGCGCTGGACTTGTCGATGACGGGGCCGAGTTCGCTGTCCGGGTCGCTGGCCGGTCCCACGCGCAGCTGTTCCAGGCGCGGTACCAGCCGTTGCCGCAGGGCGTCGGCGATCGGTTCGTGGACCAGCAGGCGGCTGCCGGTCATACAGAACTGCCCGTTGAAGACGGTGAGGGCGGTCACCAGCGCGGGCACCACGGCATCGAGATCCGCGTCGTCGAACACGATCATCGGTGTCTTGCCGCCCAGTTCGAGGCCGAAGCGCTTCAGGTGCTGGGCGCCGGTGGCGGAGATGGCGCGGCCGACCTCGGTGCTGCCGGTGTAGCTGATGCACGGGACGTCGGCCGAGGCGACCAGGTGGCGGGCGCCGTTCCCGTGGAGTTCGGTGAAGGCGTTGATGACGCCCCGTGGCAGGGCCGTGACCTGGGAGAAGAGCCGGTAGATCAGGGAGTTGGTCTGGGCGGTCCGGCCGGGCATCTTGACGACGGTGGTGGTGCCGGCGGCCAGCGCCGGGGCGAGTGATCGGATCAGCAGGACCACCGGCGAGTTCCAGGGCACGATGATCCCGGCGACACCGCGCGCCTGGCGCAGCACCATGGAGAAGGTCCCGGGCCGCACCTCCATGGCGCGGCCGTGGTCGGTGCGGGCCAGTGCGGCGTAGAAGCGCAGTTTGGGCGGCACCATCTCCACCTCGAACCGCGCATGCGGTTTGAGCTTGCCGTTCTCCAGGGCCAGTGCCTCGACGAGTTCCTCGGTGTGGGCCGCGAAGACATGGGCCATCTCGTTCAGCACTCGGGCGCGCAGCAGGCGGTCGTCCCGCCATGAGGTCTCCTCGAAGGCGGCTCCGGCCGCCGAGATCGCTGCGGCCGCCTCGTTCTCGCCCCCGTCGGCGTACCGGCCGATCGTCTCTCCGGTGGCCGGGTTCACGCTGTCGGCGTGCTCCTGCGAGTCCACCCATTCGCCGTTGATCCAGTGGAGCGCGGTCGGATTCATGAAGTTCCCGTCTTGTGGCTGTGCAGTGGCCGGTGTACGGCGGTGGTGACCCGCCCTGTCAGGGGACGAGGACGGCGCGGTACCGGGCCTTGCCCATGTTCTGGAAGGTGTTCTCGGCGTCGGCGAGCGGATGGGTCTCCACCAGCGGCCGGACGCCCTTGAGCGCGGCGAAGGCCATGGCCTCCTCGCTGTCCTTGGCGTGGCCGCTGTACCAGCCGGTGACCGAGCGGCGGCCGAAGACGAGCAGTTCGGGCGATATTTCGAGCGGCTGCTGTCCGGTGGCGATCACTATGAGGCGGCCGTTGGGCCGCAGCCCCTGGACGAGGTCGGCCTGGGAGGGACTGTGACCGACGGTGGAGACGACCGCGCTCGCACCGCCGAGCTTGGTCAGTGCCTCGCCGGCGCTGCCCTCGTCGCTGTCGACGTACTCGTCCGCGCCCAGTTGCCGGGAGACATCCTCCTTGCCGCGGCCGCGGTTGACGGCCACCGTGCGGAAGCCCATCCTGGCGGCGAACTGCACGGCCAGGTGGCCGAGGCCGCCGATGCCGTGGACGGCGACGGTCTCGCCGGGCCGGGCGCCGGAGTTGCGCAGCGAGTTGAAGGTGGTGATGCCCGCGCACATCAGCGGTCCCGCTTCCTCGAACGGGACCGTGTCGGGGATCCGCGCGAGCGCGTCCTGCGGTGCCACCGCGTACTCGGCATATCCGCCGTCGTAGGAGACTCCGACGATCTTGCCGTCCGCACAGTTGGTGAAGTCGCCCTGGCGGCAGTGGTCGCAGACGAAGCAGCTGCCGCCGTGCCAGCCGATACCGGCCCGGTCGCCCGGCTGCCAGGCGGTCACACCGGGGCCGACGGCGTCGACCTCCCCGGCGACCTCATGGCCGGGCACCCGCGGCAGCCGTACGCCGAGCAGGCCGAGGCGGGCGATGTTCTCGCCGCCGCACACCCCGCAGGCGCGTACCCGCACCCGGACCTGACCCGGTCCCGGTTCGGGGACGGGGAGTTCGGTGACCACGAAGGGCCGGCCGGCCTCGACCACCTGTACCGCCCGCATCGTCGCTGCGCTCATGACCGTCTCTCCTCGCGTCCGGACTCGGTGCCTCGCCAGGGCATGGCGTCAGTTGCTGGAGCCGCCGTTCATCAGGATCTCCTCGCCCGTGATGAAGAACGACTGATCGCCGGCAAGGAACTCGGCGACATCCGCGACATCCTCCGCGGTGGCGAGGCGGCCGATCGGCACGGTGTCCAGCAGCGCCTTCTTGTAGGGGTCGGCATCGCTGACGCCGGTGAAGATCCCGGAGCCGTCGATGGGGCCGGGGAGCAGCGAGTTCACCGTGACCTTGCGGTGTCCGAGCTCCTGGGCGAGGACCCTCACCAGGTATTTCGGCGCGGTCTTACTGGTCCCGTACAGGCCGAGGCCCTGCTGCGGTCGCACGGTGGAGCTGGAGGCCATGTTGATGATCCGTCCGCCGTCGGCGATGTGCCGCGCGGCGGCCCGGAGCACGAAGAACGGCCCTTTGGTGTTGACCCGGAACAGCAGGTCGTAGTCGTCCTCGGTGATGTCGACGACCGGGATGTTGACCTTCTCGATACCGGCGTTGGCCACCACGATGTCTATCGTGCCGAAGGCTTCGAGGGTGGTCTGGAAGAGCGCCTCGATCCCGGCGACGTCCGACACGTCCGCCTGGACGCAGATGGCCCGCACGCCGCAGGCCGTGGCCCGGTCCAGGGTCTCGTCGGCCGCCGTTTTGTCCCGGGAGTAGTTGATGGCGACGTCCGCGCCGCGCGAGGCGAACCGCAGCGCTACCGCCTTGCCCAGGCCCTTGGAGGAGCCGGTCACCAGAGCGGCCTTGTTCTGCAACGACATGGCGAGCTCCCCATCTGGTCCCGGCGGACCGGGGCGCGCGACGAATCTCCCGTCAGTCCATTCAACCCACAGATCCCACCAGGACGCATCCGCGCACCCACCCGCTCGCGCACCACTGACGGCGCCCGCCTGACCGGCCGGCGCCGGGCCCGCCCGGGGACCTGTACCGGGTCACTCCGCGCAATCGTCACACCACAGCCATGCCGCTTGCCTGAGGTGTGTGGGGAACGGTCGCGGAACGCCTCGTCGCACGAGCTGTGAGGTGACTTTGGTGAGGCACCAGGGACCGCCCCGGAGTCTCGCGGAGCACCGGACGGCAGCGGCAGATAGAAGGACAAGAGCAAGCTCCTCTATACGCGGGTGCGCCGACGCGGAGTGCGGGGCCGGACCAGGGGGCGCGGCCGGTCCCGGCGCCGACAGCACGTCGATCGCGGTCGGCAGCCGGACTCGCGGTGGCGTGAGTCGCGCCGACCACACGCCCGCCGCCGCCCCGCGACAACACCGCCCGCAGGAGAGCACTCGCACTCGGCGGGCGCTCACTCCGGATGCCGGCGTCGCCCCTCCACGGAGCAGCCCCGCGGTACCGGTGTCCGGAATCAGACGCGGCATTGGCCGGCTCCGCGACGGGGTGGTTACCCTGCGCCAACTGTCCGTGATCATCAGCGCGTAAGGGAATTCCCGCGTGAACCGCATTCGCACCGTACTCGCCGCCCTTGGCCTCGCCGCCGGGCTGGCAGCGGCCCCGGCCGCCAACGCCGCTCCGCAACACGAGCAGCGACCGGCGGCCGCACCGTCGCCGCACGAGCCCTGCACCGGGAAGTTCCACGACGACGCACGGCTCGGACCGGAGTGGCTGCCGAACAAACAGCAGAAGCCGGTCGGCCCGCTGCTGAAGGGCTATCAGCGGACCGGGAAGCTGTCGCCGGACGCCTTCCTCAAGAAGTACTGGGAGGGGCCGGCCGGCACGGGCAGCTGGAAGTACCCGCCCAACGACGGATTCGGCGAGGTCAACGGCAAGGTCGACAAGAAGCCCACGAAGCTGCGTACCGGTGAGCGGCTGGACCGCTTCGGCTCCGAGTACGGCGGGTATCTGGCGCCGGCCGGCGACCCGTACGCCAAGCGCGCACTGCCCCCGCAGAATCTCAACACGCGGGACGCGGCGGTGCCTTGCGACTATCACGTCTACAAGGTCACCAAGCCGTTCCAGGTGTGGCAGGGCGGTATCGCCCCCTGGTTCGAGCAGCCCGGCAAGGGACAGCAGATCAAGCTCGACCCGGTGTTTCTGGACCCGGGCCAGGGTGAGCGGCTGAACGTGAAGTGGCTGCTGGAGCACGGCTATCTCCAGACCGCCGCGTAGCACCGCCATGGACCGCCACGCACTGCGGGCCGCACTCCGCGCGGCAGGGGTGGCCGATGGCTACTACCGCATCGCGGGCGTCCACGAACCGGTCCCCACTCCCCCCGACTTCCTGTTCCTGCGGAAGGGCCCGGACGGGGCGTGGGAGACCGGAGCGTACGAACGAGGTACGTATCAGGTCATCGCCCGCCACCCGAGCGAATCAGCGGCCTGCGCGCATCTGCTGCGGCTGCTCACCTGATACCCGTACGGCCCCGCCGAGGCACCCCTGACCGGACCGGGCCCGCCAAGCCTGCGGGCAAACAGCAGTCGGCGCCGTGGGACACCCACGGCGCCGACTCCTTTCCCGCACACCCCCGACGCGGCCTGCCGCTCGTCATGCGGAGCACAGCACTACGAGCGATCGAACGACCGGTCATACGTCACTGCGTCTCCCCCTGATGGCGGCAATCCCGTCTCCCACCGGGCCGTACCCCGTCGGAGCGCGGTGCCGTATCTTCTCAACCGGCCTCGGTGGGGGCGCTGTTGTGCTGTAGCGGCACCGCGAGGGAAAGTGTTCCGCACCCATCGGTCAGCGCGGATCCTCTGCGCATTCCGGAGTGCGGATCGACCGGGAGGGGGCGTACGACAACGGCACCGTGCGGCAATTCGGGGCGGCTGTTCGCGAGGACGGTACTGTCCGCGAGGACGGTGGTGGAAAGGCTTCGCAGCATCTCCGCATGTGCGGCCAGCGCATCCCGGGTGCGGTCGTCCTCGGGGTCCGTCAGAAGAATACGGGCGGCCGTGTTGAGCGCGCGCAGCCGCGGCTTCTGTGTCTCCCGATGCGCGCGCGGCAGACATCGCCAGGAGGAATTTCCGATGGTGACCAGGCGCCAGAGCGGGTTGGTGCTCGGATCGACGTCGTAGAACCGCAGCCCGTACCGTCCCACCAGCCAGTACGACGCCGTCAGGCACAGGCCGAGGACGGCGTCGAAGCCCAGCCAGAATCGGACCAGCCAGTGGCAGCCCGTCACTTCCACGGCCAGCAACGCGAAACCCGCGCCGCCCGCGCCGAAGACGGCCCCGGCGATCAGCGTGAAAAAGGTGACCGTGGCAACGACCCCGACTCCGTTCTCGCTTTCCAGATAGAGCAGCCCCTTCCAATGCGGCGCCAGATAACGCGCCAACTGAGCCAGTCTTGGTGCGGGCTCAGCAATAGCGATTCCCTTCGCCCAGCTTACGGCCACCAGCGATCACACCTTCGAAAGTAGACGCAACGAACCCTCTGCTTTTCAGAACGAGCCGGTGTACCCAAAGGAATTGCCTGTACCCCAAATGGGGTCCCGGTACCCGCACGCGAACACATACCTACTAAACGATTACTCAATGATTTCCCGGATCGGATTTCCCGTTCGGTCGCGAGACGGCCCCGGTGCGGGTGGGCGAGCACGGCGCCGGAGGCGGGGGCGCTCGACCGTTCCCGGGTCTCGCGAGCGGCGGTTCCGCCGGCCCGCGGGCCTCGTACGGCGGCGGGCGGTGGCGATGCGCCGCCCGGAGTCCGGCAGCGGGGTTTCCGTCGGCGCGCTCACGGCCCGGTATGCCGCCGGACCCGCCGCCCGGTCCGGCGTCCTCGGGGGCACTGCATATACGCCTGCCCCGCCAAAGACGACACACGGCGAGAGAAGAGTATCTAGACCCAATATCACCTCTTGTGGTGATTCAACTTCGGCAGGCGGTGCAAATCCGCCGGGTCCGGGCGTTGTCGCAGGCATGGAGCCGAGGGAGTTGTGGGAGCGCCATGAGGTGATGGCGCGAGCGTTTTGCAGCAGCGATGACGAGGTGCGCCGCGTACAGAGCGCCTTGGACGAGGCACAGGCGGGCCGTGCGCGCACCCTGGCCGCCTTCGCGGTGACGGTGGGCAGCGATGGAGCGGTGGCCGGACTCCTGGGGCTGAACGAGCGCGAGGTGCGGGTGGCTCGCCGTACGGTGGGCAAGGACGATGCCCACCGGGTCGCCGAGGCCCTGTGGGAGCGCTCCCGCCTCGACCGGCAGCCCGCACCGCAGGACGGCACACCGGAGCCCGACAGCACTGCGTACCCGAACGAGGCCCCCGCCCAGCCCGGCCCGACACCGCATGTCGCGGGGCAGGCCGGCGAGCCGGAGAGCTCACCGGCGGTGGACGCGGTGCTGACCGGCGCCTGGCACACCGGCGCCGATCTCACCACGCTCGCCGCCGAACTCGGCCTCGACCCCGATTTCCTGGCCGCCCGCGCACAGCAGCTCGCCGCCGAAGGCCGCCTCACCCCGACCCCGGCGCCCGACCACACCGGCCGGCACCGGCGCATGGTCGAGGGCCCGCCGCCACCGGCGGACGAGACCACCTACCTGCACTGGCACCAGCCGGCGCCGCAGTCTCCGCACCACCAGCACGTCTCCTGGGAACAGCAGCCCCCTGTCACCTGGGGCACCCCCGTGACCGCTCCGCAGCACGCCTGGGACGGATACCTCAGCCATGGCCAGTACTCCGGCACGACTTCGTGATCCATGTGCTGCTTCGTGATCCATGTGCTGGTTGTGTTCGCAAGCGGTTGACGAGAGCGGCGGCGCCGGGCTGTTGCCCGGTGGCATCCGCCCGCCGAAGCCTCAACCCATAACGCACATCCACCAGGCGGATCCCGAAGTCGCGCCGGAGTACCCGGTGGCCCCGTCACGGCACGGGGCGCACCGCCGGCTACGGAGCAGCCGGTGCTGCCGCGGGCGCCTCCTCGGGGTGGTGTGCCATGCGGTGCCGGACTCCGCGGGCCGCGCCGGCGGTGGCCAGGGCGAGGGCCACCAGCAGCGCGCTGACCCACAGGGGTGCGCGGTAGCCGAGCCCCGCGCCGATGGCGATGCCGCCGAACGAGGGGCCGATGGCGGCACCCACGTTGAGCGCGGCCGTGGCGAATCCGCCGGCCAGGGTCGGCGCTCCGGGCGCCGCGTAGAGCGCCTGCGCGATCAGGGTGGACCCGACGGCGAACGAGAGGGTGCCCTGGACGAAGACGAGCACGGTCGTCGCCACCGGGTTCCCGGCCGTCACCGCGAAGGCCACCCAGCCCACGAGCAGCCACGCCCCACCGGTCACCAGCAGTTGTCGGGGCCGTACGTCGGCCAGACGGCCACCGGCGGTGACACCGGCGAACGACCCCAGTCCGAAGAGGGCCAGTACGGCGGGCACCCAGCCGGGTCCGAATCCGGTGACGTGGGTGACCAGCGGCGCGAGGTAGGTGAAAGTGCAGAACGTCGCGCCGTTCACCAGGGCGCCCAGGAGCAGCGTCACCAGGAGCCGCGGGCTGCGCAGGGCGCGCAGCTCCCGGCGGGCGCTCGTCCTGGCGGGGTCGGGAGCGGTGGCCGGTACCGACCGCAGGATCGCGAGAAGGGCAGGCACCGACACGACGGCCACCGCCCAGAATGCCGCGCGCCATCCCCACTGCTGACCGAGCAGCGCACCGGCCGGGACGCCGACGATGCAGGCCAGGGTGGTGCCGCCGAGCAGGACCGAAGTGGCACGGCCCTTGGCGTCCGGCCCGGCCATACCGGTCGCGGTCGCCAGCCCCACGGCCAGGAACCCGGCGTTGGCCACCGCGCCGACCACCCGGGTGGCCAGCAGCACCCCGAAGCTGGTGGTGAGCGCGCCGAGGACGTGCACCAGCAGGAAGGCGGTCAGGAAGACCAGGAGCGCGCGCCGTCGCGGCCAGCGCAGGCTCAGGATGGCCAGCAACGGCGCGCCGACGATCATCCCTGCCGCGAACGCCGTGGTCAGCGATCCCGCGGCCGGGATGGACACATGCATGTCTCTCGCGATGTCCGGTATGAGGCCGGACAGCATGAACTCGGACGTCCCCTGGGCGAAAACCGCCAGCCCGAGGAGGTAGATGGCAAATGGCACAGCACACTCCGCAACCACGTCATGGGTCGAAATTCTTCGGTCCGAAGGGACCGGCGAGGAGCGGTCGGCCGCGGCAGTGCCCGGGGCGGCGTCGGAGATGACCACCGTCCGGCCGGGCATGCGCGAGCGTCGCGCACAAGAACCCGCCGGCGTCAGGGAGATGACGCGCGGACAGGACGAGAACAGCCCGTACTACGGTGATTCGACGGCAGTGGTCGCGGCTGACTCGGCTCGCGGCCGCTAGGGCGGCGGAGCGTCAACGCGACGTCACGAGGAGGCCACCGAACGACCGGTGGCTAGCGTCTTGATGCCTCAGGGCTGGACATGTCGGCAGGTTAGTAAGGCCGGGTGCGCCGCGTCCACTTTTTTTGACGTTGCTCTGTTCGACTCGTTCCTTTCGACGTCACTCCGCGGCGGCGAGGCCGTGGAACGCACCCGGCGGCCGTATCGCCGTCGCCGCCCGCGTCAGCCGCCGGGGCGCGAGGCCGGGGGTCGCGGTGGCTGCGGGAGCCCGGTGTGCTCGGGTGCCGTTGAGGTCCGCGCGGCCGATTCGAGCCGGTCAAGGACATGGCGGGTGTCGGGGTGACGGCCGGTTCCGGTGCGGTACAGGGCGTGCACGCTGCGCCGGACGGGGGTGCTCAGGGGGTGGAAGCACAGCTCGGGGGTGGGGGCCGGGAGGGCGAGACGGGGGATGAGGGCGACGCCCGCACGCCGGGCGGCCAGCGCCGCCAGGACGGCGAAGTCACCGGCCGAGACGACGGTCCGGGGGACGAATCCCGCGGCGCCGCAGACCCGCTGCGTCATGTCGTGGCAGGCGGTGTCCGGGCTCGGCAGGAGCCAGCAGGCGTCGGCGAACCGCGCCAGCTCGGCCTGCTCTCCCGGGGCCAGTCGGTGCGCTGCGGCGTCGGCCGGGTGCAGAACGAGGAAGACGGGTTCGTCGAAGAGCGGGCGGCTCTCGCAGCCCGGCGGCAGGGGGCGCGGCAGCAGGCTGTAGGAGTGGGTGACGGCGATGTCGACCCGGTGCCGGAGGAGGGCGGCTTCGGCGGCCTCCGGTTCGTGCTCGACGAGATGGAGCGTCGGCGCCTGGTGGCCGGCGGCGTACGGATCGGGCCACAGGAGGGGGATCAGGGTGCGGGCCGCGGACGGGAACGCGGCGATACGGACCGTGCCGCGCTCGCCCCGGCGCAGGGCGGCGAGATCGGATTCGGCCGCGGCGAGGTTGTCCAGCAGGACGCGGGCGTGGTCCACGAGGAGCTGTCCGGCACTCGTGAGATGCAGGGTCCGGCCGCGTTTCTCCAGCAGCGGCACGCCGGACTCCTTCTCCAGCGCGGCCAGCTGCTGGGAGACGGCCGGTCCCGTCAGATGCAGGGCTTCCGCCGTGGCGGCCACCGTCCCCCGCGTGGCGAACTCGGCCAGCAGCCGCAGTCTCCGCACCTCCAACAAGAAGCTCACCTACCGATTAGCGCAAGAAAGAGTAACTGGACCTAATCCATAGTAGGCGGGACAGTCGGTTCCGTGAAGCTCGACAGAACCTCGCTCGCCCTGGCCGCCACCGTGCTGCTGTGGGCCTCCGCGTTCCCCGCGATCCGCGTCGCCCTGGACGGCTACGGGGCGGGCGGACTGTCCTTCGTCCGCCTCGCCGTCGCCTCGCTCGCGCTCGCGGTGGTCGCTCCGCTGCTGAAGGTGCGGCGCCCCCGCGGACGGGACCTGCCCCGTATCGTCCTCGTCGGCGCGAGCGGTATGAGCGCCTACCAACTGCTGCTGAACTGGGGCGAAATCCATGTGCCGGCGGGTACCGCCAGTCTGATCGTGGCCGTTGTACCCGCCATCAGCGCACTGCTCGCCGCCGCGTTCCTGGGCGAACGGCTCACGCTCGCCGTGGTCGCCGGTTCGGCCGTGGCCCTGGGCGGCGCCGCGCTCATCGCCGTGGCCGGTGGCGACACCCGTTACACGGTCGCCGCGTGGGCGGTCCTCGCCGCCGCCGTCGCCCAGGCCGGCTACCACTTCGCCATCAAACCGCTGCTGCGCCGGTACACCGGTCTCGAAGTCGCCTGCTACGCGATGTGGGCCGGCACCGTTCTCCTTCTCCCCCTCGCCCCCGACGCCGTCCGCACCGCGCTGAGCGCCCCTGCGGACGCCACACTCGCCGCGGTCTACCTCGGTGTGCTCCCCTCCGCCGCCGGATTCGTGGTCTGGGGCCATGCCGTCGCCCGTCTCACCGTCACCGCGGCCACCGCCGCCCTCTATCTCGTCCCCGTCGTCGCTCTCGCCGTCGCCGGTGTCTGGCTCGGTGAGCGGCCGCGGCCCGTGGAACTCCTGGGTGGCCTCATCGGCATCGCGGGCGTCGCCCTCGTCAACCGCCGGCCACGCCCCGAGCGCGCGCGGACGGCGGCCGGCACGTCCCCCCGCGCCGCGCCGACGCGCCGCCGCTCCTGACCTGAGGAGCGAACACCGGCGCCTAACGGGCCGACAGCCCCCGCGGCCCCGCCGGGCGGTCAGTCACCGGCGTTCCTGGCGCGGCGCAGGCCGACGAACTCGCACTCGGTGAAGACCGCGACCACGAGCGCGCCGGAGACCAGGAAGGCACGCCCGAGCCCGGTGAGCGGCAGCACGTCGGTGAACGCGAGCAGGAGCAGTGCCGCGCAGGACAGCGTGTTGCCCGCCACGACGGTCACGGCGAGGTGCGCCGGGATCCGCGGATAGCCGGCGATGAGGGCGAGCGCGGCGGCCCCGCCGAGCAGGGCGATCCCGAACGGGACGGACCAGGTGGTCGGCAGGCCGAGCGGGCCGCTGAGCCAGGTGTTGCCGACGAGCATGACGAGGCCGAAGACGGCGGAGCTCCAGCCGTCGACGCGCAGGCTGCTGCGCAGCAGGTCCGGTGCCGCGCGGCCGGCCGCCGGGCGGGGGGCGGTCATGACGGGGGTGCTCATACAGGTCTCCTCGGTCCGTGGGCCGGGGTGCGATCCGGCCCCGGCCCGGCCACGATCCGACCGTGGTCCGGCCGTGATCAGGGGAGACAGTGACATCGCGAGGGGCAGGGGCTCAATGACCTCCGAGGTCATGGCCGCCTTGATCCGCGGCCGGATACCCTCCGCCGTATGGATGTGAAGCAGCCTCCCGGGTGGGTGCCCTGCTACGGGAGTGGCGGCGCCGCCGCAGGCTCAGCCAACTCGAACTCGCCCTCCTGGCGGATACCTCCGCGCGGCATCTGTCCTGCGTGGAGACCGGCCGCGCGCGGCCGAGCCGGACGATGGTGCTGCGCCTGTCCGCCGCCCTGGACGTCCCCCTGCGGGAGCGCAACACCTTGCTGCTGGCCGCCGACTACGCGCCCGCGTACCGGGAGAGCGGTCTGGACGACGCGGACATGGCGTCGGTCCGTGCCGCGCTCGACGTGATGCTGACGGCGCACGAGCCGTACCCCGCCGTCGTGGTCGACCGCTGCTGGAACGTACTGGCCGCCAACCGGGCGCTGTCCGTCCTGATGGACGGCATACCGCCGCATCTGCTGGAACCGCGGCCGAACGTGTTCCGGCTGCCCCTGCACCCCCAGGGGCTGGCCCCGCGGCTGGCCAACCTGGGCGAGGTCCGGGCCCTCTTCCTCGAACGGCTCCGGCGGCAGGCCGACGCCACCGGGGACGAGCGGCTGCGCGCGCTGTACGAGGAGGTGTGCCGGTACCCGGTCCACGCGGACGAGGAGCCGGCCGGGGCGGGCGCCCCGCCGCCGCGGCCGAGTCCGGTGCAGGTACCGCTGAGGGTCCGCACCCCGCAGGGCGAGCTGTCGATGTTCAGCACCATGGCGACGTTCGGGGCCCCGGCCGATGTGACGCTGTCGGAGCTGGCGATCGAGTTGTTCTATCCGCTCGACGAGTTCACCACCCAGGCGCTGCGCGGGTTGGCGGGGGTGCCTAGCTAGCCTGCGGGGGCCCGGCCTCCTACCCGCCGTACCGACGGGCCCCGGGCCGGCGAACCGGCGGGCACGGCACCGGCGTCGACGGTTCAGTCGGTGCCGTCCATCCGCCGCAGTTCCCAGTCGGCCCGGGTCAGGGCGTACTCGACCTCGCCGTGCTCGGAGCCCTCGATGGCGTCCGGCCAGTCTCCGAAGTAGGTGCGGACGTGGGTCAGGCCGGCCTTCTCCATCACGCGCCGCGAGCGGGTGTTGACCGCCATCGTGTTCGCGACCACCCGTTGGACGCCCAGGTCGGTGAAGCCCTTGCGGATCAGGGCGCGGGATCCTTCGGTGGCGTACCCGCTGCCCCAGCCGGTCCGGCGCAGTCGGTAGCCCAGTTCCACCACCACGGGGCCGGTGTCGTCCAGCGGCCGGAACTCGAACCAGCCCAGGAACCGTTCGGTGGACTTCTCCTCGGCGGCCCAGAAGCCGCGGGTCCCGATGCTCGGGTGGTGGTGGAGGAGCCGCGGCAGGACGCGGGCCCGTACCGTTCCGCGAGGCGTCGGCCGGCCGCCGTTGAGGAAGCGCATGACCTCGGGGTCGCTGTCGAGGTCCGTCAGGTGGTCCACATCGGCCTCGGTGAACGGTCGCAGTACCAGCCGTTCGGTTTCCAGGAAGGAGGGCATACCGCGATCCTCACCTTCTGCGGCACGGACGGCACCGTATTTTCCCGCGGCGGGCCGGTGCCGTTCTTGTAACTGGACCGCGGTCGGCTGCGGTGAGCTGGTCGCGGAGCCCCGTACGAGGCTGCCGGGCGGGGGCGTACTCCGAGTTACGCGACGCCGCGCCGGTGTAGGCCGGCCAGCGCGGCCCGTTCAGTCCCGGCACGCCTTGTCGAGCGCGGCCGCGATGTGGTCGAGCGCGGCGGACGGCGGGGTGTACGGCACGCGCAGGTGGTGGGTGAGCGTGCCGTCGGCGGCGAATCGCGGGCCCGCGGAGAGATCGAGCCGGTGGGTACGGGCGCGTTCGACGACCGTGTCGGCCCGGGTGCCGGTCAGTCGCAGCCACAGGGAGAGCCCGCCGGGCGGGACCGCGAAGTGCCAGCGGTCGTCCCCGGCGAGCAGCCCGCTCAGCCGGTCCCGTTGCCGCCGGAGTTCGGCGCGGCGCCGGTCCAGCACGGGATCCGGATCGCCCAGCAGCTCGATGGCGACCATCTGCTGCATCGGTGCCGCGGACAGCGGCGCGCACAGCGGATTGCCGGCCAGTTCGCCGATGAGCCGGGCGGGGCCGCGGATCCAGCCGACGCGCAGACCGCCCCAGACCGCTTTGCTGGCCGAGCCGATCAGGACCGCGTCCCGGATGCGCGGCTCGGGACCGGGGTTGTCGCGCAGGTCGAGGTCCCGCATGGTCTCGTCCACCACGAGCACGACCCCGTGGCGGGCGGCCAGTGCGGCGACCGTCCGGCGGGTCCGCGCGGTCATCAGCGCACCGGTCGGGTTCTGGAAGTCGGGCACCAGGTAGGCGAGTCCGCCGTGCGCGGTGCGCAGCGCGTCGTCGAGCTGGTCCAGGTCCCAGCCGTCGGTGGTGACCCGGCAGCCGGCCAGCCGCGCCCCGCCGCCGCGCAGCACGTTGAGCGCGTCGAAGAACGTGGGGATCTCGACGGCCGCGGCCCGTGGGCGCAGCTGGGCGCAGAGCAGCGCGAGCGCGGCCCGGGTCCCGGAGGTGACCAGGATCTGCTCGGGCCGGGTGGGCAGGCCCTCGCGGGTGTACCGCTCGGCGATCAGGGCGCGGAACTCGGGCAGGCCCGCTCCTGGTTCCCCGTCCTGGGCCAGCAGGGGTGCCACCCGTTCCATGGCGCGCCGGGTCGCCGCCAGATAGGCCGCCTGCGGCGCGGCCGGGACGGCGCGGCGCAGGTCGATGGAGTGGATCTCCCCCGTCGCCGAGATCGGCGCGATCCGCTCGGCCGCCTCGGCCGGCAGCCGGACCGTGCTCGCGCTGCCGTGGTGGGTGCGCACCCATCCGCCGTCGCGCAGCCGGGCCAGTGCGGCGGTCACCGTGCCGCGGCTGATGCCGAGGGCGGTGGCCAGGCGGCGTTCCGCGGGCAGGCTGCTGCCGGTCCGCAGCCGCCCGTCGAGTACCGCTTCCCGCACCGCGCCCGCCAGCGCCTCGCTCAGCGGGACGCCGGGTCTGCGCCATTCGCCGAGGGCTCCCGCCAGCCGGTCGTCGCTCATCCGCACTGGTCCAGTTTCCCACGATTGGACCAGGACGGCCGTCGTGCGCCGGGCTAGCGTCGTGGCGAACCGACGAACGGAGCCCCCAGTGCACCCCCGACTCGCAGCAGATCTCGCCCGGCTGCCGGACCTTTTGGACGTCACCCGGCGGCAGGCCACCGCCTTCCTCGACGGGCTGGCGGAGCGCCCCGTCGTCCAGGCCGTACGGGCGCCGGAACCCGTACCGCTACCCGCCTCCGGTGCCGGTCTCCAGGCCGCTTTGCAGGATTTCGCCACGCGCTGGGAGCCGGGCCTCTCGGCCGGTGCGGGGCCGCGCTACCTGGGTTTCGTCACCGGCGGTGTGACGCCCGCGGCGCTCGCCGGCGACTGGCTGACCGCGGCCGTGGACCAGAACCCCACCTCGTCGCTGGACGCCGCAGGGCAGCAGGTGGAGGAGGAGGCGATCGGCTGGCTGCGGGACCTCTTCGGTCTCTCCGCCGGCCACCAGGGAACCTTCGTCAGCGGCGCCACCATGTCCAACACCGTCGGGCTGGCGATCGCCCGCGAATGGCTCGGCGAACAGCTCGGCGTCTCGCCGGCCGAGGACGGGGTGGGCGCCCTGGGTACGGTGCGGGTGCTGTCGGGGAGTCCCCATTCGAGCGTGGTCAAGGGCCTGTCGGTACTCGGCCTCGGCCGCACCGCCCTGGTACCGGTGCCCACCCTGCCCGACCGGGAGGCGGTCGATCCCGCGGCCCTGGAACGGGCCCTGCGCGAGGCGGACGGCCCCTGTGTCGTCGTGGCCAACGCCGGTACGGTCAACACCGTCGACTTCGACGATCTGCGGGCCATCGCGGCGCTCCGGGACCGCTACGGCTTCTGGCTGCACGTGGACGCCGCGTTCGGTGCCTTCGCCGCGCTCTCCCCGGCACACGCCCATCTCGTCGACGGCCTCGACCTGGCCGACTCGCTCTGCGTGGACCTGCACAAATGGCTGAACGTGCCGTACGACAGCGCGGTGCAGTTCACCCGCCGACGCGACCTGCAGGCCCGCGTCTTCCAGAACGCGGCCGCCTATCTCGGCCCACTGGGCGACACCCCCGACCCCGTCCATCTGACGCCGGAGAACTCCCGGCGCCTGCGCGCACTGGCGGCCTGGTTCACCCTGCGCGCCTACGGACGGGAGGGGTACCGCGAGATCGTGGAGCGCTGCGTGGCCTGCGCGCACACGCTGGGCGAGGCCGTCGGGGCCCTCGACGGGCTGCGGCTGCTGGCGCCGGTCCGGCTGAGCGTCGTCTGTTTCACGCTGGCCGACGCCCCCACCGCCGAGCGGCTCGCCGCGCTCGCCGGCCAACTGGCGGACGAGGTCTTCCTGACGCCCACGGTCTACGCCGGTGTGCCCGCACTGCGGGCCGCGTTCAGCAACTGGCGTACCACCGAGGAGGACACCCGGCTGGTCATCAGGGCTCTGGAGCGGGCCGTCCGCGACCTGCCGGAGCCGTCATCCCGCTGACGCGCCCGGCGACCGGCACCCCGTGAAGCAGCCTCGATCTCCCGGCGGAGAGGCTCCCGTATCGGCGCGTCGGCAGACCTGCCGGGAGACCTGGCACGGGGCGCAGGAATCCTCACCTCCGCTCCGGCCCGGCCTGCGAGTTGGCGGTACCCGGGCCTCGGGCCGGCCCCTTGTCCCCCGCTGTTCCCGGCCTACTGTGGGGCGCATGACGTACATCGAGATCAATGGTGCGCCCGCGTCGGCGGACACGCTGCGGGTGCCCGCGCTGACCAGCTACGGGCACTTCACCGCCATGCAGGTCAGGGACCGCCGGGTGCGCGGCCTGGACCGCCACCTCGGCCGGCTGGGCGCGGCGACCCGGGAGCTGTTCGGCGCGGACCTCGACGGCGGGCGCGTACGGGCGGAGATCCGGCACGCGCTGGAGGCGGCCGAGGCCCGCGACGCCTCGGTCCGGGTCTATGTCTACTGGCCCGACGGCGACGAGCGGGCGACGCTCATGGTCACCGTGCGGCCGCCGCAGACGATGGCGGTGCATCCGAAGAGTGTGACGTCCGTGCCGTACGTCCGGGAGATGGCGCACATCAAGCATCTGGGCGCGTTCGGGCAGAGCCACCATCTGACGTCCGCGCTCCGGGCCGGCTTCGACGAGGCCCTGCTGACGGATGCGCAGGGAGTGGTGACGGAGGGCGCGATCACCAACATCGCCTTCTGGGACGGCACTTCGGTGGTCTGGCCGGACGCCCCTTCGCTGCTCGGTATGACGATGGCGCTGCTGGAGCCGCGGCTGCCGTCGGTACGCCGCCGCGTGACGCTCGCCGATCTCCCCTCGTACGACGCGGCGTTCCTCACCAACTCGCAGGGGTTCGCGCCGGTGCGCCGGATCGATGACGTGGCGTACGCGGTCGACGCGGAGCTGATGGCGAGGGTGCAGGCGGCGTACGACGCGGTGGCGTGGGATGTGATCTGACCTCCTCCCGCCTCCCTCACGCATCAGGCGTCGCACCTGATGCGTCATACGGGGGAACCGTCCGGGACGCGCCGCGTCACAGGTCCCGCAGGCACCGGCCGGATGCCCGCCCCGAGTCCCGCGAATCGGGCGCTCACCTGTGATGGCTCAATGTCACCGGGCGCCGTCAAACAGCTTTGACGTGCTCTTTGTGCCCTACTTACGGTGATCACGTCATGAGCTGTTGTCCCGTGCGGCCCGGTGGAGAGACATGACCTCGACACCACCGTTCGGGTCCGGCCCGCCGGTGAGAGAGTCTCCGTGCGGAATCCCTCCGTGCGGACGCGGGGCACGGCGCGGCAACCGGGTTCTCACGGAGCCGGGGCCGCGCCGCGAGGCGGCCCGTTCGCGAAGGGGCCCGCACCACGGCGCCGCGCCGGGGACACCCGTACGACAGCGCCGCCCGGCGTGCGTCCGCCTTCCGGCACGCACAGCCACCGCCCACGGAAGAGGTACCCATGCGTGTTCTGTGCACCGCGACCGGCTCGCCCTCACACGGCCGGGCCCTGCTGCCACTGGCCCGCGCGCTGGCCGCGGCCGGTCATGAGGTCACGGTGGCGTCGACATCGGACGTGGCGCCGGTCTTCGCCGCCGACCAGGTCACCGTGTCCGAGTGCCTGCCGCAGTTGCAGCTCGCACCGCCGTCCACCGCGGCGGCACCGTCCGACGCGGCCGGCCCGCCGGTCCCCGCCGGCTCCCCCGATTCCCCGGCTCTCGGCGCCGATCCCGAAACGAATCCGCATCTCCGGATGATGCTGGAACGGCTCACGGGCGCCCAGGCCACCGAAGGGCACCAGGCGCTGCTGACGCTGTCCCGCGAGGCGCGTCCCGACGTCATCATCCGCGACGGCATGGACCTGGGCGCCGTGCTGCTGGCGGAGCAGCTCGGCATCCCGCATCTGCCCATCCCCTCCGGCCTGGTCAACATAATCGATCCGGCGGCCCTGTTGCCGGGCCTGAACCGGCTGCGCGAACAGCTCGGGCTGCCCGTGCAGGACGACCCCGCGTCGCTGTACCCGTACGGCCGGTTCGACTACCTGCCTGCCGAGTACTCCTTCGCCCGTTTCCCGGCCACCGTCCTGGCCTACCGGCAGACCACCGTCGTGGACCGCACCGCCGGGCTGCCGGACTGGGTGACGCGCCTCCCCACGGACCGGCCGCTGGTCTTCGCCGCGGTCGGTACCGCCCTGCCGATGGTCCGCGCCATGCTGGCCGAAGGCACCCCGCTCCCGCAGGGGATGACCGATCCCTCCGAGGTGCTTCGGTCGATCATCGCCGGACTGTCGGAGCTGAACTGCACCGCCGTGGTGGCGACCGCGGACATACCGCTGCACGACGTCCGGCCGGGCCCGAACGTCCATCTGACGGACCGGCTGGCGCAGCCGCTCCTGCTGGAGTGCGCCGACCTGTTCGTCACCCACGGCGGCTACAACAGCATCCGGGAGGCGGTGCGCACCGGTACGCCCATGGCGGTCCTGCCGAACTTCGGCGACCAGCCGCTCAACGCGGAGCGGGTACAGGCCCTCGGCCTCGGCCGGCACCTCACCGACACCCGGCCCGAAGCGCTCGCCGCCGCCTGTCAGGACCTTCTCGACGACCGTGCCGTCGCGGCCCGGACGCGCCAGGCACGGCTCGCCACGCTCGCCCTGCCGGACATCGGCCAGGCCGCGGCCGATCTGGAGAAGCTGGTCTCCTGACCCGCGTCACGGCTGCCCCGGTCCGCTACGAACGGGGCTCGCGGTCCCTCCGGCAGGTGTGCGCCGGAGGGACCGCGGGGCCGACCGAGTCGCCGCGAGCGGCCATCCGGCCGTACGGACGGGAGTGGCGGTCCATCTCCTGCGTCACCGGCAGCGGTACGCGGGCGGGCCCGGAAGACCGGCGGCGTCCGTCCGGCTCCGGAGGGTTTCGGAGCCCGATGTAGTGTCGGGCACGTCCGCCCGGCGGTGTCCGGGACGTACGGCGAGAGCGAAAGCCCTATGACGTTGGCGTATCTGCCGAGCCCCTCCCAAGGGGTCTGGTATCTCGGTCCGTTGCCGATCCGCGCGTATGCGCTGTGCATCATCGCCGGCATCTTCGTCGCGGTGTGGCTGACCGGACGGCGCTGGGCCGCGCGGGGCGGCAACCGCGAAGACATCGCCGATATCGCGGTGTGGGCCGTACCGTTCGGCCTGCTCGGCGGTCGGCTGTACCACGTGATCACCGACCCGGAGCTGTACTTCGCCGCCGGGAAGGAGCCCATCCGCGCCCTGTACGTCTGGGACGGCGGGCTCGGCATCCCGGGCGCCGTCGCCCTCGGCGCCGTCGGGGCGTGGCTGGGCTGCCGCCGGCGCGGCATCACACTGGCCCAGTTCGCGGACGTCGCCGCCCCCGGTCTCATCCTGGCGCAGGCGATCGGGCGGTGGGGCAACTACTTCAACCAGGAGTTGTACGGCGGCCCCACCGACCTGCCCTGGAAGCTGCTGATCGACCCGGCGCACCGGCCGGCCGACAGCCCCGATATCGCCTTCTACCACCCGACGTTCCTGTACGAGTCGCTGTGGAACCTCGGTGTGCTGGCGCTGCTGCTCTGGCTCGACCGGCGCTACCGGCTGCGCCACGGCCGCCTGTTCGCCTGCTATGTGCTCGCCTACTCCGTGGGGCGCGCCTGGATCGAGGCGCTGCGCATCGATCACGCCAACCACTTCCTGGGCCTGCGGCTCAACGACTGGGTCTCCGCCGCCCTGTTCCTCGGCGCGCTGTGCTACCTCTACGCGACCCGGCACAAGGGGGCCGGAGATGACCGGCCCGGCGATCCGGCATCCGACGCCCCGCAGTCCGGCCCCGACGGGCCCGGGGACTCCCGGCCCACCGGCTCTCGGCCCACCGGCACCGAGTCGGACGACACCCGGTCCCCGGACGCGCCACCGGACACCGGGGCCGAGCCCGGTCCGCACGACAAGGCGCCCTGACGACAGGCGCCGCGACGGCGCACCGCCCGCGGACCATGGCGCGGTCGGCTGTCCGCGGCATCAGCTGTCGAGCGTGATCGTGTTCTCGGCCCGTTCGCCGGATTCTTCGCCGGCCGGACCGCCGGGATGCTCCGTCACGAGGGCCGCAACAACCTGGCGGAGCTCACCGAAGGATCCTCGGGCTTTCCCGTGGCGGGCGGACGAGGTGCGGTGCCCGTCGCCCGTTCCGCCGAGTTCGTCGGCCGGTGCACGGCTGCCCGGCAGAGCCGGACCGGTGGGCCGGCCGGGGCAGGAGCCCGCGTCCTCGGTCCGCGTGAGGTGGACGCTGTAACTCTCGGAGCCGTCCTGGAACCCCGTCACGCCTGCCGGTTGCCGAGGTGCCGGAGACGGCGACGTGCGCGCCGAGGTGGTGGAGAAAGGCCGCTCCGCGCCGGAGGACGGCTGCCGCGCCTTCGCATGCGGTCCGTCCGCCCCCATCGCCAGGACGGATGTCCGCGCGCGAAGCCGGCTCGTGAAGGGCTGCGTCCCGCGTCCGGGCGAGGAGCGATCGAGGCCGGTCCCCGGACGATGTTCGACGGGCCCGGCCCGCTCGGCGAGGGCCGCAGCGCCGGACGGCGGCCCCGCGCTGCGACTGGTGTGCCCGGGACGGCGCGATGGCGGCGCCGTCCCGGCCGGCTGCTGCGGATGCGCGCCGAGCGCGGGCCAGTCACGAGGAAGGGCCCGCGTACACCGGCGGCGGGTGCCGGACCGCCTGTCCGGAGTCCGGTCGGCGGACGGTCGCGGACCGTGCCGGCCGGTGCCTCCGGAGGCGTTCCCGGACGTTTTCCGCCTTACCGCCAGCTGTCCCAGAAGCCCCAGTCGCCGCCCAGACAGCCCTCACCGAAGACGGGGTTGCCTTCGATGACGCCCGCGGTGAGGCCACAGACACCGAACTTGCCGACGCCGCCACGGTTGGATTCGTGGTCCCTGCCGCCGGCCAGGGCGGAGCTCGCACCGCCGAGGACGATGGTGACGGCCAGGGCACTAGCAGCGATCGCGGCGCGAATGCGCATATTTACTCCATGAGGATCGGGTTGAGATATCGGTCCCCTCAGGGATCACCTGCACCAATGCCCCCAAAACATCCGTTCAGCCAATCGCCGCACAGAATGCGTACGTCCCGGTGAGCGGACCCCGGACCGTCGGCCCCGTCCCCACCACGGAGCGCAAGAGGGCCTCGTGACGTGGACTCAATTCCGATGGCGGGCCGGGACGGCGCCCCCGCCCGCTCCGGGAGGCTGGCAAGCTGTGCCGGACGCGCAACGCGGTTCAGGCACGGCACTTCGGTTCGGGCGTATTTCGGTTCGGGCGTATATGGAGGCGATCCATGAACGAAGACCTTCGCGAGGCGGACACCGAGGCAGCGGGGCGGCGGAGTTCCGCCCAGGTCGTCGAGGAGGCGCTGGGGTTCCTGTATCCCGCCGCGCTCCGTGCGGCGGCGGCCGTGGGGGTGGCGGACCATCTGGCCGACGGGCCCCGTACCGCGGCGGAGTTGGCGCAGGCGACGGGCACCGACCCGCGCAACCTCCACCGTGTCCTGCGGCTGCTGGCCACCCGGGGACTGTTCGAGGAGGACGACCGGGGACGGTTCCGGCTGACCGCGGCGGGCGACGCCCTGCGGACCGACGCACCGGTCTCGGCGCGGTCCGCGGTCCTGATGCTGACGGACCGGGCGCTGTGGCTGCCGAGCGGGGAGATGGCCCACTGCCTGGAGAAGGGCACCTCGCCATTCGGCCAGATCTTCGGCATGCCGTTCTTCGACTACTTCGCGCAGAACGAGGACACCGCCGCCGTCTTCCACGACGGTATGGCCGCCATGTCCGATGCCGAGAACAAACCCCTCGCCGACAGCTACGGCTTCCCGGCGACCGGGACCGTCGTGGACGTCGGCGGCGGACACGGCGGCTTTCTGCTGGCCGCGCTGCGCGGCGGGCCGGGGCTGCGCGGGGTGCTCTACGACCGGGCGCACGTGCTGGCGGGCAACCGGATCGACACATCGGACGTGGCCGGGCGCTGTGCTGTGGAGAAGGGCGACTTCTTCGCGTCGGTGCCGCCCGGGGACCTCTATCTGCTCAAGCGCATCCTGCACGACTGGGACGACGAGCAGTGCGTGGGCATCCTGCGCAACTGCCGGCGGGCGATGGCACCGGGCGGGCGGGTGCTCGTCGTCGACGCCGTCATCCCGCCGGGCAACGCCCCGCATCAGGGCAAGACCCTGGACCTGATGATGATGGCGTCCCTGGTCGGCCGGGAGCGGACGGAGGCGGACTTCGCCGAGCTGTTCGGCGCGGCCGGACTGCGGGTGGCCCGGGTCATACCCACGCCCACCGTGCTGTCGATCGTCGAGGGCGTCGCGGACGGCGACGGCCGGCCCTGAGGAAGGCCGGCGCGCGTCCCGGAGGCCGCCGGCCGCGACGGGGGCCCGGACTTCGGCGGTGTCCGCATGACGACGGGTCACCGGCGCGTGGCCGCCACGCGCCGGCTGCCGGGCCGCCGGCCGGGCGCGCGGTCCGGGCCGCTCGCGGGCTCGTTTTGGAGTGCGGGAGAATTCTCAATACGATCCGGCGATGATCACAAGAAAACGGCTGGCAGCCGGGGTGTGCGGGCTGCTTGCCGCGCTGGCTGTCGGGCTCCTTCCCACCCCCGCCGCCGCTGACGCACCGGACACGAAATCCTCCCCCAAGGTCGAGTTGGTGCTCGACGTCAGCGGCTCGATGCGGTCGCGCGACATCGACGGCCAGAGCCGGATGGCCGCGGCGAAGCAGGCGTTCAACGAGGTGCTGGACGCGGTACCCGAAGAGGTCCAGCTCGGCATACGCACGCTCGGCGCCGACTACCCCGGCCAGGACCGGAAGCTCGGCTGCAAGGACACCCGGCAGCTCTACCCGGTCGGACCGCTCAACCGCACCGAGGCGAAGGCCGCGGTGGCGACGCTCAACCCCACCGGCTGGACGCCGATCGGACCGGCTCTGCTGGGCGCGGCCGATGACCTCAAGGACGGTGACTCGACCCGCCGGATCGTCCTCATCACGGACGGCGAGGACACCTGTGCCCCGCTCGACCCCTGCCAGATCGCCCGTGACATCGCCGCCAAGGGCATCCACCTCGTCATCGACACCCTCGGGCTGCTGCCGGACGCCAAGACCCGCAACCAGCTGAGCTGCATCGCCGAGGCGACCGGCGGTACGTACACCTCGGTGCAGCACAGCGACCAACTGCGCAAGCGGGTACACCAGTTGGTGGACCGGGCCGCCAAACCGGTCGTCACCCCGGTGGCGACCGAGGGCGCGCAGCAGTGCAGCAGCGCCCCGAAGCTCACGGCCGGTCTCTACAGCGACCGCGAGAAGTTCGCCGAGCACCGCTGGTACCGGGTGGACGTCCCGCCCGGCCAGGAGTTGCGCGCGTCGGTGAGCATCGCCGCCGACCGGGCGGTCAACAACGACTACGGGGTGCTGCTGCGGGCCTCGACCCCGCAGGGCCGGGAGATCGTCCGCGGCTCGGAGGCGGGTGACGGCCGCACCGATGTGATCTCCTCGGGGCTGCGCTATCCCACGGCCCCGGCCGACAAGGCGAGCGGTGACACCCAGCCCGCGCGGACCGTCTGCCTCCAGGTCAGCAACTCCTTCTCGGCGCCCGCCTCGGTCAAGACCGACCCGGGCCTGCCCGTCGAGCTGAGCATCGATCTGGTGGACGGGCCCGACAACGCGGCCGACACGGCCTTCTTCGGCCTCGGCCACGGCTGGTGGCTGCTGGGCGCACTGGCTCTCGCCGGTCTGCTCGCCGGTCTGCTGTGGGGCTGGATCTCACGTTGGCGCGTCGCCGTCTGGAGGACCAACTGATGGGCATCGTACGTAAATTGACGGTGGGCATGCTGGCCGGTGCGAGCCTGTTCGGCCCGGTGGGCGTGGCCGCCGCCGACAGTCCCTCGCCGAGTGCGAGCGCGAGCGACGACGCGAGCGCGGCCGCGCCGACCGAGGCGGGCACCTCCTTCCGCACCGCGACCGCGATCAAGCTGGACCAGCCGGCCACGGCCGGTGCCTCCACCGGTGACTACCTCTACTGGTCGGTCCCCGTGGACACGGGGCAGCGCGCCACGGTGAAGGCCAAGGTGACGCTGCCCGAGGCGGCCGCCCGGCACGGCGCCGCCACCTGGCAGCTCGATGTGTACGACGGGCTCCGCCGTCACCAGGCGTGCAAGTACGGCACGCCGGTCAAGGCGGCGGCCAAGGACGCCCGCACCGTCGAACTGACCTGCTCCCTGCGCACGGTCCGCGCCTGGGCCGAACCGTGGGCGAACGATCCGCTGCCGGGCAGCTACTACATCCGGCTGACGGTTGTCGATCTACCGCAGGACGATCTCGGCCTGCCGGTGCGGGCCGAGGTCTCGGTCGGGGCGACCGACGCGGGCGGTTCGCAGGCGGTGGACGGCATGCTCGCCGCTCCGCTGGTACCCGGTGCCACCGCCGCGCCGCGGCCGCAACCGAGCGCGAGCTCGACGGCCGCGCAGCCGGTGGCCCTGGACGAGCCGGACGGCGGCTGGTCCTCCGGCTGGTGGTCCGACCGCTGGATCTGGACCGCGGCCGGCGGGCTGCTGGCGGCGCTCGGGGGCATCGCGGGTTACTGCCTCACCCGGGGGTCCGGCCGCCCGTCACGGGTACCGCCGGGCTACTGACCCTGCCGCGGCGGCCACGGCCCGGTGCCGTGGCCGCCGCCCCCCGCCGCTTCCGTGCGGCCCCCGGACCGGGTTCCCGGCAATTCGGGCCCCCGTCCGCCCCTGAGGTCTCAGGGGCGCAGCGGGCGTTGCAGTCTGATGGCTTCCAGCAGGCCGATGGCGATCCAGCCCGCGAACATCGACGATCCTCCGTAGCTGACGAACGGCAGCGGCAGGCCGGTCACCGGCATGATGCCGAGGTTCATCCCGATGTTCTCGAACGACTGGAAGGCCAGCCAGGAGACGATGCCGGCCGCCAGCACCGTCCCGTACAGCTCGGAGCACTCGCGGGCGATCCGGCAGGCCCGCCAGAGCACCACGGCGATCAGCGCGATGATCAGGCCCGCGCCGACGAAGCCCAGCTCCTCGCCGGCGACGGAGAAGACGAAGTCGGTCTGCTGTTCCGGTACGAACTGCCCGTTGGTCTGGGCTCCGTGGAAGAGCCCCGAGCCGGTGAGTCCGCCCGCGCCGATCGCGATCCGGGCCTGGCTGGTGTTGTAGCCGACGCCGACCGGGTCGAGCGCGGGGTCGGCGAACGCGGCGAACCGGTTGACCTGGTACTGGTCCATGAGGTGGAACTGCCAGACGGCCACCGCGCCGAGCACGCCCGCCGCCAGCAGCCCGATGATCCACCGCGCCCGCACCCCGGCGGCGATCAGCACGCCCAGCACCACCGCCGCGACCCCCATCGTCTGGCCGAGGTCGGGGGTGAGCAGGATGAGCAGAGCGGGAAAGCCCGCCACGGCGAGCGCCTGGAGGACACCGCGGTGGTCCGGGCGCGCCAGCTCGCCCGCGTCCACCCGGGCCGTCAGCACCAGCGCCATCATGAGGATGATCGTGACCTTGACGAACTCGGCGGGCTGTACGGAGAAGCCGCCGCCGAGCACGATCCAGCGTTTGGAGCCGTTGATGGTCGCGCCGACCGGTGTCAGGACGAGCAGGACCAGCAGGGCCGTGATGCCGTAGAGGATTGGTGCGAGGTCGCGGACCCGACGGTGTCCCCACCACAGGGTGCCGGCGGCCAGCGCCACCCCGATGCCGGTGTTGGCGACATGGCGCAGCAGGAAGAAGTGCGGGTCTCCCTGGTTGAGTACCGTGCGGCCGCGGGTGGCGGAGTAGACGAGCAGGGCGCCGGTCGCCGAGAGGGCGAAGGCCGCGCCGAGCAGCAGCCAGTCCAGCCGGCGCAGCAGCGAACCGCGCGCCAACAGCCTGCTCCGGAACGGCTTTTCGGGAAGGGCATCACGGATGGGGTAGGCACGCGAGGCCACGCCGCCTCCTGAGCTGTGCGGAATCAGTTCCATGGGATGTGCGGTGGTTCAGCGGTTCGGTGGTCCGGTTGCGCAGCGGCGCAGTGTTCGGCGGGGGTGTGATCGGCGAACTTGCTTGCTGCATTGCGCAACCGTACAACCAGAGGCGTGGGCGAACCGTGATCTGCCGCAGAAGTCGCGGGCGGGGGCGGCGGCGGTCGAGGGCGGTGCGGGGTGCGTACCCGGGCGGGCGGTCCGGCGAGGTGTCGCGCGTCGCCGGACCGCCGGTGTGCGGGCGGCGCGGGTCAGCCGGGGGCCGGGCCCGGCGCCGCGCGGCGGGTCACCGTCCGGTCTTCGGTGTCACGGTGAACCAGGTGGCGCGGGACTTCTTCCACTCGTCGTGGTCGAGGTCCTTGGCCTCGGTGCCGTCGCCGTAGAGGTCGGCGGAGCCGCAGTCGGTGATGAGCTGGGCGCGGGCGCCGGGCGTCCGCAGGTCGGGCACGTCCACCACGGCCTCCCAGCCGCCGACGTCGTCCGTCGGCAGCGACTGCAGCTTGACGGGTGCGTGCCCGGCGACGCCGTCCCAGGAGTAGAGGGTGTACGGGGCGCTGTTGTCCTCGGCCGCCCACGAACCGGCCACGAACAGATACTGATTCGCGGCGTTCTTGCGGATGTCGCGGATGCTGAGGCCGCCGAGGTCCAGCTCGACCGGGGTGCCGAAGGTGGCGTGCTTGCCGGTGACGACCTTGTCGATGTTGGTGACCGGCACCAGCAGCGCCTTGCCGCCCTTCTTCGGCGGCACCAGCGGCGCACGGAAGCCGATGTACGCGGTGGTGGTGGACCCCGGCGCGAACTCCAGGCCCTCCACGTTGAATCCGTCGATCTGCTTCGGCACCTGCCCGTCGGCGGTGCCCGCCGCGAAGCCGTACCGGTCGTCGTGGTCCTGGTCCCAGGCGACGAGATCGGCGCGCAGGCCCTTGTAGGAGCCGGCCAGCGACAGCTGGGTGCGGGCGCCGGAGCCGGTCACGGTGGTGGTGAAGAGCGTGGAGCGGTCGGGCTTGAACTTGCCGCTCTTGTTGTTGCCCATCGAGCCGGTCCAGTAGATGGTGTCGCCGACCCTCGCCGCGGCCTCCATGTCCATCTCCTTGGAGACACCGAGTTCCGAGCTGAAGTCCCAGGTCTTGACGGGGCCGCCGGAGGCGTTCCGGTCGTAGAGGCGCAGCACGTTGGACTCGTCGTCGGCGACGATGACGTAGCCGTCGCCCGCGTCGACGGCGGCGGAGGCGTCGCTGGACCCGGTGAAGTAGCGGGTGCCCGCGGTGTGCTGGACCTTCGCGGACGCCGCGTAGTGCAGCGTCCTGGTGGCCGTCTTGCCGCCGCTGCCGGTGACCTTGAGCTTCAGGTCGGTGTAGCCGACGCCGTGGGCGGCGACCGTCACCCGGCGGGTGGTGCCGCTCCCGCTGACGGTGACATCCCCCGTACCGGCCACGCCGGGCTTGGAGCTGGATGCCGCCGTCACCTTGAGTTTCGAGGCGTCGGTGCCGCTCTGGGAGACCGTGACGGTCACGGTGGGGTCCCCGGTGGCGTCCACGGCGCCGGAGAGGTAGTCGGCCGACAGGGAGATCACCGGCGTGGCGGGGCCCGCGGCGAGGGCGGGGCCCCCGGCGGCCATGGTGCTCAGGAGTACGGCCGCGCCCGCGGCGAGTGACGTCCGGCGGACGGACGGGGAAAGACGATTGCGCACGAGAAGTGCCCTTCGACGGCTCCGGTATCGCACAACAATTTCCGGGACCGCCGCCAACAGCGGGTGCACGCAGGGGTGTACGGCAGGCGAACACCGGCGGACGGCCCTCGCACACCATACGGAGCAGCCGTCCCGTCCACCACGGCCAGGAGCCCGACGGCCGGATTTCCGGGCGGCGGCGAGAGCGCCGGGCGGCTGTGCCGGGTGGGCCCCCTGGCATCGCGTCCCGCCCCGCCCTACCTTTGCTGGGTCGGGCACACCGCTCGAACAACTCGAACAATTTGTCATGCTCTTGCCCAGGCACTCCCGACAAGAGGTGAGCTTTGTTCCTCCGCCGCAGCAGAATCCGCCGGCTGAGCGCCGGTGCCGCGCTCCTCGCCCTCGCGACCGCCGCCGTGGCCACCGGACCCGCACGGGCCACCCCCGACGACGCGTCCCGGGCCCGGCCCTCGCTCGTCCGCCCCGTCGACCCGCAGCACTGGCGCAATCCCGACGACATGACCTGGTCCGACTACCGCGCCGTACCCGGAACCCACTGGGCCGACCCCGGCGTCCGGCCCACGCAGCGCATGTTCAAGGGTGCTCTGGTCCTCCTGGACTACCCCGACGAGGAGTTCACCGTCAGCCGGCCGGCCGGCTCGACCCTCTTCGGCAACCCCCAGCCCACCGCGTCCGGCATCCCCCGCTCCCAGCTCCCCCGCTTCTACCAGGACTTCCTCAACACACCGGGTTCCCTCAACCACGGCCACACCATCAACGAGTACTGGATGGAGGACTCCGGCGGCCGGATCGGCGTCGAGCTGACCGCCTTCGGCGTGTACCGCATGCCGTGGAAGTCGTACCAGTACGGGATCGAAGACGGTATGAACCCCGGCGCCTGCCCGGCCGGTGACACCTGCGGCAAGGACATCAGGGCCGACGGCAAGGCCGCCTGGACCGCCGACGCGGGCGACGGGACGACCGGGAAATTCGACTTCGTCTTCTATCTCACCGCCGGTCAGGACGAGTCCTCCACCTGGCAGGAGTTCGGCCAGATGAAGTTCGCCGGACCACAGGCCGTACCGGCCGCCTGGGGCCCTCCGGCGTCCACCGCCACGGGCGACAGCTCCGCCGCCACCCGCTATGTGCCGTGGACCTCGTGGCAGGCCGCGGCCCGTATCTGGCCCAACGCCATGGACGGCTCGTCCACCCAGGCCGAGAGTTCCGGTATGGCGGTGTACGCCCACGAGTTCAGCCACATCCTGGGCATCGCCGACAACTACAACAACCCCTACGGGACCCCGCTCCGCCGCAGCTACACCGGCATCTGGGGCATGCTCTCGCGAGGTTCCTTCAACGGCCCCGGCGGCCCGCACACCCGCTGGCAGATCCCCGCCACCAACGGCGCGTCCATGGGCGCCCAGCATGTGCTCCGCGACAAGATCAAACTCGGCATCGTCGACGAGAAGAACGTCCTGCGGCTGGACCGCGACGCACTCAAGGACTCCGGGATCGTCGTCGCCGAGGTCACCGCACGCGCCGCGCCACCCGGTGCGAAGGGCCTCTCCGGGGTGAACATCGCCATGAAGTCCGACTTGGCGCCGCGCTGCGACACCACCACCGACCCGCTGTGCGACGGCGGCGGCTACGACAACTACACCGTCGAGGTCGTCGACCGCATGGGCATGGACTCCTTCACGCCGGACCACGGAGTGCTGCTCACCAAGACCAAGGACAAGGACCGGGCCCCCTTCGCCTGGGTGATCGACGCCCACCCCGAGGACATCCGCGTGGCGGACTTCCGGCGCCCCGACGGCACCCGGCAGAACATCACCATGGGCGACTACCGCCAGCTCAGCGACGCCCTCTTCCATGCGGGCGCCGACTCCGGCAGCCAGTACGAGTACATCGACCGGGCCAACCGACTGCACTTCTACGTCCTCGGCCTCCGGCGGACCCCGTCCGGCGTCCTCAGCTACACCATCGCCGTCAAGTCCCTGGACGGCTCCGGTCCCCAGCCCCGGGGCGTCGCCCTCGGCACCGGCCGGGCGCACGGCGCCGCCGTCGACAGCCGGGCCACCTGCACCTTCCCGCTCACCAACACCGCCCGCCCCAGCCCCCGTTCGGGCCCCGGCCACCCGGAAGCCGGCACGCCCTCCCCCACCGCCGACGTCTACCGCCTGCACACCGCCACCACCGGCCGCGGCTGGGCCGCCTGGCTCCCCAACGACCTGGCCACCGCCACGGCGGGCGCCACGGTCACCGTCCCGGTGGCCGTCACCGCCCGGCCGGACGCCGCCCGCCACGGCGGCATCACCCTGACCGCCCGCTCCGAAAGCGACCCGCACAAGACCGCGCGGGCCTCCTGCACCCTCACGAAATGACGGACGACGAGGCGCTCACCCGACGGCTCACCGGCGAGCGGTCGGCGGACGCCTCGTTTGCGGGCCGCGTGGGTGCGGACCGGTGGTCGGCGCGGGCGGCGGCCGGATGCGGGATGGCGCAATCGGCGCCCGCCGAACCTCGGCACCCAGGCCGACAGCCGATACACCGGGCCGGACCTGGCACAGTGCGATGGCCCGCCGCCGGAACCGCACCCAGCTCTCCCACCTGACCGTCGAGGACGCACTGCGGCCGGCCCCGTAGCCGATCGACTCCGCGGAGTGCGCGACGCCGCGTTCCCGGTTCCGTCGGCCGGACCACGACCGTGTCGCGGACGCGCCCGCACGGCCTCGGTCCGTCGGCCGGATCCGTGCGGGCGTGTCCCGGGCGACGGTGGAGCGCGGGAGGGGCAGGCGGTCAGATCCGTCGCGGCGCCGCCGGTGTACGGACGGGGAGCACGCCGACGATCAGGCCGGCCACGGTGGCGGCGGCCCCGGTGGCCACCACGGCGGGCCAGCCGCCCGCCGACCAGGCGAGTGAGCCGGCCAGGGAGCCGAGCGCGATGCCGAGGAAGCGGAGGGTGAAGTAGAGGGTGTTGAGGCGGTTGTGGATGGCGGGTTCGAGCGTGAACAAGGCCGTCTGGCTGGCGGCCTGGCCGCCCCAGACGCCGACGTCGAGGACGATCACCCCCGCGATCAGCCAGCCGAGGCCGGTGCCGCCCGGCAGCAGGATCAGCCATCCCGCGACGACCAGGCCGATGAGCATCGCCAGGGCGCCACGGTGGCCGAGCCGGTCGGCCGCCCGCCCGGCGTACGGCGAGGCGACAGCACTGGCCGCGGCCAGCAGGCCGAACAGCCCGATCGCGGTCGGGCCCAGGTGGTAGTGGCCCACCAGCAGAAACGTCAGGGTCGTCCAGAAGGCACCGAACGCGATGCCGACCAGCGCCCCGGAGACGGTCACCCGTCGGACCAGCGGAGCGGAGCGGAACAGCCGTGGGAGCGACGCCAGCGTGTCGCGGTAGCGGACGGCGGCGGCCGCCGGGACCCGGGGCAGGGCCCGCCGGAGGACGAGCACCAGCAGGAGGGTGAGCACGGCGGAGCAGCCGTACACGGCACGCCATCCGGCCAGATCGGCGAACGATCCGGAGTAGGCGCGGGAGGCGAGCACGCCGATCAGCAGGCCGCCCTGTACGGTGCCCACGGTCCGGCCCCGGCCGCCGTCCGCCCCGTCGGCCAGTGCGACGGCCAGGGGCGTGACCAGCTGCGGGACCGGGGACAGCACGCCGACGGCGAAGCTCGCCGCGATCAGCCACCCCGCCGAGGGAGCCGCGGCACAGACCGCGAGGGCGAGCGCGGAGGCCGTGCCCAGGCCGAGGATCAGCCTGCGCCGGTCGTGGCTGTCACCGGCCGGTACGAGCAGCAGGATGCCTGCCGCATAGCCCAGCTGGGTGGCGGTGGGGACGGCCCCGAGGAGGTCGGGACCGACCCCCAGCGAGGCGGCCACGGCTCCCAGCAGGGGCTGGCTGAGGTAGACATTGGCCGCCGTGACGGCGCTGGTGGCCGCCAGCAGCAGGATCAGCCGCCGGGCAGGTCTGCGGACCGTGCCGCCGGAAACGAGGTCGGAGTCGAGTGCGATCACATGAGCCGACGCTAGGCCGACCGCGTACCGTCATACTTTCGTGGCCACGCCATCGTCTATCGAGAATGCGCCATGTACGGGAAGAGCGAACACCGCGACGACTACCAGAACGTGCCCCGGCCCCTCGCGGCCATGGCACGCGACCTGCCCGACGGCCATCACATCCCCGCCCACCACCACCGGCGCGCCCAGCTGATCTACGGCACGACCGGGGCCATCACCGCCGCCACCGGCCACGGCGTCTGGGTGGTCCCGGCCACCCGGGGCGTCTGGATCCCGGCCGGGCTGACCCACGCGATGACCTGCGCGGGCGCGGTCGCGATGCGGACCCTCTACATCGAACCGCGGGCGGCCCGGCAGCTGCCCGAGGAGCCGGCCGTCATCCCGGTCTCCCCGCTGCTGCGGGAACTCATCGACGAGGCGACCCGGCTTCCCGTGGAGTACGCGCGCGAGGGCCGCGACGGCAAGGTCATGGATCTGCTGCTCCTCCAGCTCACCCCGCGGCCCGTCCCGGCGCTGTACCTGCCCGCGCCGGCCGATGCCCAGCTCGACGGCGTCTGCGCGGCGATCCGGCAGGACCCCAGTATGCGGTGGACGACCGCGTACGCCGCGGCCCGCGCGCGGATGAGTCCGCGCAGCCTCCAGCGCAGATTCGCCGCCGCGACCGGGATGAGCCTGTCCGGCTGGGTGCGGCAGGCCCGGCTCGTCCATGCGGTCACCCTGCTCGCCCAGGGCACACCGGTCACGGTCATCGCCAGCGGTCTCGGCTACGCCACACCCAGCGCGTTCACCGCGATGTTCCGCCGGGCGCTCGGCACCACGCCCACGGCCTACTTCGCCGACGGGGACCCCGCGCACCCGGCCGCCGGTGCGGCCCCGGCCACGGAAGCCCCCTGATCACTCCGCAGGTGCCCGCGCCCTGAATCCGCGGTCGGGCCGCGGCGGTTCGCCGGAGAGGCCGGGCTGCGCGGTGGTACGCCCCGAAGCCGGGCCGAGGTCCGGCGGCGCCGCCCTCGGGCTATCCCCACCCCCGTTCCGGTGGCCTGCCGGATGGGCGCCGACCGGTGTCATGGCACAGCATCGGCGCATGGAACGCCACCGCCGCCGACCCGCGCGCCTCGTCCTCACGCTCACCGCCGCACTCACCGTGCTCCTCACCGCATCGCCGGCCCCGGCCGCCACCGCGCCGACCCGGTCCGACCGGCTCCAGCGCGACACCGACGCGCTGCGCGACGCCGGCGTCAGCGGTGTCGCCGTACGTCTGCGCACCCCCGCCGGTGTCCGTACCGCGACCAGCGGTACCGCGGTCCTGGGCACCGACCGGCCCGTGCCGCGCGCCGGCTCGCTGCGCATCGGCAGCACCACCAAGTCGTTCGTCGCCACCGTCGTGCTCCAACTCGTCGGCGAGGGGCGGCTCTCGCTCGATGACACGGTGGACTCCTGGCTGCCCGGCACGGTCTCGGGCAACGGCAACGACGGCCGCGCCATCACCGTGCGCAACCTCCTCGGCCACACCAGCGGACTGGCCAACTACGTCGCCGACGTCGCCCCGGGCGGCGCCCGCGACTACCTGGCCAACCGGGACCGCACCTACTCCCCCGAGCAGCTGGTGGCGCTGGCCATGGGGCACCGCCCCGACTTCCGGCCCGGGACGCGCTATGCGTACTCCAACACCAACTACGTGCTGGCGGGCATGGTGATCCGCGCCGTCACCGGGCACACCTGGCAGCAGGAGGTCCGCACGCGCATCCTGCGTCCGCTCGGCCTGCGGCACACCACCGCACCGGAGGGGCGCCCGCGGGTGCCGGGGCCGCACGCCACCGAGTACCAGCAGTTCACTCCTGACGGCCCGTACGTCGACACCACGGCGCCGTATCTGCCGTTCGACACCGGCGCCGACGGCGCCATGATCAGCACGGCGGCCGACCTCGACCGCTTCTTCACCGCACTGAGCACCGGACGGCTGCTCGCCCCCGCCCAACTCGCCGAGATGCGCCGGACGGTGCGGTTGCCGGCGGAACCGGGGACGCCCGAGGGCCGGAGCGCCGGACTCGGTCTCTTCCGGACCCCGCTCTCCTGCGGCGGCTTCTACGAGGGCCACGACGGCTCGGGCATCGGCTACGTCGTCGCACCCGCGGCCACCGCCGACGGACGCACCGCCCTCACGGTCTCCCTGCACAGCCGGCCCGGCGAACAACACCTGGCAGAGCGCCAGTTGGCGGCGATGAACACCCTCGTTGACCACGCGCTGTGCGACGCGCGCCGCTGAACCCCGGCGGGCCGGGACGGGTGCGGGCGGCCCGGCCCGCACCCGCCACCTCCCCCGCGCCGGCCCCCGACGGGCCCGTCACTCCCCCCGCTTCCCCGTCCGCGCATCCGGTCCGGTGAAGTCGGGGCTGCCGAAATCCGGACTGCTGAAGTCGGGGCTCGCGAAGTCCGGGCTGCTGAAGTCCGGACTCGCGAAATCCGGGCTGGCGAAGTCCGGACTCGCGAAGTCGGGCGCGGTGAACCCGGGGCCGCCCTTGCGCGGCGCCGCCTTGCCGCCGTTCGTCGCGTTCACCGGGTCGGCCGGCGCCCGGGGCGGGGCCGGGAGCCCTGCCGCGCCATCGGTGCGGCCGGTGCTCGCGTCGTCGGCCCGGTCCCGCAGGAACGGCATGATGCCGCGCTCCAGCAGCGCGAGTTGCCATGCCTCGCGCGCCTGCGCCAGTGCGCGGTCCGCGCCACCGGCCGCGCCGCCGCCCGCCGTCCGGCCGTCCGGCGCCGAGCGATTGCGCGCCGCCGTGACGAACAGCCACAGCAGTGCGAGCGCCGTCGTCGCGACGGCGACGCCCGCGGAAGTGAGCCCGGCGAAGACCAGTTCATCGGCGAGGTGGACATACGCACCGATCACCCGCAGCCCGAAACCGAACAGCAGGAAGACGGCCGCGGCGACGATCGCCAGGCCCGGTACGAGCACGGCCAGCGCCGGCAGCAGTCCGCCCCCGGTGCGCGAGGTGGTCCCGGTGGCCGCCTGCGGCGGGCGGGAGCGGTCCGCGGAGATGCGCAGCCGGAGGTAGCTGCCGTATTCTGCGGACGCCGCGGCGGCGATGTCGGCCCGCGCCCGGAGCGCCTGGGTGCGCAGTTGCTCGGCGTTGAGGGCGCCGGCGGTCCGGCGTACCGCGTCCTTGATTTCCTGGGAGCTCAGGGCGCGGTCGAGGATCCGCTCGAATTCCGGCGCGTCCTCCGCCCTTAAACGGTCAAGCTGGTGCACGGGTGTCCCCCGATGGGTGAGAGGGCCGAGGCCGATCAGTGATGCGGTGCGGCGGGGTCAGCAGACGTTGACCCCGTAGTCGGTGGCGATCCCGGCCAGGCCGGAGGCGTAGCCCTGGCCGATGGCACGGAACTTCCACTCACCGTTGCGGCGGTAGAGGGCGCCGAAGACCATCGCGGTCTCGCCGGCGGCGTCCAGGGAGAGTTCGTAGCGGCACATCTCGCGGCCGGTGAGGTTGTCCACGACGCGGATGAAGGCGTCGCCGACCTGGCCGAAGCTGTGGTCGCGCCGTTCGGCGTCGTGGATGGAGACGGTGAAGACGACCTGGCTGACCTTGGCGTCGGGGGCGTCGAGGCGGTCGAGGTCGACGAGGAGTTGTTCGTCGTCACCGTCACCGTCGCCGGTGAGGTTGTCGCCGGTGTGGCGGACCGCGCCGTCGGGGCTGGTGAGGTTGTTGTAGAAAATGAAGTGTTCGTCGGATATGACTTTGTGGTCGGGGCCGCAGACGATCGCCGAGGCGTCCAGGTCGAAGTCTCCGCCCGCGGTGGGCCGCGCGTCCCAGCCCAGGCCGATGGTGACATCCGCGAGCGGGGTGCCGTCCTGGTGGAGGACGACGTTCTGGCCCTTGGTGAGGCTGACGCCCATGGGTGTTGCTGCTCCTCTTGCGTACGGTGGGGGTGACCGCGCGGCAGCGCCGCCCGGTCGTCATTCGGTACCAACGCGGGGTACCTCATGATGGTTCCCAGATTGCGCAATCCCTAAAGTATTGGTCATGGTTAACAACGGCGCACCAAGGTGGGAAACAGCCATCCTCGACGGCGGACCGGCGGACGGAATGCGCGTCCGGGTGGCCGACCGGCCCAGCGTGCTCCAGGTGAACCGCCCGTGCGCGATCGAGGATCCGCAGGACGGGGTCCGCGATCCGCAGGAGGTGGTCCACGTGGCCGCACTGCACATCTACCGCCGCGACCTGAAGGTGAAGAGCGAACCGCTGCGGTACGGGTTCGACGGGGTCAGCCCCTGAGGCGTACCGACACGGACGTCAGCGGGGCGCGCCCGGCCGGCTCTCCGGCTCCCGGGGCGCACCCGGCTTGGCCTCCCGCTCCGGCTCCGGGCGGCCGGAGTCCGGACGGGGGTTCGGTGCGGTGCCGTCGGCGGGCACGGCGTGGATCGTCCGGGGCTCGCCCGGCCCTTCCGCGCCGGGCGAGTAGGTCGCGGTCGCCGGGCCGTCGTCGTCCTTCATCGCCTTGGTCTCACTCTTGAGGATCCGCAGCGATTTACCCAACGCGCGTGCGGTGTCGGGTAGTTTCTTGGAACCGAAAACCAAGATCACCACCAGCACCACGATCAGCAGATGCCAGGGCTCCAGCCCGTTGCGCAGCATCGCCGCACACCCTCTCTCGTCAAAGCGACGGGCCCATGGGGCCGCGTCCACGGTTTAACTTGCTACATTGCGCAACTGTATAACCCTGGGCGGGGGGTGAACCGTCTTTCCCTTGCACGGACCGCACGGATGGGTGTTCACACGTGACAGGCAGCCACAAGGCACGAGGCGAACGCCGTAGCGGGGACGCCCCCGCCCCGAGGCGGCGGAAGCGCAGCCGGGTGCGGATAGCCGCGACGATAACGCTCTCGATTCTCCTGCTCCTCACCGCCGGAGCCGGCTGGTTCTACCTCCGGCTCAACGGGAACATCACCACGTTCGGCGCGGACGGGGTGAGTCAGGACCGGCCCGGGGAGGGTGCGGGTGGCAGCAATGTGCTGGTCATCGGCTCGGACTCACGGTCCGGCGACAACAGCAAACTGGGTGGCGGGGAAGGCGATGTGGGGCGTTCGGACACCGCGTTCCTGCTGCATGTCTACGGCGACAACAAGCATGCGGTCGCGGTGTCGTTCCCGCGCGACACGCTCGTGGACATCCCGTCCTGCAAGCTTCCCGACGGCGGCTGGACCAAGCCGCGGACCAATGTCATGTTCAACGTCGCGTTCACCGTGGGCGAGACCGCCAAGGGCAATCCCGCCTGCGCGCAGAACACCGTGGAGAAGCTGACCGGTCTGCGCGTCGACCACACCGTGGTCGTCGACTTCGCGGGCTTCTCGAAGATCACGGCCGCGATCGGCGGCGTACCCGTGTGCCTGCCCAAGAACGTCTACGAGGGCGAGCTCAACCCCAATCTGGGCCGGCAGGGGAAGATCATCTTCGCCAAGGGGCCGCAGACGGTCGCGGGCCAGCAGGCGCTGGACTACGTACGGGTGCGGCACGGCATCGGCGACGGCTCCGACATCGGCCGGATCAAGCGTCAGCAAGCCTTCCTCTCCAGCCTGGTCAAGAAGGTCAAGTCGCAGGGGTTCAGCCCCTCCACCCTGCTGCCGCTGGCGAACGCCGCCACCGAGTCGCTGACCGTCGACCCGGGGCTGGGCTCGGCGAACAAGCTGCTCTCCTTCGCGATGTCGATGAAGGACATCGACCTGCACAACACCAAGTTCGTCACCATGCCCTGGCGCTATCAGGGCGCGCGGGTGGCGATCGTGCACCCCCAGGCGGACGAGCTGTGGGCGGCGTTGCGGGCGGACCGCACCGTCGACGGCAAGGACGCCAGCGGCAAGCCCGAGGGCGGCGCGGCGTCCGCGACGCCCGACGGCCCGGTCTCCGGTGCGGGCATAAGCGTCAGCGTCTACAACGGCACCGTCGTCAAGGGGCTGGGCGCCCGCGCGGCCGGTGAACTGAAGTCCGCGGGCTTCACCGTCACCATCACCGACACCGCCCCCGACCAGCACCACGCCACCACAGAGATCACCTACGGACCGGGCGCGCAGGACCGGGCAAAGACCGTCGCCCGCCTCTTCCCCGGCGCGCAGCTGCACCAGTCCGCCGCCGCCGGGATCAGCGTCACGGTCGGCCAGTCGTACGCGGACCAGCCCGCGGGCTCCGCCTCCGCCTCCGCGTCCTCCTCCGTCCCCGCCGAGGTGCCCTCGGACGTGGCCGACAAGGCCCGCTCCGCCGACGACAACCCCTGCTCCGATCTCTCGTACGGTTAGACGTAGTTCACCCCCCCTTGTCCCGACCTCAATTGAGGAGAACAGCACCATGTCTGCCATCCGCCGGACGTTGCCCAGGCTTCTGTCCGGTCTCATCCTCGCCGTGCTCGCGCTGGCCGCGGCGGCGGCCTTCATACCGCGTCCGGCGCACGCGGCGGGCGGCCTCGACGCTGTGGCCGATGCCCTCAAGAAGAGCCCGGTGTACGTCGATCCCCGCGTCCGGGCACAGCTGCCGGAGGCGGACGCCGAGGCCCTCGCCAAGAAGATCCGCGACGCGGACCGGCCGGTCTTCGTCGCCGTGCTGCCCGCCACCGCCGAGTTCCCGCCGCAGACGCTGCTCCAGGACCTGCGCACCAAGGTCGGTGTCACCGGTGTCTACGCCGTCCACCTCGGCGCCACCGGGTTCAACGCGGGGGCCGACCCGCGGGCGATGTCCCGCAATGCGGTGACCAACCTCAAGAGCGCCGTGAAGCACTCCCACCCCGGTGACGCCAAGGGCGTCGTGACGGACTTCGCCGAGCAGGCGGCCGCACAGGCCAAGGGGCACGCGCCCGACTCCTGGAGCGGCGGCTCGGGTGGCGGCTCCGGCACCGGGCTGCTGATCGGCGGCGCAGTGGTCGTGGCCGGCGGCGTGGGCGCGTACGCCCTGTTCCGGCGCGCGAAGAAGAAGCGGGAGGAGCGCGAGCGCGCCGAACTGGACGCCCTGCGGGTCGTGGTGGACGAGGACATCACCGCCTTCGGCGAGGCGCTGGAACACCTCGACTTCAGCCCCTCCGAGCCCGGCGCCGACGACGCCATGCGGCGGGACTACTCCGGTGCCCTGGACGCGTACGAGTCCGCCAAGACCAAGATGGCGGCGGCGCGCAGGCCCGAGGACGTCCGGGCGGTGACGGAGGTGCTGGAGGACGGCCGGTTCGCGCTGGCCACGCTCGCCGCGCGGCGCGGCGGCAAGCCGCTGCCCGAACGCCGCGTCCCGTGCTTCTTCGACCCGCGGCACGGGCCGTCGACCGTCGATGTGCAGTGGGCCCCGCCCGGCGGGGCGGCGCGTGCCGTGCCCGCGTGCGCGGCCGACGCGGCGCGGCTGGCCGACGGCCACGAGCCGATGTCCCGCACGGTGCAGACCGACAACGGTCCCCAGCCGTACTGGAACGCCGGACCGGCCTACTCGCCGTGGGCGGGCGGCTACTTCGGTGGCGGCATGCTCACCGGGCTCGTCGCGGGCACCATGCTCGGCTCCCTCATCAGCGCCCCGTCCGCCTTCGCCGACTCCCCCTCCCCCGACCTCGGTGCGCAGGGCGGCGACGTCTCCGGCGCCGACTTCAACGCCGCCGACTTCTCGGGCGGCTTCGGCGGCGGGGACCTGGGCGGCGGAGACGGCGGCTTCGGTGGCGGCGACGACTGGTGAGTGACATCCGGCCGGTGGTGCGCGCCCCGCGGGGCCGTGCCGCCGGCCGGGTGCCCGGGGCCCGGGGCGGCGGCAGGACCGCTCCCCGGGCCCCGTCGGCTCAGGACCCCTGCGACCGGCGGAGATAGCGCGCGCTGGCGGCCGCGAGCGCGACCCCGTACAGCGCGAGGACCACCGCGAGCAGCAGGTAGTACAGCGGCGGCGGGGCGTACATGCCCAGCAGCGGCCCCAGCGGGGAGAGCGGCAGCAGCACCCCCACGGCCGCGAGGGCGACGACGGCGAGCTGGACCGGGCCGGGCGCGCGCCCTTCGGCGGCCCGGCGGCCGGCGCGCAGCAGCAGCATCACCATCGCCTGGGTGAGCAAATTCTCGGTGAACCAGCCGGCGTGGAATATCTGCGGGTCACCGGAGCCCGCCGTCGTGTGGACGGCGAAGGCGAGGACCGCGAACGTGGCCATGTCGGCGGTGGCGTTGAGCACGCCGAACGCGGTGATGAAGCGGAGGAACGCACGCGGGCGCAGGACGGTCGGCCGGCGCATCGCGGCGGGACCCGGCCGGTCGAAGGCGAAGGCGAGCTGGGCGGCATCGAAGCAGAGGTTCTGCACCAGGACCTGCGCCGGGAGCATCGGCAGGAACGGCAGCAGCAGCCCGGCGGCGAGCATCGCGATGACGTTGCCGAGGTTGGAGGAGAGCGTGATGCGCAAGTAGGCCGCGATGTTGGCGCTGCTGCCGCGCCCGGCGGTGATCGCGCCGTCGATGGCGGTGAGGTCCTTCTCGGCGAGCACCACATCGGCGCCCTCCCGCGCCACATCCACCCCGCCGCGCGGACAGATGCTCACGTCGGCGGCTTGCAGCGCGGGCAGGTCGTTGACGCCGTCGCCGAGAAAGCCGGTGCTGCGCCCGCTCTCGCGCAGCGCGGTGACGATGCGGGCCTTGTCCTGCGCCGTGCAGCGCGCCACGGCCGTGGCCCGGCCGACGGCCGCGGCCAGCGCCTCTCCGCTGAGCGCGCCGAGCCGGTCGGCGGTGAGCACCTCGCCGGGGTCCAGGCCGAGGTCGTGGCAGGCCCTGGCCGCGGTGCCCGGGTGATCGCCGGTCAGGACCTTCACCTCCACACCGCGCCGCGCGAGGACCTCCAGTGCGGCGGCGGCGGAGGGCGCGAGCGCGTCACGCAGTTCGATGAGCCCGAGGAAGGTCAGCCCGCGCAGGTCCGCGGCGGTGTACGCGCCGGAGCGGGCGGGGCGTTCGGCGACCGCGACTGCCAGCAGGCGCAGACCGCTCGCCGCGCCCCGGTCGGCCAGGGCGAGCAGGTGCTCGCGGGTGGCCGTGTCCAGTTCCGGTTCCGCGCCGTCGGCGCGGAACGACGCGCACCGGTCCAGGACGTCCTCCACCGCGCCCTTGACGACGAGGGTGTGCGTACCGTGTTGCCCGGGGCGGCGGACCACGGCCGTGGCGAGCCGGCGGACCGGATCGAACGGCAGCGCCGCGATCCCGTCGTACTCCAGCGGGTCCGCGGCGAGTTCCCCGGCCGCCTCCAGCACCGCTTCGTCGAGGCTGTCCGGGACGGGCAGTTCGGCGAGTTCGAGGGTCCAGAAGCTGTTGACGGCCGCCCAGCCCAGAACGTCCGGGTCGGGGCGGCCGCGCGCGTCCACGGCCCGTTCCACCACCGGGCGGTCCTGGGTGAGCGTGCCCGTCTTGTCCAGGCACAGCACATCGATCGCGCCGAGGTCGTGCAGTGCGGGCAGCCGCTTGACGATCACGCCGCTGGTACGTGCGAGGGCGGAGGCCCCCCGGGCCAGCGCGGCGGTCACGATGACCGGCAGCATCTCCGGGGTGAGGCCGACCGCGACGGCGACCGCGAACGGCAGGGTCTCCAGTCCGCGGCCGCGCAGCGCGCCGTCCGCCATCAGCACCAGCGGCGGCATGATCAGCATGAAGCGGATCAGCGTCCAGGCGATGCCGTGCACCGAGCGGTCGAAGGCGCTCTGCGCGCGCCGCCGGGGCGGGCGGTAGGCGGCGAACCGGGTGTCCGCGCCGGTGGCGACGACCAGCGCCGTCCCGCTCCCGGAGGCCACGCTGCTGCCCTGGAAGCACATGTGCGGCGGCTCCGGCAGCCCCGCGCTCTCGTCGGACGGCGCGTCGACGGCGTACTTCGCCACCGGTGCGGACTCGCCGGTCAGGGCCGCCTGATGCACGGTCAGCCCGCTCGCGCGCAGCAGCCGCAGATCGGCCGGCACCAGGTCGCCGGGCCCCAGGCGGACCACATCGCCGACCACGAGCTGGTCGACGGGGATCTCCCGCGTCTGCGGCGGCGCCGCGTCGTCCGCCCGCCGCTGTACGGAGGCCGTGGTGGCGACCAGTTCGCGCAGGGCGGCCATCGACCGGCTGGCGTGGTGCTCGCCGCCGGACCGCAGGACGCAGCTGACCACGACGAGCACCATGATCACGCAGGCCGTCCCCCAGGAGGCGACGGCCGCCGAGACCAGGCCCAGACAGAGCAGGACCGTGGTGAAGGGATCGCGCAGACTGCCCAGAAAGCGCCGCGGCCAGGAGACCGGCCGCCAGGCGGGGACCGTGTTCTCGCCGTGCCGGACCAGGAGGTCCCCGGCCTGTTCCTCCGTCAGACCGCGCGGTCCGCTGCCCAGCAGCCGCAACAGCTGAAGGGTGGTGAGCGCGGCCGGCTCGCCGCCGCCCGAGCCGTCCGGCGGGGCATGGCCGGCCGGAACGTCCCGGATACCGGAAGGGGTGCGGCCGGTTCCGGGTACCGCGGTGGTCTCAGGCACCGACGTCACGGAGGGGTGCCGCGGCCGGGTGTCCGGCGCGGTCGGCCAACTGGACGACCAGCAGCCGGACCACGGCCACCACATCGGGGTCGTCGACGAGGTACACCACCCGGCGGCCTTCCCGGCGCGACCGCACCAGTCCGGCCAGCTTCAGCTTCGTCAGATGCTGGCTCACCGCGGGCAGCGCGCCGCCGACCCGCTCCGCGAGCCCGCTCACATCGCTCTCGCCCTGCGCCAGCGCCCAGACGATGTGCAGCCGCGGCGGCGAGGCCAGCAGTCCGAACATCGCGGCCGCTTCGGCCAGCACCTCGGCCGGCGGATCCACCATGCCACCCTTGCTGCCCATCACCACTGCCGCTCTCCATCCCCCTGGGGCGTCACCCGTGTCCCCGGAACGCCCAGTCTAGGCGCCGCGCGACACGCCCTCCGGCGTACGGGGGCACGGGGCAACCCGGCGACCCGGCGACCACGGACGGCAGGGCCGCCGCTCCGGGCGACCGGGTGTCCGTCAGGGCGGCCGTGGTCCGTTCCGGCATGCCGGTGCGCCCCGGGCGGTACGCGCGGTACGGGGTTCGCCGTCCGTCACGTACGGCCCGGGGCATCGCCGGCCGCTCGGGGGCCGCGGTTCAGGCACGTTTGGACGAGGTGAGGTGGGCGAACACCACCACGTTGTCGGTGTAGTCCTTGGCCGTCTTGTTGTAGGCGCCGCCGCAGGTGATCAGGCGCAGCTGCGGGGTGGCCGCCTCGCCGTAGACCCGCTCGTCGGGGAACTCCGCCTTGCTGAACGTCTCCACGGTGTCGACCTTGAACGTGGCGACGGTGCCGTCGTCACGGGTGACGGAGACCGTGTTCCCGGCCTTGAGCGTGCTGAGCTGGAGGAACACGGCCGGGCCGGTCTTGGTGTCGACATGGCCCGCGACGATCGACGTGCCGGACTCACCGGGTGTGGCTCCGCCCTGGTACCAGCCGACGAGATTGCTGTTGTCCGCGGCCGGTGCGTTGAGCTGTCCCTTCGCGTCGAGGGTCAGCGCGGTGAAGGGCGCGTCGACGGCGATCGACGGGATCGTGAGCCGCTTCGGGGTGGCGGGAGGCAGCGCCTGGGCCACCGAGGTGGCCGGCCTGGGGGCGTCGGGAGCCTCGGGGGCGTCAGGGGCGGCGGGGGCGGGGACGGCGGCCCGGGGGCGGGGCAGTGGCTGGGTCTGTGCGGAGGTGCCCATGGAGTTGTAGAGGAGGAAAACGCCCAGCCCCACCGCGGCGATGGGCCACAGCAGGGCACGGCCGAGGGAACGGGGGGCGGGGGCGGAGGGGTCCGGTTGGGGTGGCGGCTGGGTGGCCATGGGGCGGTGCCTTTCGGGTGGCGGACACGATGGCGGGGCGGGAGGGGGAGCACACATGCAATCGCCGCGGCCACCGTCCGCGAGGGACGGTGGCCGCGACAGGCAAACAGCCTGCGGCCGGATCAGGCCGCCGTGGTGCCGGAGTTGTTGCGACGACGCAGGACGTACGCCCCGGCGCCGAGGCCACCGAGCAGCAGCACACCGCCGGCCGCCATGCCGCCACCGGTCATCGCCATGGCACCGCCACCGGTGTGCATACCACCGTGCGGACGCCCGCCACGGTCCCAGCCGCGGTCCCAGCCGCGGTCGTGGTCCCGGCCGCGGTCCCAGCCGTGCGCCCGCGGTCGTGGTCACGGCCCCGGTCGTGGTCCCGGCCACGGTCGTGGTCACGACCCCGGTCACGGTCACGGTCCCGGTCACGGTCCCGACCGCGGTCACGGTCACGGTCCCAGTCCCCGGTCACAACCTTGGCGAGGGCACCGCCACCGGTGTGCATACCACCGTGCGGACGCCCGCCACGGTCCCAGCCGCGGTCCCAGCCGCGGTCGTGGTCCCGGCCGCGGTCCCAGCCGTGGTCCCGACCGCGGTCACGGTCACGGTCGTGGTCACGGTCACGGTCCCAGTCCCCGGTCACGATCATGGACAGGGCACCGCCACCGGTGTGGACGCCGCCGTGCGGCCGGCCACCCCGACGGCCGTGGTCGTGGTCCCAGCCGCGGTCCCAGCCACGCCCGCGGTCGTGGTCCCGACCCCGGTCGTGGTCACGGCCACGGCCACGGTCGTGGTCCCGACCGCGGTCACGGTCACGGCCCCGGTCGTGGTCCCGGCCACGGTCGTGGTCACGGCCCCGGTCACGGTCACGCCCGCGGTCGTGGTCCCGACCCCGGTCGTGGTCACGACCCCGGTCACGGTCACGGTCGCGGTCGTGGTCCCGGCTGTGGCCCGGACCGCCGTCCGTGCCCAGGCTCTCGGTCAGTGTGATGGCATTCGCCGCGGGAGAGGTGATCGCGAGGACCGCCGTGATGGCGGCCGAGGCGAACAAGGTGCGGGCAGTGCGCATGGGGAATTTTTCCTTTCGCCGCGTCTGCGAGGGCCGACACGTCATCGGCTCATGGCATCGCAGTAGCGACGTGATCACCGTCAGTCGGATCGCGACTCGGCACCACCGGAGAACGCCGCAGTCGAGTTACTCCCTGGGCCCTTCGGGTTGCCCGGGGCCCGCAATTCACCCATTGGGCGGCGCGCGGCGCCTCAGCGGCGTCATCACGTTGGGGTAGCGGCCGCTCCCGCGACGGATTCCGGTGGGTCGCCGCGGCCGCTGCGGACAGCCGAGCGGCCCGGTACGAGCCCCGGCCGCCGGGTTGAGCGGAACCAGCCGCGCAACCGCGACAAGGGCCGGTCACCTGGGCACAAGGGCCGATCGCCCCGGCACGGAGACCGCTTGCCTTGGCACGGTGGCGGCGACGGTGGCGCTGGACGGGCTCGCCCCTGCGACGGCGGGGGGCCGGGCGACTCGGAGTACCGGGGTCCGGTGCCGCCGCAGATAGGGGGAGCGGGCGCCTGGCAGAGGGAGGCGGGTTCCGGGGCTGCTCGGGTCGGCCGCGTCCGGCATCGAGGACGCGCCCCCAACCAGCTTTCACATACGGGAACTTGAGGTGCCCCAGCCCACTCCTCCCCCTCCCCGTCCGCTTCTCCCCTGCCGCCTGCCCTGTGGCGGCGACGGCACGGCGCACCCGGTTCACGCGATCCGGATCACCCCATCTCCCCCTGACCGTGCCCTCACCGCCGGCCGGGGTACAGACTCCACGGTCACAACAACGCCTCCACGTAAGCCTGTTGAGACAGTGCATGCTTTCACCGAGCTCTCCTGGACAGCACTCGGGCGGGAAGCCGCCCGCCGCCCGCACCGATCTCCACCACCGGCCGCTACTTCCGCCACGACCGCACCGTCCTGCACTGCATCGCCCTCGCGCACCGCACCGCCATCGCACACCGCCCCACCCTTCGACAACGCTCCACCGCTCACGCCACCGACAGATCGCACACAGCGGGGCTCGTTCCCCGCTTGTACAGGCCGCTCTTCAACGGCGCGCCCCCGTGCGCGTACCGGCCCGACAAGCCTGGGACCCCGGCACGGGCGACGGCGTGCCCGCTGCCGGGTTGACCTCTCACGGCCCGTCCGCCGGAGCCCGTGGAACGGCACGGCACGTACCTGCCGGTGATCACGGGGCCGGTGGGGCGCGGGATCGTACTGTGGCGACCATGCCCCTTCGCCATGGCGGAAATCAGCGCTTCGGATATCCGGTGGCGGCGGTCGTGTTCGCCATCGGGATGGCCGGCACGACGCTGCCCACGCCGTTGTACGGGCTCTACCGCGAGCAGCTCGGGTTCTCCGAACTGATGGTGACCGTGGTCTTCGCCGCGTACGCCGTCGGTGTGATCACCGTTCTCCTCCTCGCGGGCAACCTCTCCGACGTGGTGGGCCGGCGTCCGGTGCTGCTGTGCGCGCTGGGGCTGTCGGCGGCCAGCGCGCTCTGCTTCCTCTTCGAGGGCGGGGTGCCGATGCTGCTGGTGGGGCGGGTGTTGTCCGGGTTTGCCGCCGGGCTGTTCAGCGGCACCGCGACGGCCACCGTGCTGGAGCTGGCGAAGCCCGGCCAGGAGGCGCGCGCGGGGTTCGCGGCGACGGCGGCGAACATGGGCGGCCTGGGCTGCGGTCCGCTGCTGGCCGGGCTGCTCGCCCAGTACACGCCGTGGCCGCTGAGCCTGCCCTTCGTCGTACACCTGGCACTGCTGGCCGTCGCGGGCGTCCTGACCTGGCTCGTACCGGAGACCGTTCGGACCGCCCGGACCACTCGGACCGACGGGACCACGGGCCGGGGGCAGCGGCCCCTGCGATCCGCACGACGGCGTCCGGCGGCGCTCCGGGTGCCGCCCGAGGTCCGTGGGGTCTTCGCGCCCTCGGCGATCGCCGCGTTCGCCGGTTTCGCGCTGCTGGGGCTCTTCACCGCGGTGGCGCCGAGCTTCGTGGGCCAGACCCTGGGCGTGCGCAATCTGGCCGTCTCGGGCGCGGTCGTCTTCACCGTGTTCCTGGGCTCAACCGCCGGGCAGTCCTTGACGGGACGGCTGGGCATCACCAGGGCCCTGCCGGGCGGCTGCCTGGTGCTGGTGGCGGGCCTGCTCCTGGTCGGCGCATCCCTGGTGGTGGAATCGCTGCCGCTGCTCGTCATCGGGGCGGTGCTCGGCGGCACCGGCCAGGGCCTGGCCTTCCGGGCCGCCCTGACCGCTGTGAGCGCCGCGGCACCGCCCGAGCACCGGGGCGGCACCATCTCGGCGTTCTTCGTCATCGCCTATCTGGGCATCTCGCTGCCGGTCGTCGGAGTCGGCGCGCTGACCCTGTGGCTGGGCCTGCGCGGTGCGGGCCTGACATTCGCCGGCTGCGTCATCGTCCTCGCCGCGTGCGTCGGCCGCTACGTACTGCGCCGACCGCCGACGGAGAGGTGACCGCCGGACCGTCCGAAGCGGTGAGCAGCCGCCGAATCGACCACTCACCGCCCCGTGCCGGCCACCGCGTCAGCGGCCTCGCCGGCCGGTGTCAGCAGCTCAGATTGCCGCCGGGCTCGGTACCCAGGATCTGTACGAAACTCACGTAACTGTTGATCCGGCTCTGCACCTGTCCCGGGTTACCGCCATTGCACTCGATCGCACCGTTGATACTGCGGATCGTCTCGCCGAAACCGGCTCCGTTGACCATGGCGTCGTGCGCGGTCATCGTCCCCGGACCCTTCTGGGTGTTCCAGTACCAGAGGGCGGTCTTCCAGGCCACCGCGGCGTCCCGCTCCACCAGATAGGGGTTGTTGAGCAGGTCGATGCCGAGCGCGTCGCCCGCTGCCTTGTAATTGAAGTTCCAGCTCAGCTGGATCGGGCCCCGCCCGTAGTACGCGGCCTGACCGGCCGGGCAGCCGTACGGCTGGGTGGCGTCGCAGTAATGCGGATAGTTGCCGGTGTTCTGCTCCACCACATAGACGAGGCCACCGGTTTCATGGCTGACGTTCGCGAGGAAAGCCGCGGCTTCCTGGCGTTTGACGGTGTCGCTTCCGGTGTTCGCGAACTCCGGATAGGCGCTGAGGGCCGCCGTCAGGCCACTGTAGGTGTAGAAGGAATTCCGCTGCGGGAACATCTGCGTGAACTGCGCTTCGCTGACGACGAACCCGGCGAATGGTGCGCGGGCTCCGGAGACGGACGCCGTCGCCGCCGCGGTCGGTATGAAGAGGGCTACGCCTATGGCCAGGAAGACGGCGCTCAGCAGCGCCGCGATACGAGACTTCACTACGGTGACTCCTTGACCCCAACCGAACCGGTTGGCAATGGTGTGGGAATTTCCGCTGGCGTTGGTGTGGGCATGGGTACGGGATTGGCGGGCGTGCGAACAATTGCAGGTGCGGTTCCAGGCACGGAAACCGGCAGAGCAGACCGCACGATCCGCAAGCCGACCGCGGCGCCGCGCCCAACGACCCAGCCGCGTCCGTCACTTCACCGCACGCCGCACACATTCCATCCCAGGAAACAGAAACGGAACACACAGAACATATGAAGCACCCGGGGCTTATGAAGTATGTGAACCAAAGGGGCGGAATGGGGGTGAGTGAGCGGACCGAGCCGTATGGCAGTGGATGCTGACGACGCCTGGACCCGCTCAGGCTATGGGCGTGGTGGCGAGCGCGTCCATAGCGCCCCACGGAGCGCGGCACCGTTCGGCCGCCTATGCCTGTCCGGTACGCGCGCCCTCGCCGTATCCCTCACCGGATCCCTCACCCTGGCCGCCCGGCAAGTCCTCCAGCAGGCTACCGAGAACGCCGAGCACCAATTCGCACACCGCGTCGGGGTCGGCGCTCGCGAGCGGCTCCTTGGCGACGACCACTCGCATCAAGCCAATTCCCAGCAGCCAGGAGAGCGCCAAATCGGCGCGCAATCCACCATTTTCGGCCTGCGAGAGCGTCGCCAGGACCTCTGCGTACTCCTTCCCCAGCCCACGGAACGCTTCCGCGATCTCGTCGCTGCCGCCGATGGACCGCAGGCACACCTCCAACGAGCGGTCGGTGGAGGGCCCGCCGCTGACCAACATGCCGCGCAGCGCGACCTCGAACAGCTTGTCCGCGGAGGTGGCCTGCAGCTGCTCCTGGCCGCCACGCGCCATCACCTCCCCGAGCAGCGCTTTCTTCGAACCGAAGTACCGGAACAGCAGGGCCTGGTTGACCCCGGCCCGCGCGGCGATGTCGCGTACGGTCGCGCGCTCGTAACCGCGTTCCGCGAACAGATCCGACGCCGCCTTGAGCAGCAGCAGCCGGGTGCCTTGCGCGTCCCGGCGGCGCTCACCCGCCTCGCTGTCGTACGAGGACTCCCCCATCACCACACTCCTCTCCGGCGGCCTGTCGGACGACGGCCACAATGCATCGTTGACCGCCCCAAGAGCGCGGCCTATCTTGCGTAAGCAGGTGCTTACACAAGGGAGGTCACATTGACCACGGCTGACACAGCACCCGTCTCCTACCCCTTCAACATGCCCGAGAGCCTTGCGCTCTCCGAAGAGTATGACCAGGCCCGCAACCGGCCCGGCCTGCTGAAGGTACGTATGACCTATGGCGAACCGGCCTGGCTCGTCACCCGTTACACCGAGGCCCGCTTCGTCCTCGGCGACCAGCGGTTCAGCCGGGCCGAGAGCGCTCGGCGCGACGAGCCCCGGCAGTCCGAAGGGAGTCGCGACGGTGGCATCCTGAGCATGGATCCGCCCGATCACACCCGGCTGCGCTCACTCGTCGCGAAGGCATTCACCGTCCGTCAGGTGGAGAACCTCAGGCCGCGGGTCAAAGAGCTGACCCACGAACTCCTCGACGAATTGGAAGCCGCGGGACCGCCCGCCGACCTGGTGGACCGCTACGCCCTACCCATCCCGGTCGCCGTCATCTGCCAATTGCTCGGCGTACCGGCCGAGGACCGTCCGCGATTCCGGGTGTGGAGCGACGCCGCGCTGTCGACGAGTTCCCTGACGGCCGAGGAATTCGAGGCCAACCGCGAAGAACTCCGCGCCTATATGGGACAGTTGGTCGAGGAACACCGAAGGGCCCCGCAGGACGATCTGATGACGGGCCTCATCGATGCCCGGGACGTCGACGACCGGCTCTCGGAACTCGAACTCATCGACCTGTGCATCGCCGTACTCGTCGCCGGGCATGAGACCACCGCCACCCAGATCCCCAATTTCGTTCTCGCGCTCATGGACAATCCGGGCCAACTCGCCGCGCTGCGCGCCAAGCCGGAACTCATCGGCACCGCCGTGGAGGAGTTGCTGCGGTTCGTCCCGTTGGGCAGCGGCGCGGGCCAGGCCCGGTACGCAATGGAAGACATCGAGGTCGGCGGCACACTGATACGCGCCGGATCACCCGTTCTGGTCGCCGTGGGCGCCGCCAACCGCGATGCGCTGCGCTTCGACTCGCCGGGCACGCTGGACATCACCCGGACCGGCAATCAGCATCTGGGATTCGGCCACGGCGTTCACCACTGCCTGGGCGCACCGCTGGCCCGGCTGGAACTCCAGGAAGCACTGAGCGCCCTCATCAACCGGTTCCCGAAGCTGCATCTGGCCGGCGATGTGGAATGGAAGACCGAGATGCTGGTGCGCGGGCCGCGGGTCATGCCGGTGGGGTGGTGAGCACCTATGACGTGGCAGGTCGCGATCGACTCGCACCACTGCATGGCCTCCGGAGTCTGCGCCGGCACAGCACCTGACCTGTTCGCCCTCGACGGCACCCACGCCCGGCCGGTGAACACCGATATCGCGCCCGACGAACGCGCCCTGGACGCCGCCGATGTCTGCCCGGCGATGGCCATCACCATCCACGACGGCACGGAAGCCATCGGGCCTCGTCCCTAGGGGCTTCAGGAGCCTCCTAGTCCGGCCGGGCGCCCCGGCTCTCCACCCGCCTCCTTTTGTCCCGCGCTTCTCATCCCCTTCGCCGCGCTTCTCCCTGCGGCGGCGTCATCGCCGTCGGTCACCGCCGCCCTACCCTCGCGGTGATGGCCGACGACGAACGCGGCGCTAATCTCCCGCCGAAGAGGGCCGTAGCGCGGGCCGCCGGCACGGACCGCCCGGAGGCAGGAATTGCCCGCACCGTCTCAACTCGCGCCGCGATCGGGGAACACCACTGCCCGTAGGTGTTCCGGCGAGTTCCGGTATTCCCGATCACGTTCCTGGACAGTGGCATCGGCGGTGTCGGCGGAGGCTGCAGTGCGCCTGGCGGCAGTGAGCGCGTACGTGGCCACGTACGGAGCGTGCCTCGCGACGTGGGTGGTCGCGGCGGCGCGAACCGCGTCCTGACCGGTGTGGCGGGCAGCGGCATACGCGGCGAATGCGGCGGCCCGCGCCTTTCACCTGGCTCATGCTGTCCAATTCGTTCGCCAGGGAGACACCTGCCCTGGGGCCGCCAACGGAATGGTCTCCGAGGTGGTCGAAATACGGGAGACCACGGAAAGCGACCCGTGCCAGCATGCCGGTTCATGGAAGACGACGAGAACGGCCAGGAGGCACTGGCGGCAATTGCCGCTCGGCATCGGATCCCCGCCGAGGAGGTACGGCCCATCCCTTCGGGAGTGGCCAACCACGTTTACCTCCTCGGGGACCACATGGTGCTGCGAATCCCTCGGACGGAGGCTTTCGTCGCCGACCTCGTCAAGGAGGCGGCGGTCATCCCCGCCGCGCGGCGCGCCGGGGTACTCACCCCCGAAGTCATCACCTTCGATGACACCCGCTCCGAGATGAACGTGCCCTATATGGTGCTCGGCCGGGCACCAGGGGTCGATCTCGCACAACTCGAACTGTCCGAGACGGCGACGCAGAAGGTCCTTCACCAGGTGGGACGGGAGTTGGCCAAGCTCCACCGGCTCTCTCCTGCCGCCCCAGCGGCCACAGCCACAGCGATGGAGCTTCCCGGCGTTCCCATGGACCGTGCGGCCGGGGATCCCCGGTCGCTGGTGGCCCGTCTGCTGGCCTATGGACACCTGGACGCATCCGCCGCTCGCTGGCTCACCGAATGGTTCGACCGGCTGTCGGAACATCTTCCCGCCGAACCACAGCAGACCCTGGTGCACGGTGACATCGCCCCGCAGAATCTCCTCGTCTCCCCCGGGACGACGGACCTCACCGGCATCGTGGACTGGGGCGACGCCCAGTGGGCCGACCCCGCGACCGAATTCGCCAAGTTTCCGCTGAGCGCCGTTCCCGCCATGCTCGACGGATATCGGGGACAACAGGGAGATCCGGGTGATCCGGGTGATCCGGGGTATCGAATGGAGACCGCTGAAGAACCACCGGCGAGGACCCACGCCTGGGAGGCACGGGTGCTGTGGCACCACCTCCACTGGGCCCTCGGCCGCCTGATGGATCCCGTCCCCAGGCCCGGTGAACGCCACTGGACCGCGCCACCCGCGAGCCGGCTCCTCAGCATCTTGCGCTTCTTCGCCGCGGCGCCACCCACACCGTGGTCCGCCCTGGCCCAGCCAGTGCGCTGAGGTCGGGGACCGGCCGCTCTCGGCATCGCGCCGTGCCACGTCACGGCCTGTCTCTGCCCGGACGTGGCACGCGGGTCAAGCCCCAATGAGCAGTTGGCGCATCCCCACCTGCCCACCGTAGCTCACCGATCCCGGGCCTTACGGCGTCGTCGTGGGCGGCACACGCAGCCGGGGGCGCCCTCGCGGATCTGGCGATAGGTGGGAGCGACGTCCCGGCCGCAGTGGGCGCAGCGGCAGGGCCACGGCTCGTAGGCGCCGGGGCAGGGCACGAGCGGGATCAGGCCGGCGGCATGCATGAGGCGCTCGGCTACGGTGCCGACACCAGTGCCCATGCCCGTGCCCGTACCGGTACCGCTGCTGATGTCCGTACCGACGCCGGCCGGAGGCTGCATCGGCTGCGCCGGATGGGTCAGCTGAGGGGGGTACGCCACGTCTCCCGCGGGCGGCTGCTCCGCGCGCACCGGGAATTCGGGCTCCCAGGAAGCAGCGTGCGGGGCGACCGGAGAGACCGGATGGTCAAAGCTCGCGGAATCGGAACCCGAGGAGTCGGAACCCGAGAAGTCGGAGCCCGAGGGATCGGGACGCGGAATATCAGGCATCGGCAGAGCCGGCAGCCGTGGGTCCGGCCCAACCGGAGGCGCCACCGTGGCGTCCGGCACCGGGGTCGGTGCAGGAATGGATGTACGGGTCGGCGTCGGGGATTGCGACGGGAGTGACGGCTGCTCGGGCGGTGCCGGTGGGGCGTGGTCACCGGCGTGCCATTGATGCAGGCAGTCGGCGCACCACCACAGCAGTTCGCCGCCTCCGTAGACGCCCTCGTCCTCCCACAGCAGGTCGGTGCTGCCGCAAGAGGGGCAAGGCGTGGGTGGGGTACGGCGCAGCCGTGCGCGGAGGTTCATGAGTGGGACCTGGTCATGGTTCTCCGACTTCATCTGTTCGGCGCTGTGGTGGCAAGGGTTCGTCGTGCCGCGGTCTGCCGGTCGGCAGCCGCTCGGTCGGGTCGGGTCGGCTGTTCAGGCTTGTGGCCCGGGAAGCCGACAACACGTCTGTGATGGGGTGGACGGCCGTCTCACGAAGCGTAAGACGCGATAATTCGGTTGGTCGCCTCGCGAAGAGTAAAACGCGGTAATTCACTGCAAGCCATTACGCAGGGTGGCCGCACACCGGACGGACCTTCGGCTGTGTGCCTCGGGGACAGGGTGGCCATGCTGTCAACGTGTGGTGGTCGCCCCCGCACCGGCGCGGTGCGGGGATCCGGCGTCGTCAAGGAGTTCGCGCACGAGGCCGCTGATCAGCTCGGGCCGTCCGACGAACGGGGAGTGGCCGGTCCGCCACTCACGGACGAAGCCGCAGCGTACGGCCATTCTTCGTTGGAGGCGGGGGTCGATCGCCCGGTCCTGAGAACAGACGATGTACGTGGCGGGGGCCCGCTTCCAGCTCTGCCGCTCCGGGACTCCCCGCCCGCAGCCGGGTGCCTGGGCACGCAGCAGCCGCACCGCATCAGCGGCGAGGTGCGCGGGACAGTCGGCATAGAGGACATCACCGGCTCGGTCCGGGTCGAGGCGTGTGGAGCCGTCCGCCTCCGGCACGATGGCCGCCTGTAGTTCGGGGGATGTCCCGCCCAGGCCCGACGCGCTCTGGGCCGCATCCGGCACGAAGGCGGCCAGGTACACCAGATGCGCGACGCCGCGCAGACCGGTGATCACCGACCCACCGTAGGAGTGCCCCAGCACCACGGGCGGCTCTCCCAGCCCGTCGACCGCAGCCTGAACCACCGCCGTATCCGCCGCCAGTGAACCCCGGTGCAGCTCGGGGACGACGACCTCGGCGCCCGATGTCCGCAAGTCCGCGGCCACCCGGGCGAAATGCTCTGGCCGGTGATACAACCCGTGAACCAGCACCACTCCGGCCACTTCAGCCACCTCCCCAGACCGAACCCGGAGACCAAACCCCAGGTGGTAGCGATCGTAGACCGCTCGGCACAACCACCGCCTCAGTGCCCGATCGCTCGCCCGGATCATCGTCCGAGATCATCGGCGCTACGTCACCTGCCGGGTCATCCGCTACGTCATCGACGCCGGACCGCTCGGCCCGGGGGCGCGGCCACACCCCCTTCGTACGGCCGTCCCCTCACCTTGGCAACGGGCGGAAGGCAGCAAGCAGAAGGGTGAGAGACGGCTCATGGACCCCGCCGGGACATCGCCGGATTCGCCAGGGCCCGCAGCCCGGCCGGGACACCGCCGGGTCGTCCAGAACCCGCAGCCCGGCCGTCCCGCCTCGCCCCACAGCAGCAGTTCGCGGCCGCGCCCTCCCAAGCCGCCCCATAGCCCCTCCCGTCCCAGGTGGACACACCCGCCTTCCGGACGATGGAGGAAGCACTGCGTTCGGAGGACAGGAGGCGAACCGGTTCCTCCGCTGGGCCGATGTCGGCGCCGGGGCCCGCGCATACGGTGACAGTGACTGCTGGCCGGGTTACGTACATCATCGAAAGGGGCAGCGCATGCCGGAGATTGTCGATCTGGGCGCCTACGGTACGGACTTCATCTCAGACCCCTATCCCTACTACGCCGAACTGCGCGCCCGGGGGCCGGTGCACCGTGTGCGCCTCCCCGACGGCACGATGGCCTGGCTGGTCGTCGGCCACGAAGCCGTCCGGGCCGCGCTGACGGACGCCCGGATCAACAAGGACTGGCGCGCCGCCGGGCTGGGGGACGAGAGCGTCGACGCATCACCGCTGTTCACGAACATGCTGGATACCGACCCGCCGCAGCACACCCGGCTGCGGAAGCTGGTGGCCAAGGAGTTCACCTCCCGGCGTGTCGAGGCGCTCCGTCCACGCGTGCAGCAGATCACCGACGAGCTGCTCGACGCGATGCTCGGCGCACCCGACGGCCGTGCCGACCTCGTGGATGCGCTCGCCTTCCCATTGCCCATCACCGTCATCTGCGAACTGCTGGGTGTCCCCTCCATGGACCGGGAGGAGTTCCGCTCCTGGTCCAACGAGATCGTCGCGCCGACGACCCCGGAGGCGGCGCAGGCCGCGGCCGAAGCGATGGCCAAGTATCTCGACGGTCTCATCGACGGCAAGCGCGCCGCCGCCGCCGACGACGACCTGCTCAGCGCCTTGATCCGCACCAGCGACGAGGACGGCGACCAGCTGTCCCCCGGTGAACTGATAGGCATGGCCTTCCTGTTGCTGGTCGCCGGCCACGAGACGACCGTCAACCTGCTGTCCAACGGCGTACGCGCCCTGCTCCGGCACCCGGACCAACTGGCCGCTCTCCGTGCCGACTACACCCTCCTCGACAACGCCGTGGAGGAGATGCTGCGCTACGACGGTCCCGTGGAGACGGCCACCTGGCGCTTCGTCGCGGAGCCGGTCGAGATCGGTGGCACGCTCATCCCTGCCGGGGAACCCGTACTGGTCGCCCTCGCCTCCGCCTCCCGTGACCCCGAGCGTTTCGTCGCCGCCGACGACTTCGACATCACGCGCGAGACCCGCGGTCATGTCGCGTTCGGCCACGGCATCCACTTCTGCCTCGGTGCCCCGCTGGCCCGCCTGGAGGCCCGGATCGCCATCCGCACCCTGTTGGACCGCTGTCCCGGCCTTGCCATGGACACCGATCCGGACGCCCTGACCTGGCGCACCGGGATGCTCATCCGGGGACCGCAGCAGCTTCCGGTCCGCTGGACCGGGCCGGACGCGTAGGGGGTGTCCGCGGTCGGCCCCGGCCGCCGCCCCGGGGGTGCCTTCCGGCTGGGTTCCGGCGTTCCGTGGACGTGATCGCGTATGGGTGACCGGCCGGCCGCTGCGCCGTACGCTTGGCCGCCGCCCTCCGTTCAGTGCGCGGCGCCCGGCCCGTAGGCGCGCAGGAAGACCCGTACACCGCCGGCGACGAGGTCATCGATCTCCGGCTCGCCGAGCGGTATGGACCCGTACCAGGAGCGGTGGTTGACGCGGCTGGTGACCAAGACACCGAGGAATTCGGCCGCTTCGGACGGGTCGGGGACGTCCAGGAGGCCCCGGGCGCCAAGTTCGGCCAGCCGGTCGGCCAGGGCACGCTGGACGGGGCGGTCCTCGGGGGGCATCCGGAGCAGCGCCGGGAAGTGGGGCGCTTCCGCGATCATCAGCCGCATGACGGCGGCCCGCTCGTCCGAGCTGGCGACCTCCGTCGCGAAGGTGCGACCGAAGGCGGTCAGGGCGGCCTCCAGCTCTGTTTCGTCCGCGACGGAGGACTTCAGGGTCCGGTCCAGCAGGTCCTGGAACGACACCGTGTGTGCCGCCATAGTGTCCTCCACGGCGGAGAGGAAGAGCCTCTCTTTGCCGCCGTAGTAGTCGTAGATCGTGCGCTTGGAGACCCCTGCCGCCTTGGCGATGGCGTCGACACTTGCGCGCGCGTAGCCGTCCTGCACGAAAATATCGAGCGCCGCCCGGACGATCGCGGCGCGTTTGGCGGGTGACCCCTGACGGAGGGTCGGGGTATTCGACACGAGCGGAATCCTTCCGACTTCTTCCGATATTCGCTACACCGAATAGTGTAGCTCATCACACTGCACAGTGTAGTGTGGAGGATATGGCGCAGCGCACAGAGACCGGCACACCCCCTGTCGGCCGACTCGACCCCGGCCTGCTGAAACTCGCGGCCGTCATCGTCGGGTCCGTCACCGCCATGCTGGACATGACGATGGTCACGGTCGCACTGGCCGACCTGACCCGCGCGTTCGGCGCGCCCGTGACCACGGTCCAGTGGGTCAGCACCGCCTATCTGCTGACCATCGCGATGGTCATCCCGACAACCGGCCGCCTCGTGGAACGCTTCGGCGCCCGCGCCCTGTGGATGTTCGCGCTCTCGGCCTTCCTCATCGGCTCCGCACTGTGCGGCGCCGCCTGGTCGGTGGGCAGCCTGATCGCCTTCCGCGCCGTCCAGGGCATCGCCGGCGGCATGATCGTGCCGCTGAGCATGATGATCCTGACCCAGGCCGGAGGACAGCAATCAGCCCCTCAGCGGGTAACTCACTTTCCGGGCGGCGTGGCGGCCACGGCCCGACTTGACCCCGCGCCGCACGTCCCGTCGGCTCGTTTCCGGGGCAGGGCAGCCCTCGCCCTCGACGACGGCGCGTGTCCAGCGGAAGCGCTGCTGCGGGGGGCCCAAGGGACTCCCCCGCCCATGGCAGGAGTACGCCGGGCGGCTGATGCCCTGGTAGGCACGCAGTGGTTCGGGAAAGCTCGCACGGCACACCTGCCACGCCTGGACGCCTACCAAGCACACAGGCACAAGCACCCCGAGAACTCAGAGCACCGCCCACCGAAAGGACCCGGCGATGACCCGCCCCGCCGACAGCGAAGGCGACCCCGAAACCGAAACGGCACCCACGAGCGAGCCGGCGGCCAACGCCGAGTACGGCTCGAAACCCTTCAAACGGTCCAGGAGCCATTTCGCCGATCGCATCACGGCCGACGGCCGCGACGGCTGGCCGGTCGAGGCCGGCCGCTACCGGTTGGTGGCCAGCCGCGCCTGTCCCTGGGCGAGCCGCGCCGTCATCTCACGGCGGTTGCTCGGCCTGGAGGACGCACTGTCGCTCGCCATCGCCGACCCGATCCAGGACGACCGCAGCTGGCGCTTCACCCTGGACCCGGGCGGCCGTGATCCCGTACTCGGCATCCGCTTCCTCAGCGAGGCATACGACGCACGGGAGAGCGGCTACCCCGGTGGGGTGAGCGTGCCCGCCATCGTGGACGTACCCAGCGGAAAGCTCGTCACCAACGATTTCCAGCAGATCACCCTGGACCTCGCGATCGAATGGACGGCGCTGCACCGGCCCGGCGCCCCCGATCTGTACCCGGAGGCCCGGCGCGCGGAGATCGACGAGGTCATCGCCGACAACTACCGCGACCTCAACAATGGCGTCTACCGGGCCGGTTTCGCCGCGCAACAGAGTGAGTACGAGGACGCGTACCACGATGTTTTCCGACGACTGGACCTGCTCTCCGAGCGGCTGGCCCAGCGCCGCTACCTGGTAGGCGACACCATTACGGAGGCCGACATCCGGCTGTTCACCACACTGGTGCGCTTCGACGCCGTCTACCACGGACACTTCAAATGCAACCGGTTCAAGCTCGCCGAGGACCCGGTGCTGTGGTCGTACACCAAAGACCTCTACCAGACACCCGGCTTCGGCGACACCGTCGACTTCCACCACATCAAGCAGCACTACTACCGAGTGCACACCGGCATCAACCCGACCGGCATCGTCCCCCTCGGCCCGGACCTCGCCGGTTGGCTGACCCCGCACTATCGGGAGGAACTGGGCGGACGGCCCTTCGGAGACGGCACACCACCCGGCCCGGTACCCCCGAGCGAAGAAGTCCCTGCGACCGGCCGCCCCTGACACGGTCGTGCCGGCAAGGGCGCTCGCGATGGCGGGGGCGGCAACAAGGACGATCCTGGCGCCGCCCCGCCGCCGGCCCCCTCAGACGGCTCCGGGGCCGGAGCAGGTACCCGTCGGCGCTGAATACCCGGTCGGCGTCCAGCTCTGCCCCGTCCGGCCTGTCCGTTCAGATTGGGTGGCCCGATCCGAACGGGCCGCTCGATCTGCTCGATCTGCCCAGTCGGCTGATCTGTGCGGACGGCCTGATCAGTGCGGCTGATCGGGATACCCGGGCCCGTTGTCCCCCTCCACACCGACGTACGCGGACACGGGCATGCTTAAGGGCAGGGGCAGGGGCTGCCTGCTGGAAGCCCGCCGGACGGAGCTCGCGGCCGACATCCACCTCCCGGACCTGCCGGATGAATTTCGCCGTCGGCAAGTGCCGTGGCGCGCCACACCACGGGTCCTCACCAAGCCCCCTAACCCCTGGCCACCTTCTCCATGACCCGGTCGCGGACCTGGGCGTACACCACGTCATTCAGCCGCATCGGTCCGACCGCCGCCGTCAGACTGTGGCTCGCGGCAACGTCGAGTTGCAGCAGATGCGCGAAGTAGTCGGCGGTGAGCCAGAAAACGCCGCCGTTCATTACCACCCGGCCCTCGTGTTCGGTGACCGTGGCCACCTGGAACAACGCGTTCTTCCGCTTGTGACTGGCGCCCTCGAAGATTTCCGCGGCGGGCGCGTTGTCCGGCAGGGCCATTTCGGCCGCCAGCGCACCTCCCAGCGCCGCGCGCTGATCGTCGGGCACCTCAGCAGATTGCAGGGCCTCCAGAAGCACATGGTCGAGCGGTCCCGCTCCGGAGACAGGGCCGGGTGCCCCGAGCGGACTCGCGTTCCAGCCCATTTCATCGAGTGCACGGCGGTAGGAGACCAGCCACTGGCGAGGATTACCGAACCGTGCGCACTCGCGATCAGCCCTGCGCTGCGCGAAGAGGACGGAGTGCAGCACATCGCTTCTGTGTTGCTCGGTGACTGCCGGCAGAAACGCCAGGATGCTGCCCGCATCCACATATCCGGCGATGTCGTCACCGACGGCTACCGCACTCAGATCAAGTGGCACGATACCGGGGGCCGTATACATCTCGGGACTCGCCATATGGTGCTCTGCTCCTTGGTGCCTGTCGGCGCACGAGGTGCGCCGGAAATCTCAGCGGCAAACTTCAAGCCGCTCCATCCACCTTGCTCGCCACGCAGTACTCACCACTCGGCACTTGCCTCTCACTGCGCGCTCCCACTCTTCACTCACGTTACGTTGCGGAGAGCTCGATTCAGCCACCCGCCGAGTCCTGAAGGTGCTTTCACCACTGGCAGGCGCCGTGTCCGCCCGAGGCACCCAGCCGTCGGCCACCCCCGGAACGCAACTCCGCGCCGCTGTCGAACCAGAGCCGGAACCCGGCGACATGGCTTGGTCGGCCGGCACATCACGGCCCCCGCAATGGGGGTCCGACAGCCATGCCGAATGTGGGCGTCCCAGGTGGCATCGGTTCACTCACCCCGTCCACGAGGGTCGCCTCGATTGTGAAGGTGATGATCGCCGCGAAGATATGCCGTACGGAATGTCAGTGCCGTGGGCTACTGTCTCGATCAGTCGTATTTATATATGCCATGCACTCATGGGGGGACCATGAACCATTTTTCCCGTCCTTCGTTCCGTTCTGTTGGGGCGCTGCTGACCGGTGTCGTGCTGTGCGGCACGGCGGCGTGTTCGACGTCCGGCGGCAAGCCGTCGGACCATGCCGGGAAGTCGGAGCAGATCAACGCGTCGCCGGTCGCCGCGGTGCAGAAGGCAGTCGACAAGGGCGCCAAGCTCAATTCCTTCTCGTGCCGTATATCCGGCAAGATCCCCGGCCAGGGAAAGGTCGAGGGCAAGGTATCCATGAACCTCCACCCGCGCGCCATGGAAATGCGGATGAAGGCGTCAGGTGGTGAGGAGGAAGGGGAGTTCTCGGTCCGAGTCGTCGGTGACGCCCTCTACCTCGGCGGCGCCGAGGAACTGGCCGCCGCAATGCAGGGCAAGCACTGGGTGAAGATCGGTATGCAGGGCAAGGGACTCGGCGGGCAGAGCGGCTTGGGCGGAATGCAGCACCAGGCCGACCGGGACCCGGCGGCGCAGGCGTCGCTGCTCTCCCAGTCCCATGACGTCAAGAACATCGGCGAGGAGACCGTCGAGGGCATCAAGACAACGCACTACGCCGGCGCCGTCGATGTGGACGACCTCCTCAAGAAGTCGACCGCCAAGAGTCCCCTGGACGCCACGCGCCGCGCGAAGACGGTCGAGCAGTACAAAGAGCTCGGGGTGACCACGTTGAACCTTGACTTGTGGGTGGGGCCCGACGACCGCATGGTGAAGTTCCGCGAGCGTGCCGAGGCGGCCCAAGGCCCACTGGACATCTCCATGCGCTTCCTCGACATCAACAAGCCCGTGACGGTGGCGACGCCGCCCGCGTCCGACACCATGGATCTGGAGCAGAAGCTCAAGGAGCGGGCCGACGACGCCGACGGCGACATCTGAGCTGCCCACCATGCTCCGCGCCGGCCGCGGTCGGGCCCGGGTGAGCGACCTCGCTCCACCGCATCACCTCGGCCTGGCCGGGCCTCTCCGCTGGTACGTCGGGTAGTACGCCAACCGCGACCCCGTCACCACGCGTCGAACTGCTCGACGGCCGTCATACCGTCGGCGTGCCCCGGCGTACATCGGCATACGCCGAAATACACCGACGAAATGAACCGTCAAGTCGTCCCCCTCAACCACCGGACGGCCTTGGGCCGACAAGACGTTCGTCCGCCTCTTGCCGACACGATCAAGACACGACGGGGCGACGGGGCGACGGGGCGACGGGGCGACGGGGCGACGGGGCGACGGGGCGACGGGGCAAGGAGACAGTTCCCACCCGCTCACCTGTATCTCTCCGTAACACCCCTTCCATTACAGTGGACATCGGGCTGTAACTGGCGCTGAGGTGGAGTACCACCGGGGAGCAGCCCGGCCATCATGGTCCGTGCCGTGCGCCTGGGCGACTCACGTCGATGCTCAGGAGCACACCATGTCCCGGACCGCACGTCTCATGGACGGCATCGCGCCGGCCCGCCGCATCATCGACCAAGCCGCTCAGCGAGCTGCGACCGTCAACGAACAGACGGGGCAAGCCCCGTGCCTGGCGACGGTGCTGGTGGGTGAGGATCCCGCATCGGTGACTTACGTCCGCATGAAACGCGCTCGCTGCGAGAAGGCCGGCATCCGCTCCCGCCATGTCGCGCTGCCCGCCACAACCGGGACCGCCGAACTGGTCGACACCATCTCCGCGCTGTCTCACGATCCCGAGGTGCACGGCATCCTGCTGCAACACCCGGTCGGCCCGCACATCGACGAGCGCGCCGCGTTCGAGGCCATCGCTCCGGAGAAGGACGTCGACGGTGTCACGACGCGCTCGTTCGCCGCGATGAGCTTCGGCCTCAACGGCTTCGCCTCCTGCACTCCCGGCGGCATCGTCCGTCTCCTGGAGCACTACGACGTCGACCTGGCCGGCAAGCACGCGGCCGTCGTCGGCCGTAGCGCGATCCTCGGCAAGCCGCTCGGGATGCTGCTGCTCGCCCGCAACGCCACGGTGACCTACTGCCACTCTCACACCATCGATCTCCCGTCGATCACCAGGGACGCCGACATCGTGGTCGCCGCGGTCGGCCGGCCGCGGTTCCTGCTCGGCGACCACATCAAACCCGGCGCGGTGGTGATTGACGCCGGTTACAACCCCGGCAACATCGGCGATGTCGATTTCGAAAGCGCCAGTCGCCGCGCCGGCCTCATCACTCCGGTACCCGGCGGCGTAGGCCCCATGACCATCGCCACCCTCCTCGCCCAGACCGTCGACGCAGCCGCTCAGCAACTGGGGTGCACACCGGACGAGTCCTTCCCTCACTTCAGGAGCAACTGAACCGGCTACACCAACCCGTCACCGTCGAGGACGAGTTGTCGTCCAGCCCGCTCACGAAGCCAGTCGCCCGAAGCGCGATGCCGATGCCCCCGGAGAATGCCGCATACGCTCCTCAGCCACCGCCCACACGTCCCACCCACCTCACTGCTGACCTGCCTCCAGATTGCGGATTACGGATTGAGGTATGCCGCAAGCCGCGCGCCGCACGCGGCTCGGCATGGTGATGGAACAACGGTCTCCGTTAAACCTGACAGATGTCATACAGACCTAGGACCAAGGTAGTTCCAGGGGTGGATGGCCAGGCGTTGCCCCTCCGTGAGAATCAGAGCAACGGAGATCATGCGCCTGACACGGGCCTGAACCGACGGAGCCAGCATGTCCCTTGCCCATCCCAAGCGTCGCCGCATGCGACTCATCGGGACCACCACAGCCGTCCTTTTGGCGCTGGCGGTCCCCACCACTTCGGCCCTTCCCTCCCAGACCGCCTCCGGACGCCCCGGCACCACCGCAATTGCCGATTCCGCGCACCGAGCCAACCTCGATCCTTCGGCGCTTGCGGACACTCTCAAGGCGTTCCATGACGCGGGAATGTATGGCGCCTACTCGGCCGTCCGCGATGGCTCCGCGGAGTGGCAGGGAGCCGCAGGCGTCGCCGATGTCGACACCAGTCGCCCCGCCACACCCCTGATGCGACACCGGATCGGCAGCATCACGAAGACCTTCACGGCGGTCGCCGTGCTCCAGGAAGTCGGCAAGGGCCGAATCGACCTCGACGCGCCGATAGGGCGCTATCTTCCCGATCTCCTCCCCGGGGAGCGCGGCCGGGCCATCACGGTCCGGATGTTGCTCAACCACACCAGCGGCATCGGCGACTACGGCACGGCAGTCTTCGCGACGCCGGAAAGCCTGGAAGACAACCGCTTCCACCAGTTCGCCCCGGTAGAACTGGCCCGGCTCGGCCTGAAATCAGCTCCGTTGGGCAATCCAGGCGCGGAACATCACTACGCCAACACCAACTACGTCATTGCCGGACTCCTGCTTCAGAAGGTCACCGGCGAGGCTCCGGAAAAGTACATCACCACACACGTCATCCGTAGGGCTGGCCTCACACATACATATTTCCCGAGCTCGCCGTACATCACCGGGCCACACGCCAAGATGTACGAGGCCGGATACGGAGGCTTCAACCCGCCCCGTGACTTCAGCGTCTACAACATGTCCTGGGCGGGCACGGCCGGTTCACTGGTGTCGACGATGCCCGATCTGAACCGGTTCTACCGTCTGCTGCTGAGTGGCGGTCTCCTCGCCCCCGCCCAGTTGCAACAGATGAAGACCACCGTGCCGATCGAAGGCAGTATGGCGCGCTACGGCCTGGGGCTGTTCATGACGAAGACACCATGCGGAGAATTCTGGGGACACAACGGCCTCGTGCTCGGGGCCATGACCTGGTCCCTTTCCAGCCCGGACGGTCAGCGCCAGATATCCCTGGGGTTCAATCTGACGCGATATCAAAAACTGAACGGGAACAACGCTCCCGAGCCCAGCCCCATCGACGCCGCCATGGACGTGCATGTGGCACAGGCGCTCTGCGGAACTGACGGAATTCCCCGGCCGGTGGAGCAACGTGCCCTCCCGCTGCCCGCCACCCAGCAGGACCTACCTCAGCCGGCACACCGCTAGAGCTTTGCGGGGATTCCTGGGGAGAAAGCTCCCGTTCTGACATCTGGGTGCGCACCGTCTGTCCAGGCTCCATGCTCAGGCATTCGGCCCCACGCCGATGAGACGGTGGTGGCTGGCGCCGGAATTCCGCCTGGCCCGTCGCACACCGCACACCGCACACCGCAGGATGCGAACCCAGGGAACGGAGAAGGACCGAATAGAAGAGGTCAGAAACAAGAGATCGTCAGCCCGATCGATGACGTCGACCACAAGATGCCCGACCACCCGACAGCAGCCCTCCCCATCCCCCACAAGAGTCACGCAGGTGAAAGCATGATCGGCGTGACTCGCATACTCACTCGGCGCGATCTGCTCGCCGTACTCGACCCCAGCACCTGCCTCCAGGCACTCCGCGACGGATTTCACCACGCCCCGAGCGGGACAACTCCGGGACAGCGGGTACGTACCGATCTTCCCTTTCCGGGCACGGCCACGGCGCTGCTCCCCGGCCTGCTACCGGGTATCCATGCCTACACCGTGAAGGTCAACGCGAAGTTCCCCGGCGCTCGCCCGGCGCTGCGCGGCGTCATCTGCCTGCACAGTGGCCGGGACGGCGAGCTGCTCGCTCTACTCGACTCCGCCACCGTCACGGCCTGGCGCACCGGTCTGGCAGCCGCTCTCGGCACCGATCGACTCGCTGCACCCGACCCACACGGTGTTGCGGCGCTGGGCGTCATCGGGGCCGGCGCACAGGCGGAACTCACCCTCCTCGGCCTGCGCGAACTGCGCCGCTGGGGCGAACTGACCGTGTACGACACCGACCCGCAGCGCGCTGCCGCCTTCGCCGCGCGGCATGGTGGCCGCACCGCCGACTCCGCCGCCGAAGTCGCCGCCCACGCGACGATCGTCCTGATGGCCACCTGGTCCCGCACTCCTCTCCTCGGGCTTGCCGATGTGCGCCCCGGCCATCACCTGACCAGCCTCGGCGCCGACGAACCCGGAAAGCAGGAGCTGGCTGCTGATCTCCTGGACGCGGCGCTGCTCACCGTCGACGACCGTATTCTGGCGGCCGCCACCGGCGCGCTCGCGAACGCCGGGCTGCCTGCCGAGGCCGCCGACGCCACCCTCGGCGAGATCCTCCGCCACGAGCACCCCGGCAGGATTCAGCCCGAGGACATCACCGTGTACGCCCCGGTGGGCCTGCCCTGGCAAGACCTCGCCCTCGCCTGGATCGCCTATCAGGAAGCCGAACGCCGAGCCGTCGGAACCACCGTCGACCTGCTCCTTGAGTGACAAGCTCGCCATCACGAGCCCGGACGGGCAACTGCTTCCGAGGCACCGGTCCCCCGGCGGAGCCGCCGTTCCCAGCAGCGCAAACACCAGCGTGCAGATCGGGCTCAGTCTGGTACCAGGATCGGGCACACATCGGCCACCGCAAAAGCGCGGGTAGCCGATAAAAGTTGGCCTTCAGCGACGGCTGATCCCCCGCGTACCGGACCAACCACACCACCCGGCACTTTGGTCTCCGTCGGCGCCTCCAAGTAAACGTCCGGCAGCAGCGGCAATGCGCACTGCCCCCACACCGCACAGCCCCTAGGCCGGGGAAAACCCAATTCCGGCGGCGGCAAACAACAGACGGCAGGGATTCTCCGGGGTTCGGAGCCCACGCGAGACGTAATCCATACATCAGTTCAAGCGAGGCGAGTCGCTTGGCAACCGGCGGATGGCGACGGCTGCGGCGTCGTCGCCCAGTCGGCCGTGCGTATGCGCCAGCAAGTCTTCGCGCAGGCGCCGCAATGCGTGCTTCGGACTGCTCGCGCTCCAAGCGGCGGCGCGTTCTGCGAGCGGGTAGAACGTGCCGTTGCGGTCGCGAGCTTCGATCACGCCGTCGGTATAGAGGAGAAGCAGGTCACCGGCTTCGAAAGGAAATGCCTCAACCTCGTAGTCAGGGGCACCGGGGAGGCCACCGAGGCCGATGGGAAGGGAGATTCGTTTGGGGTGCAGAGTGGTGGCACGTCCGTCACGGAGGAGCAGCGCGGGCGGGTGGCCACACGTGATGGTGTGAAACACGGGCCGGTGATCGGGGATGTCGAGCAAGGAAACGGTCGCGAAGGTCTCATCGCTGCCAATGTCCAGGTCGAAGCCGGTTTCGGTGCCGGTACCAGCACCGATGTCTGTGTAGGCGTCATTGCCTGCGCCGATGTCGATGTCCGGAGCGGGGGCGGAGACATGGGTGGGACCGGGGGCGGGAGCGGGTTCCGGAGCGGTATGCCATTGGGCGCCGTCCCAGCGGATGGCGCCGTCGAGGTGGCGGGCGAGGTTGGGAAGGGTGGCCTGACGGTGGGCCGCCGCGTGGAAGGCGCCGAGGATGAGGGCGGCGTGGCTGTAGGCCGGCAGGCCCTTGCCTCGTACATCGCCGATGATCAAGCGGGTGCTGCGCGTGGTACGTGCCGCGGCGAAGAGGTCGCCGCCCATCTCCGCTTCCTCCTCGGCCGCGAGGTAGAGGGTGGCGATCTCCAGATCGGCGCTCCGCCGCGGCAACGGGCGTAGCAGGACCTGCTGCGCGACGGCGGCCACCGACCGGCTCTGCGTCAGGCGCCGCTCGTCGCGATCGCGTAGGGCGGTGAAGAGCACGACAAGAGCGGAGACGATCACCAGCGCCGCGATCTGGGCCTGGAGGTTCTCGGTGATCAGCTCATTGCGCAGAGTGCCGATGAACAGCAGGGCGGCGGCCGCCAGCACACCGATCCCTGCCGTGAGGAAGGGGCCAGCGAAGGCTGCCGTGAGGGCGGGTGCCGCGACGAGGAGCGGCCCCAGATGGATATCGGGCGGGGCCAGGACATCGACCGCGCAGACCGCGACGATGAGACCGAGCGGAATCAGCACCAGGACCTGAGCCAGTTCCCGCCCTCTCCGCAGATTGCTCAGTCGTCGAATGGGCATGCGCCATGTTTACATCCAGGTGCCCGGAATGCCCGTATCAGGCATCGGTCAGCCGTCACTCCCCGGGATAGATGGCGCACGCACGGACGACCACGCGTTCACGACCAGCCGGGACGGCCGGCCGGTCGCCGTGGGACGTGGTGTCAGCACTGCGGCGCGTGAACTCTGCCATCAGACGACGGGGCACGTCCGGAAGCACAGGGCCTCGCTGCGGGCGCTGACGCATATCGCGCCGCGGCACACCGCTCGGCGCAGGGCCGTGACGATGGGGCAGAAGTTGTCGATACCTGCGTGAAAGGTGCCGGAGCTGTACTCGTCCCGTTCGAAGGCGGTGACGAGGAGGAAATCGATGCGCTCCAGCACCAGGACCTCGATCGCCTTCACAGTCAGGGCTATGTCGGCGCCAGCCGGAGGCGAAGCCGAACGATATCCGTGGGGGCGTCCGCCAGTAGGTGTCGGAACTGGGCGGTGGCGGCAGGGCTGGGACGGTTCGCCCGATCACGGAGATCTGGTCTCTACGCTTCCGCGGTCGGCCACCACCGTGACGGGAAATCCGACCACACATCAGGTGCGTTACGGTGCTGAGGCGTTGAGCCTCGCTCAGCACACCAGCACCACGCGATTGGCACGGCTGGTCCATCGTCACGAGCGTAAGAGGGAGCCTTCATGCCCGAGCTGGAACTCTCGGCGGGAACCATCGACTACCAGGACACCGGTGGTGACGGCCCCGTGGTCGTTCTGCTGCACGGCGTCGCCATGGACGGTTCGCTCTGGCGCCACGTCGTCGCCGGGCTGCGGGACGACTTCCGCTGCGTCGTCCCCACCCTCCCGCTCGGCGGCCACCGCCGGCCGATGCGCCCGGACGCCGACCTGTCGATCCTCGGCGTCGCCCGGCTGGTGGACGAGTTCCTCGGGCGGCTCGATCTCAGCGATGTCACGCTGGTGCTCAACGACTGGGGCGGTGCACAGAGCCTTGTCGCCGACGGCCGCACGGCCCGCATCGGCCGACTCGTCATCACCTCCTGCGAAGCCTTCGACAACTACCCGCCCGGCCTGCCGGGCAGCAACCTGGTCACCTCCGCCAGGCTGCCCGGCGGCCTGGCCCTGGCCTTCAATCTGCTCCGCCTGAAGCCCATGCGCCGACTCCCGGTGACCTGGGGCTGGATGACCAAGCGGCCGGTACCGCCCGAAATCATGGACGCTTGGTTCCGGCCCCTGGTCAGCTCCGCCGAGGTACGTCGCGACCTGCGCAAATACGTCCTCAGCACCCCGCCTGAGGCCGAGCTGCTCACCTGGTCCGAGGCGCTTCGTACCTTCGACCGTCCCGCCCTTGTCGCCTGGGCCACCGAGGACCGCGTAATGCCTCCCTCTCACGGCCGCCGCCTCGCCGAGCTACTGCCGCAGGCCAAGCTCGTCGAGATCGCCGACAGCTACACCCTCATCCCTGAAGACCAGCCGGCCGTTCTCACCGCCCACCTGCGGGACTTCCTCGACGGCCCGTCGTGAGGCACCGAGAGCCCCTTCAGGTCGACGAAGCCGAAGGGTCTCTCGGTGCCTCACGGCCGCGGATATTTCACAAGCTCATTTCTCAGTACGCGAGCCAAGGCGCTTCCTCCGTCTGCCCTCGTCTAAGCGGTGGTCTCGGAGTGCGGCCGGCGCCATGACACGGCGGGATGGTCCGGATGGACCTCCGGACCATCCCGTACCTCGCGAGGCACCACTCGGAAGCGCTCGCCGCTCAGTCGCCACAGCGGCGGGTCGAGGAGCCAGACCAGGTCTTGTACCGGGACGCGCCGCAGCAGGAGATCCAGTCGCCACAGCTCATCGATACGCCATGGCACGAGTGGCAGCGCCTCCTTGAGGGCCAATGGCATCGACGCGATCAGGGCGTCACTGGACGCCGGCGGCGCCGCTCGGTCCGTCCCCATGGCCTCCCCTTCCCGTTCGTCGAGTTAGTGCCGCATCAGCCAACGTTTGCCCTTATGAGGCCGGGCTGTTCACTCCTGGGATGATTTCCGATACGTGTCCACCATGAGGGGGTCCAGTGGAGATCATCGAGCACGCGGTTAATGCGCACTGCGAGGGCGTGATGGTGGAGCCCGTCGGGGGCAGCACGGTGGGCGTGCTGGTGTTGGCTGGTTCGAGTGGCCGCGTCGAAACCGACCGCTGCCGCCTGTTCGCACGTACCGGGATGACCGCCCTGTCGATCCGATGGTTTGGCGGCGAAGGGCAGCCTGCGGGAATCTGCGAGATTCCGCTGGAGATCTTCAGCACCGCGATCGGTCTACTCCGGGCCAACGGGGTGGAGAGGACAGGTGTGCTCGGGGTGTCCAAGGGCGCCGAAGCTGCCCTGCTCCTCGCCATCCATGATCCGCGTGTTGCTGCGGTGGTCGCGTTGTCGCCCACCTCCGTGGTCTGGGCGAACGTTGGCCCCGGTTCCGACGGGAAGACCTACCCCTATCGCTCGTCGTGGACGTGGAGGGAGGAGCCTGTCCCGTTCGTCTCCTACGACGACAGATGGGCTCCCACGGAAGCGCAGGGGGAGCCCACTGCCTACCGAACGCTCTACGAGCGCAGCCGGCAGACCTTTGACGAGGCGGCGAGGCAGGCCGTGATCCCGATCGAGCAGTCCACCGCCGAGATTCTGCTCGTGGCGGGTGGTGACGATGAAATGTGGCCGTCGATGGTGTTCGCGCAGGAGTTGGCGTCACGCCGCGCTTCGGCGGGTCGCACTGCCAAGGTCATCAGCGCGGCCGCCGCCGGGCATCGCCCGCGGTTGCCAGGGGAAGGGCCGGCCGCTTCTTCCCACCGGTTCCGCTACGGCGGCACTGCCGCGGCCGACGCCGACCTCGGTGCGAAGGCATGGCCTGACATCGTGGGCGTGCTCGCAGGACCTGTTGTCCTGGGGAGCTGATCAGGCCGACCTGATGTCAGGCAACGTTCACCTTGGCCACGACCTGGCGGAGGCGCTCGTCAGCGGGTGTTTGTTCCGCCAGATGATGTATCGGCGGATCATGCTGCCCTGAGCCTTGTGGCTGGGGAGGTCGGGGCCACCGAGGGCGAAGTAACGCAGGGCGGCGAACTGGGCCTCGATGCGGTTGAGCCAGGAGTTGTTGGTCGGGGTGCAGGCGATCTCTACGTTGTTCGCCGCCACCCGTCCCAGGATTCGCAGGCCACAGGCTCTGCCGCACCCAGCCATTGCCGAACTTGGGTAGTTCATTGCCCCTCGCTCTGCTGCTCCCGCACTCGGGAATCGAGGGCAAGCGATGCAGCCTGCCCGCGCGGACCCGTACGCCCCGCGCCAGCCGAGCAATGCACGGCGGCCCGTGACGAGGCGATCCCCGGCCAGCCACCGTCGCCGCAGGTCGGGCGACTATGCACCGCACGCCCGCCGGACGGACCGATCGCGTACCCCAGAAAGGGCGCAGACGGGGAGGACGACGCGGACGGCATCGCGCGGATGCGACTGCACGGCGCCGCTGCGGCCAGCACACGGGTACGTACCACCCCAGGAACTACTTCGCTGGGGCCGGAACCCGACTCCGACCACCCGGATGCAGCGCAGTTCGACATCGTCATGCGGAACTCACAGCGCACCAAGCACACCTGCATCACAGTGCGGCGGCCCACCCCCGCACGCCCCGCAAAGGTGCTCCACTCACTGCGCGTGCGCTTCGCCTGGCCATCGCCCACCCGAGCCCCCTACAGAGCCTCGCGGGCGCATCGCAGGGGGCACCGTCGCGGACGCACAACAAACGGCCCTCTACTCGATGACGAGTTCGACGTCGATGTTGCCGCGGGTGGCCTTCGAGTACGGGCAGTACTGGTGGGTGGCCTCGACGAGCTGCCGGCCGGTGTCGCCGGCGAGGTTGTCCGGGAGTTCCACCCGCATGACGACGGCCAGGCCGAAGCCCGTGTCGTCCTTGCCGATGGAGACCTCGGCAGTCACCGAGACGTCCTTGGTGTCGATCTTCATCTGGCGTCCCACATTGCCCATCGCACTGGCGAAGCAAGCCGCGTACCCAGCGGCGAAGAGCTGCTCCGGATTGGTGCCCGCGCCGTTGCCTCCGAGCTCCGGGGGCATGGCCAGGGCGAGATCGATCTTGCCGTCCGAGCTGACGGCCCGGCCCTCGCGGCCGTTTGCGGTGGCGACAGCGGTGTACAGCGCGTCCATCACGGTTCCCCTTCGATAGCCCGGCGGCCGCTCCCGACCGCCCGATGGCCACAACGATGGCACATATCCGAGTTGCGGGCAACTAGATTGTGCACAATCAAATTATGCGCAATGGGCTAACGGGTTAGTGTGGAGCCATGACCCCGCTTCCGGTACCCGACGCCGAACTGCTCCGACTCGACCACCAGGTCTGCTTCTCGCTGCACGCCGCCTCACGCGCCTTCGGCGGCGTCTACCGGGACGCCCTCAAAGAGCTGGGCCTGACCTACCCCCAGTACCTCGTCATGCTGGTGCTCTGGGAACACGGTCCACAGCCCGTCAAGGCCATCGGCGAGCAGCTCCGGCTGGACTCCGGCACCCTCTCCCCGCTCCTCAAGCGCCTGGAGGCCGCGGGCCGGGTACATCGCGAGCGCAGCGCCGAGGACGAGCGCTCCGTTACCGTTCACCTCACCAAGGCCGGGGCGGACCTGCGTGAACGAGCCCTCCCGGTCCCCCGCAAGATCATGGCCGCGACCGGCCTCTCGATCGAGGAAATCCGTACCCTGCGGGGCCTGTTGAGACGCGCCACCGATTCCCTGGACAACGTCTGACAGCGCCGCGGACCCGTACATCGTCACGGCTCGGCCCCGGCTCTCATCTCCGAAGGCCCGATCTCGGACCGCGGCGTCGGAGAGCAGCCCCGGGGGCTCCCGCTCAGGTCTCAGGTGTCAGGTCTTGGATCCCAGCCGCCGAACCGGCCTCTGCCCCACCTTCGTACATGGCCAGGCCGGCCGCACCGCCCACGGATGGCGAATCGCAGACACTGGCCCCTGTGATCACGACGTCGACGAACATGGTGGCCAGCGGGTCCGGACAACCGCTGGTGGGGGGCGGCCGCTGGGAGGCGTACGGGCAGTCCGGGGTTCCGGATACGACATCCGCCCTCGAAGCGCGGCGGAATGGGCGTTGGCGAGTGCCAGCACACGTCCTCTGATAGTCGGACCCTGACGCGCAGCCCCGCTCCGCCGCCGGCACCTCGTTCGACGTCTTCTACGAAGTGGCCGCGCAGCGCCGGACGTCAGGTGCCACGACAACGACAGGCGACGCCCGGACATTTCTCGTCGAGGCACCCGCCGTTGGACCAGCGAAGGACCACCACCGAAACCCCACCAGACTGGAACCGAGCCGGCATCGAACCGGCATTGACCCGCCGTAGGGCGTGCGCAGAGCCGACGCGGAACCAGCGCAGAGCCGACGCCGCTCCGGATAACCCCGCTCTCACCCGGCACCGTCGATTGCGATTCGCCGTCCGACGCGACGGGAGCGGACAGAGACGCCTCCCCCGCCGCTCCGCGGAACGGAATCCGGCCCACCGGATCGGTGCCCCGAACGATCTGATGACGGGACGATCAAGAGCTGAAGGCGACAGCCCGGAGACCGTCAACGTCCGGACCGCACCTTCCGTCCGGCCGTACCTCCCACCCGGTCCCACCCGGTCCCATCCGGTCCCATCCGGTCCCATCCGGTCCCATCCGGTCCCATCCGGTCCCGTCCCGACCGCACCTCTCGTCCCGCTCATACCTCCCTTCCGGGCCGTACCTTCGCGTCGGCCCGCGGCGTTAGGACAGGCAGATGCCCTCCGCGGTGTGTGCACAGGGGGCCGCGCGCCCCTCGCGCCTCATGGTTCGCTCGTCACCCCATTGAGCTACCAAGGTTGGGGAGTCTTCGGGACGAAGGCGTATAAAGGGTGGCCGAACAAGCCCGAGCCGCCTGCGAGCACCCGCCAGGACGCGGTTGGCAGCATCGCCTACGAAAAGCGGAGGAGTGCCACGTGATTGCGGCAGAAGTTGTCAGCGCCTTGCTGGTCCAACGATTCGGAGCAGACCCGGCCGATGTCACCACCGAGACTCCGCTGCGCAAACTGCGGATGGACTCCCTGGCCCTGGAAGAGCTTCGGCTGCTCATCGAGGACCGGCTGGACATCGACCTCGAAGAGGTGGCCCTGACATCCCGGGACACGGTGGGCCAGCTGGTGTCGGCCGTCGACGGCAAAGTCGCCGCGTGACGGCCCGCCGGACACCGTTCTCCGCAGCGGTGACAGGACTGGGACTGGTGACCGCGGCGGGCGTGGGGGCGAAAGCCACCTGGCATTCCGTGACTCAGGATTCCGCGCCGAGCGGAGTGCGGCCACAGGCGGAACTCGCCGATCTGCCTTGCGACTTCATGTACACCATCGACGGTCTGGACACCACCGCGATCCTCGGCATCGCCGCCCAGCGGCTGATGGACCGCTTCGCGCAGCTCGCGGTGATCGCCGCGCGGGAAGCCGTCGCGGACGCCGGGCTGGACCAAAACACCTGGGACAGCAGCCGGGTCGCGGTCGTCATCGGCTCCGCACACGGCGGACTGCCCTTCTACGACCAGCAGCATGTCCTCATGTCGGGGCGCGGCGCACGCCGGGTCTCCCCCAAACTCGCTCCGCTGGCCGTGGTCAACAGCGCCGCCAGCAGTGTCTGTATGGACCTCGGCGCACACGGCCCCAGTCTGGGCGTGGCGACCGCATGTTCCTCCGGCACCGTCGCGCTGGGCACCGCGCACCAGCTGCTGCGCGCCGGGGTCTGCGATATCGCCATCGCGGGCGGTGCGGAGTCGGTGTGCTCGCGGCTGCTGGTCGCCAGCGCCTGCCAGATGAAGGCGGTCTCCACCCGTCGGGAGGACCCGGCCGCGGCCTGCCGGCCGTTCGACGTGGCGCGGGACGGCTTCGTCATCGGCGAAGGCGCCGGAATCCTGGTACTGGAGCGGCCCGAGCACGCCAGGGCCCGCGGGGCGGCCGTCCGCGCCCAGGTCTCGGGGTACGGCGCGTCGAGCGATGCGTACGCGGCCGTCGCACCGGACCCGGACGGCAAGGGGATCGAGCGGGCACTGCGTACCGCGCTGGCGGACGCGGACATCGCGGCCGGCGATGTCGGCCATGTCAACGCGCACGGCACCTCGACGGTCATCAACGACCTCATCGAGGCCACCGCGCTGGGACGGGTCCTCGGCGACCACCCCCTGGTCACGTCCACCAAGGCGATGACCGGGCACACGCTGGGCGCCGCCGGCGGTATCGAGACGGCGCTGACCGTGCTCGCCCTGGAGGAGCAGTTGGTGCCGCCGACCGTCAATCTCGATGTGCCGGATCCAGAGATCCCGGTCGAGATCGTCCGCAGAGAGGCCCGCCCCGCGACGTTCGACTGCGCGGTCAAGACATCGCTCGGTTTCGGCGGGCACAACGCCGCGCTCGTGCTGACCCGCGGCTAGCACACCGCACGGCGCGCGCCGTCCGCGGTCGGTACCGCCGTCCGCGATCGGTGCGCGCCGCGCCTCGTTTCGCACCCGCCGACCGTGGCGGCCGGAACCGCGTCGGCGCACGCCGGCGCCACCCGCTCCCGACGGTCTCCCCGAGAAGGAACCCACCATGTCCGAGGAAACGATCCGCTCCTTGTCCGTGAGCGGCGTGCGCTACTCCTACCGGCGCTTGCGGCAGCCGGACCGGCGCACCGAACCGGTCATGACGCTGGGCGGCGCGCTGCAGGGGATGTTCGGCTGGCCGCAGATGGACGACCGGGTGGGACCGGTGGCGGACGTCGTCACCGCCGACCTGCCCGGCATGGGGAGCGCCGATCCGCTGCCACCGGGGCCGAGCGCCGACCTCCTGTGCGCGGCGATCGAGCGCATCATCGTCGACCTGGACGTCCCGCGGATCAATCTCTTCGGTTTCTCCTACGGCGCGGGCCTCGCCTACGGCTGCGCCCAGCGCTTCCCCGGGCGCATCGCGCGGCTGGCCCTCGGCGGTGTGCCGGCACACATCAGCGCCGCGCAGCTGGACCAGTGGCAACGGGCCGCCGAGCATCTCGCGCACGGCGACACCGACACGTTCGCCACGATGGTCACCGAAGGGCTGATGTGCCTCGACGAGCACCGGTACGTCGCGCATCGCAGGCTGGCCTACCGCTACGTCCGGCGGTCGATGCTGCACGCGGCCCGCCACTCACCGCACGCCGTCGACTCGCTGCGTCGCGCACTGACGGACCGGCCGGACTTCTCCGGCGGTCTGACCGGAGTACCGACACTCGTCTTCAGTGGTGAGCACGACACGGTGACCTCCCCCGCACGCCAGCGCGACTTCGCGGCCACCATCGCGGGCAGCCGCTTCCTCACCGTCCCCGACGCGGACCACTGGGTGGTGCTCGAACGCCCGCAGGACGTAGCCGACTTAACCGCCCGCTTCTTCACCGACGGGCCGCTCAGCTCGGCCCCCTGCCTCGCACCGGCCGTACGCGGGGAACTGTCGGCTGGCGACCCGGCCTGTGTGTGAGCGCATAGCGGGGTGGTGGAGAGGGTGCCCCGTGCCCCTACTGTTCGACGTACTCGCGGGACCGAGTCGGCGCAATATCCTCGGTCTGCTGCTGGAGCGCCCGATCTGGCCGGCGAGCTCACGCGGCGGATCGGACTGAGCCGCCTCCGAGCAGTTGCGGGTGGCGCGCGAGGCCGGGCCCGCCCAGGTCCGGGGGGATGCGCAGGCCCGCTGATACGAGCCGCTGCCCGAGCCGCCAGTCGGACTCGGTGCCTGGCTCGCGCTCTACCGGCGTCCGTGGCCCCGGAGCCTCGGTGACCTCAAACCGCATCTCGACGTCTTCATCAGCTCGGCCGCGTTGCCCGCGAGGCGCTTGAGCTCGTGGACGGTGAGGATGACCGGCGTATCGGGCGCGGCCTCTTTGAACTGGCGGGCCTGCGCGAGTGCCTTCGCCAGCTCGGGCCGGACCTTGACCCGGGTGCTGATCTGCTCCTTGAAAACCTCGTGGCACTCCGCCCGGTGGAGGGGTTCGAGCTGGCTCGCCAGCTCCTGCCGGGCGGTCGGCGTACGGGCGTACCCGATCCGGATCGGCCGCTCCGCGCGGGGCGCGGGCACGACGGCGAGCGCGGGGCCCTGCTTCCACGCGCGGCCGGGGTGCCGGTCGACGGGAACGGGGATCTCCAGTTCCTCGCGGAGCGCGGGGGCGGGGATGGGGACGAAGCGACGGTCTTCCGCCGCCGGTGCGGCAGGCGCTGCCGGCGAGTCGCCCTGATCGTCCGCAGCTGCTGCCGGTGGGCGACCGGGGCCACTTCGACAGGCAGGCGCATACGGTGCTCGCCTTGTCCGGCCTTGTGTGGCGGCTCGCTGCCCGCGCCGCCGCGCCCCTGCCCGTTGACCGAGCGGCTATGCGGACAGTCGCCGGAGCCATTCCGTCAGGAGTTGCTGTTCGGCGTGGCTGAGGGCGTTCTGGCCGGGCAGTGCTGCGCGCAGGGCACGGGCAGCGCCGGCCGGCCCCGGTTCCTGCACGGCCGGTTCCTGGGTGGTGATGGTGGTGATCATCGATTCGCGCAATGCGGCGAGGAGTGCGGGGTCTCGCTCGGGCTCGGGCACGGACAGCCAGGTCAGGACGGCGCCGCCGGCGGTGGCGTGGACGATCTGGGCCGCGAGGCCCTCTTCCACACGCAAGAGGCCCGCGGCGGCGATGCGGCGGATTCGCTCCATGAGGAGTTCGAGGCCGATCCGGAAGATGGCGGTGGACCGGGTGGGTTCGCCGTACATCAGCGTGTACAGCGCGGGGTTGTCCAGCCCGAACCCGACCACGATGTCCCAGCCGTCGCGCAGTTCCTTGACCGGGTCCTGCGGGGCGGGATCAATCTGCTGCTTGGCGGCCAGGAACCGGGTGAAGCCGTACTCGGCCACCGCGTCCAGCAGCCCCTCCTTGTCACCGAACAGCCGGTACAGGGCCGGCGGCTGCAGGCCGGCGGCGTCGGCGACCGCCCGGGTGGTGACCGCATCGCGACCCCCACGCTCCAGCAGGTCTATCGCGGCGTCGATGACCCGGCGGCGCGTCTGCTCTCGCGCGGAGGTGCCGGGCTCCGCGGTACGTCGCGCAAGGGTCGGTTCAACAGGCATGGATCAACGATAACGTCATCTGGACAGAGGCGCTATCGCCGTTACCTCTTTCATGTTTACACCGATAGTATCGACGATGGTGTTGAAACAGTTCCACTGGAAACATCAGTGCGAGGAGAACCATCATGTCCGACCGTTTGCGGATCATCGGGGTGGAAGAGACCGTCGTGGTACCGGCCGTCTACGAGGCGTACCAGCGGGCCGGATCTCCGCGGGTTTTCTCGCGTGGCTTCGGGGACAGCCCGATCGCAAAGAATCTGCACGGGGTTGGTGAGCAGCGGCTGGCGCACATGGACGACCAGGGCATCGATATCGCCGTGCTGTCCCTGTCGTCTCCGGGCGTGCAGGACCTGCCGGAGGCCGACGCCGTCGCGGTGGCCCGCGAGGCCAACGACCAGCTTGCCGGGATCGTCGCCTCCCGGCCCGACCGCTTCCAAGCGTTCGCCGCGATTCCCACCCAGTCACCGGCCGCGGCCGCGGCCGAGCTGGAGCGCGCCGTGTGCGAGCTCGGCTTTCCCGGAGCCATGCTGTACGGCCGCACCGGGGACAAGCTGGCCGACCACCCGGACAACGACGAGCTGTACGCGACCGCCGAGCGGCTGGCCGTGCCGTTGCACTTCCACCCGCAGACACCGGTCCAGCCCGTCATCGACGCCTACTACTCCGACCTCCCGGACCCCATGGGCCCCGTGCTGGCCGGGGCCGGACTCGGCTGGTACTACGACCTCGGCGTCCAGTACCTGCGCATGATCTTCTCGGGTGTCTTCGACCGGTTCCCCGACCTGCAGGTGATCGCCGGGCACTGGGGCGAGGTCGTGATGTTCTACCTCGACCACACCGGCTTCTTCGGCGAGGCAGGCCGTTTGCGGCAGCCCCTCGCCGACTACTTCAAGCAGAACTTCTGGGTCGCCGGCAGCGGTACCAACAGCCCCCGCTATCTGCGCTGGACCGCCGAGGTGATGGGCACCGACCGGATGCTGTACTCCACCGACTACCCCTTCACCTACGGCTTCCGCCCCGGCGGCTTCCCCTACGTAGACACCAGCAACGGTGAAGCCCGCTCCTTCCTGGAGAACTCGCCCTTCACCGACGAGCAGAAGGCCGACATCGGCCACCGCAACTGGGAACGCCTCACCGCCCGCGCCAAGCGCCCGTCGGCCTGAAGCACCGCCCACAGGGGCCGGCCGGAATGCCACCACGCGCTCCGGCCGGCCCCGCCGTCAATCCCCGGCACCGGCCACAGCGAAGGCGCCACAGCGCCTCTCCTCACTCCCCGGCCCGCCACCTCGCCCCGGACGACGATCAAGCTCCCGGCAAGAGGCGCCGAGAGGGCGTCTGCTCCAGGTCGTCCTCGGGCACCGGCGAGACCACCGGCGCGGCCTCGGTCATCACCGCCTCCGGGGGCGCGTCCTCCTCGAATTTCCCGTACGAAGCCGTCCCCTCGCCGGTCGAGAACTCCACCGGCATAGATCTGACGCCAACGACGACCGCAGCCGGCCAGCGATCTTCCGCCGAACTCCACCGTCGGGCCGACCGCCTTTGCTGGAAGCCCCTGATCACCGGCTCAGCGCTAACCGCTGTACTGATGTGCCCCAAGGCCGTATGTGACGCGCCGCAAATACCTCTCCCCCGTGCAATTCCCTACTTGGGGCAGATACGCAGTCGGGGAGATCCTTTCGCCGATCGGGGAGTTTTCTCGTCACCGCAGGCGGCAGCGCGGTGCGTGAGCCAGGTAACTTCCGCATGTTGTGACAGGGGGTGGCGGAGCCCTGCCGGGTGACGCCAAGCACAGGGCGTACATCACGTACGAGCTTTCGTAGTCGATACCATTCCGGGCCCGCTCAGGGAATACGGGCCATAATCCCGGCTATCGACACCCATCTCACGAAGATGGGTAGTACGTCACATCTTTGCCACCGTCTCGGACAAGCGCTAACCATGTTTCCGGTAGCACCGAGAACGAGCCAGCGACTTCCGCCAGAGCAGGCGAACGCGGCCATGACCCTCGGTCCCACACGTGCCACCGAAGGCCGCCTCCCGCCCCACAAGCACCTGGAAGAGGTCACCCCGCATGCCCAGTTTCTCTCTGCCCCGCCCCGCCCGCATCACCCGCACGCACAAGATCTCCGCGGCGCTGGTGGCCACCGCGAGCTGCGCGGCCGCCCTCGCCTTCACCGCGGCGCCCAGCGACGCCGCCACCGTGGCGTCGAGCGCGCCCTCCGTGGTCAAGCCGGTCAGCGCCAATGGGCTGCCGATCGCGCCGAAGGCCGTCGCCGGCGCGGCTGACGGGGCGGACAGTTCGTCCGTCGCCGACGGCATCAAGGTGACCGCCGTCGCCAAGCAGGACGTCGCCGCGCAGCAGGCCGCCAAGAGCGCCGGCGCGGGCGAGTCCGTCGCCGCCGCGCCCAAGGCAGCGCCGAAGGCCACCGCTCCTACGCGCTACGCGGACAACCTCGACGGCTGGATCCGTACCTCCCTCGACATCATGCAGTCCAAGGGCATACCCGGCAGCTACGAGGGCCTGCACCGCAACATCATGCGCGAGTCCAGCGGCAACCCCAACGCCGTGAACAACTGGGACATCAACGCCATCAACGGAATCCCCTCCAAGGGACTCCTCCAGGTGATCCAGCCCACCTTCGACACCTACCACGTCGAAGGCACCGCCAAGAACCTCACCGACCCCATCGCCAACATCACCGCCGCCGCCAACCCATCGCCGTTTCTGTCGTTCCCCCTCTACGCCTTCGTGGCGTTTCGGCCGGGTGTCAGAATCCGCGGTCGTGATGCGGTGAACCGCCGCCGAAGAGGGCGCCGAGCAGGTCGCCCGCGAAATGGAGACCGGCCCTTTCCCTGGGGGTGAGGTCCGCGTCATCGGCAGGCGCTGCGGCCGCGGCACCGGTAGCGAGGAATACCGCGGTGAGAAGGCCCGTGAGAATTACGGCGAGACGACGAAGCATGTTCATTTCCCTACGGTGAGTGACTGCTGAGAGTGGTCCCACTTTCCGGGAAGGGGGAACGGCCGGCCATTCGACAGCCCGGTCGCTGCTACGAACGGACCAGCATCGCCGCCTTATCGCGGTATGTCCGCTTCGTTATCGCGGTACAGCCTCTCCGCCTTACAGCGGCTCTCACCACACGGGCGGCATACCTGCCTCCATACCGGCCTCAATGCCGATCTCAGAGCCGATCGCGGAGCCGATCTCGCGGTTTGGCCCGCCGTTGCCGTTGCGCTGTCGCGTCTCATGGGGACTGACACCCGTGCGAACTCTTTCCGGTCAAGGACGGTCCACGGCAGTACAGAGCGACAGAGGCGATGGAAGGCAGCGGTGGCCAATCGAATCCGGTCGCCACGCCCGCACTCTCGGCTTCATCCGGCACCGAGGCGGCGAAAGCGGCGGAGGCGGCGCGGTCGAAAGAAGCCGTGAACGAGACAGCTGAGGCGGACGAGACCCGCATTCCGCAGGTGAAGCAGGTCACTTCGGGGTGCCACCGGAAGGGGGTCCGAAACCCCCGCCAGGTGATGCGGCGCACAGGAGCCACGTCACGTACGAACCCGGCTAGTCGCGATGATTCCGGCCCTACACCGCCAAACAAGGCCACAAACTCGGACATCTCGGACTATCTCACGAAGATAGGTAGTACGTCACACCTTTGCCACCGCCCCCGAGCCGCGTTAACCATAGTTCGAGCAGCACCGAGAACGAGCCTGCGACTTCCGCCAGAGCGGCGAACGCGGCTACGACCCTCGGTCTCACACGCGCCGCCGAAGGCCGTCTCCCCGCCCGACAAGCACCTGGAAGAGGTCACTCCGCATGCTCAGCTTCAACCTGCCCCGCACCGCCCGCATCACCCGCACCACCCGTGCCCACAAGGTCGCCACCGTCGTCCTGGTCGCCGCCGGCGCCACCACCGCCCTGACCGCCACGGCGCAGCCCAGCCACGCGCAGACCACCGCCTCCCATGCAGCGGCCGCGGTCAAGCCCGTCAGCGCCAACGGCCTGCCCGCCGCGCCGAAGGCCGACGCCGGCACGACCGACGGGGCGAACAACTCGTCCGTCGCCGACAGCATCAAGGTGACCGCCGTCGCCAAGCAGGACGACGCCGCCAAGAAGGCCACCCAGCACCCGGACAATCTCGACGGCTGGATCCGCACATCCCTCGACATCATGCACTCCAAGGGCATACCCGGCAGCTACGAGGGCCTGCAGCGCAACATCATGCGCGAGTCCAACGGCAACCCCAACGCCGTCAACGACTGGGACGTCAACGCCGTCAACGGAATCCCCTCCAAGGGGCTCCTCCAGGTGATCCAGCCCACCTTCGACACCTACCACGTCGAAGGCACCGCCAAGAACCTCACCGACCCCATCGCCAACATCACCGCCGCCGCCAACGGCTGACAAGAGCACATCGACGTAGACGGCGAAGCGGCGGAATGGCGCGTTCGCCGCTGCGCACAGGAGCGGGCCCCGGTATACCGGGGCCCGTTTCTGCGTGCGCCGTGACCACCGTGGGTCCGGGTTGGATCAGATCTGCCCCGATCCGGTCCGGGTCAGATCGGGCCGCCAGGAGCGGTTATGACGGCCAGACGGGTGACAAGGCCGGGCCCGTCGGCAGCCTGACGGCCTGTTGGGTCAGGAGAGTGAGCAGTTGAGCGTATAAGTCTTCTTATCGGCAGGATTCTGCTCAAAAACTGCCGAACCTGACCCAACCGAAGGCTCTCGGAGGCACGCGATGCCCTTGCGCAGATCCGGTCCGGCCCGCCGCACACTCCCCCTTGCGGCCGGAACTCTCGCTTCTCTCTTCTCCGTGCTCGTTCTGCCCCTCGCGCTGCCCGGCACCGCTGGAGCGGCGGATACGAGGAAGGTCCCCGCCCACCCGGAGCAGGACTGGATGGGCTCCACGATCGCCGCCCACGAGGGCGGCCAGCGCGCCACCGGCTCCGAGCCGCGGACCACGTCCGCGAATGTGTCCGGCGTGGACGTCTCCAGCCACAACGGCGACGTCGACTGGCCGGCGATGCGCGAGAGCGGTGTGCGCTTCGCGTACGTCAAGGCCACGGAGGGCACGGGCTACAAGAACCCGTACTTCACCCAGCAGTACAAGGGCGCCTACGACGCCGACATGATCCATGGCGCGTACCACTTCGCGCTGCCCGACCACTCCAGCGGTGCCGAGCAGGCGACGTACTTCGCCCACCACGGCGGCGGCTGGACCAAGGACGGCAAGACGCTGCCCGGGGCGCTCGACATGGAGTACAACCCCTACGGCGACACCTGCTACGGCAAGAGCGCCTCGGCGATGGTCAGCTGGATCGCGGAGTTCTTCAGGACCTATCGGGAGAAGACCGGCCGCGACGCGATCATCTACACCTCCGCCAACTGGTGGAAGCAGTGCACCGAGGAGTCCGGCAAGTTCGGCAAGACGAACCCGCTGTGGGTCCCGCGGTACGGCACGTCGGTGGGCACACTGCCGGCCGGCTGGAAGTACCACACCATCTGGCAGTACACGTCCACGGGCCAGACTGTCGGCGACCGCAACCGCTTCAACGGCGCCTACAGCCGCCTCAAGGCGCTCGCGAACGGCTGACGGCTCTCGCGAACGGCCGCCCCGGCGGCCCACCGGCACGGCCGGTCCCCGGCACCCGAGGAGGTGCCGGGGACCGGCCGTTGCCGCTCCGGTCGTGGTCCTGTGGAGCGACGGGCGGGGACATGCGAAGCGAGTGCCGCGTGACGGCCGGAAGATCGGTCGGTCAGGCGGTCGGGCAGTCGGGCCGCGTCGATTTCATCATCATCTTTGGCGGATTTTTCCATCATCAACTCTTGGCGGAGAGCGGGCAATTCGCGCTGAGGTGGGATAACGCGCTGCGCGGAGACTCCACTTGAGATGTGGGGAGCGCGGCTGCCGGAGGGGCGGGTGGAACGTCGCCGGCGGGAGTACAACCATCCCCGGCCGGCCGGTGTCCAACACTGCGAAAAGGCCACGCGAAGTACCTCACCCAACGGGGGTATTCCCATGAAGCGTTCCCGGACCATGGCAGGATCCGCGGTGCTCGCCCTGGCGAGTATCGCCACGATGGCGACGGCCACCACGGCGTCGGCCGCTCCGGCGCGCACCACCGCCGCGTACAACGGCGCTTGTGGAAGCGGCTACAGCGTAGTGAATTCCGTACCCGTCAGCGGAAAGGGAACGGTGTATCTGACGTACAGCGCGAAGACCGGGAAGAACTGCGTCATCACGCAGCGGAACAACACCGGCAAGGCCGTACACATATACGCCTATCTCGAAACGACCGAGCCGAACTCCACCACCGTTCAGGACAGGGGAAATTACACGTCCTACGCGGGACCGATCTACCTGGCCGCCAAGGGCCGATGTGTGAACTGGGGCGGCACGATCGAGACCGTCGGCGCCGACATCTCCGGGTCGAACTGCGGCCGGCTGGCCGCCGGGACGGTGACGCACCACTGAGCGGATTACGACGGCGGGTTCCCGGGCATCGCGCGCCCGGGGGCCCGCCGTTCGCGTAGCGACCGTCCGCCGAGGGGCGCCGGCCCGGGACCAGGCTCGCCGGACGGGGCGGCAGCCGATCACCGTGACGCCCTCCTGCCAGAGCACGGAGGGCTTCGGACCCGTCCTGCGGAGGGCACAAACCCGGTGGCGCCCGGCGCCGGTCCGATTTCCCCAGCCTTCGCTCGCTGCCCTTAAATGCCGTACGGGCCAGGCAAGTTGGAGGGGCGGAGAGCGGGTGGTGCGGGCCTCACCGGTCCGCACCACGTCTCACCGGGGCCGGTCCGCCTCGTGAGCGGTCCGCCACACCAGCCATTCCCTCACCGGCCGTTCCCTCATCGGCCGTTCACCGCACGGGCACGGCAGTGCGGTTCACGCGTCCGATGGTGCCGTTCCGTGGCTGCCGTACGGCTGGGTGAGGATTTCCATACCGTGGCCGGACGGGTCCAGGAAGTACACGCCGCGCCCGCCGTGGTGGTGGTTGATCTCGCCCGGCTGCCGTATGTGGGGGTCTGCGTAGTACGCGATCCCGGCGTCCTGGATACGGGCGAAGGCCGCGTCGAACTCTTCCTCCGAGACGAGGAAGGCGTAGTGCTGCGCGCGGATCAACTCGGGGTCGGCGGTGGCGAAGTCCAGGGTGACGCCGTTGTCGGTGGCGACAGGGACGAAGGGGCCCCACGCCGTACCGACCCGCAGATCAAGGATGTTCGCCAGAAATTCGGCGGAAGCCCGGTTGTCTTGGGCGAAAACGATGGTGTGGTTCAACTCGACTGACACGGTGCAATGCCTCCAGAAGGCATCTACCGGGCACCTCCACGCCTCACCCGGCCGGTGACCGACGCGCGATGCCGTACCGTGATTCCACCATGATCCATTGCGGTTGTCACAGGCGGGCCCGCCCCCGGCCGGTCCGTCCCGGACGCCGTGTGCGGCGCCGAAGTCCCAGCGGCGCAACCGCTCCCGGCCCGCGCCCCGATCCGCTTCGGTGCGGGGTGCAGCAGGCACGGAGCGCAACCGGCGGGCTACGGCGCGGTCGCCGTCGCCGTGCTCTCCCGGGCCTCCAGATGCGGCAGTTCGCCCTGTACGGTGCGCAGCGGTCCGCCGTCGAGGACGGCGAGCAGTTCCCGGGCGGCGAGCCGGCCGAAGCCGGCGGTGTCGCGGACCAGGGCGGTCAGCCGGGGGTGGGTGACCCGGCACAGTGCGGAGTCGTCCCAGGCCACGATCGACAGCCTGCCCGGTACGGGGATACCGCGCCCGGCGGCGACCGAGGCGCCGGCCACGGCCATCACGTCGTTGTCGTAGATGATCGCCGTGGGCGGTTCGGCCGCGTCGAGGATGTGGCGGGTGACTTCGGCCCCTTCGGCGTCGGAGTAGTCGGTGGTCACCGACCGGACGTGCCGTTCGTCGAGGCCCCGCAGATCCGCCTCGGCGCGCAGCGAGCGGATCCGGCGTTCGGTGTGGGCGAGCCCCGGCATCCCCGCGACGTGCACGATCCGGCGGTGGCCGAGCCCGTAGAGGTGGTCGAGAACGCAGGCCATGGCCCTGGAGTCGTCGGCCCAGACGGTGGAGTGCAGCGGCGGTGCGGCCGCCGGGTGTGGGACCGGTCCGGTGCCCGCCGCGTCCTGGCCGGCCGGTGCGGCACCCGGTGCACCGAGGCCGGCCGGGCCGCCTACGATGACCGCGGGCAGTCCGAGGGAGGCGAGCAGTTCCGGCCGCGGATCGTCGCTGCGCGGGTCGACGACGAGGACGCCGTCCACCCGCCGTTCGGCCCACCAGCGCCGGTAGACGGCGCATTCGGTGTCGAGATCCTCCACCACCTGGAAGAGGAGTGCGATGTTGCGCGCCGAGAGCACTTCCTGGATGCCGGAGACGAGCTGGAGGAAGAAGGACTCCACGCCCAGCGTGCGGGCGGGGCGGGCGAGCACCAGGCCCGCGCAGCCGGCCCGTTCGCCGGAGAGCGCGCGGGCGGCGCTGTTGGCCTGCCAGCCGAGTTCCTCCGCGACGCGGCGTACCCGTGCGCGGGTGTCCTGCGAGACGCCGGGCCGGTCGTTGAGCGCGAAGGAGACGGCGCTCTCCGACACCCCGGCGCGGCGGGCGATGTCCTTGATCGTGGGCCGGCGCGCCGGCTTACGGCGGGCGGCCTCACCGGGCGCTGTCATGGCGGGCTCCTCGTGCGGTGGGTCGGACGCGTCTCGTGCGGGGGATACGGAGGTGCGCGGGACAGCTCCGGAACCGCGACCTAAACCGCATTAGTGCGCCCCAGTGTGATCAGCGTCTCGGGGCATGTCAAACGATGTGTCAGCATTCCGTGGATCCGGGTCGTCGAAAGATCGCGCATACACGGCATACCGGGGACGAAGCCGCAGGTCACCTGCCCGGCGACCGGCCGGAAGCCGACAGGTGACCAGCCGGTGACCAATCCGTTACCGATCTCCCGGCAATCGCTCGCAGTCGGCTATTGACACCTACTAAAACGCATTAGTACCGTCTGCCGCATCACCCCCCGAGGGCCCGCAGGAAAGGGGCCGTCCCGGTCGGTGACGGGACATGCGCGTCTCATGTTTTCGCCTGTCCCAGCAGGATTCTGACGCAACGCCGGATCGATCCGGAAGACGTCACGCAGGCATCGGTCGCATCGTCGACGGCTGCCGCAAAACAATTAGACATGGTTCTGGTCCGAGCAAAGGAGCCCGCCAGCATGCGTATATCCCGTCGAGCAGCTGCCGCCACAGCGGTCCTGGTCACATCGGCACTCGCCCTCACCGCGTGCGGGGCATCGGGCAGCTCGGGCGGCTCCGACGCCTCGGGCGAGGTGACGGGCAAGGTCGAGGGCCAGGTGACGTTCCAGACCTGGAACCTCAAGGCCAATTTCAAGGATTATTTCGAAGGCGTCATCGCGGACTTCGAGAAGAAGTATCCGGGCGCCAAGGTGAAGTGGATCGACCAGCCTGCCGAGGGCTACCCGCAGAAGCTGAGCGCCGATGCCGCCGGCGGTACGCTCCCCGACGTCGTCAATGTGTCGCCGGACCTCGCCTACCCGCTGGCCAAGGCCGGGCTCGCACTCGATCTGGAAAAGGCCGCCGGTAAATACCGCGGCGAGTATCTCGACGGGGCCTGGAAGAGCCAGCAGATGCCGGGCATGAAGGGCGTCTACGCCTTCCCCTGGTACCTGAACACCGGCCCGATGTTCTACAACAAGGATCTGTTCAAGCAGGCCGGCCTCGACCCGGAGAAGCCGCCGAAGACGTACGACCAGCTCTTCGAGAACGCCATCTCGATGGCGGAGAAGAGCGACCGCAAGATCGCGATGCTCGCGAGCACCCCGTCGATCGAGGACTTCGGGCGCTACGGCGTGCGGCTGATGAACGACCAGGGCACGGAGTTCACCTTCAACGAGCTCAAGGGCGTCGAGCTGCTCCAGCACTTCAAGGACCTGTACGAGGCCGGGGCGCTGGACTCCCAGGCGCTCACCGCGCAGGCCGAGTCCGCCGGGCGCAAGTTCCAGCAGCAGTCCGTGGCCATGAACCCGGGCAGCGCGCTCGACCTGGACAAGTTCAAGAAGGAGGCTCCGAGCCTCTACAAGAACGTCGGCATCACGGACAACGTCAACAACACCGGCAAGGCCAACATGTATGTGCAGGGCCTGATGGTGAACGCGCAGAGCAAGGTCAAGCCGGCGGCCGTCGCGTTCGCGCACTTCGTCACCGACAAGGACAACCAGATGTCCTTCGCCAAGAAGGTCACGATCTTCCCGAGCACCAAGGGCTCGCTGGACGACCCGTACTTCACCAAGGAGGACGGCACCGACGCGACCCGTGTCCGGGTGGCCTCGGCCAAGTCCCTCAAGAACGCGGTGAACTACACGCCGGTGCTGCTCAGTGACCAGATGAAGACCGTGCTGCGCAACGCCGTTGCCAAGGCCGTACAGGGCAAGCAGTCCCCCAAGGACGCTCTGGACGGCGCCGTCGCCGAGTGTAACCGCCTGCTCAAGACAAACTGAGGCACACACCGTGAAGACCGATACGACGCCGCGGGGCAAGCCCGCCGCGGTCTCCGGCCCGGCAGGCACCCCGCCGCCGGGCACGGCGAAGCAACGGATCCGCGGGATCCGTACGCATCTGCCGTCAAGTCCCTGGCTGTTCCTGGCCCCCGGACTGCTGATTGTGGCTGGTTTCAGCCTGTATCCGTTCCTGAGCACCGTGGTGAGTTCCTTCACCAACGACCGCACCCTCACCAAGGGGGAGTTCGTCGGCGGCGCCAACTACCAGGAACTGATCCATGACGCGATGTTCTGGACGGGACTGCGTAACAGCCTGCTGTACGTCGTGGGGGCCGTACCGCTGCTGGTGATCCTGCCGCTGCTGCTGGCCATGCTCGTCCAGCGGCACATCCCCGGGATCACCTTCTTCCGGTCCGCGTTCTACACCCCCGTCGTCGCATCGGTCGTCGTGGTGGGGCTGATCTGGGTCTGGCTGCTGGACGACCGCGGGCTGATCAACGCGGTGCTGGAAACGGTCGGCTTCGGCAAGGTCGGCTTCCTCAGCGATCCCTGGCTGCTGCTGCTCAGCTCGATAGGAGTCACGGTCTGGAAGGGCCTCGGCTACTACATGATCATTTACCTGGCGGCGCTCGCCAACGTCCCCAGGGAACTGCACGAGGCGTGCGCGGTGGACGGTGCGGGAGCGTTCCGGCGCTTCATGACCGTCACCGTGCCCGCGGTGCGCTCCACGATGGTGCTGGTGGCCGCGCTCTCGTCGGTCGGTGCCTTCAAGGTGTTCTCCGAGGTCTATCTGATGGCGGGGCCGTCCGGCGGCCCCGCCGGCGAGGACACCACCCTGGTGATGCTCGTCCAGCAGGTCGGCACGGGCCTCAGCGGCCGGGTCGGCTACGCCTCGGCGCTGTCCGTGGTGGTCTTCATCATCACGCTCGGCCTGATGCTTCTGGTGATGCGTGCCAACCGCAAGGAGGACGCATGAGTGTCACGACCGAGCAGGAGCCGCGGACCGCGCCGCAGGGCGGTCGCGGACGCGGACCGGCGCACGGGACGCGGCGCAAGGGCAAGAAGCAGCGCGGGGACCGTGAGCAAGATCAGGGCCGCCGGATGCCGACGTGGCAGCTGGTGCTGCGCTACGTCCTGCTGCTCGCCGTGCTGGCGCTGACCGTCGGGCCCTTCCTGTGGCAGCTGTCCACCTCGCTCAAGGGTCCCGGCGAGGACATCTACAGCTATCCGCCGAGCCTGATCCCGCACGACCCCACCCTGAAGAGCTACGGCGAGGTCGCGAAGATCATCCCGGTCTGGGACTTCGCACTGAATTCCCTCAAGGTCGCCACCGCGAACGTGCTCACCAACTGCGTGGGCGCGGCGCTGGCGGGCTACGCCCTGGCCCGGATGCGCTTCCGGGGCCGCAAGACCGCGATGGTCGTCTTCATGATGGCGATGCTGGTGCCGGTCGAGAGCATCATGATCGCCCAGTTCGTGACGATGCGGGACATCCAGCTCAACAACACCCTCATCGGCGTGCTGCTGCCCGGCTGTATCGGGGCGATGAACGTCCTGCTGATGCGCAACGCGTTCGCGGGGCTGCCGTACGAGGTCGAGGAAGCCGCGTTCGTCGACGGTGCCAACGCCTGGCAGCGCTTCACCCGGATCGCGCTGCCGTCGGTCAAGGGCACCCTCGCGGTCGTCGCGATCTTCTCCTTCATGGGGGCCTGGGACGACTTCCTGTGGCCGCTGATCGTGCTGAGCGACCAGTCGAACTTCACCCTGACCATCGGGCTGAACTTCCTGCACGGCACGTTCGCGGACAACCAGCGGCTGGTCGCGGCCGGCACCATCATCGCGGTGCTCCCGCTGATCGTGATGTTCGCCTGCCTCCAGCGCTACTTCTTCCGCGGCGTCGGCGAAGGAGCCGTCAAGGGCTGACCGGTGTGCCCCGTACCACCGGGGCACACCTCCGTCCGTTCACCACCTCACCACCCCGCGGCGCCCGCACCGCACCACCCCCGTATTCACAGGAATCTCTATGCCCGTGCAGGACACCGCCCACCGCCCGCTGCGCTTCGGCGCCAACTACACGCCCACCCAGGGGTGGTTCCACCACTGGCTGGACTTCGACCTGGACGCCGTACGCGCCGACCTCGACTCCATCGCCGCACTCGGTCTGGACCACATCCGGGTCTTCCCGCTCTGGCCGGTCTTCCAGCCCAACCGCACCCTGATCAGGCCGCGCGCCGTGGAGCAGCTGGTGCAGCTGGCGGACGCCGCCGCCGAGCGCGGACTCGACGTCAACGTCGACGGGCTCCAGGGCCATCTGTCGAGCTTCGACTTCCTGCCCGCCTGGACGCAGACCTGGCACCGCCGCAACATCTTCAGCGACCCCGAGGTGCTCTCCGGCCAGGAGGAGTACCTGCGGACGCTGGCCGCCGCGCTGGCCGACCGGCCCAACTTCCTGGGGATGACGCTCGGCAACGAGATCAACCAGTTCTCGGGCGATCCGCACCCGGACCCCGACCGCATCACCCACGACCAGGCCACGGCCTGGCTGGAGCGGATGCTGGCCGCCTGTGAGCAGGGCGCGCCCGGCCGGATGCATCTGCACGCCGAGTACGACGCCGCCTGGTACCTCGACGGCCACCCCTTCACGCCCGCCCAGGCCGCCCGGCAGGGCGCCGTGACGGCCGTGCACTCATGGGTGTTCAACGGCACCGCGCAGCGGCACGGCACGGACGCGGTCGCCACCGAGCACCACGCCGCATATCTGATCGAGCTGTCCAAGGCATGGGCCGTGGACCCGCACCGCCCGGTGTGGCTCCAGGAGGTCGGCGCGCCGGCCCCGCACATCCCCGCGGACCGGGCGGCGCACTTCACCGAGGCGACCGTCGTCAACGCGCTGGACTGCCCGGACGTCTGGGGCGTCACCTGGTGGTGCTCGCACGACGTGTCCCGGTCGCTGGCGGACTTCCCCGAGCTGGAGTACAGCCTGGGCCTGCTCACCAATGACCGGGAGGTCAAGCCGGCCGGCCGGGCGATAGCCGCGCTGGTCGAGGAGTGGCGGGGCCGCACTCCCCAGCCGCAGGTGCGCAGCACCGCGCTGGTGGTCGACGCCGGGGGTGTCGAGGCCGCGGCGCACCGTTCGGTGTGCGCGCCCGGCGGTGCCGTCTTCGAAGCCTGGGCGAAGCTCACCGCCCAGGGCGCTCGGCCGGCCCTCGTACTGGCCGAGCTCGCCTCCGATGCCGCACATTTGACGGCACGTGGCATCACCGAGGTCTGCACGCCCGACGAGGTCGGCTGACCGCCGACCGCCACCGGAGGAGCACATGATGCACCAGCAGCCGTTCCCGCTGTCCCGCCGCCGTGTGGTGCTGGCCGGGGCGGGTGCCGCGGCCGCCCTGCTCGGGCCGTCCCTCGGGGGCGGCACGGCGCGGGCCGCGGGCCGGTCCGGGGCCCGCGCGGCGGACTCCTTGCAGCCGTACGCGTCGTACTGGTTCCCCGACTCGCTGCCGTCCGGTACGCCCGGGGCCGGTATCACCTGGCGGAGCCTGGCCGCGTGGACGCCCGAGGGCGACCGTGACCTGGCGTTCAACACGGCGACGGTGCCGCTCGCGGAGCGGTTCACACCGGTCGCGGCGAACACCACGGCGCGGTCGGGGCAGGCCCGGATCAGCGCCCTGGCCGCGTTCGACCACACCGCGGGCAACCCGTCGCAGGGCTCGGCCACCGCCGACTACTACGCCCCGACCCACTGGGCGTACATCGACGAGCTGATCTTCTGGGGCGGCTCGTCCGGCGAGGGTCTGGTGCTGGCGCCGAACGCCCCGGTGGTGGATGCCGCGCACCGCAACGGCGTCCCCGTACTGGGCACCGTCTTCCTGCCGCCGGTCGCCTTCGGCGGCAACTTGCGCTGGACCCGCGACCTGGTGCGCAAGGACGCCGCGGGGCGTTTCCCGCTCGCCGCGAAGCTGGTGGAGGTCGCGACCGCCTACGGTTTCGACGGCTGGTTCATCAACGCCGAGACCGACGGCGGGGACGCCGCGCTGGCCGCGGACATGCAGGCGTTCCTGCGGGCGCTGCGGGCCGCGGGCGCCGGTCACGGGCTCCGTATCATCTGGTACGACGCGATGAACACGACCGGCCAGGTCGGCTGGCAGGGCGCGCTCAACGCGCGCAATCAGCCGTTCTTCCAGGACGGCTCCGGGCCGGTCGCCGACTCGATGTTCGTGGACTTCCGCTGGAGTGCGCAGCGGCTGGCCGACTCCGGAAAGCTGGCGGACCAGCTGGGCCGCAGCCGCTACGAGTTGTGGGCCGGCGTCGATGTCGAGTCGCGGGGCTGGGACAGCGCCGCCGACTGGGACGCGATCATCCCCACCGGGCGCGATCATGTCGTCTCGTACGGTTTCTACCGTCCCGAGTGGACCCTCACCCATCTCCCGGCGGGCCGCACCCCGGGCCAGTTCCACGCCGCGGACGACCGTTTCTGGTCCGGTGAGGGGCTCGACCCGACCCGGCCGGCCGGTACCGGCGGCGGCTGGCGGGCGCCCGCGGTCACGGTCGCGGACCGTTCGACGGTCACCGCGCTGCCGTTCGCCACCACCTTCAACACCGGCCACGGTCTGCGCTGGTACGAGGACGGCGCGGCCACCTCCGACGCACCGTGGAACCATCTCGGCCTCCAGGACCGGCTGCCGCCGCGACGCTGGTCGGTGCGGACCACCGGCCGGCGGCCCGCGGTCTCCCTGGACTTCGCCGACGCCTGGCGCGGCGGCAGCAGTCTGCTGGTGGGCGGCGCCCTCGACGCCCCGGCCACCGTGGAGCTCTTCCCCACCCGGCTGCCGGTCGGCGCCGGGACGGTCGTCGAGTTCGCGCACCGCGCCGACGCGGCCTCGGGTCCGGTCACCGTCGAGGTGGCCGTCGCCCTGCACGAGCCGTCGGCGCCGGGCGAGCCCGCCCCGTACACGTATCTGCCCGCCGGGACCGTGGAACCGGGCAGCGGCTGGCGCACCGCCACCGTGCGGCTCGGCTCCCTGGGCGGCGGCACCCTGCACGCCCTGGGCGTGCGGCTGACCGGCCGCGGCGGCGCCCCGGTGGCCTGGCGGCTCGGTTCGCTGGCGGTCCGCGAGCCCGCCGGCCGCCCGGCCGCGCCCGGCGGGCTGACCGTCACCGACGCCGCCACCGCGGACGGTACGACGTCGGTGCGGCTGGCCTGGCGGCGTGCCGCCGGTCCGGTCCGCCACTACGAGCTGCACCGGGTGCTCCCGGACGGCGGCCGCCGCTTCCTGGGCGGCACCTGCGGTGCGGCCTTCCACGTCCCCGGCCTGAGCCGCGAACGGGGCGAGCCGGCCCTCGTGCTGGAGGTCCGGGCCGTGGACGAACTGTTCGCCGTATCGGAACCGTCCTCGGTCCGGCACCCGTGGTAGCCCCGCGCCGCCACCCCTGTCTTTCTCTCCCCACCCTCCCCCGACGCAATGGAGCCACCCCCCATGCATGACGATCGCGCACTGGTCGAAGCCCGCCTCAAGCGAGTGCTGGACGAGCGCATCCGCCCCGCCCTGTACCCGGACACGGTCCCCCTGGAGGTCGCGGCCTGGGTCGCACCGGGCGAACCGGTCCCGATCGCCGAGGGCCTGTCCGCCACGCACACGCCGGTGGCGGTGGGCGACCAGTGGGGCGCGCCGTGGGCGACGACCTGGTTCAAGGTGCAGGGACAGGTGCCGGCGGAATGGGCCGGCCGTACCGTCGAGGCGGTCCTCGACCTGGGCTTCGACGAGCGGATGCCGGGCTTCCAGTGCGAGGCGCTGGTCTACACGCCCGACGGCAGCCCGGTGAAGGCCATCAACCCGCGCAACCAGTGGGTCCGGGTGGGCGCGCCGGTGCAGGGCGGCGAGGAGGTCGAATGGCACCTGGAGGCCGCCTCGAACCCGGTGATCCTCGATGTCCACCCGTTCCTGCCCACGCAGCTGGGTGACCGGGACACGGCGGGCGACGAGCCGCAGTACCGGCTGACGCGGATGGTCCTGGCGGTGTTCGACACCACGGTGTGGGAGCTGATCCAGGACCTGGAGGTGCTCGGCGAGCTGATGGCGGAGCTCCCGGTGGACAGCCCGCGGCGCTGGGAGGTGCTGCGCGCGGTGGGCCGGTCGCTGGACGCGGTCAACCTCCAGGACGTCAACGGTTCCGCGGAGGCGGCGCGCGAGGAGCTGCGTGAGGTGCTCGCGACGCCCGCGGCCGCGTCCGCGCACCGGATCAGCGCGGTGGGGCACGCGCACATCGACTCGGCGTGGCTGTGGCCGCTGCGCGAGACGGTCCGCAAGGTCGCCCGTACGACGTCGAACATGACGGCGCTGCTGGAGGACGAGCCGGACTTCATCTTCACCATGTCGCAGGCGCAGCAGTACGCCTGGATCAAGGAGCACCGCCCGGAGGTCTACGCCAAGGTCAAGAAGGCGGTCGCGGAGGGCCGGTTCGTACCGGCCGGCGGGATGTGGGTGGAGTCGGACACCAACATGCCCGGTTCGGAGGCGATGGCGCGGCAGTTCGTCCACGGCAAGCGCTTCTTCCTGGAGGAGTTCGGCGTCGAGAACGACGAGGCGTGGCTGCCGGACACCTTCGGCTTCGCCGCGGGGCTGCCGCAGATCATCAAGTCCGCGGGCACCAAGTGGCTGCTGACGCAGAAGATCTCCTGGAGCCAGGTCAACTCCTTCCCGCACCACACCTTCCGCTGGGAGGGCATCGACGGCACGCGGATCTTCACCCACTTCCCGCCGGTGGACAGCTACAACTGCCAGATGGCGGGCAGCGAGATCGCCCATGCCGCGCGGAACTTCAAGGACAAGGGCGTGGCGCGGCACTCGCTGGCGCCGACCGGCTGGGGCGACGGCGGCGGCGGCACGACCCGCGAGATGATCGCCAAGGCGCGCAGGCTCCGCGATCTGGACGGTTCGCCGGTGGTCGAGTGGGAGAAGCCCGCCGACTTCTTCGCGAAGGCGGAGGCGGAGTACCCGCAGGCCCCGGTGTGGGTGGGCGAGCTGTACCTGGAGCTGCACCGCGCGACGCTCACCAGCCAGGCGAAGACCAAGCGCGGCAACCGCCGCAGCGAGCAGCTGCTGCGCGAGGCCGAGCTCTGGGCGGCGACGGCGGCGGTCACGGCCGGACACCCCTACCCGTACGCCGAGTTGGACCGCATCTGGAAGACGGTGCTGCTGCACCAGTTCCATGACATCCTGCCCGGTTCGTCCATCGCCTGGGTGCACCGCGAGGCGGAGAAGACGTACGCGGCCGTCGCCGCCGAGCTCGAAGGGATCATCTCGGGGGCGCTGGCCGCGCTGGCCGGCAACGGTGATGCCGAGCTGGTGGTGAACTCGGCGCCGCACACCCGCGGCGGGGTCGCGGCCGGGGCCCTGGCGGCCGCGGTGGCCGAGGGCACCGAGGTGCGGGCCGAGGAGCGGGCCGGCGGCGGATTCGTCCTCGGCAACGGTCTGCTGCGCGTCGAGGTCGACGAGCGCGGGCTGATCGTCTCGGCGTACGACGTGGCGGCCGAGCGCGAGACCGTCGCGCCGGGCGGGGCGGCGAACCTGCTGCAGATCCACCCGGACTTCCCGAACATGTGGGACGCCTGGGACGTGGACTCCTTCTACCGCAATGTCGTCACGGACCTCACGGAGGCGGACGAGGTGGCGCTCGACGCGGTGTCGCAGGATGCCGCGACGGTCCGCGTCACCCGTTCCTTCGGGGATTCGCGCGTGGTGCAGAAGCTGACGCTGACGCGCGGCGAGCGCCGGGTGGACATCGACACCGAGGTCGACTGGCACGAGACCGAGAAGTTCCTCAAGGCCGCGTTCCCGCTGGACGTCCACGCCGAGCGCTACGCCGCGGAGACGCAGTTCGGTCACCTGTACCGGCCCACGCACACCAACACCAGCTGGGAGGCGGCCAAGTTCGAGGCGTGCGCGCACCGCTTCGTCCACCTTGAGGAGCCGGGCTGGGGCGTCGCCCTGGTCAACGACTCGACGTACGGCCATGACGTCACCCGCACCGTGCGGGACGACAGCGACCAGGGCACCACGACGACCGTGCGGCTCTCCCTGCTGCGCGCCCCGCGCTTCCCCGACCCGGAGACCGACCAGGGGCTGCACCAGTTCCGCTACGCCCTGGTGCCCGGTGCCGCGATCGGTGACGCCGTGCGCGAGGGCCACCGCATCAACCTCCCCGAGCGCCGGATCACCGGCGGCGGCGCGGCGGCTCCGCTCGTCACAGTCGACAACGACGCGGCGGTCGTCACCGCGGTCAAGCTCGCCGACGACGCCAGCGGCGAGGTGATCGTCCGTCTGCACGAGGCGCACGGCGGGCGGGCCAAGGCCGCCGTCACCACCGGCTTCGACCTGGCCGGCGCCATCACCACCGATCTGCTGGAGCGTCCGACGGAGGACGGTCCGGCGATCGAGCTGGACGGGAACACCGTCCGGATGGCGCTCCGCCCGTTCCAGATCGTCACCCTCCGCCTGACCCGGGCGCAGGGCACGACGGCCGGCTAGTCACCGCACAGCACCGCAGCGCAACGCCGCGTCAGGGCAGGATCGCCTGGCGCGGCGTTGCGCATGCCGGGGCGGGCGCGCCCGCCCCGGGGTCCCGCCCCGCCACCCGGATCCGTCCCGCTCACCCGGGGTCCGCCGGGCGCGACCGCGCGTCACGGCAGGCCCCGCGGCGCGGCCCGGAGCGCCGGGTACGGCCCGGGGCGCGCCCGCGCGGCCGGCCGGGTACCGCCTCGTGGCGCATATCGCGGTCCGGGTCCAGGCCCAGCATGTCCATCAGCAGAGAGAGATCGTCCGCGTCCCGCGCGCGCCCGGCCAGCGCCTTCCTGGCGAGCCGGCGTTCCTCGTCGCACGGCAGGGGGCGCGGTGCGGTGTCGTCGGCACTGTGGTGTTCATCGCTCACCGCTGCATTCTCGGCCGGGCCGTGGCACCGTGCCCGTTGAGCCGGGCGGACGGGGACCCGCGCGGCCCCGCCGGTGCGCGACCCGGTCCGTACGGGTGACCGCGGCCGGAAGGTACCGGCCCGGTGGCGGAACCACTCCCGGCCCTTTTCCCTCTTTATCGACACGCCGAGCCTTTCTCCACAACGTCCAGCCGATCGCCTCAGCCGCGGAGCCACCGTTGAAACCCTCTCTCGCCGCCGCGCTCGCGGTCGCGCTCACCGCTTCGTGCGCGCTGCTCACCGGCTGTTCCGACACCGGGGACCCGGTCGACTTCAACGCCGGGGGCAAGGGCGAGGGCAGTGCGCAGGCCAAGCCCGTCGACGACGACACGCTGATGCCGACCGGCCCCAAGAGCGACTTCCGCATCACGCGGACGCTGGACGACGGCACCCATATCGGCCGGGCCACACTCCAGGGCGCGAAGTCCGGGGTCACCGGAAGCGTATGGGTCTGGGCCCCGAAGGAATACAACGACCCGAAGTACGCCAAGAGTGGGTTTCCGGTGCTGATAGCCCTGCCGGGCGGACTGGGCAGCCCGCAGGAAAAGGGCGGCGTCACCAATTACTGGGTCGGCGGCGATATCAAGCTTCAGGAGAACCTCACCAAGTGGACCGAGGAGGGAAAGAGCCTGCCGTTCATCGTGGTGATGCCCATGCTCAATCCGGACACCATGTATCACGACGGCAGTGACATACCCGGCTCACAGAAAATGGGGACCTGGCTGACGGAGGACGTCGTCAACCTCGCGAAGGCCAATTTCCGGACCTTCAAGTCCCGCGACGGCTGGGCCTTCATGGGGTCGTCCTCGGGCGGTTTCGCGAGCCTGAAGTCGGTGCTGAAGTACCCCGATCGGTTCAAGGCGGCGCTGGCCAGCGGCCCGGACATCGTCCCGGACTCGCCGCTGTGGGCGGGGCACCAGCGGGAGAAGGACGCCAACAACCCGGAGAAGCTGGCCAAGCAGCTGCTGAAGAAGGGCGGCCCGGACGTCTATCTCGCCTTCCAGGCGGGCACGAAGGAGCCGGCCTCCGTCACCCGCCAGATAAAGAAGTTCCAGCAGACCTACGGCAAGGGTCCGATTCACACCGCACTGCAGGTCGTCCCCGGCGGCCGGCACAATGCCTGGGACTACCAGAAGGGCATGGAGGCCGGCTCCATCAAGTTCATCAGCGATCATCTGAAGGCACCGGTCCCGAGCTCGTCCTGAACCGCGCGGCATACGGACCGGCCGGTAGCCGCGCCCGCCGACGCATTTTCCGGCCGTCCGCGGCGGAGCTCTCCGGCGCGCGGATGCAGATCCCGTGGCCGGGAGTGATCCTGGAGTCATGGGGGTCGTGGCGAGGAGGATGACCCATGTCCGTATTGGACAAGCTGAAGAATCTGCTGAAGGGCCATGAAGACCAGGCCGGCAAGGGCGTCGACAAGGCCGGCGATTTCGTGGACAAGAAGACCGAAGGCAAGCACAGCGAGCAGGTCGACAAAGCCCAGGAGAAGCTCAAGGACGAGTTCGGCGGATCGGGCGGCCAGGACCAGCCGCCGCAGTCCTGACCGGCACCGAGCGGCCGCACGCCGCGCCACGGTTCCGTTCCCGTTCGCCGGGCCGGAGCCGCCGCGTGGCGCTGCGGCTCGGGCCGGAGCTCCGGTCGCGTGGCGCTGCGGCTCCGCTCCCCTTGCCCGCTACGGGAGGCGCCGCGTACCCGTCGTCACACAATGCGCTCCGTATCCCCTACGGCTCCGCGACGATCTCCGTGCCCCGTAGTGCGGAGTCGTCCTGTACCGCGCCGCCGTGGCCGAGCACCCGGGGGATCTCCGCGGCCGGGAAGCCTGCGAGGTAGAGGCCGGCCTCCTCCCCCGCGGCGGCGCCGGTCCGCTTCCGCCGCCGGACGTCGATCGCCTCGACGGTCACTGTCCGCGGCCCGTCCGCCAGTCTGAGCTGCGCCGACTGCCCCACCCGTACGGTCCCCGAGGTCACCGTTCCGGTGAACACCACACCGCGCGCGGGCACCGCGAAAACCCGCTCGACGGTGAATCGGAAAGGCCCGGCCGGTCCATCGGTGCCGGCCGCGCCCTGCGCTGCCGGGCGTCGCGAGAAGATCCCCATGGGAACAGATGATCGCATGTGCGGGCAGGGGGCGGTAGCGATATCCCGGGCGGGCGACGCGGAACGGTCCCCGCGTCCTTCCGGCGAACCGGTCCACCGTTCCGGGGCCGGCGTGTGCCCGCCCGGGGGCCACTAATTGGAGCTTGTCCGGCTGCCTGTCGCCTCTAGGCTGGCCGGATGATCGCCATGTCAGCCCAGCTCACCGCCGATGTCCTGCTGCGGCCCGTCACACCGGAGGACGCCGGGGGCCTCTCCCGGGCCTACCAGCTCAACCGGGCCCATCTCCGCCCCTGGGAGCCGCACCGGGGCGACGCCTTCTACACCCCTGAGGGGCAGTCCGAACGCCTCCGCAACCAACTGGCCGAGCAGCGGGCCGGGCGGCTGATGCCGTGGGTACTGGTCCGTAACGAGGACCACGGTGACGGCGACGCGCAGCATGGCGGCGGCGACGGCGGCGACGTCGTGGGGACGGTCACGCTCACCGGCATCACGCTCGGCCCCTTCCGCAGCGCGAACATCGGCTACTGGATCGACGCGGACCAGGTAGGGCGGGGGCTCGCCTGCGCCGCGGTGACCGAGGTCTGCGCCGTGGCCGACGCCGCGCTGGGCCTGCACCGCATCGAGGCCGGGACCCTCCTCGACAACACCGCCTCGCAGCGCGTACTGGCCAAATGCGGCTTCGAGGCGTTCGGCACCGCCCCCAACTATCTCCACATCGACGGCGCCTGGCGCGACCACCGCCTCTTCCAGAAGATCCTCAACGACCGCCACCCGTGATCCGTGCCGTGCAACAGCGCGGGCCCGTGGGGCGGCAGGCGGCCGGACACGACGGTGCCCGCCCCCGGGGCGGGAGCGGGCACCGTCGTGGGCGGCGCTTACGCCGGGCGGATCTTCTCCGCCTGGGGGCCCTTCTGGCCCTGCGTGACCTCGAAGGTCACCTTCTGGCCCTCCTGAAGCTCGCGGTAGCCCTGGGCGTCGATGTTCGAGTAGTGCGCGAAGACGTCGGAGCCGCCGTCGTCCTGCGCGATGAAACCGAAGCCCTTATCCGAGTTGAACCACTTCACCGTGCCGCTGGCCATACCTGTCTCCTTCGTTCAAGGGGCTTGAATCGGCCCCCGCGTACCGCGGGAACCGGAGGTGATCGCCCTGGTCCGGAGAGGCGCTGCACAGCAAGAACGCCCGTGAACGCGACACGGGCGACCGGCACTTCGGAACCACGACAGCTGATCAGGACGCTACACCGCGCAACGCCCGGCAGTCATCACAACCGAGGCAGTCGCGTCACGCTTCACCTGGTCAAGGCGGTACCACGCCCTCCAGGACCACAACCGATCGGATGAACATACGGTGGCCGATCGCCCCGGTCCCGCCGTCCTCAGGAGCCGGCGTGTACGGACCGGTCGGGGCCGGACCATCGCGGTCCTGGCCAGTCACGGCGCGGACTCACCCGGACTCCCCGCCCGCGGCTCCCCCCTTCCTACGGCGCCGCCGCCACCGGCCCGCACCGAGTCCCACGAGGGCGACGGTGACGGCGGCGAAACCCCAGACGTACGGCGCGTTCGAGCCGCTGTCCTGGGCCTCGGCGGTCGTCCGGAGTGCGGCGCTCCCCCGTGGCACGGCGGTCTTCCGGGGTACGGCGGCAGGCTGCCGGCGGCCGGTGCGCCGCGCCCCGGCGTACGGCTTGTCGGACTCCTCGGCGGGCGCTTCGGAGGCCAGAGTGCCGACGGGCTCGGCCCGGGGAGCCGCGTGGAACCCCCAGTCCAGCAGTGCGCGCGCCTCCTCGTACACGGCGTTGCCGGCGCCGGACCGCGGCTTCATGACGGTGACCAGGAGCGTCCGGCCGTCGCGCCGAGCCGCGGCGATCAAGGTGTTGCCCGCCGCGCTCGTGTAGCCGTTCTTCACCCCGATCAGTCCGGGGTACGGTTCCACGCCGTGCGAGCCGACGAGCAGCCGGTTGGTGTTCTGGATGCCGAAGGCCAGGGGCCCGCCGTCCTCGGGGAACTGCGCCGTCTTCGTCGAGGCGAAGCCCACGAACTCGCGGTCGGCCAGGCCGGCCCTGGCGAAGAGGGACAGGTCATAGGCAGAGGAGTGCTGCCCTTCGATGTCGAATCCGTCCGCGGACTCCACCTGCGTGTCGTGGGCACCGAGGCGTTCCGCCGTCGCCTGCATGTCCGCGACGGTCTCCGCCCAGCCGCCGTTCATCGAGGCGAGGGCACGTACCGCGTCGCTGCCCGAGTTGAGGAAGACCCCGCGCCACAGGTCGGCGACGCTGTAGTCCATGTCCTCCTTGATGCCGACGAGCGCGCTGCCCGCTTCGATACCGGCCAGTTCCGCCTCGGTGACGGTGTGGACGGTCTCCGGTGAGAACTTCGGCAGCACCGTCACGGCGAAGAGCGTCTTGAGGGTGCTGGCCGGGGGCAGCCGGCGGTGTGCGTCCTTGGCCGCGAGGATCGTTCCGCTCCCCGCGTCCGCCACCACCCACGACTGCGCCGAGACCTCGGGCGGCCAGGGCACATCCGGCCTGGGGCGGAACTGCACTCCGGGTTCATCGGGCAGGCCATGGACAGCGGTGGGCCGGACCTCGGCAACGTCGTCGGCACCGTGCGGGCCTCCGGCGAACGCCGGACCGCACACGGCCAACAGGCTCGCGGCACAAACGGCCGCCGCGGTACGGGCTCTGACGGTGGACCAACGCGCTCTCGACATGGGGCCACGCTAAAAACGCCTCCGGCCACCCGCCGGTTGGCCTACTCCATCCGGTCCCCCACCGTCCTCGGCGGCGGGCCGGCAGTTCCCAGCTGACCCGTGTCATCGAATGTGAGCGCGTGCCATCAAACGCTCAGTGGCGAAATCGCTGGTCACGGCAGTGCCCACGTTTCGGCCGGGCGGGAATCCGGCGACCGGGTCCGGCACCGGGAACGGTGGACGCAGGGGCGGACGTTGGCCTGACATGGTTCTGATGCTGATCGTCACCCTGCTCATGGCGGCCGTGATCATCGTGCCGCTACTGCTGTCCGGCGCCCGGCGCCTGGTGCTGCGCAACGGCCGTCCTGGGTGGCTGCGGCACCTCGTGGTCCGCACGACGACGGGCGGCGGAAACGGCGCCGGAGCGGCTGTCGCCGAGCTGACCGCAGCCCTGAACCCGAACAAGCGGGTGGAGATCGAGCAGCGCCGAACGGATCAGTTGATACGTCACGACAGCGAGGCCGGTGCACCACCGCACGCCATTGTGGACCTGACGGCGGGACGGGCGGTGATCAGAAGCCGCTGACCCCCGGCACCGACAGCGCTCACTCTTCGGCATCGCAGGACACCAGCCGGGCCGGCCCCGGCGAACCGCCGGACGAACTACTGCTCCGTCCCAGTGATCCGGCATGCGATGCGGTTCCTGGTGCGACGGTTGATGCGGTTCTCGGTGGCACTGTCGACGGGGCCTCCCTGCGGTTTCTCCCACACGACCGAGTAGCGCCACAGCAGATGGCGGCGGAAGCGGCAGCCCGGCAGCCGCTCCCGGGCCACGCGGCGGACCTGGTTCCAGGTCATACCGGGGTCCTGGACGGGCATCCCCGGCGGATCGGTCTTACCGCCGTGTCGCCGGGCGAGGATGCGGGCGGCCGGTACGCCGGCGGCGCTGATGAGCCAGTCCAGGGGTGTCCGGTTGTTCGCCAGACCGATGAGGACCAGTCGGCCGCCGGGCGCCAGCAGGCCGGTCATCCGGTCCAGCGCGGCCGCGAAGTCCAGGTGATGCAGGACGGCCACGGCGCTGATGAAGTCATAGCCGGTGCCGATACCGAGGTCGGTACCGGATTCGGGATCGATGTCGATGCCGGTGTCGTGACCGCTGCCTCTGCCCGTGCCGGGGCCGGCCGGAGGTGAGGTGGCGGCATCGCGGATCCCGGTCGCTCCGCGGACCGCGCCGCCGTCCGGCGTCATGAGGTCCGCCCGGAGGAACGCGATGTTCGGGCTCCGTCCGCCGTGTTCGCGCGCCACGCGGATCATGTCGGCGGAACGGTCCACCCCCGTCACCTCACGGGCCCGACCGGCCAGTTTGCGTACCAGCAGGCCGTCGCCGCAGCCGATGTCCAGGGCCCGCCCACAGCCGTCCGGCACGGCGTCGAGCACCAGCCGGTGGTAGTGCACATTGTGGTTCCAGTACGGGTCCTGCTGCGGGGTGCGCCGAGACATCCCGCCACGGTAGCGGGATCCGGCGGCGACGCCGCGGTCCCCGTCTGCTGCCGAGGGGACCAGAGCGGCATCTGGCGGTCACCCGGGGGCCGTCGGGACCGGGCGGGCCCGGTGGGGGTCGAGGAGCGGGCCGAGCAGGTCGCCGTGGCGTTCCCGGCGGGCGGCGATATCGCTGAAGAGGAAGGAGAGTTGCGCCGGTTCGGTGCAGGCGGCGATCTCGTCCCAGGTGACGGGGGTGGAGACGGTGGGGGTGGCGCGGGCGCGCAGGGTGTAGGCGGCCGCGGTGGTCTTGGCGGCGGAGTTCTGGGAGAAGTCGAGGAAGACCTTGCCGGGGCGCAGCGCCTTGGCCATCTTGTGGACGACGAGGTCGGGGAGGGCCGCCGCGGCCGCCACGGCGAGCGATCTCGCGTACGCGGTGGTCCGTTCGGCGGACGCGGGCTCGATGGGCACGATGAGGTGCAGGCCCTTGGAGCCGCTGGTCTTGGCGTAGGCGTCGAGGCCGTCGGCCGCCATCCGGTCGCGCAGCCACCCGGCGGCGGCGCAGCATTCCACAATGGTGGCCGGTGCGCCGGGGTCCAGGTCGAGGACGAGGCGGTCGGCAACGCCGGGCGCGTTCCTGGTCCATTGGGGGGTGTGCAGTTCGACGACCAGGTTGGCGGCCCAGACCAGCGAGGCGAGGTCCTGGAGGAGGACCTGCCGGCTGGATGCGGCGCTCGTACCGGGTACCTCGCAGGTCTTCACCCAGGCGGGCGTGCCGGGCGGCACGTTCTTGGTGAAGAACCGGGGGCCGTCCGGTCCGTCGGGGAAGCGCAGGAAGGAGACCGGCCGGTCGTGGAGGTGCGGGAGGAGCAGGGCCGCGGTGGTGGTGCAGTAGTGCAGCACCTCGCCCTTGGTGGTGCCGGTCGCGGGATACAGGACCTTGTCCAGGTTGGTCAGCGCGAGGCGCCGCCCCTCCACGACGGTGATCGGCGACATACGATGAGAATCCCACACAAGGGACGAACTATGCGCTCCGTATGGAATGGGTCGATATCGTTTGGCCTGGTCAGCATCCCGGTGAAGACCTACAGCGCCACCGACCGCACCTCTTCGGTCTCCTTCGTCCGCATCCACGATAAGGACGGCGGCCGGATCCGCTACCGGAAGTTCTGCGAGCTGGACGGGGAGGAAGTCCCGAACGAGGAGATCGGCAAGGGCTACCCGGCGTCGGACGACGCCATCGTGCCGATCACCGACGACGATCTGTCCCGGCTGCCGCTGCCGACCGCGCGCACGCTGACGATCCTGTCGTTCGTCGACCCCGGCGAGATCGATCCGCTCCAGCTGGACAAGTCCTACTACCTGGGGCCCGACGGCCTCGCCGCGGCCAAGCCGTACACCCTGTTGCGGGAGGCCCTGGAGCACCACGAGAAGGTCGCGATCGGCAAGGTGGCGATGCACGGCCGGGAGACCCTCGCCATGCTGCGGGCGCACGACGGGGCGATCGTGATGCACGCTCTGTTGTGGCCGGACCAGATCCGGCCGACGAAGGGCGTCGTGCCCGGCGACGTGGAGATCCGTCCCAACGAGCTGACGCTCGCCGAAGTGCTGATGGATTCGCTCGGGGAACTGGATCCCGCCGAGCTGCACGACGACTATCGCGAGGCCGTCGAGCAGCTGGTCGCCGCGAAGGTGGCGGGCGGCGAGCCCGGCGTCCCCGAGGCGGGGGCCGCCTCCGGGGCCAAGGTCATCGACCTGATGGCCGCGCTGGAGAACAGCGTGCGGGCGGCGAAGGAGGGGCGCGGGGAGTACGTCGGGGCGGCGGGGTCCGGGGCGGATTCGCCACCGGCGTCCGTCACTCCGATCCGGGGGCGGAAGACCGCCAGAACGACAAAGACGGTGCAGACGGCGAAGACCGCGAAGCGGAGCGCGGCACCGGCCGCCGCCGGGAAGAGCGGCACCCGGAAGACCACCGTACGGAAGGCGACGACAGCGGAGTCCGGTCCGTCCGGGACATCCGGACCGTCCGGGAAAGCCGCCGGCGCCACCACGAAGACCGCGACCGCGAAGAAGTCCACCGCCACCTCCGACACCTCCCCCGGCACCACCCGAACGTCCGCGGCGAAGAGGACCACCGGGAGTGCGGCGGGGAAAGCAGCCGGGAAGAGCACCGCGAGGACCACCGCGAAAAACACGGCGAAGACCGCGCAGACCGCGACGGCAGCGAAGACCGCGAAGAAGTCCCCCGCGAAGCCGGCGAAGAAGCGGGCGTCGGCATAGGGCCGGCCGGTCCGGCGGATCCGAATGGCCCCGCCCCACCCGGCTCCCCCACACGGCCGGCCCGCCCTGTCGTCAGCGCGGCACCGGCGGCGCAACCGTTATCCCATGTTGCCGAGCTTCCTACGCAGGTCAGAGCACGTCCGCGACTTTCAGGGACGTTTGGCAAGTAGCGAGGCCACATGGCTGTGTTGCTCGCGGCTTTCGCCCGTGTCGCGGAAGTTGTGCATGGTGGGGTCGCTGTTGATGGCCAGGGCCTGGTGGATCGCGCCGAGGACGGTGGCGGGCAGGGCGTCGGGCCAGTCGTCGGGTTCGACGAGGTGGTGCTGTCCGGCGGACCAGACGGTGGCCAGGAGCGAGACGGCGGTGCGCTGGTGGAGGTGTTCGCCCACCCGCCCTGGCGGTTCGACGAGGAGCGCAGCCTCTCTCGTGGCTCAGGCCTCCGTCACGGCGGGCCTGCTTGCGACCGTGAGCTGAAGAAGGAGAGGCGGCTGGCCCGGGTCGCCGACAAACAGTGAGGAGTGCGGCGCGGGCCGCCGTGATCAGCCCGCGCCGCACGATCACTTCAGCACGGCCGGATCGAGTAGATGGGATCCCAGGTGGCCGTGCCCACCTGCTTGGCCGTGGAGGTCCAGCGGACACTGCCGTCCTGGTTGAAGAATTTGGCGACGGTGCCGGGGGTCTGGTTGTTGTTGAATTCCCCGTTGCCGGTCCAGTTCTGCGCTTGCCAGGTCTGGCACTTGTAGAGGTCGAATTTCGTGCCCCGGACGAGCATGCACAGATGGCCTTCCTGGCAGTCCAGGGTGATTTTGTCCTTTCCCGTCGGGCGGGTGACGGTGAGGCCGTCGTAATCAACGCGGTCGGCGGTGACGTGCCGGACGCGTGAATGCCCCGGCAGGAGGGCATCGGCCTGCCGCTGGAGGCCGTTCTCTGCTGGGCTGGCTTGTGCGGTGATGGTGGCTCCGGCGGCCATGGCCGTGGCCGCGACGAGTATTGCTACCCGCTTTCCGATCTTCATGTGTTTCCCCCAGTCAATTCCGGTGTCTTCGCAGGATCCTTACCGACGCGACCCCGAGCCGGAAGGTGGTTTCCTGCCGAGCCGCCGCCCTTGGGGTGCGTGGTCGGGAAGGCTTCCCTCGTTCACCAGGAACCCCTCAGAGATCACAGCGTTCGAACTCCACGACGATCAGCTTTCGCTTTTTCGATTTCTTCTGAGAAATAGCGGGCATAATCCGCTCGACTCCCGACGCTTTATGGCGCGACCCGGGGCGGATTGTGGCTTGGTTGCGTGCAGCCCTCCCGCCGCCTGGTCGTTGCCCCCGCCCAGGGCGTGACGTAGAGCCGTCATGCCCGGTACGGGGTGGATTCGTGACGGCTCGACGTCATGCTGTCTGCCGGGATCGGTGTGGTGAGGCGTCGCGCGGCGCGGGATCGGCCCGAGCGTTGGACGGGGTCGCGCCGCTGCCCGGCCCTGGCCATGGTCGGACGACCGCAGACCGGGCAGGACCCCCCGAAGTCCCGCCCGCCGCTCACCCCCCGCCTGGATCTAGAGTCGTGGCATGGCTTCAGACGAGGGGAACACCCGCATCGACAGCTGGATCTGGTCCGTGCGGCTCACCAAGACGCGTTCACTGGCCGCCGCGGCCTGCCGGGCGGGGCACGTACGCGTCAACGGGGAGCGGGTGAAGGCGGCCTATACGGTGCGCACCGGCGACGAGGTGCGGCTGCGGCAGGCCGGCCTGGAGCGGATCGTGGTCGTCTCGCGGCTGGTGCGCAAGCGGGTGGGCGCGGCCGTCGCCGCCGAGTGCTTCGTCGACAACAGCCCGCCGCCCCCGCCGCGCGAGGAGGCCCCGGTCATGGCGCACCGCGACCGCGGGGCCGGTCGTCCCACCAAGCGCGACCGCCGGGAGATCGAGCAGCTGCGCGGCCGCTGACCGGGTTCCGTCCCGGCTCTCGGCTGCTACGCGGGCGGCAGCGCGTCCAGGTAGACCCACAGGCCGTTCTCGCGGACGAAACGGCTGTGCTCGTACTGGCTGTCGGCCTGGCCGTGCAGCGTGTAGTGGGCGCGGAATTCGACGGTGCCCTCGGTGTGGAAGGCGCTGCCGCCCGTGGTGCCGAGGATCTCCAGTCCGGTCCACCGCTGCGCGGGTTCGAGGTCCAGTCCGCCGGGCCGGGTCGTCGGGTGCCAGGTGCGCAGCAGATATCCGGTGTCGGCGACGACGAAGGCGCTGTAGCGCGAGCGCATCAGCCGCTCCGCGGTCGGGGCGGCGGTCCGCCCCTGATGGCAGCCTCCGCAGCAATCGCGGTAGGGCTCACCGCTTCCGCAGCGGCAGGGGGTGGTGGGGGTGACGGCCGGTCGGCGCGGTTTGTTCTTCGACACCCCACGATTGTGCCGGGTCGGCGGGAGGGCCGGCGCCCCGCCCGGCGGGGGCCCGGTGCGGTTACCTTCCCCTCGCTGCCATTTGGGCGTTTTCAACGATAAATCACCCATTTGCGGCTTTTGGTGGCTTGATACTTGCTGTGAGGCTGGAAGGACTCATGGTGACCGTCCCCACCACCCAGGAGAGAACCCTCATGATTCTGTCCATCTCCGGCGTCGTCCTGCTCGGTGTCATCGTCTTCCTGTTCTTCCGCAAAGACGGCCTCAAGCTGTCCCACGCCCTGGTCTGCGCGCTGTTCGGCTTCTACCTCGCGGGCTCGGCCATCGCGCCGAGCATCAAGGCGGGCGGCGCGAGCCTGGCGAGCCTGCTCGGAGGTCTCAAGATTTAGCGCGGCGCCCCGAGTCACGCCCGACCGGGCCGCGCCATGTCCCGTCCGGGCCGCTCCGTGTGCAGCACGCCCCCGGCTCGTATCCCACCGGGCCGCTCACGTCCACAGCACGAGCGACAGGAGACAGATGTGGCCCGGCGCCCCCTGCCCCGCATCCTGACCAACAGCGCGTCGATCGCCCGCAGCCGCGAATTCGCGCGCACCGCCGCCGACAGCGCCACCGACGTGTTCCACCCGCTGATCGCCATCAGCCGTGGACTGCGCCGGCTGGCCGTGGTCGGCCGGGGGCGCTGGTCCGCGACGCCCAAGGAGCGCCGGAGCCCACTGCTGTTCCTCGTCGCCGCGGGTGTGCTGGCCGTGGCGCTGGTGCCGTACGGGCCACTGCTCGCGCTCATCGTGGTGACGGGGGCGGCGGCCTGGACGGGGCGGGACCGCGCGCCGGCCCGGACCGGTCCCGGCGAGGCGGAGTCGGAGCGGTTGCAGGCCCTCTACGAGGCGCTGGTTCCGTACTTCTCCGCCGAGGGTGACCCCCACCCCCTCTACACCCATGACGGCGACTGGGAGCGGGCGTTCACCGAGTACCGCTTCGACGACAGCGGCCGCCTCGTCCGTCTCCGGCTGAAGTACCCGGCGTATTTCACCGACGGCGAGGCCCCGTCCCGGGCCCGCGTCGAGCAGGTGCTGCACACCAGGTCCGGCCGCGGCCGGGAGTACCACTTCGCCTGGGACGAGGAGGCCGGGCAGCTGGTGCTGACCGTTCTGGGGGCGCTGCCCACCGATATCGCCGCGCAGCCTTTCGTGACCGCACCGGGTGAGACGGTGCTCGGATTCACCGGTCCCGGCTCCGTACCGCGGACCCTGCCGGTCGCCGACGAGGCGGGGACGCGGGATGTGCCGCCGGTGGTCTGGCGTACCGGCGGGCGGTCCACCGAGCCGCATCTGCTCGCGCTCGGGCAACCGGGGAGCGGGACCACGACGCTGCTGCGTTCGATCGCCCTCCAGGCGCTGCACCACGGAGATGTGCTGATCATCGACGGCAGCGGCACCGGCGAGTTCGCCGTACTGGCCGGGCGCCGCGGCGTGCTCGGGGTGGAGAGCGGGCTCTCGGGGGTGCTGGCGACGCTGGAGTGGGCGTCGCACGAGACCGAGCGCCGGCTGATCGCGGCGAACCGCGCCCGGCAGGCCGGCCGGGCCGCGCCCGACGACACCCGGCGGCCGCTGTGGATCCTCGCGGACCGCCCGACGACGCTGACGCAGCTCGCGGCCGCGGAGGGCCGGGACGATCCGCAGCGGCTGCTCCAGGTGCCGTTGCGGTACGGCCGGGCGGCCGGTGTGACGGTGGTCGTGGCCGATCAGTTCCAGAGTGCCGAGCTGCTGAGCGATCCCGTACGGGCGCACACCCGGGCGCGGGTCGTGCTCGGGTGCGCCGCTCCGGAGGAGGTACGGGCGGTGCTCGGGGCGCCGCCGCGCACCACGGCGCCGGCGCAGATGCCGGCGGGGCGCGGGTACGCACGGCTGGGGACCGGTGAGGTCCTGCGGCTCCAGGTGCCCGCCACCCCCGACCCGTTCGACGAGGCGACGGGCGAGGCGCACCGGCAGGCCGTCCTGGCGCTGCTGCCGGAGCACCCGGTTCCGGCCGACGGGGCGGCGCCGGGCAGGCCGGTGACCTTCGCCAAGGGCGCGCCCGCCCCGGAGCGGGACGGCGCCGCCGGTGATGCGACGGTCCCGGCCGGGCCGGTCGGCGCGACCACGGCCGTGCCGTCCCTCAAGGCCGCAGGGCCCACCGGATCCGTCGCGGTCAACGGGTCGGAGGCCGCCCGCGCGGAGGGCTGAGCGCCGGGGCCGGGACCCGCGGGCCCCGTGTCAGGCCACGAACGGCGTCCGCAGCTCGGCCTCGACCGGGGTGCCGGTCGCGACCAGGCGCGCGGCGCCGGCCAGTCGGGCGACGGCCTCGTCGGCGACCGCTCCGGCGACCGTGAACGGCAGCCGCACAAAGCCTTCGAACGCGCCGTCGACGCCGAACCGCGGACCGGAGGGGACGCGCACCCCGAGCCGCTCCCCCGCCTCGGCGATACGGGACCCGGAGAGGCCGCCGGTACGGACCCAGAGGGTGAGCCCGCCGTGCGGGACGGTGAACTCCCAGTCGGGCAGGCGCCGTTGCAGGGCGCCGACGATCGCGTCGCGGTTCTCGCGGGCCTCGCGGCGGCGGATCTCGATGGCCTGCTCCCAGCCGCCGGTCCCCAGGAGCGAGGCGATGGCGAGCTGTTCGAGCACCGGTGAGCCGAGGTCGGAGTAGGCACGGGCGGCGACCAGACTGCGGATGATGTCGGGCGCGGCGCGCACCCAGCCGATCCGCATCCCGGCCCAGAACGCCTTGCTGGCCGAGCCGACGGTGATCACGGAGCTGCCCGCGGGGTCGAACGCGCAGACCGGGCGCGGCGGTTCGGGGTCCTCGTCCAGTCGGAGCTCGGCCATGGTCTCGTCGACGACGAGCAGGGTGCCGGCCGACCGCGCGGCGTCGACCAGGCGGCGGCGCTGGTCCTCGGTGGCGAGGCTCCCGGTGGGGTTGTGGAAGTCGGCGACGACGTACGCCATGCGGGGTGCCGCGTCGCGCATGACCTGGCGCCAGGCGGGGATGTCCCAGCCGGTCAGCCGCTCGGCGAGGGCGACCGGGACGAGCCGGGCACCGGCGTCCCGCATCAGCTGGAGGATGTTGGCGTAGGACGGGGAGTCGACGGCCACCCGCTCGCCGGGGCTCGTGCACAGACGGCAGATCGCGGCCACGGCGCCCATCGCCCCCGTGGTCACCATGATCTGTTCGGGCATGGTGGGTATGCCGCGGGCCGTGTAGCGGTCGGCGAGGGCCTGGCGCAGGACGGGCAGGCCGGCCGGGTAGTCGCCGTGGGCGTGGGCGTAGAGCGGAAGGTCTGCCATGGCGCCCTGGACGGCGCGGGTCAGCCAGGGTTCGGGGGCCGGGAGGGCGGCGCAGCCGAGGTCGATCATGGAGCCCGCGGCCTCCGGCGGCAGCGGTTCCAGGCCGCGGGTGGGCAGCGGATTGCCGGCCGGGACCGCGGTCCAGCTGCCGGAACCGCGCCGGGATTCCAGGAACCCTTCGGCGCGCAGCGCTTCGTAGGCGGCGGCGACGGTGGTGCGGCTGACCGCGTGGGCGGCGGCCAGTTCGCGTTCGGCGGGCAGCCGGGCGGCGACCGGCACCCGGCCCTCCAGGACGAGGCGGCGCACCCCGTCGGCGAGACTGCGGTAGGCGGGCAGCCGGCGGCCGCCGCCCGGGGGTTCGGCGTCCCGGGGGTCCTGTGAGCGGAGCAGCCGGGCCAGTTGGGTCGCCCCCACCGCTGAAGTCCACTGGGCCATGACGATCAGTCCACCTTCCCCAAATTGGCTCTTCTCCCGGAGCCCGGACGCGCCACATGGTGACACGCATCAGTCCAATCCTGCCATGAGGGGGAAGAATCGTGTCCAGCACCGGAGAATCCGGCACCACGGCGACCGGCACGCCACGAGCACGGCTGCCGCGCCGGATCGTCCAGCTCTACCTGGGGCTGGTGCTCTACGGCGTGAGCATGGGGCTGATGCTGCGCGCCGGGCTCGGCCTGGAGCCGTGGAGCGTGCTGAACCAGGGCCTCGCCCGGCACACAGGTCTGTCGATCGGCACGGTCACCATCGTGTCCGGCGCACTGATCCTGCTGCTGTGGATCCCGCTGCGGCAGCGACCCGGGCTGGGGACGGTGTCGAACGTGGTGCTCCTCGGCCTGGTGATGGACGGGACGCTGGCGCTGGTCCCCGATATCGGCTCCCTCGCGATCCGTATCCCGCTGCTGGTGGGCGCCGTGGTCCTCAACGGCGCGGCGACCGGGCTCTACATCTCGGCGCACTTCGGCCCCGGTCCCCGGGACGGGCTGATGACCGGGCTGCACCGGCTCACCGGCCGGCCCGTGCGGCTGGTGCGGACCGGTATCGAGGTGACGGTGGTTGCGGCCGGCTTCCTGCTCGGCGGTTCGGTGGGCGTGGGCACGGTGCTCTACGCGCTGTCCATCGGGCCGCTGGCGCAGTTCTTCCTCCGCCGCTTCGCGATCGAGGGCCTGCCGGCGCAGCCGTCGCGGGTGGTGGCCCGCGGTGCGGCGCGGCAGGCGCGCGCGATACTTCCCGAGTGACCCGAGCCCTCCGCATACGCCACCCCTATCTCGACCATCCCGCCCCGCTCCCGTTCGCCCACCGGGGCGGGGCGGCGGACGGCCTGGAGAACACCGCGGCCGCCTTCCGGCAGGCGGTGGCGCTCGGCTACCGCTATCTGGAGACCGATGTGCACACCACATCGGACGGCAGGCTGGTCGCCTTTCACGACGCCACGCTCGACCGGGTCACCGACGCCCGCGGCGAGATCGGCGCGCTGCCGTGGCGGACGGTGCGCCGGGCCAGGGTCGCCGGCCAGGAGCCGCTGCCGCTCTTCGAGGAACTGCTGGAGGAGTTCCCGCGGGCTCGCTGGAACGTCGATCTCAAGGCCGAGGCCGCGTTGCCACCCCTGCTGGACCTGCTGCGCAGGACCGGCGCCTGGGACCGGGTGTGCGTGGGGTCGTTCTCGGAGGCCCGGGTGGCGCGGGCGCAGCACCTGGCCGGTCCGCGGCTGGCGACGTCGCTGGGGACCCGGGGCGTGGCGGGTCTGCGGCTGCGTTCGTACGGGCGTGGGGCGCTGCCGCTGGACCGGCTGCTGGGCCTGGCGGTGCGGCGCAGCGCGGTGTGTGTGCAGGTCCCCGAGCGGCAGTCCGGTATCCCCGTCGTCGATCCGCTGTTCCTGCGGGCCGCGCACGCCCTCGGGATGCAGGTCCACGTCTGGACGGTCAATGACGCCGGCCGGATGGCGGCGCTGCTGGATCTCGGGGTGGACGGCATCATGACCGATCACATCGAGACACTGCGGACGGTGCTGACCGCGCGGGGCCGCTGGGTCTGAGCGCCGGCGGCCGTCCGGCGTCGAGAGCGGCGCGGCCGGTACGGGCGGGGCCCGGGGCGGACGTCCAGGGCCCGTCGGCCGCGGTGGCGGGGGCTCCCGTTCCGGACCAAATTTAGGCTTGGGGCGCGCGGGCCGGTAGTGTACGCCTTTGGCTCACCAGACGGACCGTTACTGCGCGCTCAGGTATGAGATGCGTTGGGTGACATCTCCTACCAGATGTGACAAATCGGGCGCCGGTGGGTAAAAAAGGGGCGGCACGACGGGCGACGCATGTCCCGATTACGGGAATCTTCACCGCCGACCGGACGTTGACCGGATGACGACGACAGCGACACCTGTCCTGTGGGCGACAAGCCCGGGAGGCACGATTCATGAGTGAGCGAGCTCTCCGCGGCACGCGACTCGTGGTGACCAGCTACGAGACCGACCGCGGCATCGACCTGGCCCCGCGCCAGGCGGTGGAGTACGCATGCCAGAACGGACATCGATTTGAGATGCCGTTCTCGGTTGAGGCCGAGATTCCGCCGGAGTGGGAGTGCAAGGTATGTGGCGCGCCTTCACTCCTGGTGGATGGCGACGGCCCCGAGGAGAAGAAGGGTAAGCCCGCGCGTACGCACTGGGACATGCTCATGGAGCGGCGCACCCGCGAGGAGTTGGAGGAGGTGCTGGCCGAGAGGCTGGCCGTCCTGCGCTCCGGCACCATGAACATTGCCGTGCATCCGCGCGACAGCAATCGCAAGTCCGCCTGACAAACGGACTCTGCCTCAGGCAGTACAGCAGTACAAGGGCCGGGGCCACCGCATCCGCGGTGGCCCCGGCCCTTGCTTGTCCACGGTGCTCCCGTCGGGCCGCGGCATCCGGCCCCGGTGCGCGGGGGCGGCCCCCGCGCACCGGACAGCGGTTCAGCCGGTCAGCGGCGGGTCCTGGCGGCGCGGGGCCGGCGGATCGTCGCGGCGGATGACCTCGCCCTGGACGACCTTGCCGTCCGGCTGGTGCATCCGGGCCTGCTGGAAGGCGTCACCGAGCGTGCCCGGGGCGTAGGAGGCCGGCCGGGTCAGCAGCCGCTCGACGCGGCGGAGGATCAGCTTTCCGGTCGGCGGAAAGAGGCAGAGCAGGCCCAGGACATCGGACACCAGCCCCGGGATCATCAGCAGCAGACCGCCGAGCATCGGGAGCGTGGTGCCGCCGCCCGCCGCCGCTGCCTCCCCGGGGGCCGCCGGGTCGCCGCCGGCCTGCAAGGTCTCGGTGAGGTTCCGCCAGGCGCGCCGCCCGGCCCGCTTGATCACGAACGCGCCGGCGAGCACACCCGCGACCAGCAGCAGAAAGACCGTCAGGCCGCTCGTGGCACCGGCGACCACGGTCAGCAGCCAGATCTCCAGCACCATCCAGGCGGCGACGCCCAACGGGACGAACCGGCGGGCGCGGGAGCGCCGGGGCGGGCGGGGACTCGGTGATGGCGTGGCTCCGAACGTCATGCCTCAAGTGTGCCTGGCTCCCCGCCGCACCTGCCTCGGAGGGTCGCGCGGACGATCATCTCCGGCCCGGTCGCCGCCGCACTCCCCCGCGGCGGAACGGCGCCGCCCCGCGGCGTCCGCACGAGGGCGGCGCCGCGGGGCGGCAGGGCGCGCCGGTCCGGGCGCGGTCCCGGTCTCCCGGGGACGGGAAGGGGGCGCCGCGGATCAGCGGCGGCGGATCTTGTTCACCCGGGAGCCGACACCCCAGGCCGTGACCCGCCACAGCGCCTCGGCCACGATGTCGCGGCTCATCTTGCTGTCGCCCAGTTCCCGGTCGATGAAGGTGATCGGGACCTCGACGACGTGGTACCCGGCCTGCACCGCGCGGCGGGCGAGATCGACCTGAAAGCAGTAGCCCTGGGAGGCCACCTCGTCGAGGCCGAGGCCCTCCAGGGTCTCCACGCGGAACGCGCGGAAGCCGCCCGTGACATCGCGGATCGGGACGTCCAGGAGGATGCGGGAGTACGTGCTGCCGCCGCGCGAGATGGCCTCGCGGTACTTGGGCCAGTTCACCACCCGGCCGCCGGGCACCCAGCGCGAGCCGAGCACGAGATCGGCGCCCTTGAGGGCGGTGAGCAGGCGGGGCAGTTCCTCGGGCTGGTGGGAGCCGTCGGCGTCCATCTCGACCAGCACGCCGTAGCCGTTGTCGATGCCCCACCGGAAACTCGCGAGGTAGGCGGCACCGAGCCCTTCCTTGCCCTTGCGGTGCAGGACGTGGACCTGCTCGTCGTCCGCGGAGAGTTCGTCGGCGAGCTTCCCCGTACCGTCGGGACTGTTGTCGTCCGCGACCAGTACATGCGCCTCGGGGACGGCCGACCGCACCCGCGAGACGATCGACTTGATGTTCTCCGCCTCGTTGTAGGTCGGGATGATCACCAAGGTGGTGCCGAGCGGACCGTATTGCCGCTGACCGCCGTCTGTCACTGCTGCCCCTTACTTGTCCTTCGTACGCCCGCGCCGACCGATGACTGTCGCGGCGGCGCAGGACAGAAGACCCACGATAGCGAGCGCCCACTCGGGAGCCGCACCGACGCGGTCGGCCGGCGTCGTTTCGTCGCGCAGCGGGATCCGGGCGGACACGACCCCCTGGGTGAATTCCGGGATCTGGTGGGTGACCTCGCCGTCCGGGGCGACGACGGCGCTGATGCCGCTGGTGGCGGCGGTGACCACGGCCCGGCCGTGCTCGACGGCGCGCAGCTTGGACATGGCGAGCTGCTGTTCGGGCTGGCCGGTGCGGCCGTAGGTGGCGTTGTTGGTCTGGACGACCAGGGCGCGGGCGCCCGCGCCCACGGTGTCGTGCACGATCTCGTCGTAGGCGACCTCGAAGCAGATGACGTCGCCGAGCTTGGCGGGGCCGACGTTCAGCACGCCGGTGTGGTCGCCCGGGGCGAAGTCGCGGGGCACCCGCTGGAAACGCGTGATGATCTTGCTGAGCTGCTCCCGGAAGGGCACGTACTCGCCGAACGGCACCGGGTGCTGCTTGGTGTACGAGGCACCGGGGCCCGACTTCGGGTCCCAGACGATGCCCTCGTTGAAGACATAGCCCTTCTTGGCGGAGTGGTCGACGAGGGCGCCGACGAGCACCGGGACGCCGATGGCCTTCACGGCCTCGTCGATCCGGTCGTACGCCTGCGGGTACTTGAACGGGTCGAGATCCGAGGAGTTCTCCGGCCAGATGACCAGGTCGGGCTTCTTCACCCGGCCGGCCCGCACATCGGCCGCGAGCTTCTCGGTGGCCGTGGCGTGGTTGTCGAGAATCTTCATGGGGCGGCCCAGGAAGTCCATACCGGGCTGCTGGACGTTGCCCTGGACGACGGCGATGTCGACGCTGTCGTCGGCCTCGGTCGGTACGGGAACCGCCAGGCCGACGACGGTGACGGCGGCGGCCAGCCCGAACGCCTCGATGGCCGGCACCGCCCGGCGCACCGAACCGGCACCCCGCAGCCCCCACAGGGTGGCGGCGCAGCCGGCGAGCAGCGCACCGGCCAGCGCCACGGCGAAGGTCACCAGCGGGGCGCCGCCGAGCGCGGCGAGCGGGGTGAACGGCGACCCGGTGTTGGCGAAGGCCAGCCGGCCCCAGGGGAAGCCGCCGAACGGGAGGCGGTCGCGGGCCCATTCCTGGGCGACCCACAGGCAGGCCGTCCACAGCGGCCAGCAGGGCAGCCGGGAGGTGCCGGCCAGCGCCGCGCCCAGCAGCATCATGAAGAGCGCTTCGGCGACGGAGAGGCCGATCACCGCGTCCCAGCCGACGACGTGCAGCCACTTCAGCAGGATCACGAAGAACGGCAGGCCGAGGACGAACCCGGTCCAGGCGCCCTGGCGGACGGTCCGGCCGCGGGTGAGCAGCGAGAGCGCGGCGACGGCCACGAGAGACAGCGGCCACAGGTCGTACGGCGGGAAGGCGAGCGCGAGCGCGAGGCCGGAGACGACCGCGAGCACGGTACGCACCGCCTCGCGGCGGGCGAGCGCGGCGAGCCGCCGGGCGCGGCCGGGGCGGCGTGGCGGATGCGCGGCGGCCCCGCCGCTACCGGGGGCGCCGGCGCTCCCCCCGGCGCCGTTCCCACCGTCAGGGGCCGGTCTGCCGGCGGGCGCGCCGGGACCGGCGTCCGGGGTGTCGGTCCGGTCCCCCGTGGGACCTGTACCGGCAGGCGGCACCGGGCCGTCGGGCGAGGCGCCGCTGACGGCTTCTTCGGTGGTGTCGGATCCGGCTGGCACGGTCGCGGCCTTCCTTGCAGGTCGATGGTGAGCTGACCGTACATCGGGGGGCCGCCACGGCGGATCCGGGGTACCGGGGGCACGGGCGCACCGGGCGGGCCGTGGTGCGGTGCGGATCGGGGCCCGGCGCCCTTCGGGCCGACCTGGGGCCCGCTGGCTGCGGGTCGACCGAAAGCCGTTGTCTACTGAGCATCCGGGCCCCACCCGGGTCACACCTGCCGACCGGCTGAAACCTTCCGTCGCCCCGGGCCGCTGCTGCTGGACCTGGCTCCCAGTGACGGTGTGCCGGTGTGGCCTGCCGTCCCATGGCCCAGCTGCGTTCGACGGCTGCGCGGAGGTCTCCCGATCGGGCGTCCTGTGGTGGACTCGGCAGAACCTACCGGCCGCCGACCGCCTGCTGTCAACAGGTGCTCCGCCTGCGTCGTTTTCGCGTCGTGCCAGGTCAGCGGCGAGCCTTCCCAGGTGGGGCAAGTACCTGCACGCACGCCCCGCGGCGGCACGTGCCCGTGGGAAGTCACTCGTTCGGCCGTCCGAAGACCGTGCGTCCGGCCACCACCGTGCTCAGGCACACCGGAAGGTCGTTGCCGGGGGTGAGATCGGGCAGGCCGGGGGTGCCGGAGCGGGGGTCGGTGGACCAGCGCTCGACGCGCTCGTCGGGGGCCTGGACGACCAGGTCACCGGTGCGCCAGACCGCGTAGTCGGCGGGGGCGCCGGGCACCAGGACGCCCGCGTCGTCGCGTCCGACGGCCCGCCAGCCGCCGCGGGTGTGGGCGGTGAACGCGGCGCGGGCGGAGATGCCGTGGGCGCGGGTGCGGTGGAAGACGGCGGCGCGCAGGGTGCCCCACGGGTCGAGCGGGGTGACCGGGCTGTCCGAGCCGAGGGCGAGCGGGACACCGGCCTTGAGCAGGGCGGCGTACGGGTTGAGGGTGCGGGCGCGGTCGGTACCCAGACGGGCCGCGTACATACCGCTCGCGCCGCCCCAGGCCGCGTCGAAGGCCGGCTGGACGGAGGCGGTCAGGGCGAGGTCGGCGAAGGCGGCGACGGTGCTCTCGGTGAGCATTTCGGCGTGTTCGACGCGGTGCCGGGCGGCGCGGATCCGGTCCGTGCCGACCCGCTCGGCGGCGGCGCGTACGCCGTCGACGACGCTGGTCAGGGCGGCGTCGCCGATGGCGTGGAAGCCCGCTTGCAGACCCGCCTCGGTGCAGGCCGCGACATGGGCGGCGACGGTCTCGGTGTCGAGGTAGGCGGTGCCCGTGTGGGAGGCGTCCGCGTACGGGGCGTGGAGGTGGGCGGTGTGCGAGCCGAGCGAGCCGTCGACGAAGAGGTCACCGGCCGCGCCGCGGGCTCCGAGGGCGCGGATCCGGTCGGCGCCCTTTGCGGACGTGATCGCTTCGGCCCAGTAGCCGACGACGCGCGGGCCGCGTCCCTCGGCGGCCAGGGCGAGCAGCGCGGTGAAGTCGTCCTCGCTGGAGATGTCCGGGCCCGCGCACTCGTGCAGGCTGCCGATGCCCAGGGAGGCGGCGTGGGCGAGCGTCGCGGCCTGGGCGTCGGCGCGCTGGGCCGGGGTCACCGTGGCGTACGCGGCCTGCCGCACGGCGTGGTGGGCAGCACCGGTCAGCGGTGCGTCGGGGTGCCATCCGGCCAGCTCGCGGACGCCGGGGACCTGGTCGAGCAGGGCGGTGGTGACGACCGCGGAGTGCACATCGACCCGGGTGAGGTAGAGGGGGCGGCCGCCGGTGGCCGCGTCCAGTTCGGCGCGGGAGGGCGGGCGCCCCTCGGGCCAGGCGCTGGCGTCCCAGCCGTGGCCGAGCAGGATCCGGTCCGCCGGGCGGGCGGCGGCGTACTCGCGGATCCGGGCCAGCACGCCGGGGAGCGTGGTGGCGGTGGACAGGTCCAGGCCGGTGAGGGCGAGGCCGGTCGCCGTGGTGTGCACATGTGCGTCCGTGAACGCCGGGGTGACGAGGGCGCCGTCGAGGTGGATCGTCTCGTCCACCCCGTCGGCGAAGGAATCGGCGGCGCCCTCTTCGCCGACCCAGGCGATGGCGTCGCCCTCCACGACCATGGCGGTGGCGAAGGGGTCCGCGGGGCTGTGCACCTCGCCGCCGCGCAGCAGGACGGTGCGGGGACGGGCCGGATCGGGGATGCGCTCGCTCATACCGGACAGTCTGGCCCCTGTGCGCGGGCGGGCCGCGCGCGGGGTCGGCCCCCGGTCAGATGCGCGGCGGCCGGGCCTCGTACGGGGTGGAGAGGACGACCGTGGTGCGGGTGGAGACCCCGGCGAGGCTGCGGATCCGGGTGAGCAGATGCTCCAGCTCCAGCGGGGTGGCGACCCGGACCTTGAGGATGTAGTTCTCGTCGCCGGCGACGCTGTGACACGCCTCCAGTTCGGGGACCTCGGCGAGGCGCTCGGCGATATCGTCCGGCGCGCTGGGGTCGAAGGGTTTGACCGAGATGAAGGCGGTGAGCGGCAGGCCCACGGCTTCCGGGTCGACTATGGCGGCATAGCCCCTGATGACACCGCGCTGCTCCAGGCGGCGCACGCGCTGGTGCACCGCCGAGGTGGACAGGCCGGTGGCCTTGCCCAGGTCGGTGTAGCTCATCCGCCCGTCCTTGACGAGCAGATCCACGATTTGTCGGTCCAACTCCTCCACCCGCCCAACCTACTGTGCGCGGGCGCGTATGCGCAGCGCGCGCCGGGTCGTGGAGACCCCTGCGCCCGCAGTGTGATTAATGCCACATGCGTGACCCGGCGTCCTGTAGGGGGTGGCGATTATGCGCGCGGCATGAGGGGAATTGCTGCTGGTGGCCGGGGCCGCACGGCAGAGAAGTCGGCGGCCCGACCGGCCCACCCGAGGGGGATGGACATCATGCGACGCGCTCAGCAGGAATCCGCGGCGGCGAAGATCGACGCTCAGGAAGACGACTTCTTCGGCCTCGTCGACGACGACGGTGCGTACGAGCCTTTCGAAACGTTCGAGATGTACCGCGTGACCTGCCCGGACTGCGGGCAGCCGATCGCGCTGCTGGCGGACGAGGACACCCTTCCGGAGCATGCGCTGTGCCCCTCGCCGTGGAATCCGTTCGGTCTGACGGTGTGCCGGGGGTCGGGCCGCCCGGCGGCCGAGGCGCCGTCGTCCCAGGACACGACGGACGCTCAGGAACAGGACGCGGCCATGCTGCTGACGCTCCCGGAGAGCCTGGACTGGCGCCGGCAGCCGTTCTCGCACATCGGCGGGCCCGGCTCACGGCCGGCCCGGGTACCGGAAATACGCCGTTCGGCCTGATAGCGAGCGGTGGTCGGGGGCGGCGACCGCCACCGGCCCGCGCACCTCACCTCCGCACGTCGGCGCAGGAACGGTTCAGCGGCACCGGCCACCGGTACGGGCGGCCCGCCCCGGCGCGTCCGCACTCCGGGCACGGCAGGCACACCGGACCGCCGCCCGGCCGCCCACGGGCCGGCATTCATTCCGGCGCGGCGGGGAACTCGGCCTTACCAGGCGGGACTTGACCGCGGATACGGACGGAACGGGCCGAACCGCCACACCCCGACCGCCCGTCGAGCGGCCTCAGCCGTTCTCCTGCGCCCACTCCTCCGGCACGTGCGAGCACCGGTGGTACGCAGGTGCGCCCGGCCCGCGCCCCGGTGCGGAGAGCTGACGGTACGCCAGGAGGCAGCCGGGGGCTACCCCTCGGTCCGGGCCGCGCTCTCCGCCTCGGTACGCGGCGGAGCGGCGGGCGGACGATCCGGGCCGCGGCGCGCATCGACGGCCCGCCGCGAACCCTCTCAGGCGCCCCTCCCCCGCCCCGAACCGCCCCTCCCCGCCGGATTGTTCAGCGGGACTCGGGCCCCGCCAGGTGACGGGCGATGACCATCCGCTGGATCTGGTTGGTGCCCTCGACGATCTGGAGGACCTTGGCCTCGCGCATATAGCGCTCGGCCGGGAAGTCGGCGGTGTAGCCGTAGCCGCCCAGGAGTTGGACGGCGTCCGTGGTCACCCGCATCGCGGCGTCCGTGCAGAACAGCTTGGCCATCGCCGCCTCCTTGGAGAACGGCAGGTCCGCGTCGCGCAGCCGGGCGGCGGCAAGATACAGCGCACGGCCGGCCTCCACCTGGGTGGCCATGTCGGCGAGCATGAAGCGCAGCCCCTGGAAGTCGGCGATGGGGCGGCCGAATTGGTGGCGCGAGGCGACATAGCCGAGCGCCTCGTCCAGCGCCGCCTGGGCGACGCCGATGGCGCAGGCCGCGATGCCCAGCCGGCCGGAGTCCAGGGCCGAGAGGGCGATGGCGAAGCCCTGGCCCTCGTCGCCGAGGCGGCGGGAGTCGGGCACTCGGACGCCGTCGAAGTGCAGTTGGGCCGTCGGGGAGCCCTTCATGCCCATCTTGCGCTCGGGCTGTGCGGCGCTCAGGCCCTCGGCGTCGCCGGGGACCAGGAAGGCCGTGATACCGCGGGGACCGCTGACGCCGGTGCGGGCCAGGACGGTATAGAAATCGGCCACGCCGCCGTGCGTGATCCACGCCTTGGTGCCGTCCAGCGTCCAGGTGTCGCCGTCGCGGACGGCGCGCGTCGTCAGCGAGGCGGCGTCGGAGCCGGCGGACGGCTCGGACAGGCAGTACGCACCGAGGAGTCCGCCGCCGAGCATGGCCGGAAGGTGTTCGGCGCGCTGTTTCTCGCTGCCGTATCCGGCGAGCGCGTGGCAGGCGAGGGTGTGCACGCTGACGCCGAGGCCGACGGTGAGCCGGGCGGCGGCGAGCTCTTCCAGGACCTGGAGGTACACCTCGTAGGGCTGGTTTCCGCCGCCGAACTCCTCGGCGTACGGCAGCGAGAGCAGGCCGGACTCCGACAGCAGGGTGAAGATCTCGCGCGGGAAACGTCCGGCGTCCTCCTCTTCGGCGGCCGTGGGCGTGATCTCGCGCTCGGCGAGCTCGCGCACGAGCGTCAACAGGTCTCGGGCTTCCTCCGTGGGCAACCTGCGGTCCACCGGCCGGGGGCCGTATTCGGTCATGGCGGCGCTCTCCTCCCTGTCGGGCGCTTACGGCGACGCGCGCGCGGGGTGAGGTCGCGACGCCGATTTCCGGGTGCCGAGCCGATGATCGCCCCCCGGGTCACAGGGGGCCGTGACCTGCGGCTGCGGCGCTAGGAGTATGCCCGATCGGCGGCGCCACGTCACTGGTTGATCGTCACCGGCTGTCCGGTTCCGGCCCTTGCCCGACGGCCACGAAATTGGTCCGAACCATTGACCTCACTGGTCTAGTCCTTCTACCTTCTCCCCCAACGCTGAGCGCGTTCATGCCAAATCGGGACGCTGGTCAGACTCCATCCCTCGACCCCCCTCCGAGGAGACGACATGTTCAGACCGCACCATCGACGATCGCCGCGCAGGCTGATCGCCGCCGCCACCGCCCTGTGTACGGCCGCACTGGCCGGCACCCTGCTCGCCGGGTCGGCCTCCGCCCACCCCCTCGGCGCCCCCACCGCCGAGCGTGCGACCGCCACCACCACGGCCCACACCCCCGCGGCAGTCCCGGCGAAGCCGGCCGCCGCAGGCGGCAAGGTCGTCGGGTACTTCACCAACTGGGGCGTCTACCAGCGCAATTACCACGTCAAGAACATCGAGACCTCGGGTTCCGCGGACAAGCTGACGCACATCAACTACGCCTTCGGCAACGTCCAGGGCGGCCGGTGCGCCATCGGCGACTCATACGCCGACTACGACAAGGCGTACACCGCCGACACCAGCGTCGACGGCCAGGCCGACACCTGGGACAACGGCGCGCTGCGCGGCAACTTCAACCAGCTGCGCAAGCTCAAGAAGCTGCACCCCGGCCTCAAGGTGATCTGGTCGTTCGGCGGCTGGACCTGGTCGGGCGGCTTCACCGACGCCGCCAAGAACCCGGACGCGTTCGCCCAGTCCTGCCTCGACCTGGTCAAGGACCCCCGGTGGTCGGATGTCTTCGACGGGATCGACATCGACTGGGAGTACCCCAACGCCTGTGGTCTGACCTGTGACAGCAGCGGCAAGGACGCCTTCACCAACGTCATGAAGGCGGTGCGCGCCAAGTTCGGGCAGAACAACCTGGTGACCGCGGCGATCACCGCGGACGCCTCGGACGGCGGCAAGATGGAGGCCGCCGACTACGCGGGCGCGGCACAGTACGTCGACTGGTACAACGCGATGACGTACGACTACTTCGGTGGCTGGGACGCCAAGGGACCGACGGCGCCGCACTCCCCGCTGAGCGCGTACGACGGCATCCCGAAGGCCGGGTTCAACTCCACCGACACCATCACGAAGCTCAAGACCCTCGGTGTCCCGGCGGGCAAGCTGCTGCTGGGCATCGGCTTCTACGGCCGCGGCTGGCAGGGCGTCACCCAGGACGCACCGGGCGGTACGGCGACCGGCCCGGCCCCGGGCACGTACGAGGCGGGTATCGACGACTACAAGGTCATCAAGGACCGCTGCCCGGCCACCGGGAAGGTCGGCGGCACGGCCTACGCCAAGTGCGGTGACCAGTGGTGGAGTTACGACACTCCGGAGACCATCGGCACGAAGATGGCCTTCAAGGACGCGCAGGGCCTGGGCGGCACGTTCTTCTGGGAGCTGAGCGGTGACACCACGGGCGGCGAACTGATCAAGGCGATCAAGTAGCCACGGCGGCACATGCGCGATGAGGGCGGGAGGCGGTGGCCTCCCGCCCTTTCCCGCGCGGCGGCCGGACCGGACGCTACCGGGGCGGGCGCGGCGGCGCCGGGCAGCTCGGTTCGTACTCCTCGATGACCCGGAGCGTGTCGCCCAGGCCGCGTACCAGCAGTGCGGCCACCGTCTCGCGCGGCACCTTCTGTTCCGCGATCCAGTCGAGGGTGACGCCCTCCACACTGGAGAGCCAGCCGGTCAGCGCCGTACGGGCCAGCGGCGGGATGTCCTCCCGGCCCCAGGCCCCGAACGCGATGGTGGACAGCATCCGGGTGCGGACGGTGTCGCGGATCGCCAGGACCTCGGCGTCGAAGCCGACGCCGCCGGTGACGATGGCCCGGTAGGCCGCCTGATGGTGCTGGGCGTAGCGCAGATGACCGTCGACGATGTGCTGGACGCGCTCGGCCGGCGGCAGGCCGTGGGTGCTGCCGGCGCGCGCGACGAGTTCGGCCACCGCGTCCTCGATGATCGCGAGGTAATAGCCGCGCTTGTTCGTGAAGTAGTAGTAGATCAGGCCCTTGGCGACCCCGGCCTGGCGCGCGATGTCGTCCATGGACAGCGCGTCGTAGGAGGTGTCGGCGAACAGTTTCCGTCCGGTGGCTATCAGTTCGGCACGGCGCACCTGGGAGCGCTCGGTATCGCGGGCGGTCGGGCGGGTGGCCTGTCCGCGCTGTTGACTCTTATTCAAATTCGGCCCTAGTCTCCCGCTGTCACTAGTTTTCCGCAGTATGGCAGACCGCCATGACCTGCGACGCCGCTCCTGGCAGCGGCCCGGTGAAGCACTTCCCTCGCGCACCCGCACGTCTCCACGGCTGCGCCCGCAGCCGGTCGATCGCTGCCCCGGGGAGGACGCAGTGAGCACACCGTTTCGCCTATCGCCCGAGGGGCGGACCTCCTGGAAGAAGACCGCCGTGGCGGCGGTGCCCGCGCTGCTCGCCGTGGCCGCGATGGCGGCGGTGATGGCCGAGGGCGCACTCGCCGCGTCGTTCGCCGTGTCCGGCACCACCTTCCAGGTGTCGTCCGGCAAGCTGACCAGTTCGGGCCTGGCCTCGTATGTGCACACCGACCGGGACGCGGACGGTGCGGGCCATTCCGTGGCGCTGCTCGGCATCGGCCGGGCCGCGCTCACCGACATCTGCCAGTCGGCCGAGGTGAAGACGCCGCTGGGCCCCGTCGTGTTCAAGCTGACCGCGGGCGGCGCGGCCGGCCCGGTGCGGGCCGACAGCCTGGTCATCGACGGTGCGGATCTGGTGGGCGACGCCCGCTTCGGCACCGCCCAGATCGGCCGCGACGCCGCCTCGCTGGACGCCGTACCCGGAGTCGGCGGCCCGAAGGGAGACTTCGGGCTCCAGGCCGGGAACATCGAGGTCGCCGGCGTCAGGTCGCACGCCTGGTCGGCCACCGGTGGCAACTTCCGGCTCAAGGGGCTGCGGCTGAGCGTGAGCCTGGACGGTACGCAGTGTTTCTGAGTGCGTGGCGCGCCCGGTGCAGCGGCCGGCTCGACGCCCGGCTGCCGTGGCCCCGGCGGCGGGCGGCGCTGCGGCACTGGCGGCGGACCCGACCGTTCTGGGCCGGGCTGCTGCTCCTGCTGGGCGGCGCCGAACTGCTGCTGGTGCCGCTGTCGCCGCTGACCGTGATGGTGAGCCTGGGGCTCGGCGGGCTGGCCGCGCTGGGCATCGGCCTGGCGCTGATGGCGGCCGGCCTGTTCCTGTGGTGCGCACCAGCCGCGCACCACTACGTGAGCATCAACGCGCTGATCCTGTCGGTACTCTCCTTCGCCGCGACGAACCTCGGCGGCTTCCTGGTGGGCATGGGGCTGGGCATAGCGGGCAGCGCGATGGGGTTCGGATGGACGGTGGTACGGGAGGACGCGGGGAACCCCAGCGGAGCCGACGGGGCCGGGGGCGCGGCGGACGTTCCGGACCCGGCGCCGGCCCGCGGCGGTACGGCGCGCAAGGTGCTGGCCGTCGGGCTGCCGGTCGCCCTGCTGGCGGCCGTCGGCGGCCCGGCCCAGCGGGCCGGCGCGGCCGCGGTCCCGGCCCCGCGGACCCCGCCGACCGTGACCACCACGATGTTCGCACCCCGGGGCTTCACACTCGCCGGAGTCACCGAAGTGCCCACGGCCGGCGGGCCGCTCAAAGCGATGGTGCTGAGGATGACGGCGGCCTCGCTCACCGACTACCGGCTCACCACCCGCGACGGCGGTCCCGAACTGGGCCTGAGCGCCGACTCGTTGGATCTCCGCGGCGAGGTGACCCTGTATCTCACCCGGTTCAGCGGCTGCCTGGAGGGGCTGGTCTGTCTCACCTTCACCCCCGACACCCTCCCGGTGCCGCCGGTCGTCCCGCCGTTCGTCTTCATGACGCAGGTGGACGCCGAGCAGGCGCTGGTCACCGCGGACCTGATCGTCGCGAACGGGCTGCGGCTGCGGGCCGGCGACCACCGGGGCGCGGCCCCCTGATCCTGCCGCGCGGGCCGGCCCGGCGCGGCCCGGCCGGGTCCGTACATCCGTAGCAGTGCCGCCGGGGTTTACCGCCTCGCCGCGTACGAGCACCATCGGCGTACGGGGCGGCAGCGGCGGTGGAGAGGTGATACGTGGTCAACCCCTGGCTGGCGATGGAGGCGGGTGCCGACCCGGTGGAACGCACCCGCACGGTGCGACGGGCGCATGCGGCGTTCCTGGCCGGCGGGCCGGTGGCGCCACCGGTCCGCCGGGTGGTCGCCGACTCCTGGCGGCGGTCCGCCGCAGCGCGCGCCGCCTCGGACGGTGCCGCGCCGATCGAGCTGGACGGGCCCGCGCTGCGCGCCTACCGGGACGGGCATCCGCTCGCCCGCGCGATGCCCGTCTTCCGTGAACTGCTCGGCGCCATCGCCCATGACGCGGCGCATCTGCTGGCGGTCTGCGATCCGCAGGGGCGTCTGCTGTGGGTCGAGGGGCACCCCGGGGTGCGGCGCCGCGCGGAACGGATGCACTTCGTCGCCGGCGCCCGCTGGGACGAGCAGCACGCCGGCACCAACGCGCCGGGCACCGCGCTCGCCGCCGGCCACGCCGTCCAGATCTTCACGGCCGAGCACTACAACCGGCAGGTGCAGCCCTGGACGTGCGCGGCGGCTCCGCTGCACGATCCGCGCACCGGGCGGCTGCTCGGGGCGGTGGACATCTCCGGCGGCGACCATCTGGCGAGCCCGCACAGCCTGGCCCTGGTGCAGGCCACCGCGCGGGCGGCGGAGGCCCATCTCGCCTCTTCGGTCCGGGAGTCCGGGACCTGTCTGACGGCGCTGGGCCGGGACGAGGCGCTGCTCGTCGTGGACGGCGGTCCGCTGCGGCTCGGCCGCCGGCACAGCGAGATCATGACGCTGCTGGCCCACCACCCCGAAGGACTGACGGGAGATCAGCTCGCGGTGCTGCTGTACGGCGAGCGCGAGATGCGGCCGGTGACGCTGCGGGCCGAGATGTCCCGGCTGCGGCAGCTGGCCGGTCCGCTGCTCGCCTCGCGCCCGTACCGCCTCACCCGCCCGGTGACGACCGATCTCGACGCGGTCGAGGCGGAGTTGGCGGCCGGGGACTTGACGGCCGCGCTGGACGGCTACCGGGGGCCGCTGCTGCCGCTGTCGGAGGCGCCGGGCGTACGGCGGCTGCGCGCCGCGCTGGAGGACCGGCTGCGGCGCGCGCTCCTGAGCGCCCGCGACCCCGGCCAGCTGCTCCGGTGGTCCCGGACGCCGTGGGGCGAACACGACCTGGAGATCCACGAAGCCCTGGCGGCCGCCCTGCCATCGTATGCACCGGCCCGGACCGCCCCGGACCGAAGCCGCCGGCATCCCGCCTGACGGCCCGGCGTCCGGCACCGAACGCGCGACACGCCACGTCCGGCGTACAGCGATCCGGCGTAGGGCGTGCGGCGCCCGGCGCCCGGCGGCGATACGCCCCGCCCCGGGCCCGCGACCGGCCGGCCGGCCGTATGTGCCACGTACGGGCCCTCGCCCCGCCCCGTCCGCGGGGCGTGTCCGCGCAACGTTCACGCAACCTCCGCCGCCCTACACTGCGCGCACCGCCCGCCGCACGGGAGCGCCGGGCACCGCGAAGAGAGCGATTGGGAGGCCGCCCCCATGGCCCGTTACGCCAGCCCGGGTTCCGCCGATGCTGTGATGTCCTATCAGCCCCGCTACGACCACTGGATCGGCGGCGAGTTCGTGGCGCCCGCACTCGGCCGCTACTTCGAGAACCCGACCCCCGTCAACGGCCGGCCGTTCACCGAGATCGCGCGCGGCACCGCCGAGGACGTGGAGCGCGCGCTGGACGCGGCGCACGCGGCCGCGCCCGCCTGGGCCCGCACCTCCGCGGCCGACCGCGCCGTGATCCTCAACAAGATCGCCGACCGGATGGAGCAGCACCTCGAAGCGCTCGCGGTCGCCGAGAGCTGGGAGAACGGCAAGCCCGTACGGGAGACGCTGGCGGCCGACATCCCGCTCGCCATCGACCACTTCCGCTACTTCGCGGGCGCCGTACGCGCGCAGGAGGGGACCCTCTCGGAGATCGACCAGGACACCGTCGCGTACCACTTCCACGAACCGCTCGGGGTCGTCGCGCAGATCATCCCCTGGAACTTCCCCATCCTGATGGCGACGTGGAAGCTCGCCCCGGCGCTGGCCGCCGGCAACGCGGTGGTCCTCAAACCGGCCGAACAGACCCCCGCCTCGGTGCACTTCCTGATGAGTCTGATCGCCGATCTGCTGCCGCCCGGTGTCGTCAACATCGTCAACGGGTTCGGCGCCGAGGCCGGCAAGCCGCTGGCCTCCAGTCCGCGGGTGGCCAAGGTCGCGTTCACCGGTGAGACCACGACCGGGCGCCTGATCATGCAGTACGCCTCGGAGCATCTGCGGCCGGTGACGCTCGAACTGGGCGGCAAGAGCCCCAACATCTTCTTCGACGATGTCTCCTCCGCGGCGGACGACTTCCAGGACAAGGCGCTGGAGGGCTTCACCATGTTCGCCCTCAACCAGGGCGAGGTGTGCACCTGCCCGTCCCGTGCGCTGATCCAGCGCGGGCACTACCAGGACTTCCTGGCGGCCGGGGTGGCCCGCACCGAGAAGATCGTCCAGGGGCATCCGCTGGACACCGACACCATGATCGGCGCGCAGGCGTCCAACGACCAGCTGGAGAAGATCCTCTCCTATCTGGACATCGGCCAGAAGGAGGGCGCCCGCATCCTCACCGGCGGGGGCCGCGCCGAGCTGGGCGGGGAGCTGGAGGGCGGCTACTACGTCCGCCCGACGATCTTCGAGGGCACCAACGACATGCGGGTCTTCCAGGAAGAGATCTTCGGCCCGGTGGTGGCGGTGGCGCCGTTCACCGGCTTCGACGACGCGATCCGGATCGCCAACGACACGCTGTACGGCCTCGGCGCGGGCGTCTGGACCCGGGACGGCTCCACCGCCTACCGCGCAGGCCGCGCCATCCAGGCCGGCCGGGTGTGGACGAACTGCTACCACGCCTATCCCGCCCACGCCGCGTTCGGCGGCTACAAGCAGTCCGGCATCGGCCGGGAGAACCACAAGATGATGCTGGACCACTACCAGCAGACGAAGAACCTTCTGGTGTCGTACTCACCGAAGAAGCTGGGGTTCTTCTAGAGGCATGAGAAAAGGCGCCTGACCTGGGTTTTTGCCCGCCAGGCGCCTTTCGCTCGGCCTACTCGAAGCAAGGCCCGGTTTGCGTTGTGCCCCCCAGTTCCTCCCACTTCGATCCCGCTCCTGACCAGTACTTCCCGACCAGACACGGCACGGACCAAGACCCCGACTCACCCGGCGGGCGTGCCCCCCGGCTGACGCGGTCCCACTCCGGCTCCTGCGTGGACTGCTCGATGAGGCGATTGGCCTGTTCTCGCACGCCGTCCAGGAACTTGGCGCCGTGGCGGAAGAGAACCTCGACGCTCTGGCCGACCCGCCGGGCGCATTCCGCCGGGTCCACGCCGGAGTACAGCCGGAACGAGATCCCGGCGTGCCGCGGACCGTAGGGCCCCTCGGCCGGCCCGGAGGTGAGTTCCATGCGGGTTTGGACGTACTGCCGTAACCGTGCCCATGTCATGCCACAGGCCCCCGCGTCCACGTAGTTGCCGGCCTCGTCACGAGCCGCGGCGCCCGCCTCGTCCGGCTGGAAGTACCGCGAAGACTGCCCCTCCTCCTGTCCTTCCGGCCCTTCTCCCGCGTCCTCCGATGCCGTACTCCTGAGGCTGGGCGTCGTACGACAGGAGAAGGGACTCATGCGCGCGCAGAGGAAACAGCCGGAGAGGGCCATTCCGGCGGAGGAAGAGGCACGGCAGCGAACGGCGGTGCGGGGCTCGGTGCCCGCGGGCTGCATGGCCGTGGGCGGGGCGGCGGGCCTGTCCCCGGGGATGGTCGCGTCCTTGCAGCGGGCGGCCGGCAACGCCGCTGCCTCTACCGTCATCGCCCGCGCGAAGGCGACCGGTCCCCGTTCCACCGAGCGCAGGATCCTCGACAACCTGGAGGCAGGCGTCGAGCCCACCGCCGCCGACTTCGACGCGCTCGCCGCGAAGATGGCGAAGGGCCAGACGAAGGAGCGCGCGCGAGAGATCACGGCTTCGACGGAACGCGAATACGCCGAGATCCTCGGCAAGTTCGACGGGCCGCAACGCACTTCTCTCAAGGAAGCGATCGCGAGCTACACCCAGGACTCCGCGGCGATCAACACACACGCGCGAAGCGGGGCGAATACGCCGGGTGCGAAGGCCCAGGTGGACAAGGTCGACTCAGTGTTCACCCACTACAACGATGAGGACAGAGCCCTCACGGAAAAGAATCGGATCACCTACCGCCTTACGACCTACAAGCCCGAAAGAGGCGACCCCGAAGTCCCGTACGGCACGACCATCACCGTGGGCGACTACATCACCGACCCGGCCTTCGTCTCCGCCTCCGAGAACCGCCGCCTGCTGGTGGAAGGGGTCAATAACGCGAAGCCGGGAACCCGGTACGTGAAGTTCACCATCATCGGGTCCGGTGGGGCGAACATCGCGGGCGGATCCCCTTACACCAACGCGACGGAGGAGGCGATGCACAACCTGGACGCCCCCGGCGAGGGAATGGGCGCCAAACTCAAACGGGCCTTCGGGACGCCGCCCTCCGGGCAGGCCGAGATCCTCTACCCCCGCGATTCGGCGTTCCGCGTGGAGAAGATCTCCGCGAACGGCGACGACGTGCTCGTCGTGGTCCGGTCCTCTTCGCGGCAGGAGGCGGAGGCGACCGGCCGCGCCTTGAAGAACAGCTTCACCGGCAGTGAGGTATGAGCCCGTCCCTGACCTTCTCGCGGGCGTACCGGGGCAGATCCATACCGCCATGTTCACCACCTCATGGCAGTCGCGCCGATACGTCCGGGTCCCGCCGGGACATCAGCAACACCGCATGTCAAGGCTGTGGCGCCGGGCCGGCGAGCCCGTAGGCGGCGTCGACACTGCGGGGCGCGGCGTGCGGAGCCTCCTGAGCGGTGGTTGCTACTGATGTGCAGAGCACGGCCGCGCTGATGGCGAGTAGCACCCGTGGCGTCATCGGCTCCTCCTGGAGTCGAATCCCGTGCGCCTTCACCGGTTGCATCGGTACACCGACCGTCCCGGGGTGAGCCGGATCATCCGCCTGAGCGGATACACCGCCGTCGGAGAGATTCTGAAGCTCCGGCTCAGTGTGCCAGGGATCAGCTGGGAGCTACCGGCTCCGGGCTGCGGCAGCTGAGTTGCGCGCCTTCGTGTCACGTCTGCGGAGCTGGGCTCGCCGGTGGTCCCTCCCACAACCCGTTGGCCGGCAGCGTCGACTCGTCCCCCCTCCGGCGACCCGGGCGCCTGCCATCTCGTAGTAGAGCCAACTTCGACACCAGGCACCACGTGGCATTGGTCCAGTTCGTCAGCTGACCAGGACGGTGCCCGGACGCCGGTCCGCCAGTCGAGTGAGTGACCACTTCGAACCCCTGCGAAAGACGGGCCGTGTTCATGTCGGCACCGGGAGTCGAGGGCCGGTCTTGGAGGGCAAGGCCCAGCCACCGGGCGACAGCTACCTCGCGCGCCGCAGCGACCTCTTGGCCAGCTCGCGCGATCCGCGCAACGACGCCGCCCGGGAGTTTCCAAATATCGTTCTCAGCGAGCCGGATCGGTCGGCCCCGCGAGAGGGAGTCGCAGCGCTTCAGCAACTGCACGCAGGGCGGCGAAGGATGCTTCGGTCCGTGTGGTCGTCATACGCGGACAATAGCTGCGATGCGCTCCCTGAACGCATCGATGTCGGGGTGAGTCGGCGGCGGGAATCTCACCCGCCGCCGCTCTCAGAACCGTGCGGGAACCTCTCGGCTCACACGGCTCCCATCGCCCAGCCATCAGGTTTGAG
>JOEL01000037.1 GCA_000720995.1 Streptomyces celluloflavus
ACCACGATCCACCCCGACCGAGCACTCCCCGCGTGACACTGGTCGGACCGACCAAGACCAGACCCACCAGCCGGAAAGCCACCTAAATCACCGGTATTGCATCTAGCCTGGCCCGGTGACTGATGAGCAGGAGCGGGTGCAGCCGTCGGGAGTGTGGGCCACCGCGGTGGGGGTGGCCAGGGTGCGGGCGCTGGAGAGCGAGCGGGAGAACGCGCTGTTCCGCGACCCACTGGCACAAGCCTTCGCCGCCGCCGGCGGCCTGTGGCCCTCCTCGCCGCCGCCCGCTGACGAGGCCGCGCGACGCCGCCGGCTGGCCGTATCGCTCTCCATCGTCATCAGGACGAAGTTCCTCGACGACCTGTTGCAGCAAGCCTCCGCGTCCGGGGTCCGGCAGGTCGTGCTGCTCGGCGCCGGTATGGACAGCCGGGCCTTCCGGATGGACTGGCCCGAGGGCACCCGGCTGTTCGAGGTCGACACCGCCGCGCCACTGGGCTTCAAGGCTTCGGTGCTGCGCCAGGAGCGGGCCGTCGCACGCTGCGAGCGGATCACCGTCGCGGTGGATCTGCGTGCGGACTGGCCAGGCGCGCTGGCCGCCGCAGGGCACGACCCGGCCGTGCCGACCGCGTGGATCGCCGAAGGACTACTGATCTATCTGCCCCAGGACGCGGTGGAGCTCCTGCTGGCCCGGATCAGCGCGCAGTCGGCGGCAGGCAGTCGGATGGGGCTGACATTGGGCTCGCGCGGCGTGATCGAGCGCTTCGGCGCGGACGCCGCGCCGGGATCGGCGGCGTCCATGTGGGTCTCGGAGATGCCCGACGACCCGGTGGGCTGGCTGGTCGGACACGGCTGGGAGGCCGACAGCCACACCCTGCGCGAGCGCGCTGCCGCCTACGGCCGCCCGATCAGCACCCCGCCACAGCGCGCGGAGCAGCCCGGCGGGCTGATCTCGGCGGTCCGCCGGTAGCGCGCCTCCCCGTTCCCTGGACGGTCGATTCCAAGATCGGTTCCAAGGGAGCCTGATGAGTGGAGCCGGGTTCATGCGCGGCCGGCCGGTCATGCCAGTCATGCGCGCACTGACCGCCTACGGCCACTGAAACCACCATCAGGCGAAGATCAACATTCGCGGGACCGGCAGGGATCCACCCCCGAGACGGGAGCGCACCCGATCCGGCTCGTCTCGGCACAGCTCGGCTCGGCTCGCCTCAGGCGAAAAGGCGGCGCACCCAGTCCACGGCCTCCGCCGGATCCGCCGCCACCGGTACCCCCTCGGGGGCCGGGGGACGGCGGACGAGGACGACCGGGATGCCCGCCTCGCGTGCCGCCGTCAGTTTCGGGGCGGTCGCGGCGGCGCCGCTGTCCTTGGTGACCAGGACATCGATGCGGTGGCGGCGCAGCAGCTCGCGTTCGCCGTCGAGGGTGAAGGGGCCGCGGTCGAGGAGGGTCCGCATCCGGGGCGGGTGCGGGGGCTCGGGGGCGTCCACGGAGCGTACGAGGAACCAGAGGCCGGTCAGGTGGGCGAAGTGGGCCAGCCCCATCCGGCCGGTGGTGAGGAAGACGCGGGCGCCGAGGGCGGGGAGGGCGGCGGCCGCCTCGTCCAGGGACGCGACCTGGTGCCAGTCGTCGCCCGGACCCGGGACCCAGCCGGGCCGGCGGACAGCCAGCAGGGGAACATGGGCGGTAGCGGCGGCTTCGGCCGCGTTGTGACTGATCGTGCCGGCGAAAGGATGGGTGGCGTCGATGAGCGCGTCCACCGCGTGCTCGCGCAGCCAGCGGGCGAGGCCCTCGGGGCCGCCGAACCCTCCGATGCGGACGTCCCCGGCGGGCAGCCGCGGCGCGGCGACCCGGCCGGCGAGGGAGGTCGTGACCTGCGGTGCGAGGGGCGACGCGACCAGGTCGGCGGCCAGGCGGCGGGCCTCCGTGGTGCCGCCGAGGATCAGCAGACGGGGCACCGGGCGAGCGGCGTGGTTCATGGGGTGCGGGGTCCTCGGTAGCGGGTTCTGCGGTGGCGGGTGCGCCGGTTACGGATGCGCCGATCGCGGACGCCTCGGTCGCGGGTGCGTCCGTGGCTGAAGCGCAACCGAAGGGTACGGGAGGGCGCAGCGCTCAGCTCGCGCACACCGGGCTGCGGCCCGGCTGGACGACCGGTGCCTGTGCGACGGCGGCGAGTACGGCCGCGTACACCGCGCTGCTGAGCGGCGATTTCCCTGATCCGGTCACCATCACGCTGCCCAGGGGACAGACACCCGCCTTCGCGCTCGCCGTGGAGGAGCTGGGAACGGTGGATGAGCCGGGACCGGCGGGTGAGCTGGGGCCCGTTGAGGATTCGAGCCCCGTGGATGAGCTGGGGCCACCGAGCGAGCCGGGACCGTCGGGACTACGGGGCGAGTCGGGGCCACCGAGGCGGAGCCCCGTACGGAGCGCCATGGCCGGGGTGGTGAAGGACGCCGGGGACGATCCGGATGTGACGCACGGTGCGCTGATCCGCGCCCGGGTGCGGGCGCTGCCGGCCGGTTCCGGTGTGGTGTTCAAGGCGGGGCCGGGAGTGGGTACGGTCACCCGCCCCGGGCTGCCGCTGGACGTCGGGGAGCCCGCGATCAACCCCGTCCCCCGGCAGCTGATCCGCGAGCATCTGGCCGCGGTCGCCGCCCGCTGCGGCGGAAGCGGGGACGTCGAGGTCGAGATCTCGGTCGATCACGGTGCGGAGATCGCCCGCAGTACCTGGAACCCGCGGCTCGGCATCCTCGGCGGGCTGTCGATCCTGGGCACCACCGGCATCGTCGTCCCGTACTCCTGCTCCGCCTGGATCGACTCCATCCGGCGCGGGGTGGACGTGGCGCGGGCGGCGGGGCGGCGGCATGTGGCCGGGTGCACCGGTTCGACGTCGGAGAAGACGGTCGTCGCCCTCCACCACCTCCCCGAGGACGCGCTCCTGGACATGGGTGACTTCGCGGGCGCGGTGCTCAAGTACATCCGCCGCCACCCCGTCGACCGCCTCACCCTCTGCGGCGGCTTCGCCAAGCTGTCCAAACTGGCGGCCGGGCATCTCGATCTGCACTCCGCGCGCTCCCAGGTGGACAAGGGCTTCCTCGCCGAACTGGCCCGCCGCGGCGGCGCCGACGAGCCCCTGGCCACCGCCGTCGCCGAGGCCAACACCGGTCTCGCGGCCCTCCAGCTCTGCGCGGCGGCCGGCGTCCCCCTCGGCGACCTGGTCGCCGCCACGGCCCGCGACGAGGCCCTCGCCGTCCTCCGCGGCGCCCCCGTCGCGGTCGACGTCATCTGCATCGACCGGGCGGGGATGGTGGTGGGCCGGGCGGAGCCACGGGGGCCGGAGGGTCGGCGGGGCAGCGCCTGAGCGTGTTCCGCACACCGGACGGCGGCCCGGCGCCCCGTGCCCAGGGCGGCGGGCACCCAAGCTCCAGGTCCGGACCCGTCGTCAGCCCGGACCCGGCATCCACATCTGCATATCGGCGTCGGCGTCGGCCGGGATGCCCGTTCCCGAGCGGGTAACGGGCGCGTACGCACGCGGTTTACGGAGCGTCCACCGCCGACGCATCGGCCCGCGCGTCCCCCGCCGCACCGCAAGCGCCCTCCCCCGCCGCGTGCGGGCGTTCGCGGTCCGCCGAGTAGAGGTGGCTGTCGCGGAACCGGTCGGCGGCGAGGGTGCGGCCGACCAGGATGACGGCCGTGCGGACGATGCCGGCCGCCTTCACCTGATCGGCGATATCGGCGAGGGTGCCGCGCAGGACGACTTCGTCGGGGCGGGAGGCCATCGCGACGACGGCGGCCGGGCAGTCGGCCCCGTAGTGCGGCAGCAGTTCGTCGACCACCCGGTCCACGTACATCGCGGCCAGGTGCAGGACGAGCAGCGCGCCACTGCGGCCGAGGGTGGCGAGGTCCTCGCCCTCGGGCATGGGGGTGGCGCGCTGGGCGACACGGGTGAGAATGACGGTCTGGCCGACGGTCGGCACGGTCAGCTCGCGCTTGAGGGCGGCGGCCGCGGCGGCGAACGCCGGAACGCCCGGCACGACCTCGTACGGCACACCGGCCGCGTCCAGGCGGCGCATCTGTTCGGCGACGGCGCTGAAGACGGACGGGTCGCCGGAGTGCAGCCGGGCGACGTCGTGGCCCTCCTCATGGGCCCGGACCATCTCCCCGGTGATCGCGTCGAGGTCCAGCTGCGCGGTGTCGATGAGACGGGCGCCGGGCGGGCACTCGGCGAGCAGTTCGCGCGGCACCAGGCTGCCCGCGTACAGGCAGACCCCGCAGGCGGCCAGGGTGCGGGCGCCACGCACGGTGATCAGGTCGGCGGCGCCGGGGCCCGCCCCGATGAAGTAGACGGTCATCGTGGGTCTTCGCTCTCGTGAGGGAGGGTGTTGGCGAGGAGGGAGGTGGGTGTCCGGGGTGTCCCGGGCGATTTGACCGCCGTCCACTGGGTGACCGGCATCGCCTGCCGCCAGCCGGTGAAGCCGCCGACCGGCACCGCGTGCGCGACGGCCAGCCGGACCAGTTCGCCGCCGTGCCGCCGGTACCAGTCGGCGAGCAGCGCCTCGGACTCCAGCGTCACCGTGTTGGCGACGATCCGGCCGCCCGCGGGCAGCGCGTCCCAGCACGCGGCCAGCAGACCGGGGACGGTCAGCCCGCCGCCGATGAACACCGCGTCCGGCGTCGGCAGACCGGCCAGCGCCGCGGGCGCGCGCCCGGTGACGACGCGCAGCGCGGGCACGCCGAGCGCGCGTGCGTTACGGCCGATCCGCTCGGCCCGTACGGGATCGCGCTCGACGCTGACCGCCCGGCAGCCGCGGTGGGCGCGCAGCCACTCGATGGCGATGGAGCCGGAGCCGCCGCCGATGTCCCACAGCAGTTCACCGGGGGCGGGCGCCAGCGCGGCGAGGGTGGCGGCGCGGACATGGCGCTTGGTCAGCTGGCCGTCGTGCTCGTACGCCGCGTCGGGCAGCCCCGGCACGGCCGACAGCCGCAGCGTGCCGGGCTCCCGGACACAGTCCAGGGCGATGACGTTCAGCGGGTCGATGTCGGTCGGAGCGACGTTCAGGGGGGCGGTGTCGATCGGGATGGCGTCCAGGGGGGCGATGTCGGCGGCCGGGGTGACGTCGTTCGGAGGGACGATGCCGACGGCCGGGGTGACGTTCGGAGGATCGGCGTCAGCCGGGGTGACGTTCAGCGGATCGGCGTCAGCCGGGTGGTGGGCGGCGGTGATCGCGTCGCGGGTCTCCGGGGGCCACTCCGCCGCCGTGCCCTCGGCGGTCCGTTCGCGGTCGCCGCCGAGCTGTTGCAGGACCCGCATCCGGGTCGGGCCGTAGCCGTGCGCGCGCAGCAGCGTCGCGACCTCGGCGGGGGTGCCGGCGCCCGCGGAGAGCACCAGCACCCGGCGGCCGTCGTACAGCGCGGCGAGCAGGTTCTCGGCGGGCCGCCCGACGAGCGTGACGACCTCGGTCTCCTCCACCGGCCACCCGAGCCGGGCGCAGGCGTACGAGACGGAGGAGGGGTGCGGGAGCACCCGCAGCCGCGGGGCGGACGGGGCGGTGTGGGGGGCCGGGCCATCGGACATGACCGTCACGGCCTCCTCCAACACCTCGGTCAGCGTCCGCCCGATCCCGTAGAACATCGGGTCGCCGCTGGCCAGAACGGCGACCCGGCGGCCGGCGTGCGCGGCGAGCAGACCGGGGACGGCCGGACGCAGCGGCGAGGGCCAGGCGACCCGCTCGCCCGCGCACTCCGCGGGCAGCAGCGCAAGCTGCCGCGCCCCGCCGATCAGCGTCTCGGCGGTGCGCAGCGCCTCCCGGGACGCGTCGGGCAGACCGTCCCAGCCGTCGGCCCCGATACCCACGACGGTCACCGCCGACGGCAGGGAGGCGGGCGGTGCGGGCGGTGCTGCCGGGCCGGACGGTGTCGTCGGCCCAGGTGGTGCGGGGGTCACTGCCGAGTACCTCGGGATCGCGGTAAGGGTGAGATGAACGGCTTCGCACTCTACTGACCGGGGCGTCGCCCCGTGACAGCGAACCTTGATCGATTACTGCCGATACTGCTGGTCACTGCTGATTGCCGCCGACGCTCGGCCTCGGAGTGCCTCCGGAGGGCTCCCTTGCTCCGAAGGCTCCCTCGCCATCATCGGGCAAGTGCCGTCAGCGGGTGAGTGCCGCCGTCGGTCGCGGACGCCGCAGCAACCACTGCCAGAAACTGCGGCGGGGCGGCTTGGCCCCGCGCACCCTCCGTCCTCTTGCCTTCCCCTTTGCTGGCCCCCCGTTCCCCTTATTGCCTACACTTCGCAATTACTCACTCAATGCAAGAAGGGACCGCGATGCCGACGAAGAAGTGGTCCGCGGGCTCGCCGCGGGGCGGGGCCGCCGGCTCCGTGCGCGGCCGTACCGCCGGCTCCCCCGTCGTGCTGGGTATCGAGTCCTCCTGCGACGAGACCGGTGCGGGGCTGGTGTGCGACGGGCGGCTGCTCGGGCATGCGCTGGCGTCGAGCATGGATGAGCACGCCCGGTTCGGCGGGGTGGTGCCGGAGATCGCCGCGCGCGCCCATGTGCACGCCCTGACGCCCGTGGTGCGTGAGGCGCTGGACGACGCGGGGCTGACGGCCGCCGATATCGGGGCGGTCGCGGTGACCACCGGTCCGGGGCTCTCCGGTGCGCTTCAGGTGGGGCTGGCCGGTGCGAAGGGGCTGGCGTACGCGCTCGGCGTCCCGCTGTACGGCGTCCACCACCTGGCCGGGCATGTCGCCGCCGACACCCTCGAACACGGCCCGCTGCCCGACCCCTGCGTGGTGCTGATCGTCTCCGGCGGCCACACCTCGCTGCTGCTCGTACGCGATCTGGCCCGCGACCCGATCACGCACCTCAGCGACACCCTGGACGACGCCGCCGGGGAGTGCTTCGACAAGGTCGCCCGGGTCTTCGGGCTGCCCTATCCGGGCGGCCCGGCCATCGACCGGACCGCGCGCACGGGGGATCCGCGCGCGGTCCCGTTCCCCCGTCCGCTCACCACGGGCCCGTCCGCGAACCGCTTCACGTTCTCCTTCTCGGGCCTGAAGACCGCGGCGGCCCGCTGGGCGGAACGCCATCACGCCGCCGGACTGCCCCTCCCGCTCGCCGACGGCGCGGCCTCGCTCCAGGAGGCGGTCGCCGATGTCCTCACCCGCAAGGCGGTGGCCGCCTGCACCGAACACGGTGTACGGACCCTGGTCGTGGTCGGCGGTGTGGCCGCCAACTCGCGGGTCCGCGCGCTGGCCCAGGAGCGCTGCGCCGCGGCCGGTATCACCCTGCGCGTACCGCCGCTGCGGCTGTGCACCGACAACGGCGCGATGATCGCCGCCGTCGGCGACCTCCTGGTCCGCGCGGGCGCCGAACCGGCCCCGCTGGACGTCTCGATCGACCCGTCGGCGCCGCTGGAGTACGCGGCGCTGCATCCGGTGGCACGAGGGCCGCACCTGGTGACACCAGGGACGTACCCGGTGGCACCAGGGCAGCACCCGGTGGCACCAGGGCCGTACCCGTCGGGGTGAGGGCCGCACCGCTGAGGTGCGGGCCCCGCGGACACGGTGTCCGCAGACGCCGTGTCCGCAGACACCACGTCCCCAGGCACGGCGTCCCCAGGCACGGCGTCCGTCACACCCGCCGTACCACCACCCCGGCCGCCGTCAGGGCGTCCACGGCCTCGTCCGGCGCGGCCGTGTCGGTCACCACGACGTCGAGGGCGGTGGCGGCCGCGACGAAGGCCAGCGCCGTACGGGAGAGCTTCGCCGCGTCGGCGACCGCGATCACCCGGCGGGCCGAGGCCATCGCGGCGCGTTTGATCGCCGCGTCGGCCAGGTCGTACGCGGTCAGCCCGTCCCCCGGCGTCAGCCCGCAGCAGCCGATGACGGCGGTGTCGAAGCGCAGCGCGGCCAGTGACGCCTCGGCGAGCGGGCCGGTCACCGCCAGTTCGCCGGGGCGGGGCTCGCCGCCCGGCAGCAGCAGTTTGAGCGTGGGGGCACCAGCCAGGACGTTGGCGGCGTGCAGCGAGAGCGGCAGCGCGGTGAGCGGGCGGTCGCGCAGCGCCTTGGCGACCTCCAGGCAGGTCGTACCGCTGTCGATGAGGACGGACTCACCGTCGGCGATCTGCCCGGCCACCTCGGCGGCGATCCGCTCCTTGACGTCCAGGCCCTCCCGGACGCGCAGTCCGAACGGCGGCCCCTCGCCGCGCAGTACGAGGCTTCTGGCGCCACCGCGGTAGCGCTCCAGTACGCCCTGTTCCGCCAGGTGCTCCAGATCGCGCCGGATGGTCATCTCCGAGGCGCCCGTGAGCGCGGCCAGTTCCGTGACGCTCAGCCGCTCGGACTCGCGCAGGGCCCGGGTGATCAAAGTGAGCCGGTCGGTACTCGACATCCCCGCATACATGCCCGTATCGCACATCCATAACGTTCATAAGTCAAGCTAGCGAACATGATATGCGTTCGTTAGCCTCCGGAAGATGAACACTTCGAGTGCCTCGTCCTCGCCTTCCCCCTCGTCTTCCTCGTCCTCCGCGGCCTCCCCTTCCAGCCCCGCGCCCACCACGGCCCCCGCCGCCCCGCCGGACCGCGACGGCCGCCCGCCCACCGGACCACCGGCCGGGTCGGCGGCCGCTCCGCCGGACCGCCGGCTGCGCGCGGCCCGCCTGGCCACCTTCGGGTTCTTCGGGCTCAACGGCTTCGTCATGGGCATGTGGATCGTGCACATCCCGGCCATCGAGCACCGGACCGGCGTCACCCACGCCGTGCTCGGCTGGCTGCTGCTCTTCCTCGGCGGCGGCGCGTTCGCCGGGATGCAGCTCTGCGGCCCGCTCACCGACCGGTTCGGCAGCCACCGCGTCGTTCCCGCGGGCGGACTGCTGTGCAGCGCCGCGCTCGTCCTGCCGGGCCTGGCCCAGGGACCGTGGGCACTGGCGGCGGCGCTGCTGGTACTCGGCTTCGGCAACGGCTGCCTGGACGTCGGCATGAACACGCACGCCGTCCACGTGGAGAGCCGGTACGGACGGCCCGTCATGTCCGCCTTCCACGCGGTGTTCTCCGTCGGCGGGGTGCTCGCCGCGCTGGTCGGCGCCCGGACGCTCAGCTGGGGCTGGAGCGCGCCCGTCACGCTGAGCTGCATCGCCGCTCTCGGCGTGGCCGTCACGCTGGTCACCACCACGGGGCTGCTGCGGCCGCGGCCGGACGGCCCGGCCCCCGACGGCGGCCCCGCGAACCAGAGCCTCGCCGAGGACACCAACGGCCACGGAGACGCCGAGGTCGCCCCCGGCGGGAAGTCCGGCAAGCGCCGTACGCCCTCCCGCATCTGGGCGCTCGCCGTACTGGCTCTGGCCCTGATGCTCTGCGAAGGCGTCGCGAACGACTGGAGCGCGCTGCACCTCCGCGACGTCCTGGACGCCCCGGCCGCGACGGCCGCGCTCGCCTACGGTGCCTTCGCCACGGCGATGACCGTCGGCAGGTTCGCCACCGACCGCGTCGTCGCCCGGATCGGCCCGGTGCGCCTGGTCCGCTACGGCACGGCCCTGGCCGCCGCCGGGCTCGTGGCCACCGCGCTCTCCCCGTGGATCCCCCTCGCACTGGCCGGCTGGACGGTCTTCGGCATCGGCCTCTCCGGCTGCATCCCGCAGTTCTTCAGCGCCGCGGGCCACGCCGACGCGGGCGCCTCCGGGGCGAACGTCTCCCGCGTCGCCGGCCTGGGCTACCTCGGCGTCCTCGCCGGCCCCGCCGTCATCGGCCCACTGACCCAGGTCATCCCGCTCAACCTCACGTTCTTCCTGCCGGTGGCCCTGTGCGCACTGGCGGCCTGCACGGCGGGGGTGGTCCGCGCTCGGTGAAGGGGCGGGGTGGGCGAAGAGAAGCGAACGCCGGGCAACGAGCCCCGCCGGCGAACGCCGTGCAACGAACACAGCCAAGCGGATGCCGTGAAACAAGCAAAGGTGAGGTGAACGGCGCGAAGCGAAGGTGCGCAGTAAACCAACTCCCGTCGCCACCACGGGAGTCAACACGCCGCAGGCAAGGTTTCCGCAAGGATGCGGCAAGCCTTTCGCAAGTCTCCCCGGGCATGAGCCCCGCCAACCGGCCACCAACCGGTACAGCGGCCGGCCGGACCGATCACACATGGGGGGATGCCGTGACGGCATTGGGCATGTTCGAAAAGGATCCACACCACGGCCACAACTTACGCGAATGGCTCACACTCACGGGCCGTAAGCGGATTCTGTTCGTCGCACACACCGTGACGTACGCGAAGCGGCTGCAAGAGGTGTGCGCACTGCTGGAGTCGGACCTGCGGATCCAGATGGTGTTCACCGCGCCGCCGCACCCGTTCAGCGACGGCGTGGCGCAGTTTCTCCACCGGCTCGGCAGCGCGGTGCTGCCCTGGAGCGAGGCGGTCCGGATGGAGTTCGATCTCGCGTTGGCGGCAGGGCCACGGGGCATGGGCGAGATCCGGGCGCCCCTGATCACGCTGCCGCACGGTGCCAACTACCTCAAGCGCGTGACCGAGGGGGCGGACACTCGCGTGGCGGGGCTCGGGCGGCAGGACATCATCCCGGACGGCCGGGAGCTGCCCGCCGCGGTGGTCCTGCCCCACCGGGACCACCTCGGCGAGCTGGCGCACTCGTGCCCGGAGGCCCTGCCGGTGGCGGCCGTGATCGGCGACCCCGTCCACGACCGCATCGTGGCCAGCCTCCCGCTGCGTCGCGCCTACCGCCGGGCGCTGGGCCTCCGGAAGGGGCAACGGCTCGCCGCCGTCGTCTCCACCTGGGGCAGGCGTTCCTCCTTCGGGTCCATCGAATCCCTGCTGCCACGGCTGCTGGGCGAGCTGGCGGGGAAGAACCGCCGGGTGGCCGTCCTGGTCCACCCCAACGTCTGGTCCGGGCACGGCGCCTGGCAGGTACGGTCCTGGCTTGCGCAGTGCGAACAGCGCGGCATCGCGGTGGTGCCACCGGAAGCGGACTGGCGGCCCGTGCTGATCGCGGCGGACTGGATCATCGGCGACCACGGCTCCGTGACCTTGTACGGGACGCTGACCAAGGCCCCGATCTTGCTGGCCGCATCGCCCGAGCAGGAGATCAACCCCGCCTCACCGGCCGCCGCGCTCGCGCTGACGGCCCCGGCGCTGTCCCCCGCGCACTCCCTCAAGAGCCAGTTGGCGTACGCCGCGGTCGAGTACCGGCACCGGCAGCGGACGGAATACGCGGCCATCGCCGCCCGCATCACCTCCGAGCCGGGGCGGTTCAGCCAGAACATGCGCAGGCTGCTCTACCGGAACCTCGGCCTCGGCCAGCCCGCACACCCGGCCACCACCCGCCAACTGCCCCTGCCGCCGCAGCTGGCGGCGTGGGCCGCGGCACCCGGCGCCGGGGACCTGGGAACGGAGGTGCCGGCATGACGAGTCCGCGGAACGCCGCGGCACCGCGGCCCGAAGTGCCGCCGCCCGCGGCCCCGCCGCCCACCACGCCGGTCCGGGCCGCCGCGCCCCGGCCCCCGGTGCCATGGACGCATCCGGAGTGGGCGCGGGCCGAGTGGACGCGGGCCGCGTGGGCACGGGCGGAGTGGGTGTACCGGGGCCGGCGAATGGTGCGGGTGCGGGCCGGGCTGCCCGGCAGCCTGTCCGCCACCGGTATCCCCCGCTCCGTACCGGCGCTCACGCTGTTCGCCGCCACGCGCACCGGCGGGTACACCGCGGTGGCCCGCGTCGCCGGAGCCGCCGGAGGGAGCGGGGTCCGGCCCGACGTGACAGGACCGCCGGATAGCGCACGCCCACCGGACGACCTCGACGAGCACTTCGCCGTGGATGCCGAATCCGGTGCGGCGGACCGCTGGCTGGACTGCGCGGACGTACTGCACGGACACCGGCCCCGGCCGGAACGGGCCGCACTGCGCTGGGTCGAGAACGTACTGACCCGTCGCACCGGCTGCCGGCTCGCCGCGCTTCCGCTGCCCGACGGCGGCTGGGCGGTCGCGGAACGCACCGGCAGCCGCCGGCTGCCGCCCTCCGCGTCGGCGTCCGGCCGGCCGCTGACGCCCATGGAGTGTTCCCTGGTGGCGTCGTGTCTGCACGGGCTGCTGGTGGCGGGCGACGCAGGGGAGGCGCTGCTGTCCCTCACTGTGCTGCCGGTCAGCTAGGACGGTCCCCGGGGGGATCTGCTGAATCTGCCGGATCTACTGAACCGGCCGGGTCTGTTGCGCCGGCCGGACCTGACGGCTCAACGGGCCCGGCGGGCTGAATGGGCTGACCCGATTCGACAGGTTCGGCGGGCCCGGCAGGCCCAACGGGTTCGTCGGATCCCGTCACCCCGGCCAGCAGATCCCCCACCCGGCGTGCGTCGGACGGGCTCTGCCGCTCGTACAGGGCCCGGGAACGCTCGTAGAAGCCTCGCGCGACGGCGAGGTCGGCGTGTTCCCGGGCGCAGGTGCCGAGCAGCTCCAGCGTCCTGGCCTGCCAGTGCGCGGCGCCCGCCGCCTCGAACACCGCACCCGCGTCCGCGAGTTGGGCCATACCCGACTCGTACGCGCCGGTCAGCACCCGGGCCCGGCCGAGGAGGGCGAGCGCCCGCGCGGCGTCGTAGGGGTCGTCCACCGCGAGCAGCGCTTTGTGGGCCCGCGCGAAATACTCCGCGGCCCGTTGCCCGGTCCGCGCACCGGGCCGTTCCGCGTCCCCGTCCGCCAGAACCATCTCACCCAGCACGATCCGCGACAGGGCGGCCCCCCGCGGATAGCCGACCGCCTCCCAGCTGTCTATCGCCCGCGCCAGAAAGGACGTGGCCTCCGCAGGACGCCCGGCCTGCCAGTGGGCCGTGCCGAGTCCGTGCAGCGCCTGGCCTTCGTCCCGTACGTCCCCGGCCTCACGGGCGGCGTCGAGCGACCGGGTGAACCAGGTGATGGCCTCCTCGACCCGCCCGGCGGCGTTGAAGCCGATGGCGCCGGAGTTGAGCATCTGCCGTTCCGCCGTACGGTTTCCGGCCCGCCGCGCGGCACGCAGACCGGTTTCGTGTGCGTCCGCCCACAGCTCGAAGTAGCGCAGCCGGTGGAACAACGGCCACATCGCGTCGACGAGTTGCCAGGCGAGGTCGTCCCACTGTCGTGCGTAGGCGGCGCGCACGGCGGCCAGCAGGTCGTTCCGTCGGGTTTCGAGCCAGTTCAGCGCGTCGGTCTCCCGGGCGAAGGGACGGAGCGCATCCGGCGGGAACCGGTACTCCCTGGACAGGGTGAACTGACGTGGGGACAGCAGCCGCTGGGCCTCCGTCGCGGTGGCCAGATACCAGTCGCACACCCGCCGCAGCGTCTCGTCGAGGGCCGCCGCACTCTCCTCGGTCCGCCCCCGTTCCTCGGCGTGCAGCCGGACCAGATCGTGGAAACGGTAGGCGTCCGCGCCGATGTCCTCGACCAGATTGGCCTCCACCAGTGCGTCGAGCAGCCGGCCCGCCTCCACCAGCGGGATCGCGCAGACCGCCGCCGCGATACGGGCCTCGAAGGTGCGGACCGGCAGCAGCGCGAGGCGCCGGTAGAGCCGCCTGACGTCAGCGGTCAGCACCGCGTACGACTCGTCCAGTGCGTTGTACACCGAGGACTCCGATTCCCCTGTGATGGCCAGCGCCGCCAGCCGGCCGCGTTCCTGGGCGAGCGCGTCCACCATGGCGCTCATCGGCTGCCGGGGTCTGGAGGCGAGACGCGCGGACGCCAGGCAGACCGCCAGGGGCAGCCCGGCACAGAGCGAGACCACCTCGTCCGCCTCACTGGACTCGCTCTCCACGCGGTCCTGACCGATCCCGCGGGACAGGATCTCCACGGCGGCCGCCCGGTCCAGCAGGCCGAGCTGGTAGTAGAGCGCACCGTCGGCGCGCAGGCCGGTGAGCCGGTGTCTGCTGGTCGCGACGACCAGACCGCCCTGGCCACCGGGCAGCAGCGGCCGGGCCTGGGCGGCGGAGAAGACGTTGTCGAGCATGACGGCGATACGCAGCGCCGCGGTGACCGAACGCCACAGCGCGGTCTGCTCCCCCAGGTCGGCCGGTACCGGACCGACACCGAGCGCTCGCAGGAATTGGCCGAGTATCTCGCCGGGCGCGGCCGGGCCCTCCGGTGAGTGGCCGCGCAGATCCGCGTACAACTGGCCGTCCGGAAACCGCTCCGCCGCGTCTCTCAGCCACCGCGACACCAGCGCCGTCTTGCCGATACCGGCCGTCCCGCTGACCACGATCAGCGGGGTGGCGGTGTCCGGGCAGCGGGCGTAGAGCTCGTCCAGGGCCGACAGCTCGCGCTCACGGTTGGTGAAGTGCGGGGAAACGGGGAGCAGTTGACGCGGTACGGGGAGGACCGGCGCGGCGGCCCCCGGGTAGATGTGAAGCCCGCCGCGGACCGCCCCGGCCTGGACGCTCGGCCCGTTGATCCAGGCCGAGCCCCCTATGGCGTTCACATCCCGATGCATCCGCGCCCCCGTCCCGGTACGTCGTGAATCAGTACGCCGTGGAGCAGTGCTACGTCGTGGAGCGGTACTACGTCGCAAAGCGGTGCGTGGTGGAACGGTGCGTCGTGGAACAGTGCGCGGCGGAGTGACCCCGCCGTCTCGCCCGCCTGTCCCCTGCCCGGCCGTCCCCCGGCGCCACACCCCGCGCTCCCAAGCCACTTACCCCCATGCCGCTTGCCCCCATGCGCCCTTTTTGATCACATCAGCATTACCCATGAACGGCCAAGAGGAGTCCACTCCCGCACCCAACAGGCCGGATTCAGTCGCCTGTTGGGTAAGCCCCTGGCCACTCCCTCCGGCGAGTGACATGCTCACAAAGGTGGTGGGCTGCGCCGTCGAGGGGGAGGCGCCGGTGGAAATTTTCGTGCTCGGTCCCGTCTGTCTCGGATCGCGGCAACGCCGGATCGCACTGCGCTCCGACAAGGAGCGGTGCGTCCTTGCCTCGCTGGCCTTGGCGGTGGGCCGCCCCGTGGCCCTGGACACTCTCGTCGGACGCCTCTGGGACGGCGATCCGCCCGATAGAGCACGCCAGGCCGTCCACACCTACGTCTCACGTCTCCGTTCGGATCTCCGCCGGGCCCACGCGAGTACCGGCACCCACACCGACGCCACGACCGGCACCTCCGCGCCCGCCATCACCCACCACGCCCACACCTACACCCTCGACGCCGATCCGGACCGTATCGACTGGCACCGCTTCCAGCGCCTCGCCACACAGGCCCGGTCACTGTCCCACGACGGGGACGACGAAGCCGCCGCCGCCCTGCTGCACGAGGCGGAGCGGCTCTGGCACGGGGAGGCTCTCGCCGGGCTGCCGGGCAGCTGGTCCGAGCGGACGCGTACAAGCCTCGCGGAGAAACGGCTCGGCGTCACCTCGTCGCGTATCGCCATGGAGCTGCGGCTGCGGCGCTTCAGCGATCTCGTCGGCGATCTGTCCTCCCTCGCCGGCCAGTACCCCGACGACGAGAGCCTGTTGGGCCAGCTCATGGTGGCGTACTACGGCTGCGGCCGGCACGCGGACGCGCTGCGCGTCCACGAGGAGGCACGCCGCCGGCTGCGGGCGGAACTGGGCGCCGTTCCGGGCGAGGAACTCACCCGGATCCACCGGCACATCCTGCACCGCGGCCCCCTGGAGGACCTCCTCCCGGGCGCCGCCGCGGACCACGGAACCCCCTCCGCCGCGCCGCCCCGTAACCTCCCCCGCCATATCCCCCTCATCGGCCGGCACACGGAGATGCGGCGGCTCCGGGCCGCCGTCGACGCGGTCATGAACAGCGGCGCGGGCAGCGGCATGGACAGTGGGGGTGGCGGTCACATCGTGGCCCTGGAGGCGATCTCCGGCATGGCCGGCGTCGGCAAGACCGCCATGGCGGTCAGCGCGGCCCATTTGCTCGGCGAGCGCTTCCCCGACGGGCAGTTGTACCTCGACCTACGGGCGCACGCCCAGGTCCAGGACCCGCTGAGCGCGGGCGCGGCGCTCGCGGTGCTGCTCCGCCTCATGGGGGTCCCGGCCGACGGCATCCCCTCCGACATCGAGGAACGCACCGCCCTGTGGCGCACCGTCCTGACGCGCCGGCGCATGGTCATCGTCCTCGACGACGCGGCCGGCACCGCCCAGGTCCGACCGCTGCTCCCCGGTTCCTCCCCGTCCCTCGTCATCATCACCAGCCGGCGCCGGCTGTCCGGCCTGCCCGGCGCCCGCACGCTCGCCCTGGACGTGCTACCGCCGGACGACGCGGTCGCGCTCTTCAGGGAGTTCGCCGGTGCGGACCGCACCCGGGAATCGGACGTCCGGGAAATCGCCCGTATCGTCGGTCTTTGCGGCTATCTGCCCTTGGCGATCGAGATCGTCGCCAATCGCTTCAGCGCCCGTCCCTCGTGGACCCTGCGCATCCTTCGCGACCGGCTCTCCCGGGGTCCTGGCCGACTCGGCGAATTCCGGGACGGGAACTCGGAGATCGCCCGCGCATTCGAACTCTCCTATCAGACCCTGACCGTTGATCAGCGATCCATGTTCCGCCGGCTCGGGCTCCACCTCGGCGCGGAGTTCGGGCCGCATGCCGCGGCGTCCCTGACCGGTCTGCCGCTCGACCAGGCCGAATGGCACCTCGAAACACTCCTGCACTGCCATCTGCTCCAGGAACCCGCGCCCAACCGGTACCGATTTCATGATCTGTTGGGGGAGTACGCACGCGTCCTGGCATTCTCCGAGGACAGCACGGAAGAGCGCGACGCCGCCCTGCGCCGCCTGATCGACTTCTATCTCTTCGCCGCGGTCCGGGCCGACACTCTCCTCTACCCACGGCGCTTCCGCCTGCCGGTCCAGGAAATGGCCGATCTTGCCCTCTCTCCGCTGCCCGTCTGGCGCTCCGCCGAGGACGCCAAGGACTGGCTGACCACCGAGCGGTCCAACCTGCTGACCGCCGAGCGGCACGCCCGCACCCACGGGGCGCCCGACCGGGCCGCACTGCTCAGCCATGCGCTGGCCGGTTTCCTGGACGCCGAATGCCACTGGACGGACACCGTCCGCATGCACCGGCACGCCGTTGACCACTGGGAACGCGCCGACGACCGGCGTGCGTTACGGCTCGCCCTGCTCGACCTCGGCGCGACCCACGCGAACACCAGCGACTACGCCCAGGCGGCGGAGACCGGCCGCCGGGCACTGGCGCTGGCCCGCGCCGCCGGCGACACGGACACCACGGCAGCGGCCCTCCGCGCCCTGGGCGTCCTGCACTGGCACCTCGGAGAGAACGACGAAGCACTCGCCCTCTACGAGGAGACCCTGGAAATCCAGCTGGCCTCGGGAAACGCCTGGGACCTGGCCAGGACACAGAACAATATCGCCATCTCATTCCTCTCTCTCGGAGACCACCACCGGGCCCGCAAATATTTCCACGAGGCAATCGAGAATTTCCAGCTGTCGGGCGATCAGCGGAATCTGGCGAAGACTCTCAATAATTTCGGCGATTTACATACGCTGCTGGGCGAGCAGCGACTCGCCCGCCAGACTTACGAAGAGTCGCTCCGTATCGCAAAATCCAGCGGAAGCCATTCCGACCAGGCCACCATCCAGGCAAATCTGGCCGGCTTCCTGGCCGCCACCGGGGATGTCGAACTCGCGCTGGACATGTATCAGGAATGCCTCTTCATCTTCCGGCGGCTCGGCGACCGGAAGAACGAGGCGAACAGTCTCATCGGACTGGGCAGGGTCCATCACCTCTTGGGCCGTCCCGTCGAGGCCGCCACGTACCACGGGAAGGCCCTGGAGCTGGCACGCAACATCGGCGCGGCCCACGAGGAGGTCGAAGCCCTGCGCCGGCTGGGCCAGGCGGAGGCCGATATGCAGCAGCTGCCGGACGCCGCCGAGCACCTGGAGGCGGCGATCGCCGCGGCCCGGCGGATGCGCTCCCCGGAGGAGGAGGCCAGGGCGGCGGACACGCTGGCCGAGGTCCGCGTCCACGAGGGCCGCACCGAATCCGCCCGCGCGTTATGGCAGCAGGCGTACGACATCTTCTCTTCGCTCGACCAGAGTGAGGCGGCCCGCATCAGTGAATGCTTGAGTAATATGCCGGGGCCATTTTCGCCCGGCAATGAGAATCGGTAATATTCACCTGGCAAAATCGATGGGGACCTGTCCGAAGGATCGTGACACATATCCGTACGCCCCGATCCTCTCGCTTTGCACACGCCACACTTTTACGCTTTTGCATCGCCAATCCCTCCCGTGATAATCCTCTGTTTCGAAGATCCCCTTTCGCATACGAGGATTCACGTGAAACCACGCATGAGGCCCTGTGTCGCCGTTGCAATTACGGGCTTCGCCCTCATCGGGACGCAGATAGCCATGGCCTCGGCCGCATCGGCAGCAGAGTCGACCGGTGCCCACCGCACCATGGTCAGCCCGGTCCAGGCGCAGCACCCGGCCTCGGACTCCGCCGAGCAGAGGGACATCTGCATCCCCACCTCCGCACCCGCGGCCTGACACTCGGACACCCGGCGTCGGCCGTCGTCAGATGACGACGGCCGACGCCGTGGCGTTTGTACGAGGCGACGAGTCCGTGGCCGTCGGGCGGCGTACCGGGGGTCTCCCACCCCGCCCGAGCGGACCTCCCCGCTCCGTTTCCGCTCTCCTCGCCGAAGCCGTTCGCACCGCTGTGACCAGGCACGATAGCCCGTTCGGCGGTAATGACAACGGTCACCGGTGCAGCCTTTGGATCTTTCGCCGAAGTGCGGTTTGCTTCCCAGCGACGACCCAGGAAGGAGCGCGCCATGACCGAGCACGCCCACGGGCACGACGAGGGCACAGCCCACGCGCACAGCCATTCGCACGCCGTCTCGCCGGACGCCGACCGGCGCTGGCTGCGCGCCGCGCTCATCCTGCTCACTGCGTACATGACGGTCGAAGTCGTCATCGGCTTCGTGGCGCAGTCGCTGGCGCTGATCTCCGACGCCGCCCATATGCTCACCGACGCGGTCTCGATCGTGCTCGCGCTGATCGCGATGCGGCTCGCCGCCAAACCGGCCCGCGGCGGTTACACCTACGGCCTCAAGCGCGCCGAGATCCTCTCCGCCCAGGCCAACGGCCTCACGCTGCTGCTGCTCTCCGTCTGGCTGGGGTACGAGTCGATCGTCCGGCTGATCTCGCCACCCGCGGTCACCGGCGGGCTGGTGCTGGTCACCGCGCTGGCCGGGATCGTGGTGAACCTCATCTGCGCCTGGATGCTCTCCAAGGCCAACCGCGCCAGCCTGAACGTCGAGGGCGCCTACCAGCACATCCTCACCGACCTGTTCGGCTTCATCGCCACCGCGGTCTCCGGTCTGATCGTGCTGACCACCGGCTTCGCACGGGCCGACGCGATCGCCTCGCTCGTGGTCGTCGCGCTGATGCTGAAGGCCGGTACGGGGCTGGTCCGCGAGTCCGGCCGGATCTTCATGGAGGCCGCGCCGGCCGGTATCGACCCGGACGCGCTGGGCGATCACCTCGTCGCGGCCGACGAGGTCGTCGAGGTCCACGACCTGCACATCTGGCAGATCACCTCCGGGCAGTCGGCGCTCTCCGCGCACATCCTGGTGGCGCCGGGCGGCGACTGCCACAAGGTCCGCCGCTCCCTCCAGGAACTGCTGAGCGCGGAGTACGGCATCACACACGCCACCCTCCAGGTCGACCACGTCGGTGAACAGGGCTCCGCCGACGACGTACTGCGGCTGACCGCCGGCCCCGCGCCCGCCCCGCTCCCCGCCGAGCACTGCGAGGACACCCACGGCCCCGTCCACCGGCCGGGCCCACACCGGCACTGAACCCACACCGGCACGGAGCCCACACCGGCAATGGGCCCGCCCCACTCCCGGTACGGCCCCGGTACGGGCGCACCTCCGGTGGCCCGCTCCCCCGGTGGCCCGCTCCGCAGCTGACGCCCACTCACTCGGGTGAACCCGAGCCCGGAGCGGGCCGCGAGCCGCCGGGCGCGGGGGCGGCGGTGCTCGGATGGCGCCATGACATCCGGCATCGGAACCGGCAGCGGGACCCGCATCGGAACCGGCAGAGGGACGGGCACGGGGACAGGGACGGGCACGGCGACGGGCCGGAGAACCACCGTCGCCGTCTGCGCACTGCTCTGCGCCGCCGCACTTCCCGCACCGTCCACCGCCCTCGCGCACGACTGCCGGACAGCACCCGCCCCCCGTCGGGCAGCCCCCGCCCTCGCCCACGACCGCCAGGTCGCACCCGCACCCGCCCTCGTACGAGTCCGCCCCGTATCGCCCGCCGCCCCGCGGGACCGCCAGGCGCCGCCCGCCGTCGCGGTGTCGGTGGATGTGACCGACGGTGTCGATCACGCCGATGCCGGTCAGCGGCTCGACTACCGCGTCACCGTGCACAACCTGGGCGCCACCGGGCTGCCCGGCACCCGTATCGAGCAGCAGATGCCCGCGACCACGGCCGCGGCGACGGCGGACGGCGGCACCGTCGTGGACGACGGGACGGGAGCGCGGAAGGCCGTCTGGCGAACGGATCTGGGCGCGTACGACGAGCAGGTCTTCACTGCCTCGGCCACCCTCGGCGAGCGCCCCACCCCCGCCGGTACGACCGCCCCGGGCACCCTGCGGGCCGCCGTCACGGTCTGCGTCTACGTGTACGGCCAGGCCGCCCCCGCCGCCTGTTCCGGCGATCTGGACGACCTGCCCGAGACCCACCCGGAAGGCCCCGGCACCGGCCTGGTGTGGTGGGCGGTGGCCCTCGGGGTCTGCGCCGTACTCGCCCCGGGCGTACACCGCGCCATCCGCCGCCGTGGTGGTGATGGAAGGGGGGACAGTGGCGGCGGCACGTGACCCGGAACGGCGGTGTCGTGCCTGACGCGTGCCGGATCCGCGGAGTGCCGCCCCAGAGGCGTCCGGCGGCGGGGATACGAGATGGGGCTACCTCCGACCCTCACCCGCGGGCGGTCGGCCGCCCGGGTGGTGGGCGGCCGTCCGCCGTCGGAGCGCCCCGAGTCCGCTCCGGTCCCGATGTCGCGGGGGCGTCGTCAGATGGCCAGCACCGTTTTGCCCCGGGCGCGGCCCGTGCGGCTGGCCGTCAGGGCTTCGGGGGCCTCCTCCAAGGAGACTTCGCTGCCGACGAGGACGGTCAGGCGGCCCGCGTCGACGTGGCCCGCGAGGATCTCCAGGAGTTGCGGGGAAGGGCGGTTGACGAAGTTGAAGCCGCGCAGGTTGTGCTCGGTCAGATCGTCCGCGTCGGCCGAGCCGATGGTGGAGACGGCGGTGCCGCCGTCCCGGACGATCCGCGTCATCTCGCTGAATTCCGCGGGGCCGCTGATCAGGTCGATCAGTACGTCCACGCCGTCCGGGTGGTCCGCCAGGACCCGTTCGGCGACCGGGCCCGCGGTGTGGTCGACGGTCTCGGCGGCGCCCAGGTTCCGCATCAGTTCCGCCATCGCGGGCCGCGCGGTGGCGATCACCTCTGCGCCGCGGCCGGCCGCCAGTTGCGTGGCGAAGGTGCCGACCCCGCCGGTCGCGCCAACGATCAGCACCCGCCGGCCCTCGCTGACGCGGGTCTCCTCGACCAGGTTGTACGCCGTCATCCCGGCCGTCGGCAGCGCCGCGGAGGTCGCGTAGGTGACGCTGCGGGCGGCCGGTGCGAGCGACGCCTCGGCGGCCACCGCGAAGTCGGCGTACGAACCGCCGCCCCGCTCCACCCGCTGGAACTGGCCGAACACCGGGTCGCCGACGGTGAACCGCCGTACGCCGGTCCCGACGGCGGCCACTTCACCCGCCCCGTCCGACCCCATGACCAGCGGGAAGACGGCCGGCATGGCGTCCCCGAAGTTGCCGTCGGCGATCTTCCAGTCGATGGGGTTGACCCCGGCTGCGGACAGCCGCACCAGGACCTCACCCGGCCCTGGTTCGGGCTGTGGCAGATCCATGAGCTGTGGCTGTTCACCGAATGCGCTGACTGCTACGGCTCTCATCGTGGCGTTCCCTTCCACCCTTCGACCGGAGGCCGGTGTGGATCGTAAGCACGCCGGTGGGGCCGGATGCGGCAGGACGAGAGGCGGTGCCCCGGAAGCAACTCGTACGGCCCCGCGCCCGGCCGGATCCGGCCCCACCGAGCGCGGGTGCCACCCGGTCTCCCTTTCCGCGACGGCGCGGGTCCTGTCCCGCGCGGTGCGCCGGACAGGACCCGCGCGTCACCGGACGCGATGGCCTCAGAGGTCTAAACCGCCTGCAGGGCGAGCGTCGGGGAGAGCCGGGCGGCCCGTACGGCCGGGTAGAGGCCGGCGATCGTGCCGATCACCAAGGTCGCGCCGAAGCCGCCGCCGACCGCCCACAGGGGCACCACCCAGGGCATACCGCCCGAGGCCGCGAAGACATAGGTCGCGGCCGCGCCCAGGACGATGCCGGCGATACCGCCGAGCCCCGAGAGCAGCAGGGACTCGGTCACGAACTGGATCCGGATCTGGCCGCGGGTGGCGCCCATCGAGCGCCGCAGCCCGATCTCGTGGCGCCGCTCCAGCACCGAGATGATCATGGTGTTGGCGACTCCGACGCCGCCCACCAGCAGCGCCACCCCGCCCAGCCCGAGCAGCAGGTTGGTGAACGCGCCCTCGGTCGCCGCCTTGGCCTGGAGCGCCGAGGACGGGTCGGTGACCTGGACGTTGCGCGGGTTCTCCGGATCGACGGTGCGCGGGATCAGATCGCGTACGCCGCGCACGGAGGCGTCGGTGGACCGCTCGTAGATCGACGTGGGGTGGCCGTCGAAGCCGAGCAGCTTGCCCGCGGCCGACCAGCCGACCAGGGCGGACCGCTCGATCTCCGGGGCCAGCGGCAGCGGGCCGAGGATGCCGACGACGGTGAAGTACCGGCCGTCGATGTAGACCTGCCGGCCGGGCTCGGTGATCCCGAGGCGCTCGGCGCTGATGTGGCCGAGCACGACGGAGGGATAGCGGCCGTTGGCGTCGTTGAGCCAGGTGCCGGACGCCATCGCCCCGCGCAGCACCTTCAGCAGCCCCTCGTCCGCGGCCTTGAGCGTGATGCCGCCGGACTCGTCCGCCGGGATCTTCTCGCTGCGCCGCACCGCCTGGGGCAGATCGCCGGTGGCGCCGACCTGCTGCACCCCGTCGATCCGGCCCACCATGCCGGGGGCCTCCTTCGGCAGTTTCACCTCCTCGCCGAACAGTCCCTGGCCGGGCGAGGCGACGAGCATGTTGGTGCCCAACGCGTCCAGCTTCTGCAGGAGTTGGGCCTTGCTGGAGGCGGAGATGCCGACCACCGCGATCATCGTCGCGATGCCGATGGCGATACCGAGGGCGGACAGGACGACCCGCATGGGGCGGGTACGCAGCCCGGCCGAGCCGACGTGCAGGACGTCGCGCGGGCCGAGGGACGCCGGGGAGAGCCTGGTGCGCCTCACCGCTCGGCGCTCCGGATGCCGGGGTGCCCGGTGCCGGGCGCCCTGCGTTTCCCGGTGGGGGCCGCACGTCCCTCGTCCGCGACCACCTGGCCGTCCCGGATCCGTACCTGGCGCGGCAGTTCCGCGGCGATCTCGCTGTCGTGAGTGATGACGGCGATGGTGGCGCCCTCCTTGTTGAGGTCGTGCAGCAGCGCCATAACGGCCTCGCCGGAGGCGGAGTCCAGCGCGCCGGTCGGCTCGTCCGCCAGCAGCAGATCGGGTTCGCCGACCACCGCCCGCGCGATGGCCACCCGCTGCTTCTGGCCGCCCGACAGTTCGTGCGGGCGGTGCGCCATCCGGTCCGCGAGGCCCACCCGGTCCAGCGCGACCGCGGCCCGGCGGCGCCGCTCGGCGCGCGGCAGCCCGGAGTAGAGCAGCCCCTCGGCGACGTTGTCCTGCGCGCTGATGCCGGGCACCAGGTGGAAGGACTGGAAGACGAAGCCGATGTGCTGGGCGCGCAGCGCGGAGAGCCGGCGGTCGGTCAGCGTGGCGATGTCATGGCCCGCGATGGTGACCGAGCCCGCGGTCGGCCGGTCGAGGGTGCCGATGATGTGCAGCAGGGTGGACTTGCCGGAGCCGGACGGGCCGACGATGGCCAGCAGTTCCGCACGCGCCACCCGCAGGTCCACCCCGCGCAGCGCGGCGACCCCGCCCGGGTACTCCTTGGTGACGCCGGCCAGCTCGACGACGTGCTCGGGGGCGCCGGTGAAACCGTCGGAGGCGCCCGCGAAGTGGCCGGGGAGGCCGCCGGCGTGTCCGGTGCCCGCGGGGTCGACGGCGTATCCGGTGCCGACCGGACCGGCGGCGTGCCCGGTGGGGCACGTGCCGGGGTCCGCCGGGCCGGGGACGGCGCCGTCCGTGGTGCCGCTGCTCATGACTTGGGCACCCCGACCTTCATGCCCTGCTTCAGACCGCCGCCGGACACCTCGACCCTGCCCTGTCCGAACATGCCCAGCTTCACGGGTACGTCGCGTGCCGTGCCGCCGTCGACGACCTGCACGGCGAACTCGCCGCCGGGCAGCGCGAGCAGCGCGTTGACCGGGACCGTCAGGACGTTCTTGCGCACCTCGCCGACCACGTCGACGGTGACCGGCGACTGGTCGAAGGCGGTGACCTCGCCGGGGTCCGCGAAGGTGATCCGGGCGGTGATCTTGGGGCTCTTGCTCTGCGGGTCGCTGCCCTCCTCGGTGACGGTCCGGTCGACCGAGGCCACCTTGCCGCGGGCGGTGCCGCCGCCGGGCAGGTTCACGACGACCTCGGTGCCCACCTTCGCCAGGTCCGCCTGCGCGACATCGAGTTTGATCTTGACCTCGCGCGCGGACCCGGTGGTGGTCAGCAGCGGCCGGCCGGGCGCGGCCTGGTCGCCGACCGCCGCGTCCTTGCTCTTGATCCGCACCGCGCCCGGCTGGAAGGAGATCTGGTCGGGCCCGGTGGTGCCGGTCTGCTTGAGGTCGTGCGCCTTCTGCCAGCGCTTGACGGCGGCGGTAGTACCCGCGGTGAACTCCCCGTCCACGGCCAGCCCGTTCCCGTAGCCCAGCGCGCGCAGATTCTCCTTCAGCTGCTTGACGTCGTCGCCCTTGTCACCCTGCTTGAGGGTCCGGTACATCGGCTTGTCGCCGTACATCAGCCGGACCTTGTGGCCGTCCAGCTCATAGAGCGCGCCGTCCTGCTGCACCGTGGAGCCGGTGTCCGGCAGCCAGGTCAGGATGCCGGCCGCGCCGCCGTTGATCTTGCGTTCCTTGGTGTAGCCGAGCGTCCCGTCGACCTGGGTGCTGCTGCTGAGGTCCTGCCGCTCGACGGAGCCGGTCGCCGGCGGCAGCGCGCCCTTGCCCTGCTGCTGTCCGCCGTCCTGGCGGGCGGTGACCGAGGCGATGGCCGCGCCGCCGCCGGCCAGCAGGGCGACGATCACCAGCGCGGAGATCAGATACTTCTTCTTCCGGCCGCGCCGTGGAGCCGGCCCCTGCTCCTCATCCGGCATTCTGGCCACCGCACGCCTTGTTGGCCTTCTCGAACTTCTTCTTCTCCTCGCCCTGCGGCATGGTCATCGCCTTGCCGATCATCCCGCCCCCTTCGAACTTCGGATCGGGCATATTGAAGCCGTTCTTCCGCATACAGCGGGCGTACTTCAGCGCCTCGTCCTTGTCCGCCTGGGTCAGCTCGCTCTTTCCGGCGTTGGGGCTGGTGCTCTTGCACGCCTCCAGCGCCTTCTTCATCTTCTCCTGGTCGACGTTCCCGCCGGCCCCGATGACCATGCCGCGCGGGTCCTGACCCGGCTTGGGCTCCTCGACCTTCACGCCGTGGTCCCGCAGGCACTGGCGGTGCTTGTAGGCCGCGTCCGCCTCCTTGCCCTTGCCGCTCGCGTCCGAACCGCCGCCCGTGCCCGATCCGTTGGCCGTGTCCTTGGTCCCGCCGTCCGCGCCGGAGCAGGCCGTGGCGAATATCGCCAGGCCCGCCGCCAACGATGCCGCCGCCAGTGACGCCTTGCGCTGCCTCATGATTTTTTCCTCCGTGCCGAATACGGGTGAGCCGACGCGGCAGAGGCTGGCACGAGGCCGCATTTCGTTTCCTTAACCGATCACCGGCCGCTCCTTGACCGATCACCGGACGCAGATCACCGGCCGCGGGAATTCGTCCCTCCGCACACCGGTGGAGTGCACCTTTACTTTGTCGAAAGGTGCATCTCGGGTACACATGACCCCATGCGCGTTCTGGTGGTGGAGGACGAGGAATTCCTCGCGGAAATGATCGCCGCGGGGCTGCGCCGCGATGCCGTCGCGGCCGATGTCGCCCACGACGGCCGTACGGCGCTGGCGAAGCTGCGGCTCGGCGCGTACGACGTGCTCATCCTGGACCGGGACCTGCCCGGCCTGCACGGCGACGAGGTCTGCCGCCATGTCGTCCGGCAGGGACTGCTGACCCGCGTCCTGATGCTCACCGCGTCCGGCACCGTCCGCGACCGGGTGGACGGCCTGGGCCTGGGCGCCGACGACTACCTGACCAAACCCTTCGCGTACGAGGAACTGCTGGCCCGGGTCCTGGCGCTCGGCCGGCGCGCCCGTCCCGCGCTGCCCCCGGTCATCGAACGGGCCGGAGTCTCCGTCGACACCGCGCGCCGCCAGGCCGTCCGCGACGGCCGGCCGCTCGCCCTGTCCCGCAAGGAGTTCGCGGTCCTGGAAGTGCTGCTGCGCGCCCAGGGCGCGGTGGTCAGCGGCGACGACCTGATCGAGGAGGTCTGGGAGGAGCACACCAGCTACCGCACCAACGCGGTCCGCGTCACCCTCAGCAAACTGCGCGCCAAGCTCGGCGAACCGCCGGTGATCGAGACGGTGCCGGGCGCGGGCTACCGGTTGGGCGGAGCGCGGCCGGACGGCGACGGGCCGGGGTCGGACGACCGCCACGGGGCGGCCGACCGGCCGGGCGCCTCCCGATGAGCTCCTTCCCCGCCGGCCGCCGACCGCTGTCCCGCCGGCTGCTGTCCTGCCGGCTGCCGCTGCCGGGCCGGCTGCTCGGCCGCCGCTGGTTCCCCGGCAGCGAACGCGTACGGCTCACCGCCCTCTACGGCGGGCTGCTGGTGCTGGCCGGGACGATGCTCATCGCGCTGGTCTACTTCCTCCTGCGCAGCGGCCTGTACTCCAGTCTGAGCCTGGCCGTCACCTCCACCGCCACCGGCCGGATGTCCCCGGTCCCCGGCGCCACCGGCCCGATCGTCCAAGGCCCCGCCGTGGCACCGGCCTCGCCGGCCTCCCCGGGCTCCCACGAGGCCGGCCTCCTCAGCACCACCAAGATCATCACCGATGCCACCGAGCACGCCGCCCTCAGCCAGCTGCTCACCGTCTCGCTGATCGCCCTGCTGGTCTTCACCGTCCTCTCGGTGGCGCTGGCCTGGTGGATGGCCGGCCGGGTGCTGCGCCCGGTCTCCGTGATCACCACCACCGCCCGCCGGCTCTCCGCCGCCAACCTCCACGAACGCATCGCGCTGGACGCGCCGCCCGGCGAACTCAAGCAGCTCGCCGACACCTTCGACGGCATGCTCGACCGCATAGAGCACCTGGTCTCCGCGCAGCAGCGGTTCGCCGCCAACGCCGCGCACGAGCTGCGCACCCCGCTGGCCGTGCAGCGCGCGGCGGCCGAGATCGGCCTGGCCGACCCGGACCCGGCCAACGTACGGCGCATCCGCGGCAAGCTGATCGAGGTCGCCGACGACAGCGAGCAGCTGATCGAGGGCCTGCTGCTGCTCTCCGTCTCCGATCAGGGCCTGGAGCGCCGGGAGCCGGTCGCGCTCGGCGATCTCGCCAAGACCGTGGCCGCCGAATACGCCGACGACGCCTGGGGGCGCGGCGTGACCCTCGCCACCGACATCCGTCCGCTGACCGTCGACGGCGATCCCGTGCTGCTGACCCACCTCGTACGCAATCTGGTCGGCAACGCCGTACGCCACAACCACTCCGACGGCCGGATCACCCTCGGCATCGACGGCCGCACCCTGGTGATCACCAACACCGGCCCCGCCGTGGCCGCCGAGTCCGTCCCGTATCTCTTCGAACCGTTCCGCCGCATGGAGGCACGCCGGCACGCGCCCGGCGAGGGCGCCGGACTCGGCCTGTCGATCGTCGCCTCCATCGCCCGCGCGCACGCCGCCACGGCCGAGGCCGAACCGAACCCGGGCGGCGGTCTGACGGTCCGGGTGACCTTCCCCGCCCATCTGCCCGTCTGAACCCGGGCCGCCACCGCGCCGGTTTCACGTGAAACCGTCGACCGGACCGCCCGCGTGCCGCTCGCTCCCATGACCGGCCGGTCCGCACGGCCCGGTCGTCGGCCGGAAGCTCGCTAGCCCGTTTGCCCGCATGAGGGGACCGGTCGCGGGCCGCGGGATTCAATGAACCAATGATCCGGTTCGAGTCCGTCACCAAGTGCTACCCCGACGGGACCCTCGCCGTCGACGACCTCTCCTTCGAGGTGGGCACGGGCGAGCTGGTGACCCTGGTCGGGCCGTCCGGCTGCGGCAAGACGACGACCATGATGATGGTCAACCGGCTCCTCGACCCCACCCACGGGCGGATCTTCGTGGACGGTACGGACATCTCCGGGGCCGATCCGGTCACGCTGCGCCGCCGGATCGGCTACGTCATCCAGCAGACCGGCCTCTTCCCGCACCGCACCGTCCTCGACAACACCGCGACCGTGCCCGTCCTGAGCGGCTGGAAGAAGACCAGAGCACGGGCACGGGCGGCCGAGCTCCTGGACCTCGTCGGCCTGGACCCGGCCGTCTACGGACCGCGCTATCCCGAGCAGCTCTCCGGCGGCCAGCGGCAGCGCGTCGGCGTCGCCCGCGCGCTGGCCGCCGACCCGCCCGTCCTCCTCATGGACGAACCGTTCGGCGCCGTCGATCCGGTGGTCCGCGACCGGTTGCAGAAGGAGTTCCTGCGGCTCCAGGCGGAGCTGCGCAAAACGGTGCTGCTGGTCACCCATGACATCGAGGAAGCCGTCCGGCTCGGCGACCGGATCGCGGTCTACGGGGCGGGCCGCATCGAACAGTACGACACCCCGGCGAGCGTACTGGGCGCCCCGGCCTCCCCCTATGTCGCCGAATTCGTCGGCACCGACCGGGCGTTGAAGCAGCTCTCGGTGACCGGTATCGACCACACCGACCTGGAACGCCCGCCGTTCGCCCGCCTCGACGAACCGGCCGGCCGGGCGGCGGCCCGGATGCGCGCGGACGGCGCCCGGTGGGCCGTGGTGCTGGACGCGGACGGCGCGCTGCACGGCTGGGTGGGCCGGGACGAGATGTCCGGCGCGCCCGGCACCGTCGCCGACCAGGCCCGCCGGATGGAGGCATGGGTACCGGTGACCGGCACGCTCAAGCAGGCGTTCAGCGAGATGCTCAAGCACGACGCGGGCTGGATCGCGGTCCTGGACGGCCCCCGCTTCCTCGGCGTGCTGACCCCGACGAAACTCCATGAGGCGCTGCGCCGCACCATCGGCTCGGGCGGCCGCGGCGTACCGCGGGAACGGGCGGAGGTGGACTCGGTACCCACGGAGTAGGGCCCGGTGCCCCGGCTTCTCCCCCGCACCTCCCTCATCCCCCTTTCTTCGTCAGCAGTCCTTTGGACTTCAGGTAGGTGCGGGCCACGTCCGCCGGCAGCCGCCGCCAGCTGTCGACCTGTTCGTCGAGGTCCGCGAGGTCGGCGGTGGTCAGCACGGCGTTGAGCCGGTTCAGGGCGGCGGCGGCCCGTGCGCTGCCGGCCCGTGCGCGGTTGACGACGGGGACGACGTAATCGGCGTTCTGGAGCTTCTTGTCGTCGGCGAGCAGCACCAGGCCGAACCGGTCGAGGGTGGCGTCCGTGCCGGTGGTCAGGACCATCTGGTCCTGACCGTCCTGTACGGCCTGTTTGGCGGGCGTGGTGCCGACGCCCTTCGGGTCGATGGCCGTCACCGCTATGCCGTACGTCTTCTTCAGCCCCGGTGCGCAGAACGGCCGCCGGACACATTCGTCACCCGCCGCCAGCCGCACCGGAAGTCCGGCCCGGCCCAGGTCGCTGAGGGTCCTGAGCCGGTGCTCGGCGGCGTACTCCGCGCTCACCGCGAAGGCGTTCCGGTCGACGGCCCGGCCGGGGGCGAGCACGGTCAGGCCGCGTGGGGCGGCGAGCCGGCGCAGCGCGGTCATGGTGGTACCGAGGTCCGGCGCGGCGACCGGCGCCGCCCGCGGCCCGTTCTTCTTGGCGTTGAGCCAGTCCGCGAAGGTGGCGGCGTACTCCGCGACGACGTCGAGCTGCCCTGCCTCCAGCGCGGGTTCGTACAGTTCGCGGTTGCCGACGGTGACGATGTCGGTCCGGTAGCCGGCCGCGCCGAGCAGCGCCGCGTACATCTGGGCGAGCAGCTCGCTCTCGGTGAAACCGGCCGAGCCGATGGTCAGCTCGTGGCTGTCGCCGGGCGGGACGGTGACCGCGTCACGGTTCTCCAGGGCGGGCCCGCCGGCGCAGGCGGTGTAGACCGTGCAGAGAGTGAGGACGAGCAGCAGGACCAGCGGGTACGGGCCCGGCCTCCGGCGGGCGCTCATCGCGGCCCCCCGCGCGCCCTGGCCGGTGCCAGCCGCTGCCCGGCCACGAAGGCCGCCTCCACCAGCAGCGCGAACACCGCGACGAGCACCGCGCCCGCCATCACCTGCGGGGTGCTGGCGAGATTGAACCCCGCGGTGATGATCCGGCCGAGCCCCCCGCCGCCCACCAGCGCGGCCAGCGTGGCGGTCGCGACCAGTTGCACGGCGGCGATCCGCACACCGGTCAGCACCAGCGGCAAGGCCAGCGGCACCTCGACCCGCCACACCAGCTGCGGTCCGGTCATCCCCATCCCCCGGGCGGCCCGCACCACGTCCTGGTCCACCGTGCGCATCCCGACATAGGCGTTGGTCAGCAGCGGCGGGACGGCGAAGAGCACCAGCGCGATGACCGTCGGCAGCTCCCCGTACCGCCCGAGGGGGGTGAGCAGGAGGAGTACGAGGACGGCGAAGGTCGGCACCGCGCGGCCGGCGTTGGCGAGGTTGACGGCGAGCGCGCCGCCGCGGCCGAGGTGGCCCAGCATCAGCGCGACCGGCAGCGCGATCAGTGCGCTGAGGACCAGGCAGACCACGGTGAGCAGGAGGTGTTCGACGAGGCGGTGCCAGACGCCGTTCTCACCGGACCAGTTGGCGGCGGTGGTCAGCCAGGTGCCGACCTCGGTGAGCGTGTTCACGGCCGCCGCCCGGTGGCGACCGGCAGCCGTCCCTCGGCACGGTCCGCCGGCCGGGCGCGGGGCGGCCGCCGCCGTGCGCCCGCCCGCCGCCACGGGGTGAGCAGCCGCTCCGCGCCGAGCAGCAGCAGGTCGAAGGCGACCGCGATGAGCACGCACAGCACGGACGCGGTGAGGACCTGGGCCTTGAAGAAGGAGTTCATCCCGGCGTAGATGAGGTTGCCCAGACCGCCGTGGCCGACGATCGCGCCGACGGTGGTGAGCGCCACGGCCGACACGGTGGCGATCCGCAGCCCGGCCATCGCGGCGGGCAGCGCCAGCGGCAGCTCGACGGCGAGCAGTTGGCGCAGCGGTCCGTAGCCCATCCCGCGGGCCGCCTCCTTGGCCTCCGCGGGGACGCCGTCGAGGCCCGCCAGGATGTTCCGGACGAGCAGGGTGAGGGAGTAGAGGGCGAGGCCGGCCACGACGAGCGCGGCGGAGAGCCCGTAGAGCGGCAGCAGCAGGGAGAACATCGCCAGCGAGGGGATCGTGTAGAGCACGGTGGTCAGGCCCAGCACCGGTCCGCGCGCCCAGCGCCGGCGGCGGGCCAGCAGCGCCAGCGGCAGGGCGATCACCAGCCCGAGGAGCACGGAGACCACCGTCAGCTGGACGTGCTCGGCCACCGCGTCGAGCAGGATCTGGCGGCGGGAGCCGAGGTAGTCGCCGCAGATCCAGTCGTTGCGGGCCAGGCAGTCGTCCGGCGGTGCGGTCACGGTACGAGTCCACCGTGGGGCGCCGGAGGTGTCGCGCGGGACACGGCCGAACGGGGGTGCGCGCGGCCCCGGGGCTACCGACCGACATAGACCGCCAAACGCCACCCGATCACCCCATATCGACACACCCACCCCCGTAAGCCCCACACCCCCACCCACCTATACACCCGGTGTGTACCACCTACGTATAGTTCCCCGGGCTGTCGTCATCCCGGCGTCGGCACCACCGGCCAGATCCAGGCCCAGGCCCAGGCCACGGCCCGTTCCACCGCTCGTGTTCGAAGAGAGAGCTCGCATGCCGAAGAAGATGTCCGCGGCCCGCGGCAAGTCCATAGCCGGGCTGCTGGCCGCCACCTCCCTGGTCCTGGCGCTCAGCGGCTGCGCCACGTTCGATGTCACCGCGCCGGTGGACGCCCGGAACGACGCACCGGCCGCCAACGTGAAGGACAAGGACGCCCAGCTCGCCAGGGATGCGAAGAGCGGCGCCAAGGACGACGCGGCGGCCGACGGCGTCGACTGCCGCAAGGCCAAGTGCGTCGCCCTCACCTTCGACGCCGGCCCCAGCGAGAACACCCCCCGGCTGCTGGACATCCTCAAGCAGGAGAAGGTGCACGCGACCTTCTTCATGCTCGGCAAGAACCACATCGCCGACCGCCCCGCCGAGGTGAAGCGGATCGACGCCGAGGGCCATGAACTGGCCAACCACACCTGGTCGCACCAGATCCTCACCGAGATCAAGCCGGAAGAGGTCAAGCGGGAGCTGTCCCGGGTCCAGGACGCGGTCCAGGAGATCACCGGCAAGAAGCCCAGGCTGATGCGCCCGCCGCAGGGCAAGACCGACGAGATGGTCTCCGACGTGAGCCGCGATCTCGGGCTGGCGCAGGTCCTGTGGAGCGTGACCGCCAAGGACTACCAGACGACCGACTCCGCCCTGATCACCAAGCGGGTCCTCGAACAGACCAAGCGCGACGGCGTCATCCTGCTGCACGACATCTACAAGGGCACCGTGCCGGCCGTCCCCGGCATCATCAAGGAACTGAAGAACCGCGGCTTCACGATCGTCACGGTCTCCCAGCTCCTGTCCCCCGCGACGCCCGAACCGGGCATGGTCTACCGCCCGTAACGCACCGGCGGGGGGGACGGCGGGGCGCGGTGGGACGACAGGGGCGGGACGACAGGTGCGGGACGGCACGGCGAAGGGGGCGCCGGACGGCTCCGACGCCCCCTCGCGGCCCTGCTCCGGCGCCCCGTCCGGCCCGCCGCCGCACTCGCCGCCCCGGTCCCGCGACGGCGCGCGCATCCGCCGCCCTACCCCGGCGACCGCTCCGCCGCCACCCGCTTCCGGTCGGCCGTACCGTTCGACGAGGCGGGCGCAGCGGGCGCCTTCGGCCCGTCCGAGCCCGGCTTACTCTTCACCGGGATCGACTCCACGTCCTGCGGGAACGTCAGCTGCTGGCTCTGCCACTCCAGCGCCGGCACGATCTCGCGCAGCCACGTCGAGAACTGGTGGCTGCCCTCCGGCAGGATGATCGAGTCGACCTTCATCGGCTCCTTCGCCGCGTGGATGAACTTCATGGTCTCGCCGTAATCCGGCTCCCCCTTGCGGCTGCTCGCCACCAGCGCCGAGACCTGCGGCGCGGGCAGGTTCTGCAGCCGCCACAGCAGATCGTGCTCACGCTCGCGCTGCGCCCCGGCCGCACCGGAACCGAAGAGGCTGCCGGTGGTGAGGTCGTCCTGGATGGCGTAGTCACCGGAGAGCGAGACCGCCGAGGTGTACGCGTGCGGATTGCGCATGGCCAGCTGGAGCGAGCAGGTGCCCCCGGACGAGTAGCCGAACGCGCCCCAGGCGCTGGGGTCGTGGCCGACGCGGTACGCCGACTTCATGGCGTCCGGCAGGTCCTTGGCGAAGAACGTCTCGGCCTGCGGCCCGTCCGGTACGTCCACGCACTCGGTGTCCCGCGGCGGCGCGATCGTCGGCCGGAGCATGACGATCACGGTCGGCTGCATCTTTCCGTCCGCGATCAGCCGGCCCGCGTTCTGCGGGATCTGGAGGTGCTGCGCGAGATTCATGATGCCGCCCGGATAACCGCTGATGACGACCATGACAGGGAACCGCTGCCGACGGAACTGCGACTGGAAATACTGCGGCGGAAGATAGACGAACGCCGGATTGATGGCCCGCGTCCGTCTGCCGACGATGCGGACGGACTCGACCTTGCCGACCTTGTCGGCGGGGCCCTGCGGAAGGCCCGTCACACGGTCGAGCCCCTGCGGGCCCGCCGCCTGGACCAGCTCGCTCTTGGCATTCCCGACGGAGGCGTACTGCCCCTCGCCGCCCTGGCTCACGGACGCCGGAGCCTTGTCGTTGTTGCCCAGCAATTCGTCCCAGCTGCCGTAGAACTCGAAGCTCGCGTTCACGGCGAGCGCGAGTGCGCACACGATCGATACCTGGGTCATCACGATGGCGCCGAGTCTGCCGAGTACGGGCCGTACGCCCTGCCGCGAAAGGCGAGGCCACAGCCACACCGTGGCGGCCACACAGACCAACGCCAACACGATCACCGTGTATTCGAGCGACTGACTGGTCAGCCCCATGCGCCCACATCTCCCGTCACCCTCGATAAGGGTTCTCGCCTGCTTTTACCGGCCGCCAAGAGGGACAACGGACGGCTCCAACAATGGTCACCGGAGAAGACGGGGCCAGGTGCGCCGCGGATACCCGACCGGCCTTCTTCTTACCGTCCCTTGCCCACTCTTACCGACCTCTTGCCTCGCCGTTTCCCCGGCGTGACGTGGGCTGAACTCCGGCGTGCTGCGGACCGAACTCCGGCGGGACGCGGCTCTTCGGGCCGTCGGGCGGGCGGCCCGCGGCCGGGGCCCGCGCCCCACCCGCCCCGTCATCACCACAGCGACGGGAACAGAGATCACCGGAGCGGCAAAAGAATGTGAACTCACCGCGAATATCCGACCGCTCGCCGAGTACGTGCCAAGTGCGGCCATAAGAAAGCACCTACACACCACGTACGCAATTCCCGTCAGGCAAACCGCCCCACGGCCGAAACCACATCCGCCCCCACACCCCGGCAGCCCACCACGCGCGGCGCGAGATCCCACGACCAGGCCGGTGCAGGCCGCTACCCTTACGTATCCGACCTGGTCAGGGACATGTCTGTGTTTCACGGACATTCGCCGCACACCCCCACACGCAAGAGAGGTCCGCCGATGGGCATTCGGAGTCTGCTGCGCAACGCATTCGGTCGCTCCAAGGCGACCCGTGAAGAAACCGGCGGAGCACCGAACGGTGCGGACGCGCCGGAGTCGGCGACAATCCCGGAGGCCCGCGAGGAATCCGCCCCGGGAGCCGTCACCCCCGAGGCCGAGGTCCCCGCCGCCCGCACCGCCCCGTCCGGGTCCCCCAAGCCGGACCGGGCGCCGAAGACGGCCACCCTGCCCGCCCAGGGCAGCCCGGTCGACATCGGCGCCGCCAAAAGCCACCTCACCACCAGCGGCGCCGGTGACAACAGCGGTAGCGGCAGTAGCAGTAACAGCAGCAACAGCCTCGACAAGGCGGACGACGCGAAGGCCGATGCGGTCACCGTCCCGGCGCCCGCCGAGGCCCCCGAGGCGGTCAAGGCAGTCGAGGAACCGGCCCCGACCGCCCCGGAGCCCGAGGTCACCACCACCGCCGACCTGGTGAGCCAGGCTTTCGACAACCCCGCACCGGTCACGGCCCCGGCCTCGGAACCGGCCGCACCGTCCCCCGAACCGGCCGCCGAAACCGCGAAGCCGACGGCAGCACCGGAAGCAAAGCCGAAAACGAAGCCCGAAACGAAGCCCGAAGCGGCGACGACGACACCGGAAACGAACCTCGAAGCGGCGGCGGAGCCCGTATCCGCACCGGAGCCGATCCCGACGGCCGAGCCGAAAACCGAGTCGAAGACGGAGCCGAAGCCGGAGTCGAAGACCGAGCCGGCGGCCGAACCGACGGCAGAGCCGACGGCCGAGGCCGCGCCGGAGCCGCAGCCCGCCCCGGAGACCGACTCGGCACCCCACGAGGACGAGACCCCCGCCCCCGCGGCCGCCCCGTCCGCCACCTCTTCCCCCTCCCCCGACACCTCCCCCTCCCCCCTCAGCAGGCTCGAATCCACCGCCCCCGGTCTCGTCAGCCTCTACACGTCCGCGGGCGCCACCCTGGAGAAGCACGGTCTGGCCACCCAACGCGCCATCGTCTACCTGGTCCTCGACCGCTCCGGCTCGATGCGCAACTACTACAAGGACGGCACCGTCCAGCACCTCGCCGAGCAGGCCCTCGGTCTCTCCGCCCACCTGGACGACGGCACGGTTCCGGTCGTCTTCTTCTCCACCGATGTCGACGGCACCGCCGACCTGGACCTGGCCAACCACCAGGGCCGCATCGAGGAGTTGCACGCCGGGCTCGGTCACATGGGCCGGACCAACTACCACTGGGCCATCACCGAGGTCGTCGACCACTACAAGAAGTCCGGCGCCACCGCCCCCGCCTTCGTCATCTTCCAGACCGACGGCGCCCCCACCTCCAAGCCGGCCGCGGAGAAGGCCCTCTGCGAGGCGGCGGGCCTGCCGGTCTTCTGGCAGTTCATCGGCTTCGGCGACCCGGACGCCAGGGGCTTCGACTTCCTGCGCAAGCTGGACGATCTGACCGTCCCGGACCGGCGCGCGGTCGACAACGCGGGCTTCTTCCACGCCGGCCGCGACCCCCGCAGCCTCTCCGCCGACGAGTTCTACCAGCAGCTCATGGTCGAATTCCCCGAGTGGCTGACCGAGGCCCGCACCGCCGGCGTCCTCAAGGACAACTGACGGCGCACCGGCACCCGTTCACCCCCTCCGGCCGCGGCCGGGCCCCACCGGGCCCACCGCGGCCGTTGCCGTAGGCGCGCGTGCGGAGCGGCTGCCGCGGGCCGCCGCCGCGGTTCGCCGGTCGCGGCCCCGCCGCGGCCGGTCAGCCCAGGACGCTGCCCGAGGAGTCCGCGTTGACGGGGCGCTTCCGCGAGAACGCGGCGAGGCCGATGATGTGTCCGGTGTGCTCGCAGTGGTAGCTCAGCGGCTCGGCGTCGTGGTCGTGGCCGGCTTCGACCCCGGCGACCAGGGCGGCGAGGAACCGGCCGGCGAGCGGGGCGTTCTTGAACTGGTTGCCGCTGGTGCCCATGGCGACGTAGAAGCCGTCGAGGTCCGTACGGTCGTAGATGGGCGTCCAGTCGTCGGCGACGTCGTAGACCCCGGCGATGCCGGACGGGGTGTTGGGGACCGTCAGATCCGTCAGCCGGCGGGCGGCCCGGGTGACCTGGGCCCGGAAGCGGCTCGCGGTGGCGTACGGGCGGGCCGCGTCGGGGTCCTCCACCCAGTCGAACGGATCGCATTCCGGCTCGGTGCCGCCCACCAGCAGACGGCCGCCGGGGGCGGGCCGCAGATAGGTCCCCAGGTCCATATCGGCAACGGCCGGCCGGGTCTCGCCGGGCCCCGTCCAGGAGGCGGGGGCGGTGACCTGGTGGACCTCCTGGCGCATCGGCCGCACCCCGACGGTGAACTCGGCGCCGACCCCGGCCAGGCGGTTGAGCGCACCGGACCACGGCCCGGCGGCATTGACCAGGACGGGGGCCGTCAGCCGGGTGCCGTCGGACAGGGTGACGCCGCCGACCCGGTCGCCCCGTGTGTGGATCCGCGTCACCGCCCGGTTCAGCACGAATTGCGCGCCCCGGTGGGCCGCGGCGGCGGCGAGGTTCTGCGCGGCCAGCTGGGGATCGTCGACATAACCGGCGTCGGGGGTGTACAGGGCGCCGACCGCCCCCCGCGCGTCGTCGAAGAAGCGGTCGTCGTCGACGGGCCGGGGCGGCCAGTACCGTCCGGGGTCGATACCGGGGATCCGGGCGGCCAGGGTGGCGGGCTCCCATTCCTCGTACGGGACGCCGACCTGGTCGAAGAGCCGGGTCATCCGCTCGCGCGGGGCCACCGGCACATCGAGCATGGCCATCCCGGCGCGGTGGAAGCGCGCCGGTCCGGCCGGGTCGCGGAACCCCAGGTGGTCCGGCCACCGTTCCCAGCAGTGCTGGGACTCCCAGGCGGTGGCGACGCCGTCGCGGGTGGAGTAGTTGAAGCGGACGATGGCGCTGGAGGCGCTGGTCGAGCCGTGACCCACGCCGCCCGCCTTGTCGACGACGGTGACCCGCAGACCGAGCTTCGCCAGCTCCAGCGCGACGGAGGCGCCGATGACACCGGCCCCGACGACGATCACCTCCGTGACGGAGTCCGGGGCGGCGGACGCGACGGAGTCGGGAGCGAGGCCGGGAGCAAGATCAGGGGCGTCGTCCGGAGCGGCGGACGTGACGGCACCCGTGGCAGCGTCCGTACCGGTAGGGGGCATCGTCATCTCCAGGAAGTCGGGTGCGGCCTTCCCTCCGACGCTAGGCGCCCGCCGCCGGCCCGGTCACTGGTCAATCGTCGAACTCCGCGACGGCGGCTTCCGGCAGGTGTCGCGCCAGCACCCGGAGCTTGAGGCCGAGGTGCAGCGTCAGCCGGTCGTCGCCGCTGTCGAGCCGGCGGCCGGTGATGTGCTCGATGCGCTTGAGCCGGTGGTAGAGCGTCGCACGGTGCACCCGCAGGGACTCGGCGGTGCGCCGTACGTCCCCCGCGTGGTCGAAGAACGCCTCCAGGGTCGCGAGCAGCGTCCCCTGGCCGTCCTCGCGTTCCAGGGCGACGAGCGCGGGCAGCCGCGACGCGGCCGCGAGATCGTCGGCGGGCATCTTCAACAGCAGTTCGTACGGGCCGAGTTCGCCCCAGCGGGCGATATCGCCGATACCGGGGACGAGCAGGGCCGCGCGGGTGGCGAGGAACGCCTGCCGGTAGGACTCCACGACGCGTTCCAGGCTCGTCACCGCGGCGCCGGTCCCGATGACGACGCGGGCCGCGCCGCCGCCCGTGAGGTCGCCGAACCTGGCCGCGACGCGGCTGGTGAGCGCGTCGAGCCGGGACCGCGGCAGGACCTGCTCGTCGGCGAGGAGAATCCACGCCCTGGTGCGGTGGGCGACCATCAGATGCCGGTCGCCGGGCACGGCGCGCAGACCGTCCTCGACCCCGGCTTCGAGGGCGGCCTGCCGCGACGCGGCCGGGATGCCGTCGCCGCCCCGGCAGCAGACGGCGACGACCTGGTAGTGCCCGGTCCGCTCGGGGAACAGCTGCTCGTCCCGCAGGTCCGCCGCGGCCTGCGTCCGCGTCGCGGGATCGGCGGAGACCAGCTCCCGCAGGATCGCCTCGTGGCGGGCCTTGGTGCGCTCGTGCAGGAGCAGCCGCCGGTAGAGCACCACCCCGGCCCGCTCCGCCGCCTCCGCCGCGAGGTCCACGGACGCCGGCTCCGGCGCCAGCCCGGTGTCGATCAGCCACAGGTAGCCGAGCAGCAGACCGTTGCAGCGGATCGGCGCGCACAGCCGGGGCAGACAGCCCTCGGCGCCGACCACCACGCTGCCGGGCCCCGTCCAGCGCGCGACGCCGTGCGCCAGTACGCGCTCGACGAGGTCCGCGCTCACGGACCGGTTGAGCACCGAGGCGACCCGCACCGCGTCCTCGTCGCCGAAATGCCGGCTGGCGGCGAGCAGGCGGATCGAGGGGTCGTCGATCGCGACGGACCGCTGAAGCCGTTCGGCCAGACCGTCCACGATGGACTGGAGATCATCGTTGGCCACCGGCGAGCCCTCCCTCGTCTCGGGGCCAACGTACCGCCGGGCGCGCGCGGCCACCCTCCCCGGCTCCCCGCGTGACCGGCCGCCTCCGCTCCGCCACCGGGGCCCGCCGCCATCGGGCGGGCTCCGCGCCCGCTGCCTACGCTGAGTGGATGGAGTGCCCAAGGCCGAACGGGGTCGCGGGGTCCGCACCGGATCCGCGGCGCTGGTGGGGGCTCGTGGTGATCGCGCTGGCGCAGCTGATGGTGGTGCTGGACTCGACGATCGTCAACATCGCGCTGCCGTCCGCCCAGCGGGAACTGGGCATGTCGGACACGAACCGGCAGTGGGTGATCACCGCGTACACGCTCGCCTTCGGCGGTCTGCTGCTGCTGGGCGGGCGGATCGCCGACCTGGTGGGGCGGAAGCGGACCTTCATGGTGGGCCTGGTCGGGTTCGCGGTCGCGTCGGGGCTCGGCGGGGCGGCGACCAGCTCCGGGCTGCTGTTCGGGGCGCGGGCGCTGCAGGGCGCCTTCGCCGCGCTGCTGGCCCCGTCCGCGCTCTCGCTGCTGACCACGGCGTTCACCCTCGGCAAGGAGCGCGGCAAGGCGTTCGGGATCTACGGCGCCATCGCGGGCGGCGGTTCGGCGATCGGGCTGATCGCCGGCGGTCTGCTGACCGAGTACCTGGACTGGCGCTGGTGCCTGTACGTGAACGTCCCGGTCGCGGCCGCCGCGCTGACCGGCGCGTCCGTCGTCCTGCGCGACCGGCCCGGCCGCCGCCACGCCCGGCTGGACGTACCGGGTGCGGCGCTCGGCTGCGGCGGGCTGGTCGCGCTGGTCTACGGGTGCAGCGAGGCCGGGCCGCGGGGCTGGGGCAGCGGGCCGGTGATCGGGCTGCTGGCGGGCGGCGCGGCCCTGCTGGCTCTTTTCGCCTGGTGGCAGACGCGGGCCCGGTACCCGCTGCTGCCGCCGCACATCGTGCGCGACCGCACCCGGGCCGGGTCCTTCCTGACCATGGCGCTGACCGTCATCGCCATGTTCGGCATGTTCCTGTTCATGACGTACTACTTCCAGGTCGTGCTCGGCTACTCGCCGGTCAAGACCGGTATGGCGTTCCTTCCGCTGACGGTGACGATCGTCGTCGGATCGACGCAGATATCGGCCCGGCTGCTGCACCGCCTCGCGCCCCGCCTGCTGATGGTGCCGGGCGCGCTGCTGGTCTCGGTGGGGCTGTATCTGCTGACGTTCCTGACCGCCCGGCCCGCGTACGCCACGCACGTCCTGCCCGCCGAACTCCTCGTCGGCCTCGGTATGAGCCTGGTCTTCATGCCGGTGACGGCGACCGCGACGAAGGGGGTGGCCCCGCACGACGCCGGTGTCACGTCCGCGACGGTCAACACCGCGCAGCAGGTGGGCGGTTCGATCGGTACGGCGCTGCTGAACACGATCGCGACCTCGGCCACCGCCACCTATCTCACGGCCCGTCTCGCGGACGCGGCCCGCCGCAACGGGGGCGGGGCCGTCCCGCCCGCCCTGCGGACGGCGATCGTGCACGACGGGGTGGTGCACGGGTTCACCGTGGCGATCGGCATCGGAGCGGCGATCATGCTGCTGACCGCCGCCGTCGCCGGGCTGATGGTCACGGCCCGGCCCCCGCGGCACGGCCCCGGGACGGACGGCGCGGGCCCGGCGGGAGTGCGGGACGGAGCCGTGGTGCACGAGGAGCACGGGGAGCACAGGGAGCACGAGAAGGACGGGGAAGACGAGGCGGAAGGCGCCCGTGGGCCGGTGCGGCGGCCATCGGCGGACCCCGGGTAGCAGACCCGGGGGAGCGGCCCCGGGCCTCCCCTCCGCTCCCGGGCCTCCCCGTCGGTCCCGAAAAACCCGGCTGGGCGCCCGCACCCCGTCCAGTACGATATTGACGTTCCGTAAAGCAAATCCTCACTCACCGTAGCGACTTGGGAGCAGCCGGCAATGGCTCGACACCTCATCACCAGCGCCCTTCCGTACATCAACGGGATCAAGCACCTGGGCAACATGGTGGGGTCCATGCTCCCGGCCGATGTGTACGCCCGGTACCTGCGCCAGCGCGGGCACGACGTGCTCTACATCTGCGCGACGGACGAGCACGGCACGCCCGCCGAGCTGGCCGCGAAGGCCGCCGGACAGTCGGTCGACGCGTTCTGCGGTGCGCAGCACGACGCGCAGAAGGCGATCTACGACGGCTTCGGGCTGCGCTTCGACCACTTCGGCCGCAGCTCGTCGCGGCAGAACGTCGAGCTGACCCAGCACTTCGCCCGCAAGCTGCAGGAGAACGGCTTCATCGAGGAGCGGGCGATCCGCCAGGTCTTCTCCCTCGCCGACGACCGCTTCCTGCCCGACCGCTACATCGTCGGCACCTGCCCGCACTGCGGCTACGACAAGGCGCGCGGCGACCAGTGCGAGAACTGCACCCGTGTCCTGGACCCGACCGATCTGATCGAGCCCCGTTCGGCGATCAGCGGCAGCGCCGAGCTGGAGGTGCGGGAGACCAAGCACCTCTTCCTGCTCCAGTCCAAGCTCCAGGCCGAGGTCGAGCAGTGGATCGACGCCAACAGCGCGGACTGGCCGACGCTGGCCTCGTCGATCGCGCGCAAGTGGCTGACCGAGGGCCTCCAGGACCGCGCGATCACCCGTGACCTCGACTGGGGCGTGCCGGTACCGGCCAATGTGTGGCCCGAGCTGGCGGCCGACGGCAAGGTCTTCTACGTCTGGTTCGACGCGCCGATCGAGTACATCGCGGCGACGAAGGAGTGGGCGGACGCAGCCGGGGCGGACGGCGAGCGCGACTGGAAGTCGTGGTGGTACGAGGCCGGCGACGTCCGCTACACGGAGTTCATGGCCAAGGACAACGTCCCGTTCCACTCGGTGATGTTCCCGGCCACCCAGATCGGCACCCGCGAGCCCTGGAAGAAGGTCGACTTCCTCAAGGCGTTCAACTGGCTGAACTACTACGGCGGGAAGTTCTCCACCTCCCAGCAGCGCGGCATCTTCACGGACGCGGCGCTGGAGCTGCTGCCGGCCGACTACTGGCGCTACTTCCTGATCGCCAACGCCCCGGAGTCCGACGACACCTCCTTCACCTGGGAGCTGTTCTCCTCCTCGGTCAACAAGGACCTGGCGGACACGCTGGGCAACTTCGTCAACCGGGTGCTGTCGTTCTCCCGCAAGCGGTTCGGGGACGACGTCCCGGCGGGCGCGGCGGCCGGCCCGGCGGAGCAGAAGCTGGGCGAGGAGATCGCCGGACTGCTCGCGGAGTACGAGGGCCACCTGGAGGCCCTCCAGTTCCGCAAGGCGGCGGCCGCGCTGCGCGCCCTGTGGAGCGCGGGCAACTCCTACCTGGAGGAGAAGGCCCCCTGGCTGGAGATCAAGACCGACAAGGAAGCGGCGGCGCTGACGCTGCGCACGGCGATGAACCTCATCCACCTGTACGCGGTGGTCTCCGAGCCGTTCATCCCGGCGTCCGCGAAGGCGATGCGGAGCGCGTTCGCACTGCCGGACGACACGGCGGCCTGGGTCACCCAGGAGGAGGCCAAGGCGCTCGCCTCGGTGCCCGCCGGGACGGCCTTCACGGTGCCGCCGGTGCTCTTCGCGAAGATCACCGAGGACGATCTGGAGTCGTACCGCGCGCGGTTCGGCGGCGGCGAGGAGACCGCGGGCGCCTGAGCCCCGGATCCGCCCGGCCGATCGTGCGGCCGGGCTTGACGTCCGTGTCAGGGCCCGGAACCGTGTACCCGGTTCCGGGCCCTGCGCGCACACCGCGGGCCCCGCGCGCACCGGCCCGCACGGCGGCGTTGATTCGCCTGTAATCGCCTGTTGAACGACCTGGTGCACCCTGTCTCCGTCGGTACGAGAGGGAAGACAGGGAACGCCAGTGCTCGAAGAACGTGTCACGGTGACCGTCCACGCCTCCGATCCGCTGAGCCGGGCCGGGGTGATAAGCCACCTCCAGCATCAGCCCTCCCTCGAACTCCTCCAGGGCCAGGTCACCACCGGACACGGCACGGGCACCGGCCCCGGCAAGGACCGGGGCGGCGCCGTGGACCCGCATCCGGACGGGACCGCCGCGACCCCCGCGACCCCCGGCATCGTCGCCGTCATGATCGTCGACCGGCTCGACGACGTCGCCACGGCCGAGCTGCGCCGGCTGGTGCGCGGCGGTGAGCAGCGCGTGGTGCTGGTCGCCCGCGAACTGCGCGAACCGGAGCTGATGACGGTCGTGGAGTGCGGTATCCGGGCCATCCTCTGGCGCCATCAGGCCACCCCGCAGCGGCTGCTCCGCGCGGTGCGCTCCGCCGCCCGCGACGAGGGCGAACTCCCGCCGGACCTGATCGGGCGGCTGCTCACCCAGGTCGGCAGACTGCGGCGCTCGGTGGTGGAGACCACGGCGGGCGCGGCGGTGCCGACGCTCGGTATGGCCCCGCGCGAGGTCGATGTGCTGCGGCTGGTCGCCGAGGGCATGGACACCCGGCAGATCTCCGAGAAGCTCTCCTACTCCGAGCGCACCGTCAAGAACGTCCTGCACGCCCTGATGACACGGCTGCAGCTGAACAACCGCGCGCACGCCGTCGCGTACGCGCTGCGAGAGGGCTACATCTGATGCGTACCTGTACGGGAAGCGGCCGCGGCAGCGCCGGCGCGGGACAGCCGGGGGGACCGGCGTGATCCACGAGGTCGACGAGGCCATCCGGCGCATACTGCGCGGCGGGGCGCTGCCGGACGGACTGGGCGAGGTCGCGTTCGAGGCCCCGACCCGCGAATGGGCGGCGCGGCGCAACGCCCCCACGCTCAACACCTATCTGTACGACATCCGCGAGGAGGTGGCCCGGCGCGAGCGCGGGGCCTTCGCCGAACGGGACGAGAACGGGGTGGTGGTCCGCCGGCGGCAGCCGCCGCGGTGGTTCCGGCTGTCCTACCTGGTCACGGCCTGGACGACCCGCCCGCTGGACGAACACCGGCTGCTGGCGGGCGCGTTGGCGTGTCTGCTGCCGCACGAGATCCTGCCGGCCGCCGCGCTCACCGACGCGCTCACCGCGCTGCGGGCCCCGCTGCCGGTCTCCATCGCGGTGCCGCCGGCCGAGTCCCGTTCCATCGCGGACATCTGGTCGGCGCTGGGCGGGGAGCTCAAGCCCTCCCTGGACCTGGTGATCATGGTGCCCTTCCCGGTATCGCCCACGTATCCCGTCGCCCCGCCGGTCACCGAGGGCGCGGTCGCGGTCGTCCGCGGACTGCACGGCGAACCGAACGACTCCCAGCCCCGCATGCTGCGGACCACCCCCGGGGCCGCACCCGGCGCCGCGTCCGGTGCCGTGTCCGGTGCCGCGTCCGGTGCCGGGGACAAGGCGGACGGATGAGCGGCACGGCGGCGGCGGACGGCGCGGCGCGGGATCTGCTGGTCCGGCTCGCCGGGCTGCGCAGCCGGGTGGCCGGACTGGTCGAACTGCGCAGCGCCGACGACCCGACGGCCACGGACCCGCTGCGCGGGCTGTATGTGACCCCGGAACGGGCCAGGGCACTGGCGGCCACGCGGACGGACGCGGACGGGCGGACGGACGCGGCGGCGGAGGAGGGGGACGGTCTGCGGGCCGGGCCCCTGCCGGAGGCCGGTCAACTCGGGCCGGTGGCGCAGCGGTTCGACCTGCTGGTCCGGGAGTTCGGGCTGACGGAACTCGACGCGCACATCCTGCTGTGCGCGCTGGCACCCGACGTGGACCGGGGCTTCGAGCCGCTGTACGGCTATCTCAACGACGATGTCGGGCGGCGGCGCGCCACGGTCGCGCTCGCCCTGGACCTCGCGGGCACCGGCCCGTACGACCCGGCGGCCCGCGCCCGCTTCCACCCGTCCGCGCCCCTGGCGTCCGGCGCGCTGATCGCCGTCGAGGACGCGGACCGGCCGCTGCCGGGGCGGGCGCTGCGGGTGCCCGAGCGGGTGGTCGCCCACCTCCTCGGGGACGATGCGCTGGACCCCGAACTGACGGGCCACGAGGTGACGTTGCTGCCGGCGGGGCCGGACGACGGAGCGGCCGGGAGCGCCGGCGGCGGCACCGGAGCGGAAGCGGCGCCCGGCGACGGCGCCGAGAGCGTCGATGAGAGCGGCGACGGCGGGTTCGCGGCGCGGCTCGGGGCGTTCGTCGTGGCGCGGTCGGCCCCGGTGTATCTGCGGGAGCGGCGGAGCGACGGGGCCGCCGAGCTGGCGGCCGACGCCCTGTGCGGCGCCGGACTGGCCGTACTGCGCTACCGGCCGGGCGGCGCCCCGCCGCGCGAGGCGGACGCGGCGGACACCACGGCGGCACCGGCCGCCCCGGCATCCGCCGGGGTCTCCGCCACGGCCGCGGCGGCGCTGGTGCGCGAGGCCCGGCTGCGGGGTGCCGCGCTCGTCGTGGGCCCGCTGCCGGAGCGCCCCGCGGGGCTCGTGCGGGCGCTGGCGTCGGCCGGGGTGCCCGTGGTGTTCCACGGCGGCGAGCCCTGCGATCCGCAGTGGCTGCCCGACGCGGGGCTGCTCGCACTGGACGCCCCGGCGGGCGGCGGCGCGCCCGCGCTCTGGCGCGCCGCACTCGCCCCGCGCGGCGGCGACCTGGGTCCGGCCGAGCTGGCCGAGGCCGTCGCACCGTACCGGCTGGGTCCGGCCGGGATCCGTGGCGCGGCCCGGACGGCGGGCGCGCTCGCCGCGTTCGACGGGACGCCGCTGACCGTCGCCCACATCCAGCACAGCGCGCGGCAGCAGTCCGCACCGCTGCTGGGACGGCACGCGCGCCGGGTGCGTCCGGCCGTCTCCTTCGCGGACCTGGTTCTGCCGCCCGAGCCCCTGGAGCTGCTGCACGAGCTGGCGCAGCGGGCCCGGCACCGGGATCAGGTGCTGGGTACGTGGGGGCTGCGGACCGGCGGCGGCCGCGGCCGGGGGGTGACATCCCTGTTCGCCGGGGAGTCCGGCACCGGCAAGACGCACGCCGCCGAGGTCGTGGCCGGTGCGCTCGGCCTGGACCTCTATGTGGTGGACCTGTCGTCGGTCGTCGACAAGTACGTCGGCGAGACGGAGAAGAACCTGGAGCGGATCTTCGTCGAGGCCGACCACACGGACGCGGTGCTGCTCTTCGACGAGGCCGACGCGGTCTTCGGCAAGCGGTCGGACGTCAAGAGCTCGCACGACCGGTACGCCAACCTCGAAAGCGCCTATCTGCTCCAGCGGCTGGAGTCCTTCGGCGGCATCGCCGTGCTCACCACCAACCTGCGGGCCAATATCGACGAGGCGTTCACCCGGCGCCTCGACCTGGTGGTCGACTTCCCGTTCCCGGACCCCGAACAGCGGCTGACGCTCTGGAACCGCTGCCTGCGGTCCGTGCCCTGTGCACCGGATCTCGCCGTCGAGCTCGAACTCTGCGCGAAGGAGTTCGAACTGTCCGGCGGGGCCATCCGGTCCGCCGCGGTGACCGCCGGCTATCTGGCGGCGGGCCGCGGCGAGGCGGTGTCGGCGGCGGATGTCCGGGCCGGGGCGCGGCGCGAGTACCGGAAGATGGGGCGGCTGGTGCCGGGGAGTTCACCGGGCTGGGAGTGAGACGCTTGGGGCCGTGCCGGACGCCCGGCACGGCCCTGGTCCGGGCACGCGGCCCGGTGCCGCCCTCGGAGCCCGGGGGCGGCCGTTCCGTCACATCCCGGGATCCGGGCGGACGCTCACTTCGCGTTCTCGATCTTCCACTTCTGACCGCCGTACTTCCCGCACTCCCCCGTCAGCGCGCTCTTGTCGTTCTGCGTGTCGCTGAGGCACTCGTTGTTGTCCATGTTGACGAGGCGGAAGCGGCCGTCACCCGCGTCCTCCAGCCGCCACTTCTGGTTCGCGGGCAGCTGCCCCGACTTCAGCGCCTGGGGATCGGCGTGCCAGATCGAGACGATATTGCTGCCGCCGTTCTTGTCGAGGACCTTGCCCGGGGCGTTGCCGGCCTCCAGGGCGACCGTGTTGTCCTCGGCATAGCGGTGGATGATCCACAGCTGGTTGCGGCCGTACTTGTCGCCGGTCAGGTCCGGGCTCTGGCCGACGTAGGTGCCGTCCTTCTGCTGCCCCTCCTTGACCTCCAGGTACCCGCCGGGGTCGAAGTCGCTGTGGAGGGTCTCCAGCTTCGGGCCCTTGTCCTTCTTCTGCTCACCGCCGCCACCGCCGTCCTTCTTCGGCGGGTCCTTGGGCCCGTCGTCGCCCGACGGGGGCTTCTCGGCCGGCGGGGCCGACGGCGACGGCGGCGGGGCGCTGGGCATGGTCTTCGCATCCGGCTTGGTCGGCAGCTGTACCTGCGCCTCCGGCTTCTCCTTGGCCTGGGTGGACACCTCGGGCGACGCCCGGAACCACAGCGTCACGAACGCGATGAGGGCCGCGAGCAGCAGCGACAGCAGCGCCAGCGCCCAGGGCGGCAGCACGGACGGCTGGAGGTAGGTGCCGCGCAGCTCGGTCGGCTGCGGTTCGCCCGCCCGCAGCACCGAGACGGTGAACGGGTGCTTGCGGGTGGTGCCGAACCAGCTCACCTGGCCCGGCTTGATGGCCAGTTCGGCGAACCCGGCCCGGCCGGGCGCCACCTGGACCGAACTCGGCTCGGCCTCGACGGTGAACGCGTCCCCGTTCTCCCGGCCGGACAGGGAAGTGGTCACTTCCTGGTTGCCGAGGTTGTCGACGGCGACCGCCGCCTTGGCGCGCCACCGGCCGCGGACGACCAATGGCACCAGTTCGGGGCGTAGTTCGGTGAACGGGCCGACCGTGAGCTGGCCCTCGACGATGTCCGCGGCCTGCGGTGTCTCGCGGGGCATCACCCGCACACCGAAGGGCGTCGGCCCGGCGACCGCGTCCGGTGTGCGCGGCGGCGCGAACCGCACCTCGGCCGTGCCCTCCGCCCCCGGATACAGCCGCAGCACATCCGGCTCCACCCGTGCCCAGCCCGCCGTGGCGCCCACCACCTGTAGGCGGTACTCCTCGACGGTGTCCCCCGTGTTGCGCACGCGCAGCCGTACGCCGGTACCGGAACCGGGTTCGACGCTCGTCGCGGCCGGTTCCAGAGAAGTCCACATACTCACTCAGACAGTCAACTGTCTGTACAGGCGCGGGGCAGCGTCCGTAAGGGCACACCCGGGGGCACGATCGGCTGCCCTATCGTCCGGAACGGCCGACAGGCGGCACGGTCCCGTGATACGGCTGCCCGTAGCGGGCCGGGACGCGCCGGCCCCGGCCCGCTACGCCGGTATGTCGGAGCGCAGCAGTTCGTCCGGCAGCGGCTCGTCCAGCGGCTCCGCCAGCAGCTCCGCGATACCGGCCGCCTGGTGCGCGCCCCGCCGCCGCAGTGCCGAGCGCGCCGACTCCAGTGCGTGGTGCGCGCCGGCGGTGTCGCCCAGGGCCAGCAGCGCCCGGCCGCGCGCGGCCTGCGCCAGCCCCCGGCAGACGTCGTCCCCGAGGTCGCGTTCGATGGCCAGTGCCTGCGCCGCGCAGTCCAGCGCCGCCGAGTCGCGGCCCCGGGCCAGCTCGCAGTGGGCCAGCCGGGCCCAGGCCAGCGCCTCCCAGCGCGGGTTGCCGGCGCACCGGTGATGCCGCTGCGCCTCCCGCAGATGGGCCGCCGCCTCGCCCGCCCGGCCGTCCGCCAGCATCCCGCAGCCGGTCTGGTAGAGCACCTGCGCCGTCGTCTCGGGGCACCCCAGCTGCCGGGCGCTCGCCAGCGCCTCGGCCATGGCCTGGTACCCCTGGCGGCGCTGCCCGAGGACGAGATACGCGCGGGCCAGATGGGCGCGGACCCGGATCGCGTCGGCCCGCCCGCCGAGCGCCTCGAAGCGCGTGTACGCCTGCCCCAGTACGGGCAGCGCCTCCCCGGCCCGGCCCATGGCGAGCAGCACCATGGCCAGTTCGTGCGCGGCCTCCGCACCGACCAGCCGGTCGCCCGCCCGCTCGGCCAGCCGCAGGCTCTCGCGCAGCATCCGGGCGGACCGCTCATAGGTCTGGGAGCCGTGGCCGGGTGCGCCGAGGAGGCGGAGCGCACGGGCCGTGGCCACGTCGTCGCCGCGCCACCGGGCCCGCTCCAGGGCGAGCCGGGCCAGCGGTTCCAGACCGCGGTGGCGTGCGGTGCCGCCGAGGAGGTGGGACCAGGCGGTGAGCAGATCGACGGCCTGGCGCAGCAGGTCGCCGGGACAGTCGTCCGCATCGGCGGCGTCCTCGGCCCGGTGCGCCGCCGCCCCCGCCCACGCGTCGCCCGCGCGTTCCGCGTCCCCGCCCGCGCCGCGGTGCCGTCCGCCGGCCGGACCGGTGCACCCGTCGCCCTCCGGGGCGCCGTCCGCGCGCCGCTCCGCGCCGTCGGCCGGGCCCGGCCCGTAGCGCAGCACCCGGTCCACGAACGCGTACAGCCGCGCGTCCGCGTCGTCCAGCCATTCGCGCGAGCTCGCCGCGTCCAGCAGCGCGCGGCCCGGCATCGCCGGACGGTGCAGCAGGCTGGGCAGAACGCTGTGCGGTTTGCTGTTGCGCACCACTTCCAGGACGGTGGCCAGGACGAAGTCGAGGAAGCGGCGCCGCGCCTCGCACCGCTCGCGCGGGCTGTCGGTGCGCTCGCTCAGCCGTCGCGCGAAGAGCCTGACCAGGCCGTGGTAGTGGTAGCGGTCGGTGCCCTGGCACTCCAGCAGCCCCGCGTCGACCAGGCGCTCCACCCGCTCCTCCGCCTCGTCCTCGCTGATCCCGCCCAGCAGTACGGCCGCGGCTCCCCGGCAGAACGACGGCATATCGGCGAGGGCCAGGATGCGGAACGTCCGGGCGAGCTCGGGGTCGAGGGCCTCGTAGCCGATCCGGAACGTCGCGTGCACGGCCAGGTCGCCGACCCGCAGTTCGTCCAGCCGGCGCCGCTCGTCGCGCAGCCGCGCCGCGAGGTCGGCGAGGGTGCGGCCGGGCCGGGCGGCGAGGCGGGCGGCGGCGATGCGGAGCGCGAGCGGCAGTCCGCCGCAGTCCGCGACGAGTTCCCGCGCGGCGCACCGCTCCGCGGCGACCCGGTCGCGGCCCAGCACCGCGGCCAGCAGCCCGACGCCCTCCGCCTCCTCCAGTACGCCCACCTCGACGGTGCGCGCACCGGACAGCGCGATCGTCCGCGAACGGCTGGTGACCAGCACCGCGCAGCCCGGTGTACCGGGCAGCAGCGGCCGGATCTGCGCGGCGTCCTTGGCACTGTCGAGCAGGATCAGCATCCGGCGGCCCGCGAGCAGCGAGCGGTAGAGCGCCGCCAACTGGTCGAGGCCGTCCGGCAGGGCGCTGTCGGGGACGCCCAGGGCGGACAGGAACCGGGTCAGTACGTCGGCGGTGTCGGCCGGGACCGGATCGCAGCCGTGCAGATCGACGTAGAGCTGGCCGTCGGGGAAACGGGCGCGGGCCTGCTGCGCGACATGGACGGCCAGCGCGGTCTTCCCGGCCCCGCCGAGCCCGGTGAGCACGGCCACCACCGGCGCCCGCCCGGCCGCGGCCCCGTCCAGCAGCTCGTGCAGCCCGGCCGCGAGCTCCCGCCGCCCGGCGAAGTCCGCCATGGCGGAGGGCAGCTGTGCGGGCACGGGGATCCGCTGGGCGGACGCCGCCGGCTGCCGGGCCGGGATACCGGAGGGGGCCTGGGGGCGGGGCGCGCAGGGCGGGGCGGATGCCCCCGGTATTCGCGCGGCCGGTGAGTCCGGTGAGGTCGGTGAGTCCGGTGACGGCAGGGAGGCTGCCGGCGTTCCCGGTGCCGGTGACGCGTCCGATGCCGCCCCGCGCGGCGGGGTCTGCCGGGGCACGCCGGGTGCGGGTACGGCGCCGCCCCCGCGACCCGCGCGGGGGTCCGGCCTGGTCGCCGGGGCGGACATCGTTGTCCGCGCGCGCGCCGGAGTGACGATCCCCCGCGTACGGCTGGATCGCTGTGCGGGGACCGGGAGATCGGGCCCGGCGGACTCGGCGGACCGGCCGGTCCGCACCGGTATCTGCGGCTGCCGCTGCTGCTGTATCCGCCGTTCCGTCTGCGGCTGTGTTTGTGACTGCGGCTGTGCGAGGCGGGTGGCGGGCGCGCCCGACAGCAACCGGGCGTGCAGGGAACCGAGTTCGCGCCCCGGCCGGATGCCGAGTTCGGTGTCCAGGAAGCGCCGGGTGGCCTCGTACACGGCCAGCGCGTCCGCCCGGCGGCCGCTCTGGTCCAGTGCCCGCATCAGGAGTCCCTGGGTGCGTTCGCGTAACGGCTGCTCGGTGGCGAACGCGCGCAGCGACGCCACCACCTCGCTCGCCCGGCCCAGCTCCAGCGCGCAGGCGAAGGCGTTCTCCTGGGCGGTGACCCGCAGTTCCGTGAGCCGTTCGCGCTGCAGGTGCGGGTACGGACCGGACAGTCCGGCCAGCGGTGTGCCGCCCCACAGCCCGAGGGCGCGGGAGAGTTCCTCGTACGCCCCGCGGGTGTCGCCCCCGGACCGCAGCCGGGCCGCGACCGCCAGCCGGGCCTCGAACTCCGCCGCGTCCAGCGCCTGGACGGGGGTCCGCAGCGCATAGCCGTCGCCCTCGGACACCAGCAGCCGCGCGGGCGCACGGGCGCCCCGCTCCGGCTCCAGCAGCGTGCGCAGCCGCGACACATAGGTCCGGACGGTGCCCATCGCCCGTTTCGGCGGCGCCTGCTCCCACAGCGCGTCGACCATCTCCCACACCGGCACCGCCCGGCCGCCGCGCAGCAGCAGCATCGCCAGCACCACGCGTTGCTGCGGCGAGCCCGCGTTCAGCGCCTGACCGTCCCGCAGCACCCGGACGGATCCCAGGACCTGGAACCGGAACGGACCACGCTCACCGCTCCGGTACTCGGCCCCGTATCCACTCCCGTGGCCGCCCGCGCGCCCGTGCCCGCCCTCGTATCCGGGGCCGTCCGCGTACCCCTCCTCGTAGCCCAGCCCCTCCTCGTACCCGTACCGGGTGGCACCCCTGTCCGTGGTCACAGCCTGTCCACCCCTTTGCCCGATTGGCCCATGGCACCCCGAGATTCTGCCCTTGCGCACCTACTCAGATGTACCGGATGTACTCGACGTCACCATCGGAGCGTCCTTTTCTTGCTGCGCGGTCATCCTCGCCGGGTGACGGGAACCGAGTAACGGCCGGTCGTATTCCCCCCGTTCCCAGAACCACGGGGCTTCGCCCCGGCGTTCCCGGACCTCCTGTGATGCCTGGCACTTCTCCGGAAGGTGCCCGAAAGGGCAGCGGCGGTTGCCCTTTCACCCCTGCGGAACCGTAAACACGTCATCGGGCGTCCCTGTGGCCCGGGACGGCACCCCACCACCTCGCCTTGCCCTTCCGGTCACCGCGCGCTGCCCGCCGGGACGTCCGCCCGGCTCTGTACCCGGCGCCCCGGACCGGCCATCGTCTACGCCGACGCCGGGTCCCCCGCCGCCGTCCGCCGGATGCGGACCCCCGGACGAACCGGACCGCAGGCACGGACACTGAAATCCCGAAGCCGGGGCAGCGAAGAGGCGGTGGACCTCGGGCGCCGGCTCCGGACTCCCCGTTCCGGGCGTCCGGCCTCGGGGCTCCGGCCCCCGTCCGCCGGCCTCGGCGGAGCGTCAGGTGACCGAACGGGCAGCCCCCTGTGCCCCCACTGACGTCCGTTCGTCTCTACATCCGCGCCGGACCGTACGCGATCGTGGGGAAAGTACGGAGTACCCGGCACCGGGTACGGAGTACGTGGTGCGGAGCAGGACGTACGGCGTCGTACGAAGACGAGGACGTACGAGCCCGGAGTACGGGACCCGAGAGCCGCACACACCGCGAGAGCGGCGCAGAACATACACACCGCGAGAGCGGCCGGGGCCGGACCACGCGTCCGGGGCCGGGAAGCCAGGGGACGGGGGGACACCATGCGGATTCCGGGCCACCAGCCCGCGTCCGGGCGCGGACGCGCGGGCGCCGCGGCGGCCACCCGCACCCCGGCACCCGCCGCACGTCCCGCCGCCCCCGGATCCGCCGTCGCCACCGCACCGGCCCCGTCCGCCGCGTTCGCGGTGTCCGGAGCCGCCCGGGTGATGGCGTCGGTACCGGCGGGCCACCTCACCCCGAGCGCGGCCGAGTTGCTCCAACGGACCGCGGACAGCGGTGGATTGGCCGACGTCATGCGACAGCACGGTTCAGCGGCCGGTGAGGTACCGGGCCGGCGGCAGGACCGGAACCGAGTCCCCGCCCAGGGCCGGGCCCCCGAACGAGAGGCGCAGCGGCGGCCCCACCGGACCGGCGTGCCGCTGGCCGAACGGCTGCGGGACAAGAACCCGCCGTCCGGGGCCCAGGCCCGCATCAGCGAGCTCGCGGACCGCTACGACGGCCTGGGCGAACGGCGGGTGAAGGCGCGGCTCACCGTCCTCGGGGAGCTCCGGGACGCCGCCTCCGCGCTCTCCGGCCCGGACCCGCTCAAGGCGCTGCGCGAGATCGTCGAGCAGGAGACGCAGGCGGTCAGTGACCGGTTCATCGACCTCGCCGATCTCACCAGCCGCAGCGACGGCCCCTACGAGATGATGACGCGCGAAGGTCTGCTCTGGCGCGACCCGGAATTCGAGCACCGCACCGCGGCGCTCCAGAAGTCCGGACGGGCCTATTTCGAGGAACTCTCCCGGATGAATCTCCAGTCCATGGAGCGGGAGAACGCGAGCAGAAGAGAGAAAGGGCGCTTCTCGCTCTTCCAGAAGACCGCCGAACCCTCATGGATGGCAGACACCCGCGCGAAACTCACCACGGCGCTCGGAAACAGCGTCCTGCACCACTACACGACCGTGGACCGGGCCGCCGCGATGGTCGACGACAGGGCCATGCGGTCCAGGACATCCCTGGAACTCGAAGGGCGCGGCAACCGGCACCTTACGGAGCCCCGCGACGAGACGGCGCTGGCCAATGACGCGTTCGTCTTCTTCTTCATCGAGGCGCCGAGCTCGCCCTTGTGGGACATCCGGTTCGCCGGGGGCGGTGAACCCGCCCGGATCTCCCTGAAAATCAAGGAATCCGGTCTCCTCCAGCGCGGCTGGGTCATGCTCGGTGACTTCGCCCGGCGCGATTACCCCGCCCTGCTGACCGAGAGCATGCAGGAATACCACGCTCCGACGGGCGGCGTCGCGCACCGTTATCCGGACCGCGTCCATCAGAACGTGCTCGTCGGCGCCGATATCGTCCCCGGTCTGGCCGAGCGCGCCGTCCTGGAGATCGCCCGGCTCGAACAGGCCGGTCAGCCACTCGCCGCCCGGCTGAAGAAGATGAGTGGCGATGAGCTGATGACGTTCCTGCTGACGGATCTGCTGCACCCGCAGGCCATGCTGCCGAACTCGGTGCCGGTGTCCCGGAAGCACGTCGAACCCGCACCCGGACCCAGGCCCGGACGCGTACGAGTACCGGTGCCCCGCCCCGACAGCTGAGCACCCGACAGCCGCACCATCCGCAGTACCCGCAGGAATCGCAGTAACCGCAGTAACCGCAGTAGCCGATCTTCAGTACCGCCCATGAGGAGAGCAACGCCATGCCCACCTACCTGTCCCCCGGCGTATACGTCGAGGAGGTCTCCAGCGGATCGCGCCCGATCGAAGGCATTGGCACGTCCGTCGCCGCCTTCGTCGGGCTGGCGTCCACCGGTCCGGTCAACGAGCCGACGCTGGTGACGAACTGGTCCCAGTACGTGGCCGCCTTCGGCGAGTTCACGGACGGGTACTACCTGGCGCACGCCGTCTACGGCTTCTTCAACAACGGCGGCACCGCCGCCTACGTCGTGCGGGTGGGCGGGACGTCCGCCGACACCGACGAGGCCGGGCAGCCGCAGGCCGTGGGCGCCGCCGCCCCCAAGGAGCTGACCGCGGGCGAGCCGGTCGCGCTCGGCACGTTCAAGGTCGCCGCCATCGCCACGGGTTCGGCGAACAACGGCGCGCTGACCGTCGAGGTGCAGGACGTCGAGGGCGAGAGCGCGGCCGACCGCTTCAAGCTGGTGGTCAAGGACGGCGAGAAGGTCGTCGAGAGCTTCGACGTCAGCTCGAAGAAGACGGCGCGCAACTACGTCGTCACGCAGGTCAAGCAGCGGTCCAAGACCATCACCGTCGAAGAGGCCGCGACCGCCGCGCAGCTGACCAAGCCCGTCGCGCAGTCCGTCACCCTCGTCCCGCCCGTGGCCGCCCCCGTGCCGGCCACCCCGGGGACGGGCACCGCCGTGGAGCGGCTCAACTCCGGCCAGTTCATCGGCGATTCGGCCGACCGCACCGGTTTCGGCGGCCTGGAGGCGCTGGACGAGGTCAACATGGTCGCCGTACCGGACCTGATGGCCGCCTACCAGCAGGGCCTGATCGACCTGGAGCAGGTCAAGGCGGTCCAGCTCGGGCTGATCTCGCACTGCGAGCTGATGGGCGACCGGATGGCGATCATCGACCCGCCGCCGTCCCTCAACGCCCGCGACATCCGCAAGTGGCGCCAGGAGGTGGCCGGGTACGACTCGCGGTACGCCGCGCTCTACTACCCCTGGATCAAGGTCTTCGACCCGGCGTCGGGCCAGTCGCGCGTCATTCCCCCGTCGGGCCACATGGCCGGTGTGTGGGCGCGCAACGACTCCGAGCGCGGTGTCCACAAGGCCCCGGCGAACGAGATCGTGCGCGGCGCCGTGGACCTGGAGCTCCAGATCACCCGGGGCGAGCAGGATCTGCTCAACCCGGTCGGCGTGAACTGCATCCGGGCCTTCCCCGGGCGCGGTGTCCGGGTATGGGGCGCGCGGACCCTCGCGTCCGACCCGGCGTGGCGCTACCTGAACGTCCGCCGCTACTTCAACTACCTGGAGGAGTCGATTCTCGTCGGCACCCAGTGGGTGGTGTTCGAGCCGAACGACCAGGCGCTGTGGGCCCGTATCCGCCGCAACATCTCGGCGTTCCTGGTGAACGAGTGGCGCTCGGGCGCACTGTTCGGGGCGCGCCCCGAGGACGCGTTCTATGTGAAGTGTGACGCGGAGACGAACCCCGTCGAATCCGTCGACCTGGGGCGGGTCGTCTGCGAAATCGGTATCGCACCGGTCAAGCCGGCCGAGTTCGTCGTCTTCCGGCTGGCCCAGTTCTCCGGTGGCGGGGGCGAGCTGGAGGAGTAAGCCCCGTTCGCAGCCGGCGAAGCGGCTGCGTGCGCGGACCCGGTCCGCAATCGGGTCGCCCTCGCAGCCGCAATCGCAATCGCCGCCGCAGTCTCCATCGCAGCCACACAGATCCTTTCGAGAATTCGCACAGGAGTGAAATTCCTTGTCCCTTCAGCCCGGTGATGCGCTCACCTCACACAATTTCGGCCTCCAGATCGACGGCGTGATGGTCGAGTACCTCCAGGAGGTCAGCGGCCTTTCCATGGAGCAGGACGTCATCGAATACCAGCAGGTGTCGGCGGACGGAAAGCCCGTCGTCAAGAAGATGCCCGGCGTGAAGAAGGCCGGCGAGTGCACCGTCACGCGAGGCATGACGCAGAGCGGCGCGTTCACGGAGTGGATCAACAAGTCCGTCGCGGGCGACATGGGTTCGGCCCGTAAGAACGCGACCATCATGATGATGGACTACCAGAACTCCCCGGTGAAGCGTTACAACATGCGCAACGCCTGGTGCAGCAAGGTGGAGACCAGTGGCGTCAAGGCGGGCGACGCCGCCGCGCTCACCGAGAAGGTCACGATCGTCTTCGAAGAACTGGTCATCGAGTAATGCGACGGGAAGGCCCGGCCGGAGCAACCTCGGCCCAACATTCGGCCCAGCATGACGTGCTGCGCACGGAATTCGAGTTCGAGCTGCCGCGCGGATTCGTGGACGAGTCGGGAACGGTGCACCGCAACGGCACGATGCGGCTGGCCACGGCACGGGACGAACTGATCCCGCTCCGTGACGTACGGGTACGCGAGAACCCGGCCTACCTCTCGGTCGTCCTGCTGGGCCGGGTCATCACCCGGCTCGGCACGCTTCCGGACGTGCACGACGGGACGGTGGAGAACATGTTCGCCTCCGACCTGGCCTTCCTGCAGGACTTCTACCGGCAGATCAACGCGGAGGGCCACACCCGGGCGGCGGTCGCCTGCCCGCACTGTGCGGAGTCCTTCGAGGTGGAGCTGGCCGGGAGCCGCCTGGGGGAATCGTGACGTACGCGGCCGACCGTATCGAGGAGGAAGTCGCTTACCTCGCCTACCACTTCCACTGGGCCATCGGCGACATCCTCGACCTCGAACACGGCGACCGGCGCGCGTACGTGTCACAGATCGCGACCCTCGTCGAGCGGGGCGCGCGAGAAGGGAAGCAGTGACGGGGGATGGGATTGTTCAGCTGGCGGCGCGGGGAACGGCGCCGGAGTGCCGAGGCCGGTACGGATGCTGCGCAGGCCGGTACGGATGCGGCGGGTACCTCGGACGCGGCGGCGTCGGGGGTTCCTGCCGAGTCGGCAGGGGCGGCTTCGGCGCACCCGGGTGGCGGCCGGAGCGCGGCCGCGCCCGGCTGGACGGCCCTGCCGCCCGTCCAGCGGGTGCTGGCCGCACCGCGTACCGTCGCGGCGCCGGACTTCGCGCGCTCGCTGTCCGCACACCACAACCCGTCCTTCTACGGTGAACTGAGCCACGAAGTACGGGCCAACGCCCCCGCGGGCGTGCTCGGCGGCGTGCTCACGCCCCTCGCCGGGCAGCCGTCCGCCCTCGACCTGCCGGCGCTTCGGCTGCCGGTCGCCGGGCAGCGGGAGGACGACACCGCAACACCGGCCCCACGCACGGTCGCGGACGCGGGCACCGGCGCGGGTGTGGGTATGCGGATGGGGCTGCGGACGGGGGTACCGGCGGCGCCCACGGCATCCACGACGCCCACGGGGCCCGCGGTTTCCTCGCCTTCTTCCTCGCCTTCTTCCTCGTCCGCCGGATCGGCGCCGGGGCCGCGGCAACCGGCCCCGGTACAGCGGCGAGCGGCGGTGCGCTCACCGCTCATCTCGGCGCGTCCGGTCCCGCAACCGCCGCGGCAGCTCCGGCCGGCCGGCAGCGCCCCGGCCCCGCGGCCGGAGCGGCCGTCCGGCCCGGTCGGCCCCGCCACCCCGGCGGCGCCGGACGCCCCGGCCGCGGCCGCCGAGGTCCAGCCCCCCAGACTCCCCGGGCCGGTTTCCCCCGCCGGTCCCGGGGAACCGGCCGCCGACGCGTCACCACGCGCTTCGGCGGCCGGGGATCCCGCCGCTGTACCGCCCGCAGCACCTGCCAGGGCGGTACAGCGGCGGGTATCGGTACGCCGGGTACGCCGCGCCCCTGAGGCGGGTACGGGCTCCGCCCCGGACGCGGGCCCCGACCCGGCCCCTGCCCCTGCCCGTGTCCCGGCTCCTGCTCCTGCTCCTGCTCCTGCTCCTGTCCGTGCCTCTGCCCCTGCCCCGAAGTCGGGTGCGGTCCCGAGCCCGGACGCGGGAGCGGGCGCCGACGCGTCCGCACCGGGCGCGCGCCCGGGAGCCGGCCCTGGTCCGGGGCCCGCTCCGGCGGCCCCCGCGCCGTCGAGCGGCCCGGCCACCGCGCCCGTACCGTCGCCCGCGCCCGTACGCGCCCGTACCGGGAGCCGGTCCAAGGCTCAGCCCGAGGCGGCCCGGCCCACGCCTGCCCCTGCTGCCCCGCCAGTTCCGGCACCGCCCGCAGCCACTTCTTCACCTTCTCCCTCGCCGTCACAGTCGCCGTCGCCCTCTCCCGCGCCCGTCCAGCGGAGTGCGGAGAACCGAACGTCCCAGCCCGTCCAGCAGAGTGCGGAGAGCCGTACGTCCCAGCCCGTACAGCGGAGCCGTGGCACGACGGAATCCGGCGTCGCTCCTGGCAAGCCCGCACCGGCCGAAACCGGCGCCACCCCGCCGGCACCGGCCGCCCCGCCCACCCGGGCACTGACCGGGCACCGTCCCGGGCTCGGTACGCCGCTCCCGTCAGCCCCGGCCACGCCGGGCTCCACTCCGGGCGCCGCACCGTCCGCCCCGTCCGCACCGGCAGGCCGTGCCAGGGCCGCTACCGGCGGCGCCACGCCTCCGGTCCCCGCACCGGATCCGGCACGCCCGGCCGGCCGAGCCCCGCAGCAGGCCCAGCCTGCCCAACCCGTCCAGCGGAGCCGCGCAACTTCCGCTCGTCGTACGGGACTTGGCGCGCCGCTCCAGACGAACGCGACCCCGGCCACCCCGGCGCCGAACCCGCAGAGCGCGCCGAACCCGCGGGGAATCCCCACCACACCGGCGTCACCCACCACACCGGCGTCACCGACGTCCCCCGCATCACCGGCCGTATCAGCCTCACCGGCCTCATCTGCCGCACCGCAGGTGTCCCCTTCCCGCCGGGCCGTTCCCGTCGCGCCCTCCTCCGACGCCGCCCCGGGAACAGCCATACAACGAGCCGCCGCGCCGGGGTCCCCCGTACCGCAGCCACCCGCTCCGAGCGGATCTCCCCACCGGACGACCCCCGCCCCCGCGCCCTCACCGGCCCAGCCACCGGCATCCGGACCGGACCGGCCACCGGCAACGGCACCGGCTCCGGCTCCGGCTCCGGCCCCCCTGCGTACCCCCCAGGCCACCCCCGCGAAAGCCCCCCGGAGCACGCCCCTGAAGACCCCTCTCGGCGCGCCCTCGAACGCGCCCGAGAACCTGCCCCGGAGCACGCCGAAGTCCGCCCCGGCGCCCACGCCGCACACCCCCGGGGACACCAACACCGGTCCGACCGCCGCACGCTCCACCGAGCACACCCCAGCCCGGAACACCGGACCCGCCACCGGCGACACCCCCGTCCAGCGCGCCGCGCGGACCACCGGGCCCGCCCCGGAACGGAGCGCGGCCACGCCCGGTACCTCCCGTTCGGGTCCGCCCGCGGCGCAGGACGGTCGCCCCGCCGACCCCGGTGCGGCCCGCAGCGGCAGCCGCCGTCCGCTGATCGGCGCGCCGATCACGCCCCCGGCGCACCGGCCGGCCGACGCCGCTGCGACCCCGCTTCAGCGCGCCACAGCACCGGAGGCCGGCACCGGCCGCCCCACGCCGAGCCCGGCCAAGCCCCCGCAGCCACCCGCCCCGCCCACGAGTACGCACCGCCCGGCAAGCGAGACCACGGCCATGCCCGCGGCCACTCCCACGGCCACGCCCACCCAGCCGGTCGCGCCCCGGCCCACGGCACCGGAGACACGCCAACACCCGCTCCCCGCCCAGCCGTTGCCCGTATCCGGCGCACCGGCAACCGGGCCGCACCCTGTCATTCCCCCGGCCACCCCCTCGGCCGCCGCCCCGGCCCCGGTACAGCGAGCAGCGGCATCCCCGGCGCCCGCCGTAAGCGTCGCCCCCTCCGTACCCGCCGCACCCGCCGTGCCCCCGCCCCCCGTGCGACCCGACCAGCCCGTGCGCCCCTCGGCGGTCGATCCCACGCAACCAGCCGGGCACCAGGCCCGTACCGACGGGGCCGCGACGCTCGTCACCCAGCGCGCCCCCCTCGCGTCCGCCCGGCCCCTCGCCGCCCGCCGCCCGGCCGAACCCGTTGCGGGGCCGCAGTCTGCGGCATCACCCGCGCCGTTGAAGCGGACGGCTCACCAGGGCGACGCCCCCTCGACCGCGGTACCGCTGCGCACCGCAGGCACCAACTCCCCGATGTCCTTCGCCAAGCAGACACCCACCGTCATCCCCGTACGAACCGGCAACCCCGCACTGACCGGGAACCCCGCAGGAACCGGCGAACCGACCCGAACCGGCGACCCCGTACGCCCCACCGTGCAACGCCTCGCGACCCAAACCCCGGCCCCTGCCTCGTTCCCGGTCCCGGCCCCGCACACCGCTCACCCCACCGACGCACCGCCCATACAGCGGGCCCCCACCACCGCCCCCACCCCCCTC
>JOEL01000038.1 GCA_000720995.1 Streptomyces celluloflavus
CGTACTCGCATGGTCACTATGGCGAAGAAAGACCCAAGCACGAGCCCGCATCAGCCATTACCAACGCAGAGGGCATCACGGAGTGTCGTTGCAGTACTAAGGCCGCCGACGACGCCAGTGCGAGAGTCGCTAGCGATGAGACGAACGTACGCTTTCTTGCCGATCCTCTCCGCGGCTTTGCAGGAAAATTCCCAACAGTTACATTCTCGTTGATCTGCACGTTTTGAACTCCGTTACTCACGTCGAGACGCCAGTTGAATCTCGATTCCGGTCACGCATCATTCACGCAGGCGCCGACACCTCACAAGTATTTTCTTCACGCGTGGCCGAAACCGCCCGCAGGTTTCGGCGGCGATCAATCGAAAGGAATTCCATGGAAGCCGCGAAAGTGGAATCTCGGAAAATGTCCTGTAGGGGCAGGTCGAGTAGGGACTGTTGACCGAGGTGGAAGATCGCGAGACGGGAGCATCATCCGGACCGCCTTCACCTTTTCAAGCGCAACGGTTCGGCTGATATTGACTCAGGCGTGTCGAGCGTCGGGGCGCCCGGTATCGAGGCGCCCATGCATGAAAGTGGTTCAGGCGAAATTCAGCCAATTGCTTGCCTTGTATGGGACGTTGTTTCTTTTGGGTTCTGTGGTTCGTGATTCCGTGGGTGCCGCTTGATCTCGCGTGTCTCGTTGCTGCTGGTGTGAAGATCTCCGTGGAACAGGCTGCAGAATTACGGGAGTTGGCGTGCAGTCGGGATGTGGCTGTGGCCTCGCGGGCCCGGATCGTCCTGTGGTCGGGCGAGGGGCGCCGGAGCAAGGACATTGCGGAGCTGCTCGGAGTGTCGCTGCCGACCGTGGACCGCTGGAAGAGCCGTTATGCCCAGCGCGGGGTGGCAGGCATGGAAGGTGACCGTCCCGGAGGTGCCCCGGGAGTAAGGACTTGCGCGGGCACGGGCGATCCAAGGAGGTATCCCCGGCCCGCCCGAACGGGAACGCACCCTGTGGCGGCTCGACCCGGACAATCCCCACCGCCCCCAGCTGTTCGTCCTCACCACGGACAAACCGGACTGGAACCACCTGGTCGAACAGGCAGGATGGCCCGGCGCCGAGGGCGAGCACTACGCCGTACGCGACTACGCCCCGCTCCTGCAACAGCTGGCACCGGGCCGCAGCTTCGCCTTCCGTCTCACCGCCAACCCCGTCCAGAACACCAACCGGCCCGACAAACCCACCGCGCGTCAAAAGGCGCGCACCGAAGCCGGCGACCGGCGCAGCTTCCGCCTCGGCCACCGCACCGCCGCAGCCCAGCTCGGCTGGTTCCTCACCTGCACCGCACGCTGGGGCTTCGACATCCCCACCGCCCCCCACCTGGAAGGAACCCACGGCACGGACGACGAACCGCCCCGCGACATCCGCATCACGACCCGCCAACGCCACTCCTTCGACAAAGGGCCCGCCACTGCGAAGGAAGCCCACGTCGTCATGAACTCCGTGACCTTTGAAGGACGCCTGCGCATCACCGACCCCGCCATCCTCACCGGGCGCCTCCTGGCCGGCATCGGCCCTTCCAAGGCATACGGATGCGGACTGCTCACCCTCGCCCCGCTGCCCGAAAGGGAATGAACACCCGTGCCCGACATCTGGTGGAAGGCCGACCCCCAGGACCTGCACCGCCTCGCCGACCGTGTCTCCAGCGTCTACGTCGAGCGGAGCCACCTGGACCGCGACGAGAACGCCGTCGTCATCATCAACAAGCAGCAAACCGTCCGGGTCCCCGCAGCCATGGTGGCCGTCATGCTCCTCGGCCCTGGCACTCGCGTCACCCACGGCGCCATTCGCCTGCTCGCAGACTCCGGCACCACCGTGTGCTGGGTCGGCGAACAAGGCGTCCGTATGTACGCAGCCGGCCTCGGCCCCAGCAGGCGCGCCGGCCTCCTCCACCGGCAGGCATGGCTCGTCACCCGTCCCAAGGAACGCCTCGCCGTCGCCCGCGCCATGTACGGCATGCGCTTCCCCGGTGAGGACGTCTCAGCCCTCACCATGCAGCAACTCCGCGGCCGCGAAGGCACACGCATCCGCAATACTACCGCGCCCAGGCGGACCGCACCGGAGTCCCCTGGAACGGCCGCGTCTACAAAGCCGGCGATGCCTTCGCAGCAGGCGACGACCTCAACCGCCTCCTGTCCGCCGCCAACGCCGCCCTCTATGGCATCTGCCACGCCGTCATCATCGGACTCGGCGCCAGCCCAGGACTCGGCTTCGTCCACACCGGCAAAGCCACATCCTTCGTCTTGGACATCGCCGACCTCTACAAGGCCGAATACACCATCCCGCTCGCCTTCGACCTCGCCGCACAAGGTCTTACAGAAGAACGCGACGCGCGACTCAGCCTCCGCGACCTCATCGCCCGCGACAAACTCCTCAGCCGCATCGTCACCGACGTCAAGAACCTGCTAACCCCCGAAGGAACAGACTTCGACGACTCCGAAGCCAACCTCCTGTGGGACGAGCACCTCGGCACCGTCCCGGGCGGCACCAACTACGCAGGCCAGGCCGACCTGTCGGCACACGGAATGACCGACAACCACATCGCGGTCATCGGACCCGAAATCAACGACACCGAATCCACATCGTGACCGTCATCATCCTCATCGCCGCCCCGGAAGGTCTCCGCGGACACTTCACACGCTGGATGGTTGAGGCGAGTGCCGGTGTATTCGTCGGCAACCCCAGCCGCCGTATCCGCGACCGCCTCTGGGAACTCCTGGCTACCCGCATCGGCGACGGCCAGGCCATCCTCATCGAACCCGCCGCCAACGAACAGGGATGGGCGGTCCGCACCGCAGGCCGCGACCGCTGGCAACCTGTCGACTTCGACGGACTGATCCTTTCAGCCCGCCCCAAAAACCAACTGAATGAAAACAGCCACCCCGCCCGGTACAATCCCAGCTCAGGAAGTGTGGACCCCGCGCCTGCGGGGATGCTCCGACAGCCACCGTCACCGACTGCTTCGACGCGACGTGGACCCCGCGCCCGCGGGGATGCTCCGACGCAGCAATGAAGGCCGCCACGGACGCCGTGGCGGCCTTCGTTTTGGCCCTGGAGCGAGGTCAAGTGGGCCTGATGCGGCCTGTGGCTTTCCGTCCTGATGCTGGATCTCGTCCGTCGGCGGCGGCGAGAAGTGCCCGCGTCGCCGCTCCGGGTAGCGGTCGTCCCGCTGCGACGTGTCCTCGACCGGTGTGGGCTGGTGGGCAGCCCAAGACGGACGGGGTGTGCGTCCGGTCGTCGCCGGTGCTCAGCCCGTCGTCCAGATGCCCGTGATGTCTGTTGCCGAGGCGGCGTTTCCGGCGTGGGGGAGGGCGTACATGTCCTCGATGGTGCGTAGGAGGCTGTAGTGGTCGTATGTGGTGGATGAGGTGCTGCCGGGGGTGATTGGCTGGCCGTAGAGGACGGTGGGGATCGTGTTGTCGGTGGTGCCCTCGTCCTCGTCGAAGGTGATGGCCAGCACGCTGTTGTGGGTCGCGGCCCAGGTTGCGTACGCGCCGAGGTTGTCCTTCAGCCAGGTGTCGCCGTCCTGGACCGTGCCGTCGTGCATATCGTTGTCCAGGTTCGGGATGACGAAGGACACCTGCGGCAGCTTCGCGTAATCCGTGGGGAATTGGGCGAAGGTCTTCGCGGTGGAGACCGGGACATTGTCGAAGCCGAACCACGGGTTGTGCTTCTGCGCGTACTTGCCCTTCTTGCAGACCGTGGAGCCCGTGCTCGGCAGGCTTTCGTTGTAGCTGGCCCAGCTCTTGCCCGCCGCGATCAGTTCCGAGCCGAGGTTCTCCGCCGAGCTGAAGCCCGGGGTGATGCACGAGTCGTCGGTGACGTCCTGGGTGTCGCCGGAGAACAGGGCGTAGTAGTTGGGCTGGCTCGGGTGCGTCTCGGCGTGCGCGTCGGTGAGGTTGGCGCCGCCGTTCACCAGGGAGTTGATGTACGGGGCGTCCGAACTGCCGATGACCTGGTCGTAGCCGTGGTTCTCCAGCATCACGACGATGACGTGGTCGGGGGTGGGGACGCTCGCGGCGTGCGCCGGTGTCGCGCCGCCGAGGCCCGCCCATGCCGCGGCCAGGCCGAGCGCGGACACGAGGGCGGTGCGGGTGCGACGGGGGTGACTGCGGAATCTGCTGTGCACTGCGGGCCTCCGTTGTCGTGGGGTGTTACGGAGCGGTGCGGTGTGGAGTGCTGTGGAGCGGTGTGAGCGGGGCTGGGCGAAGTCAGGGTAGGGGGGCCTCGTGCGGTGCGGTCAGTGCCCGGGAGGTGAAGAGCTGGGAAAGGGGGACGGAGGGGCCAGCGGTTCATCAGGCCATCGCTATCGCCCTCGCCAACACAGGCCGCTCCCTGTGGCCTGGGCCAGCCCGTCGGTTCGTCAGGCCCTCGCCCTCGACCTCGACCTCGCCCTCGCGACCGCCATCGCCACCCCCACCGCCATCGCGGCGGACGGCGAGTCGCTCGTACGGGGATCCGCTAGTACAGCGAACCGCTCGTACGGAAAGACGCGCCGTCCGCCCTCGGGAGGCAAGCCCGTCCGGCCGCTGAAACGACGCCCGCCCGACGCCGCCTACCCGAGGCCGAGGCCGAGGTCCGGGGCCACGTCGGCCAGGTCGGCGCTGGCGTCCCACAGGTGCGCCGCGGCGGCCGCGTCGGCCAGATTGCCCCGGACGGGTTCGCGGTGGGGCCTGCCGCGGAGGCCGAGGACGCGCGGCCCCCACAACTGCCCGCCGGCCACGTCCGGATCGAGGACGGCCCGTACCGCGGGCCAGGCACCGGCCTCCTTGCCCTGGAGGAGGAGGCCGGCGGGCAGGCCCGCCATCCGCTCCGCGGAAGTCCGCATATGCACCTGCGGGCGTGCGGGGGTGAGGGAGTCCAGTGCGCCGCCGGGGTGGACCACCACGCTCCGTACCGTGCTGCCGGCGGCCCGCAGGCGGCGGTCGAGTGCGAAGCCGAAGTACATCTGCGCCAGCTTCGACCGTCCGTAGGCGCGCTTCGGCCGGTAGTCGTTACGGGACTGCAGATCGTCCGGGTCCAGTTGTTCGGACTTCGCCACGAAGCTGCCGACCGTCACGACACGGCCGGCCGGCGCGGCCGACAGCAGCGGTGCCAGCCACCTGGTCAGCGCGAAATGCCCGAGGTGATTGGTGCCGAACATCAGCTCATGGCCGTCCTTGGTCACCCGGCGCGGGGGCTCGTCCAGCGCCACTCCGGCGTTGTGGACCACCGCGTCGAGATGAGGCAGGTCCAGGGCGTCCGCGGTGGCCTTCAGGGAGGGCAGATCGGCGAGGTCGAGCCGGAGGTGACGTAGCCGCGCGCCGGGGACGCGAGAGCGGATCGACGCCATGGCGGACTCGGCCTTCGCGAGGTCCCGGCAGCCCAGGACGACGGTTGCCCCGGTTCCGGCCAGTTGCTCCGCGACGAAGTAGCCGATCCCCGCGTTGCCGCCGGTGACCAGGAAGGTCTTGCCCGCGGCCCGCGGCAGCCGGTGCACGTCCCAGGATTCGGTGTGGGGGTCGAGCGGCATGACGGTAACTCCTGGTTCTCGGACGACCGGACAGCGATGACAGGGGCCACGTCGCAGTCACCACGGCGCCCGCCCCTCCCCAAAGGTCGCGGCCACTACCGACACATCGCCGACAGGTCGCCCGCCCGTACCGACAGCACCCCGACACGCCCCACCAGCAGGACAGCGGGAAAGCAGGCCAGCGGGAGGCGCCGAGGCACCGGGCCGGGCCCCTCGTCCCGTCCCCGGGCCAGGACCGGGCCCGGCCCCTCGGCGCTCGTCCAGGGAGCCGCCACCGCCGCCCCGGTCCGGCGCGGGACGTCTCAACCGGCGAGGCCCAACTGCCATTTGTGCCGCCGAAGGACGTGGGCGCTGAACAGGTGCTCGCAGCGCTCCAGCAGCGCCGCCACCTCCGCGTCACCGCGGTGCACACCGGCAGGCGGCAGCCAGCGCCGGACGGACTGCTCGGCCCGGGTGCGGAGTTTGTCGTCCGGGTCGTCGAGGAGGGCCACGGCGGCGCGCAGTTGCGGGATGCCGCCCTGGGCGTCGAGCAGCCGGAACGCGGCGAGCCTGGTGTGCCGTGGCCGATGCGGCGCGAGGAGCTGCCTCAGCCACGGGGCGGACAGCCGAGCTGCCGAGGGGAGAAGCGCGGTGGCGGTCTCGCGCGCGACGGCCGGCGAGGGGTCTTCGAGGAGCGGCCGCAGGCGATCCGTGTCCGCCACGTCCAGCGTGCGCAGTCCGGCCACCGCGCGGGCCCGGACCCGGGACGCAGGGTGCGCGATCAGCGGCCACAGCAACTCGGCGTCCGTGCGCGCGCCGCATTCGGCCAGCCCGATCGGCGCACCGGGTGGCAGCGCCGCATCGTCGGGATGCGCGCACCAGGACCGGTAGAGCGGGCGGGGATCGGTTCCGTACTGGCGCAAGACGTAGCGGGCGCAGGCCCGTACGAGAGCGGAGCGGTCGGTGAGAAACGGCCGCGCCGCCGCCGGCCGCCCCGCCCGCCGCAGCGCGGTGACCCCGGCCGAGCGGGTGCGCGGGTTGCGCGCGGTGAGCAGGGCGTCGAGCACCTCCTCGTACGCGTCCGCTCCCATGCTCGCGAGCGCTGCCTCGGCGCACAGGTTCTGTACGACCGTGTCGGGGTCACCGGCGGCGCTGCGGGCCAGTTCGGCGGGGGAGAGCAGCTGCTCGGCTACGGCGATGCGGTGGGCGAAACGGCGGACGGCGCGGTCCGGGTGCGTGAGCAGTGGCGCGAGTCGCCGGTGCGGTGCCTGGTGCAGGGTCTCCCGCAGCAGTTCGACGCCGAACGCACCGCGGTCCCGGTCGCCGACGCGCAGCAGCAGTGGCGTCAGTGCGGCGGTCTCCTCGGCGGTGCGACGGGGCAGTATCTCCCGCAGCAGGCGCTGCGCCTGGTCGCGTACCGGTGGCGCCCAGTCGGCACCGCGGATGACGATCAGGGGAACGAGTGCCGGGTACTCCGCCGCGCGGTGCAGGGCCGCCTTGCGTACGGCGCCGTTCCGATGGCACAGGGCGAGCGCGAGTCCGGACTCATCGAGCAGCTCGACCTGGTCCCGGATCTCGGACAGCGCGGCGTCCCGGTCCCGGCCCAGCTGCCGGCCGCCGATCTTCCTCAGCGCCGATAGCAACTCGGGGTAGTACGAGGCCACTTGGCGGACTCCGGTGTCCAGCCCGATCCAGGCGGCCGGATCGGCGGTGTCCAGTACGTCGGGCAGGGGCGCGCCCCGCCCGAGCCGCACGGCGGCTGATTCTCCGGCCCTGGCTTCGCTGCTGCCCATCGTCGCCCCGCTGTTCGATCTGTCCGACTTGTCGGCTGTGCCGGTGATCGTACGGGCCGGTGGACGGATCGGTCGCCCGAAATATCTGCCGGTGGTGCCTGTGCGGATCGAGCCCGCCACCGGCCGGTCCTGCCCGCCGGGTCGGCGGCGGTCCCGGGTGGGGAGGGCCGACTGCGGCCCCCATCCGCCTCGTTCCGCGTGCCCTGCCGGATAATCGTGCTCATGGTGATGTCGTCTTCTGTACGGCTGTGGTTGGCACCCAGCGCTGTCCTGATCACCGTCCTGACGCTCTGGGGGGTGCTTCGGTATCCGCACCTGCCGGACCGGATACCGAAGCACATCGGTAGCGACGGCGTGGACGCCTGGACGGACCGGTCCGTCGGTAGCGCTTTCGTGCTGGTGTTCGTGTATGCCGGGGTGACGTTGCTGCTGACCGGTATCGCGGAGCTGACACTGCGGGCGGCCCGGCGCGCGGAGTTGCCGGACGGTGGAGCGGCGCCCTTCGCCGACGGATTGTTGCCGCCTTCGTCGTCGAAGCGGCCCCTCACCCGCGCCTCCGCACTCCGCAACGCCCGCGCGCTGTTGGTCCTCAACGCATGCATCGGCATCTCGTTGCTGGTCGGCTGCGGGATGCTGTGGCGCTCCGCGCCCGTGCAGGAGGTGTCCGGCTGGCTGTTCGCCGCGATGCTGGTGCCGATCGTCGCCGGGACCGCGGTGACGGTGGCAGTCGGGGCCGGCAAGCGATAGCGCGCTGCGCGACGAGGTGGCGGACCGCCATGAGGTCCGTACGCCGTGCGGCGCCGGAGGGCGGCCGCCGTCCGCCCGGCGCGGTTCCGGCTCCGTTCCGTGCGGTGGGCGGCTCTCTTGCTTGGCATATGCCAAAACGACGAGGTGGGGTCGGAGGGGTGTCGGCCGGGTGTGCGCGGCGCAGACTGAAGGCGTCAGGGCCGGTTCCGGCGAAGGGTGTCCCTTGCACCGCACCAGGCGCTATGTGCTGATCGCACCTCTGATGGTCTTGTCCGCCCTGGCCGTCCTGTCGCTACAGGTGTTGCCCAGGGTGGACCGTGCCGTCCACATCGCCGTCTACGTGGTGGCCGTCGCTCTCTGGGCCGGCTGTGGCTGGGCTGCCGTACGGGGAGCGGGAACGGGCGCGGCGGACGAGGGCGAGGCGCCGCGTACGGAGCGGGTGCCGGAGGGGCTGGAAGAAGCTGAACGGCTGGGGCGGGCGGTGCGGTTCCATGCCGACGGTGAGCCGCGGGCCCGGTCCTCCTGGCGTTCGTCGCGCTGGTAGCGGCGTCCGGCCGGCAGCCCGTGGATTCGGGTCTTCCGCCGTCCGGATCCGGCCGTTGTCCCTTGTGGCAGGTGGGGCGGGCCGGGACGTCTGCCACGATGGGCCGTCCGGTGACCGGCTGCGGAGCAGAGGGCGTCTCGCCATTCGGCCGCGATCTGACCGCGATGTGAAGGAGTGCCTCGATGACCGCAGCTCGGGTCAGTTCGGCCGTCATGACGCATCCCGTGCGCAAGGCCCAGGCCGAGGAGTTGTCGGCCCGGCTCGGCCTCGGGGGGCTGGCCATGGACCCGGATCCGGACGGCGCTCCCTCGGCCCTGCGGACGGCGCTGGTGGCCTGGTCCGCCGTATCCGACACGGCGACCCACCACCTGGTGGTGCAGGACGATGTGGCCGCGCCCCCCGAACTGCTCGACCTCGTGGCCGGTTCCGTGGCGCGGTTCGCGGATGACGCGCTGATCTTCTACACGAACTGGCATGCGCGCAACGGCGCCGCCGCCCGGCTGGCCGCGCTGGCGGGTGCGGGCTGGGTACGCGCGGTGCCGGAGGAGTTCGCGCCGACGCTGGCCATCTGCCTGCCCGTCGGAACGGCCGAGGAGTTCCGGGAGTTCGCCCGGGACAGTACGGAGCGGCACGACGACGAGCTGATGGCCGCGTTCCTGCGCAAGGCGGGGCGGGCGGGCCTGCTGGCCGTGCCCAGCGTCGTGGAGCACATCGGCACCAGCAGCATCAACGGGCATGCGTCACAAGGCGTCCGGCGGGCGGTCTGCCCGGTCGGCGCCACGGACGCCCGCCCGCTGCTCTGCCACGGATGGGTCCTGGAGGAACTCGACTGGCTCCCGTATATGCGGTACGGCGAGGGCTATCTGCGTCTGGCCGGTCAGGAGCGGGCCGCCGATCCGCGGCGCCATCTCAGGTGGCAGGAGGCCATGCCCGCCACCGGGCTCACGGAGGGGCGGGTACGCGATATCGCGCGGCGCGAGCGCCCCGCGGAGAGCGCGGTGGAGGTGGGGCGCCTCTTCGGCGCGGCCTTCGCGGAGGAACTGTGGATCCACTGCCTGCTGTTGGGCAGGCAGGCCGAGGACGCCGCGCGCCGGCACGCGGCGCACAGCGCGGGCACCCGCGCCCGCACCGGCCACGTCGCCGAGCGGCTGCGCGCCGCGGCCGTCTCCACCGTCGGACTGGCGGGGCTGCCCCCCGAACGCCGTCCCGACGTGCTCCCGGCGCATACCGAACTGCTCACGGCGTACGCCTGGAGCGCGATCAGGTGCGGGAGTCTGCTGCTCGGACCTGATGAGGAAGGGGATGGGGGAGGGGCGTGATCGCGTACGGGCGCGAGCAGGTACGGACGTGAGCGTGCACCGACGTGATCGCGTATGCCTCGTCCGGTCACGTCCGCCGCACGGGATCACGTAGGCCGCACGGTTCACCCACGCCGCGTCTGATCGCGTACGTACCTCACGTCCGGGCGTGTACCTCGTGGGTGATCCAGACGCACGGTTCCCAGTAGGCGCCCCGGTCGTGGGTGCGGTCGATGTGCAGTGTGCCGAGGCCGCCGGGGAAGACGTACTCCCCGTCGTCGGGGAACGCCATCCCGGTCCAGGATTCCCAGTCGGACACCGTGCCGGTGATGCGTGAGGACTCCGTGACGGCCGCCGCGATGACGCCGCCGAGCCGTACCTGGGTGCGGATCCAGGGGTCGAAGGGCGAACCGTCGGCGCGCGTCCAGGCCGCGTACCGCTCGACGGGGACGAGGGGATAGCGGTCCTTCCAGGTGGGGCGGACCGGCACGATCACATGGCGCAGGCCGTCGGCGCGGGCGGCGTCCGTCATCTTGTTCAGCAGGATCTTCGACAGGCCCTTGCCCTGGTGGGCGTGCGGGATCTCGATGCCGAGGGCGCACAGGGCCTGGGGCGCGGCTCCGGAGTCGTGGTCGCGGAAGGCCGCCGCGATCGATTCGTCGAGCCCGGTGCCCAGACCCTCGGGAGTGCCGTCCCAGGTGCGCGGGAGCGAGCGGCCCGCTCCCAGAATGTCGTCGTGCTCCTTGTCGTAGAGGACGAATTGATGGTCCGGGAATTCGTCGAAGAGGCGTGTCCAGTAGTCTCCATTGATGTCGCCGTGCAGGTTGTATTCGGGGACCACTCCGGCGAAAAGCTCGGGGATGCGGTCCCAGAGTTCGGGGCGTTCGGAGTGGCGCACCATTTCTACGGTCATGTCCGGCCTCTGCTGTTCGTTTCGTGCCGATGCGGGGAGGGAGAGAGAGGGGGGAATTCAGGACGGGGCGACGGCTTCCCAGATGATGACGAGGGGAATGCCCTCCCAGGCGGCGCGGGCCGCGTCCGCTATGGACTCCTCGTAACCGCCGGGAGCCAGCCGCCCGTTGAAAACCGGTTCGACGCAGGCCCGTACGGTCAGTCCCGCCGCCGCGAAGGCATTCAAATAGCTGCTGGGCAGATGCACGTAATTGCGGATGAATGCCAGCTGGTCGGAGCCGTGGACGAAGAGGCACTGTCCTTGCAGCGAGATGACGAACGGGTGCATATCGGAGATGATGACCCGGCCGCCCGGCCGGACGACGCGCGCGAGTTCGGCGACGCCGGTGGTCAGGTCCGGCAGATGGGTCATGGCGAGGGTGCAGAGCGCGAGGTCGACGGAGTCGTCGGCCAGCGGCAGTTGCTCCAGGAACCCGCGGCGGTACTCGGCGTCCGGGGCGTTGTGGCGGGCCCGGTCCAGCATTTCCGGTGACTGGTCCACCCCGATGGTGCGGTAGCCGCGCGCGGTGAGCGCCGCCGTCTGCCGCCCGGTGCCGCAGGCCGCGTCGAGGGCCGTGCCCACCGGGCCCTTGTCCAGCAGTCCGTGGACGACCGGCTCCTCGACCTCGATATAGGAGTTCGGCAGGGAGTCGTAGACGGTGGACCAGGCCGCGTAACCGGCCGCGGCGTCGAGTTCGCTCACGGCCGCCCCGCCGTCCGGCAGATCGCCGCCCTGCCCGGTGGCGAATGCCCGGATCTCCGCCACCCGCTCTTTCAGGAACTGCTCGTCGCCGTTCATCGCATGGCGCAGCAGGGCCAGCCCCTCAATTCCCAGCATCAGTTCCCGGACCCGGAATTCACTGTCCATTGATATCCCCAAGGAGAGTAGGTGGTCGAGGTCCTTGCCGCACTACCCCCGCCGCCCCGGAGGCACTCGCACGGTAAGCGCGCCTGTCCTGAATTCGCCGCAGGAGGGCTGATCTCGCCGTATCCATTGTCGTGGGCCGGATGATCTCCTGATCCGGTGTGCCGACAGCGGCCGCAAGTGAAGAGTTTCCATTCGGGACGAGGGGTGGGCGGGCACGTGATCGAAGGGTATATGGGCCGGGAAAGTGTGGTGGCCGGCCGGAGTCTGACATTCCATGTCTCGACGGACGCCGACGAATTCCGCGTCCGTTTCTACCGGCTGGGCGGGGAGTTGGCCTTCGTGGCGGAGTCGGGGCCGTATCCCGGGGAGTTGCGGAACCCGCCGCCGCATCCCGACGGCGTCCCCGCGCACGCCTCGCCCGCCGTGGACTGGGACTGGCCGCCCCACGACGCGCCGATACCGGACGGCTGGCGGCCGGGCGTGTACCTCGCGCACTTCGTCGAGGGCGACGACCGCCGGGCGGCGGCCACACCCCTGCTCACCGATGCGGACATCGAGGGCTACGCCCGGGAGTTCTTCATCGTCCGGCCGTCCCGCCCCGGCCGTACCGCGCGCATCCTGTACAAGAAGTCGACGTTCACCCGGCACGCCTACAACCGCTCGGACCGCGAGGACGTGCAGCGGGCCAGCAGCTTCTACGACAACCCCGTCTATCAGGGCGGCGGCCCGGACCGGCCCGCCGGCCACCAGCTGAGCATGCACCGGCCCGGCGGCGTGATCGATCTCGCCTACTGGGACGCGCCGTTCATCGCCTGGCTGGAGCGCGGCGGATACGACGTCGAGTACTGCACCGACCTCGACCTCCACGAGGACCCGGACCTGCTCACGCCGTACCGCCTGTTCCTGAGCGTCGGGCACGACGAGTACTGGAGCGCGGCGATGCGCGCCCATGTGGCGGCGTTCGTCCGCGCGGGCGGCAACGCGGCGTTCTTCAGCGCGAACACCTGCTGGTGGCGGGTCCATCTCACGGACGGGAACACCGCGTTCGTCTCGGACACCGACCACCACGTGGGAGACGTCTATCCGCATCTGCCGGCGACGGACCAGTGGTGGCCGGCGGCGCCCGACGGCGTCGGCGCACCGGAGAACGCCCTGACCGGGGTCAGCTTCCGCAACGGCGGTATGTGGCCGGGGGAGTGGCCGGGCGACCGCCCCCGGGCGGGGTACCGGGTGCAGCACGCCGATCACTGGGTGTACGCCGGGACGGGACTGCGGGACGGGTCGGACGGCGGGACGCCGGACGCCCTCGGCGCGGGAACGGCGCTGATCGGGTACGAATGCGACGGCGCCGCCTTCACCCGCGACGCGGCGGGTATCGCGCATGCCACGGGTGCGGACGGCACCCCGACGTCCTTTCTCATCCTCGGCATCTACCTCCTGGACCCGGTGAACGAGGACTTTCACCAGCTGCGGACGGGGCACTGGAACTGCCCCGTCCGCGAACCGGGGAACACCGGACCCCGGGCGGCGACGATGGGCCTGTACACCGCCGGCGGCACGGTGTTCACGGCCGGGACCACCGACTGGCCGGTGGTCTGCGGGCACGAACTGGACGCCGGTGTCGTCCGGGTGACCCGCAATGTGCTGGACCGGCTGGCGGGCCCGGCCCCGGCGGGCGGGGACGCCGGGACGCGGGAGACCGCCGGCCGGGATGCGGAGAGCCGGGTCACAGCAGGTCCGTGACCGCGCGCAGCGTGGTGATCCGCGCGGCCCCGTCCGGTACGGGCGGGGCCGCCCCCTCGACCGCGCGGTCCGCCCGCCACAGGTGCGCGGCGCGCATCCCGGCGGCCAGCGGGCCCAGCACGTCCGACGCCCACATGTCCCCCACGAACAGCGCCTGTTCGGGACGGAGCCCGCAGCGCTCCAGCACCGTCCGGTAGATGAGGGGATGCGGTTTACGGGCCCCGGCGCGGGCCGAGGTGACCGCCACGTCCACCAGCCGGGCCAGGCCGACCTCGTCGAGGGCCCGGTCCAGATCCCAGAACCAGTTGGAGCAGACCGCCACCACCAGACCGCGTCCGCGCAACTCCGCGAGCACCTCGGGTACGTCGTCGAAGAGCGCCAGACGCAGGTCCTTCATCACCCGGTCCAGTTCGGTGACGAGCCCCTCCACCTCGCCCTCCGGGACGCCGCAGCCGCGCGCCCGGCGCCGTAGCCGCGCCAGCTCCCAGGCCCGGTAGCTCTCCGCGTCGGCGGAGTGCTCCCGGTGCAGCTCACCGTCGCGCGGGCCGACCGCCCACTGGTCACCCCACTGCGCGGCGGCCCCGGCCAGGCCCCGGCGGACGAAGACCGACCGGTGGCTGGGCGGCAGCGGCTCCACCATGCGCACCAGCGTGCCGTAGAAATCGAAGATCACGCCCCGGATCTCCGCCGGGCGCCCGGCCGCCGCGCCGGTCAACGCGTCACCCCCGTCCGGCCGGTCAACGGTGCTCAGAACCGGCCGTGCCGGCGCGGGAAGTAGTCCTCCAGCCCGCCGTCGCGTTCGATGTCGACGGTCGCGCAGTGCAGACCGCCGCCGAACGGGCCCACCGCGCGGAACGGCACCGGCACGATCTCGAAGCCGTACGACGCGAGCTGCTCGGCCAGCGGCTCCTCCTTCTCCTCGATGCAGAGCGTGTTCGCGTCGAGGTTGAGCATGTTCCCCGCCAGCCACGGGCTGCAGAAGGAGAGCTTCGGCGGGTGCTCCCAACTGGCCGGCTGCACCGCCTCGATGATCTCCCAGTCGTTGAGCCGGAAGAACTCCATCAGCTCGGGGTCCGCCAGCCGTTCACCGCAGTGCAGCACCAGACCGGGCCGCAGCGGCACCCAGGTGGCGTCGATGTGCAGGGGATGGGTGTTGGTCGAGGTCACCGCGTGCACCCGGTGGTCGGGGAAGTGCCGCCGGAGCCACTCGTAGCCGCTGCGGTTGGTGACGAACGACAGCTGGACGAAGAGGTCCTTGCCGAAGCGGGCCACGTCGGCCGCGTCGAACAGCGGCTCGGCCTCGGTCAGCACGAGGTCGTAGTCGCGCACTCGCGCCAACTGCTCTTCGGTGGAAAGGGTGTTGTAGGTGTCCCAGAAACCCGGGTGGTAAGAGGCGTCCGTCAGGCGCGGTTTGGGCGCGGCCTCCCAGCGCATGCCCGGGTCGCCGTCGAAGAGCCGTTGCAGCAGCGGCCGGTAGCAGAGGTACTCGTACCACCGGCTGCGGTACGACATGGTGGCTTCGAGGACCTCGTGGCCGACGGTCAGGAGCAGGTCCCGGGGCGGCATGCAGCCGGACATCGAATCGTGGGTCCACTCGGGGGTGGCGACCTGCTGGCTGAAGTCGACGGGGGTCGGGCGGTCCACCCGGATGCCGCGCCGGCGCAGCATCTCGGCGAAGTTGTCGAGCTGCTCGTTGGCCTCGGCGGTCATCTCGGCGGGCATCGGGCCGTAGGTGCCCAGCGGGTAGCCGTCGTCGGGGAAGTCCCGGCGCACCGCGGGCTCGGGTGCCTGTACCACCGCGTTGTCGGCCCGTCCCACGACGACATGGCGCAGGGGATCCCAGCCGTTCCACGCGTTGACCTTCACCGGGCGGGTGTCCGAAACAGGCTGGGTGTCCGAATCCGTGGGTATCGTGCCGTACTCAGTCACGTGCAGACCCTTCGATCGGGGACGTGGGAGACACCTGAGCAAAGCTGAGGCAGCAGGGGCATCAGCGTCAAGAGCGGATCTTTTGCACACCGCTGTGTTTGCGTCAATTCAGTGGCCGGGTGACGGCGTCTGTGTGGAGTTCGGCAGGGCCTCCCGCCTGCCGTACGCGTGTTCTCCGATTCGACGGGTGATCCTTTTCCGGAGCGCGGCTCTCTGGCTGGAAAACTTCCTTCGGGTAGTTTGCCGGGCCGCGAGGGGTAGGAAGGCCCCCGGTTCTGTCAACCCGGACGGAGGAGATCATGGCTGAGCGCATCTCCCGTTTCACCGCGGGCCTGGGGGCTTTTGTCCTGCTGGCATCCGTGGCCGGCTGTGGTTCCGGCGAAGGGGGCAAACCGCCGTCCGCCGCGGAGCGTTCGGGTGATCTGACGGTCTGGCTCACCGTGGACGCCCAGGAAAGCTGGCCGGACCTGGTCACCACGGTCAACGCCCGATTCAACAAGAAATACCCGAAGATCAAGGTGAAGGTCCAATACCAGCAATGGACCAGCAAGAACCAGAAAATCGATGCCGCACTCGCCGGCCGGGAAGTCCCCGATGTGGTCGAGATGGGGAACAGCGAGACCACGAATTACATCGTCAACGGAGCCTTCGCGACCGTGGACCCGGCGAAGTTCGACCATTCGGCGGAATGGCTCGGCGCGCTGAACGACTCCTGCCGTATGGACGGCAAAACCTATTGCGTGCCCTATTACGTGGGCGCCCGGGTGGGCATATACCGCACCGACCTGCTCAAACAGGCCGGCGTCGACCACGCCCCCCGCACCTATCCCGAGCTGCTCGCGGACCTCGACAAGCTGAAGCAGAAATTCGGCGCCGCGGACAAGAACTTCTCTGCGTTCTACATGCCCGGCCGCTACTGGTACGCGGCGATGGCGTTCGTGAAGGACGCCGGTGGTGAGATGGCGGTCAAGAAGGACGGGCGCTGGCACGGCGCACTCTCCTCGCCCGCCTCCGTCGCCGGACTCAAAGCCTGGAAATCCCTTCTCGACGCCTACTACGTGGGGGACCGGTCCAAGGACAACGGGGACGAGCCGGCGGTGGTCGGCCAGGGCCGGGTGGGCATGTTCTACGGCAACACCTGGGAGGCGAAGGCCGCCACCGACAGCAGATCCGGCGGCGACCCGAAACTCCGCGGCCGGTTCGCCACCTTCGCCTTCCCCGGACCGTCCGGCAAGCTGCTGCCGCCCTTCCTGGGCGGATCCACCCTGGCGATCCCCGCCAAGTCGCGGAGCCAGGACCTGGCCGGCGAGTGGATCGGGATGTTCACCGACCGCACCGCACAGCGCCGGCTCATCGCCGCCGACACGCTCCCCAACAACACCGCCCAGCTGCGCGAGGTGGCCGCCGGCGGAGTCAACGGCCCGGCCGCACAGGCCGCCGAGCGGGGCTGGGTCACCCCGCTGGCCCCCGGCTGGGGTGCTGTGGAGAAGTCCAACATCCTCCCGGAGATGCTCCAGGACATCGCGACGGGCAAGCAGTCCGTGCAGGACGCCGCGCGGGCCGCGGACCGCCGGATCGACGGCGTGATCAACGAGAACTGACGGCCGCGCGGGCGCCGGAAGGACGGCGCCGCCCCGCAGGCGTGGGGCGCGGCCCCCTCCGCGGGAGCGCGGTGCGGGCCCATCGGTGCAGGCCCTACTTTCGAGGAGTTCGCAGCCATGGAGACCGCAGATCCGCCGCGCCCGGCGGCGGCCGGACCGGGCCCCGGGACACCCGGCGGCCGCCACCGGCGCGCGGCCGGACCGCGCCCGCGGGGCACACTGCGCCGGGCCGGCCGGCTGACGCTGCCCTACCTGCTGATCGCGCCGACCGTCCTCGCCCTCGCCGCGGTCCTCGGCTACCCGCTCGTCGATCTGGTCCTGCTCTCGTTCCAGGACATGACCCGCAAGCAGCTGTTCTCCGGTACGTCACCGCCCTGGGCCGGGCTCGGCCAGTACCGGACGATCCTGTCCGACGGCTTCTTCTGGAACGTCGTCGGCCGCACCGCCCTCTTCACCGTCGTCTGCGTCGCCGCCACCATGGCGCTGGCGATGCTCGTCGCCCTGCTGATGCGCCGGGTGGCGCCGTGGGTGCGGATGACGATGGTCGGGGTGCTCGTCGCCGTCTGGGCCATGCCGATCATGGTCGCGGCCTCGATCTTCCGCTGGCTGTCCGACGCGGACTACGGCGTCGTCAACTGGCTGCTCGGGCTGCTGCCGGGGCTGGACTTCAGCAAGCACAACTGGTTCGCCGACCCCTGGGAAGGGTTCGCCGTCATCGCCTGCGTCGTCGTCTGGGGCGCCGTCCCGTTCGCCGCCGTCACCCTCCAGGCCGCGCTCAGCCAGGTCCCCCCGGAGCTGGAGGAAGCGGCGCTGGTCGACGGCGCCCGCGGTCCGCAGCTCTTCCGGCATGTCACCTTCCCGGTCATCAAACCGGCCTTCGTCCTGGTCACCTCGCTCTCGGCGATCTGGGACTTCGGCGTGTTCAACCAGATCTGGCTGATGCGCGGCGGCCAGCCCGAGAAGGAGTACTACCTGCTCGGCGTCTACTCCTTCATCGAGTCCTTCGCCGTCAACCGCTACAGCACCGGAGCCGCCATCGCGGTGATCACGGTGCTGCTGTTGCTGGGCGGCGCCGTCGTCTACGTGCGCCAGATCCTCACCATGGGAGATGCCGAGTGAACAACGCCCCCGGCCCCTGGCCGACGGCCCCGCCCGGCCGGCGCGCCCGGCCGCGCACCCGGCACCGCCGGGCCGTGGCCAACACGCTCGGCCTGGTCTTCAGCGCGGTCATGGCCTTCCCGATCTACTGGATGCTGCTCACCGCCGTCCGGCCGGCCGAGGAGATCCACCACAGCCCGCCGAAGTTCTGGCCGGGGCACCTGACCCTCGAACACTTCCGCCGGGCCCTCGACACCCCGACCTTCTGGGCCAACGTCCGTGCGAGCGTCCTCATCGGCGTGGGCACCGTGCTGGTCTCGCTGCTGATCGGCACGCTCGCCGCCTTCGCCCTCGCGCGCTTTTCCTTCGCCGGGCGCAAGGCATTCGTGCTGGTGATCCTGGGCGTCCAGATGATCCCCCTGGCCGGGCTGATCATCCCGATCTACCTGCTGCTCAGCGATGCCGGACTGACCGACAGCCTGCTCGGCGTGATCCTCACCTACCTGGTGTTCATGCTGCCGTTCACCGTCTGGCTGCTGCGGGGCTTCATCGCCGGCATCCCGGCGGAGCTGGAGGAGGCGGCGCGGGTCGACGGCTGCACCCGCCTGGGCGCCTTCCGCCGGGTCCTGCTGCCCCTGCTGGCCCCGGGACTGGTGGCCACCTCCATCTACGCCCTGGTCCAGGCGTGGAACGAGTACGTGCTCGCCTATGTGCTGCTCTCCAGCAACGACAAGCAGACCCTCAGCATCTGGCTGGTGTCGTTCCAGACCAGCTTCGGCACGGACTACGGCGGACTGATGGCGGGCGCCACGCTCACCGCCCTCCCCGTGGCGGTCTTCTTCGCGATCGTCCAGCGCCGGGTCGCCACCGGGCTCACGGCCGGGGCCGTCAAGGGATGAGGGCCCGGACCCCGTACGGCGGCCCCGCCGGACGGCCCCGGGAGCCGCCGCCACAGCGCCGCCGGGACGGTCCCGGCGCCCGGACCACATGCGCAGCCGCACCTTCTGATTCCCAACACGCAGGAGATCACCGTGACGTTCGACCGTCTGGACCTGGTGTCCAAGCTGTACCAGCCATCGGGCTGGCCGCGGATCCTCGAAGCAGCCTCCGGTGCGCCGTCCGGCGGACCCCTGGTGGTGGACCTCGACCCCACGACCTTCTGCGATCTGGCCTGTCCCGAGTGCATCAGCGGGAAATTACTGAACCAGGGACGTTTCACCCCCGAGCGGCTGGCCGAACTGGCCCACGAGCTGGTGGAGATGTCCGTCCGGGGAGTGGTGCTCATCGGCGGCGGCGAGCCGCTGGCACACCGGGGCACCCGCACCGTGCTGCGCGTCCTCGGCGAGGCCGGGATCGCCATCGGTGTGGTCACCAACGGCACCCTCATCAAGCAGAACCTGGCCGAACTGGCGGAGTACGCCTCCTGGGTCCGCATATCCGTCGACGCCGGCACCAGCGAGACCTACCGGCTCTTCCGGCCGGACCGCAAGGGCAACAGCGTCTTCGACAAGGTCATCGGCAATATGCGTCTGCTGGCCGAGGCGAAGAAGGGGGCGCTCGGCTACTCCTTCCTCGTGATGACCCGGCGGGAGCCGGACGGCACCATCGTGAGCAACCATCACGAGGTGCTGCAGGCGGCGGAACTCGCCCATGACATCGGGTGCGACTACTTCGAGACCAAGGCGATGTTCGACGACGGACACCATGTCGTGCAGGTGGCGCCGGAGATCCTCGCCTCCGTCGAGGAGCAGCTGCGCGCGGCCGCGCGGTGGGAGGACGACTCCTTCGAGATCGTCAACTCCTCGACCCTGACGTCCCTGCGCTCGCGCGTCGGCCCGGTCCAGGAGAAGGACTACCACCGCTGCCGGGTGGCGGAGCTGCGCACCCTGGTGACCCCGTCCGGGGTGTACGTGTGCTCCTACCACCGGGGCAACGACGGAGCCAAGATAGGGGACGCGGTGACCGACAGCCTGGCGGAGATCTGGCGGAACTCCGACCGGGGCATCGTGGACCCGAGCCGGGACTGCCGCTTCCACTGCGCGCGCCACCGCTCCAACCTCGAACTGGAGAAGATCGGGGCCGGCACGGCGGCCCCGGAGCCCGGCAGCGACTACGACCCGTTCATCTAGGCAGGTCAGGGCGGCCGCGGGGCGGCCGGGGCGGGTCGCCGCGGTGGCGCCGTGGGACAGGCACCACCGCGACGACGCGCCCTCAGGGGGCTTCCGCCCGGCCGACGGGCGCGAGCCGGGCGAGCTCCGGCGCGAGCCCCGCGGCCGCCCGGGTGGGGATCACCCGGACCCGCGGATGCGCCGGGCCGAACGCCCGCCGGAGCCGCCCGGCGAGCTCCTCCTGCTCCGCCGCCGCGCAGACGCCGACCAGCGCCCCGCCGCCGCCGGCCCCGCTCAGCTTCAGCGGCAGACCGGCAGCGCGCAGGGCCAGCCCCCGCAACTCCTCCAGCAGCGGCGTCGACATCTCCTGGAGGTCCCGCATGGCGGCGTGCGCCTCGCCCATCGCCGCACCGAGCGCGCCCAGGTCGCGGCGGTGCACGGCCTCCCAGACCGCCGCTGACGCCGCGTCGGTCCGCACCAGATACGTCGCGAGCCGCGGATCGCCGGCCGCGAGCTGTGCCCGCACCGAGCGGATGTGGTCGCTGGTGTCCTTCCTGGTGGCCGAGTCGACGACCAGGACAGCCCACTCGGACGGGAACTCCACCCGTTCGCGGATGTCCGGGAGCCCGCTCGGGCGGCCCTGGAGCAGCAGCGCGCCGCCCGCGATGACGGCGAGGTGGTCCATACCGCCGCCGTTGAAGATCGCGAACTCGAACTCGTAGGCCCACTGCGCCAGCGTCCGGACGGTGACCGCGCCCGGTGCGCAGGCGTCGGTGAATGCCCGGAACAGCGCCACGATCAGCGCGGTGGAGGACGACAGCCCGCTCGCGGCGGGGGCGTCACTGCGCACCGTCACGGCGGGCGGCCGCGGGCCGAGCCCGGACAGCCGCTGCCGCAGGAACGCCCACACCTCCTCCGGCCAGCTCCCCGCCCCGCCGTCGCTCCCCGGGGCGGCCGGAGACCGGGCACCGGGCGGCCGCAGCCCGGCCGTCGTCGGCAGATCCAGCGCGAGGCTGACCGACCGGCCGCCCAGCCAGTCCAGATCCTCGCCGGACAGACAGGCCCGGCACGGCACGACCGCGCCCTGTGCTCTCGTCACGTTCATCGGGCCTGGAACCTTCCGGTGGAGCTGAACGCCCGGAACATCTCCAGGACCACAGCGGTGGGCGGATGCAGGGGGCCGGGCGGGTCCGCGGGATCGCGGAACTCCGCCCGCGTCACCTCGTCCCGGCCCACCCGGAGCGCTCCCGACCAGCGGCGGGCCAGGAAGCACAGGGCGAAGCAGTGGGTGACGTCCCCGTTCGGGTACGTCAGTGTGTGGATCCGCGGATCGGAGAGCGAACCGAAGGCGACCAGGTCCGCCCGCTCGACCCGCAGCCCGGTCTCCTCCGCGAGCTCCCGGACGGCCGTACCGGTGAAATCGCTGCCCTCCTCGCACGCCCCGGCCGGCAGCTCCCACACCCCGGTGTCGGCGCGCTGCTGGAACAGCGCCCGGCCCCGGTCGTCCAGCAGCAGGACCTGCGCGCCGGGGACGAGCAGCAGCCGACTGCCGACGTGCTGCCGTACGGACCAGAGGTAGGAGCCGGTGTAACTCACCCGAGTGTGGCCTTCCGTGGTGTGCCGCCTGGGTTTTCGCCGGCAGGCTGTCATGCGGCCGACTCGGTCAGCCACTCCGGCACCGCCTGCGGGGTGTCGGACAGCCAGCGCACATACCGCTCCACGCCCGCGCGTACGTCGATGCGCGGCGCCCACCGCAGCAGCTCACGGCAGCGCTCCGTCGCGGCGTACCCGCCGAGCGGATCGCCCGCCGGCCGGGGGGTGGTGACGAACCGGGAGCGGGGGAAGTGCGGCGCGATGAGTTCCCCCACCTCCCGCACCGAGGTCGGCACTCCCGTCCCCACATTGACGGTCTGTCCGGCCATCCCGTCCTCGACCAGCGCCAGCGCGGTCGCCGCCGCCACGTCCTCGACGTGCACCAGGTCCCGCACCTGCACCCCGCCCCCGTTCAGCTGCATCGGACGCCCGAGCCGGGCCTGCATGGACAGCCACGCCACCATCCACGAATGGCTGCCGGGCTTGGGTATCTGCGGGTCGCCGTAGACGGAGAAGTACCGGAGCACCGCGTACTCGGTACCGGTCGTGCCGCCCAGCAGGAGCCGGGTCTGGTGCTCCGCCCAGAGCTTGGAGTTCGCGTAGACGGACACCGGAAGCAGCTGCTGGTCCTCGTGGAACACCTGCGGCCCCCGGATCCCGGGATCGCCGTCGCCGTACACCGCCGCCGACGAGATGAGCACCAGCCGGCGGACCGCGGAGGCGGCGGTCTCCTCCAGCACCACCTGGGTGCCCTCGACGTTCGCCCGGAAGGCGATGTCGGGCCGCCGGGTGCACGCGGCCACGTCCGCGTAGGCGGCGGCGTGCACGACGTAATCCGCGCCGGTCACCAGCCGGCGCACCACGTCCCGGTCGCAGATGTCACCGACCACCACATCCGCCCCGAGTTTCTCCACCCCGAACAAGGTGTGCGCCGCTTCGGGATACGCGTCCAGCCGGTCCAGCACCGTGACCTCGGCCTCGGCCTCGCGTAACAGCGCCACCAGCCGGCTGCCCACCAGGCCGCCGCCCCCGGTGACCACCACACGGGCGTCCCGCAGTTTCTCCAGCCGGGCGGCGACGGTATCCGCGCTTCCGGTTCCCGTCCCGATTCCGGTGTTGTTCGCTGACTCGGACATGAAATCCTCTCCCTACGCGTGAACATGGGTGATCGCCGGGTCAGCATGGCGTTCACGGAATGCCGTTACCAGAGCGCGATTTCGGCAGTCTTGCGGTGCTGATGGCGACCGCCGTACTGTCCGGATTCACCTGCTGCCGGATTGACCGGAGCAGCGGAAACGGCCGGAGGAATTGTGACGCGCTATCGGATGAGCGGCGCCGTGATGACCCACCCGAAACGCCTCGAAGCGGCGCAGCGGCTCGCGGACTCGGCACCGCCGGGAGCGTTACGGGTCGTCATGGACCCGGACCCCGCGGGAAAACCGTCCGTATTGCGTACCGCATTGTCGGCGTGGTCCGCCATTGAGGACGGTGCCACGCACCAGCTCGTCGTCCAGGACGACATGATCCTGTCGGAGACATTCTTCGAGCGGGCCCGGCTGGCGATCGAGGAGATGCCGGACGCCGCGCTCGCGCTCTTCGCGCTCTGGGATTCCCGGAACGGCGCCGCGGTGCGTTTCGGCGCCATGGCGGGAGCCCGCTGGGTGAGCGCCGTCAACGAGTACTTCCCGTGCGTGGCCATCATTCTGCCCAGACAGGTCGCCACCGGATTCGTGGCTTACGGCAGAAACCGCCTGGACGCCTGGCCGGATGACATCCTGATGTACCGGTACTTGCGCGACAATGGAATTCCGGCGTACGTCTCGGTGCCGAGCCTCGCCGAACACGAGGACCACGGCAGTATCTCCGGCAATGCGTTCCGCGGACCGCGCCGCTCGGTGTGCTTTCTGCCCGGGGACGTTCCCGGTCGCGAAGGGGCCCGGCTGAGCGGCTTGAAGGTGCTCCCGTTCTTCAAGCACGGCGTGGCGCAGTGCGCGGTGCGCCAAGACGGCCCCGGGCCGTCGCGCTGGCTGCACATGGACTGCGAGCAGTACCTCGAAGGCATCGGCGTACGGAGCGAAAGACTGCAACCGGCCATCGTACAAATGGCCGAAGTCGTCCCGTTGAGCGCCGCGAAGGGCACCTGGCTGACCGCCTTCACGATGGGATTCACCCAGCGCCGCGAGGCGCACCGGTGCGCGGGGCCGGACGGCGGCGCGGCACCCGACGCGGCCGTACTCGCCGAGGCCCTGGCGACCGTGGGCCCCGGCGGGATCAGCCACGCGCACACCGAGGACCGGATCGCCGAGCTGCGCGAGGAACTGGCGAGGATCACCCGGGCCGGTATCGAAGCGGGCCGGGAAGCGGCGGCCCGGCCCCGTCCGGCGAAACCGCCCCGCCCCGCCGGATCCCGCCGGATAGCGGTGCTCGGCTCCGCCACACCCCTGGGGGAACACCTCCTACGCGGACTGGCGGACCGCGGACACCGGGTCACTGCCCTGGCGTCGGCCCCCCGGGACCCGGCCCCGGACCGCACCGCGGAACCGGCCTACGACGCGGTGCTCGACCTGACCGGCCTGCACGGCGGCGAGCGGGACGGCAGCGCCCGCGTCACCCTCCGCCACCCCGCCCGCACGACGGCCGCGGCGGGCATCCGCACCCTGGACGTCGGGGACGTGTACGGGCCGGGCTGTGCGCGCGACTCGCGGATCGGCCGCCTGGTGTGGGCCGCGCTGCGCAGTCAGCCCCTGGTCATCGAGGAGAGCGCCGGTGAGGTGCTGCGGCCGCTGCATGTGAGCGATCTGGCCGACGCCCTGTCCGCGATGGCGCGCACACCCCCGCCGGAGAGCGCCGTCCCGGCGACCGCGCTCGCGGACGGTGCCCGGTGCACGGTCGCCGAGATGGCGGCGGCGGTCCGCAAGGCCGTCCGGCCGGTGCCGGTCGTCGGGGGCGCGCCACCGGCCGCCGCGCCCCGGCCGCCGGCCGGGCCCCCGCCGCCGGACCGCCGGGCCCCCACCGACCTCGTCTACGGACTGCACACCTACGCCCAGTGGCTGGCCTACGAGGGCATCCGGCTCGCCTCGGACGTATGACGCCCGCCGCCCCGGGCGGACGGCGGCCCGGGGCGGACCGCCGTCCGCCGGTCTAGATGACCGGCGGACGGCCCAGCTTCGTCATCCGCCACACCGTGCGCCAGCGCATCGGCTTGCGCCGCCCGCACGGTGTGCGGACGCCTTCGGCGAAACCGCCCGCCCACGCCCGCAACCCCGCAGCCGACCGGTTCCGGACGACGGTCAGCGCCGTCCACACCCCCAGGTAGACCGGGACCAGCGGCGCCGGGAGATGCCGCTTCGCCAGCCACACCCGGTTTCTGGCCACCATGCGGTGGTAGACCGCGTGCCGGGTGGGCGAGGTCCAGGGGTGCTGGAGCACCATCTCCGGCGCGTACAGAACCCGCCAGCCGTCGTCCAACGCCCGCCAGGCCAGGTCGGTTTCCTCGTGCGCGTAGAAGAACTCGTCCGGCCACCCGCCGATCCGGTCCAGCATCGGCAGGGACAGGGCGTGCCCGCCGCCGAGGAACGTCGTCACATAGCCGCCGCGCGCCGGGTCGCCGACGCGCAGCCGGGGGACGTGCCGGCGCTGGGTGCGGCCCCGTTCGTCGGCGATGCGGAAGCTGACGATCCCCAACTCCGGGTCGCGTGCGTACAGTTCCGCCAGCCGGCTGAAGACGTCCGGGCTGATCAGCAGCCCGTCGTCGTCCAGGTCGACCACCACGTCCACGTCGCCGAGCTTCCGCAGCTCGTCCAGGGCCGCGTTCCGGCCACCGGAGACCCCGAGGTTCTCACTCAGTTCGACGCCCGTCGTCCCTTCGGGCAGTGGGGGGAGCGGCGAACCGTTCCCGATGACCACGATATGGGTCGCCTTGAGGTCCTGTCCGGCGACCGAGTCGAGCAGCGCCCGCAGCTCGTCGGGGCGGTTCCCCATGGTCAAGATGGCGACGCCTACGCGCAGATGACGCACTGATGAAAACTCCGTTCCTGGTTTCTGCCGGCGATGCTAGCCGCCGGCGGCGGCCCGCACGGTCCCGTCCCGCGCGGCGGGCTCCGCCGGCCGTCCCGCGGTGGCCGGTTCGCCGCGCCGGGCGGGGTGTCGATTCGGCCGGGGAGCGGCGGGTGCAGGACGGTGTGCGGTGGGCGGGGGAGCGGGCGGCCCGGCGCACGGCGGCGACCACCGGGAACAGGCCACCCGGAATACCTTCCGGCACGCTCCCGTTACCGCAGCTGCACGGCCTGGACACCGACGACAGACCGACCGGAAATGGGGAAGCAACGCATGAGCACGGTAGAGCTCACCAAGGACAACTTCGACGAGATCGTCTCCGGCAACGACTTCGTCCTGATCAACTTCTGGGCCACCTGGTGCGGCCCGTGCAAGCGATTCGCGCCGATCTTCGCCCGGTCGTCCGACAAGCACGAGGACCTCGTTTTCGCCAAGGTCGAGACGGACTCGCAGCCCGAGCTGTCCTCGGCCTTCCAGATCCAGTCCGTGCCCACGCTGATGATCGTCCGGGACAACATCGCGGTGTTCTCCCAGCCCGGCGCGCTCCCGCCGGCCGCGCTGGAGGACGTCATCGGCCAGGCCCGCGGTCTGGACATGGACGAGGTCCGCGCGTCGGTCGCCGAGGCCCAGCAGAGCGAGCGGGCGGAGTGAGCGAGCTGCTCCTGGTCCGGCACGGCGAGACCGAGTGGAGCCGCTCGGGACGGCACACCAGCTGGACCGATCTGCCGCTCACCGCCGACGGCGAGGAGCAGGCCCGCGCGCTGCGGCCGCTCCTGTCGGGCCGGAGGATCGCGCGGGTGTACACCAGCCCGATGGCGCGCGCGGTGCGCACCGCCGAGCTGGCCGGCCTCGCGGACCCGTCGGTCGATCCCGACCTGGGGGAGTGGGACTACGGCGGGTACGAGGGCAGCTCCACCGCCGAGATCCAGCGCGACCGGCCCGACTGGTACCTGTTCACCGACGGCGTCGCGCCCGGCCCCGCCGGGCACCCGGGGGAGTCGCCCGAGCAGGTCGGGGCGCGCGCCGACCGGGTGCTGACGCGGCTCGCGCCCCACCTGGCGGCGGGTGAGGGCGCGGTGGCGCTGGTGGCGCACGCCCACTTCCTGCGGGTGCTGACCGCCCGCAGGCTCGGGCTGCCGCCCGCGGCGGGCGGGTGCTTCACCTTCGAGACCGGGGCGGTCGGCCTCCTCGGGACCGAGCACGGCCGCCCCGCGGTGGTCGCCTGGAACGCCCGCGCGCTCTGAGCCGCCGGCGGGCGGCGCGGGACGCCACGGGCCATCCGGGGACTACGGGGCCATGGGGTCGAGGTGCAGGGGTTCCACCTTGCCCTCGATCATGGCGCCCAGCCCCCGTACGGGGCAGGTGCCGGGGCGGTCGGCGATGTGCACCGGCATGGTGGTGGCCTGGTGGATCATCGGTTCCAGGCCGGGGATCAGCGCACCGCCGCCCGCGAGCATGATGCCGCGCTCGCCGAGATCGGCCACCAGGTCCGGCGGGCAGCGGCGCAGTACCGCCCCGATGGCGTCCAGGATCGCGGTCAGCGGCGTGGTGATGGCGTTCCGTACCCGCTCGGTGTCCACCTGCACGGAGCGGGCCAGGCCGCTGACGATGTCCCGCCCGTGCACCTCGGTGGAGCCCGGGGTGGCCCCGCCGCCGGCGAGCACCAGGTGCAGGGGGTGGACGGCCTGGCCCGGCATCATCAGCTCATGGTGCAGCCGCAGGTGCTGGATCACCGCGTGGTCGATCGCGTCGCCCCCCACCGCGACGGTCTCGGCGGCCACGATCGAACCGAGCGAGAGCACCGCGACCTGCGTCGTACCGGCCCCGCACACCACGATCATGGTCGCCTCGGGCTGCTCCACCGGGAGCCCGCAGCCGACCGCGGTGGCGACGAGGGTGTCCACCAGCTCGACGCGGCGGGCGCCCATCCCGCTGAGCGTCTCCACGGCGGCCCGCTGCGACAGCGGCTGGCTGCCGTACGGGAGGCAGACCGCGGCCCGCATCGTCGGCAGCCGCCGCCACGCCCGGCGCAGTTTGTCGCCGACCAGATGGCGCAGCAGGCGCTGCGCCATGTCGATGTCCACGACGGTGCCGCCGGAGACGGGGCGGACGACGCGGATGTGGTCGGGGGTGCGGCCGTCCATCACCGCGGCCTGGGCGCCGACGGCCAGCAGCGCGCCGGTGCGCACGTTGACGGCGGCGACGGTCGGTTCGTCGACGACCAGCCCCTGGTTCTTGACGTACACCCTGGTCCGCGACGCGCCGAGATCGACGGCGATCGAACAACGGCGCAGTTGGGCGAGGCTGATGGTCATGGCTGACTCCTCCCCGGAGGGCCGGTAGCGACGGAGCGTCCGTGACGGACCTCTCGTCGGTCATCCTGTGCGCGCACTCCGTCAGCTGCCTGCTGGGAGGGCCGGTCGGGGGACGGGGGCGGCGGGGGTCCGCCGACCGGGCGAAGGAGACGGGGGCGTCACCGGGCGCCGAGGGGTCGGTCAGCCGACCCGGTGCTGGAAGAGTCCCCAGGTGAACTCCGTGACGATGTCGTGGAGTTCCCCCTCGGGGCCGGGCGCGGTGCAGGCCAGCCGCCAGCGAGTGGGGGCGCTGCCCTCCATCGGGCGGGCCGGGGCGAAGGCGCGGGCGACCTCGTCGACGGTGCAGGACCAGGGGACGAGGTCGGCGGTCGTACGGAGCGCGGGGGCGGCGGCGCCGGGGGCCCGGACGAGCCAGGCGTTCCAGACGGCGCCCCGGCCGGCGGTGAGTACCTCGAACCGCAGCTCGGGCCAGAGGGGGACGGGCCAGCTCAGGGCCTCGCAGGTCAGATCGCCGAGGCGGCGGGCCGTGACGGACTCGGGGGCGCCGAGCAGGGCGCGGTAGGGCTGGACGCCGCCGGGCGCGCGCGGTGCGTGCATCCGGGCCTGCCAGCGGCGGTTGGCCTCGCGCAGCTGCGCGCGGGAGACCCCCAGCCGGCGCAGCGCGTCCTCGACGAGCCCGGGGTGGTGGTCGGCCATCCGGCGCAGCAGCACGAGCTGGAAGGCGACGGGTCCGGGTGGGCCGGCGGGCGTGCCGGAGCCGGTGGACGGGCTGTGGTCGGCGGAGCGGTTCATCGGATACCTCCGGGCGGACCCCGGCTTTCGGGCCGGGGAGGAGTCGGATACGTGCGGGGCGGCGCCGGCCCGCGTCGGCCTCAAGTCGCCTGCGCCGCCCGCCGCTCGATGAGCAGCCCCATGCCGTTCAGCAGGTGGGTCAGGCCGAACTCGAAGAGCGTCTCCAGGGTCAGCGCGTTCGGCTCGGTCCCGTCGATGCCCGTGTACATGGGGTAGCCGCCGGACGCGATGATGCTCTCGTACGCGGGCTCCATCGCCGCCATCCACTGGTGCTGGTCCATACCGGTCTCCTGCTCGGCCTCCAGATCGTCCTCGAACCCGGCGGCGGTGGCCCGGACGTGGTTCAGCAGCGTGACGGCCATATGGATCAGCGTCAGCGGATCCAGCCCCTCGACCCGCGCCATGGTCCACTCGATGAGCGCCATCCCGTGCGGCATCGGCTGCGGCCGGGTGACCGACAGATACTGCGCCAGCCACGGATGCCGCTGGTAGAGCTGCCATTGCAGGCGCGCGCCCGCCTCCATCCGCCCGCGCCAGTCGTCGGGTGCCGGGTCGGGCAGCACCACGTCCGCGAAGGCGGCGTCCGCCATCAGCAGCACCAGCTCGTCCTTGTTGGCCACATGGCGGTAGAGGGCCATCGAGGACACCCCGAACTCGGCCGCGACCCGGCGCATCGACAGCGCGCGCAGCCCCTCCGCGTCGGCGGCCTTGATCCCGGCCCGGACGACGCGTTCGCGGTTCAGCCCGCCGTCCGTCTCCCGCGGGCGCCGCCCGCGCGGCGGTTCGCCGCGCGGTGCCCGCGGCGGCTCGGCGACCACCGTCCCCACGCCCGGTACGGCCCGGACCAGCCCTTCCTGACGCAGCGTGGTGAGGACCTTGGTGGCCGTCGCCATCGCCACGCCCCACTCCTGGGTGATCCGCCGGGTCGAGGGCACCCGGTCGCCCGGTGCCAGCTCGGCGGCGTCGATGCGGCGCCGGATCTCGTCGACGATCCGGCGGTAGGGCGGCGGGGCGGGGCGGTCCACGGCGGCGGCCTCCGTACTAGTGCACCAGCGGAATTTCGACGGGGCCGAGCGTAGCAGCGCGGTCCTCAACGGGGTCCCGCGCTGGGTAGTGCACTAGTGTGACGAACCTCCAATTGCCTTGCTGTGCCTATTGTTTGCACCGTAAGCATGAGCTGCTTACGGTGTCCGGCATGTCGTTTACCACGTACACACCCACGCCGCGGGCCGGCCGCCGGGAGTGGACCGCCCTCGGCGTCCTGCTGCTGCCCGCGCTGCTGGTCTCGATGGACGTCTCGGTCCTCTACTTCGCGGTGCCGTTCTTGACCGCGGAACTCCGGCCCAGCGCCGTCCAGCAGCTGTGGATCCTGGGCGTCTACGCCTTCGTCCTGGCCGGGCTGCTGATCACCATGGGCGCGCTCGGCGACCGCATCGGCCGCCGTCGGCTGCTGCTGACCGGCGCCGTGCTCTTCGGCCTCGCCTCCGGCCTCGCCGCGTACGCGCGCAGCGCCGAAATGCTCATCGCCGCGCGGGCGTTGCTGGGTATCGGCGGGGCGACCCTGATGCCCTCCACGCTCGCCCTGATCCGCAATCTCTTCCACGACGAGAAGCAGCGCGGCAGGGCGATCGCCATCTGGTCGGTGGCCGTCACCGGCGGTATCGCGATCGGTCCGGTGCTCAGCGGGGCGCTGCTCGAACACTTCTGGTGGGGCTCGGTCTTCCTGATCAACGCGCCCGCGATGGCGCTGCTGCTGGTGTGCGGGCCGCTGCTGCTGCCGGAGTCCCGGAATCCGGCGGCCGGGCGGTTCGATCTGCCGGGCGCGGCGCTGTCGCTCGCCGCGATGCTGCCGATCGTCTACGGGGTCAAGGAAATCGCCCGCAACGGGGTGGCCGCGCTGCCCGTCGCCGCCGTCGTGGTCGGTCTGGCGGCCGGCGTCGGGTTCGTCCACCGGCAGCGCACCGCCCGCCACCCGATGCTCGATCTGGCGCTGCTGCGGCACCGCGCCTACAGCGTCTCGGTGCTGATGAATCTGATGGCGATGTTCGCCATGGTCGGCTGCGCGGTGTTCTTCACCCAGTACCTCCAGTCGGTACGGGGCATGCGCCCGTTGGAGGCGGCGCTGTGGAATCTGCTGCCGACCCTCGCGGTGGGCGCGATGGCACCGGCCGCCGCGGCGCTCGCCCAGCGGATCGACCGGGCGTATGTCATCGCCACCGGGTGCGTCATCGGGGCCGGCGGATTCCTCTGGCTGTCCTGGCTGGAACCGGGTTCGGCGCTCTGGTTCGTCCTGGGGGGCTCCGCGGTCTACGCCTCGGGCCTGGTGATCGTGGTCTCGCTCGGCAACGAGCTGGCGATCGGGGCCGCCCCGCCGGAGCGGGCGGGCTCCGCCTCCGCCGTACTGGAGTCGGGCACGGAGCTGGGCGGCGCCCTCGGGATGGCGATCCTGGGCAGTGTCGGGAGCGCGGTCTACCGCGCCGATGTGGGCGGCGCGCTGCCGGCCGGGCTCCCGGCGGGCGCGGCGGACGCGGCACGGGAGACGCTGGCGGGCGCCACAGCGGTCGTGGGTGAGCTGCCGGGCCGGATCGGCACGGAGCTGCTGACCGCCGCCCGGACGGCCTTCACCCATGGCCTGCACATCGCCGTCCTCGTCGCCGCGGGCGTGCTGGTCTGCGCGGCGGTGCTGTCGGTGACGATGCTGCGGGGTGTGCGGACGGCGGCGGCGGCACCGGCGGACGGGGCAGCGGCGTCCGACGCGGCACCGGCCCCGTCCGGCGCGGCGCCGGAGCGGACCTCCGCCCGGGGCGTCAGCTGAAGTCGAAGTCGCCGGTGCGGGTCCGCTTCAGCTCGAAGAACTTGTCGTAACCGGCGAGCAGCCGGGCGCCGTCGAAGACCCGTACCGCGTCCTCGCCGCGCGGGATCGCCATCAGGACCGGGCCGAAGAAGGCCACACCGTCGATGTGGAGGGTGGGCGTACCGACGTCCTCGCCGACCGGGTCCATGCCCTCGTGGTGGCTCTTGCGCAGCGCGTCGTCGTACGCGTCGCTCGTGGCGGCGCGCGCCAGCTCGGCCGGCAGTCCGGCCTCGGCCAGCGCCTCGTCGATGACCGCGGCGGTGTGCTCCGGGCCGTCCCGGCCGTCGCGGTGGATACGGGTGCCGAGCGCGGTGTACAGCTTGCGCAGCACGTCCTCGCCGTGCTCCTGCGCGGCCGCGATGCACACCCGTACGGGGCCCCAGCCGTCGTCCAGCAGCCGGCGGTACTCCTCCGGGAGATCCTCGCGGCCCTCGTTGAGCACCGACAGGCTCATCACCCGGAAGCGCAGCGTCAGCGCACGGTGCTTCTCGACCTCCAGGATCCAGCGGGAGGCGATCCAGGCGAACGGGCAGATCGGGTCGAAGTAGAAGTCGACGGTGTGGTGCGTGGTGCTCTGGGGCTTCATGGCTCCAGGTTAGATCGACGTCGGACCTTCCGGCCGGTCCGCCTCCGCGTCGTCCCCCTCGGGCGCCACCCCCAGCATCCGCTGGAGCAGCTCCTTGAGCAGGGTGCGCTCGACGGCGGTCAGCCGGCCCAGCGGCTCGCGCGCGAAGTCCAGGGACGTCCGCAGCCGCTCGGCGGTGTGCGCGCCCTCGGTGGTGGGGGCGGCCAGCTTGACGCGGCGGTCGGCGGCGTCGGGGTGGCGCTCCACCAGGCCGCGTGACTCCAGGCGGTCCACGATGCCCGTGATGTTCGACGGCTCGCACTTGAGCCGCTGCGCGATCCGCCGCATGGGCAGCGGCTCGACGGCCAGCAGTCTGAGCACCCGCGCCTGCGCGCCGGTGAGGGAGTGCTCGGCCGCGGCGTGCTCGTACTCCTCGTGGTAACGGGCGACGACGGTGCCGATGAGGTCGACGACCTCGCAGGTCAAGGGGTCTGCGCGCGGAGTCATACACACCAGGATACCCACTTGCTTGACAACATGAAATATCGAGGAGCATGGTTGTTTCAGTACCTGAAGCAATTGGAGGATCGCGCTGATGTCCGCTCTGCCCACCACCGGCCGTGAATGGCACCTCGTCGCCCGCCCGCACGGCTGGCCCACCCCGGAGGACTTCGCGCTGCGCGAGGCCGCCGTGCCCGAGCTCGGCGAGGGCCAGATCCTCGTCCGCAACCTCCACTTCTCCGTGGACCCGTACATGCGCGGCCGGATGAACGACGTGAAGTCCTACGTCCCGCCGTTCCAACTGGAGAAGCCGATGGACGGTGGCGCGGTCGGCGAGGTCATCGCCTCGCGCGCCGATTCCCTCGCCGTCGGCGACCACGTCCTGCACGGCCTCGGCTGGCGGGAGTTCGCGGTGCTGGACGCCGAGCGCGCCGTGCGGGCGGACCCGGAGCTCGCCCCGCTCACCACCTACCTCGGCGTGCTGGGCATGCCGGGCCTGACCGCCTACGCGGGCCTGCTGGAGGTCGCCTCGTTCAAGGAGGGCGACGCGGTCTTCGTGTCCGGCGCGGCCGGTGCGGTGGGCAGCCAGGTCGGCCAGATCGCCCGGCTCAAGGGCGCCTCCCGGGTCATCGGCTCCGCCGGGTCCGACGAGAAGGTCAAGCTCCTGGTCGAGGAGTACGGCTTCGACGCCGCCTTCAACTACAAGAACGGCCCCGTCGCCGAGCAGCTCAAGGCGGCCGCGCCCGACGGTATCGACGTCTACTTCGACAATGTCGGCGGCGACCACCTCGAAGCGGCCATCAGCTCCCTCAAGGTGCACGGCCGCGCCACCATCTGCGGCATGATCTCGGTCTACAACGCCACCGAACCGACCCCCGCGCCGCGCAACCTCGCGCTGGTGATCGGCAAGCGGCTGCGCCTGGAGGGCATGCTGGTGGCCGACCACGCCGCGCTCCAGCCGCAGTTCGTGCAGGAGGTCTCCGCCTGGATCCGCTCCGGCGAGCTGAAGTACCGCGAGACCAAGGTGGCCGGGATCGAGCACGGCGTCGAGGCGTTCCTCGGCCTGCTGCGCGGTGAGAACACCGGGAAGATGATCGTGAGCCTCGCCGACTGACCCTGGAACGGCGGCAGTTGATACTTGCGGCGCGCCAGTGTGACCGACGGCGCGAGTGCCGTGGTGGCGCGCCGCAGGAGGGGCCGCGTCAGAGAGCGCGCGCCCGGTCTGGGTGCCGACGGAGTTTGAGCGTGCTGTCCAGGCGGGTGGCGGGCCGCCCGTCGGGGGCCGTGGCGGGGCGCTCGTAGGTCTCGGCGGCCAGGGTGTCCCACTGCTCGGGCGGCAGGCCCAGCGCCGCGTGGAGCTGCTCGGGGGCCGGAAAGACGAAGTCCGGGTCGGGGTCCTGCTCCCAGGGCGGGAAGCCCGCGTGACTGACGATCAGGAGGACTCCGCCGGGTGCGACGGACCGTGCCGCCCGGCGCAGGATCCGCTCGCGGGCCGAGGGCTCGGGCGGGTACAGGAAATGGGCGCTGACCAGGTCGTACGTCCCGGCCGGGAACGACTCGGCCAGGTCGTGGCGCTGCCATTCGATCCGGTCGTCCACGCCCGCCGCCCGCGCCTGGCCGGCCGCCCGGCCGAGCGCGACGGACGATACGTCGGTGGCGGTCACGGTCCAGCCCTGCCCGGCGAGCCAGATGGCGTCGCCGCCCTCGCCGCAGCCCAGCTCCAGCGCGGTGCCGGGGCGCAGTGGCGCCGTCTCGCGTACCAGTGCGTCATTGGGGCGGCCGCTGAAGATCCGCTCGGCGGCACGGTAGCGGGCGTCCCAGAATTCCTCGGTCGACAGTGGACCCGTCCCGGCGTCCGCGAGGGTCTTGTCCGTTGTGGTGTGCTCTGTCATGGGGGCAGGCTGCGCCTCGGCTTTCCGGCTTGACAACGATCTTTGCCGCGGCGGCAAATAGGGGCATGGATGACTCCGCGACAGGGGCCGGGGGCGGCCCCGCCGACGACCACGACCTCGCACACGCCCTGACCGCCCTCGGGCCGCGGCTGCGTGCCCTGCGGCAGCGGCGCGGTACGACGCTGACCCGGCTCAGCGCGGTCACCGGGCTCTCCGTGAGCACGCTCTCCCGGCTGGAGACGGGGCAGCGTGAGCCCGCCCTCAAGCATCTGCTGCCGTTGGCCAAGGCGCATGGCGTGACGTTGGACGAACTGGTCGGCACGGAGACCGGCGATCCCCGGATCCACCCGCGCCCCTTCGCCCGGTACGGCCAGACCTGGATACCCCTGACCAAGCACTTGGGCGGGCTGCACGCCTACAAGCAGATCCTGCCCGCGCCCAAGACCCCCCGGACCGGACGGCCTGAGCAGGGTATGCACGAGGGCCACGAGTGGCTCTACGTCCTGTCCGGACAGCTGCTCCTCGCGCTCGGCGAGCACGACCTCGTCCTCACCGCGGGCGAGGCCGCCGAATTCGACACCCGCGTACCGCACGGCGTCGCCAACGCCGGTGACCGTCCCGTGGAATGGCTCGCGCTGTACGGGCCGCAGGGCGAGCGCATGCACGTACGGGCCCGCACCAAGGGAGCCTGATCGCGTTCGGCCTCCGCGTTCGGCTCTCGTGTTCCGCTCCCGCGTGCGCCTCCGGGGAGCGTCCGCGCGGTGCGTGGTGTCCGGGCAGCGGCGCCCGCCGGAACCTGCCCTGACCCCGCTGAACCGGCCTGCTGTTGCGATGTGGGAAACCCCGAGCCCGCCCTCACCGCTTCGGATCTGCACGTGGTGATGTGCTGTGCGAGATGCACCGTTACCTGTACGCGATGCTGAGCTGCACTGTTGAAGGGGAGTCGAACCCCCCGCGTTGCTCTTCACGCGCCAGTTGGGGGCCGGAAAACCGCTGGCCCTCGGTGTGTGCACGCCTCCGAAACGGCTACCTGCTCCACATCGTCACGCCCTGCCGGGACCGCTCAGTCCAGCAGATCGGCCTCCCAGTTCGTCCGCTGGATCCGCACATCGATCTCACGGATCTCCCGTGCGAGCACATCTGCCTGACCGCGCAGTTCCGCGACCGGAAGCGCGGAGAGCATCATCAGCTCGGACCGAAGCTGGCGGCCGTAGCCCCGCTCGCCCGTACCCGCCGCCGCATCCGCCGCCGCGGTGACCACCGAATGACGCAGCCGCAGCACATCCCGGCGCGCGAGCGCGTCGGTGAGCGTGCCGTCCCGGCCCATCTCCACCGCGGCATTGGTCCGGTTGATCCGCCGGATCAGCGTCTCCAGGGCGCCCAGCACCTCACCGGCCTCGGCCAGCAACTGGGCCGCATCCTCGGCGGGCGTCTCACCCTCCTGATACCGCGCACTGCCAACGACCCGCGCTCGCAACTGCTCCACACGGCGCGTCGCCTCCGCACGCTCTGCCAGCGCCTCGGCAAGCTTCACGGTCTCCTCCTCCCGTCCGCCGCGGATTTCGCACAAGTATCGAACGTGAACCGGCCCAAACGCACCGGGTTTTCGATCCGCCGGAGCCCGGAGCCCGGAGTCCGGAGTCCGGAGTCCGGAGTCCGGAGTCCGGAGCCCGGAGCCCGGAGTCCGGAGCCCGAGGCCCGGAGCGGGCACGCGGTGCACGGCCTCGCGAGGGCCACCCCAGCCGGTGCAACGGTGAATCGACCGGGTTCGCCGAGACGTCTTGATGGGGCGGGAGCGGTCATGGGTCCGGGAGTCACTTGGGTCGCATTCCGCTGATCGATGTTGAGGGGAATGGCTGTCACTTGGTCCTGCGGTAGTCCGGCAGCGCTGCTGCGGCGGGAGTGGTGACGCGCGGCAGCCGCCCTTCAACTCGCCCTCCGAGCCTCCGAGCTGACCTGGTGGTCGTCCGCCTCGCGCCACGTCCGCGTCCACGACAGTGCCAACGTCCGTCTGAGGCAGGGCCGTTGGATCGTCCGATATCAGCGACTCGACCCGCACACCGTCCCGGAGGTGATCCGCGCACAGCGGCGCCACCACAACCAACCTCGTCCACCGCCACGGCCGGCAGATCGTCATCCACGCGATGGCCGAGGCCGCCGGCATCCCTTCCCGCCGGTGGCGCAGCAACCGGTTCGACCGGTGATGGCGGCGCCGCATGACCGGGCAGCAGGCCGAAGTCCCCGTCGCGCAGGGCATTGACAGCAGCACCCGCCACGGCCGGGACTCCTCCGCCATGATGTCCGTCTTCGCCGATCCGCACCGCGAGTTCGCGCTCGCCGCCGCCAACGACGGTCTGGCCGCCACCAACGACGGCCTGGCCGCCGCCCGAGGAGGCGGCAAGTCCGGCGGACGGCTCGGAGCGCTGACCGAGAGCACCTTGGCTTCGGAGGGGCGAGATCGCCGGGGGATCTTTGAGTACGTGGTCTCTCCGCTCATGAGTATTCGCCACGATGACCGGGCAGCGCGCGTGGGCGAGGGTGGCGGTCATGACCGCACCAGAACCGAATTCCACTGCCGCCCCCGCTGCGGCGGCCGACCCGTTCGCGCCGTCCACGGCGGCGGTGCGCGTGTTCGCCGGTATCGGCCTCCCGTTGCTCGCTGTTGCCTACGGGGCGTTCCTCCTCATCGTCCTCAATCAGGCGTACAGCGGAGACGGGACAAGCGGGCCCCTGGTGGGCGTGGCTCAGTGGTCGATGGGCCTGTCCGCAGTCGCGGGAATGTCGGCGCTCTGCCTGCCCAGCGCCGTGGTGAGCCACGCGGCGCGGCGCGGCGCCGTCAGGCTGCAGTATGCGCTGGCGTTCGCCGGCCCCGCGCTGGCCGCCATTGACTTCGGCTGACCGGTGGGGCTTTGGATATCGCGTACAGCCTGGTCATGAACCAGAGCCGGCAGTCCGACAGCCTCGTCGAGATCTTCAACGGCTACTCGACCAGCCCCGTCAAGATTTTCAACGGCTACTCGACCCGTCCTTGCACACCCTGACCTGGGGATCACCACGGAACTACGGCGCCGATCCACGTTGACCGAGCCGGCGAGCGGCATGCACACACACCAGGCCACATCAGCCGGAAGGCCCCCGGACCAGCGTCTCAAGCCACCTGGTCGCCGCAGGTCACGGCCATGGCCACGAACCAGATCGTGCGCATGCTCGCGTTCCCGCGTCGCTCCCCTCGCGGCAAGGTCCGGCCCGCACGGGGTACGGCGAACGGCCCGACGAGCCCGTGGCGCCGGTCGTCCGTCGGCGCCCCGGTCGGCCATCTGCCGCCACGCCGCGCCCAGGCCGCACCGTGTGCCAGGCCAGTCGCTCGCCACCCCCCTCAGCCCACGACCGCCCCGCCGGCACATCCGTGCACATCGCCGCCGCAGCCCCCCGGTGTGACGCAGCCAACCCCCGCCATGCCTTGACGCATCCCGCATGTAATCGATTACGTAGGCCCCACGAAATCGATTACACGTCGATCGCATGAACAGGATGGCAACGGCGCCATGGCGAACATCAAAGATGTGGCGGAGCGGGCGGGGGTGTCCGTCGCCACGGTCTCCCGGGTTCTCAATGGCCACGGGCCGGTCGCGGAGACCCGGGAGCGGGTGCTCGCCGCCGTGCGGGAGCTGGGCTACCGCCCCAACAACGTCGCCCGTGCGCTGCGCACCGCGCGGACCGGCACCCTCGGTCTGGTCATCAGCGACCTCACCAACCCCTTCTTCACCGAGCTGGCGGACGCCGTCGAGGACGCGGCCCGCGGCCTCGGCTACAGCCTCGTCATCGGCAACGCCGGTGAGCGCCCCGAGCAGCAGGACGACTACATCCGTACGCTGCTGGACCGCCGGATCGACGGTCTGCTGGTCAGCTCGGCCGGTACCGGCTCGGCGATGATCGGCGAGGTCGTCGCCTCCGGCACCCCGCTGGTTTTGCTGGACCGCACGGTGCCCGGTATCGACGCCCCCTGCGTACGCGCCGACGGCCGCACCGCGCTCACCGAACTCGCCGCCCACCTCGCCGCCCTGGGCCGCCGCCGCCCCGCGATCATCGTCGCCCCGGCCGGCACCCCCACCGGCGACGAGCGCCTCGACCTCTTCCGTACGGCACTGGCCGCCCACGGCATCGCGCTGCCCGACGAGCGGGTCGGCGCCACCCCCGACCTCCAGCACACCGGCGGCCGCCGGGTGATGAGCGGCTTCCTGGACCTGCCGGAGCCGCCCGACGCGGTGCTCGCCACCGACAACCTGATGGCGCTCGGCGCGATGGACGAACTCCGCGCCCGCGGGCTGCGCGTCCCCGACGACATGGCGCTGGTGGTCTACGACGACGTGCCGTGGTTCGCCCACACCGATCCGCCGCTGACCGCCATCGCCCAGCCCACCCGCGAACTGGGCCGGGCCGCCGTGCACACCCTCCTGGAGCGCATCGAGGGCCGCCGGGCCGAGTCGGTGCTGCTGCCGGCGCACCTCGTCATCCGCCGCTCCTGCGGTGAGCCGCCGGCCCGTACACCGGCCCGGGGCACGGCACCGGGACAGCGAACCGAGGAAGAAGAGAGGGGCAGCGCATGACCGGCGTCAACGACGACGTACCGGGCGGCCGCGAACTGCTGCGCGTGGAGGGGGTGACGAAGTCGTTCCCGGGCGTCCGCGCGCTGGACGGCGTGGATCTGGACCTGCGCACCGGTGAGGTGCACGTCCTCCTCGGCGAGAACGGTGCGGGCAAGAGCACGCTCATCAAGATGCTCTCCGGTGCCCACCGCCCCGACGAGGGGCGGATTCTCGTCGCCCCTGTCGCCGACGGCGGCGGGGACGGTACGCCCGCCGCGCTGCGCGAGGTACGGATCCGCTCCGCGCAGGACGCGGAGCGGCTCGGCATCGCCACCATCTACCAGGAGTTCAACCTCGTCCCCGGCCTGACCGTCGCCGAGAACATCTTTCTGGGCCGGCAGCCGCGCACCGCCCTCGGCCTCATCGACAAGAAGGCGATGCGCGCCCGCGCCGCCGCACTGCTGCGCCGGGTCCGGCTGGACGTCTCCCCGGACACCCCGGTCGCCGAACTCGGTATCGCCCGGCTCCAGATGGTCGAGATCGCCAAGGCGCTCAGCCTCCGGGCGCGCGTCCTGATCATGGACGAGCCGACCGCGGTGCTCACCTCCGAGGAGGTGCAGACGCTCTTCGGGATCGTCCGTGAACTGCGCGGGTCCGGCGTCGGCATCATCTTCATCACCCACCACCTGGAGGAGATCGGCGCTCTCGGCGACCGGGTCACCGTGCTGCGCGACGGCCGCTCGGTGGACGAGGTGCCGGCCGCCACCGGCGAGGACGAGCTGATCCGGCTCATGGTCGGCCGGGACATCGCCGAGCAGTACCCGCGCGAGCGCCCCGCCGCGCCGGGCGCACCGCTGCTGCGGGTGCGCGGTCTGACCCGGCACGGCAGCCGGGGCGCCAAGGGCTCCCCGGCCGCACCGGTCTTCGCGGACATCGACTTCGAGGTGCGGGCCGGTGAGGTCGTCGGCCTCGCCGGGCTGGTCGGCGCCGGCCGCACCGAGGTCGCGCGGGCGATCTTCGGCGTGGACCGCTACGACGCCGGCACGGTCGAGATCGACGGCCGGGAACTGGTCCGCGGCGACGTCCGGGCCGCGATGCGCGCCGGGCTCGGCCTGGTCCCCGAGGACCGCAAGGGCCAGGGCCTGGTCCTCGACGCCTCCCTGCTGGACAACCTGACGCTGGCCCGGCTCGACCGGGACACCCGCGGCGGGCTGGTGGACCGGCGCGGCCAGCGGCGCGAAGCGGCCGCCGTCGCCGGGCAGTTGAAGGTCCGGATGAGCGGCCTGGACCAGCACGCCCGCACCCTCTCCGGCGGCAATCAGCAGAAGATCGTGATCGGCAAATGGCTGCTGACCGAGACCCGGCTGCTGATCCTCGACGAGCCGACGCGCGGTATCGACGTCGGCGCCAAGGTCGAGATCTACCAGCTCATCAACGAGCTGACGGCGGCCGGCTGCGCGGTGCTGATGATCTCCAGCGACCTCCCGGAGGTGCTCGGCATGAGCGACCGGGTGCTGGTGATGGCACAGGGCCGGTTGGCCGGTGAGCTGGCGGCCGGCGACGCCACCCAGGACGCGGTGATGGAACTGGCCGTCCGGTCCCCCGACGGGGCGCTCCGCACCGGGACACCGCCGTCCCCGGACAACGCGGTCACGCATACGAACACCCCTGGTCAGAGCGCGATGGAGGGCTCCGATGACTGAGCTGCTGAAAACCCCTGCCCACACCCCGTCGCCCCCGGGCCGGGAGCACGGGTTCGGCCGGTGGTTCACCGGGGCGGTCCTCAAGAACGGTCCGCTCGGCGGTCTGCTCGCCCTGGTCGTCGTGATGGCGGTGCTCTCCAGGGACTTCCTCAACGGACAGAACCTCCTCAACGTCGGCGTCCAGGCGTCGGTCACCGCGATCCTCGCCTTCGGCGTCACCTTCGTGATCGTCTCGGCGGGCATCGACCTGTCGGTCGGCTCGGTCGCCGCGCTCGCCGCCACCGTCGTCGCCTGGGCCGCCACCAATGAGGGGCTGCCCGTATGGATCGCGGTGCTGCTCGGCCTCGCGGTCGGCGTGGCGGCCGGACTGGTCTCCGGCGCGCTGGTCGCCTACGGCAGACTGCCCGCCTTCATCGCCACCCTCGCGATGCTCTCCATCGGCCGCGGTCTGGCCCTGGTCATCTCCGGCGGCTCACCGATCGCCTTCCCCACCTCCGTCAGCAGGCTCGGTGACACCCTCGGCGGCTGGCTGCCGGTGCCCGTCCTCGTCATGATCGCGATGGGGCTGATCGCGGCGCTGATCCTGGCCCGTACGTACGCCGGCCGCGCGATGTTCGCGATCGGCGGCAACGAGGAGGCGGCCCGCCTCTCCGGTATCAACGTCAGGCGCCGCAAGCTCGTCATCTACGCGCTGTCCGGTCTGTTCGCCGCCGTCGCCGGTATCGTCCTGGCGGCCCGGCTCACCTCCGCCCAGCCGCAGGCCGCCGGCGGTTACGAACTGGACGCCATCGCCGCCGTCGTCATCGGCGGCGCCAGCCTCTCCGGCGGCTCCGGCAAGGCGTCCGGCACGCTCATCGGCGCGCTGATCCTCGCCGTGCTGCGCAACGGCCTCAACCTGCTGAGCGTCTCGGCGTTCTGGCAGCAGGTGGCCACCGGACTGGTCATCGCGCTGGCGGTGCTCCTGGACACGCTGCGCCGCCGGAGCGTGCGATGACGGCCCGTCAGCGGAACCGGGCGGTACTGGCGGCCGGGCTGGCGGCGGCCGTCGCCCTCGGGCTGGCCGGCTGCGACCGGGGCGGCAACACCGACCTGGGCCTGGCGCTGTCCACGATGAACAACCCGTTCTTCGTCGGCATCAAGGAAGGCGCGCAGGCCGAGGCCGACGCCCGGGGCTTGCGCATCAACATCACCGACGCGCAGAACGACCCCACCCAGCAGATCAACCAGATGGAGACGTTCACCAGCCAGGACGTCAAGGCGGCCATCATCAACCCGGTCGACTCCGACGCCGCCGTCCCGGCCGTCGGCGTCGCCAACCGGGCGAAGGTGCCGGTCATCTCCATCGACCGCGGCGTCAACGGCGGCCAGGTCGGCTCGACCATCGCCTCCGACAACGTCGCGGGCGGCCGGCTCGCCGCCAGGACGCTCGCCGAATCGCTCGGCGGCAAGGGCAAGGTGGCGTTCCTGGAGGGCCAGCCCGGCACCTCGGCCGCCCGCGAGCGCGGCCAGGGCTTCGAGGAGGGCATCAAGAAGTACCCGGGCATCGAGGTCGTCGCCCGCCAGCCCGCCGACTTCGACCGCACCAAGGGCATGGACGTGATGTCCAACATGCTCCAGGCGCACCGCGATATCGGCGGGGTGTTCGCCGCCAACGACGAGATGGCGCTCGGCGCGTCCAAGGCGCTGGGCGGCCGGTCGGGCAAGGACGTGAAGGTGGTGGCGTTCGACGGCACCCCCGACGGCATCGCCGCGGTCCGGGCCGGCAGCCTGACCGCGACCGTCGCCCAGCAGCCCCGGCTCCTCGGCAAGCAGGCCGTGGACTGGGCGTTGAAGGCGTCGCGCGGCGAGCGGCTGCCGAAGGACGTCAAGGTACCGGTGGTACTGGTGACGGCGGAGAACGCCGCGAAGTTCGACGGCTGACGCCGGTGCCGCGCACCGGCACCGGCACAGACGGGCCCGCACGGGCCCGGACGAAGGAAGGGTGAGGCGAGAAATGGGAGAGCGGCACATGTACGACGTCCTGGTGGTCGGCTCGGCCAACGCGGATCTGACCGTACGGGTCGGGCGGCGGCCCGGCGCGGGCGAGACCGTGCTCGGTACGGACCTGGTCGAATCGGCCGGCGGCAAGGGCGCCAACCAGGCGGCCGCCGCGGCCCGGCTCGGCGGGCGCACCGCCCTGCTGGCGCGGGTCGGCGGCGACGCGTACGGCGAACTGCTGCTGGCCGCCCAGCGCGCGGCGGGCACCGATGTGGCGCCGGTCATCGTGGACGGGGCGGCGCGTACCGGCACCGCGATGATCATCGTCGGCCCGGACGGCGACAACAGCATCGTCGTCTCGCCCGGCGCCAACGCCGCCCTCACCCCGCAGGACGTGGCGGCCGCCGCGGACATCATCGCCGGGTCCGCGGTGCTCTCGCTCCAGCTGGAGATCCCGATGGAGACCGTACGGGCGGCCGCCGCGAGCGCCGCGGCGGCCGGCACCCGCGTCGTCCTCAACCCGTCCCCGGCCCCCGAGTCCCTGGCCCCCGAACTCCTCGCCGCCGCCGACCCGTTGGTGGTCAACGAGCACGAGGCCCGCCAGCTGTCCGGGCGCGCCGACGGCGAGCCGGGGGAGTGGGCGCACGCACTGCGCGACCAGGGCGCCCGCTCGGTCGTGATCACCCTCGGCGGCGACGGCGCGCTGGTCCTGGACGCCTCGGGCATCGGCGAGATCCCGGGCGTACGGGTCGAGGCGGTGGACACCACGGGCGCGGGCGACGCCTTCACCGGCGCCCTCGCCACCCGCCTGGCCCGCGGCGACGGCCTGGCCGACGCCGCCCGCTTCGCCGTCCGCGTCGGCGCCGCCGCCGTCACCAAGCCGGGGGCCCAGCCGTCCTACCCGACCTTGGACGAGCTGGCCTGACCGGGCCGACGGGATCCGCCGACCGGGCGGGCCGGCGGGGCGGGCGTCAGCGCACCGGCTCCGCCGGCCCGTACAGCGCGTGGTCCGCGCCGGTCGCCAGCGCCCAGTAGCGGTCGCCGTAGGACCAGTGCCACCACTCGGTCGGGTAGTTGACCAGGCCGGCCGCGGTCAGCGCGGCGCCCAGCACCCGCCGGTTGTCGCGGGCGGCGGGGGACAGGCCGGGCGCGCCCGTGTAGCAGGCGCCGTCGCTCTCCTCCGGGCTCGCGTTGACCGGCGTCCCCAGATCGAGCGGGCCGCCGTCGGCGGTGACGAGGGTGAGGTCGACCGCGCCGCCCGCGCTGTGCGGTGCGATCTCCGGCGGTGAGACATAGCGGCTGGCGGCCCGGTGCAGGTCCGCCGCGGACCGCTCCGGGTGTGCCGTGCGCAGCGTGTGCAAGTATCCCTCGAAGTAGCGGCGTTGCAGGGCGGGCGGCCGGTACCCCTCGACGATCTGGAGCCGCAGCCCGTCCGGCAGCGACTCCTGCGCCACCAGCAGCCGCCGCAGCAGCCCCGCCCGCAGCAGGGCGAAGGCGCCCGCCGCGTCGTGCCGGAGCCCGGACACCAGCAGCGCGGGCGACGCGGTCCGTACGTCCGCCAGCTCCTCACCGCACTCCTCGACGGGCACCGCCGCCACCGCCGGGTCGGCCATCAGCGTGATCCGGTCCCGGACGTCGGTCAGCACCAGTTCGGCGGGGTCCGGGCCCTCGCCCGCCGTCGCCACCCGCTCGCCGGTGGGCAGCCAGGCGCCGCTGCGGCCGCAGGCCGGGCCGGGGCTCCCGGTGCCCGTACCGTTGGCGAGCAGCACCTGCAGCCCGTGCTCGCGCGCCAGGTCCGCGTAGTCCGCCACCCGGTCCGCCGAGTCGTGGAAGGCGCTGGCGAGATACACCTGGCAGCCGTCCGCCGCGGCCCGCGCCGGCACCTCGGGGAAGCTGGAGTCGTAGCAGGTGGCGAGCGCGAAGCGGATCCCGCTCAGGGTGCAGCGGCCGTCGGCGGTGCCGGGCGCGAAGACCTCCAGCTCCGCCGGGGTCAGATGCTGCTTGTCGTAGCGGGTGAGCAGCGCGCCGTCCGGCCCGTAGACGAACGAGCTGATCGTCGGCCGCGGTCCGCCCCCGGCGGCGGGGGCCGCGGCGTTCACCACCGCCGCGACCCCGGCCGCCCGGCACGCCTCCCGTACGGGGGCCAGCCGGGCGTCGTCGGGGGTGACCGTCAGCCGCCGGGGAACGGCGGCTATCGCCACCGTGTCGTACTGCGTCAGCGCCAGTTCGGCGAAGACGACCAGCCCGGCGCCGCGCCCGGCGGCCTCGGTGACGAGCGCGGCCATCCGCGCGGCGTTGGCGTCGATATCGAGCGGGACCGGGGAGAACTGTGCGGCGGCGATAATCATCGGCCCATCATGCCCGGCCCGCCCCCCCCGACCGGTCGTTCCCGGCCCCGCCCCGGACGACTACCCCTGGGCGGCCACCGCCGACGCCGCCACCGTCACGATCTGCCGCACCTGCCCGGTGATCGCGGCCCGGTTCCGTTCGAAGGCCGGATCGGTGATCCGTCCGCTCGCCGGGTCCGCGTTGCCGGGGCCGAACTCCAGTACCGGCGTGTGCAGATGGCCGCCGGGGAGCGAGGGCCGCACCGCGTCCCGCAGCAGCGTCGCCCGGTAGGCGATCTCGTTGGACAGATAGTCGCCGCCGCCCCCGGCGCGGGCCGTGGACCCCGGCGTCGGTCCGTCCGGCCGCACGACCGGCGCGCCGCCGCCCGCCGGGATCTCGGTCACCGTGGTGTGGTCCCGCACCGGATACGGCCCCGTATCGGCCGCGACGATCCGCGCGTACGGCAGAGTGGTGGTCGTCCACTGCGGCTGCGGCAGCACCGTCGGCACCCCCGCCGGGATCGGTACGGTCCCGGTACGCGACTCCCGCGCGTTGTCCGGAAAACCGCCCCGCCAGGCCCCGTTGGTCCGCTCGACGTCGAACTGACCGGGCCGGCCCTGGCTGATGGTGGTGAACAGATCCGCCTGCCGCGGCCCGCGCCGCAGCTGCGGCAGCAGAGTGCGCTCCACCGTGCCGGCCGCGAAGTCCGCCCACCGCACCGGGAAGACCGCCGTCTCGATCCGGGCCCACCGCCCCGAAGCGGTCCGCACCGCCGTCCCGTCCAGCGCCAGCGCCGCCGCCCCGGACGGATTGCTGCGCCGCGCGTCGTCGTCCAGCTGGAACGGGTCGAAGCCGGTCACCACGACCCGCAGTACCCGCTTCCCGGCGGGCAGCTCGATGGAGTCCTGGCCCCGCGAACCGCGCTCCAACGATGCGAGCAGCGCGGTCCGTTGGGCGGTGGAGAGCCGGAAGCCGGGGTGCCACGCCCGCAGTTCCTTCGTCATGCCCAGCCGTGCCCAGTACAGCGGCCGGTCGTCGTCCCGGCTCAGATCGCCGCCCGCGGGACCGCGTCCCTGTACGCGGTCCACGGCCCGCCGCCACAGCGCCCGCCCCTCGCGCGCGACATACCGCTGCCCCTCCTGGTACGTCGTCACCCGGGCCAGCCCGCGCGCGAACTCCGGCTGCCACGCGTCGAATCCGCTGCGCTGCAGAATCTCCCGGGGCGCGGCCTGTGCCAGCCGCCCCTCCTCCACCGTGGGCGCCGTGGCGCTCACCGCGGCGCCCGGTGTGCCGTTGGGGGTCGCGGTGGCCGCGGCCGGCGCCGTCAGGGACAGGGGGACCGCGGCGGTCAGCGCGATACCGAGCGCGCCCAGCCTGGTACGTATGCGTCTCATGGGGCGAGTAAAGCCGGTGGTGCCCCGGGACGACAGAGGGCCGGACCGCCGCCGCTCAGGAACCCAGCTCCCGCACCGTCACATCGCCGCCGCTGGTCCGCGCGGCGACCTTGTGCCGGGACGACTCGTCGGTGGGGACGGTGACCTTGCGGGTGCCGCCGCTGGTCGAGGCGTCGACCGCGTACGAGCCCTTCGGCACGCGGATGGTGACATCGCCGCCGCTGGTCTTCCCCGATACGTCGTCGGGCACGGTGGTGAAGCCGGCGTCCACATCCCCGCCACTGGTCGTCACCTGCGCGGTGCGGGCCGCCGAGTCGACGAGGGTGACGTTCCCGCCGCTGGTCTTGGCGGTGACGGCACCGGATGTGCCGCGGACGGTGATGTCCCCGCCGCTGGTGTGCAGATCGACCGAGGCGGTGCGCGGCAGCAGCACCTTGTAGTGCACCGTGCAGCGTTCCCCCATGGGGCAGTCGGGGGCCTTCAGGGTGAGCGTGCCGTCCTCGACCTTGTGCTCGGGGTTCGGCTTGTCGTTGCTGTACTCGTACTTCTCCGTCACCTTGACCGAACCGCCGCCGTCGACCGGTACGACCTCGATGTCCCCGCCGTGCGTCGTCGCCGACAGGGCCGTGATCTTGCCATCCACTCCGTACGTACGCTCCGCCCGCTTCGCCGGGCCGAACGTCGCCGTCAGGGAGCAGCCGGTCAGCAGGACGGACATCGCCGCGCCGGACAGGACGAGATGGGATGTGCGGAAGCGAGCCATGGTCAGTTGTCTCCCCGTGAATGCGGAACCCTTCGACACCCATCCTCGGGCTCCGGCGCGCCACGGGGCGTCCCCGAAGAGGATGAACTTGCCCGCCCGGCCCTTAGGGGAGTCCCGGAGAGGACCGCAGCCCGCCGGCGGGGGCCGGACCGGCCCTCAGGCCCGCGGGTGCTACCGCCGCGGCTCCTCGCGGGTGATCGCGCGGAACGCCAGCGCCGCCAGCTCCCGCTGTCCGCGGGTGCCCGGGTGGAACCAGTCCCAGGTGCTCAACTGCTCCCCGGTGAAGCGGTAGTCGAAGACCGATTGGTCGAACCGGCAGAGCGCGTCCTTGCGGCACACGTCCGCCAGCGCCGAGTTGTACGCCATCACCCGCTCCCGCACCGTCGCGCGCCGGTCCGCCGCGGCCTTCGTCAGATCGTCCGGATCGTGCAGCATCGACCCGCAGATCCCCAGCTTCCACACCTGCTTGCCCAGGGGGTTCTTGCGCCCCTCCGACCACAGCCGCAGCAGATCCGGCACCGCCGCGACATACACCTGGGTGTGCGGCAGGGCGCGCCGCAGCTCCTTCATCGACGTCTCGAAACCGGCCCGGAAATCGGCCGCCGGGGTCATCGCCCCCACACTGCTGCGGCACGCGTCGTTGGCGCCGATCAGGACCGTGACCAAGGCGGGTCTGCGCGCGGTGGCCTGCGCCACCTGGCCCGGCAGATCGCTCATCAGCGCGCCGGTCCTGGCGTAGTTCCAGCTGTCCGTGGCGGGGTTCTTGACCAGCCGTCGGGCGACGCTGTCGACCGTGGGGTCGGTGCCGGTGGCCCAGGAGACCTCGGGACAGTCGGCGAGCGCCGAGCAGGCGTCGAAGCCGACGGTGATGGAGTCGCCGAGCGCCGCGACCGACCCGGGGTCGGTACGCCAGACGGGCGCCGGTTTCGGGGACGGCCGCTTGGCCGCGGTGCCGGCGCCGTCGTTTGCCGTGCAGCCCGCGAGAGTGAACAGGAGGGCGGCGGTGACCGAGGCGAGGCAGGTGCGCGGAGCGGTGCCACGACGCCGGGCGCGCACGGGTCGATCGGTCCGGGCCATGGCCTGTCCCCTCCGGCCGGTGGGTGATATGTCTTCCGGTACCGACGGTACGTCACCACCGGGATCCGCACCGCGCGGTAGCTTTGCCCCCATGCCTGCCAGGCGGTGACGCGGAGTGCTTGACGCGGTCGGTACAGATAAATTACCTCACGTCATTTCCTGTCCCTTTTACGGCAAATTGCGCCCAGTGGTGTTTACTGTAGGTCACCTCGTCATGGTGGTGCTGGAGTGACCACTGGGGCAGAATGCCAGCAGCTGTCCCCGCCGCATCCGGAACGGGTACGAGGCCGCTGGGGAAGGTGAACCTCGAACCGCACTGGAGGTCCCGGTGACGACACGTGGAGTCCTGTACGTCCACTCCGCTCCGCGCGCGCTCTGTCCGCATGTCGAATGGGCCGTGGCGGGTGTCCTCGGTGTGCGCGTCAATCTCGACTGGATCCGCCAGCCGGCGTCCCCCGGCACCTGGAGAGCCGAGTTCTCCTGGCAGGGCGAGGTGGGCACGGCCTCCAAACTCGCCTCCGCGCTGCGCGGCTGGCATCTGCTGCGCTTCGAGGTGACCGCGGAGCCGTGCGCCACGGCCGAGGGCGAGCGCTACAGCGCCACCCCCGAACTGGGGATCTTCCACGCCGTCACCGGCATCCACGGCGACATCCTCATCCCCGAGGACCGGCTGCGCGCCGCGCTCGCCCGCGCCGCGAGCGGCGAGACCGAACTGGCCGCCGAGGTCTCCAAACTGCTCGGCAAGCCCTGGGACGACGAACTGGAGCCCTTCCGGTACGCCGGCGAGGGCGCCCCGGTCCGCTGGCTCCACCAGGTCGTCTAGGGCCTGTCGGCACCTTCCCGTTGTCGCCCGAGGACGGGAAGGTGACGACAGGCCCCAGGGCATGCCGACGTCGTGGCGCCCGCCCCGCCCGGATTCCGGCGCGGGCGTGCGCCGGCGGAGTGCGACCGGGGCACGGTCGCCGGGACACGCCCGCCACGGTGCCCCGCGAGCCGGTTCCACCGCCTAGCGTGCGCGTCATGGCCGACAACACTTCTCCCGGCGGCACCGCCGCCGGCACCCCCTCAGTAGCGGTGCTGGGCACCGGCATCATGGGCGCGGCGATGGCCCGCAACCTCGCCGGGGCCGGACTCGACGTCCGCGCCTGGAACCGCACCCGCGCCAAGGCGGAACCGCTCGCCGCCGACGGGGTCCGCGTCATGGACACCCCGGCCGAGGCGGTGGACGGCGCGGACGCCGTGCTGACCATGCTGCTCGACGGCCCGGCGGCGCTGGACGCCCTACGGCAGGCGCGCGGCGCACTCCGTCCGGGGCTGCTCTGGCTCCAGATGGGCACGGTCGGCGTCGACGGCCTCGCCCCGCTCGCCGCGTTCGCCGCCGAGCACCGCCTCGACCTCGTGGACGCGCCCGTCCTCGGCACCAGACTGCCCGCGGAGAAGGGGCGGCTGACGGTGCTCGCGGCCGGGCCCGAGGAGATCCGGGCGGCGGCCGAGCGGATCTTCGGGATCGTCGGCTCGCGCACCGTGTGGGTCGGCGACGACGCCGCGGGCGGCGCCGCCAGCCGCCTCAAGCTCGTCGTCAACAGCTGGGTGCTCACCGTCATCGGAGGCGTGGGGGAGTCCCTGGCGCTGGCGGAGGGGCTCGGCGCGGACCCGCGGGCCTTCCTCGACGTGATCGCCGGCGGCACGCTGGATCTGCCGTATCTGCGGACGAAGGCGGAGATGGTGCTCTCCGGCACGTACCCGGCGAGCTTCACGGTCGACGCCGCGGGCAAGGACGCCCGGCTGATCACCGAGGCGGCGCGGCAGGCGGGGGTGCGGACGGACCTGATGCCGGCGGTCGCGGAGCGGCTGCGGCGGGCGTCCGCGGCGGGCCACGGCGGCGAGGACGGCGCCGCCGCGTACTTCGCCAGCTTCACCGGCTAGGACGCCGCCTGCGGGGCACGAACGCCGCCGCCCGCCGGCCCCGCACTGGGGGCCGACGGGCGGCGGACGGTGTACTGCGGCCGGTCAGACCGAGCGGAACGCCAGGACGACGTTGTGGCCACCGAAGCCGAACGAGTCGTTCAGTGCCGCGATCCGGCCCTCGACGGGCAGCTTCCGGGGCTCGTCGCGGATGATGTCCACGTCGATCTCGGGGTCGAGGTTCTCGATGTTGATCGTCTGCGGCGCCACGCGGTGGTACAGCGCCAGGATCGTGGCGACCGACTCCACGCCGCCCGCGCCGCCCAGGAGGTGGCCGGTCATCGACTTGGTGCTGGAGATCGCCATGTGATCGGTATCGTCGCCGAACGCCTTGCGCAGCGCCTTCAGCTCGGCGAGGTCGCCCTGCGGGGTCGAGGTGGCGTGCGCGTTGACGTGCACGATCTCGGCCGGGTCCAGGTCGTTGGAGTCGAGCAGGTTGCGCAGCGCCTTAGCGATGCCGTTGCCGGACGGCTCGGGCTGCACGATGTCATGGCTGTCCGCGGAGACGCCCTGGCCGACGGCCTCGGCGTAGACCCGGGCGCCGCGCTTGGCGGCGTGCTCGGCCGACTCCAGGACGATCACGCCGGCACCCTCGCCCATGACGAAGCCGTTCCGCGCGGTGTCCCAGGGGCGGGAGGCGCCCTGCGGGTCGTCGTTGGACTTCGACATCGCCATCATGTTGCCGAACGCCGCGATCGGCAGCGGGTGGATGGCCGCCTCCGTGCCGCCCGCGACGACGATGTCGGCGCGGCCCGTACGGATCATCTCGATGGCGTAGCCGATGGCCTCGGAGCCGGACGCACAGGCGCTGACCGGGGTGTGCACACCCGCGCGGGCGTTCACCTCCAGGCCGACGTTGGCGGACGGCCCGTTGGGCATCAGCATCGGCACGGTGTGCGGGGAGACGCGGCGGACGCCCTTCTCCTTGAGCACGTCGTACTGGCCGAGCAGGGTGGTCACGCCGCCGATACCGGAGGCGATGACGGTGCCGAGCCGGTCGGGGTCGACCGACGGGTCCTCGCCCGCCTTGGCGGTGAAACCGGCGTCGGCCCAGGCCTCGCGGGCCGCGATCAGCGCGAACTGCGCCGAGCGGTCCAGCTTGCGGGCCTGCGGCCGGGGGATGATCTCGCTCGGGTCGACAGCGGCCTGAGCGGCGATGCGGACGGGCAGCTCGGCGGCCCAGTCCTGGTCGAGACTGCTCACACCGGACTGGCCGGCGAGCATGGCTTCCCAGGTCGAAGCGCTGTCGCCACCCAGCGGTGTGGTTGCGCCGATACCGGTGACGACCACGGTGCGATTGGTCGCATTCACGGGAATTCTTACTCCACGGGTAGAGGGGTCTGAATCGACGGCGCCACCGCGGGGTGGCGACATGCGCGGGAGCTGGATCAGCTCTGGTGCTTGAGGATGTACGAGGTGGCGTCGCCGACCGTCTTGAGGTTCTTGACGTCGTCGTCCGGGATCTTCACGTCGAAGCGCTCTTCGGCGGCGACGACGACCTCGACCATGGACAGCGAGTCAACGTCCAGGTCGTCGGTGAAGGACTTGTCCACCTGGACGTCCTCGGTGGGGATCCCGGCGATCTCGTTCACGATCTCGGCGAGACCGGCGACGATCTCTTCCTGGGTGGCGGCCATGAGTGGCGCTCCTTCGGTCTTCTAGGGGGAAAATGCGTTATTCGGTGAAGTTCCGTACAGCGGTCACCACGTCCGGGGACGTGCGGCGCTGCGTAGATCCTGCCTAGGGGAGGGTAACGACCGTCGCGGCGTAGACGAGACCCGCCCCGAAGCCGATGACCAGCGCGGTGTCGCCGCTCTTGGCCTGTCCGGTCGCCAGCAGCCGCTCCATGGCGAGCGGAATCGAGGCGGCCGAGGTGTTGCCGGTGGTCTCCACATCACGGGCGACCGTGACGCTCTCCGGCAGCTTCAGAGTCTTCACCATCGAATCGATGATCCGCATATTGGCCTGGTGCGGAATGAAGACGTCCAGGTCTTCCGGGCTGACGCCGGCCGCGTCCAGCGCCTGCTGGGCGACCTTCGCCATCTCGAACACCGCCCACCGGAAGACCGCCTGGCCCTCCTGCGTGATGGCGGGGTACCGGATCTCCTCGGGCGCGGTGCGCTCGTGCGGGCCGTCGCCACCGGGCACCGGAGTCGTACGGTACGCGTCCCAGGCCACGGTCTGCTTGATGGTCTCGGCCTTGTCGCCCTCCGAGCCCCAGACGGTCGGGCCGATGGCCGGCTCCTTGGCGGGGCCGACGATCACCGCGCCCGCGCCGTCGCCGAACAGGAAGGCCGTCGCGCGGTCCTCCAGATCGGTCAGGTCCGAGAGCCGCTCGACGCCGATCACCAGGACGTACTCCGCGGCGCCGTCGGTGACCATGCCCCTGGCCAGGGTCAGGCCGTAGCCGAAGCCCGCGCAGCCCGCCGAGATGTCGAACGCGGCCGGCTTGTCGGCGCCGATGCGGTGCGCGATCTCGGTCGCGATGGCCGGGGTCTGCTTGAAGTGCGAGACGGTGGAGACGATCACCGCGCCGACCTGCTCGGGCGTGATCCCGGCATCGGCGATCGCCTTGCCGGACGCCTCCACCGACATGGTGGCGACGGTCTCCTCCGGGCCCGCCCAGTGGCGGGTCGCGATGCCCGACCGCGAACGGATCCATTCGTCGGACGAGTCGATGTGCTTGAGGATCTCCTCGTTGGGCACGACACGGGTCGGGCGGTAGCCGCCGACACCCATGATCCGTGCGTACGGGGCACCCTTCGCGGGCTTGATCTTCGAGGTCATGCGCTTCGGGCTCCTATTCGGCCATTGCGGAATGCTCGGCGATCAGCGTGCGGGCCGCGTCGAGGTCGTCGGGCGTCTTCAGGGCGAGAGTCTGCACGCCGGGCAGGGCGCGCCGGGCCAGGCCCACGAGCGTGCCCCCGGGGCTCACCTCGACGAGCGCGGTGACACCGAGCTCCTTGAAGGTCTCCATGCACAGGTCCCAGCGCACCGGGTTGGCCACCTGGCCCACCAGCCGCCGCACCAGCTCCTGGCCGGAGGCGACGACCTGCCCGTCCTTGTTGGAGACGTAGCGGGTGTGCGGGTCGGCGACCGGCAGTTCGGCGACGGCGGACTCCAGGGCCGTGACCGCGGGCGCCATGTGGTGCGTGTGGAACGCGCCGGCGACCTTCAGCGGGACGACCCGGCGGGTGCCGGCCGGCTTGTCCTCGACCAGCGCGGCGATCTGCTCGGCGGTGCCCGCGGCCACGATCTGGCCGGCGCCGTTCACATTCGCCGCCGTCAGGCCCAGCTTCTCCAGATGCGGGAGGACCTCGGCCTCGTCGCCGCCCAGCAGCGCGGCCATACCGGTCTCGGTGACGGCCGCGGCCTCGGCCATGGCCAGCCCGCGCCGGCGGACCAGCGTCATCGCGGCCAGGTCAGGGAGCACGCCGGTCAGCGCGGCGGCGGCGAGCTCGCCGACGCTGTGGCCGGCCGCGGCGCCGACCCCGGCCGCGAAGTCCTCCGGCGCCGCGAACAGCTGCCGGGCGCTGACCAGGGAGGCGGCGACCAGCAGCGGCTGCGCCACGGCGGTGTCACGGATCTCGTCCGCGTCGGCCTTCGTGCCGTAATGGACCAGGTCCAGGTCGATGGCGGCCGACCACTCACGGAGCCGGTCTTCGACACCGGGAAGGTCGAGCCAAGGGGTCAGGAAGCCGGGCGTCTGAGCGCCTTGGCCGGGAGCGACGAGTACGAGCACCCTCACACTCTCTCTTGCGGGAGGTCCCGCCCGCCCGTGGGGACAGGGACGAAGAACCATCGGGGGAATTGTTCATGTTCGACAAAAGTCTAGAGCTGCGCCTCACCGCCGGCCAGGCGCCCCAGGATCAGCGCGATACGCAGAGTGAAGGCGGAGCGCACATCGGATGGTGACCAGCCGGTGACGTCAGTCACACGTCGCAGCCGATAGCGCACGGTGTTGGGGTGCACGAAGAGCATCCGCGCGGCGCCCTCCAGACTGCTCGCCTGCTCCAGATAGACGCTCAGCGTCTCCAGCAGCGCCGACCCCGCCTCCTCCAGCGGTCTGTAGATCTCCTCCACCAACTGCTCGCGCGCGACCGGGTCCGAGGCCATCGCGCGCTCCGGCAGCAGATCGTCCGCCAGGACCGGCCGCGGCGCGTCCGGCCAGGCCGCGCAGGCACGCAGTCCGGCGGCCGCGGCCTGCGCGGAACGCGTCGCGGCGAGCAGGTCGGAGACGACCGGGCCGGCCACCACCGGGCCCGCCGCGTACGGGCCGATCAGCGACTTCGCCGCCTTGAGCGGATTGTCCGAGCCGCCCGCGATCACCACCAGGCGGGTGCCCAGCACACCGGTCAGCACCTGGAGCTTGGCGTGCCGGGCGGCCCGCCGGATCGCCTCGACGGTCAGCTCGCTGTCCCCGTCGGGGGCGGTGCCGAGCAGCACACAGACATGTTCGGGGGAGTTCCAGCCCAGCGCGGCGGCGCGCGAGACGGCGCCCTCGTCGACCTCCCCGGAGAGCACCGCGTTGACGACCAGCGACTCCAGCCGGGCGTCCCAGGCGCCGCGCGCCTCGGCGGCCTGGGCGTAGACCTGCGCGGTGGCGAAGGCGATCTCCCGGGCGTAGACCAGCAGCGCCTCCCGCAGCGCCGACTCGTCGCCGGGCGCCGCGACATCGTCGATCGCGGACTCCATGACCTCGATGGTCGTCCGGACCATCTCCACGGTCTGGCGCAGGGTGATCGCCCGGGTCAGCTCGCGCGGTGCGGTACCGAACACATCGGTGCTGATGGCCTGCGGCGTCTCGGGATGCCGGAACCATTCGGTGAACGCGGCGATACCGGCCTGCGCCACCAGGCCGATCCAGGAACGGTTCTCCGGCGGCATCGCGCGGTACCACGGCAGCGTGGCGTCCATCCGGGCGATGGCGCCGGCCGCCAGCTTGCCGGACGACTTCTCCAGGCGGCGGAGGGTCGCGGAGTGCGGGTGAGGGGCGCGCGGTGCGGGTTCAGACACGGGACAAGCCTGCCCTATGGGGACGGGGAGGTGACGCGGCGGGGCTACGGTGGACCGATGATTCGGGTGTACAGGGGCGCGGAGCGTTATCGGGGCGGCGGCACGGACACCGGGATCGCGTCCCGGCACGCGTTCTCCTTCGGGCCGCACTTCGACCCGGACAATCTCCGTTTCGGCGCGCTGATCGCCTGTAACGAGGAGCGGCTGGCGCCCGGCGCGGGCTTCGACGAGCACGCGCACCGCGACACGGAGATCGTCACCTGGGTCGTCGAGGGCGAGCTGACGCACCGCGACACGGCCGGCCACGAGACGACCGTACGACCCGGGGATCTGCAACGGCTCAGCGCGGCCGGCGGGGTGCGCCACGAGGAACGCAACGACGCCGCGCGGCCGCTGCGGTTCGTGCAGATGTGGCTGGCGCCCGCCGAGTTCGGCGGGGAGCCGGCGTACGAGGTGGTGCGGGGGATCGCCGACGGCACGCCGTACGCGGTGCCGCGGGCCGGTGCGCTGCTGCACGTACGGCGGCTGACCGGCGGCGCGCGCACCGCGGTCCCGGCCGCGGCGCGGGTGTATGTGCACGTGGTGCGGGGTGAGGTGCTGCTCGGCGGGGAGCGGCTCGGGCCCGGGGACGCGGCGCGGATCACCGGCGGGGCGGAGCTGGAGCTGCGGGCACCGGCCGCCGCGGAGTGCCTGATCTGGGAGATGGGGCCGGAACCCGCGTACGGATGACGGCCGTGCCGGGGCGGTGCGGAGACGGGCCGCCCGGCCCCCCGCTCAGCGCAGCTCGGCGAGGACCGCGTCGGTCAGCGGCGGCCAGCACTCGACGGCCCACGGCCCGAAGGCCCGGTCCGTCAGCACGACGCAGGCCGCGCCCGGGGTGCTCCCGGCCGTCCGCCCGGCGTCCGGGTCCACCCACAGGAACGTGCCGGACTGCCCGAAATGGCCGAACGTGCGCGGTGAGGACGCGGCGCCCGTCCAGTGCGGCGACTTGCCGTCGCGGATCTCGAAGCCCAGTCCCCAGTCGTTGGGCCGCTGGTGGCCGTAGCCCGGCAGGACACCCGTGACACCGGGGAAGGCCACCGAGGTCGCGGCCGCGAGCGTCTGCGGGGCCAGCAGCCGCGGTGCCTGGAGTTCGGCGGCGAACCGGATCAGGTCCGCGACCGTGGAGACGCCGTCCTTGGCGGGCGAGCCGGCCAGTGTGGTGGAGGTCATGCCGAGCGGCTCCAGCACCGCCTCGTGCGCGTACTGCGGGAACGGTATGCCGGTCGCCTTGGTGAGATGGTCGCCGAGCGCCTCGAAACCGGCGTTGGAGTACAGCCTGCGGGTGCCCGGCTCGGCCATCGTGCGCGGCTCGTCGAAGGCCAGCCCCGAGGTGTGGGCGAGCAGATGGCGGACCGTGGACCCCTCGGGTCCGGCCGCGTCGTCCAGCTCGACGGCGCCTTCCTCCACGGCCACCAGGGCGGCGTAGGCGGCCAGCGGCTTGGTGACGGACGCCAGCGGGAAGCGATGGTCCTGGGGGCCGTACGATCCGGCCACCGTGCCATCGGCTCGTACGACGGCGGCCGCAACGGTGGGCACCGGCCAGTTCTCGATCATCCGCAGGCTCAGCATGTCCCGAGCCTAACGCCCGCCCCCGCCGGGCCGGCCGGTGCTTGCTTGGAGTGCACTCGAAGTCTCTAGCGTTGCGGTTGTCGACGATGTCGAGGGGGACCCGGTGGGTCGAGAGGGAGACGTGGGAGAAGGGGAGACGCGGCCATGACGGTGACGCAGAGCGAAGCTGTGCTGGACGACACGGTGGCGGCCGGGCGGCCGGGGAGCACACGGGTGCAGAGCTGCGGACCGCCACCGGTCCACCCGCGGCCGGCCGGCCAGGACCGCTACACGATCAGCGAGGTGGCCGAACACACCGGGCTGAGCGCCCACACCCTGCGCTGGTACGAGCGGATCGGCCTGATGCCGCACGTGGACCGCACCCACACCGGGCAGCGCCGCTTCACCAACCGCGATCTGGACTGGCTGGGCCTGGTGACCAAGCTGCGGCTGACCGGTATGTCGGTCGCGGACATGGTCCGCTACGCCGAACTGGTGCGCGCGGGCGAAGGTACCGCCGCCGAGCGCGAGGCGCTGCTGACGGCACATCGTGACGACGTACGGCGGCGCATCGCCGAGTTGCAGAGCACGCTGGATGTGCTCGACTACAAGATCGACGTCTATGCCGACGCCCGACGGGCGTCCGAGAGGTTCTGTGGTCTCCATGGGTAGCGAGAAGATCAAGACGGTCGAACTGGGCACGGGCGGCCCCCGCGTCGGGGTGCAGGGCCTCGGCTGCATGGGCATGAGCTTCGCCTACGGACCGACCGACGCCGACGAGGCGCGGGCCACACTGGAGCGCGCGCTGGAGCTCGGTGTGACGCTCTATGACACCGCCGATGTGTACGGGGCGGGCGAGAACGAGAAGTTCATCGCGCCCTTCATCCGGGCGAACCGCGCCGAAGTCGTACTGGCCACCAAGTTCGCGCTCTCCGTGGACCCGGAGGACCCGTCCAAGCGCACCATCCGCAACGACCGCCCCTACATCCGCCGGTCCGTCGAGGACAGCCTCCAGCGGCTCGGCGTGGACGAGATCGACCTCTACTACATGCACCGGCGCGATGTGGCCGTCCCCCTGGAGGAGACGGTCGGCGCGATGGCGGAACTGGTCGCCGAGGGCAAGGTCAAGCACCTGGGGCTGAGCGAGGTGACCGCCGCCGAACTGCGCGCGGCGCAGGCGGTGCACCCGATCGCGGCGGTGCAGTCCGAATGGTCGCTGTTCAGCCGGGACGTGGAGAACGGCGTGGTGGCCGCCGCGGCCGAGCTGGGCGTCGGCTTCGTGCCGTACTCGCCGCTCGGCCGGGGCTTTCTGACCGGCGCCTTCGTCAACGCCGACAAGGAACTGGACGCGAGCGACTTCCGCCGTCAGCAGCCGCGCTTCACCGGCGCCAACGCCACCGCCAACGCCGCGCTGCTGGAGCCGGTCCGCCGGGTCGCCGCGGCGCACGACGCCACGCTCGGCCAGATCGCCCTGGCCTGGGTGCAGCAGCAGGCGGCGGGGCACGGACTGGCCGTCGTGCCGATCCCCGGCACCCGTAAGCGCAGCCGCGTCGAGGAGAACACCGCCGCGACCCGGATCGAGCTGAGCGAACAGGACCTGGCACTCCTGGAGCCGATCGCCGCCCAGGTCGCGGGGCCGCGATACGCGGACATGACGTTCACGTCCGCCGGGCGGGAGTAACGGGGGCGGACGCGGGGCGGGAATGCCGGGCGGGGACGCGGCCGGGGTTGGTGCCGGTGCCGGTACGGGGGTCGGCACCGGCGTCGCCGCCGGCCCCCGTACCGGTGTCCACCGGAGGCCAACGGCGGCTGCTGGAGAGATCGCCAGTGGCTCCAGGGGATCACGAGGCAAAGGGAACGAGTGTTCGCATTCGGCCTCCGGTGTTGTCTAACGTGGTGACCATGACCGACTCCGATGACGTCCGCCGCATCACCCTGGCCCTGCCGGAGACCACGGAGAAGCTGGCCTGGGGCATGCCCACCTTCCGGGTAGCCGGGAAGATGTTCGTCACGCTCCCCGACGACGAGACATCGTTCGCCGTGCGCTGTCCGATCCACGAGCGGCAGGAGCTGATCGCGGCGGAACCGGAGAAGTTCTGGGTACCGCCGCACGAGGCCGCCTCCGCCTGGGTACGGGTGCGACTCGCCGCCCTGGAGGACAGGACCGAACTGCGGGACATCCTCGTGGACTCCTGGCAACAGGCGGCCCCGCCCCGGCTGGTGGAGGCGTTTCCGGGGAAAGGCTGAGCGGGGCGCGGCTGGTGGGGCGGGTGGGGTGGGGG
>JOEL01000039.1 GCA_000720995.1 Streptomyces celluloflavus
ACCACGATCCACCCCGACCGAGCACTCCCCGCGTGACACTGGTCGGACCGACCAAGACCAGACCCACCAGCCGGAAAGCCACCTAAATCACCGGTATTGGGTCTAGGCAGGCTGCCTGCCGAATAGTTGCCGAACTGTCCGCCACGCATGCATGCGCCCGGCTGCCTCCTGTCGCGGTGCAGTTCGCCACCTGCGCCTGGGCCGCCTTCCGGTCGCCCGCCACGGACGGACTGCGCGCCATCGCCAGTAACCGCTCCAGTGAACTGCGGTTTCCGGGCGAGGCGTTCGACCGGCTCGGCCGGGAGTACCCGGCGGTTCACGACGGGTTGTCGCCGTCCGAGCGGCGGATTCCGGCTGCCGTCTCCGACGGTGCGACGGATGCCGAGTCGACGTTCGCCCGCGTCACCGCGTGTCAAACGCGTCCGTTCCTCGGCGACAGCTGGTGCTTCGCGATGACGGACCGGATGGCACACGCGCCCGTCCCGCTCCTCCAGGCCGAACCATCGGACCGCCCGGTCGGGATCGGGACCGGCCTGCGCCCGACCGACACCGGAGTACGGGTACTCGCCGGTGTGGCGGACCATACGACGCTCAACGGCATCGACCGGTGGATGGGCGGGGTGCACCTGCGCGGGCGCCACCTGCCCTGGCGTTGGGACGACGGGACCGAAACCCTCGTCCGCCCGCCCGAGGGGACGCGTAAGCCGCAACACGCCCCTCCCTCCGTGACGGCAGCCGGGCCCGGTGCGGCAGCCGGGCCCGGCGTCCGCGACATCGTGCCGCGGCGTATGGGGTGTGGTCTCTCCGCGTGCCAGCCGTGATCAAACGCGGGACTGTCGGCGGGGCGGCACGGGCGCGAGCGCTACGCCGGGGCCGTCACCCTGGTATCGCGTGCCCGGGTCCCGTCCGGCGCACCGCCCGCCCGGCTCACCGCCCGGCCCGCGCCGGCATATGCCTGTCGAACCACATGACGACCCGGGTGAGGTAGTCGGTCAGCGCCGGGTACATCCGTATCCCGTGCCCTTCGAGCGGGTAGACGGCGAGTACCGATTCGACGCCGTGGGCGAGCAGGGCTTGGTGGAATTCCTGGGCCTGACCGGCAGGTGTGCACAGGTCCTTCGCCCCCGCGACGTTGAGGCACGGTGTACGTACCTTGCCGGCGTGCAGGACGGGGCTGCGGTCCTGGGCCGGCGCACCGGGAGCGTCGCGGTCCGCTTGCAGGAACGCGAGGCCCCAGCCGCCAATATTGCTGGTGAACGTCTGGCTGCACCAGTCGGTCACCGGTGCCGTCGGGACCGAGGCGGCGAACCGCTGATCCTGTGTGACCAACCAGGACGACATGAATCCGCCGTAGCTGCCGCCGATCAGCCCGATCCGGTCCGGGTCGGCCAGGCCACGCTCGACCAGCGCGTCGATGCCCGAGAGGATGTCCAGCGCGTCCGCGCCGCCCATGTCCCCGACGACGGCGCCGGCGAACTCCTGTCCGCGTCCGCCGCTGCCTCGCGGGTTGGGGTGGAACACCGCGTAGCCGCGCGAGACCAGGAGCGGCACATAGGGGGCGTGCATGGACCACGTGTCGCGGTACGCCCACACCGGCCCGCCGTGCACATTGACCACCAGGGGGTGCGGACCGTCGCCGGGCGGGGTGCACAGGATCCCCTCGATCTCCAGGCCGTCGCGCGAATTCCACGTCACCGCCTCGGCGTTGCCGCAGGTCGAGAGCAGGAAGTCGGTGCCGGGATGCGACGTCGAGGCCAGTACCCGCTCACTCCCGGCCGCGACGAGAGCGAGGCGCGGTGGCAGGCGGTACGCCGACTGCACGACCAGCACTCCGCCGTCAGCGGTGAACGTCCCCTCCGGATAGAACAGTCCGCCGCACGAAAGGCCGGTGCTGAACACCTCGGTCACCTTGCCGTGCGGGACGTCGGCGATCGCGGCCACCGAGTCGAGATGGCGCTGGCCCAGATAGCCGAGCCGGTCCGCGTCCAGCCACTGGAGGCAGGTCACATCGGTCCCGGCCGTGTCGATCGCCGACCTGGTGCCGGTCCGCAGGTCGATCACGCTGAGCTCCCCGGCCACCAGCCACCGGTCGCTGCACACCGCTTCCACGACGCCGACGTAGCGCCCGTCCGGTGAGCCGGCCGGCCACCCGAGCTGGACGTCGCTGCGCATCAGCTCGCGGCACTCGCCCGTGTCCAGCTCGATCAGCGTGAGGACCGCCCCGTACCAGTCGTCCTCGGCCGGCGCGTCGCTGGTGACGGCGGCCAGCCGGGACGGGCCGCACCAGCCGGCCTCCCAGCAGTTCATCCCCTCCGGCGACACCCGGGACAGCTCCCCGGTGGCCACCGTGTAGAGCCACAGGCTGCGCCACGACGCCTCGCCGGGCCCGGTGTCGATGGCCGGGTGCCACTCCGGCAGACCGCCGTCCTGGGCCACGTTCTTCCTCGCACCCTGACCGCCGGACAGGTCGGCGCCGAGGCCCGCGACGCCCAGCAGGAGCCGGGTGCCGTCCGGCGACCAGTGCGCGTACTCCACCGTTCCCGGAACGGCGGGGGCGGCTTCGGCCTCGCTCATGCGCCCTTCGTGGAGGAGGTGGAGCTGGAACCGGCCCGACTGGGCGCGGTCCGAGAGGAACGCCAGCGTCCGGCCGTCCGGCGAGACGCGCGGGTACCGCGCCGACGCCGTACCGGAGGTGATCGCCCGCAGTTCGCCGTCCTCGACCGCGTAGACCGTGGTGCGAGGCACACCGGCCAGCTTGTCCAGCACCGCTCCGGTCACCACGATCCGGCGGCCATCGGGTGAGGTGTGCGGCTCCGACAGGGCGGCCGGGCGGCCGAAGGCAGGCTCGTGCGACCTCAGCAGATAGCCGTGAACGGCCTCGTACTCGGCGGTGTCACGCACGTCGGTCGGCAGCATTGCGATCTCCTTTGCGTTACGTCGGCGCACGGCGTCACACGATGCCCGCGCCATCGGCGGTCGTACTCATCCACGTCTGTCGAAGGACCGCAAGGGGGCCGCTCGACAGCCTTGGATCCTGCGGCCACCGGAACTCTTCGCTGCGCGCGCCCCGCATCCGGCCGGCGTCGCTCGCCCGTTGCACGGCTGAGCGGACGCACACGGAACCGTCCGGTGACCTGGCTCCGTCGGATCAGCCCAGGACGGTGCCGGAGGAGGTGGTGGGGCGGTGGTTGCGGGAGAAGGTTCCGAGGTTGATGCGGTGGCCGGTGTGCTCGTAGGCATGGTGCGGCGGTTGGCGGTCATGGTCGTGGCCGTGGTCGTGGTCGGCCTCTGTCTCGTGGACCGGGGTGGCGACGAATCGGCCGGTGAGGGGGCGTACTTGACCTGTTTGGCGCTGCTGCCGCTGGTGCCGATGGCGATGTGGAAGCCATCGAGGTGGGTGCGGTAGTAGAGGAGGCCCGGTCGTCGGTGACGTTGTGAATGTCGGCGACCCCTCCGGGCCTGCTGGGGACGCGCAGTCCGGGCAGCCGTCGGCGGCGCGGGGCACCAGCGTGCGTAAGCGTGGCAACGGTGGCGCCGGGGCCGGCCAGGTCCGGGTCGGCGATCCATTCCAGCGGGTCGCAGTCCGGTTCGGTGCCGCCGGTCATCGGCCGGCCCCTCCGGCACCGGCCGGCTTCTGGACGGCCCGGTGCGCTCGCGACCGCATCGTGGCCGGCGGACGGCGTCGACCGGCCGTCATGACCCGGTGTCCGGTGCCCGGATCGCTGCCGCGGGCGGACTCCCGGGCCCGCCGGAAGGCCAGGAAGCCACTGCGGTGGGAGAGCGCCTGCGCCGGCACGTATGGGGTGCGGCGAAGTGCCTCGGCGGCGATCCGGCGGTCCATCGATCGCTCTCGGGGGGCATGGTGCCTCCTGCTCTGCTCTGTGTCGTCGGGGGTGGTTTCGCCGCGGCGGGCGGATCGGGGGGCGGCCGGGGTCGGCCGGAACTTGGCGTCGGGAGGCGGACCGGCCCGGAGGGCGGCCGGCGGCCGTGCGGTCCGATCAGCTCTGCGGGAGATGGTAGGAGCCATGGGACTGCCCCGACCCCCCACACCTGTCGCGAGCGCACGGTGCGGGAATCGACAGATGTCGGCCCGACGATCCGACGGCCCGAGGCACGGGCACGGTTCCGCTGGGACCCATGGGCCTTTACGGTGCGGGCGCAAGGTCTCCGAACGAGTTGATCGACGAGCCCGGCGCCCTCGGCGCCCTTCTTGCCCGTGGTGATGACGAGCCGGGCGGCGATGTCGCGCAGGCTCATCTCCTGCCTACGCAGGTGGAGGCCATGGAGAGCATGTGGTCGTCCATGACGCCCGCGCCGCCGATGGTCCTGCCGCGCTCGCGAGCGGACTCGTGGCCGTCGAGGGTGCCGTCGCCGATGTACTCGCGTTCCACCCCGGACACGGCTGCGAGCACGGTGAACACGATGCCGGACGGGTCGTGCGAGCCCGTCAGCTCCCCGGTGAGGAACTCCAGCCCGACATCGCCGGTCTTCAGTCCCTCGGCGCGCATGGCGAGTTCGATGCCGAGGCCGAGCCCGCCTGTGCTCGTGGACAACGAGGGTCACGGCGACGCCGGAAGAGCGGATCTCCCCGGAGAGCTGCACGGCGGCCGCCAGCTCGGGCCGCTTCGTGGCGCGGGTGGAGATCTTCTCCGAGAAGAGCCGCGTCACCCCGGCCTTCCGCGAGTGAGTCGAGCTGTGCGTCGAAGGACTGCCGGGCGGTCGCGGCGCGGGCACAGCCAAGGCGGACATGCCCGACCGGTTCGGCGCCGGTGCTCACCGGCCGGGGCAGCTCGGTCCACACCGACCCCGGCTGCGTACGGCGGGGGCCGGCACGCTGAGCGCCTTGGCGAGTTGGGACACGAGGCGGAAGCGCGCGGTGTGGTACCGGATGCCCACCTTGCCCCTGTCGGCCCGACACGGGGACCCTGCTGGGGCGGCGCAGGTGGCCATCGGGCAGTCGTGCGATTCCGTCTCGTGCCCTTGTGGTCGTCGCTCACGGCGGCCCGGACCGTTTCATGAAGGTGCTTCAGATGCCCCGTTGATTGCAACGGCTCATGAAACATGATCACCGCAGGTGGGCCGCCGGGCAGCCGGGTCTTTCACGAGCGGCTACCTGTGGAACATCGCGCTACGTCGTCGGTCCGGGTGTCCGGGCTGGCGGAGCTGTCTGCGAAGATCCCGAGTTCGGATGGCTACGCTGGATCCGCACGCAGGAGGAGGCCGCGATCCGCATGGGTGACGGGAACGGACCCGGAACGTCTGAGCAGGAGGACTCGCTCGGAGCCGGATGGGAGAGGCACCGGCCCGCGGTTTTCGGTGTGGCCTACCGGCTGCTGGGGAGCGTGGCCGATGCCGAGGACGTGACCCAGGATGTGTGGCTGCGGGCGGCCGGAGCGGATCTGCGGGGCATCGTTGATCTGCGGGCCTGGCTGGTGACGGTGGCCGCGCGGCGGTCGTACGACATTCTCAGGAGTGCGCGTTTCCGTCGGGAGACCTATGTCGGACCGTGGTTGCCGGAGCCGCTGCTGACGGGGCCGGACGCGTCGCAGCCAGTACTCGTCGATGAGTCCGTCAGCTCGGCGATGCTCCTGATCATGGAGGAGCTGTCCCCGCCGGAGCGGGTGGCCTTCGTCCTGCACGACGTCTTCGGCCTTGAGTTCGGCCGGATCGCCGAAGTGCTGGACGTCTCCGTGCCGGGTGCCCGGCAGCTCGCCTCTCGGGCGCGGCGGCGGGTGGCCAAGGCGAAGCAGTCCGTGCCGCCAGCGCCGAAGGCGGAACGCGAACGCGTCCTCGCGGTTTTCCGCGCCGCATACGAGGCGGGGGACCTGGCCGGTTTGGTCAGGCTGCTGCACCCGGACGCCGTCTACGTCACCGATGGCGGCGGCAAGGTCTCCGCGGCACGCAAACTCATCCACGGCGGCGAGCGCGTCGCCGAGGTCATGGTGCGCGTGGGGCGTCAGTGGCGCCCGGACCGCATCGACTTCGCCGAGGTCGGCGGCGAGCTCGCCCTTGTGTACCGTCGCGAAGGCCGGGTCTACTCCGTCGACACGGTCCAGATCGCAGACGGTCTGATCACCGCGTACCGCAGAGTCATCAATCCCGACAAACTCGCCCGCGTCTGAGCTGTCACATGAGCCGTCACATGAGCTGTCACACCCGGAGGGGCTACCTCGTCTCCCTGATGAGACCGGAAAACAGGCGACGAAGGAATGCGCGAGCAGGTGATATCGATCATGCGGAACGGCATACATACCCCTGTCGCACCTTCCCGATGACGAGCCGCTGTGAGCCCTGTGTGTGAACGGGCTGCGCGTTCGAGTCGCCCCTCCCAGTAAGGACCTGTATGCAAGCCATCACTGTGCGAGACCGTGACGCCGGTCTTGCCGGGATGTCCCTGACGGACATGCCCTACCCCCATGCGGCCGAGAACGACGTCATCGTGCGGGTGCACGCCGCGGGCTTCACCCCTGGCGAGCTGGACTGGCCGGGCACGTGGACCGATCGCGCAGGCCGCGACCGGACGCCGAGCGTGCCCGGGCACGAGCTGTCCGGTGTCGTCGTGGAGCTGGGGTACGGCACCACCGGCCTGAGCGTCGGACAGCGGGTGTTCGGCCTGGCCGACTGGACCCGCAACGGCACGCTCGCCGAGTACACCGCGGTGGAAGCCCGCAACCTCGCCCCACTGCCGGCGGACATCGACCACACTCTGGCCGCCGCACTGCCGATCTCCGGGCTGACCGCCTGGCAGGGCCTGTTCGACCACGGCCGGCTCACCACGGGCCAGACCGTCCTGATCCACGGTGCCGCGGGCGGCGTCGGCTCGATCGCGGTCCAGCTCGCCCGCGAGGCCGGCGCCCGCGTCATCGGCACGGGCCGGTCCTCCGACCGGGACAGGGTGCTCGCCCTGGGTGCCGACACCTTCCTGGACCTGCAGACCGAGCAACTGGGGGACGACGGTGAGGCCGATGTCGTGTTCGACGTGATCGGCGGCGACATCCTCGACCGCTCGGCCGCCCTGGTCCGGGCCGGCGGCACGCTCGTCACCATCGCCATGCCGCCCAAGGTCCGGCCCAAGGACGGGCGGGCCGTCTTCTTCGTTGTCGAACCCGACCGCGCCCGGCTCACCGATCTCGCCGCGCGCCTGAGGGACGGACGGCTCAAGCCGGTCATCGGCGCCGTGCGGTCACTCGGTGCAGCACCTGCCGCATTCGCCCCGGCCACGCGCACCCGCGGTAAGACGATCATCCGCGTCACCGAAGGCTGAACGGGAGACCCCTCGTGATCACCATGCGGATCGCCGGCGGCTTCCTGGCCGCCTCCACGCTGGCCGGGGCCACCGGCTGTACCGCCTCGGCCCGGCTCACCCCCGCCAAGACGCCTACCGCCACCGCGGCATCGGAGCACCCCGCCGAAACCCTGACCCCTCTGCTCCAGCAGGCCCTGCCGAACGTGAAGGGCAAGACGTTCACCTCGGTGGTCGTCAGCTTCCCGCCCCGTGCACGCGCCGTGCCGCACCGGCACGGCCAGGCATTCGTCTACGCCCACGTCCTCGAAGGCACCGTGCGCAGCAAGCTCGACGGCAAGCCCGCCACCACCTACCGCCAAGGCCAGAACTGGGTCGAGCAGCCGGGCGCCCACCACGTCCTCACCGAGAACACCAGCCGAACCGAACGCGCCAAGCTCCTGGTCATCTTCGTCTCCCACACCGGAGACAAACTCAAGGTCGACGACCCGAGCCCGTAGCCCGGGACACGCAGCGAGCGGCAACGCTCCGCACGAACTCTTCCCCTGCCGGAACACACACCACCGGCCACCAAGACGCGCCCGAAGGACGCAGCGCAGACCACACGAACGAATCGAACGTGCCATGTCCGCCCCTCCGACGCGTCAACATCGGCAAGCAGCACCCGACCGCCCACAAGGACCTCATGCCCTGTCGTCGGAGGGAGAAGAGACCGGATGCTTCTCCGAGACCGACCGCGCCGCCCTCCGCCTGGCCGAGGCGACTTCGACGCCGTGACAGCCGGACTCACCCTGGAATGGAGCTCCGATGGCACCGAGGGCGCCGTGAACCGCATGGAGAAGATCAGATGCAGCTCTACGGACGCGCCGGATTCGAGCCACTCCGCAAGATGATCCTGCTTCGGTGACCGATCACGAAGGCTCCCTGATCGATGCCGGAGTCCGCTGAACGGGGACTTTCCAAGCTGTGGCCACGGCTGGACGCGAGTGCCTGAACGGTGCCGGCGGCAGCTGCGAGGGGAGCAAAGCAGCGTTGCCATCGCCCCCCACGAAACCTTTTGCGCGTGCCGCCGTCCGGATGATGAGCTGGCACAGTGACCAATCACGACGAGGCAGTGGCCGTCCGACCGTTGACGCTGGCTTGGGTGGGCCGGCACCTGGATGTCGGCGAACGGATCGTCAGAGTCCAGGCGTTGCAGGGCGGCATCACTGCCGAAATGCGGAGGCTGACCATCGGTACGCGGGATGGAGGTACCCGTGACCTGGTGCTGCGGAGTTTCGTCGACCCGTTCTCTGTGGAGCGCGCCGACGACTGGTTGAACAGGGAGGCCGGCGCCCTGACCCTGCTCGCGGGGACCGGTGTGCAGGCTCCTGGGCTGGTCGCGGTTGATCCGGCCGCCGCGCATTGCGAGTATCCGTCGCTTCTGATGACGCACCTGGCGGGACGAACGGTCCTCGACGATGAGGGACTTGAGGCGCGCGTCCCACTGCTGGCCCGTCAGCTCGTGGCGATCCACGCGGTGCGACCCGCCGAGCGGCCCCCGGAGTATGTGGCGTTGACGACCGCGGACACCGTCGTGACTCCGAAGGGCGCCGACGCGGCGGCATGGGCCGCGGCGATCAACGTGATCCGCAACCCCGCGCCGCCCTATGAAGGGCGGTTCCTGCACCGGGACTTCCAACCCGGCAACGTGCTGTTCGACGTGCCGCCCCCAGGGTCGGCAGATGCCCGGATCGCCGGCGTCGTCGACTGGGCAGCGACCTCCTGGGGCCCGGCGGATCTCGATGTGGCGCACTGTTCCACCAATCTCGCGCTGCTGCACGGCCCGGCGTGGGGTCTGCGGTTCGCCGAGGCGTATGAGGAGGCCGGCGGAGTGCTGGCCGCGGCCGCGAGCGAGCGACTGTACTGGCAGGTACGGGACGGGCTGGCGGCCTCGGAAGAAGTGCAGCAGGTGGCGCAGCTATGGCGGGGGGAAGGGAGGACAGAGCTGACGACGCGGGCCGTGGAGGAGCGGCTGGATGCCTATGTCACCACCCTGATGGACACGCTGGGCTGAGCCAGCGCAGCCCGGGGCGCGGGCACGGTCGAGAGCGCCGGGCCATCGCTCGCTGCGGTAGTCGAGCCAGGCGAGGACAGCCTGGCGGGTGAGGGGTCCAACTGGTCGCGGACGCCCAGGATGTTGTCGTGGGTGACTTCGCGCAGGTGGTCGAAGCGAGTGGAACATTCCAGCAGCACGGGAAGCGCGTGGAACATTCCAATTGCACGGCACCTGCCGTCGGCATCCCGAGCAGGTTCCGACGGCGTGGGCCTGGCCGTAGGTGTCACGGCCGCGGCAGGACAGGCCCGGCGGCCGGCCCCCGGCGGAACAGCCCGTGCAGGAGGCCGCCGGGTCGTTGGCGCTGGTCTTCCCCGTCGCTGTCCTCCTGCATCACGGCAGCGGCAGGGGCAGGGGCCGTACGTACCGGAGCGTGGCCGCCGGCGATTGGGTGCGGTCAGGTCTTGTTGGTGAACAGGCGGTTGAGGTGCTGGTCGACGGCGGCCAGGGCATCTTGGGGCTCGATCACGCTCAGTTCGATGAGCGGGGTCAAGCCGGTGAGTGCCAGGAGCAGGTGGGTCTCCGTCGCCGGGTCGCGGTCGGGGCTGATGTGGCCATCGGTGATGGCCTGGCGGACGATCTGCTCGATGAGGTCGCGGCCGTGGGCCAACCCGTCGCGTGCGCGGGCATGGATGTTCGCGTTGTGCAGTGCCTCCAGGACGTAGGCGGCGCTCATCCGGCTCGTCGCGCGTGCGTCGGGACGTAGCGGGAGCATCTCCGTAAGCATCGCTCGGAGCATGTCACGGGGGTGTGGCGGGTTGCCGAGTTCTCTGACGCCATCGGCGACGCGTAGTGATGTCTGTTCGGACGCGAAGTCCATGGCGAAGACCAACAGCTCTTCCCGGGTGGCGAAGTAGTGCTGCACCGCGCCGTGGGAGATGCCCGCTTCCTGGGCAACCTCGCGGACGCTCGCGTGCGCGATGCCGCGTTGTTCCACTACGCGCCAGAGTGCTCGGGCGATCGTCTCGCGGCGTTCGCGATGATCCACTTGCTTGGGCATCGTCGGCCTCCTATTTCCATACGGTTGACATATTACAGCTGACCGGTAAAAGCTGGGAGTCCGTTCGCGGAGGAGGGGTCTGACATGCCCGAACAACCAAGAGCACGGACTGCGGAGGGCCTCGTCGAAGGGTTCTGGCGGGGAGAGCATGCGGTGTTCCGCGGCATCTCCTATGCCCAACCGCCGGTCGGGCCGCTGCGGTTCCAGGCGCCTGCCCCGGTCAAGGGGTGGGGCGGGACGAGGCAGGCGACCGAGTTCGGCCCCGTGGTTCCGCAGGCGGGACCGACGGCCGAGAAGTCGGTGGGGAACGACTGGCTCACGCTCAACGTCAGCACCCCGGCCCTGGGGACGGCCGGGCTGCCCGTACTGGTGTGGATTCACGGTGGTGCCTACATCGCGGGGGCCGCCAGCGATCCGATGTACGACCCTGCGGCCCTGACCAGCGCGGGCCTGGTCGTGGTGAGCATCAACTACCGGGTGGCGGCCGAGGGTTTCGCTCTTGTCGGGGGCGCCCCGGCCAATCGCGGGTTTCTCGACCAGATCGCGGCCTTGGAATGGGTACAGCGCAACATCGCCGCCTTCGGCGGGGACCCTGACCGGGTCACGGTGGCGGGGCAGTCCGCCGGGGCGGGGTCGATCGCGGCCCTGCTGACGATGGAGCGGGCGCACGGGTTGTTCCGCAGGGCCATCGTGCACTCGGTGCCGGGAACGCTGTGCACCCGTGCGCTGGCGGAAGAAGTCGCCGCCGCGCTCGCGGCCCGGGTCGGTGCGGCACCTGACGCTGAAGCGCTGTCCGGCATCGACCCCTTGCGCCTGGCCGGCGAGCTCACCGCCCTTGGTGCCGACCTTCCCGGCCGCCACAAGAGTTGGGGGCGGCTCTCGCAGACCGGTGTCGCCGTGTGCCCGGTCCTCGACGGCGTGGTGTTCACCGAAACGCCCTGGAGGGCACTGGCCGGCGGCCGTACGGATGGGATCGAACTCCTCGTCGGCCACACCCGCGATGAATTCCGGCTGTTCAGCGTCATGATGGGGCGGCTGGGCACCTTCACCGAGGACGAGGCCCAAACGGCCCTGGATCTGTTCGCCCCGGCACCGGACGGCGCCGACGCCTACCGCGCCGCCTACCCGCAGGCCACCCCCGAAGAACTGCTTGAACTGGTCTACTCCGATGCCCTGTTCCGGATGCCCTCACTGCAGCTGGCCCAGGCGAACCGAGCGGCTGGCGGCACGTCGTTTCTCTTCGAGCTGCAACTGGCGGCTACGGCGTCCGGCGGAGTCCTGGGCGCCTGCCACAGCCTCGACGTTCCCCTGGCGTTCGGCACGTTGGACAGCCCCGCCGGCCGGCACCTCTTCGGCGACCGGCCAACGCCGGAGGTCTCGGCGGTATCCCGGGAACTGCAGCGGGGATGGGTCCGCTTCGCCACGGCCGGCGACCCCGGGTGGCCCGCCCACGGGCCCGAGCGACAGCTGACTCGCGTCCTGGATATCGAGTCGAAGACCTTGCCCTATCCAGAAGAGACATCTCGCCGGATCTGGGAGCGATACGACCCGGCCCCCTTCGACCTCATGTAGAGGAGGGGCCGGTCAGCCTGGGGCTTCCCGACCGGCGGGGCGTAGAGCTGCCCATCATGGCCCCGGTGTCCTGGCTCAGGCATCCGACCCCGCCCAGGGGCGCCCCGGCGCCAGGGTGATCACATGCCGATGGACTGGTACTCGGTATAGGCGCTCAGGCCCGCCGCGCCGTACTCGCGGCCGATGCCGCTGGCCTTGAAGCCGCCGAACGGGGTGCGCATATCGCGGGATGCGCCGTTGACGGAGAAGGTGCCGGTGCGGATGCGGCGCGCCACCTCAAGGCCGTGCTCCGGGTCGGCGGTCCATACGCCGCCGGCCAGCCCGTAGGGGGAGTCGTTGGCGATGGCGACGGCCTCGTCCTCGGTGTCGAACGGGATGACCGCCAGGACCGGGCCGAAGATCTCCTCCTGGGCGATCTTCATGGAGTTGGTGACGTCGGCGAACAGGGTCGGACGCACGTAGAAGCCCTTCTCCAGGCCCGGGGTGTCCGGCGCGTCGGGGCCGCCGAGGACCAGGCGGGCGCCTTCGGCGATGCCGGCCTCGATATAGGAGCGGACGCGCTGCTGCTGCGCCTGCTTGACCATGGGGCCGATCCAGGTGGCCGGGTCCAGAGGGTCGCCCACGGTGACGTCCCGCATCATGGCGGCGATGGCGTCGACGACCTCGTCGTAGCGGCTGCGCGGGGCCAGGATGCGAGTCTGGGCGATGCACGCCTCTCCGTTGTTGCCCAGCGACAGGCCCTTCAGGGCCGTCGCGGCCCGGGCCACGTCTGCGTCCGGCAGGACGATGGCGGCGGACTTGCCGCCGAGCTCCAGGCTGACGCGCTTGAACTGCCCGCCGGCGACCGCGGCGATGCGGCGCCCGGCCGCGGTCGAGCCGGTGAAGGCGATCTTGTCGACGCCGGGATGGGCGATCAGGTACTCGCTGACCTCCCGGTCGGCGGGCAGCACGCTCACCACGCCCTCGGGGAACCCCGCCTCGGCCAGGAGCTCGGCGAGCCGCAGGCCGTCCACGGCCGTCTCGGGCGACGGCTTGAGGATGACCGTGCAGCCCGCCAGCAGCGCGGGGACCATCTTGACCAGAGCGGACTGGTGCGGTGCGTTCCACGGGATCACCGCGGCGACGACCCCTACGGGAGCCCGGCGCACCACGGTGCGGCGGCCGCCCTCACCGGGCAGCTCGGTCTCCCAGTCGAAGCCGGCCGCGATGTCGATGAAGTCGTTGTTGAAGTCCTTCAGGTTGCGTTGCAGCATGCCGGTGAACCAGATCGCCGAGCCGTTCTCCGAGGTGATGAGCGAGGCCAGTTCGTCGGCGCGCGCGGAGTGCAGTTCGTTGAAGCGTGCGACCACCCGCCGGCGCTCCTCGGGCGCCATCCGCGGCCAAGGGCCGTGATCGAAGGCCGCGCGGGCCGCGGCCACGGCGCGGTCGACATCGGCGACGGACGCCTCCGGCACGACGCCCACCAAGGACTGGTCGTGCGGGGAGCGGACGGACAGGACATCGGAGGTGGCAGGGGCGGTCCAGACCCCACCCACCAGCAGCTTGTCGAACGTGATCATGATGCCCTCCCGATTCGGCACGGCCGAGTTAGCGGAACCTTGTTCTCTTACGCCTCTCACCGTAACAGAACTGCGTTCTCTTATGTCGGGGGTGGTCAGTATCCTGGCCGCAGCGACACAGCGAGCGGCGCAATCGGGGCGAGCGGGAAGAAGGCCATGAGCGAGACCACGCAGGGGTTCATCCGCGCACGCAGTCCCGAGAACCGGGAGCTGCGCCGGCAGTCGATCCTGGACGCGGCCGAGCAACTGCTGGACAAGGCGCAGGTCGCCGACATCACCCTTCGTGACATCGGGCGGCAGGCAGGGATCGCCACCTCGAACGTGCTGCGCTACTTCGAGAACCGCGAGGCGGTCTTCCTGGAACTCCTCAACCGGGAGTACGGCGCCTGGCTGGACGCGCTCCCGGCGGAACTGGCACCCGCCGACGACGGCACGGGGCCGACAACGCCGGTGCGCGGTTTCGCCGACGCCTACGCCGCCTCACTCGCCGCCCGGCCGGTGCTGTGCGAGCTCGCGAGCGTGCTGGCCAGCGTGCTGGAACGCACGGTCTCGGTGGAGACGGTGCGCGCCTTCAAACGCCAGGCACTGGCCAGCAACGACCGGCTCGCCGACATCATCCACGCCCGCATGCCCGAGCTGGACCGGGCGGCCGCGAAGGAACTGGCCTCGGCGACCATCGTGCTCATCGCGGGGCTGTGGCCGCTCGCCCACCCCGGACCCACCGTCGTCGCGGCCGTGGAGGACCCCGAGCTCCTCGCCGCCCACGTCGACTTCCCCGCCCGCTACAGCCGCATGATCGAGCTGCTCACCGCCTCACTGCGGGGCCCTGCCGCCCGCTGAAGCGTGGCCGGCGACACCCGGTCCCCGACAACACCCCTATGGCTCGCCCCCCGTCAGCCGACCACCCTCGTCATTCCGGCAGCTCATTCGGCACCTCATCCGGGCGGCGAAGGGCAAACGCGCACGGCGAGTAGCGGCGGTTGAGTCCGGATCGGCATTGCCGTGCGTGCCGGGATGCCGGACCCTGCGTCCAGGAAGCCGTGGTGGTCTCAGGAGGCGCGGATGAGGTTGCTGGACAAGCAGATCAAGGGCGCGCCGGTGAAGCTCTGGGCCGTGCTCGTCGCTCTCGTGCTGTTCGTGCTGATTCTCGTGGCCGGCCCGGCGCTCATCGTGATGACCGGCCTCGGCGACCACTGCTTCAGCAACTGCCAAGCACCGTCGGAGCATTCGGCAGACGGCGGGGGAGGGGGAGGCGGCTGAACCGCATGCCGTTCACCATGCCCACCGGGCTGCACCGTCGCGCCCGCAGCCCCTATGCGGTGGGTCTGCGGCAGCAGGCCAGGGTGCGGGCGGGGCGAGAGCCTGGCCCTCGCGCCGGAGACGCCGCTCGGTCCGCCCGTGGCGCGGAGGGGCGCCACGGGCGGACCGGCTGCTGCTGCGATGTGTTCCGAGGCTTCACACGCGGTGTGGCCTACGGAATGACGCGGTTCCTCAGGTTGTGAGGGTAGGGGCCTTCGCCGTGGATCCGGAGTTCCGTGGCCACGTCGAAGCTGTAGTAGGGGTGCGAGGAGAAGTAGCTGTCCAGGTTGGTGCCGCCGAAGCAGATGAGATCCGATCCGCCCGCGGAGTTGGGCCCGTTGCACAGGCTCAGCGTCGGGTACCGGAACCCGTCGAGCGGGCGGAAGCCGGCGCCACCGGGGCCGGGAACGGGCAGATGTCCGACGAGCCCGCCGGGGTCGCCCGGCCAGTTCGACTCGCCGGGCTGCCGCCGGCCGTCGGCGAACAGGATTCCCTGGATGTTCCGGCCGGGCGGTTCGGTTTCCAGGACGGTGCCCGCGACGAGGGCGCCGAGGCTGAACCCGACGATGTACACCTTGGTGTTGAGGTCGCACCCGTAGGTGACGTAGAGGTTGTAGAGCGCCGTCCTGAGGTTGGCGACACCGGCGTCGACATCGGTGTACAGGTTGATGTCGTTGACGCTGTTGGGGTAGGGGATGCGCACCGGGTTGGCTCCCTCGGGAGCGAACGCCGGGTCCAGGAGCTTCTGGGCCCCGCCGTCCTGCCAGCCCGGGACCACGAACATGACCGGCCCGCAGGGCTGGGCAGGCCGTGCGGGAGCGGCCTGGACCGTACCCGCCGATCCGATGAGGGCGCTGGCGACGCCGGCGATCGACAGGACGATGGCCAGGAACCACCTCCGTCGCGGTGGTACGAAGCTTCTCGTCACGCTTTCTCCTTTCGCTGGTGGTATCCGGTGCCGACCGGGCTACGTCAGGGACGCCGACTGGGCAGCGTTGTAGACGGCCTGCTCCCCGTCACCGAAGTGGGTGGAGCTCATGTTGGGACCCTCCTGCCAGCCGAGGACGCCGATGATCTGGCCGGGGTCGTCGTAGCGGGAGAAGGCTCCGACCTGGACACCCGCGCCGGTGGCGGGGTCGAAGTCCTGCAGCACGGCGCCGCCGCTGCATCCGGGCGACAGGGCCCCGGGCATGACGTCGCTGTAGTAGACCGGGTCGGCCCGGGTGGTGCCCTGGGCGACCATGAGGCTCCGGCCGTCGAAGGTCCGCTGGAGCTCCGGGGAGACATGGCCGGGGCGGTAGTAGTTGCGTTCGTTGATGGTCGGGTAGCCGAAGATGTGGTCGGTCTGGTTCTGCGGCTGGTTGAAGCCGATCCGCTGGGCGCCGGTGACCTCGCCGATCGGCCGCGGGTCGTCGGGGCTGGCCACCAGGACCGCGGCCATATCGTGCCCCAGCAGCCAGTCGGCGCTCTGGCTCCAGGTATTGGTGAACCACTCGCGGGTCACTCCCCAGACCCCGTACGGGGCGATGTCCTTGCCGGGGAGCGCCGTGCTGGTGGTGTGGCGGGGCAGGCTCGCGCCGTTGAATCCCGGTACGAAGGCCATGTTGGTGACCACGATGTTCCCGAAGCCCACATCGACCGGGGTGTGGACGCGCAGACAGTGGGCGGCGGTCACCACGACGCTCTGATTGGCACTGGTCACCACGTTGCCGGAGCATGCTGATTCCGTGACGGCACCGTTGTCGAGGTTCTTGTACTCCATGAAGAACTTGCCCGCGGTGCGCGAGACCAGACCCGCCTCCCGCGGCCACGGCTTGCCGAGGTCGTCCCAGCCCCCCGGGGGCGGAGTGGCGTCCTGGTCCTCGTGGTTGAGGCCGACGGAGGCCATCTTCGCGAGGGTCCAGTGCGCCACTTCGGCCTTGAGCTTCTGCTGGTGGTCGGCGCCGGCCGGCACCAGCGGAAGGAGTTCGAACGCGGGGGTGGCGGCCCGTGCCGGGGTCGCCGCGGTGAGCAGTGCGGCAACCAGGGCGAGCACGCTGAGCAGAGTCGTTCTCGTGCGTGGTGACAGCATCCCGATGGACAAGGCAATTCCCCTTGGCAGTAGGGAGAGTTGGCGGCGATGGCTTCGGTTGATTCCCGCCGGGGACATCACGGGTTGGTGGTCACCTCGAAGCCCGCGCCGAAGACACCGCCGGCGGTGGCGGTGTCCCGGGCGCGCAGGTCGGCGAGGATGTTCGCCGAGCTGGTGTAGAGGAAGGGCGGCAGTGCCAGGGTGATCCCCTTGGTGATACCGGCCCAAGGGCCCGATGCCTGGAAGTTGTTGGCCTGGGAGGGGAGGTCGGTGCCCGGTACGTGCCAGATCGCCGGCCCGCCCGAGTCGCCCCGCATGTTCGCGGCCGGCGACCGGTAGACACCGTCGGCGTTGTCCATGACGGTGCCGTACCACACACCCGTCTGGCCGGACGTGATGATCTCGTTGCTGCCGGTGGCGAGCAGCCGCTCGTTGTCGAGCGCGGGGGTCAGAGCGTTGGGGCTGACGGTCCCGCCGGGGACCTTCACCTCGCCCGTCTGCTTCAGATACGGCCCCTGCGCGGAGGGCGTCACCTGCGGGACCAGCTCGATGACCATGTAGTCCTTGGTCACGTGACCTGTCTGGGAGCCCTCCGGGTCCTTGAAGTAGCGCACGTATCCGATCGGGCCGAACCCGGTGTCCGCCCGGTCGTAGACGGGGGCGATGTCGTCGTGGATCTCGTGGTCCGCGTACTTGGGGTCGTCGAGGCAGTGGCCCGCGGTGATGGCTATCTTGTGCCCGTACTTGTCGCCGCCCACCGCGCCGAGCGTGCAGAAGAGATCCGGCAACGACGGGCTGAAGATGATCTGCATCGCGTTGAAGACCCGCTTGCCCGGCTGGGCATGGGCGGCGCCGGCCCCCACGGTGCACAGGAGCGCCAGGCTCAGCAGCAGCGTGCACAGTCGCTTGAACATGTACGTAGCCCTGTCTTTCGGGAGCGGGAGGGGTCAGGCGGACGCGAAGGCCGCTTCCACGCGCGGTACGAAGTCGACGAGATCCTGCGCCCAGCAGTTGTAATCGTGGCCGCCGTCGCAGTTGCCCCAGCCGGAGCCGTTGCCGTAGTCCACGTAGTGGTACGGGTACCCGAGGGCGTCCAGGTGCTCCTTGGCGTGCTGGGCCGCCGACCTGACCCAGAACTCCGGGTTGGCGGGGTTTCCTCCGCCGTCGCCGGTGTAGAGCGAGATGCCCATACCGGCCAGCCGGTCCATATGCGTGGACGGATCCGCCTCGTTCCAGCGCCAGTCGGCGTCGAGGATCGGGTACGGCGTGCCGAAGATCGCGTCACTGGACACCGTGGGCCCGAAGTTGAGCGAGCAGGTGGGGTCGCCGGAGCCGCAGAGCGGTGCGCCGATGTTGGTGAGCGTGGCGACCACGGCCGCCCGCATGACGGCATGGTCCCTGGAGAGGTCATCCGCGCCGGAGAACGCCCCGACCTGGCTGAACAGTTCGGGATGCGCCTGGGCGTAGTGCAGGGAGCCGAAGCCGCCCATCGAGAGGCCGGCGACGGCCCGCCCCTTCTTGGCCGCGATGGTGCGGAGGTTGGCGTCGATGAACGGGATCACCTGGTCGATGTGGAAGTTCTCCCAGTTCTGCGCACCGGCGGCGGTCTCCTGGTCGAGCCAGTTGCTGTACCAGCCCCGGTGGCCCCCGTCCGGAATGACCGTGATCATCGACTTGGCCGCGAGGAGGGCGGGGTAGGCGAGTCTCGGGTTGCCCGGGTCGTCGGAGGCGCCGTGCAGGAAGTAGAGCACCGGGTAGCGCTTGGCGGGGTTGGCCGAGTAGTCGTCGGGCAGCAGGATCCGGATGCGGTGCTCGCCGGCGACCTGGGCCGTCTTCACGGTGACCACGAAGTTGGTGGCGGAGCCGGATACGGAGTCGGTCTGGGTCAGACCGAATCCGTCGGCCATCTTCGGCGGACCCGAGGGCTCTGCGTGTGCAGAGGGCATTCCCGCGAAGAGGAGGAGAGTGGCGGCCATGGCGGCGACTGCCGCCCTCGCGCGCGGGAGCCGGACGGGCAGGACTAATCTCATCAGGTGTCCTCGGGGTGGGCCGGATGCCAGGCAACCGGTGGTTCGGCCGGACAGCGGAAATCTCACCGCAGTTGCCTCGTCCGGCGCCATACGAGGCGGTGGCGCAATGGGGCCACTGGCACAAGTGCGCCACCCGCGCAGTAGGCTTCGGCGGCCGGGCGGCCGTCCCCGGTACGGGCGAAGGGAGCGCCGTGCGCGACGTGTTGGACCCGGACTCCGACCGCGGGCGCGTCTACCGGTCCCTGGTCGGTCACCCACGCGAGTCCGCCGGCCGGCTGGCGGACCGGGCCGGGCTGAGTGAGGCCGTCGTGCGGGCGGTGCTGAAGGAGCTCGCCGCCGAGGACATCGTCATGACGACGGGCGCCGGCGGCGCGGAGGAGTCCTGGGAAGCGCTGCCGCCCACCCAGGTCGTCGAGGCGCTGCTGCAGCGTGATGCCGCCCGGTGGACGGCCCTGCGCCAGACCGGGACGGAACTGGAACAGCTCTACCGCTTCGCCAGGCGGGACACCGGTCACTACGGCGCGCTGGAGGTCGTCGAGGACGCCGCCCGCGTTCTCGCCGTCAGCGGGCAGCTTCAGCGGTCCGCGCGCCACCAGCTCCGGGCCATCGACATGCCGCCGTACTCCGGCACGGTCGACCACTACCTCGGACAGGAGGCGCTCCAGCGCGAGCGGATGGCCGACGGAGTCGTCTACCGCACCATTTACCACGGCTCCGTGTGCGACGACCCCATCGCGGGGCCCAACATGGCCCGCATGATTGCGGCCGGGGAACAGGCGCGGGCGCTGGACGATCCGCCCATGAAACTCGCCATCGTCGACAGCGAGTTGGCAGTGGTCACCCTCGCCGCCGACGCCCACCCCGGTGTCGTCTCTCTCCTGGTACGCCCCTCCAGCCTCTTCCGGGCGCTGTCCAACGTGTTCGAGTCCCTGTGGAGGCTCGCCGTTCCCGTGACGACGACGGGCACCGGCACCCAACTCGACGCCCGGGACCGCCAGATCCTCACCCTCATGGCCAGCGGCGCCACCGACGACGCGATCGCCCGGCGCCTGGGCCTGGGCCGCCGCACCGTCGTCCGCCGCGTCGCCGTCCTCCTCGCCGGGCTGGGTGCCACCACCCGCTTCCAGGCCGGGGTCCAGGCGGCCCGGCGCGGGTGGCTCTGAGGGGGCAATCTGCGATAACTCGCCAGATTGTGAGGTGAGTTGGGGTCAGGGGTGGCCGGTGCGGGCTGGGCAGGGGTGAACAGGGCGAGTTCGGATTCGGTCTCGCGGGTGGCGGGTCAGTCGTCGGCGGCGTGCCAGGGGGCGTCCGGGCGGGTGCGGCGCGCTTCGGCGGAGAGGCGCAGGGCGTAGACCGTCGGTTCGCCCGGGGAGAGGGGCCCGAGGTAGGTGTGGCCGGTCATATGGCACCAGGCGGGCAGGTCGAGCGGGGCCGCCGGGTCGGTGGCGATGACGTGGACTACGGTGCCCGGCCCGGCACCGTCGATCTCCTTGCGCAGGCGGAGCAGGAGGGTGACACAGAGCAGGCCGGTGCCGTCGACCGTGATGTCCGGTGCGGGGATGGGGTTCGGGTGGGTCATCGGCGGTAGGCGGTGGCGGCGACGGCGGGCAGGACGGCGAGGGCGAGGATGCCGCCGGCGAGGGCGAGGACGGGGAAGCTGGTGGCGGCGACCATGATGCCCGAGGCCATGCCGCCGGTGGCGCCGGCCAGTGCGATGGCGACGTCGACCATGCCCTGGGTCTTGGCGCGGGTGGCGAGCGGGACGGCGTCGGTGATGATCGCGGTGCCGGCCACCAGTCCGAAGTTCCAGCCGAGCCCGAGCAGCGCGAGGGCCAGGGCGAGGAGGGCGACGGAGTCGCCGGGGGCGAGGGCGGCGAGCACACCGGCGGCCAGCAGGGTGATGCCGGAGGCCGCGGCGATCGCCAGCCGGCCGTAGCGGTCCACCAGCCAGCCGGTCAGCGGCGACGGCAGATACATGGCGCCGATGTGGATGGCGATGACGAGGCCGGAGGCGGCGGTGCCGTGCCCGTGGTCGTGCATGTGGACTGGGGTCATCGTCATGATCGCGACCATGACGAGCTGGGTGAGGATCATGACCAGCGTGCCCGGGACGACTCCGCCGCGGCCCTCCCGCGTGCCGGCGGTGTCGGCGGTGGCGTCGGCGTTGGCTGCTTCGCGCTCGGCCAGGGTACGGGCCAGGAGCAGCGGGTCCGGTCGCAGCCAGTGGGTGAGGACGAGGGCGGCGAGCGCGTAGGCGACTCCGGCGAGGAGGAAGGGACCGGCCAGGTTCGGGATGCCGAGGGATTCGGCGAAGGCACCGGTGGGGGCGGCGAGGCTGGGTCCGGCGACACCGCCGACGGTGGTGGCGACCAGGACGGTGGAAGAAGCGCGGGCGCGGTGGTTGGGCTGGGCGAGGTCGGCTCCGGCGTAGCGGGCCTGGAGGTTGGTGGCGGTGCCGGCGCCGTAGACGAAGAGGGCGAGGAAGAGCAGCACGGGGTTGCTCAGGACGGCGGCGGCGATGACTCCGGCCGAGCCGATGGCTCCGCCGAGGTATCCGGCGGCGAGGCCGGGGCGGCGGCCCCGGGCCTGGGAGAGGCGGCCGACGGCGACGGCGGCGAGGGCGGATCCGGCGGTGAACAGGGCGCTGGGCAGTCCGGCGAGGCTGGTCGTGCCGAGCATGTCCTGTGCGAGGAGGGCGCCAACGGTGACACCGGCGGCCAGCCCGGCGCCGCTGAGGACCTGGGAGGCGACCAGGACACGCAGGATGCGGGCCTGTGCCTGGCCGGCGTCGGGTATCGGGGGTATCGCGGCCGTCGGGCCGGCGGGTGCGGTGCTGGTCATCTCTACTTTCCGGAGCGGGGGTGAAATGGGGGACCACGGCCCGGCCCGGTCCCCCGAGGGGGTGTGGGCCATGTGCGAGAGGGCGGTCCGTCAGTCGGCGTCAGGGCTGGGGGAAGGGCCGGCGATCAGGCCGTCGGCGCTTCGAGGCCGGCCGACAGCGGATCACGCCGTCGGCGATGCCGCGCTCGGTGCGTTCGGCCGGATCCGGGCCGTGGTGGGTGGTGGCGACCGGGCGGGAGATCAGGGGCTCGACGCCGCCGCGGCCGGGAGTAATGGCGAAGGGCGCCAACCGGTTGCCGGTCGTGGCCGTCCGTGCGGCGTCCGCATCGCGGGCGGCGCTGAGCATGCCGCCGCCGCGCGGCTGCGCGTGCGTGATCTGCTGCCGGCCGGTGGCCGGGACAGGGTGGTGCGCGCGGGGCCCGCCGGGGCCGAGTGCGGCGGGCCGTCGGCCGGTGCACTCATCTGAGGTCCGCGGCATCGACGGGCATCTGCGACAGACGCCATTCGAGCATCCCGTCGGTGAGGCGGAGGGCGCGGCGGCCGAGACCGGTCAGCAGGCTTACGGCTTCGTAGGCGAGGACGCAGTACTCGTCGCGGCAGTAGACAACGATCTCGGTGTCCTCGGGCAGCTCGTCGATCCGCTCGGCCAGCTCCTCGACCGGGATGGAGACCGCGGCCGGAATATGCCCGGCCCGGTACTCCTCCACCGCCCGCACATCCAGCACGACGACCTCCCCGGCCGCCACCCGCACGCGCAGCTCGTCGTGGGACACCTCGGCCGCGCCGTGCTCGCCGAGGTAGGCGTCACGGGCGGCGGGGACGGCGGCCTGGTGGTTCTCGGCGACCTTGCGCAGCAGCGCGAACAGCTGGGCCACGTCGTCGCCGGCGAGCCGGTAGTGGATGCGGACGCCCTCCCGGCGGGTGGTGACGAACCCCGCCTGCTTGAGGACCTGCAGATGGGCCGACGCCGTGGTCAGGTTCAGCCCGGCCGCCTTCGCCAGCGCGTCGACGGAGCGCTCGCCCTGGGCCAGCAGCTCCAGCAACTCCAGACGCTTTCCGCTGGCCAGGGCCTTGCCGCTGGCCGCGAACGCGTCGTACAGCCTGACCTTCGTCGCACTCTTCGCGTTCTCCGGCAACCCATCCTCCATAAATCCATGGATAAGTGTAGCGGGGTGGGAGCCGGTGGCCGCACGCGCCCTTCAGTCCGGAGATCTTGGAGGGCGCTGGGGGCTTCGAGGGCGTTCACCTGCTGCTGCCCGTTGGCGAACGGCTCGGCAGCAGCGCCTGTCTCGGTGCGTGGAGCGCCGGCACCGCCCGGGAGCTGCCGAGTCCGTCGTGCACTGACGCTGTCGGCCCGTGAGCCGGGCCACCCACGCGCGGGTTTGTATCCGCCGCGTATCAGGCAGCGCTTGGTTGTCCATCGAGTTACCGCGCCGGGCCACGGGGGAGAGGCGGGACAGTAACTGTGGTGGAGGTGGTCCAGGCGTCTTCCCGAGGTCGTACTGTCCGCTCTGACCTGGGGTTTCGATGAGGACGGATGCGGGGGAGGGGCGGCCGTGTGTCCGCTGCGTGACTGCTCGCCGCGCCCGGAGTCTGCCTTATCGTTTCTTGCGGTTCTCCGGTTACCGGTTCTCCGGCTCCGCGGTGAGTATCCAGGGGGCCGACGTCGTATCACCGCCCGAACAGGAGGCAGCTGCCCGTGTCCTCGTCCGCCCCGGCTGGGGTCTCTGCGCGACCTGTTCGCGTGTTGCTGGTGGAGGACGACGATCTGATGCGCCGGTCCTTCGCCGTCGCCCTGGAGCGCTACGGCTACGAGCTGCGGGTCGCGGCCGACGGTCTCGCGGGGCTGGAGCTCTTCCGCGAGGAGAGCTTCGACCTGCTGATTCTGGACGTGATGCTGCCCGGTCTGGACGGGATCGGCCTGTGCCGCAGGGTCCGGGAGACCAGCCTGGTGCCGGTCCTGATGATGTCCGCGCGCGGCGACGGACTCGACGTCGTCGCCGGTCTGGAGGCCGGGGCGGACGACTACGTGGTCAAGCCCGTGGACACCTACGTGCTCGTGGCCCGTATCCGCTCGCTGCTGCGGCGGGCGACCTACGCGCCCGCACCGGTGGCCGAGCCGGCCGCGGACGACGTGCCGCCGCCTTCCGGGGAGGGCCTGCTGGTCTTCGGGGACCTGGCCATCGACACCGGCGGCCTGGAGGTGTCGGTCTCCGGCAGCCCGGTGGCGCTGACCCCGACCGAGCTGAAGCTGCTGCTGGAGTTCGCCGCGCACCCGGGCATCGTGCTGGAGCGGCACACCCTGCTCCGCAACGTCTGGGAGTACGGCTGGGACGGCGACAGCCGGGTCGTGGACCTGTGTGTGCAGCGGCTGCGCAAGAAACTGGGCCGGGACCGGATCGAGACGGTCCGCGGCTTCGGCTACAAGCTCAGGCGCTGAGGCCGGTGCGTCCGTTCCGCCGGCTCCGGCCGGACCGCGTGCCCCTGCGCTGGAAGATCGCGGGGCTGGCCGCGGCCACCGCTTGCCTGGTCGCGGTGGTGGTGGGCGTGCTGGTGCACCTCTGGACCGCGCACGACATCCGTGCCCGCGCCGAGCGGGACGCGTTCAACAGCGTGTACGCGGCGATGGATGTCCACCGGCGTACCGGAACGCTGGTGGACGGTGCCGAACTCGATCCGGCCGCGCTGCCCACCGCACTGCGACACCCCTCCGACGGCGACCGGCACACGGTCTACGACGGGCGCGTCGAGGGGAATCTGGGCCCGAGCTTCTGGGCCGCCCAGCGGACCGGCGACCCGGGCAGCCCGGTGCTGGCCGTCCGGGTCAACATGAGCCCGGAGCTCAACACCCTGCGCCGGCTCGACGTGACCATGGCGGTGGCCTCGCTGGTCGCCCTCGCGGCGGCCACGCCCCTGGCGGTCTACGGCGCCGGGCTGCTCGGCCGCCGGCTGCGGTGGGTCTCCGAGACCGCGGGCCGGATCTCCGCCGGGGACCTCGATGCCCGGACCGGGCCCACCAAGGGCCGTGACGAGGTGGCCGACATCGCCGCCACCGTCGACCTCATGGCCGACAGTCTCGGCAGGCGGCTGCGGAGCGAACGCCGGTTCACCGCGGATGTGGCCCATGAACTGCGCACACCCGTCGGCGGGCTGCTGGCCGCCGCCGACCTGCTGCCGCCCGGTGAGACGGAGGACCTGCTCCGGGCCCGGGTGCGCGATCTGCGCGGCCTGGTCGAGGACCTCCTGGAGATCTCCCGGCTCGACGCCGGTGCCGAACTGCCGGTCCACGCCCGTGTCCCGCTCGGCGCGGTCGTCTCCGATGCCGTGACGCGCACCGGCCTCGACACCGAGGTCGACATCGTCGACGTACGGAGCGGCGAGGCCGTACAGACCGTGGAGACCGATCCGCGCCGCCTGGAACGGATCGTCGGCAACCTCGTCGTCAACGCCCACCGGCACGGCGGCGCGCCGGTGCGGGTCACCGTCGAAGGCCGCACGGTCGTGGTGCGCGACCACGGCCCCGGCTTCTCCCGGGACCTGCTGCGCGACGGACCGCGCCGCTTCCACACCGGCGCGGCCGAGCGCGGCTCGGGCCACGGCCTGGGCCTGACCATCGCCCTGGGCCAGGCCCGGCTCCTGGGCGCCGAACTGCTTCTGGACAACGCCCCGGACGGCGGCGCCGTCGCCACCCTGCACCTGCCGGCCTGACCGCCCGCGCCCACAGAACCGCCGGCACCACAGAGCCGCTGCGGAACCGCCGGCACCACAGAGCCGCTACAGAACTGCCCGCACCACAGATTCGCTGCAGAACCGCCCGCACCACAGAACCGCTACACAGCGGAGCGGACGCCGATACACAGTGGCTCAGGCTCCGATACGTTCCGCGGACACCCTTCGAAGTGCACCGTTTCGCACTTGACGAGGAGTCTCCCGTGACCGCCGAACCCTTCGCCCCCCATGCGCCGCAGCCGATGCCCACGATCACGGCCGCCACCTCCGGTCTGACGAAGGTCTACGGGAGCGGCGACACCCAGGTCGTCGCCCTGGACCAGGTCAGCATCACCTTCAAGGAGGGCGAGTTCACCGCGATCATGGGCCCCTCCGGCTGCGGTAAGTCCACCCTGATGCACTGCGCCGCCGGGCTCGACTCGCCCACTTCCGGCTCCGTGCGCATCGGCACCACCGAGCTGAGCACGCTCAACGACCGCCGGCTCACCCAGCTGCGCCGCGACCGGATCGGCTTCATCTTCCAGGCGTTCAACCTGCTGCCGACGCTGACCGCGCTGGAGAACATCACGCTGCCGCTGACCATCGCCGGACGCCGGCCCGACCCGCAGTGGCTGGAGCGCGTGGTCGCCATGGTCGGCCTCGCCGGGCGCCTCGGCCACCGGCCCGCACAGCTGTCCGGCGGGCAGCAGCAGCGCGTCGCGGTCGCCCGCGCCCTGGCCGCGCAGCCCGCGATCATCTTCGGCGACGAGCCCACCGGCAACCTCGACTCCCGCGCCGGGGCCGAGGTCCTCGGCTTCCTGCGCGACTCGGTACGCGAACTGGGCCAGACCGTCGTCATGGTCACCCACGACCCCGTCGCCGCCGGCTACGCCGACCGCGTGGTCTTCCTCTCCGACGGCCAGTTGGTCGACGAGATGACCCGCCCCACCCCCGACCGGGTCCTGGACCGGATGAAGTCCCTCGACACCCGCTCACGCACCAGCTGACCCGCCCCGCCCCAGGACCGCATCAGCCCCCGGCTCGCATCGCCGAGCCACGTCCCCCGGAAGCCACCCATGCTGAGAACAGCCCTGCGCAACATCCTGGCGCACAAGGCCCGTCTGGTGATGACCGTCCTCGCGGTCTGCCTGGGCGTCGCATTCGTCTGCGGCACCCTCGTCTTCGCGGACTCCACCGCCGCGGCCCACCGCGCCGCCGCGTCGAAGAACTTCGCCGACATCGCGGTCACCGTGACCGCGAAGGAGCCCCCGCCCGGGAGCTCCCCGGACCAGCACACGAGCGTGCTCGACGACGCGCTCGTGCGGAAACTGGCCGCCGTACCCGGTGTCGCCGCCGTACGGCCCTCGGTTGACGGCTCGGCCGCCTTGAACGCGGCGGACGGCACCCCGCTGCGGACCGGCAAGAGCGGGTCGAACCTGGCCGGCGCCTACGTACCGGACAAGGACGGCGCGGACAGCCGCTACCCGCTTCTGAAGGGCCACGCCCCGAGGAACAGCGGTGAACTCGCCCTGGACAGCGGCACCGCCGAGGCCGGCCACTTCCGCATCGGCGACTCGGTCACGCTGGCCACCGACGGCCCGGTCATGACCAAGCGCCTCGCCGGCATCGTCAGCACCAAGGACACCCGGGTCACCGCCGGCGGCACCCTCACCCTGTTCGACAAGGCGACCGCCCAGAAACTGTTCGCCACCCCGGGCCACTACACCGCCATCGACCTGTCCGCCGCACCCGGCACCGACCAGTTCGCGCTCTCCCGCAAGGTCGCCGGCATGCTCCCGGCCGAACGGGCCGAAGCCACCACCGGCGCCGCCCAGGCCAATCAGCAGGCCATCCTCGTCGACACCCTGACCCGGGGCTACGAGAAGCTGCCGATGGTCTTCGCCGGGGTCGCCCTCTTCATCGGCTCGTTCCTCATCATCAACACCTTCACCATGCTCGTGGCGCGGCGCGCCCGTGAGATCGCCCTGCTGCGGGCGATCGGCGCCTCGCGCCGCCAGGTGGCCGGCTCCATCCTCCTGGAAGCCCTCCTGGTCGGCCTCGCCGCATCGGCGGCCGGATTCCTGCTCGGCCTCGGCATCGCCGCCGTACTGCCCGACATCCTGAGCACCGGCGCGACCACCCTGCCCCACGGCCCACTGGTGATCGGCCCGCGCCCGGTCGCGGCGGCGCTCGTGGTCGGCGTGGGGGTCACCCTGCTCGCCGCGTGGCTGCCCTCCCGCCAGGCGGCGAAGGTCGCGCCCGTCGAAGCGATGCGCTCCGCCGCGCAGCCGCCCGCCACCGCCCGGCCCCGGATCCGTGCCGTGGTGGGGCTGGTCCTCCTCGTCGCCGGCGCCGGTCTGCTGATCTCGCTCACGGGGGCGAAGGATGCCTCGGAGGAGAACCTGCGGAGCGCGATGCTCGGCTGCGCCGTCCTCGTCGTCGCCCTGATCGTGCTCGCGCCGCTGCTCGCCGCACCCGTGATCCGGCTGACCGGACGGCTGACCGGCGGCTTCGGGATCGTCGGCCGGCTCGCACGAGAGAACGCGCTGCGCGATCCGCGGCGCACCGCGGCCACCGCCGCCACCCTCATGATCAGCACCGCACTGGTGACCGGGCTCGCCGTCATCGGAAACTCCACCGGGCAGGCCCTCGACCGCCAGGCCGCGGCCGGCCTCGGCGCCGACTACGTGATCAGCTCCCGCACCACCATGACCGGCATCGACCCGGCAGCCCTGGGGCGGGTGGCCGGCACCTCCGGGGTGCGGACCGCGGCCGCCGTCACGGACTCCACCATGGTCGCCGGCGGCCATGTCCGGACGATCTCCGGCATCGACCCCGACAGCGTGAACGCGGTCATGAAGCTGGACTTCACCAGCGGCTCCGCGAAAGACATCGGACCGGGCCGGATCGCCCTCTCCGGCACCGTCGCCCGGGAACACGGTGTGCGCGCGGGCGGCAGCATCGACGTCCGCATGGGACGGAGCCAGGACCTCAAGAAGTACACCGTTGTGGGCGTCTACAAGGACAATCCCGTCGCCCACGACGCGCTCGGCGCCCGCAGTGAGGTGGCGCAGCACAGCTACCTGCCCGGTTCCGTCCAGCGGCTCCTCGTCCGTACCGAAGGCGACGCAACCTCGAAGACCCTTCAGGAGCAGCTGCGCACCGCCGTGGGCAACAGCCCGCTGCTGAAGGTGCAGGACCGCGGCGAACTCGTCGACGAGGCCGCCGGCGTCGTGAGCGGCCTGCTCGACGTGATGTACGGGATGCTCGCCATCGGCGTCGTGATCGGCGCGCTCGGCATCGTGAACACCCTGGCCATGTCGGTCGCCGAACGCACCCGCGAGATCGGCGCACTGCGCGCCATCGGCATGGACCGCGCCGGTATCCGGCGGATGATCCGTCTGGAGGCGGCGACCGTCGCCGCGTTCGGCACCCTGCTGGGCCTGGCGGGCGGAGTGTTCGGCGCCTGGGCGGTCGGAGCGCTGGCCAACGGGGCGCTGGAGCAGTACTCCCTGGTGCTGCCCTGGGGGACGCTGCTGCTCGTGTGCCTGCTCTCCCTCGTGATCGGTACGGCCGCCGCCGCCGTCCCGGCCCGCCGGGCAGCCGCCCTGAGCCCGCTGGAGGCTGTCGCGGAGGGGTGACACCGGCCGCGCGGGCGCCGCCGGCCGCGCACCGGTGCCGATCGGCCGGTCCCCGGCGCTGCTCGGGTACGGCGGCGTCCGGGTCGGCAGCGGCCGGAGCGTGGACCTCGGCGATCCGCACCGCCGCCTCGCCCTGCCGGCCGGTCGGCCGGCAGGGCGTTCAGCATCTGAGTGTGACGGTTCGTCAGGCGGTGGCCCGCACGGTGGGACGATCGCGGCGCCCCGCTCCCGGCCGCGCCGGTTGACGAGCGCGGTCGGGGGCGGGGCAGCAGCCCCACCGGAGTGCCGATGCCGAACCACCGGGCCGGCGCCCCGGTTTCGTCCTCGCCCGCCACGCCCACCGCCCCTTCCGCTCCGGCCATGACCCCAGCGGGCCGCGGCCGCCCGTCACGAGCTGGAGGGAGTGCCCTGGCCGCCCTCCGGCCTGTCGCTGCCCGACAGGTCGAAGGCCGCGAGCATCCCGAGGACCTGCTGTACGGCGGCGTCGGGGCCATCGGGGCGGTGGACGGCGGCGACCGCGGTCTCCAGATAGGGGGAAGCGCCGCGCAGGGGTCGGCAGGTCACACCGGGGATCCCCAGCGAACGCACCTGCGCGGGGGTCAGTGCCAGGCAGAGGCCGGCGGCGACATAGCCGAGCAGTCCCGGCAGGTCGTCCGCCCGGCCCCGGGGGCGGGGGGTGAAGCCGGCCTGCGCGCAGGCGAGCGCGACCTGCTGGGTGAGGCCGGGCAGCGCGCCGGGTTTGGGGAGCGCGAACTCCTGCTCGGCGAGTTCGCTCAGGTCGAGGGAGGGCTCGGCGGCGAGCGGGTGGCGTTCGGGGAGGGCCGCGACCAGCCGTTCCACGCCGATCTGCCGGACGGTCAGCTGGTCTGCGCCGGTGACCGGGAGGCGGACCAGCGCGAGGTCGAGCGTCCCGGTGTGGAGCATGCCGAGCAGCTCCGCGGAGGAGTGCTGGCTCAAGTGCAGGCGCAGACCGGGCAGTTCTGCGTGGGTGCGGCGCAGCAGGCGCGGCAGGAGGTCGTAGCCGAGGCTGCTGATGAACCCGAGCCGGAGCTCGCCCTCGTGGCCGCTCGCGATCCGCCGGACCCGGTCGATGGCGGCGGCCTGTGCTTCGAGCAGCCGCCGGGCGTCTTCGGCGAACGCGCGGCCGGCCGGGGTGAGCCGTGCGCCACGCGGGCCGCGGTCGAACAGGGCGACCCCCAGGCCGCGCTCCAGCCGCTGGATCGCCTGGCTGAGCGGTGGCTGGCTCATGACGAGCCGCTCGGCGGCGCGGCCGAAGTGCTGCTCTTCGGCCAGCACGACGAACTGCTGGAGGAGGCGCTGGGTCAGTTCCATATGGCGAAGCATATGAGATGCGGCAGAAGGAAGTATTGGACGATATGGGGCGCAGGGGATTTGACTGCATGTCAACAGACCGGCGTGCGAGCCGGTCCCGATGAAGATCGGAGACATGCCATGTCGTCAGGACGGCAAGAGACCGGCGGTGGGGGCCCGTTGAGCGGCGTGCGGGTGGTCGAACTGGCCAGCGTGATCATGGCTCCCTACGCGGCGCAGCAGCTCGGGGACCTCGGGGCGGACGTGATCAAGGTCGAACCGCCGACCGGCGACATGACCCGCCACTACCCGCCGACCCGCAACCCCGGAATGGGCGCCGCGGCGCTCAACCTCAACCGCAACAAGCGCAGCGTCGCGATCGACCTCAAGGCCCCGGGCGGCCGCGACGCGCTGCTCGCCCTGATCGCGACCGCGGACGTGTTCATCACCAACATCCGCCCGCAGGCCCTTCGGCGACTCGGTCTGGGCCCCGAGGACGTGGCGGCCGTCAACTCCCGCCTGGTCCACCTGAACGCCCAGGGCTTCCGCAGCGACTCCGAGCTCGGCGGACACGCGGCCTACGACGACATCGTGCAGGCCGCCTCCGGACTGGTGTGGCTGAACGAACAGGTCAGCGGCGTCCCGTACTTCGTCCCCACCGTGGTCGCCGACAAGATCTGCGGCCTGGTGATCGTGCAGTCGGTGCTCGCCGCGCTCCACCACCGTGACCGCACCGGTCAGGGGCAGCACATCGAGGTCCCGATGGCCGACACCATGCTGGCCTTCAATCTGGTCGAGCACCTGGCAGCGGCGACCCTCGACCCGCCACAGGGCCCGATGGGCTACTCGCGCGCGCTCAGCTCCCGGCGCAAGGCCGCCCGCACGGCGGACGGCCGGATGTGCATCCTGCCCTACAGCGACCGCAACTGGCGCGACTTCTTCACCTTCGTCGGCCGCCCGGAACTGGCCGACGATCCGCGCTTCGGCTCGCTCGCCGACCGCGCCCGCAACGCCGACGAGCTCTACGCACTCATGGAGGAGTTCTCCCCCCGGCACACCAGCGCCGCATGGCAGGAGTTCTGCGATTCGGCCGGCATCCCGGCAGCCCCGGTGCTGAGCCTGGACGAGGCCGCCGCCAGCGACTACGCCACCGAAGGCGGCCTGCTGCGGACGGCCGAGCACCCCACCGAGGGCACCTACCGCCTCATCGGCCAGCCCGTGCGCTTCCGCACCACCCCCACCGGCCTGCACCGGCACTGCCCCCGGATCGGCGAGCACACCGAGGAGGTCTTCGCCGAGATCGGCTACCGCCCCTCCGCCTGAACCCGCAAGCCCACCACACCCGGAATCGAGGACCCATGAGCGAACAGGAACCGCTGCGCGTCGAGCACCGGCCGAACGGCGTCACCGTGCTCACCTTCGACAACCCCGACCGACGCAATCCCATGACCAGGCGGCTGACCGAGCAGTGGCAGCGCACCATGCGGTCCCTGCGCGAGGCCCCCGACCTGCGCGCCGTCGTGGTCACCGGCACCGGCCCCGCGTTCTGCTCGGGAGCCGACCTGGGGGAACTCGCCGACGCGCACGGCCAGGGCCTGCCGGCCGCCCGCGCCCACCTGTCGGCCTTCTACCGGACCTGGCTGACCATCCGCGACCTGCCCGTCCCCACCGTGGCGGCCGTGGGCGGCCACGCGGTGGGTGCCGGACTGGCCCTGGCCCTGGCCTGTGACCTGCGCTACGCCGCCGAGGAGGCGAAGCTCGGCGCACCGTTCGTCCAGCTCGGCCTGCACCCGGGCATGGCCACCACCGCACTGCTCGCCGAGGCCGTCGGCCTGCCGCGCGCCCGTGAACTCCTGCTGACCGGACGGCTGGTGAGCGGCGCGCGAGCCGCCGCCCTGGGCCTGGTGCACGAGGCCCTGCCCGCCGACCAGGTGCTGCGGTACGCACTCGACGTGGCCGACGAGGCAGCCGCCGCCGCCCCGCTGGCGGTGCGGCTGACCAAGAGCGGCCTGGCCCAGGGACAGCCCACCGTCGAACAGGCGCTGACCTGGGAAGCGCTCGCCCAGCCGGTGACCGTCACCACCGACGACTTCCGCGAGGGCGTCCAGGCCCGCCGAGAACACCGCCCCCCGCGTTTCACGGGCGCCTGACCACAGACCGCTTCCGCACCCCTACCTGTGAGGAGTACCCCCATGGCCCTCTCCGTCCTTGGCGCCGGGGCAGTGCAACTGCCCCCCGAAACACGGCAACTGCGGCAGGAAGTGCGCGACTTCCTCGATGCCGAGCGCGCCGCCGGCACCATCCTGGGCCGGCCCGACTCCTGGCTGACCGGCTGGGATCCCGCCTTCACCCGCCGCCTCGCCGAACGCGGCTGGGTCGGCATGGCCCTGCCGCAGAAGTACGGCGGCGTCGGGCGCGGCAACCTCGAACGCTATGTCGTCATCGAGGAACTGCTGGCGGCCGGCGCCCCGGTCTCGGCCCACTGGGTCGCCGACCGGCAGGCCGGGCCCTCCATCCTGCGCCACGGCACCGAAGAGCAACGGCGCCACTTCCTGCCCAGGATCGCCGCCGGCGCATGCTTCTTCTCCATCGGCATGAGCGAGCGGGACAGCGGCTCGGACCTGGCCTCGGTGCAGACCCGGGCGGTGCGGACCGACAACGGCTGGCGGCTGACCGGCACCAAGATGTGGACGGGCGGGGCGCACGTCAACGACTACGCGATCGTGCTCGCCCGCACCGAAGACTCCGAGGACCGCCACGCCGGGCTGAGCCAGTTCATCGTCGACCTGCGCGATCCGCACGTCCGCACCGAACCGATCCGCCTGCTCAGCGGTGAGCACACCTTCAACTACTGCCACCTGGAAGGCGTCGAGCTCGCCGACGACGCGCTCCTCGGCCGCCCCGGTGACGGCTGGCAGCAGGTCACCGGGGAACTGGCCCTGGAACGCAGCGGGCCGGAGCGCTTCCTGTCCACGCTGCCGCTGCTGACCGCACTCGTCGGACAGCTGCGGCGGACCACGTGCGGCCCGGAGCAGCACGCCCGGGTGGGCCGTCTCACCGCGCGCCTGTCCTCGATCCGGCAGCTGTCGCTGGGCGTGGCCGCCGCCCTGGAGGCCGGCCGGCCAGCCGATGTGCACGCCGCTCTGGTCAAGGACCTCGGGACCCGCTTCGAGGGCGAACTCGTCAACGCGGTCCGCGAGATCCTGCCGGTCACCGCCCGCTTCGACGCCACTCGCGGCACCTATCCCGAACTGCTCGCCACCGCGATCCTGCACTCGCCGGGCTACACGCTGCGCGGCGGCACCAACGAAATCCTGCGTGGCATCATCACCCGAGGTCTGGAGCTGTCCTCATGAGCACCGAATCCCTCCTCGAACGCGCCGCCGCCGTGCTGGCCGGAGCGCAGGAGACCGACGCCCGGGAGCGGCCCGCCGAGTCCGCCCGGACGGTGTGGGACGAGCTGCGCGCCGCCGACGCCCTGCCGCCGCTCGACACCGATCCGGCCGCTCTGGTGGCTCTGGTGTGCGAGGCCGGCTACCGCGGTACCCCTGCTCCGCTCGGCGAGACGCTGCTCGCCGCGCGTCCGCTGCTGGCCGCGGCCGGGCTCACCGTCCCGGACGGGCCGCTCACGGTCGCCTCCGGACCGCTCGACGCACGGTTCACCCACGTGGACACGGGCAGCAGGGTCGGCCCCCTGGGTGCGCGCGGCACCGACGACGCCCTGCGCGTCAGCGGCACCCTGCACCGGGTGCCGTGGGCCCGCGCCGCCGACGCCGTGGCCGTGCTGACCGAGGGGCCGTCCGGTGGGCCCGTGCTCCTCCTCCTCGAAGCCGCCGAGTGCCGACGGGCCGAGGGCACGAACCTGGCGGGCGAGCCCAGGGACGATCTCGTCCTGACCGACGTGGCGGTCCCCGCCGAGCGGGTCCGCCGGGTCCCGGCCGCACTGGTCCGGGAGGCGCAGTGGCGTGCCGGCCTGGCACGGGCCGCCCTGATCGCCGGCGCGGCACGCCGCTGTGTCGAGCTGACGGTCGCCCATACAACGTCTCGCGTGCAGTTCGGCCGTCCGCTGAGCCACTTCCAGGCCGTCAAGCAGGAGGAGGCCAAACTGGTCGAGGAGGCGGCCCTGATAGCGGCGGCCGTCGAGGCGGCCGCCGCCGCTCTCGCCGATCCGGGCACCGCTGCCGATCCGGACACCGCCGAGTTCGCGGCTTGCGTCGCCGCCGCGCAGGCTTCCGCCTCGGTGGCCGAGATCACCCGCATCGCCCACCAATTGCACGGCGCGATCGGTTTCACCGAACTCAGCCCGCTCCACCTGGCCACCACCCGCATGTGGTCCTGGCGCGATGAGGACGGCAGCGAACACGCCTGGTTCCGGAGGATCGGGCGGCGGGTGGTGGAAGGCGGCAGCGACCGGCTCTGGCCGCAGGTCACCGGAGTGGGCGGCGACCCCAGCAGGTGATCAACGGCGCGGTGGTGACGTCCAGTTCCTGCTCCGGCTCCCGGTCCGGGTCCTCACGCAGGTTCGCCAGGTGCTCCTCGATCTCCGCGGGGGTGGCCAGCCCGGCCGCGACCAACTGCTCGCGCAACTGGCGCACGGTGGCGGCCTCCAGCTCCCGGCAGGCCGGCGAAGTGACCGGGAAGTACGCCTCGGCCGCCACCTCGCGCAGCCCGGCGGCGCGCAGCAGGGCCGGCAGGGTGCGGCCGAAGGCGAGGTCGGCGCCGCGTTCGGCGAGCAGGGACCGGAAGCCCTGCCGGATCCGGTTGGCCAGCTCCTGGGCCGGGCCGCGTTCATCGGGGCAGGCCAACGGCTGCAGCGCGGGATCGGCGTCCTCGATGACCAGCCGGCCGCCCGGCCGCACCGCCGCGGCCAACGTGCGCAGCACCTGGGCACGTTCGGGCAGATGGACGAGCACGAGCCGGGCATGGACCAGGTCGAAGTCCCCGCCCGGCGGCTCCTCCCTGACCACGTCGTGGCGGAGCACCCGCACCGGTGCGCTGTCGGGTCCGCCGTCGGCCGCCCCGGTCAGCCAGGTGGTGTCGAGGTCGGTCACCAGCACCTGCCCGGTCGGCCCGACCCGGGCGGCGAGCGCGGCCGGCAGGGAGGGGCCGCCGGCCCCCACCTCCCAGCAGCGCAGACCCGTCAACGGCCCCGGCCGCTCCAGATGCCCGAGCGTCCACGGATCGAAGAGCTCGGCGAACGCCTCGAAGCGCCGCCCGGCCTCCCGCTGCCGGTTGTCCAGCAGATACGCGTTGTCAGCTGCCATACCGCCCATCCTGCCGCAGCCGGGGCGGGCCTCCGGCAGCGGCCGGGTTGGCGGTGCCGGCTTGGCTGCTCGGATCTGTGCCGCGGACGTCGTGGGGGCGCCCGCCTGGACGGGGTCAGGGCGGCGAGTGCCGCGAGGACGGCCATGGCGAGGCCGCAGCCGGCGAGCACCTGGGCGGAGGCAGGCTCCTTCCGCGGTCTGCCGTCGCCTTCAGTCGCCTGCCGGACCGTCGATCCAGCGGCCGATCCCGTGCACTGCCGCCTCGACCGGGTCGCCGGGGGCGGCGGAGGCCCGAAGAGAGGTACGCGCGACCTCGGCGAGCGTCATATCGCTCAGCCCCAGCTGCTCGCGGCAGCGCCGGTACTCGGTGAGCAGACCGGTGTCGAACAGCAACGGGTCGTCGGCGTTGACGGTGCACCGGATTCCGGCGGCCAGCAGGCGCGGCAGCGGATGCTCGCGCAGGGAGGGCACAACCGAGAGCAGGACATTGCTGGTCGGACAGACATCCAGCACTGTTCCCGCCGCGGCGAGCCGGGCCACGAGGTGCGGATCCTCCAGGCAGCGGACACCGTGCATGACTCGCCGGGCGCCCAGAAGATCGACGGCCTGGGCGAGGCTGTCGGCGCCCAGCAGCTCTCCCGCGTGCGGCACGACGGCCGGCCCGGCCCGGCGCGCCAGGGCACACGCGTCGGCGAAGGGAGCCGGCGGGTGGCGCGATTCATCGCCGTCGAGTCCGAACCCGACCACGCCCTCGCCGACGAAGTCGGCAGCCAGCCGGGCGATCTCCCGCGCCCGGTCCGGGCCCTGGCCCCGGTTGGCGGCCAGCACGAGGCCGACCCCCGCCCCATGGCGGGCCTCGGCCGCACGCGCGGCCTGCACGAGCACCCGGACGGCCTCCAGGTGTGGTCCTAATCGTCCCGCGAACAACCCCGGCCACACGGACACCTCGATCCACACCGCACCAGCCGCGACGGCGTCCTCGGCGATCTCCGCCATCACCCGGGCGACATCGTCGGGCGTGCGCAGACACGCGGCGGCGGCCGTGATCGTCGCGGTGAAGTCGTCGAACGACCCGTATTCGGACGGCAGCGGCGCCTCGATACCCGCCTTGCCCGCCAGGTCGGCCAGCGTCGATGCACGGAGGGCACCGTCGAAATGCAGGTGCAGATGCGCCTTGGGCAGGGAAGCGAGGTCACGAAGCATGGAACGGATTCCCCTTCCTTTTCTCTCGGTGAGACGTTGCGTCGGGGCGACTGCCGAAATCACGCTACCGAACACGGCATCCTTCGGATAAGTGCTCTCCACCAGCCGCTCCGGGCCCGTCGACACGGTTGTGTGGCGGCCGTGCAGTGCCGGGAGTGGGCGGCTCCTGGAGGGCGTTGCCAGAACCGCCCGCCCTGCCGGGACTCGCGGCGACGCCTTTCGCTGTCCCCGGGGTCGAGGACAACGAGCGGCTCACAGTGCAGACACACCCGGGCGCGCAACGGACCCCACCCGGCCCCCGGAAATCCCGACTACCGCGCCCAGATTCCGACTACCCGTCCTTGGGCCCCACAGCGAATGGCTCATTCGGTCCGCTCGCCTCGGGTGAAGAAGTTGATCACCTCCTGGGACGTGGGGTTGTGGGCGGCTACGGCGGTGGCCGCGGCGCCGCGGGGGAACAGCGCCTGCTCGTATGCGGTGAGGGCCGTCTCGATGTCGCCGGGGTGTGCGACGAGGGCCTTGCCGAGTTCGGCGCCGTCCTGCATGGCCACGTTGGCGCCTTCGCCATTGGGGGTCGCGAGGTGGGCGGCGTCGCCGAGGAGGGTCACGCCCGGCACCCGGTCCCAGCGGTGCCCGGCTGGCAGGACGTGGAGGGGGCGCAGGACCGGTGCGGTCTCGCCGGCGGTGACCAGGGCGATGAGTTCCGGTGCCCAGCCGTCGAACTCGGCCGCGATCCGCGCGGCGGCCGCGGCGGCATCGGTGAAATCGATGGCGGCGAACCAGTCCTGCGGCTTGGTCAGTGTGAGGTAGTTGCGGAGGGTCCCGCCCCTCTCCCGGTGAACCACGAACCACTTCCCGTTCGCGTCCGGGTCGAGTGCGACGAGCGTTCCGCCGCCGACCGCTTTCGCGGTGGCCGGGTGCCGGGTGTCGGCGTCGTACACAGAGGTCTCGACGACGGACCGGCCGGCGTACTCGGGTGTGGCGGTGGAGAGCAGCGGGCGGACCCGTGACCACGCGCCGTCCGCGCCGACCAGCAGGCTCGTGACGGCGGTGGTGCCGTTGGCGAAGGTCACCTCGTGGCGGCTCTCGCCGAGGGTGCGGACGCCGGTGGCCTTGTGGCCCCATCGGACGGTGCCGGCCGGGAGCGAGTCGAGCAGGAGCTGTCGCAGTTCGCCGCGCTGCACCTCGGGGCGTCCGCCCGTGCCGTCGTCGGCCTTGTCGAACAGGACGGTTCCATTCCGGTCGAGGAGCCGTATCGCTTGGCGGCCCTCCAGTATGAGGCCGCGGAACTCGTCCATCAGGCCAGCCGCCGCGAGGGCGAGTTGGCCGTTGCGGTCGTGGATGTCGAGCATTCCGCCCTGCGAACGCGCCGTGGGGGAGGGTTCGGCCTCGTAGACGGTGGCCGGGATGCCGTGGAGGTGCAGGACGCGGGCGAGGGTGAGGCCGCCGAGTCCGGCGCCGATGATCGTGACGGGGGTGTGCATGAGGGCTCCTTGCGTGTCGCACAACTGCCGGGCGGGCCCGGCAGGATCGCTGGAAGGAATTCGGCTCGCGGGGCCGTGCAACTGCGCGGGAAACGGCTCAGACCAGCACGACCCGGCGCCCGCGCGTGTGACCGGCATGGCTGTCGATGTGCGCCGCCGCGGCCTCGGCGAGCGTGTACGACTTCTCGACCGGGATGTGGAGCTTTCCCCGGGAGATGAGGCCGGCGGCCTCGGCGAGCGCTTCCGGCACGCTCCCGGCCACGCCGGAGTATCGGGCACCGAGCTCCGGCGCGGCGAGATCGGCGATGGAGACCACCTTCTGCGGATCCCCGGTCAGCTCGACGAGCTCGCGGATCACGCCCGAGCCGGCCAGATCGAGGGCCGCATCGACATGGCCGAGCCGCCGCACCCGCTCGACCCAGCCCTCGCCGTACGTCGTGGCGAGGGCACCCAGGCTGCGCAGATAGTCCTGGTTCGCGGCCCCGGCCGTGCCGATCACCGTGATGCCGCGGTCGCGGGCGATCTGCAGCACCGCCGATCCGACTCCTCCGGACGCACCGCTGGCCAGCAGCGTCTGCCCGGACCGCACACCGGCCTGGCGGATGATGCGCAGCGCGGTCTCCACCACGGAGGGGTACCCGGCCGCCTCTGCGAACGTCAGCCCCTCGGGCATCCGGGCCCAGGCCGACAGCACGGCGAACTCGGCATAGGTGCTCGAACCTTCGCCGAACACGTGGTCGCCGACCTCGACCCCTTCGACGCCCTCGCCGACCTCGTCCACCACCCCGGAGGCGTCCTGCCCCACGCCGGCGGGCAACTCGATCGGACGGACCTTCTGGAACTGGCCTTCCCGGATCCTCCAGTCGACGGGGTTCACGCCCGCCGCCCGCACGGCGATGCGTATCTGGCCGGGGCCCGCGTGGGGCTCCTCGGCGTCCACGAGTTGCAGAACGTCCGGACCGCCGAACTCGGCGAAGCTCACTCTCTTCATGCGGTCGAACATAACACTAACCGTTAGGGTTTAAGAACCGTTCCGCCTTTGTATTTGATAGCGTCAGGGCATGACCGTGCCATCCGGACGCCGCGAGCGTAAGAAGGCCGCGACCCGCCAGAAGATCGCTGACACCGCCCTGCGGCTCTTCCTGGAACGCGGGTACGACGCGGTGGGCATCCGCGACGTGGCCGCCGAGGCCGACGTGGCCGTCACCACGCTCTTCTCCCACTTCGCCTCGAAAGAGGCCCTGGTCTTCGAGCGGGACGACGACTTCGAGCAACGCCTCACCCAGGCGGCCACCGGCCGGGCACCGCACGAACCGCTCATCCCTGCGCTGCGCCGCGAGATCCAGGCCCTGGTGCGACATTGCACGGCGGACAGCGCCGCCCCGATCTGGCGCTTGATCGACGAATCACCTGCCCTGCGGGAGTACGAGGAGTCGATGAGGCTGCGCCACGCAGAGTCGCTGGCAACGGCCATCGCCGCCGATCCCGGCCTGCCGCAGACCACCACGGCCTGCCGGACGATCGCGAGGTTCGCCATCGACGCCTATTCGCTGGCCCGCGAGGCGGCCGATCCGGAGGCCGCGGTGGACGAGATCTTCCAGATGATCGAGGCGGCCTGGGCGGTCACCTGCCCTACCCGACGCGCGTGAGGAACTGCTCCTCCAGGCAGGGCAGGGGCCGGTCGGGCCATGCCATGACGAGTCGCTGAACGCCTGGGTTCGACCTCAATCTGCTTGAGCAACTGGCTCACGTCGTCCCGGATGAGGCGCTTCAGCTCGGCTGTCGGGACGGTCTCGACTTCCCGGACGCGGTGTTCGGCGCGCTTGACCGTGGACCAGCTCCAGCGGCAATCCGCCGCCCTCTGCCCGGCCTTGGACGGCCGCTCTCCGCCGGCGCCTGCCGGACGGGTGAGCCGGACCAGCCCTTCGCACTGCTCGTCATGGGTGCCAGTGGGCAGGGCCCGGCCTTCGGAGAGGAACCCCCGAACTCGCTGTTGGCCTGCGGCACGGTGGTGAAGACGACCAGTCTGCGGATATCACCCGCGAGGCCGAGCCCGCCGTAGAGGCCGGCCCGAAGACATCAGGATCTCCGGCGGGGCATCTACTTCGGCGTGACGGGAGCAGGCCGCCTGGCCCCAGCCATCTGGGCCTGGGCGAGGGGCCGGCCGAGGACTTGCTGATCGAAGGCGGGCCACAACCATCCGGCGAGCAGCGAACCAGGGCCGGACGGGGCCTCGGTGCGAGCTCTGGTTCTGCAGAAGCCAACTCGTTGGAGAGCGACATCCGGCCCCGCTCCCGAACTGCCAGGCAGCCGCACGGGTTGGAGACCTACCGGCTGCCCACTCTCAGGTCGAGGCGACGAGCACTGCGGTAATGGCGGGCAAGGTCCCATGTGGTGGGGAGGGCGGTCGTTGTGCCGGTATCGGCGTGGCGGGCGGCAATGCTGGAGGGGGACTGGCACGCGTGCGCCTGGTGCCGGCATCCGTGCCGCGAAACCGTCGCTCTCGCTCTCTCAACGGCGTTGGGCGCCGTTCCCAGTTGGCCGGAAAGTCGACCTGCCAGGTGCCGTGGGTGGGTCGGGCCTCGGTGCCCCGGATCGTCTGGATTCTGCGGGAGGTTTCTGACGACGCGGGCTGGACGGCGGACGAGGTGATCGCGTTCCTGGACCGTAACCACGTCCCGGACCTCGTGCACCGTCCGTCTGAGCGGCGGGCGAGAGCGGTGGCCCCGTAGCCGACTGCTGAGGGCCGGGCGTGCCGTACGGGCGTACCGGGACTCCCGCAGCGCGGAGCCGGCCCGCCCCACGGAGTGGGAAGGCAACCGGCAGGCCCCGCGCAGCGAGTCGGTCCGCCGCCTGGTCGCCGAAGCGTTCGCCGCACGCCCGCAGCAGACGGACGAGGAGCAGAGCGAGGTGCTGCCCGCGCAAACCGACGCCGACGACTTCAGCACGGAAGACCGGGCAGACCTGCGGACGACGGCCTCGGGGCGAATTCATGAAGCGTGAGACGACGGCCGACACGTCCGGGCGGCCCGCCGCTGAGTGGGTCTACGGCGCTGACCTGGTGCAGCGTGCACTTCGCCTCGCGAATGGGCAGCAGCAACTCGCTGATGGCGAGGGGACACCGGTGGGTGGTCACCGGCTTCGACTTGGCCCAGGCCGCACTGCACCAGGCGCGCGAGGTCGCCCGAAGGCGGGCGTCAGAGCGCCGTGGTGAGCATCAGCGCATGCGGTGTCACCGCCGGGCCCGCGGCTCGGCCGGTGCGATACCCGCCGTCTCCTGGGCCTGGGCCATGCGGTCGGCGACCTGCTGGCGCAGGGCGGGGAGCAGCGCGTAGAGGTCCTCACCCGGGCACAGCGTCGCGTACACGTCGCGGTGCCCGGAGACGACGTCGACCGTCTTGGGCTTCTGCCCGGCGAAGTCCAGGACGGCCTTCCCCTTGGGGTCCAGCTGGTACTGGGCGCCCTTCCAGGCGAGGATGTCGCGCACACCGTTGAGCATGTCCGGCTCCGGCTTTGCGCTGCCCTCCTCCGTGGGTTCGAAGTTGCCGAGGGTGGCCACGCCCAGAGTGCCGGTGTTGTACCCGGCGGCGTGGCCGCCCAGGATCGCCTTGGGGCTGGCGGAGGGACTCGCGGCGATGCTGCCCCGGCGCCCCTCCCATATGCCGCCGAACCGGTCGACGACGAAGTGGTACGGGAAGTCGCCGTACCCCTCGTTCTCGATCTTGTCCGTGTAGATGGCGCGCATCAGGCTGGGCACGTCTTCAGAGCGGTAGGCATTGCCGTTGACGGTGTGGTGGACCACCATCGCCCGAACGGTGTCCATCCCCTTGAGTCCGGGGTCGGCCTTGGACTCGTCCGCGCCCCAGTCGGCCCTGGTGTGGACCACGGGTTCGAGCCGGTCGGCGGCGGACGCCCCGGCCGTGCCGACGGCGGCCGCGGGCTTCATGGTGAGGCGCTGTGTGCCCTTGCTGCCACTTGCCTCCGGCTTCTTGTCCGGGTTGATCAGGGAGAGCCGCAAGTTCCTGGGGAGTTCGCCCTTCTCGGTGGTCAGGCGCAGTTGCGCCCCGTCGGCGGTGTCGGAGAAGAAGACCCCGGAACCGGTGCGCTTGGCCTCGCCGGAGTCCTGGTCGCCGCCGAGCGGGATGTCCTGCCATGCGGTCCACTCGCCGTTGCGGTGGAACCGGGCGGTGGCATGGGCCCCGTGGTCGAGGCGCACCCCCTTCTCCCAGGAGAGGCTGACGGCCCGGAAGGTACCGGTCGCGTTCCGCTCCACCCTGATCTCGCGCTCGGCTTTGCCGTACGTGGTGCCCGGCCGCGGTTCGCCCGCCGATCCGGTCAGCGGAACGTTCGTCATCTCCGTCGTGGGCGCGACATCCGCGACCGGGATGGCGACATCCGAGGCGGCGGGCTGCCCGGCCGTCAGGACTGCCGCAGCGAGCACGCCTCCGGCCAGCAGCGTGGCAACGGTCCAAGCTGTTCGTATTCGTGACATCTGGGCGCTTTCACTGAGTGCGGGCCGTAGTAGCCCTAAATGATCAAGTGTGCAGGCAGTACATCACAACAAGCAGCGCCAAAAGACCCTTTATGGGCCTGAACGGTGAAAGCACATACCATCCCGGAACACAGACACCGGCGAGTCGGCCGGCAACGCCCGGAGCAATGCAGGCGATCGAGGCCGCAGACGCACTGCACACGCACCACGACCTCGACCGCGACGACGAGTTACGGGACCGACTGGCTGCCGGGCTCAAAGCCGGGAAACTCCGGCAGCGACGACCGGCACGGCATCCGGCATCACCCACCACCGGCGTTCTCCTCGGCACCCCCGCCTGCATGCCCTCCCGGTGCGCTGCGGCGCCTTCGGCTGCCGCTTCGACCTGTACTTGCCCGGGTGCGTGCTCGACGGGATGGTCACCGGGCAGTGGCCTGTCGGCTGCGACTCCAGAACAGGTGACAACGGCTCAGCAGGGCGCGCCCCGTGTGAAGGCTCCGACCGGCTCAACGACTTACGCACCTACCGAGTCCGGATCCCCGCCGATGTCCCGGCCGGACAGCAACTGCGGCTGAGGGGCTTGGTGCCCGGGGAGAACGGCGGCGCACCGGGGGACCTCCTCGTCACGGTGCACATCGACCGACGGCCACAGCCGGCCCTGGTCCGTGAGCCCGCTCACCTGCGGTATCCGGCCAGGGGAACGCTTTCCGTCAATCACAGGCAACCCCGCCACAGTGCCGCCGGACCCGGGCTACACAAGGGGGCTGGAATGGGCGCCCGCTGCCTTGTGGCGTGGGCGTCGTGGTCTTGTGGGAGGTCTGCGCGCTTGCTGACTATCAACGTGACGCTGCTGCTCGTGGTCATCGTCCTCTTCCGGCTGCGTCGCCGTACGGAAGCCAGGAGCAGGCTCGACGAGAAACTGACCGTGGTCATCGTCCTGGCTCTGGGCGTCCTGATCGCCCCAACCCCGGTGGGTCACGGAATCCTGACCTTCCTGGGCCAGCTCGCCAACAGCGTCTCCCAGTCCAGCCGCTGACCAGCAGAGAGAGGCAGACGACGGACTTCGAGTTCGAGTGCTGGCGGCGCGAGGCGGCCGCGCCGCGCTGATCGCGGACCGCGTTGTCCGTGTCGCCGGCCATGAGGACGGTGCCGAAATCGTCCTTGGCGGCGGGCAGGTGCGAACGGCGGCCCGAGAGAGCGACCTTCGAAAAACGGGTCACTGAATCTCCGGCGCCGGCTGCGTGGCAAGGGCATCTGCGGCTGCCCCGCAAGCGTTGATCCCTCGGAGTCGGCACAGCGAATTGTGGTTGTCCGGGCCTCCACGGAAAGCGATGATCCTCCTCATGTCCAACGCTGCGACTGAGGATTCCCCACTACGGCCGTATCCCAAGATCTCCGCCAGGGGAGGGCTCGGCGTGTCCGGAGTCCGGGAGTGGGTCGCAGTGGAAAAGGTGCATGGAGCGCACTTTGCGGTGGTGTGTGACGGTGCGCGGGTCCATCCGGCGAAGCGGCGTGAGCTGCTGGGCGACGAGGCGTTGGATGGCTTCTTCGGTGTGAGCAGAATCTGGCCGGTGCTGTCGGTGGCGGCGGCCCGTTTCACCTCCGCACTGCGCGGTATCCGGGGGGACGCTGCGGTGGTGACGATCTACGGTGAGCTGGCCGGGGGAAGTTACCCGCACCCGGATGTTCCTGCTGTTGCCGGGGCCGAGCCGGTGCAGACGGGCGTGTGGTACGCGCCGGGCCTGCACTGGTTGCCGTTCGACGCATCGGTCGAGACGGCTGAGGGACGCTGCTGGATCTCCGACCATGCCCTGCGCGGAGCCGCGGCGGCCGCCGGGCTCAGCTGCCCTCCCGCGCTCGGGCGCGGCGCCCTGAACAAGCTCCAGGAGCTGCCGTGCGCCTTCCCCACAAGGGTCCCAGCCCTCTTTGAACTGCCCGAACTGGCGGACAATTTCGCCGAAGGCTACGTCCTCAAACCGGCCGACGAATGGCCGGAGGCGGGTTCCGCGCAGGCAGGCACGCGTCCGGTGGCCAAGGTGAAGCAAAAGTCGTTCGCGGAGGACGAGCGGTACGACGGCGCACGTCCTTACCTGCCACCACCGCAGGGAGCGGCCGGAGTCCCCGCCTGGCTCCTGGCCCACGCCTCGGCACTCCTCACCCCCGCTCGCGCGGCCGCGGTGGTCAGCAAGCTGGGCCCCCGCACTCCGGTGGACGCTGTGGCGGAGGAGATCACTCGGGATGTTTCGGAAGAGCTCGCCGAAGCGCTGGGAGGCTTGGAGGACACACTCCTGCGCCCCCTGGAACGAGCGCTTCTGCCCGGGGCACGCTCCCTGGCGGTGTTCGATGCCAAGGACCGCAATCCCTCCCGGACAGGCAGAGAAGGCACCCGGTGACGACAGCGAGCAGCCGTCTCAGCAAAAGGCTCGGCGGGTAAGGCGACGGTCAGGTGTGGCTGGTCGGCTCAGGCTGGATCGCGCGCCCGCCGTCCGGTTCAGGTCAGCGCCCTCGGGGGCACTCGGGTCGCGCAGAGGGCGCAAGCCCCCGACGGCGTCGCTGACCTTGATGTTGAACTGGTAGTCGAACAGGGCAAAACGTCATCCGTCAGTCCGCCGCCCCGGTAGCAGGCCGTCCGTTGTGGACTCGCGGAACTCCACCACGGCCCCGCCGTGCTCGTGGGCCCACTCGGTCAGCACGGCGATCGGCTTCACCAGCGTCCGGCCCAGGTCCGTCAGCACGTACTCGACCTTCCCGGCCCCGGCATGGCGGTCGACGAGGCCGTCCCCTTGCAACCGCCGCAGCGTCTGAGTCAGCACTTTCCGGGAGATCCCGCCGATCAGATCGACCAACTCGCCGTGCCGGCACGGTTTCCGACTCAATGCGAACAACACGACCACCGCCCACTTGTCGGCGATGATCTCGATCGCCAACCGAGCCGGGCAGTCGGCGAGGAAGACGCTGCCGGGGTACTCACGCACGCCCCGATGCTAGCCCGCTGCCAGGAACCTCAAGGTACCTACCGCCTCATTAGCGTTCACAGCGGAAACTACCGAAACAGGGGAAACGCATGAGGACAGAGATCGACTGGCCGGGCGGGCGGAAAGTCGCCGTGCTGGTCACAGTCGCGTTGGAGCTGTGGGCACCAGGGCACTGTCCCGCCTACGCGCCGATGGCCGCGGCGTGGCCGCTGCCCGGCATCGACGACACGCACAGCGCCTCCTGGGTGGACTACGGCGTCACCACCGGCATCTGGCGACTGCTCGACATCCTCGGTGACCTGCCGGCCACCGTCGGCATCAACGGCCTCGTCGCCGAGCGATACCCCGACACGGTGATGGCCGTACACCACGCGGGGCACGAGATCGCCGGGCACTCCTGGACCCAGGACGTCGTACCCGCGCTGCTCGACGTGGACGCCGAGCGGGACAACATCCGCCGCTGCACCGACGTCCTTGAGCGCGTCACCGGCGTTCGCCCGACCGGGTGGATGAGTCCACGCTCCACTGGTTCGAAGCACACCAGCGATCTCCTCACCGAGGCCGGCTACGGCTGGACCGGCGACCACAGCGACCACGACCTCCCGCAGGTCCTGCCCACCGCCCACGGCCCCCTGGTCTCCCTCATGCACGGTGATCACTCCGACGTCCGCAGCGCCGCAGCAGGCCCGTACGCCTACCGCGACCTGCACCGTGCGCTACTGGACCAGCTGCTCGCCGCCCCCGGCCCAGGCGTCTTCCACTTCACCGTCCACGCCCACGTCGGAGGCCGACCGCTCCTCGCGGGCATGGCCGGCCAGATCCTCGACGACATCCGCGCGTCCGGCGACGTCTGGGTCGCCACCCACGCCCAGGTGGCCGAACACGTCCTCACCCGTCTCGGGGGAACAACGCCATGACCCACGTTCTCGTCGGCGGCGGCACCGGAGCCATGGGCAGCCACGTGGTCCAGCACCTGCTCGCCACCACCGACGCCACCATCACCGTCCCCACCCGCCACCCGGAGTCCGCTCACGCCACCGAACTCGCCGCCACCGCGCCCCACCGCCTGCAGCTGGTCCGCTCCGACCCAGCGGCCCTCAACGCCCTGATGGAGCAGGCCGACCGGGTGTTCGCCAACACCGACTTCTTCTCGACGGGCAGCGCCGTGGGCGAGTACCGGCAAGGCATGGACCTGCTGACCGCCGCGGAACGGGCCGGCGTGGAGCGTTTCATCTGGTCCTCGTTGGACAGCGCGGTGTCACTGACCGGCCACCCCGTCCCGCACTTCGACAGCAAAGCCGCCGTCGCCGCCCACATCGGCCTGATGCGGTCAGAGGAAATGCTCCGCAAGGAGACCGACGGCTGGTACACGAACCACGTCTCGGTACTGACCACGGCGCCGTACTTCGAGAATCTGCGCGACCGACTCACCCCCCGGCCAGACAATCGGGGTGGCCTGGTCTTCAGGCTCCCCCTCGGCGCCGCCCGCTACCCGCTCGTCGCCCTCGACGACATCGCCTGGTTCGCCGGCCACATGTTTGAAAACTGGCAGTCCTGGGGCGCCCGCGACCTCGCGGTGATCGGCGACAGCCTCACCGGCGACGAGATCGCCGCCACCTTCACCCGGGTCGCGGGCACGCCCAGCACCTACATCCCGATGCCGCATGACGATCTCCGCGCCGCGGTCCCCGACTTCGGCCACGACTACGCGGCGATGTTCCAGTTCTTCGCCGACCGTGATCTCTACGGCCGAGACCGGGACATCACCCTTCTACGCCGCCTGCACCCCGACTTGATGACCTTCGAAGACTGGCTGCACCACACCGGATGGACGGGATGACCACCCACCACGGATCCTGCTCCGGCCATATGGGCTCGCCGGGTTGACGGTCGTGGCGGTCGGATGTGCGGTGACGTCCGATCCGACCGCTGGGGGCGAGGTGGCCGAGCTTGTCCGTGTGCGCAGACTGACCGACCAGGAGGGGCGGAAGCCGCAGCAGATCGTGCGTCATGGCCGCACCAGTTCGGTGCGCTACCGACGCGCGAGGATGAACGACGTCGACCAGAAGCAGAAGCTCCTCTTCGAGGACCTGACCCGCGAGCAGGCCCTGAACCGGCGCAACCGCGTAGCCGCCGACCACCAGATCGTCCGCGGCCACATCGAGCGGTACGGCGAGCAACCGGCACAGCGCCTGTTCACCCCGTCGTTCGCCGCGACGGTGCAGCGCCTGTCCGGCCTGGGGCACCTGGAACTCGGCTACACCTGGTGGGGCAGGCATGAGCGGCGGTGAGGTGTCCGGGGCGACTGGTCCGGGTCGCGCTGCGGGGCCGCGCTCGGTGCGCTGGTCACCAGCGGGCCCGGGAACATCCGGCCGCTGACGCCTCTCTGCGGGAGCGAGGGGCGGCCCTCGCCCCGACCTTGCCGGGAACGTCCCCACCGTCGGCTTCGACCCGGACTCCGGCCGGCTCACCGTGTGCCCGGAGTCGTCGGCGTGGACAACGAAGGCGCGCCTGGAGCAGACCCGGGGCACAGAGGCCGCCAACGCCGCGGCGGACCGGACGGTTGTGCGCGCCCTGCGCATCCTGCCGCCCGGCGCCGTGCCCGCGCCCGTGCCCGTCCGGGCCGACGCCGTCTCGGACGGGCTCGGCCACCGCGCGGGCGGTGGAACGGCAGGCCGCCGTGCCTTTGCCGAGCCCGACGTCGCCCCGGTCGGCGGGCCGGCCCCTCGCAGCGGTCGGCACACAGCGCCGCCGCCAGACCGCGGCGACCGAGAATCGCAACGGCCGGACGAGAGGCACCACCGGGTGCTCGGTGCTGCCCGGTAGGCCGGTGAACCTCCAACACAACCGCCGTGCCCGCCACGGATCGGTCCTCATGCGTACCGAGGGACACGGACCGCGGGTGGTCGCGCTGGCTGGGCGTGGGCGGCCGGTTGTCTGGTCGTATACGGCTGCATTCAGCCAGGTTGGAAGAATGCGAGCATTTTCTGGCCGGCATCCGGCGACGTCAGGATTTCCTGGACGTGCGCGGACTGCCGGCCGGCGGCGCTGGTGCGTGCGAACATTTCGCGTTCGTATTCCTTGACGGCGGTGGGAAAGTCGTCCGGGTGCGCGGCCAGCGCGAGGCCGAGCAGGGCGCCGTCGAGCAGCGCCATGTTGGCGCCCTGCCCCACCGGCGGCATCAGGTGCGCGGCATCGCCGAGCAACGTGACGCCTGGCCTCGACGGCCAGGTCAGGCCGACCGGGAGAGTGGTGATCGACCGCGGCACGACCGTGTCGTCGCAGGCGGCGATCAGCGCGGTGAACCGTGAGTCCCAGCCGGTGAACAGCTCGATCAGCCGCACCCGGGCGGCGGCTGGGTCGTCGAACGGAATCCCACTGGTGGCGAACCAGTCCTCGGCGGTGTTGAAGCTGAGGTAGATGCGGACGCGGCCGTCGCCGTTGCGCTGCGCCGACAGGGATTGTCCGTTGCCGAGCACCCAGTAGTTGCCTCGTCCCACCATGGTCGCGAGGTCGGGATGGGTGCGGTCGATGTCGGGAATGCCGAGCTCAATGGTGTTTTGGCCGGTGTGTGCTGGGCGGGCGTCGGTGAGCAGTGCGCGGACCTGGGAGTCCGCGCCGTCCGCGCCGACCAGCAGGTCATACGCCGCGCTGCTGCCGTCGGTGAAGTGCAGCAGGCCGTGGTCGGCGTATGCGAACGCGCGCCCCCAGTGCACCGTGTGCTCGGGGAGAGAGTCCAGCAGCAGGTTGCGCAGATCGGGGCGATCGACCTCAGGTCGCTCGAGTGGGGCGTCGTCGGGTGTGTCCTCCTGGAGCAGCAGGGTGCCGTCCGGCGCGAGAAGTCGCAGGTCCTGGCCTTCGCGACGGGCAATCGCGTGGAACTGGTCGATCAGGCCGGCCTCGCGCAGCGCTCGCTGGCCGGTCCCGGAGTGCAGGTCGAGCATGCCGCCCTGACCGCGTGCGCCGCGTGACGGTTCGCGTTCGTACACGGCGGCGTCGATGCCGTTCACGTGCAGCACACGGGCGAGAGCCAGGCCGCCGAGTCCGGCTCCGACGATGGCGATGGTCATGGTTGCCTCCCCTTCGATACGCCGTACTGATCGATACACTGTATCGACTGATGCGATGTATTGTTAGCGGCATGTTGGTGTGGGAGAGGCCGGAGCCACCGAATCGACCCGTGCTGGCCCCGCTGAACCGAGAGCGGATCGTGCTAGCCGCGATCCAACTAGCCGACGCGGACGGCCTGGAGGCGGTGTCGCTACGCAAGGTCGCCGCCGCGCTGGGCGTCGGGCCGATGCGGCTGTACACCTACATCGCCAGCAAGGAAGAGTTGCTCGACCTGATGGTCGACGCGGTCCACGCCGAGATCCGGCCGGTCGGAGACGGCTGGCGGGAAGTGCTGCGGTCTCTTGCCGAAACCACCCGGCAGGCCGCTCACGAGCACGAATGGCTCGCCGATCTGCTCGGTGGGCGCCCACAACTCGGGCCGCACGCACTGGCCAGGGGAGAGGCAGTGGTGGCCGCGCTGGGCGGCGTTGATGTGGACGCCGTCATGCCGGTGGTCACCGCGGTCGACGCGTACGTGATCGGCGCGGTACGCCGGGAGATCGCCGAGCGGCGTGCCGAACGGGTCACCGGAATGGACGAGAAGCGTTGGCAGGCATCACTCGGGCCCTATCTGGAACGGACCTTCGCCACCGGCCGATTCCCCGCGCTGGCCACGGTGGTGCGCGATGCCGCCCACCTGGACGCCGACCACACCTTCCGGATCGGCCTCGACTTCCTGCTCGACGGAATCGAAGCCCGCATCTCAAGGTGACACGCGGCCGAAGGACCGGACCGGTACCGCCAATAACGCCAGGTCGGCGCGGACGAGTTGAGATGATGCAACCTCACCAAAGCGCGCGGAAACTGAAGAAATTCCATGGGACTGAGATTCAAACCGCATTACATCCCGTGAGATACCTCAGAGATCCGCTGGTCGCTTGGCTGGGTCTGGCGGGAATCGCGTTGGGGCAGTGCTGGTGAGGTATCGGATCTCGCTCGGGTCGTGTCCGGTGATGTCGGCGTGGTGTCCCGAACGGGGTCACCCATCAGGGAGTTTGCCGGACTTGCGGGCGGCCTCCGTCGGATCCAGTACCTCTTACAGGCCGGAGCCGTGAGCGAGTAGGTCCGCAGAAATGGGCGGGCAATCGTGGAGCACGGTCCACACGCCGACCGAGTAGAGCCTCAGCTCGTCGAGGTACTGGGCCGGCGAATTCTAGGGGGCCTTTGCAACACAGGTGATCAACTGGCTGTGGCCAGGAGCTGAGTGGTCGGCGCTCGAAGTCCTTCCGGGGTTGATCATGCGGTGACGCAGGCGGAGGAATCTTCCTGCCGATCGATTGTGTGTCGGTCGATCCTGGCCGGCAGATCGTCCGGGTCGGAGGTGGTAAACCTCCACCGGAATGGCTGTGCCGTGGCGTTCTAGCGGTCTTCGAATGCTCGGAGCCGGTCCCGGACCTCGCTGAGATCCGTGAAGTCGTTGGGCGAGACAACCTTGCGCTGGACGATGGAGAAGAAGATCTCGACCTGGTTCGTCCACGAGGCGTGCACGGGGGTGTGGACCATGACAGCCTTCGGAAACCCCCTGGTCAGGCGATCTATGGCCTTCTTCCCTCGGTGGGAGGAGCCGTTGTCGACGACCCGGAAGACACGTCTGGCACTGGCGTAGGGCTCGGTGGTCATGACCTGGGTGGCCAGGTTCATAAAGGGCCTGATGCCCGTTCTGGGTTCGCAGAGACCAAAGACACGGGCGCGATGGACGTCGTACGCGGCCAGGCAGGCCAACGCGCCGCCGCGGTCGTATTCGTGGTTAACGCGCATCGCCCGGGGCTGCCCGGGTGCCAGTGTCGGGTGGCAGCGGCAACGCGCCTGGATGGAAGTCTTCTCATCCGCAGAGATCGCATACTCGTCCGCGCCCAGCGGGGCGCCGTCGAAGGTGCGGGCGTACGGATCCAGCCCGCGTGCGGCCTTGGGCCGGAGGACGGGGTCGCGCAAGGAGATACAGGACTGGAACTGCCAGGGCTTGAGCGCGTCTTGTTTGAGTCAGCGCCGCACGGTGGAACTGGAGATCGACCCGACGATGGGCTGGGCGACCACCTCCCTGGACGGTTCCGGACACGACCAGCGCAACAACGGCGCGCCGGTCCCGGCGGGTAACTGACAGGCCAGCGCCTTGACCTCGGCAACCTGCCGCGTGGTGAATGAGACCGGTCGGCCCGACCGCTTGCGGTCAGCCAGGGCAGGCAGCCCTCCAGCGGCGAAGCGGCCCCGCCAGGTGCGCACCGTGTCCATGTGCAGCGGCGTCTGCACGGCTATTCGGGCGTTGGGACGGCCTCGGGCCGCCAATAGCACGATGGTTGCCCGCTGACGGACCTGATGCGGGGCCTTGTGACCCGTAAGCCATCTTCTTCAGCCGGTGGCACTCGGAGGCGGTCAGCATGACGGGCACGGCGGAGGTGAGAGGCATGGGAGAAACGCGACCGATCCTTCAAGGCAACGGGGAACTGGCCGACATCAGAGCCCACCCGTCTCCATATCCTGCGACATCATGGCAAAGCCCCCGAGCTTCCGAGGAAAACCGTTGAGCTGCCCGACTTGCTTCAGGCACGATCGACTCGTGGACACCTACCTGGAGACCGAGCGCCTGGCCCTGCGCCGCTTCACTGCCGATGACGCGGACCTGCTGATCGAGCTGGACAGCGACCCAGCGGTGATGCGCTACCTGACCGGCGGCAATCCGACCGCGCCAGAAGTCATCCGCGAGCGCCACCTGCCGAACATCCTCAACGGCTACGAGAAGTGGGGCGGCGACCTCGGACTATTCGCCGCGCACGAGAAGGACGGCAACGCGTTCATCGGCTGGTTCATCCTGCGTCCCGAGCCGGAGGGCCCGCTGGACGAAGTCGAACTCGGCTACCGGCTGCGGCAGGCGGCTTGGGGCAAGGGCTATGCCACCGAGGGCTCGCGGGCCTTGCTGGGCAAGGCGTTCACGGAGCTCGGTGTGCGCATGGTCTGGGCTGAGACGATGTCCGTGAACCACGGTTCGCGCAACATCATGAAGAAGCTCGAAATGACGCTCGCGGATACCATCCCTACTCCCTCCGACATGGAGATGGTCGAGGGCTCCGAGCATGGAGGCGTACGGTACGAGATCACCAAGGAGCAGTGGGAGCAGCAGTAGCCAAGGCGTGAACGGCCGTTCCGCATCGACGCCCACCGGAACCGGTAGGTGGACGGCAGGAGCCGTACCAGGTTGAACCCGATCCCCGCCACGGACTGTTGGCTACTGTCAACGACACCCCTTACTGGGCGATCAGCGACTGGACCGGCAGCAGTAGCGGCGGCGCTGACACGGCGGCCCTACCCTGGCAGCAGCCTCGCTCTGCAACCAAGACACCTGGGCAGGTCTCACCACAAGTCCTGCTCTGAGGTCAGCCCCCGAAGGAATTCGAGCTTGGACCGCTTAGCGAGACGCTCGGCTGGGGTTTCCCAGCCGAGCGTCTCGCGTGGCCAGCTGTTCAGCTCGGCGGCGACAGCGGTCAGGTCCTCGGGGCTGTGGGTGGCGAGGTCGGTGCCCTTGGGCAGACCGTTGGTGTTCTCGTTTGAGCCGCGTTGCCAGGGGCTGGCGGGGTCGCAGAAGTAGACCGGGACGTCGGTGGCGACGGTGAAGGAGCTGTGGGTGCTCATTTCTGGGCTCTGGTCCCAGGTCAGGGATCGCCGGAGGTGGACGGGCAGGGTCTGGATCGTGGTGACCAGCGCGTCCCGGACGTTTTCGGCGCGGTGGTTGTCGGGCAGGTGCAGGCGCAGGAGCATGACGCAGCGGGTGGCGCTCGACAACGGTGGGTACTGATAGCCGACTTGCCGTCCTTGCCGATAATGAGGTCGGCCTCCCAGCGGCTGGGGACGGTACGGTCTTCGGCTTCGGCGGGGCGTTCGCTGATCGTGATCATCGGGGTGGCGAACCGGATGGACGTCTTCTCCCGCAACCAGTCGCCGATGTAAACCCGTTCCTCCTCGCGCAGGTACCGCGACGGCCTTGAAGGCGGCTCCGCATGGTCCACCGGCTTTTCGGGCAGTCCGGGAACTGGATAGATCGGCGGGACCGCCTTCAGACCCTTGCCTCGTGAGTGGTGACCGTGGCGCCACTTCCTGCCGGCCCGCGCATTGATGCCGGTGAGGCGAGCCGCCTCCCGAGTGCTGTGGCCCTGCTCCATGAGCCGAAAGTATGCGGCTCGCTCGGCCATCAACTAGCGGGTCCCCTGAGGAGTCCGCACCTTCCGATCTCGAAGTCCATCGCCTCCCCTGAGCTGGGGTGTTGCGACGACCACTAGAAGGAAAGGTGGGGCCCTCGTGTGTTCGGGTGCCGGTAAGAATCGTTTCATCAGCAGCAAACGGCAGTGGCGATCGAGGTGACGGATCGTTCTTTCGTGATCACGTCGCCGCCCACATGGGGGCGCTACCGTGAGCCCATGGCACACGCTTCCGCGCTCCTCGTCATCGATATGCAGAACGACACGGTGTCCATTGCCTATCGGGCCGCCGAGGCCGTCGCCGTGATCGCCGGACTGCGCGAACGTGCCAGAGCCGCCGGCGTACCGGTCGTGACCATTCAGGATCAGGGCGCCGGAATGGAAACTGGGACCGAGGGCTGGCAGATCGTGCCCGAACTCTCGCCTGCCGCCGACGAGACTGTCGTCCACAAGATCAGCCCGGACAGCTTCCTGGACACCGATCTCGGCAAGGCCCTGGAGGCGTTGGGAGTCACCGAGGTGGTCGTCACCGGGTTCGCGACCGAGATCTGTGTGGACACCACGGCGCGGCAAGCGCTCAGCCATCGATACGACCTGGTGCTGGTCGCCGACGGGCACACCACGTCTGTCCGGCCTGACAGTGGCGAGTACGCCTCGCCGGGGCAGTCGATCGCGCACCACAACGAGATCTTCCGGCACATCGACTTCCCTGGGCGGAACATACGGGTGCTGCCCGCGTCCGAAGTGGACTTCACTGCGGCTTAGAGGTCGTCTTCATCTTTGGTGCGGTGGTTTTCCCTGGTCTTTGCCATGGAGGAGTGTCGTGCCGACGAGGCTGTCGGTGTGGTTGAGTTTCGGGGGCCGGGTGGGGTGACGGCTGGGGCAGAAGGTTGCTTGGCTGCTGCTGCGCCGCCGCAGCGCTTCTTCGCGCCGGGTCGTCGGCGTTCCGCTGGTCGCCCGGCGCTGCCGTTCTCTTCCCGGACGGCGGCCGCCTTGCTTTCCCAGCCGATGCCGATGCCGACCGTCGCCTCAGGGTGTGTCGTCGTCTCCCGTCCGTCGGCGCCCGCGAGCTTGGCGTCCGGCGGGAGCCGGATCAGCTGCCAGATGGTCGGGAAGATTGCCGGGCCGACGTGGTCCTGGCGGTCCGTCCCTCGCGGGGCTACTCCCTACGGGGCGCCGCCCCCTGAGCCAGGTCTTCTTGGGGTGACCGAGCAGCTGTTCCCCTCTGCGCTAGGGTCCTGACGGGCCGCGTTCTGGATCTCTGCGGCGGGGCCGGGAGGGGGACGGTGCAGGTGACGGCTTTCGATGAGTATGAGCGTCGGACGTGGTCCGGTCGTGCTGACGCGTTCGCGGGGAGCTTCGCGAAGCTGTGTGCCTATCCGGCTCCGCAGTTGCTCGATGCTGCGGCGGTGGGAGAGGGAGCGCGGGTTCTCGACGTCGGGACCGGGACGGGAACGGTGGCCGCGGCCGCCTGCGAGCGTGGCGCAAAGGTGACCGCGGTAGATGCCGAGCCCAGCATGGTGGTGCTGGCGGGCCGCGCTGCGCCGGCCGCCGAGGTTCTCACGGCTGTCTTGCCGGAGCTCCCCTTCGAGGACGGCACATTCGATGCAGTGGTCGGCAACTTCGTGCTCAATCATGTGGGCTGCCCGCGGGTCGCTCTCACGGAGCTTCGCCGGGTGCTTCGCCCAGGTGGGCGGATTGCCCTGACGATCTGGGCAGCCCCTGCGCCCGCCGGCCAGGCTCTGCTGGGACGGGCCGTCGAGGCAGCGGGAGTCACTCGGCCCCCGCATCTGCCTCCGCTCGCCGCGGAGGACGATTTCCCGCGGGATCCGGGCGGCCTGGCTGGGCTGATGATGTCGGCCGGGCTGCGTGAGACGGCGTGCGAGACGCTGTGCTGGGACCACCGAGCCAGCCCCGAGGAGTGGTGGAGCGGGCCGATGGCCGGGGTGGCCTTCATCGGGCAGCTGCTGCTGAGCCAGCCCGAACAGACCCGAGCGGACGTCAAGCGGCACTTTGACAGGCTCTCGCAGGAGTTCCTCGGCGAGGACGGCCAGCTGGTTCTTCCCCATGCCGCCTTGCTGGCCAGCGCCTGTCGCTGAGTCGGATGGCTGGGTAGGTGGCAACGGCGTAACTCACAGGCAAGGCCATGGAGGTTTTGGTGCTGTGGGGGTGGATGGTGCGGGTCGTTGGTTTGGGTCGTGGTCGTGTGTGGTTTGGGCAGGGTGTCGCGATGGGGTGTTGAGGTGCTTGAGCACGTTGTCCTTTTTTGGCGGGTGAAGTGGGTGTGCACGGTCTGTTGTGGGGGCCGGGATCGGCGTTGTGCTCCTCGTTCGGGTTCTGTTGGAGGACGGGTTCTGCCTCTCGGGGATCGTCGCTGTGAGCGGCAAGTACTGCCGGGTGGTTTCGGTCTGGATCCGTGTCGTCGATTACGTCCTCGGTTGCGGCGGCGGTTAGGGGGTGTATCGGCTGATCGCCGGCGTCTTGTGTCTGTGGGCGGTATTGGTTGTGTCGTTGGACGGGTTGTGAGTCCGGTGGTAGGGGATTGGGAGCGCGCTTCCCTCATGCGAGTGGTGTGCTGCTTGGCTGGTTTGTATGGCTTTTTTCGGGGTCAGTGGGGGCTGTTGAAGGGGAAGAGGGTGGGGTTGTTCTGGACGTATTCCCGTATGCCGGTGGGCGGCTGTCCGGTGATCTGTTCGATGTCGTTGGTGGCGCGGTCGTAGCGGTTGTGGGCGTGTAGGCGGGCCATGGTGGCCAGATGTTCGAAGACGTGGTCGGGAAGGTTCAGCGTGCGCAATTCCTGGTTGATCCACTGGTCGTAGGGCGGGTTGAGGTAGTGGATGGGCCTGCCCAGTACGGTGGAGAACTCTGCTGCCAGTTCTGTGAGGTCCTGTGAGGTGGGTCCGGTCAGTTCGTAGTTGTGGCCGATGTGTGGTGCGGGGTCTGTGAGGATCGTCGTGATGACCTTCGCGACGTCTGCGGCTGCGACGGGGGATGTGCGGCCGGTCCCGAAGGGCAACCGGATCGTCGAGTCCTTCGCCATCGACTCGTACGCGAAGATCCGGAAGAGCGGGTTCTCCAGGAATACGGTGGGCCGGATGTGTGTCACGGGCAGGTCCGACCAGTTCAGGACTTGTTCGGCGAGCCAGTGCTGGTGTTGCTGCGCGGATTCGGCCGTACTGGTGAGGTCCATTTGTGAGACGGTCATCTGGGACATGTTGACCAGCACGTCCAGGCTGCCGTACTGGCGGGCCGCGGCGGCTACGGTCACCGTTGCCTCGAGGTACTGCGCTGAGACGCCCATGCCGAAGTACATCCGTCCGCAGCCGTCCAGCGCGCGAGCGACGTCGGCGCCGTGGGTCAGGTCCCCTACCACGACCTCGGTACCCAGTGCGCGTAGTACTTCGGCCCGTTCGTCATCGACCCGGACGAGGGTGCGAACCGGCAGATCACGCTGTCGCAGTGCGTCGGCTACCAGTCTGCCCACCCCGCCCACGCTGCCGGTGGCGCCGGTCACGAGAATCGGCTGCTCGCCCGTCATGAGGCTCCTCCTGTGATCGGGTAGTACCCTCCGGCGGCCTCGCCTTGGGCACGAGGGTACGTTCGCTGCGCCCGGTCGGCACCGTGGCGGGCGGAGCCGGGTGTGTGGGGGCGGGCGGCCTCCGGCTTGAGCTTGATGGTCTTCCTGCTTGGCCGATGCGCTGGCGGAGGGCGGACGAGAGCTTCGGAGGCGGTCAGGGCTGTGTGAGCCCAGGTCTGGGAATTCGTACGGATGCTGGTGGTTTCTCGGTGCCGGGTGCCGGGTGCCGGCGGGCGGGCAGTCGTGGATCTGGATGGGGTGCTCGTGTCGGCGCGCTGCGAGGAGCCGGACGCCGCTGCAATCTGGAAGAAGACCTTCGAGCATCATCCGCTGATGGGTTTGGTCGGTCAGGGTGGGCGTGGTGAGCTGGTCGCGGGATTGCTGCGTTTGGGCGATGCGGGCAGCGGCCCGGCTTCGGTCAGTTCATCAGGGTCCGCCTCGCGTTGGCCTGGCTGCGGTAGCGCTATCGGTGTGGCTGGCGGGCGTTCAGCTGTCCCGTCTTCGGCGGCGGCACTCGCGAGTTTGTGGTCTGGCTGGCTCAACGTGGCCGGTGGCTGTTCTGCTGGTCGGTGTGGCCGTCACCGGCGTCATCCGTCAGGCTGTCCTTGATGTCCTGTCTTAGCTTGGCCGGCGGTCGTCGAGTCCGGTGGCGAGATCCGCGGCGGCGTCCCGGGGCGTCGGGTTTGAGGGTGGTGTTCTCAAGGGGTGGCCTCTGGTCATGCGAGGCTGCGGCTGGGGTGCGTGGTGGTTGTGATCTGCCTTGGGTGGGGTGTGCGTGGTGCGGGTGTGCTCGGTGAACCGGTAGTCGGTCGGCCAGGGTGAACCGGGGGCTTTATCTGCACTGTGGGCCGCCAGTGGCTTACTGGTTGGAAGCTGCTATTCCGTCTGTCATTGTTGCCAGGAATCGTTGTTGTACTTGAATGTCTGGCCTCCATGATGCGGTGCGGGATTGGTTCTGGCTGTGAGGGTTTTTTGGGTTTGCTGTTTGTGAGTGTGGTTGTTCTTTGTTGCCGTCCGGTTGGGTTTTCGCCGTCTGCTGGTGGTGTTTCGGGTTCGTCTGGTGTTGGCTCTGGTTTGGTGTGGTCGCAGGCGGTTCCAGTGCCTTGATGCTCTCCCTGGTTTTGGTTGGCCGGTAGTGCTGCGTTCCGGCGAGCGGGGGCGTCAGTGGGTGGGCTTGTGGGGGTTGCTGTCTGCCCGGTGTGATGGCTGGGGAGTGGCCTGGTTGTCACGAGTGCGGAGAGCCGAGGCAGGCCGGCGGGGAACCCGGTGGTCCGTCACGAAAGATCGGGGTTGGTTGGGGCTGGGCGGGTGGTGTGGGTTGGGTTTGGTGGTGGAGGGGGCTGGGG
>JOEL01000040.1 GCA_000720995.1 Streptomyces celluloflavus
TGGTGGCGCGGCACTTGGCGGCCAGGTCCTTCTGGAGGGTGACCTGGCGCTCGAAGCTCGTCCGGCTGAGACCGGCCGAGAAGAGATTGGTGCCGACGGGCAAACCGCAGTCCAGCGGGGTGCTGCGGCCGACGAAGCGCGGGTCGAAGCCGACGATGTCGTAACGCGGGCCAACCTTCTTCATCCACGCGTGGAATTCCGGCGGGGATTCGAGGGCGGTGCCGCCGGGGCCGCCGTTGTTGAGCAGGATCGAGCCGATGCGGTGGCGGGTGTCGGTGGCCTTGAGCCGGACTTCGACATGGCGGGGGCCGGCGCGGCCGTGGCGGTGGGGGCCGCGCCGAGGCAGGCGACGAGGGCGAGGCCCACCGCAGAGGTGCGGCGCACGGCGGGGCTGGAGGTGATCACGAATCCTCCTTGGGGTGCTGGGTGTTGTGGTCGGAAGTGCCAGTCGTATGTGCCGAGTCCGCCGCGGGTACGGCAACCGCCGGCACGCCCGACGGGACAGCCGACACCACTGCGGGCCGGGCCGGTCGGTGCCTGTCGAAGGGGGATCTCTCCACCCCGTTCCGTATATGTCTCACACCGCAGACGCTATGCGCAGCAGTAGCCCCCACTCACTACGGCTGTCCCCCCGATCCCGGTGCGGCCATCCCCCGCAACGGATCGTCCACGGCCCTGCATTCGGAGCGAGTGGGCAGGGCCTCGTAGTCGCGGGCCGGTCGGCGGTGCAGCATGAGCCGGCCATAGGTCCGTTCGGCCGCCCACGGTTTCGGTATCGGCGTGAAACCTCTGGTCCCGGGCTTGCGGGCGGTAATTTCCATGTAGCCGTAGACCGTGTTCCAGTGCGGGAAGTCGTGTGGGAGGTAGCGCCACTGAACGCCCGTGCGGTCGACGTACAAGATCGCATCCATGATGTCGCGCAGCTCGTGCTCGGCCGGCCGGCCGAAGTCCAGGGCCCGGCCACGGCGCTCGAAGCGCCAAGCGCGAAGAAGCGATTGGAGAAGGATCTCGGCCCGACCTCCTCCGTCTGGTCTGGGCGACGCTGTCCGGTGTCCTCCAGGCCGCCGTCGAGGACCGCCGCCTCGGGCGCAATCCGTGCCGGTCCAGCACGATCGGCCCGCCGCCTGCCACGCCCGGGAGGGTTGAAGCATGGACGCCTGAACGTGTGCTGGCGGTACGGGCCGATGCCGGACTGCTACCGGCTCCTTGCCACGATCGGTGCGGGTCTTGGACTGCGGCAAGGGGAGGCACTCGGGCTCTCCGTGGAGGACATCGACTTCGCCAAGGAAATCGTCCATGTCCGTCGCCAGGTGAAGATAGTGCGGGCGAAGCTGTGCTTCGCGCCCCCTAAGGGGCGCAAGGTCCGGGATGTGCCGCTGCCGACGAGCGTGGCCCGAGCCGTCCAACGGCATATGGAGGTCTTCACACCCGTGCCGGTCACGTTGCCCTGGGACGACCCGGCTCCTCCGAAGACGTCAGCGGAAGCCAAGCCCCGTCGGCCGAGGACGTACCGCCTCTTGGTGACAGGACGCGAGCGGAAGGCGGTCAACCGGAACTGCTTCAACTCCTACGTGTGGAAGCCCGCTTTGGCCAAGGCCGGCGTGATCGCACCACTGGGGGAGAACGAAGGGAACGGGGCCCGTGTGCGGGAGCCGTCCCGGGAGCACGGATTCCACGCCCTGCGCCACTTCTACGCCTCCGAGGAACTGGAGGCCGGGGAATCGGTCGTCTCGCCGGCACGTTGGCTGGGTCACTCCGAACCGGGGTTCACATTGCGGAAGTACTCCCACTTCCTGCCCCGCGCGGGCGCGCGGGGCAGCGCCGCCATCGATGCGGTTTTCGCGTAGCCAGGTACAGCTGGCAGAAGGCCGGACCCGGCTCAAATTCCCAGAGAAGTCCCACAGATGCCGCCGCACCCCTCCATACCCGCGTCTGCGCAGGTCTGGAGGGGTGCGGCGGCATCTACCTCTTAGATGTCGAAGTAAAGCTCGAACTCATGCGGATGCGGCCGCAGCTGGATCGGGGCGATTTCGTTCGTGCGCTTGTAGTCGATCCAGGTTTCGATCAGGTCGGAGGTGAAGACGCCGCCCTGCTGGAGGTACTCGTTGTCGGCCTCAAGAGCGTCGAGGACGGCGGGGAGGGAGGTCGGGACCTGGGGGACGCTCGCGTGCTCCTCGGGGGCGAGTTCGTAGAGGTCCTTGTCGATCGGCTCGGCCGGCTCGATCTTGTTCTTGACGCCGTCCAGGCCCGCGAGGAGCAGTGCGGAGAAGGCGAGGTACGGGTTCGAGGACGGGTCCGGGGCGCGGAACTCGACGCGCTTGGCCTTCGGGTTGGAGCCCGTGATCGGGATGCGCATGGCCGCGGAGCGGTTGCGCTGCGAGTAGACCATGTTGACCGGGGCCTCGAAGCCGGGGACCAGGCGGTGGTAGGAGTTCACCGTCGGGTTGGTGAAGGCCAGCAGCGACGGGGCGTGCTTGAGGATGCCGCCGATGTAGTAGCGGGCGGTGTCCGAGAGGCCCGCGTAGCCCTGCTCGTCGTAGAAGAGCGGGACGCCGCCGGACCAGAGGGACTGGTGGACGTGCATGCCCGAGCCGTTGTCGCCGAAGATCGGCTTGGGCATGAAGGTCGCGGTCTTGCCGTTGCGCCAGGCGACGTTCTTCACGATGTACTTGAAGAGCATCAGGTCGTCGGCCGCGGCGAGCAGCGTGTTGAACTTGTAGTTGATCTCCGCCTGGCCGGCCGTGCCGACCTCGTGGTGCTGGCGCTCGACCTCCAGGCCGGCCGCCTCCAGCTCCAGGGAGATCTCGGCGCGCAGGTCGGCGAAGTGGTCGACCGGCGGGGCCGGGAAGTAGCCGCCCTTGTAGCGGACCTTGTAGCCGCGGTTGTTCTCCTCCGACCCGGTGTTCCAGGCGCCGGCCTCGGAGTCGATGTGGTAGAAGGACTGGTTCGCGCTGGTCTCGAAGCGCACGCTGTCGAAGACGTAGAACTCGGCCTCGGGGCCGAAGTACGCGGTGTCCGCGATGCCGGTGGAGGCGAGGTACGCCTCGGCCTTCTTGGCGATGTTGCGCGGGTCGCGGCTGTACTGCTCGCCGGTGATCGGGTCGTGGATGAAGAAGTTGATGTTGACCGTCTTGTCCCGGCGGAACGGGTCCACCCGAGCGGTCGACAGGTCCGCGCGCAGCGCCATGTCGGACTCGTGGATCGCCTGGAAGCCGCGGATCGACGAACCGTCGAAGGCCAGCTCCTCGGTCGGGTCGAACGCCTTCGCCGGGATCGTGAAGTGCTGCATCACACCGGGCAGGTCGCAGAAGCGGACGTCGATGAATTTGACGTCCTCGTCCGCGATGTACTTCTTTACCTCGTCGGCGTTCTGGAACATCCCTACTCCTCCTAGCCCGGTCACCGGTCGGCGGACGCGGGGTTGCTACGCGGAACGCACCCTTGTGCAGTGGCGCGCTTGCCCGACCATAAGCAGGCGTGATTTCCCAAGCATGACCCATTTGTTTCGCCGAGGTTAACCGGCGCGCGGCCCGTCGCACGCTCCGGCGTGCGCCGCCGACGGTCCGGCCGGTCCGTGTCCGCCGCCCCTCCGCGAGGCGTATGTATGCGGTCGCAGTACCGTGGACGGGTGGACAACAGGCAAGCAATCGGATCGTGGATCTCCGGGCCCCGCGCGGCAGCCGAGGACATGGGCGTCGAATTCGGATACCGCGGCCAGCGGCTCGGGCTGCCGGAGGAGGGCCCGGGTTCGGTCGCCCGTCCCGGGCGCCGTATCGCCGCCCTCTTCATCGACTGGGCGCTGTGCATGCTGATCGCCTACGGACTACTCAGCGGCGGCAGGATGCAGTCGGCGAGCAACTGGGCGCTGGTCGTCTTCGCGGTGCTCAGCGTGCTGACGGTCGGCACGGTCGGCTTCACGCCCGGCAAGCGGCTGGTGGGCCTGCGGGTAGCCGCCGAGGGCGGCGGCCGGATCTCGCTGCCGCGGGTGGTGCTGCGGACGCTCCTGCTCCTCGTGATCATCCCGGCCGTCATCTGGGACCGCGACGGCCGCGGCCTGCACGACCGCCTGGCCCGCTCGGTAGAGGTACGGATCTGAGAGGTCCGGGCAGCTCGTCCGCCTGCCTGCCCGTATGCCGCTCATCCACGAGCCCCAGCGGGTGCGCCTACGGCCCGACCGTATACAGGCCCCCGTACGAGCCCGCCTGCCGCTCGTACCCGGAAGGCCGGGCCCCCGCCCGTACCGAGGGACACCCGTACCGCATACGGCATACCGCACCCGGATCGCTCGCACACCGCCCCCGCACCGCATACAGAACGCCCCGGAGCTCTCCGCTCCGGGGCGTTCGTGGTTTCTCGTCGGGGCGCCGGGGTGTCCGGCCGTCCGGGTGGTCAGCGCGTCTTGCCGCCGCCCTTGGGCATCCGCATGCCCTTCGGCATCGGACCCTTCGGCACCGGCATATTGCTCATCAGGTCGCCCAGTGCGCGGAGCCGGTCGTTGACGGCCGTGACCTGGGCGCCGGGCAGTACGCGCGGCAGCTTCAGCAGGGTCGTCCGGACCTTCTTCAGCGGCACCTGGCCCTCGCCGTCGCCCACGATGAGGTCGTGGACCGGGGAATCGGCGACGGTGCGCGCCATCCGCTTCTTCTCGGCGGCCAGCAGGCCGCGGAGACGGTTCGGGTTGCCCTCGCCGACCAGCACGATGCCGGCCTTGCCGACGGCGCGGTGCACGACGTCCTGGCTGCGGTTCATCGCCACCGCCGGGGTGACCGTCCAGCCGCGGCCGACGTTCTCCAGCACGGCGGCCGCCGCACCGGGCTGGCCCTCCATCTGCCCGAAGGCAGCTCGCTCCGCGCGGCGTCCGAAGACGATCGCCATCGCGAGGAAGGCCAGGACGAAGCCCAGGATGCCCGCATAGATGGGGTGACCGATCAAGAAGCCGATGGCAAGGAGAACGCCGAATACGACGATGCCCACGCCAGCGACGACAAGACCGACCTTGGAGTCGACCCGACGGGTCATCTTGTAGGTCAGGGCGATCTGCTTGAGCCGCCCGGGGTTCTCAGCGCCGGCAGCGCCGTCTGATTTTGCCTTCCTCGCCATACAGCGAAGTTTACGTGGCCTGTGGGCGCCTGGTCGCCGCGGCCTCCAGTACGTCCTGGGCCTCGTGCCGGTCCTTGGCCCGGCGGCGGTCCTCCAGTACCGACGTCCAGGCGTTCCGGCGGGCGGTGCGCTGTCCGCCGCGCAGCAGCACGGCCTCGACGGCACGCAGAGCACCGGTGACGGCGGGGATGGAGCGGGCGGTGGCGCGGAGCTGCGCGGCCTGCATGTCAGGTCTCCCTCAGGCGGTCGAAGGTGCGGGAGCGGTGCGTGCATCCATCGTCACCGAAGGGTGTTACCAACGGATGACCTGCCGGTCAAACACCTATGAAACGTTGACGCGGCCCGCACCGCCCCCGCCCTGGGGGAGCGCGGGCCGCGTCCTCTCAGCATGTGCCACGATTCACAAGATGGCGCGCCGGGCGGCTCAGACCGCCTGAGTGGACGCCTCGACCTCGCGCCGTTCGATCGCCTGCTGGTAGAGGCGGCCGGCGCGGTAGGAGGAGCGGACCAGCGGGCCGGACATGACACCGGCGTAGCCGATCTCCTCGGCCTCCTCCTTGAGCTCCACGAACTCGGCGGGCTTGGCCCAGCGCTCGATGGGGTGGTGCCGCACGGAGGGGCGCAGGTACTGGGTGATGGTGATCAGCTCGCACCCCGCGTCGTACAGGTCCTGGAGCGCCTGGCTGATCTCCTCGCGGGTCTCGCCCATGCCCAGGATCAGGTTGGACTTGGTCACCAGACCGGCCTCGCGGGCCTTGGTGATGACCTCCAGCGACCGCTCGTAACGGAAGCCGGGGCGGATCCGCTTGAAGATCCGCGGCACCGTCTCGACGTTGTGCGCGAGCACCTCGGGACGCGAGGAGAAGACCTCGGCCAGCTGCTCGGGGACCGCGTTGAAGTCGGGGATCAGCAGCTCGACGCCGGTGTCCGGCATCCGGGTGTGGATCTGCCGGACCGTCTCCGCGTACAGCCAGGCGCCGCCGTCCGCCAGGTCGTCGCGGGCGACGCCGGTGATCGTGGCGTACTTCAGACCCATGGTCTCGACGGACTCGGCCACCCGGCGCGGCTCGTCGCGGTCCAGCGCCTGCGGCTTGCCCGTGTCGATCTGGCAGAAGTCGCAGCGCCGGGTGCACTGGTCGCCGCCGATGAGGAAGGTCGCCTCGCGGTCCTCCCAGCATTCGTAGATGTTGGGACAGCCCGCCTCCTGGCAGACCGTGTGCAGGCCCTCGCTCTTGACCAGGCTCTGGAGGTGGTTGTACTCCGGGCCCATCTTCGCCCGGGTCTTGATCCACTCGGGCTTGCGCTCGATGGGGGTCTGGCTGTTCCGGACCTCCAGGCGCAGCATTCGCCGGCCGTCAGGCTTGGGCATTGACTGCCCATCGGGTGCGACAGCGGACACGTCCGGCTCCCTACGACTTCGATTCTTCGGCGTCCACCAGGGTACGCCCGTAATTCACACGTCTTTACGTGCAGCCCAACCCTGCATGCCAGGGGTGCATTCCCGCCGTGCGGTTCAGACGGCGCGGGGGAGGAGCTCGGCGCCCTCCAGGACGTCCCGCAGATGTTTCTCGACGGCGGGCAGCACCTCGGCGATGGTGATCTCGCGGCCCAGCTCGGCGGAGAGCGAGGCGACACCGGCGTCGCGGATACCGCACGGCACGATCTTGTCGAACGAGGTGTTGTCCGGGTTCACGTTGAGCGCGAAACCGTGCATCGTGACGCCCTTGGCGACGCGGATGCCGATGGCGGCGAGCTTGCGGTCCTCCCGGCGCTGGCCGGCGTTGGACGGCGCGTACTCCGGGCCGTTCAGCCGCGCGTCGAACATCTCGTCCGCCACCAGGGGGTCGAAGTCCAGCGTCAGACCGCCCAGGGCCGGCCGCTCCTCGACCGGGTCGCCCAGCACCCAGACGCCGCTGCGGCCCTCGATCCGGGTGCCCTCGACGCCGAAGTCGGCGCAGACCCGGATCAGGGCCTCTTCGAGACGGCGGACGTGGGCGACGACGTCGACCGGGCGCGGCAGCTTCTGGATGGGGTAGCCCACCAGCTGGCCGGGGCCGTGCCAGGTGATCTTTCCGCCGCGGTCCACGTCGATGACGGGGGTGCCGTCCAGGGGGCGCTCGTCATCGGCCGTGCGGCGTCCCGCGGTGTAGACGGGCGGGTGCTCCAGCAGCAGACAGGTGTCCGGCACCTCATCGGCGAACCGGGCGGCGTGCACCCGGCGCTGTTCCTGCCACGCCGCCTCGTACTCCACGGCGTCCGCTCCGAAGCCCAGGTGCACAAAGCGCAGCCTCTCGGGTACGGGGGTCTCCCCCCGAGAGATCGCAGTCACGGCAGCTCCTCTTCGAACCATTGGTGCAGTTCATCGCCACATTTGATGCCACTTCGCGCCCTTGCCACTGTACGGCCGCCCGCCGGCGTCCCCGCAGGCGGCCGGATCCGGACGGTGCGTACCCCGGGGGAGGGGCGGGTGCCGGGCCGCCTGCCGCACCGAAGCGCCCTGCTCACACGATCGGATGAACGCGGCGCACAGGCGGCGAGAAAGGCACCGAAGGCCGTTACATTCACGCCGTTCCACAAGGGCGAGGAGTGCACCGGGCGGGGCCGGCCGAATCCGGCGGCCCGGCCCGAAAGGCAGGAGACCGGTAAAGCCGATGACCGAACGACCCCCGCAACACATGCCCAACCGCCAGCTCGCAGGGCTGATCGCCGAGGCGGGATTCTCCAATGCCGGGCTGGCCAGACGGGTGGATCAGCTCGGCATCGAGCACGGCCTCGACCTGCGCTACGACAAGACCTCGGTGACCCGCTGGCTCCGCGGCCAGCAGCCGAGAGGCACCACACCGGCGCTGATCGCCGAGGTGTTCACCCGGCGGCTCGGCCGTCGGCTGTCCGCCCAGGACCTCGGCCTGGACGCCTGCGCACCGGTCTACGCCGGACTCGAATTCGCCGCGACGCCCGCCGAGGCGGTGGACATCGTCACCGGCCTGTGGCGCAAGGACTCCGGCAGCCACGCCGAACTGCGGAAGATCGCCTTCACCCCGGCCGGGCTGGTGGTGCCCAGCCGGGACTGGCTGATCGGCCGCGCCGACGAACGGGTGGCCCGCGGCGACCCGCCGGCCGACGGCGCGGGCCGGGTGCCCGCCCAGGGCCGGATGCCGGTGCCGCGGCAGCGCCGGACCGACCGCACCGACCGTCCCCAGGGCGCCCGGGTCTGCGCCGGCGACATCGCGGCACTGCGCTCGGTCGGCGAGCTCTTCCGGGCGCTGGACCACGCCTACGGCGGCGGCCACGCCCGGCAGGCCCTGGTGCGCTATCTGGAGCACGAGGCCGAACCGATGCTGCGCGGCACGTACAGCGAGGCGACCGGCCGCCGGCTCTTCGCGGCCGCCGCCGACCTGACCCGGCTGGCCGGCTGGACCTCGTACGACATCGCCGCGCACGGTCTGGCGCAGCGGTACTTCGTCCAGGCGCTGCGGCTGTCCCAGGCGGCCGGTGACCGGGCGTACGGCTCCTACGTCCTGGTGACGATGAGCCGGCAGGCCGTCTATCTGGGGCACGGCCGGGAGGCCGTCCAACTGGCGCGGGTCGCCCAGCAGGGCGTCGGCAGCAGCGCGCCGCCCGTGGTCCAGGCGCTGCTGCACGCCGCGGAGGCGCGCGGCCACGGCCTGCTGTCCGAGGTCCGGGCCTGCACGGCGGCGCTGGCCCGCGCCGAACGCGCACTGGAGACCGCCCGGCCGGGCGACGAGACCCCGCACTGGGCGCGCTTCTTCGACGAGGCGCAGCTCGCCGACGAGCTGGCGCACTGCCACCGCGACCTCCAGCAGTACCGCGCCGCCTCCCAGCACGCCGAGCGCTCGCTGCAACTGCGCGCCGCCGGCTTCGCCCGCAGCCGGCTCTTCTGCCGCGTCGTCCTGGCCACCGCCCGCCTCGGCCTGGGCGAATTGGAGCAAGCCTGCACGCTCGGCGCCGAGGCGGCCCTGCAAGCCTCCGAGATGCGCTCGGTACGCGCCCATGAGTACGTCCGGGACTTCGAACGCCGCCTGGAGCCGTACCGGGACGCGGCGCCGGTACGGGGATACCGGGACCGGGTCGCGGCGCTGGGCTGACCGGACCGGCCGGCATGCGGCGCCCGGACCGGCGGGTGGCGGGGCGGCGGCCCCGCCACGGCCGGCGGGGCCGGATCAGGCCGCGGTGCGCAGGGTGTTCGGCTCCACCAGCGGCGGCAGACCGAAGTCCCGGAGCAGGGCGCGGGCGGCGCGGTGGCCCGAGTGCAGGGCGCCCTGGACGGTGCTGATGTCGCGGTGGTCGCCGCACACGTAGAGACCCGACAGCACCCGCACGGGCCGCTCCGGATCGTGCGGGACCGGCATCGCGGGCACCGCGTACGGGTCGTGATGGGCGGTCAGCAGCTGCCAGTCGTCGCCCGCGGCGCCGTAGATCCGGTCGAGCTGGGGCCGGACCGCTCCGTCGAGAACGGACAGCGGCAGCGAGGCCGCGGCGCCCAGCACGACGGTGGTGACCAGGGAACGGCCGGGCGGCGTCCGGGACGGGTCGATCGCGCCCGCGGCGTACGAGTACGCCACCGGGCCCTCCGTCGGGAGGACCAGCGCGGTGCCGTGGTACGGCGCGGTGCGCGCTCCGGTGGCGGTGCCCGCGGTGTGGTGCAGGACCGTCACCGGGTGGAACGCGGGCACCCGCAGCCCCGGCAGCAGTTCGGCCGCATCGCGCGCGCCGGTCGCCACCAGCACCGCCCGGCAGGGGATGAGACCGTGCTCGGCGGTGCGCACGCCGGTGGTGGAGACGGCCGTGGCGCGGACGGAGGTGCGGACCGTACCGGGCGGCAGCGCGGCGGCAAGGAGTTCGGGGACGGCCGAGGCGCCGCCGGCCGGCAGGCACAGCCGGCCCTCGGCGAACGCGCGCAGGAGCTGCGCGGCACTGCGGCTGGAGCCGCGCAGCCGCGGATCGCAGAGCAGCGCGCCGAGCAGCGGGCGCAGGAACGCGTCGTGGCCGCGCGGTGGGAAGGCGGGGCGGCTCGCCAGGGCCTCACCGACCGGGCGGTCGGCGGGGGTGGGAGGGGCGGCCCGCTCGCCGTAGCGGTCGGTGTGCCGGTCCGGTCTGCGGTCGGTACGCCGGTCGGCGCGCGAGAGGGCGCGTGCCGCGGCCAGTGCGCCCCTTGTGCTTCGGGGCGCGCTGATGCGCTGCGCCCGTTGGCCGTTGTGGAGCCAGAGGCCGGCCGCGAACGGCCGCAGCGTCAGACCGCCGAGGCCGGGAATCCGGCGCAGTTCGGCGGCGGTGGCGACCAGCGGCCGTCCGCCGCGGTCCAGCCGGAAGCCGTCGAGATCGTCCGTGGCGGCCCGGCCGCCGATCCGCGGGGCGGCCTCCAGCACGGTGACCGACAGGCCCGCGCCGGTCAGCTGCCGGGCGGCGGCGAGTCCGGCCGGGCCGGCCCCCACGATGACGACGTCCACGGCCGATGCGATACGCACCACGTGCCCCTCCCGAGGTCGGTCCCGCCGGCCCCGCCCCGGGGCTGGCGCCCGGTGCGGCCGCGCGGGATGCCGAGATGTGTGCCCGAGACGGTAAGGGGGCCGGGCGGCGGCGGACAGGGGGCTCGCGGGGCGCGTCGGGGGTCGTCCCGGGGCACCGTCCGGCGGGGGAGCGGGGCGGGGCAGCCGGCGGGACCGGGGCGGCCGTTCCCGTCAGGGGCCGGTGCGGGCCACCGCCGTCGGCCGCCTCATGCCGCGCGGACCGCGTCCGCGATGCCGGGATGGGCGAACGTGAACCCGGAGGCCAGCAGCCGCGCCGGGACGACCCGCTGACTGCCGAGCACGTCCCCGGCGAACTCGCCGAGCGCGACCCGCAGCACCGGCGCCGGTACGGACAGGAGCGTGGGGCGGTGCAGGACGCGGCCCATGACGGCGGTGACCTCGCGGTTGGTGACCGGTTCCGGGGCGGTGAGGTTGACCGGTCCGGACAGGCCGTCGGTGTCGATCAGGTGGCGGAGCGCCGCCACCTGGTCCCGGAGGGAGATGAAGCTCCAGTACTGGCGGCCGTCGCCGAGCCGCCCGCCCAGGCCCAGGCGGAAGACCGGGAAGAGCCGGCCCCAGGCGCCGCCCGAACGCGCCACGACCAGGCCGGTGCGGGCGAACACGGTGCGGATACCTGCCTCCCGGGCGGGCGCCGCGGCCGCCTCCCAGTCGACGCAGACCTCCGGCAGGAACCCCGTACCGGGCGGTGCGCTCTCGTCCGTCCGCCGGTCGCCGGTGTCGCCGTAGTAGCCGATCGCCGAACCGCAGACGAGGACCCGCGGCGGGGTGTCCATCGTGGCGAGGGCCGTGGCGAGGGCCCGGGTGCCCAGGACGCGGCTGTCGTGGATCTCGCGTTTGTAGGCCGCGGTCCAGCGGTGGTCGCCGACGCCCGCGCCGGCGAGATGGACCACCGCCCCGCAGCCGGCGAGCCCGGCGGTGTCCACCTCCTGGCGCCGCGGATCCCAGCGCACCTCGTCCGGGGCGGCGGGCGGGTGCCGGACGAGCCGGACGACGTCGTGGCCGCCCGCCGGGCCGCCGGGCCGGGCGCTGTCCCCGGCGCGCAGCGACCGTACGAGCGCCGTGCCGATGAGACCGGTCGAGCCGGTGATCGCGATCCGCATGTGCCCATACTGCCCGCACCCCGTCCGCACCGCCGGGCGGGCCGTGGCGACGCCACGCCGGTGGCCCGCCCCAGGGCCTGTCGTCACCTTCCCGTCCGCCCCGCGACGCCCGGCACGCGCGCTCGCCGCACCGAGCGAAAGACCCGGTACTCCAGTACTCGGACGCCGCGGGGCCACCCTTCGGGCGACGACGGGAGGGGGCGACCGGCCCTACGGCCGGAAGCGGTCCCAGAGCCGTGGGAAGCGTTCCGCCAGGGCCCGGTCGTCGTCGAAGTCGAGGTAGGTGCCGAGCGGTTCGGGCGGCTGCGGGGGCAGGCCGAGGTCGGGCAGTACGGCGCCGGTCAGCTGCTCGTACGCTTCGTCGGCCGCGTAGCCCAGCTCCTCCGCGTCGCCGTCCACCGCCTCGTCGAAGTCGGCCACGAGGTCGGCGAGGCGGTCCGGATCGTGCAGTGCGCCCTCGAAGACCTCCCGGCCCTGGCCGATCAGCCAGCAGCGGAAGAAGTCGAACGCGTCGTCGCTCGCACCGCCCAGCATGATCCCCGCCGCCGCCCACAGCTCCCAGGCGTACGCCCGGTTGTAGCGGGCCTCGAAATGGCGGGCGAAGTCCACGACGACGTCCGGGTCCCGCCCCGCCAACCGCTCGACCAGCAGGTCGGCCTGTTCCTCGGGGTCGCCCTCGGCGGCCTCGCGGGAACCGTCGATCAGTTCCCAGAACTCCGTCTCGTCCATCACCGCTCCAGCATCCGCCCTGCCACCCGGGCCCGCACGCGGAAGACACCGGATGTGACCAGGGCGATATCCGCCGGTGTCCGCCGCCCGCCGGAGCGGTCCGCCGCCGGGTGACCGGCCCCGGATTCACTCGTTGGAAGGCGTGCAACGACGACATATCCCCCCACCCCGTGAAGGGCTGTTCAGCATGCCCATGGACGAACGCACCCGGGCCGATGTCGAACGGGCGGAGGCGGCCCTTGTCGAGCACTACCCACGGCTCGTCCGCCTCGCCTACCTCGTACTGCCCCCGCCGATGGGCCGCCACCGCCGGGTGCTCACCGCCCACGGCCTGGTCCAGCGGGCGCTGCCGCGGACCGGTCGCGGCCGGCCGGCCGGTGGGCCGCCCGGCGGGCCCGACCGGGCGCCGGCCACCGACTCCGGCTACGCCCTGGTGCGGCTGCGCACCCTGCGGCAGGCCCTGGCATACGAGCGGGTGCCGCGCCGTTGGCCCGCCCAGCTGCTGCCCGCGGTGCCCCTCGTCTGGGGGCTGCGGCTCTTCCCGCTGGCCGGTGGCGCCGACGAACTCGCCCTGGACCGGGCGCTGTCCGCGGTCGCGGCGCCGGTCCGGGCCGCCGTCGGGCTGTGGCATCTGGAGGGGCTGGACGAGGAGGGCACCGCCGCGGTGCTGGCGGCGGCCGGGGTCGAGGACCCGGCCGCGGCGCAGCGGGCGGCCGGACAGCTGGACCGGGCGGCCGGCGCCGGTGCCGGGGCGCTGCTGAACTCGGGCGAGTTCGACCCGTGCACGGTGCAGACCCGGCCGACGGATCTGCTGCGCCGTCGGCAGCGGGTGCGGGTGGCGGCCGCGGTGGCGGCGGTGGTGGCGGCCGGCGCGGTGGTGGCCGCCGTCCCGGGCGGCGACGGCGCGGCGTGGGAAACGGCCGGCCACCGGCCGGCCGCCACCGAGGCGCGGCAGGCGCTGGACCCGGGACGGCTGGTGCGCACCCCCGATGAGCGGTGGGCCGCCACCTCGCGGATGGACTTCACCGCCTGGCCCGCCCGGGGACGCGCCGCGGGCGACAAGGCGCTGCTGGGGCGGGCGCTGCGGGTCTGGGCGGCGCCGCCCGCCGGTACCCGGATCACGGCGTCCGCCGGGACGTCCACCCGGCCGCCGGACCATCCGCCGCAGCTGCTCTACGCGGGCCTGATCGACAATGTGCGGGTGGTGGTCTGCCACGACGGCGAGCGGCTGGTGCGCTACGCGGAGCCGGCCGGGGCCACCCCGACACTGCACTTCGCACGGGTCGACGGCGCCGATCTGACGACCGGCGCCGCGCTGGTGATCGGGCGCGGCGACGGCTGGCTGCGCTATCTGATCGCGCCGTGGGTCGCCGACACCGCCACCCGCGATCTGCTCGCGCCCCGCGCCCCGGACCGTCCGCTGCACATCGCCCCGGACGGTGTCACCGACCGGGTGCCGGCACCGCCGGCGGCGGGCGGCGGCTGCGGGCGGTGGCCGGTGGTCCGGTTCCGGTCCTCGGCGCGGATCGCGGCGCACCACTCCTTCCTCGTGACCGACCTCGGCGAGCCGGTGCCGGCGCACCTCACGTACCGGCCGCCGTCGGCCGACGGCGAGCCGCCCCGGGAGCCGGACGAGGCGACCGGCCACCCGGCGCTGCTGAGCTGGGCCCGTACCGCCTGTGCGCTGCGGTCGCTGCGCGGTTTGGGCGTACGGTCCGTCGGCAACTGGGAGTTCGCGCGGCAAGACCTCCCGGAGGGCGGCGGCAGCGCGACCTGGGTCTGTACCCGCGCGGACACCTGGCGCGGGTCCGGCCGGGTCACGGTGCGGCTCCAGCCGCCCGCCGCGCGCCCGGCCGACTCCGGGCGGATCGCCGGACGGGCCCGGGACACCGCAGCGTGCGGCCGCTTCGGCCGCCAGGTGGTCGGCGCCGTCCGCTGGCGGTCGGCGTCCGGGAGGTGGTACCTGCTCGCCGCGGGCAGCCGGGCGGTCACCGGTCTCGACGTCACCGGCGGGGTACGGGCCGCCACCGGGGAGGGCACGCTCGCCGTACCGGCCGCGCCGCAGACCCGTGCCGAGGTCGCGGGCCGGCTGCGGACCGGCGCCGGTCCGCGCGCGCTCCGGCCGTAGTCCCGTCCCGGGGGCGGCGCCGCCGGGACCTCGTGGGGAAGCCGGGGCGAGCGGGCGGGAGAACGGACGAATGCCGGAGGGAAGACCTGGCGGAAAGCCCGACGGAAAACCCGACAGAAGGTGTCGGGTTTCGCTGCGAACGTCGACTTGTACGGCGGACGAACGGCGTACGGGGCACGGCGCAAGCCGCGCGGTGCCCGGTGCACGAACAGCGAGGAGTGGCGCACGTGACGGAGCAGGCGGACGTGACGAGGCAGGCGGATGCGGCGGAGCAGGGGCGGCCACTGGCGGGGCGGGTGGCGCTGGTCGCGGGGGCGACCCGGGGCGCGGGACGGGCGATCGCCGTGGAGCTGGGCCGGGCCGGGGCCCTGGTGTATGTGACGGGGCGGACGACCCGGGAGCGGGTCAGCGAGGTCGGGCGGGCCACCGAGACGATCGAGGAGACCGCGGAGCTGGTCACGGCGGCCGGCGGCACCGGGATCGCCGTACCGGCCGACCACCTCGAACCGGACCAGGTCAAGGCGCTCATCGCACGTGTCGACCGGGACCACGGACGGCTGGACGTGCTGGTCAACAGCGTCTGGGGCGGTGACCATCTGCTGGAGTTCGACACCGCGCTGTGGGACCTCGATCTGGCCGACGGGCTGCGGATGCTCCGGCTCGGCGTTGAGAGCCACCTCGTCACCAGCCACTACGCGCTGCCGCTGCTGATCCGGCGGCCCGGGGGGCTGGTCGTCGAGATGACGGACGGTACCGCCGCCTTCAACCGGACCTACCGCGGCAACCTCTGCTTCGACCTCACCAAGAACGCCGCGCACCGCGTCGCGTTCGGGCTCGCGGCCGAGCTGAAGAAGTACGGCGGCACGGCCGTCTCGCTCACCCCCGGTTTCCTGCGGTCCGAGGAGATGCTGGACCACTTCGGGGTGACGGAGGAGACCTGGCGCGACGCGGTGGCGCAGGAACCGCACTTCGCCGTCGCCGAGTCGCCGCTCCTGGTCGGCCGCGGCGTCGCCGCACTGGCCGCCGACGCGGACAAGGCGCGCTGGAGCGGCCGGTCGCTCTCCAGCGGCCAGTTGGCCAAGGAGTACGACTTCAACGACGCGGACGGCTCGCGGCCGGACGGCTTCGGCTACTTCGAGGAGGTGGTCCTGGGCGGGAAGGAGGGGAGCCCGGAGGACTACCGGTAGCGGCGGTCAGTCATAGAGCGCGGCGGTCCCCCGGGCGGCCGCCGCGAACCGCTCGCGCAGCGCGGGGGGCGCCAGCACCTCGCCCTCCGGGCCGAGCGCGAGCAGCTGGCTGTAGGCGATATCGGCGGACTCCACGGCCAGCGTGACGGTCAGCCGGCCGTGTTCGTCGGGCGGGCCCGCCTGCTCGATCGCCTCCCGCGCCGCCGCGCGCTCGGTGACGTACGGAAGCTGCCGGACCCCGCGCGCGGAGAGCCGCAGCACCACCTCCGCGCGCAGCAGCGAGCGGGCGAACTGCTCGGCCCGCGCCGCCCAGAACGCGGGCAGGTCGAAGGTCTCGTCGCGGGTGAAGCGCTCACCGGTGGCGGTGACGGCGGTGAAGCGGTCCACGCGGTAGACGCGGTAGGAACCGGAACTGGCGGCGGGTGCGGGGGCGGCCACGGGGGTGCCGCCGGCGCGGGCCGCCAGATACCAGACCCCGGCCTTCAGCACGAGGCCGTACGGCTCCAGCTCCCGCTCGACCTCGCGGTCCTTGCGGTGGTAGCGGGCGGTCAGGCGGCGGTCGTCCCACACCGCGTCGGCGACGGCGGGCAGCAGAGCGGGGGTCGCGGGCTCCTGATACCAGGCGGGCGCGTCGAGATGGAAGCGCTGGGCGGCGCCCGCCGCGGCGTCCCGCAGTTCGGGCAGCAGCGCCGCGGACACCTTGAGCCGGGCGGCGGACGCGGCGTCCGCGAGGCCCATCTCGCGCAGGGCGGTGGGCACTCCGGAGAGGAAGAGCGCCTCCGCCTCGCTGCGGCCGAGGCCGGTGAGCCGGGTGCGGTAGCCGCCGATCAGACGGTAGCCGCCGGCCCGGCCGCGGTCGGCGTAGACGGGCACGCCGGCCTCGGAGAGGGAGAGGACGTCCCGGGCGACCGTACGCTCCGAGACCTCCAGCTCGCGCGCCAGCTCGGCGGCCGTCATCGACGGCCGGGACTGGAGCAGCAACACCATCTTGATCAGCCGGGCAGCGCGCATGCCGTCATCATGCCGGGCGGTACTGACAACCACCGGTGGTCCGGGCGGCCGGGGAAGGGATCGCCGGTGATGGGTGGTACGGCCCGGCCGCCGCCTCGAAGGCGCGGCCGGGCCGTACCGGTGGAATCCCGTGCGAAGACCCCGGGCGCGGTGGTGATCTCCGCACGGGAGCGGGGCGGGCGGCATCCGGCGCCGGCCGGTGCCGCCCAGGTCTCACAGGCCGTAGCGCTCCCTGGCCTCCTTGACGGTCTCCGGCTTGACCTCGCCGCGGCGGGCCAGCGCGGCCAGCGTCTGGACGACCACCGACTGCGGATCGACACCGAAGTGCCGGCGGGCCGCGTCGCGGGTGTCGGAGAGGCCGAAACCGTCGGTCCCGATGGAGACCCAGTCCTGCTCGACCCACGGCGCGATCTGGTCGGGCACCGCCCGCATCCAGTCGCTGACCGCGACGACCGGGCCGGGGGCACCGGACAGCGCACGGGTGACGTACGGAATCCGGTCCTCGCCGTCCAGCCGGGCCGCGTCGCACTCCAGCGCGTCGCGGCGCAGCTCCGTCCAGGAGGGTGCCGACCAGACGTCCGCCGCCACGCCCCAGTCGGCGGCCAGCAGCCGCTGCGCCTCCAGGATCCAGTGGACGGCGGTGCCGGAGGCCAGCAGCTGCGCCCGCGGGCTGTCGGCCTGCGGCCGGGCGCCCTCCTGGTAGCGGTAGAGGCCCTTGAGGATGCCCTCTTCGACGCCCGCCGGCATGGCCGGCTGGACCTTGGTCTCGTTGTAGACCGTCAGGTAGTAGAAGACGTCCTCGGCGTCGGGGCCGTACATCCGGCGCAGCCCCTCCTTGACGATCACCGCCACCTCGTACGCGAACGCCGGGTCGTACGAGAGGGCCGCCGGGTTGGTGGAGGCGATCAGGTGCGAATGGCCGTCGGCGTGCTGGAGGCCCTCGCCGGTCATGGTCGTACGGCCCGCGGTGGCGCCGATGACGAAACCGCGGCCCAACTGGTCGGCCAGCGCCCAGAACTGGTCGGCGGTGCGCTGCCAGCCGAACATCGAGTAGAAGATGTAGAAGGGGATCATCGGCTCGCCGTGGGTGGCGTACGACGTCGCCGCGGCGGTGAAGTCGGCCAGCGAACCGGCCTCGGTGATGCCCTCGTTGAGGATCTGACCGTCCTTGGCCTCCTTGTAGTACAGGAGCTGGTCGCGGTCGACGGGGTCGTAGGTCTGGCCCAGGGGGGAGTAGAGGCCGGCCGACGGGAAGAGCGACTCCATCCCGAAGGTACGGGCCTCGTCGGGGACGACCGGCACCCAGCGCCGGCCGGTCTCCTTGTCCCGCATCAGGTCCTTGATCAGCCGGACGAACGCCATGGTGGTGGCGATCTCCTGGCTGCCGGACCCCTTCTTCAGGGCGTCGAAGGACTTGTCCGCGGGCATCGGCAGCGGCTTGGCGACGACCTTGCGGGCCGGTGCCGGGCCGTCCAGGGCCGCGCGCCGCTCGCGCAGGTAGCGCATCTCCGGGGAGTCCTCGGCCGGGCGCCGGTACGGCACCAGGCCGTCCGCCAGCGCGCTGTCCGGGATGGGCAGTTCCAGGAGGTCGCGCATGGTGCGGAACTCCGACCCGGTCAGCTTCTTCATCTGGTGGTTGGCGTTACGGGACTCGAAACCCGCGCCGAGGGTGTAGCCCTTGACGGTCTGCGCCAGGATGACGGTCGGCGCGCCCTTGTGCTCGACGGCGGCCCGGTAGGCGGCGTACACCTTGCGCGGCTCGTGGCCGGCGCGGGAGGTCTGGAACAGCTCCAGCAGCTTGGCGTCGGAGAGCGTACGGCCGATCGCCCGGAGGGCGGCGTCCGCGCCGAAGAAGTGGTCGCGCAGGTAGGCGGCGTCGCGGGTGGCGTACGTCTGGAACTGGGCGTCGGGGACCTCGCGCAGCCGGCGCACCAGGGCGCCGTCGGTGTCCTGGGCGAAGACCTCGTCCCAGGCCCGGCCCCACAGCGATTTGACGACGTTCCAGCCGGCCGCGCGGAACTGGGCCTCCAGCTCCTGCACGATCTTGAAGTTGGGGCGGACCGGGCCGTCGAGGCGTTGGAGGTTGCAGTTGATGACGAAGGTCAGGTTGTCCAGGCCCTCGCGGCCGGCCAGCGCCAGGGCGGCGGTCGACTCCGGCTCGTCCATCTCGCCGTCGCCCAGGAAGGCCCAGACGCGGGAGCGGGAGGTGTCCTTGATGCCGCGGTGCTCCAGATAGCGGTTGAAGCGCGCCTGGTAGATCGCGGAGAGCGGGCCCAGGCCCATGGAGACGGTGGGGAACTCCCACAGCCAGGGCAGCCGCCGCGGGTGCGGGTACGAGGGCAGGCCCGCGCCGCCGGCCTCCTGGCGGAAGTGGTCGAGCTGCTCCTCGGTCAGGCGGCCGTCGAGGAAGGCGCGGGCGTAGATACCGGGGGAGGCGTGGCCCTGGAGGTAGAGCTGGTCGCCGCTGTCCGTGCCCTCCTTGCCGCGGAAGAAGTGCTGGAAGCCGGTCTCGTAGAGCCAGGCGGCGGAGGCGAAGGTGGCGATGTGGCCGCCGAGGCCGTACCGGGCGCCGCGGGTGACCATCGCGGCGGCGTTCCAGCGGTTCCAGGCGGTGATCCTGGCCTCCAGCGCCTCGTCGCCCGGGAAGTCGGGCTCGGCGGAGGTCGGGATGGTGTTGACGTAGTCCGTCTCCAGGAGGGACGGGAGGGCGGTGCCTTCGGTGCGCGCGGTGTGCTCCAGGGCACGGCGCATCAGATAGGCGGCGCGATGCGGGCCCGCTGCCTTGGTGACGGCGTCGAGGGACTCGCGCCACTCGGCCGTCTCCTCCGGGTCGCGGTCCGGGAGCTGGTCGAGCTGGCTGTACGGCAGGCGCACGGGATCGGGCATGGATGGCCCCTTTCCGGACGGGGGGAATGCGTGTTCGGCAGGCATTCGGCAGGCAGGGGTATCGCGCCCCAGCCGCGACCATACGCCTCTGATCGATGATCGATCAACGCTCTTCGGGCGAATAACCGCAGGTCGGCACGGGGTGCCGCCGTTTCCGGCACGCGGTGCCAGACGGAAAAGGGCCGGGCGATACCGTCGCCCGGCCCTCCTGGAGCCCCCCTCAGACCCTCGGCGCGCAGCTCAGCACATGTGTCTTGAGCAGGGTGCCGATCCTCGGGTCGCGCCGCCGGAACGCGTCCACGATCTCCTGGTGGTCCTGGGCGTGCGAGCGCGGCTCCGGGCTGAACCAGCGGATCGAGAGCGTCGTCCAGACCTCGACGCCCAGCGACTCCCAGGTGTGCAGCAGTACGGCGTTCCCGGCCGCCTGCACGATCTCGCGGTGGAAGGCGACCGTGTGCCGCACCTGGGCCTCCCCGTCGCCCGTCCGGTCGGCCTCCCGCAGCGCCGCCACCTCGCGCTCCAGCGCCGCCGTGTCGCTCGCCAGCCGGCCGGCCGCCAGCTCCGCCGCCACCTGCTCCAGACCGGCCCGCACCGGGTAGCTCTCCTTGAGATCGTCCGCGGTCAGATTCCGCACCCGTACGCCCTTGTTCGGCGCCGACTCGATCAGCTGGAGCGACTCCAGCTCGCGCAGCGCCTCCCGTACGGGGGTCTGGCTGACCTTCAGCTCGACCGCGATCCGCCGCTCCACGATCCGTTCGCCCGGCTGCCAGCGGCCGCTGACGATCCCCTCAAGGATGTGCTCGCGGATCTGCTCGCGCAGCGAATGGACGACCGGCGGGGTCATGACGTGCTCCTTCAGAGCGGTGGTGACAATCGGGTGGAGAAGTGACAAGGGGGCCATTATCCGGGAAACGCGAAGGGACCGGCCCCGGCTCGTCATGAGCCGGGGCCGGTCCCCTGTGCACCTACCGGAGGGCTACCGGATTCAGAGACCGATCTCGGTCTCGAACTCGGCGGCCTCCAGGATCTGCTTGACCGTGGTCAGGTAGCGGGCGGCATCGGCGCCGTCCACCAGACGGTGGTCGTAGGAGAGCGCGAGGTAGGTCATGTCGCGCACCGCGATGGTCTCGCCGAGGTCCGGGTGGTTGATGACCACCGGGCGCCGGACGGTCGCACCGATACCCAGGATGCCGACCTGGTTCGGGGGCACGATGACCGTGTCGAACAGGGCGCCGCGCGAACCGGTGTTGCTGATGGTGAAGGTCGCGCCGGCCAGGTCGTCCGGGGTGATCTTGTTGGCCCGGACCTTGCCCGCCAGCTCCGCCGTCTTCTTGGCGATACCGGCGATGTTCAGGTCGCCCGCGGCCTTGATGACCGGGGTCATCAGGCCCTTCTCCGCGTCCACCGCGATACCGATGTTCTCGGTGTCGAAGTAGGTGATGGTGCCCTCGGCCTCGTTGATCCGGGCGTTGACGACCGGGTGGGCCTTCAGCGCCTGGACGGCGGCCTTGACGAAGAACGGCATCGGCGAGAGCTTGACGCCCTCACGCTGCGCGAAGGACTCCTTGGCCTTGTTGCGCATCCGCATGATCGCGGTGATGTCCACCTCGACCACGCTGGTCAGCTGCGCCTGGCCGTGCAGGGCCTTCATCATGTTGTCGCCGATGACCTTGCGCATCCGCGGCATCTTGACGGTCTGGCCACGCAGCGGCGACGGCTCGATGGAGACGCCGGCAGCCTTCGCGGCGGCGGCCGGAGCCGCGACCGGCGCCGGAGCGACGGCCTTGGCGGCCTCCGCGGCGGCGATGACGTCCTGCTTGCGGACCCGGCCACCGACACCGGTGCCCCGCACGGTGGCGAGGTTCACGCCGCTCTCCGCGGCGAGCTTGCGCACCAGCGGGGTGACGTACGCGCCGTCGCCCTCACCCGCGGCCGGAGCCGGGGTGACGGGGGCCGGTGCGACCGGAGCCGGAGCCGGCGCCGGCGCGGGGGCCGGAGCGGGCGCGGGGGCCGGTGCCGGAGCGGGCGCGGGCGCCGCGGCGACCGGCGCGGGAGCCGGGGCCGGGGCGGGTGCGACCGGAGCCGGGGCCGGCGCGGGGGCGGGGGCCGCGGCCGGGGCGGCCGAACCGATGACGGCGAGCTTGGCGCCGACCTCGGCGGTCTCGTCCTCGGCGACGGTGATCTCCAGCAGCGTGCCGGAGACCGGCGCCGGGATCTCGGTGTCGACCTTGTCGGTGGAGACCTCCAGCAGCGGCTCGTCGGCCTCGACCGACTCACCGACCTCCTTCAGCCAGCGGGTGACGGTGCCCTCGGTGACGCTCTCGCCGAGCGCGGGGAGGACGACGTCGGTGCCCTGGGCGGCGCCGGCGGGGGCCGCCGGGGCCGGGGCCGCGGCGGCCGGAACCGGGGTGGGCTCGGGCTGCGCGACCGGCGCCGGGGCGGCCGGGGCCTCGACGGCGGCCGGGGCCGGGGCGGCGGCCGGCGCACCGGTGCCGTCGTCGATGATGGCCAGCTCGGCGCCGACCTCCACCGTCTCGTCCTCGGCCACCTTGATGGAGGCCAGGACGCCTGCGGCCGGGGCCGGGATCTCGGTGTCGACCTTGTCGGTCGACACTTCGAGCAACGGCTCGTCGGCCTCTACACGCTCACCCTCGGCCTTCAGCCAGCGGGTGACGGTGCCCTCGGTGACGCTCTCGCCGAGCGCCGGAAGGGTTACGGAAACCGCCATGGTTTCTGTTGCTCCTTACGGATGGGATCTCCCCTGCTCGCTGTGTCGAGAGCCTGGGGAAGTGCGGATGTGATCGCGCCCGGGACTGGGGGTCAGTCGTGGGAGTGGAGAGGCTTGCCGGCCAGGGCCAGGTGGGCCTCGCCGAGAGCCTCGTTCTGCGTCGGGTGCGCGTGGACGAGCTGCGCAACCTCGGCCGGCAGGGCCTCCCAGTTGTAGACCAGCTGGGCCTCACCGACCTGCTCGCCCATACGGTCACCGACCATGTGGACGCCGACCACGGCACCATCCTTGACCTGGACGAGCTTGATCTCGCCCGAGGTCTTGAGGATCCGGCTCTTGCCGTTGCCCGCGAGGTTGTACTTCAGAGCGACGACCTTGTCGGCGCCGTACAGCTCCTTGGCCTTCGCCTCGGTGATGCCCACCGAAGCGACCTCGGGGTGGCAGTACGTCACGCGCGGCACACCGTCGTAGTCGATCGGCACGGTCTTGATACCGGCCAGCCGCTCCGCTACCAGCATGCCCTCGGCGAAGCCGACGTGCGCGAGCTGGAGGGTGGGGACGAGGTCACCGACGGCCGAGATGGTCGGCACGTTGGTCTGCATGTACTCGTCGACCAGGACATAGCCGCGGTCCATCGCGACGCCCTGCTCCTCGTAGCCCAGCCCCTGGGAGACCGGCCCGCGGCCGATCGCGACCAGCAGCACCTCGGCCTCGAAGGCCTTGCCGTCGGCGAGGGTGACCCGGACGCCGTCGGCGGTGTACTCGGCCTTGTCGAAGAAGGTGCCGAGGTTGAACTTTATGCCCCGCTTGCGGAAGGCCCGCTCCAGCAGCTTGGAGCTGTTCTCGTCCTCGACCGGGACGAGGTGCTTGAGGCCCTCGACGATGGTCACGTCGGTGCCGAAGGACTTCCACGCCGAGGCGAACTCGACGCCGATGACGCCGCCGCCCAGGACGATCGCGGACTTCGGCACGCGGTCCAGCTTCAGCGCGTGGTCCGAGGAGATGATGCGGTTGCCGTCGATCTCCAGGCCCGGCAGCGACTTCGGCACGGAGCCGGTCGCCAGCAGGACGTGGCGGCCCTCGACGCGCCGGCCGTCCACGTCGACGGACGTCGGGGAGGAGAGCCGTCCGGTGCCCTCGATGTAGGTCACCTTGCGCGAGGCGATCAGACCCTGGAGGCCCTTGTACAGGCCCGAGATGACCTCGTCCTTGTACTTGTGGACCGCGTCGATGTCGATGCCCTCGAAGGTGGCCTTGACACCGAACTGGTTGGCCTCGCGCGCCTGGTCGGCGATCTCACCGGCGTGCAGCAGCGCCTTCGTGGGGATGCAGCCGTTGTGCAGGCAGGTACCGCCGACCTTGCCCTTCTCGATCAGGGCGACGTCCAGGCCCAGCTGCGCCCCGCGCAGGGCAGCGGCGTAACCGCCGCTACCGCCTCCGAGGATCACTAGGTCGAAAACGGTGCTGGCGTCGTTCGCCACGTCACGTCCTCCATGCATGGGTACGCCGGAGCCGGTCTCCAATGACCGGACGGCGGCTGTTGATCGGCCGCTTTTACGTCGGCCCTGGGTAAGGGGGGCCCTGTCCTGCCGAGAACCCATCTTCGCACTTGTTGAACGAAGCCGGGACGCCGGGCCGGGCCGGGGGCGGCCGGAGGGCCGCGCCACAGGGGTTACTGCTGCGTACGCGCGTGCGGATTTCGTTGAGGGCGAACGCATACGTACGGCCCCGGGAACGGTGCCCGGGGCCGTACGGACAAAACAGGCGAGACCGGGACGGCGTCAGCCGAGGTCGCCCGCGGCGGTGCGCTCGGCCAGCCGGACCAGGGTGCGGACCGCGGAGCCGGTGCCGCCCTTGGGGGTGTAGCCCCACGGCGCGCCCTCGTGGAAGGCCGGGCCCGCGATGTCCAGGTGCGCCCAGGAGATGCCCTCGCCGATGAACTCCTGCAGGAAGAGTCCGGCGGCCAGGCCGCCGCCCATCCGCCCGCCGATGTTGGCGAGGTCGGCGACCGGGGACTCCATGCCCTTGAGCAGCTCGGCGGGGAGCGGCATCGGCCAGGACTGCTCGCCGGTCTCCTCCGCGATCTCGTGGATCGAGGTGCGGAAGGCGTCGTCGTTGGCCATGATCCCGAAGGTGCGGTCGCCCAGCGCCACCATCATCGCGCCGGTCAGCGTCGCGACGTCCACGATCGCGTCCGGGGACTCCTCCGAGGCGCGGGCCAGCGCGTCGGCCAGCACCAGGCGGCCCTCGGCATCGGTGTTGAGCACCTCGACCGTCTTGCCGCTGTACATGGTCAGCACGTCACCGGGGCGGGTGGCGGAGCCGGACGGCATGTTCTCGGCGAGCGCCAGCCAGCCGGTGACGTTCACCTCCAGGCCCAGCCGGGCGGCGGCCACGACCGTGGCGAACACCGCGGCCGCGCCGCTCATGTCGCACTTCATGGTCTCGTTGTGGCCGGCCGGCTTGAGCGAGATGCCGCCCGAGTCGTAGGTGATGCCCTTGCCGACGAGCGCGAGGGTCTTCGTCGCCTTGGCGTGCGTGTGCGCGATCCGCACCAGCCGCGGCGGCGCCTCCGAGCCCTGGCCGACGCCCAGCAGGCCGCCGTAGCCGCCCTTCTTGAGCGCCTTCTCGTCGAGCACCTCGACGGCGAGGCCGAACTCCTTGGCGGCGGCCTGCGCCTCGGCCGCGAAGGACTTCGGGTCGAGGTCGTTGGAGGGCGTGTTGATCAGGTCGCGGGCGCGGTTGATCTCCGCGACCAGTGCCTGGGCGCGCTCGGCGGCGGCCTTGAACCCCTTGTCGCGGGGCTTGCCGCCGAGGATGGCGACCTCGGCCAGCGGCGCCGACTTGGCGTCGTCCTTCTTCTTGCCGCCGTTGCTGCGGTACGCGGTGAAGGTGTACGCGCCGAGCAGCGCGCCTTCCGCGACGGCGGCCGCGGCCTCGGCGTCCTCGACGGGCAGCGCGAAGGCGGCCTTCTTGGTGCCGGTCAGCGCGCGGGCGGCGCTGCCCGCGGCGCGGCGCAGCGACTCGTGGCCGTAGCCGTCGCCCTTGGCCGGGGCGTCGCCGAGGCCGACTGCCAGCACGACCGGCGCCTTGAGGCCGTCGGCGGCGGGCAGCTTGGTCACCTCGCCCTCGGCACCGCTCGCGCCGAGGGTTTCCAGCACGGCGGCGAGCTTTCCGCCGAACGCCTTGTCCACGGCCTCCGCGCCGGGGGCCGTGACGACGCCCTTGGCGCCCTTGGCCACGCCGACGACGACGGCGTCCGCACGCAACGTTGCGGCGGAAGAAGTACTGAGGGTCAGTGCAGTCACGGTGATGAAGGTCCTGTTCCGTCAGGGGAATCCGGTCGCGCCCAGGGCGCTGCTGCGGCCGAGCCTACGCTCGGCGCCGCCGCCCGGTCCCGTCCGCCGCCGCACCGGGACGTATCCGGGCGCCGCCCACCGCCGCCCATCCGGGGTGAACCGTCCGCCAATGCGGGGGAGTTGCCCCCTTTAGGATAGTTTCGGCCTCTTCTTCCGGCGGCTCCCGGCGGTGTGCGCCCGTACCGATGAGACGCGCGCCACAACGGCCGGTGAGGCGGCGTCACCTCGCCGACGGGCCCCTCCCGCTCCCCGTCGCGCCCGCCGTACGGCCGGACGTCAGCCGAGCGCGAGGACGACCAGCGCCGCCAGCCCCGCGCTCTCCGCGAGCGCGCCGAACACATCGCCGGTCACCCCGCCGAACCGCCGTCGGCAGTGCCGCAGCACCAGTTCGCCGGTCCCGAGGCCGGCCAGCGCCGCCACCCCGGCGTGCAGCGCGCCCCACGGACCGGACAGCGCGCCCGCAGCGGCGCACAGGGCCGTCACCAGGGCGGCGCACAGCAGCGCCGCGCGGAGCGGCACGGTACCCGCGACCGCCGCGCCGAGCCCGCCGGGCCGGGCGGCCGGCACCCCCGGGCGGGAGGCGAGGGTCAGCGCGCAGCGGGCGGTGACCGCCGCGACGGCGACGGCCGTCGCACCCCGCGCCCAGCCGTCCGCGTACAGTTCGGACACCGCCGCCACCTGCGCGAACAGGGTGAACAGCAGCGTGATGACCCCGAACGGGCCGATGTCGGACTGCTTCATGATGCGCAGCGCGTCCGCGGCCGGCCGGCCGCTGCCCAGGCCGTCCGCGGTGTCGGCGAGCCCGTCCAGATGCAGACCGCGGGTGAGCGCGGCGGGCACCGCGGCGCTGCCGACCGCGGCGAGCAGCGGCCCGCCGCCCAGCAGGAGCAGCACCCCGCCGAGCGCGGCCGCGGCCGCCCCGACGGCCAGCCCGGCCAGCGGTGCGCAGAGCATCCCGCCGCGGGCGGTCTCCCGGTCCCAGCGGGTGACCCGCACCGGCAGCGCGGTGAGCGTCCCGAAGGCGAAGCGCAGCGCGTCGGTACGGGCCGGGGGCCCCGGGGCGGCGGTCGGGGAGTCGGGTGCTTCGCTCATCGCCGCAGGCTACCCCGGTTGCCGCGGCGTTAAATTGCCCTCATATGACGGAAAGCTTGCTGTGACAGAAGGGGAGTATGTGGCATGGGTCACTGGTGGGTCCGCAACATCATCGAGCCGGGGAAGCTGCCGCTGCTGCTCGCCCTCGCCTCCTTCGTGCTGACCTTCCTCGTGACCCGCGTCATCACCCGGCTCATCCGCGCGGGCAAGGGCCCGTTCCGCAACATCACACCGGGCGGGATACACGTCCACCACGTCGTCCCCGGCGTGATCCTCATGGTCATCGGCGGCTTCATCGGGATGGCCGGCGGCCCGCGCGGTTTCGGCTCCGCCGTCGCGGCCGTGCTCTTCGGCATCGGCGTCGGCCTGGTCCTGGACGAGTTCGCGCTGATCCTGCACCTGGACGACGTCTACTGGACCGAGGCCGGCACCAAGAGCGTCGAGATCGTCATCATCACCGCCGCGCTGGTCGCCCTGATCCTCTGCGGCTTCCTGCCGTTCGGCGTCAACGAGCTGAGCCCCGACGAGACCCACGACCGCTTCCTGGTCGTGCGGACCGTCGGCATCAACTTCCTCTGCGCCCTGATCGCACTGTTCAAGGGGAAGGGCCGGATGGCCGTCATCGGGGTGGTCATCCCCTTCGTCGCGCTCGTCGGGGCCATCCGGCTGGCCCGGCCCAACTCACCCTGGGCCCGGCGCTTCTACGCCCGCCGGCCCAGGGCGCAGGCCCGCGCGAAGGTCCGTGCCTACCGCCACGACGTGCGCTGGTCGGGGATCCGCCGCCGGATCGAGCACCTCATCGGGGGTGCTCCCAGCCGCTGACGTGCTGGAGGCCGCCGGGCTTGCGGCGGCGCCCGGCGATCTCCCACACCGCGCAGAGCACCAGCACGGCCGCGACGGCCGCGATGTGCTCCTTGCCCGCCAGGTTGTTCTTGATGAACAGCACCTCGACGACCATCGCGACCACCACCGCCGCGCAGGTGAACCAGGCGCGGTAGCGCCAAGTTACGACCAGCGCCAGGCCCACCACGGCCGCCGAGGGGCCGGTGTCGATGACGTACGCGTCGGTGGGCGGCAGCCCGACGGGGGTGCCGGGCCCGAGCCAGATGCCGAGCCGCGCGTACATCGTCCCGGCGAGCGTGGCGAGGTACGCGACGGCCAGCATCTGCCGCCGGCCCAGGCAGATCTCGGCGATCCCGAAGACCAGCAGCAGCTGCGCCAGCGCACCCCAGACCGGCAGATCGAGGGCGGGCACGAACAGCGAGAGCGGGGTGCGCAGCAGCGCCAGCCACAGATGCTCACCGGCCTGCACGGAGCCGATGTTCTGGATCGGCCGGTAGCCCCAGGGCTGGTTCTGCACGATCTGGAAGACCAGCGTCAGCAGCACCGCCGCGAGCGTCACCGGGATCGCCCGCAGTTTCCGCTTCGCCAGCGCCGACCGCACGGTCCGAAGGAGCGGGCCCCACTCGGCGCGTGCGGCACGACGCAGGGCCGGCTCCGTCATCTCATGTTCTCCAGGTGCTTGCGGTTCAGCCACTTCGGCAGACCAGGGGCCTCCAGGAAGCCCTCGGCGCGGGCGCCGGCGACTCCGATGCGCAGCAGATCGGTGCTCTTGTCGAAGAGCATGTACCGCGGTTCCCAGATGGGCCGGTATTTGGCATTGGCGCGGTAGAGCGATTCGATCTGCCACCAGCGGGAGAAGAAGCTGAGCAGCGAACGCCATATGCGCAGTACCGGACCCGCGCCGAGCCGCGATCCGCGTTCGAAGACGGAGCGGAACATCGCGAAGTTCAGTGAGATCTGCGTGATCTCCACCTCTTTCGCCCGCTGGATCATCTCCAGGACCATGAATTCCACCAGGCCGTTCTCGGAATCCCGGTCACGCCGCATCAGGTCCAGCGAGAGGCCGCTGTCGCCCCACGGCACGAAACTCAGCAGCGCCCGCAGCCGCCCCTCGCCCTCCCCGTCGCCGGCGTCCCGGCATTCGAGCATCACGCACCGCCCGTCCCCGGGATCCCCGAGCCGGCCCAGCGCCATGGAGAAGCCCCGCTCGGTCTCCCCGTCGCGCCAGTCGTCGGCCAGCCGCAGCAGCTCGTCCATCTCCGGCCCGGGAATGTCCTCGTGGCGCCGGATGCGGACGGTGTACCCGGCCCGCTCGACCCGGTTGTACGCCTGCCGGACGGTGCGCATCGCGCGCCCGCCGAGGGTGAACTCCTCGGTGTCCACGATCGCCTCGTCGCCGATCTCCAGCGCGTCCAGACCGTGCCGGGCGTAGATCGTGCCGCCCTCCTCGCTGGCGCCCATCACGGCCGGCGTCCAGCCGTGCTCCCGGGCCTCGGCGAGCCACCGCTCGATGGCACCGGGCCACGCCTCGGGATCGCCCAGCGGATCGGCGGAGGCCAGCGACACGCCGCCCACCACGCGGTAGGTGATCGCCGCCTTGCCGCTGGGGGAGAACAGGACGCTCTTGTCGCGGCGCAGCGCGAAATAGCCCAGCGAATCGCGGTCGCCGTGCCGGGCGAGGAGCGCGCGCAGCTTCTCCTCGTCGTCCCCGGTGATCGGATCGGTGCTGCGCACGGACCGGAAGGCCGCCCACAGGACGGCCACCAGCAGCGCCGTACTCATCACGTTGATGACGACATCCACCCAGTTCGGGGCGGAGATCCCGAGGAACTTCAGCTCGTCGGGGGCGAGCGAGATCAGCCGCATCAGGCCGTACCGCCACCGCAGGAAGAACGTCGAGGACGCGTTCTGGGCGGTGTTGGTGACCGTGACCAGCAGCGCCGCCAGCAGCGAGGCGGTCAGCAGCCCGCCGACCGCGGTGACCGCGGCCAGCTTCGGATTCGACCGGTCGCCCTTCGCGTAGAACTCCCGGCGGCCGACGACCAGTGCGACGACGAACAGCAGCGTCAGCACCAGCGACACCCAGTTCTGCGCATGCGCGCGGAACTCGGGGAAGAGCGCGAGCACGGAGCCGATCAGCGCCAGGAACAGCCCCGACAGCACCAGGCTCAGAATCCAGGCCGCCCGCTTGCGCCGCCGCAGTGTGACGGCGAAGAACAGCGAGAAGGCGCCGGAGGCGAACCCCGCGGTGAGCAGATACGGGGTGAAGAACTCGTCGACGTTGTGCCGGCGGATGTTGTTGCCGAACGACACCCACACCGCGCTGAGGAAATTGATGAACGTGACGGTGCGCAGATACCAGACGCCGAACGCGGCGCCGCGCTGTGACCAGGGGCCGCGGGGGCGGTCCTCATCCGGGCTCAAGCGACATCTCCCATGAAAAGTGATCCTGTGGGCGCCGCTGACGGACCGGAATGTGCGTGACGTGTGCGCGCTCTTCCGGCCGCCGTGAACCGGCGGCCGGCCGTTCGGGTCCGGCGCCGCTCAGTCGCGTACGGGCAGTTCTGCCGACAGGGCCGCGGCTGCCCGCACCAACGGCAGAGCCAGCAGCGCCCCAGTCCCCTCACCGGCAGTGACGCCGTGATCGAGCAAAGGGTTGAGTGCGATCCGGTCCAGCGCCTTGCCCTGCGCCGGCTCCCCGCTCGCCTGCCCGGCCACCCACCAGTCCGGCGCCCGGAACGCCACCCGCTGCGCCACCAGCGCACAGGCCGCCGAGACCACCCCGTCCAGGATCACCGGCGTGCGGCGCACCGCGCTCTGCAACAGGAACCCGGTCATCGCGGTCAGATCGGCGCCGCCGCAGGTGGCCAGCAGCGCCAGCTGGTCGCCGAGGACCGGCCGGGCCCGCCGCAGCGCGTCCCGGATCGCCGCGCACTTGCGCATCCAGGCCAGATCGTCGATGCCCGCCCCGCCCCGCCCGGTGACGACCGAGGCGTCCGTCCCGCACAGCGCGGCGATCAGCGTGCTCGCGGCGGTGGTGCCGCCGACGCTCAGATCGCCCAGCACGACGAGGTCCGTACCGGCGTCGGCCTCCTCGTCCGCGATCGTCATCCCGGCCCGGAACGCCGCCTCGGCCTCCTCGGGCGTCAGCGCGTCCTCGATGTCGATCCGCCCGCTGCCGCGCCGCACCCGGTGCCGGGTGACCTCCTCGGGCAGCTCCGCCGGATCGCAGTCCACCGCCATGTCCACCACCCGGACCGGTGCCCCGGCGCCGCGGGCCAGCACGGCGGCCGGGCTCACCCCGTCCAGTACGGCCCGGACGAGATCCTTGGTGCCGCCGGCCGGACGCGCCGAGACGCCCAGCTCCGCCACCCCGTGATCGCCCGCGAACAGCAGCACCCGCGGGTGCGCGAGGGGCCGCACCGGTACCTGCTGCTGGACGGCGGCCAGCCACCCGCCCAGCTCGTCGAGCCGGCCGAGGGCGCCCGGCCGCACGGTCAGCCGCGCCCGCCGTTCCTCGGCGTCACGGCGTGCGGCGCTGTCGGGGCGCTCGATCAGTGGGGCGAAGTCATCGAGGTTCAGGGCGCTCATTCGGCGCAGATTACCGGCAACGGACCGCGGGCGACGCGCCCGGCGGCCGATGACCGCGCACCGGGGCCGCCGGGACGCCCCGGCCACCCGCTCATGGACCGGCGAACCGCACCTCGCACACCAACGGCAGCAGCGCGCGCAGAACCGGGACCCGGTGCCGGTACGCCGCCGGCCGCCGCAGGGAAGCGGCGGGGAGCCGCGCCGGGGGCAAGGGCAGTTCGCGGACCGCGACGATGCCCGGGTGCGCGCTCGCCACCCGCGGCAGCTCGGCGCGGTCCAGGCTCCAGCGCACCGGGGCGGCCCACCGGCCGCCGGCCAGCGCACCGCACCGGCGGGCCAGCGCGGCGCTCCGGCGCGGCAGCACGTCGAAGACCAGCGCCCCGCCCGGAAACCGCTCCGCACAGGCCGCCAGCAGCGCCCGTACCTCGGGCGGCGGCAGCCGCATCAGGACCCCCGCCGCCGTGACGACGACCCCGCGCCGCGGCTCCGGTACCGCGTCCAGCCAGCCGTGATCGGCCGCGGCGCGGGCGACCGTACGCCGCCGGGGGCCGTCCGGCAGCAGTATCCGGCGCACCGCGGCGGTCTCCGGCGGCGCCACCGTCAGCCAGGTCAGCCGCCCGTTGTCCAGCCGCCAGAACCCGGTCCCCAGCCCCTCCCCGAGCGCGACCACGGTCGCCTCCGGGCGCCGGTCCAGATAGCGGCGCACGGCCGCCTCGGCACACCGGCCGCGCGGGCCCGGCTCCCGCGGGCCGCGGGCGTCGTACGGGGCGGGACGGGAGCGGACGGCGCCCGGCCCCGGCACCCGGGTGGGGCCGCCACCCGGTGCGGGCACCGGCCCCACAGGGACGGCCGGCGCCGGGTGGCCCGCCGCGCCCGGCGGTTCGGATTCGGTCAGCTCGGATTCGGTCACGGTCCAAGAGCACCCGCCGCCACGCCCCCGGGCAAGCGGACACGGGCACCGTCCGGCCGCCGTCAGCCACGCAGCGCAAGCGCCTGGCCCGCGACGACCAGCAGCAGCTGCTCGCACTCGGCGCCGAACGCGGCGTTCAGCCGGCCCAGTTCGTCCCGGAAACGGCGGCCCGACGCGGTCGCCGGGACGACTCCGGAGCCGACCTCGTTGCTCACCGCGACCACCGTGCGGCGGGTCGCCCGGACGGCCGCGACCAGGGCGTCGGTCCGCTCCCGCAGCGCCTGCCGCCCGCCCGCCTCCCATGTCGCGTCGTCCCAGGCCCCGACCTCGTCCATGGCGTGCGTCAGCCACAGCGCCAGACAGTCGATGAGCAGCGGCGCCGCGCCGGGCTTCCGGCCGGTACCGGTGCCGGGGCCGGGGACCGCGCCGAGGTCTGTCCCGCCGCCCGCCCCGGCACCGTCGTCCAGCAGCAGCGGCACCAGATCGCAGGTCTCGGCGGTACGCCAGCTGCCGGGGCGCCGCTCACGGTGCAGCGTCACCCGCTGCGCCCACTCCGTGTCGCCCTCCCGGGTGCCGCCGGTCGCCACGTACAGCACGTCGGGGAAGGCCGTCAGCCGCCGCTCCGCCTCCGCCGACTTGCCGCTGCGCGCACCGCCCAGCACCAGCGTGCGGCGCGGCAGATCGGGCACCGCGTGGTACTCGCCGACCACCAGCGAGCTGCCGTCCGGCACCGCGCGGGCGCCCGCCGCGGCCAGTCTGCGGTGCAGCTCGGGGCCGGGCGGCACCTCGTGGTCGATGTGTACGGCGACCACATCCGTCGCCGCGTCGACCGCCCCGCCCGCCCGCAGCCGGGCCAGCGCGTCGGGGCGCGCCAGGACGTCCAGCAGCACCAGGTCGTACGGGCCGCCGCCCGCCCCGTGGGCATCGCCGCGGCCCGCCGTGGTGCCGTTCCCCTCACCGAGGCCGGCCGGGGCCGCGCCGGGCGGCAGATAGAGCAGCCGCTCCCCGTCGGGGCCGCCGATCTCGTAGCCGGTGCCCGGGACGTCCACCGCGACGGCCCGCACCCGGTGCCCGTCGAGCAGCGCCAGCTCCCGCCCGTCCGCGACCCGGCCCGGCTGCGGCAGCCCGGCCGGCACCTCCAGCGCGGGCCCGTCGTGCGGATGCGAGAGCAGCACCTGTCGTACGGCGGTGAGCGACTGACCGGCGCGGGCCGCCGCGAAGGCGGGGCCCGGCGTCAGATCGATGAGCAGCGCGCCGTCGACGAGCAGCGCGGTCGCCGCCCGCGCCTCGCCGCCGACGGCACGGGCACAGACGGCACACGGACAGCCGGGGCGCGGCAGCCCCCGCGGGGCCCCGGTGCCGAGGAGAGTGAGTTCCACCTGCCGAGTTTCTCGCGTCCACGCCCGGCGGGCGCGCGGGGGGCCGCCCCGACACCGCCGTTGGACGGGCGGAACCGGACGGGTCCGGCCCCCTGGTACCCGTCAGAACTTCTGCTGCTTCGCCTCCGGGGGCAGGAAGCACGGGGTGCTGACGGACAGCCGGAGGGTGTTCGGGGGTTTGACGGTGTCGGCGATGAGGCTGAAGTTCTCTCCGTCGTGGCGGCCGTAGAGGGTGACCTCCGAGTTCTTCTCCTGGAAGCCGGTGATTTTCACGTCCGCGTGCTTTTCCAGTGCCGTCCGGAGTTTACGGACCGCCGGAATGTGCGCCGCCAGCGGAAGATCGGCGTACACGGTATAGGTCAGGGTGTACCGGCCGTCGTCGGCCACCTCGTCGTTTTTGCCGATGCATTCCTCGAAATCCGTGAAGGGGCCGAAGGTATGGCCTGTCTTCACCTCCGCGTAGTGCGCCATGGTCGAGGTGTACTGCTTCGCCCAGGTCAGGGATTCCGCACGGCTCTTACGCGGCAGCGGCTTGTTGGGGTCTTCGGATTTCTGGGGCATGCAGGCTCCGGCGTACAGGAGGACCGAGGCGGCCAAGGCGATCAGGATGGGGGTGAGGATTTTCTGCTTCACCCTGCGGGGAGATCCGCTCACGGATTGTCCTTCACATTTTGACGGGTGTGTGCAGTGATTCATCCGGCTGCCTGCCGGCGATGATTTTCCCTTGATTGGCGAGACTCTCACTGTTCTCGTCCCAATAGCCGCTGTGGCCGTGGGTATCGGTGATGAACCGGGTACCGCCGAAGACCTGGGTGTTCGGGTCGGGGCCGAGAGTCAGGCCCTGTGCGTTGCTGATGGGGTCGTCGTCGGCGAGCCCCGAGTAGAAGTGGCGCGGGTCGACGTGGAGATCGGACGCCTTGCCGACGGTCATCCCCGGACTGCCGACGACGGAAATGCTGTCGGCGTCGAGGCCGTTTCCCCCGGCGTCCGCGTCGCCCACGACAGTGGCGCCATAACTGTGTCCCAGCACCGTCATGTGCGCACGGTCCGGCCCCTCGTGCGAGGCCCGCAGACCGTGGGTGAAATCCCGCAGGTCCGGAGCCGCGGCGTCAGCCCGGCCCGTGCCGGCGACGGCGAGATTCGGGGCCTCGGCCACCGGAATCTCCGGCGCGTCGTAACCGAGCCAGTAGACCATCGAGGTGTTCGCCGAGGGATCGGCCCGCCCGGCCGACCTCTGAAGTTTGTCCATCCGCGCCAGCTGGCCGCCGGTCGAGTCCATCGTCGTGGCGGTGCCCGGCACCTGCACACCGACATTGTCGGCGGTGTCCGGATTTCCCATGGCGATGACGGTTTTGCCGTCCTCGAACCCGTCGAAATCGAGCAGATAGAGCTTCTTGTTTCCCGTCGCGCCGTCCCGTTTGTCGAGTTCGGCCTTCAGGACCTCAAGGTTGTGACGGTGTTCCGGAATGCCGGGGATGGACTGGTCGCTGCCGCTGACGAAGTTGAGTTCCTGGTCCAGCGCGAGCCGGTTCGCATCGTCGCGGACGGTGCTCGGGAGGCCGTTCGCCTTGCCGATCTGCTCCGGGTACATGGCCGCGTACTCCTGCCGCGACGCGTCGTCGAGGCCCTTCCACCAGTCGGCGGCGTCCTTGGGGTCCTCGGGGATCTGCGGCCCCTGGACGCCCAGGTCCTTCATGGCCTGCCGGCTGTCGGCGGCGGATTCCGCGGCCATGTGGGTGTTGGTGCGGTCCAGGATGTCGCCGCGCAGTTCCGACAGCGCCTTGTCGCCGTCGTCACTGGCCTGCCGCGCATCCAGCACCGCGGTGTCGACGGCCTCCTGAAAGTGCTTCATCCGGGCCAGCTTCTGCTGCGCGTCGGCCTCCGGCACGTCCACCTCGCAGAGGGCTTCCCCCACCGAGCCGGAGTCGTTGACCAGGAATCCCTCGGCTTCCGCGCTCCGCACGGCGTTGCGCAGATCCGTCTGCGCCTGCTCCATGCGGAAACGCACCGTGTCGATCGACTTCGCGAGGGTCATCGACTCGCGGCGGACCACGTGGATGCGCGTCTCGATGTCCTCCAGGAACGTCAGGGCGGCCTTGGCGTCGTCCCCCTCCCAGGAGGCGTGCAGCGGACCGGTCACCTTCGTACGGTGCCGGTCGAAGGCGCCGTCCATCGCCTGCGACACCTGCCGCCAGGAGTCGGCGGCGGCCGTCAGGTCCGCGAAGTCCTGCTTCAGCAGACGTGCGTAATCGGAAGCCATGACCTATCCAAAGGGGGTGTCGTCGGTACGTGCGCCGGCCGCCCGGCCCGGCATCGTACGGACCTCACCCGGGTCGTACACGGGCATCGCCGGCTTGGCGTGCAGCATCTCGTCCGTGCCGGGTGAGGGCGTACCGGGTGGCGGCGGCTGGTATTCGCCGACGTCCTCGCGTATCGAGTCGGTGTGCCCTGCACCGGGGCGCGGCAGTCCGGCGTGAACCGGTGGTGGCACCGCCTGTCCGGCCGTACCGGTATGCGGCATCCCGGCGCCGCCCGAGGCGGGGGCCGACATGATCACGCCCACCATGTCCCCGTCGAAGTCCTCGAAGTCCTGATCAACCATCTGCTCGTTCCACGCATGGTTGTCGGCGGTGTCGCGGAGATTGCCGGCGCCCTGCCGCAGGCGCTTGTGCAGACCGTCGAGGGCGGGCTGCCAGGTCTCACCGATCATGTGCAGGGCCGAGGCGACGGACCAGCCCTCGGCGGAACCGGCGGCCGTACGGGTCTCGGTGACGGCCTTGTCGCAGGGCTTCTCGATGTCTTCGGCGATGCCGTCCTGGGCGTGCGCCGATGCCCGCAGTTCGTCGGGCTGAACCGACAGGTTGTCCGACACTGAATGTGCTCTCCCCCGTAACTCTGTGCGAGGAAGACGTTATCAAGCCGCTTTCACCCCAGGTCCGGGCGTATCGCCCTGGCTTGCCGCATCCCTGGCGGGCGCACGGCCCACCGCCGGACGCGCCGATCTAAGCTGCGGATCAGCACAGCAGGCAGGACCCGGAAGCAAGGCTCGCAAACAGGACCGGGCGGGGCGCGGTGGACGCGGTCCGCGGTGGCCCTGACACGTACTCGGTGGGATCCAGGAGGCGGACATGGCGTGGACGTGGCGGTTCGAGAAGGCGGACGGTACGGAGACCGCACCCGCGGTGGAACCGGAGGAGTTCACCACACAGGGGGACGCGGAGTCCTGGATCGGTGAGGAGTGGCAGGGCCTGCTGGACGGCGGCGTGGACCAGGTCAGGCTCTTCGAGGACGGTACGGAGATCTACGCGGCCCCGATGAGCCTGCACGCCGAGGCGGGCTGAACCGGACGGTGAACGCGGCGCCCGCCGGCCCCGAATGGGTCGGCGGGCGCCGCGTTTTCCGGCACTGCGTTTTCCGGCGCTGCGCGGCGCCGCACCCGCACGGTCAGCCGGTCGCCGCCGGTCCGCCCCGGCCCGCCGCGGCCACCTCGCCACCGGCCGCCCTGGCGCCGGGCACGTCGGTACCGGGCCCGCCGCCGTCCGGCTCGTCACCCTCCGGCCCGCCGCCGGCCCGCCCGGGGCCGGGCACCCCCGTGTCACCGGCCGCCCCGCCCTCCGGTGCGGACGCCAGGAACTGCGTCGCCGCCAGCTCCCCGTACAGCGGATCGCCGGACACCAGCTCCGCGTGGGTGCCCACCGCCCGCACCAGGCCCGCCTCCATCACCACGATCCGGTCCGCGAGGGTCACCGTGGACAGCCGGTGCGCGACCACCAGCACCGTCGTGGACTCGGCCGCCCGCGCCACGGTCTCCCGCAGCGCCAGTTCGTTGACCGCGTCCAGCTGCGAGGTCGCCTCGTCCAGGAGCAGCAGCCGGGGCCTGCGCAGCAGCGCCCGCGCGATCGCCACCCGCTGCCGCTCACCGCCCGACAGCTTGCTGCCGCGGTGGCCCACCGGCGTCTGGAGCCCCTCCGGCAGCCGCGCCACCAGCCCGTCCAGCTTGGTCCGTGCCAGTACCTCGGCGATCTGCGCGTCGGTGGCGTCCGGCGCGGCGAAGACGAGGTTCTCGCGGAGTGTGCCGGCCAGTACGGGCGCGTCCTGCTCGACGAAGCCGATCGTCGCGCGCAGCCGGTCCAGGGGCCAGTTCCGGACATCTTCGCCGTCCACCAGCACCCGTCCGCCGGTCACCTCGTAGAACCGCTCGATCAGCCCGAAGACGGTGGTCTTGCCCGCGCCCGACGGGCCGACGAAGGCGGTCAGCCCGCCTCCGGGCACGGTGAAGCTGACGCCGTGGTGCACCGGCGCGAGCTCCGGGCCGTACCGGAACGACACGTTCTCGAACGCCACGCTCGCCGGGGGCCCCGCCACCGGAGTCGCTGCCGGCCCCGCCACCGGAGTCGCCGCTTCGCCGTCCGCCGGCTCCCCGCCCGTCGACTCCACCTCCAACTGCTCGGCCTCCGCCATCCGCGCGATGGCCGCCGACCCCACCTGGTACGCGGACGCCGCCTCCACCAGATGGGAGATCGGGTCGATCAGATAGAAGAGGTAGAGCAGGAACGCCACCAGGGTCGCGATGTCCACGGTGCCGGACGCCACTCGCGCCCCGCCCACCCCCAGCACCGCGAGGAACGACACCTGCACCGCGAGCCCGATCGAGGACATCGCGACCGACTGCCACTTCGCGGCCCGGACCCCGTGCCGCCACGCCTCGCGCGACGCCGCCTCGATGACGGCACCCTCCCGGGCCTCCGCCCCCGACGCCTTGACCGTGCGGAACGCCCCGAACGTCCGCTCCAGCGCCGCCGAGATCGCCCCCACCGACGCCTGCGCCTGCTGCGTCGCCTTCGAGATCCGCGGCAGCACCAGCCCCAGCGCGCTGCCGATCAGCACGATGACCCCGAGAGTGACGCCCAGCAGCACCGGGTCGAGCAGCGCCATCATCACGATCGCCCCCACCAGCGTCAGCGCACCGGTCGCCGCGGAGACCATCGACCGGGTGGTGACCGCGCGCAGCAGTGTGGTGTCCGAGGTGACCCGGGACATCAGATCGCCGGGCGGGACCCGCTCCACCGCCGGCATCCGCAGCCGCAGCAGCCGGCCGACGAGCTGCCGGCGGGCCACCAGCACCACCGATTCGGCGGTGCGCTCCAGGACGTACGCGCCGACCGACGAGATCGCGGTGCCCGCCACCACCAGCACCGTCAGCCCCACCAGCAGACCGGTGATCGACCCCTCGCCGCCGAGCCGCCCGACCAGCTCCTTCGCGGCCATCGGCTGGACGAGGCCGGTGAGCGTACCGATCAGGGTGAGGAGTCCGCCCAGCGCGATGGCGGCGCGGTGCGGCCGGATATGGCCGTAGAGGATCCGCCAGGTCCGGCGGAACGGCAGTTTCGGCCCGGCCTCGGGTGCGTCGGCTGCGGGCGCGTCGGTCCGCTCCGGGGTGCCGGGTGGCGCCGCCCCGGGCCGTGCGGTGTCGGGGGCTCCGCTCCCGGGCGGGGCTACAGGATCATGGCTCACACCGGACAGGACGCAGCCGGCGGCCGTTCACCTGACCGGAGAGCAGCCGGAATGCGCCGGAAATCCTCCCCGGCGCCGCGCCCGGCCGCGTCCGGTGTCAGCCGCGCACTCCGCACAGATGCAGCAGCGCCGCGACCGAGCGGTACGGGTCCGTCCGCCCCGCCCGTTCCTCGGCGGCCAGCAGCCCGGCCAGACCGTCGGGGGAGGGCGGCGCTTCGCCGTCGGCCGCGAGATCGGTGAAGACCCGCACGCCGTACCAGGTGGCCAGCGGTGCGCCGATGCCGGCGAGGGTGGACGTCAGTGCCGCCAGCCGGTCCGCACGTACGGGCCGTCCGATGCGGTTGGTGTACTCCGGCGAGTCGAAGGCCGCCAGCGCGGTGGCCCAGTCACCGGACAGCCCGGGGCGCATGGCCAGCGCGTCGGCGTTGCGCACGACCAGCGACAGCAGACCGCCGGGCGCCAGCACCCGCGCCAGCCCGGCCAGCATCGGGTCGGGCTCCGCCACGTACATCAGGACACCGTGGCACAGCACGATGTCGAAGGAGCCGGGCAGGAAGTGCGCACCGGTCTCCCGGCCGTCGCCGTCCATCAGCCGCACCCGGTCCTGGATGCCGGCGGGCTCCTCGGACAGCGCCGCGCGGGCGGCCGCCATCATCTGGGGATCGGACTCCAGCCCGGTGACCTCGTGGCCCGCCCTGGCCAGCCGCAGCGCCTGGGTGCCCTGGCCGAGGCCCACATCCAGCACCCGCAGCCGCTGCCCGACGGGGAACCGCCCGGCTATCTGCTCCTCGATCTGGCGGGCCACCAGCTCCTGGCGGACGGTGTTCCGCAGGCCGCCGAGGCCCTCCAGCCAGGCGCCGGCCGCGCCTCGGAAACCGGCCGGCGTGGTGCTCAGGGCCGCTCTCCGCGCTTGACCTGCGGCTTGGGCAGCCGCAGCCGTCGCATCTGGAGGGTGCGCATCACCGCGTATGCCTTGACGCCCTTGAGGTTCTCGTTCGGGAAGCGCTCGTTGAGCCGCTTGCCCAGCCGGATCCAGATGCCGATCGAGTCGAGCACGATCAGCACGATGATCGCGAGCCAGAGCAGCAGCGCGATGGTCTGGATCGACGGCACCCGGACCATGGTGAGCACCAGGATCACCACGGCCAGCGGCAGGAAGAACTCCGCCACGCACCAGCGTGAGTCGACGAAGTCGCGGGCGAACCGGCGGACCGGTCCCTTGTCACGTGCGGGCAGATAGCGCTCATCGCCACTGGCCATGGCCTCGCGCTGCTTGGCCATATCGGCACGGCGGGCCTCGCGCTGGGCCTTCGTCGCATCTTTGCGGTTGGTCGGGGTGTGCGCGCGTGCCCGGCGCTGCGACTGGGAGTCGCTGCGCTTGGGCGTCGGGCGGCCTTTGGGGGCCTGCGGGTCGCGGGGCTGCTGGGGCTGGTCCGCGGTCACCTTGGCGGTCGCGGCCTGCTCATCCTTCGAACGGCTTCGGAACACAAGACCCAAGGGTACGGGGTAGCCGGATCGTTCCCCCGGTCGGCGGGGGAACGATCCGGCAACGGCACGGGACCCTGACGGGGGTCGTACCAGGACAGACCGGACGTGACGGCGGTTTCTCCGGCCTCTCTACTCCCTGCGCCGGAGTGGACCGATCGCCTAGATCGTCCTCCAGGATGAGCGCATCGGGACCCGAACAGTGCGGTAATGGAACCAAGGCCCGTACTGTGGGGTCTGTAGATGTGCTGGAGCCTAAGCCCGATGTAACTCGGTCAGAAGGGGGCGCGCGAGGCCCATGAGCGGTGTCATGAAGCGGATGGGGATGATCTTCCGCGCGAAGGCCAACAAGGCCCTGGACCGGGCCGAGGACCCGCGCGAGACCCTCGATTACTCGTACCAGAAGCAGCTTGAGCTGCTTCAGAAGGTGCGTCGCGGCGTCGCCGACGTGGCGACGTCCCGCAAGCGCCTGGAGCTGCAGCTCAACCAGCTCCAGGGGCAGTCCAGCAAGCTGGAGGACCAGGGCCGCAAGGCGCTCTCGCTCGGCCGGGAGGACCTCGCCCGCGAGGCGCTGTCCCGCCGTAGCGCGCTGCAGCAGCAGGTCAACGACCTCCAGACGCAGCACCAGACGCTGCAGGGTGAGGAGGAGAAGCTCACCCTCGCCGCGCAGCGCCTCCAGGCCAAGGTCGACGCCTTCCGTACGAAGAAGGAGACGATCAAGGCCACGTACACCGCCGCCCAGGCGCAGACCCGGATCGGCGAGGCGTTCTCGGGAATCTCCGAGGAGATGGGCGACGTCGGGCTGGCCATCGAGCGGGCCGAGGACAAGACCGCGCAGATGCAGGCGCGGGCCGGCGCGATCGACGAACTGCTGGCCTCGGGTGCGCTGGACGACCCGACCGGTATGGCCAAGGACGACATCACCGCCGAGCTGGACCGGCTGTCCGGCGGCACCGATGTCGAGCTGGAGCTCCAGCGGATGAAGGCCGAGCTGGCGGGCGGTCCGTCCGCCGGCAAGCAGGCCATCGAGCCGGGGCAGGGCGGCCAGGCCCAGCCGGCGCAGCCGAACGACCAGCCGCGCTTCGACAAGAAGTGACGGTCCTCCGCGGATAACCTCGTAGAGATCGTCGGACCGGAACCAAGGGAGACCGTCGTGATCGTACGGATCATGGGGGAGGGCCAGGTGAAGCTGGACGATGCCCACTTCACCGAGCTCAACAAGCTGGACGACGAGCTGCTCGAAGAGATGGAGAGCGGCGATGAGGAAGGCTTCCGCCGGACCCTCGGCGGTCTGCTGGACGCGGTGCGCCGACTGGGCTCACCGCTTCCGGACGACGCCCTGGAACCCTCCGAACTGATCCTGCCGTCCCCGGACGCCAGCCTCGACGAGGTCCGGGACATGCTCAGCGACGACGGCCTGATCCCGGGCTGAGCGGCCCCGGCCGGTGCGCACCCCGCGGGGAGCGCACCGACCCGGTACCGCTCGCACTCCAGCACATGACGGACGACGCCCCGGCCCCCGATGGGACCGGGGCGTTACCGTTTGCTCTTGTGACCTCCCACGACCCCGGCCCGGAAGTGCCCCGCGCCGGCCGTTTCCGCTGGCACCAGACGCACCCGCTCGCGTTCGACGCCGTCCTGGCGGCGATCGCGCTCGCCGCGATCCTGTCCACCTCGGTGGCCGATCTGCACGGCTCGCAGGGTCCCCGGTTCGGGGTCCGTCCCCTCTCGGCCACGACCGCGTCGCTGGCCGCCGTCGCCTGCGCCGCCCTGGTGCTGCGCCGCCGGATGCCCCGCACGGTGCTGGCCGTCACCGGTGTGCTGACCATCGTCGAACTGATCGCTCAGGGCGGCGCACCGCGCGGCCCGGTCGTCGGCCCCACCGTGCTCGCGCTCTACACCCTGGCCGCCGTGACCGACCGGCCCACCACCTGGCGGATCGGCGCGCTGACCATGGTCGCGCTCACCGCCGCCGGGATGATCTTCGGGACCCACCCCTGGTACTCCCAGGAGAACCTCGCGATCTTCGCGTGGACGGGCATGGCCGCCGCCGCGGGCGACGCGGTACGCAGCCGGCGCGCCTATATCGACGCCATGCGCGAGCGCGCCGAACGCGCCGAACGCACCCGTGAGGAGGAGGCCGGGCGCCAGGTCGCCGAGGAGCGGCTGCGCATCGCCCGTGAGCTGCACGACGTCGTCGCCCACCACATCGCGCTGGTCAACGTCCAGGCCGGGGTGGCGTCGCACGTCATGGACAACCGCCCCGACCAGGCCAAGCAGGCGCTCGCGCACGTCCGCGAGGCGTCCCGTTCGGCGCTGGAGGAACTCCGCGCCACCGTCGGCCTGCTGCGCCAGTCCGACGACCCCACGGCGCCCACCGAACCCGCACCGGGGCTCGGCGTCCTGGACCAGCTCGTCGACGGGTTCGTCCGCGCCGGCCTCCCCGTCGACCTGGAGCTCCCGGAGCCGGCCGGTGCGCTGCCCGCCTCCGTGGACCTCACCGCCTACCGCGTGGTCCAGGAGGCGCTGACCAATGTGCACAAGCACGCGGGCGACGGCGCCCGTGCGACGGTGCGGATCGTCCGCACCGGATCCGGTCTGACGGTGACCGTCCAGGACGATGGCGCGGGCCCGGCCGGCGCGGACCGCCGCGGCGGCGCCGACGGGCCGGACGGCCGGCCCGCGCACGGCGGCGGCCACGGCCTGACCGGTATGCGCGAGCGGGTCCTCGCGCTGCGCGGCACGCTCGTGACGGGCCCGCGCGCGGCCGGCGGTTTCCAGGTGCTGGTCACCCTGCCACTTCAGTCCGTCCGTACGGGGGAGTCGATATGACGATCAAGGTGCTGCTCGCCGACGACCAGACGCTGCTGCGCAGCGCGTTCCGCATCCTGGTCGACTCGGAGCCGGACATGCGGGTGGTCGGCGAGGCGTGCGACGGCGCCCAGGCGTACGAGCTGGCCCGGTCCACCGGCGCCGATGTCGTCCTGATGGACATCCGGATGCCCGGGGTGGACGGCCTCGCCGCCACCCGCATGATCAGCCAGGACCCGCAGCTCACCGCGGTCCGGGTGGTCATCCTGACCACGTTCGAGGTGGACGACTACGTCGTGCAGTCGCTGCGGGCCGGGGCCAGCGGCTTCCTGGGCAAGGGCGCCGAGCCCGACGAACTGCTGAGCGCGATCCGGATCGCGGCGGCCGGTGAGGCGCTGCTCTCGCCGGTCGCGACCAAGGGTCTGATCACCAAGTTCCTCGCCCAGGGCGAGGGTGCGGACGGCGCCGGACCGGCCGGCCGCGGCGCCGAGCGGCTGGCGACGCTCACCGGCCGTGAGCGCGAGGTGCTGGTGCTGGTCGCCGGCGGCCTGTCCAACGACGAGATCGCCGAACAGCTGGCCGTCAGCCCGCTGACCGTCAAGACCCATGTGAACCGCGCGATGGCCAAACTCGGCGCCCGCGACCGGGCCCAATTGGTGGTCATTGCGTACGAAACCGGTCTCGTACGCCCACGGGTGCAGTGAGGGTGGAGGCCCCCGTACTCCGAACGCGGTACACGACCGGGCCGGAAACCGACTTGCGAGCGAGGAAATCGGGCCGGGGCATGACGGAGGGTGTAGGTGGGCCTGTGGAGGTGTTTCAGGCCCTCCGCCGACTTTTTTCAGATCAGAAGAGAGAACCCCACCCATGTCCTGGCTGTCCCGACTCAGCCTCGTACAACGGGGCCTGGTAGCGCTGATATCGGTCGTCGCGATCGCCTTCGGCGCCATCGCGATCCCGCAGCTCAAGCAGCAGCTCCTGCCGTCCATCGAACTTCCCATGGTGTCCGTGCTGGCGCCGTATCAGGGCGCCTCGCCCGATGTCGTGGAGAAGCAGGTGATCGAGCCGCTGGAGGACGGAATCCAGGCGGTCGACGGCATCAAGGGCGTCACCTCGACGGCGAGCGAGGGCTCGGCCGTCATCATGGCGCAGTTCGACTTCGGCAACGACTCCAAGCGCCTGGTCGCCGACGTCCAGCAGGCGGTGAACCGCGCCCGCGCGAAGCTGCCCAAGGAGGTCGACCCGCAGGTCGTGGCCGGCTCGACGGACGACATTCCCACCGTCGTCCTCGCCGTCTCCGCCACGGACAAGGACCAGCAGACCCTCGCCGACCAGCTGCGCCGCAGCGTCGTACCGGACCTGAAGAACATCGACGGCGTCGGCCAGGTCACGGTGAGCGGCGTCCAGGACCGGATCGTCGCGGTCACCCCCGATGACGCGAAGCTCGCGGCCGCCGGACTCTCCCCGGCCGCGCTCGGCCAGGCGCTGGAGGCGGGCGGCACGTCCGTGCCCGCCGGATCGTTCGCCGAGCACGGGCAGAGCAAGACCGTCCAGGTCGGCGCCGGCTACACCTCCGTGCGGCAGGTCCAGGACCTGATGGTCGCCCCGGCGGCGGGCGGCGCGGGCGGCGGCCAGGCGGCCAAGCCGGTCCGGCTCGGTGACGTGGCCACCGTCAAGGAGACGGCGGCCACCCCGGCCTCCATCACCCGCACCAACGGCAAGCCCAGCCTCGCCGTCACGGTGACGATGGACCGGGACGGCAGCGCCGTCGCCATCTCCGACGCGGTCAAGGACAAGCTGCCCAAGATCCGCCAGGACCTCGGCAAGGGCACCGCCCTCACGGTCGTCTCCGACCAGGGCCCGGCCGTCTCCAAGTCGATCGAGTCGCTGACCACCGAGGGTCTGCTCGGCCTGGTCATGGCCGTGATCGTGATCCTGGTCTTCCTGCTGAGCCTGCGCTCGACACTGGTGACCGCGGTCTCCATTCCGCTGTCCGTCGTCCTCACCCTGATCGTGCTGTGGACCACGGACCTCTCCCTCAACATGCTCACCCTCGGCGCGCTGACCATCGCCATCGGCCGCGTCGTGGACGACTCCATCGTCGTCCTGGAGAACATCAAACGGCACCTGGGCTACGGCGAGGAGCGCCGCGAGGCCATTCTCACCGCGGTCCGCGAGGTCTCCGGAGCGATCACCTCCTCCACCCTGACCACCGTCGCCGTCTTCCTCCCCATCGGCGTCGTCGGCGGCATGGTCGGTGCCCTCTTCGGCTCCTTCTCGCTGACCGTCACCGTCGCCCTGCTCGCCTCCCTCATCGTGTCGCTGACGGTCGTGCCGGTGCTCTCGTACTGGTTCCTGCGCGCCCCGGAGATCCCCGAGGGCGCCGACCCGGAGCAGCTGCGCCGCGAGGCCGAGGAGAAGGAGACCCACAGCGCGCTGCAGCGGCTGTACGTCCCGGTGCTGCAGTTCGCGACCCGCCGCCGGGTCACCAGCGTGGTGATCGCCGTCGTCATCCTGCTCGGCACCTTCGGCATGGGCCCCCTGCTCAAGACCAACCTCTTCGACCAGGGCTCCCAGGACACCCTGAGCATCAAGCAGGAACTGAAGCCCGGCACCAGCCTGGGCGCCGCCGACGCGCAGGCCAAGAAGGTCGAGACGCTGCTCGCCGGCACGGCCGCGGTCCAGGACTACCAGGTCACCGTCGGCTCCTCCGGCTTCATGGCGGCCTTCGGCGGCGGCACCGGCGCCAACCAGGCGTCCTACCAGGTCAAGCTGAAGGACGCCAAGGACTCCGACAAGGTCACCGAAGAGCTGCGGACCGGACTCCACAAGCTCGGCACGGGCATCGGCGAGACCACCGTCACCGCGGGCGGCGGCGGTTTCGGCAGCCAGAACCTGAGCGTGGTCGTCAAGGCCGGTGACGCGAACGTCCTCAAGACGGCCTCGGAACAGGTCCGCAAGGCCGTCGCGGGCCTCGACCACGTCACCGACGTACAGAGCGACCTGGCGCAGAGCGTGCCGCGGATCTCCGTCACGCCCAACGACAAGGCCGCGGCGGCCGGTTACAACCAGGCCACCCTCGGCGCCACGGTCGCCCAGGCGGTGCGCGGCACCACCAGCGGCAAGGTGCTGCTGGACGACACCGAGCGCGATCTCGTCGTCACCTCGGCCCACCCGGCCACCAGCGAGGCCGAGTTGAAGGCGCTGACCGTGCCGACCCCGGCCGGCACGGTCAAGCTCGGCGACATCGCCACCGTCCGGACCGTCCCCGGCCCGGTCCAGATGACCCGGATCGACGGGGCGCGGTCCGCGACGATCACGGCCAAGCCGACCGGCGACAACACCGGCGCGGTCACCGCCGACCTCCAGAGCAAGATCAAGTCGCTGAAGCTGCCGGCCGGCGCGACCGCGGAGATCGGCGGCGTCTCGCAGGACCAGAACGACGCGTTCTCCTCGCTCGGCCTGGCCATGCTCGCCGCCATCGCCATCGTCTTCATGCTCCTGGTCGCGACCTTCAAGTCCCTGATCCAGCCGCTGATCCTGCTCGTCTCGATCCCGTTCGCGGCGACCGGCGCGATCGGCCTGCTGGTCGTCACCGGCACCCCGCTGGGCGTCCCGGCGATGATCGGCATGCTGATGCTGATCGGCATCGTGGTCACCAACGCCATCGTGCTGATCGACCTGATCAACCAGTACCGGGCGCAGGGCTACGGCGTGGTGGAGGCCGTCATCGAGGGCGGCCGGCACCGGCTGCGCCCGATCCTGATGACCGCCCTGGCCACGATCATGGCGCTGCTCCCGATGGCGCTGTCCATCACCGGTGACGGCGGTTTCATCTCCCAGCCGCTCGCGGTGGTCGTGATCGGCGGTCTGATCACCTCGACCCTGCTCACCCTGCTCCTCGTCCCGACGCTCTACGCGGTGATCGAACTCCGCAAGGAACGCCGGGCGAAGAAGAAGGCGGCCAAGGGCCTGGGGGCGCAGCCGGCGGAAGCCGACCGCGCGCCGGAGCCGGCGGGCGTCTGACGCCGGTCCGTCCGATGCAGAAACGATGCCCCCGTGAGCGTGTGCTTGCGGGGGCATCGCGCTGGGCATGCCCGCTCCGGACACGGCACGGCGGGCGCCCGGCGCCCGGCCACGGCCGACGCTCAAGACCACCAACGGAGGGGCTGTTCATGGGGAAGCACGGTGACGGCAAGGGCGGCGCGGACGGCGACAAGCAGCAGAGCCCGAAGGAGTCCGACGGCCGGTGGACCAAGCCGGTGACCAACCCGCCCAAGAAGTAGGGAGCGACGCCATGTCCTCGCCGAGCCGGCTGGTGGAGATCCTGCGCAACAAGGGCGCCCTGGCGCCGGAGTGGGCGCCGACCGTGGCGGCGGTCGACCGCGCCCGCTTCGTACCCGACACGTTCGAGGTGGGCGACCGTACCGTCTCCCGGTCCGCGGACGAGGCGGAGTGGCGCCGCATGGTTTACGCCGACCTGCCGCTCATCACCCAGCACAACGACGGTGACGCCACGGACGGCCGGGTCGCCTTCCCCACCTGTGCGACGTCGATGCCCTCCCTCATGCTCGCCATGGCCGCGATCGTCCGGGACGGCGACGCGGTACTGGAGATCGGGACGGGCACCGGCTACCACTCCGCGTGGCTCGCGCACCGGCTCGGCGAGGACCGCATCACCACGATCGAAACCGACAAGGCGCTGTACGACATCGCCCGGCACAACCTGCGCCGCGCCGGATTCCGCCCGCACACGGTGTGCGGCGACGGCCTGGCGGGCGTTCCCGGACGGGCGCCCTACGACCGCACCATCGCCACCTGCACGGTCCGCGACATCCCGTACGCCTGGGTGGCGCAGAGCGCCCAGGGGGGCACCATCCTCACCCCCTGGGGCTCGTCCTTCCACTCCTACTCGTTCGCGACCCTGACCGTCCGCGACAGGCGGGCCACCGGCCGCTTCTCCGGCCGCCCGGCCTTCATGTGGGCGCGCCAGCAGCGCCGCTCCTACGGCCGCATCCGGGACTGGTACCACGGTGAGCGGGGCGACCTCGCGACGACCACGATCGACCCGCGGATCCTGGAGGAGGACCACCACGCCCGCTTCGCCGTCGGACTGCGGGTCCGGGACGCCTGGCCGCTGCTGAGCCCCGCCGACGACGGCAGCGACGAGGCCACCTACTGGCTCTTCGACGACGCCCGCACCTCCTGGGCCACCGTCGAGTACGTCCCCGGCCGCGACCGCTACGAGACGGAACAGCACGGCCCCCGCCGCCTCTGGGACGAGGTGGCCGCCGCCTACCGCGCCTGGACCGACGCGGGCAGCCCGCCGCGCGACCGCTACGGCATCACCGTCACCGCGGACGGCCAGCGCGTATGGCTGGACGACCCGCCGCGGAGCTGACCGCGGATCCCGGCACGCCGCCGGGCCCGGACCGGCCCGTCCCGGCGGCGCGCCGGTGCACCGCTCGCCGTCATCCCGGCGCCACGCCGAAAAGGGGCCGGGGCCCGCGCCCGTATCCAGCGCGGGCCCCGGCCCCTCACACGTATCCCCCGCGCGCCTACGGCAGCGCCAGCATCCGCTCCAGCGCGAGCTTCGCGAACGCGGCGGTCCCGGGGTCCACCTCGATCCGGTTGACCGTCTTGCCGGCTGCCAGCGATTCCAGCGTCCACACCAGGTGGGGGAGGTCGATCCGGTTCATGGTCGAGCAGAAGCAGACCGTCTTGTCGAGGAAGACGATCTCCTTGTCCTGGTCGGCGAAACGGTTCGCCAGCCGCCGGACGAGGTTCAGCTCGGTGCCGATCGCCCACTTCGACCCGGCGGGCGCCGCCTCCAGGGCCTTGATGATGTACTCCGTCGATCCGACGTAGTCCGCCGCCTCCACCACCTCGTGCTTGCACTCGGGGTGCACCAGCACGTTGACGCCGGGGATCCGCGCCCGTACGTCCTCGACCGACTCCAGCGAGAACCGGCCGTGCACCGAGCAGTGCCCGCGCCAAAGGATCATCCGGGCGTTTTGCAGCTGCTCGGTGGTGAGCCCGCCGTTGGGCTTGTGCGGGTTGTAAACGACGCAGTCCTCCAGGGACATGCCCATGTCCCGTACGGCGGTGTTGCGCCCGAGGTGCTGGTCGGGGAGGAAGAGCACCTTGCTCGTCGCGGGGTCGCCCTGTGCGAACGCCCAGTCCAGGGCCCGCTCGGCGTTGGAGGAGGTGCAGATCGTGCCGCCGTGCTCGCCGGTGAACGCCTTGATGTCGGCCGAGGAGTTCATGTACGAGACGGGCACGACCTGCTCGGCTATACCGGCCTCGGTGAGCACGTCCCAGCACTCGGCGACCTGTTCGGCGGTGGCCATGTCGGCCATCGAACAGCCGGCGGCCAGATCGGGGAGGACGACCTGCTGGTCGTCGCCGGTGAGGATGTCCGCGGACTCGGCCATGAAGTGCACACCGCAGAAGACGATGTACTCGGCGTCCGGGCGGGCGGCCGCGTCCCGTGCCAGCTTGAAGGAGTCGCCGGTCACGTCGGCGAACTCGATGACCTCGTCGCGCTGGTAGTGGTGCCCGAGGACGAAGACCTTGTCCCCGAGCTTCGCCTTGGCCGCGCGGGCGCGCTCGACGAGATCCGGGTCGGACGGCGCCGGGAGGTCGCCGGGGCACTCCACACCGCGCTCGCTCCGCGGATCGGCCTCGCGGCCGAGGAGGAGCAGGGCCAGCGGGGTCGGCTGGACGTCCAGGGGCTGGGCGGTGGTCACGACACGCACCCTCTCTTTTCTGCGGACAGCAGACGGTAGACAGCGGGCAGCAGCGGTGGGCGCACTGCCTTTTCGTCTATTTGACGCTATCTATCATAGCGGCTTCATGTCACGTTGACGATGGCCATAGTGTCGATGTGACGCATCCACCTCCGGGCATTTCCGGGCGACCGCCGAGCGCCGTCCGCCGGTGTGCGAGCATGAAAGGGAGAGCCTTCCGGCGATGCCCGGAGGCTCGTCGAGAACTTGCGCCCAGCCGGAATTAATCCGGGGCCCCGTCGGTTGCAGCCGAGGGCAAGCGGTCCGTACAACCCGGGAGAGATGTAGATGAGTGTTCAGGACGAGACCACCGTCAGCGAGGGCATCATCCTGTCCGACGCGGCTGCGTCGAAGGTGAAGGGCCTGCTGGAGCAGGAGGGCCGGGACGACCTCGCGCTGCGGGTGGCCGTGCAGCCCGGCGGCTGCTCCGGACTCCGCTACCAGCTCTTCTTCGACGAGCGTTCGCTCGACGGCGACGTCGTGAAGGACTTCGACGGCGTCAAGGTCGTCACCGACCGGATGAGCGCCCCCTACCTGGGCGGCGCCTCCATCGACTTCGTCGACACCATCGAGAAGCAGGGCTTCACGATCGACAACCCGAACGCCACCGGTTCCTGCGCCTGCGGCGACTCCTTCAGCTGAGCGCCCGCGGGTACGGAAGGCGGCGCCCCCCCGGTTGGGGGAGCGCCGCCTTCGTCGTTTCCCGCCTTCTCCGGCGCCCTCGACGGATTCCGGTGCCGTCCGCGCACTCCGGTACCGCCGACCGGTCGGCTGACGGGCTGGGACCGGCCGGATCTCCACGGTTTCCGGCCGACGGCCGCCGTCAGCCCTTCGGCACGGTCCCGCCGCTCGACACATCGACCACCTTCCGGCCGTCCAGCGGCTTCGCCAGCGTCACCGTCGCGGTGAACTCTTTGGCGATCTTGACGCAGACCTGCCCCGGCTCCCGCTCCGTGCCGACCACCTCGACCCGCACCGTCGTGGCCGACTCCACCGCGCTCGCCGCATAGCTGCTGCAGACCCCGCCCCAGAAGCGCAGCGTCAGCTTCCTGCCGTCCCCGGCGACGGTGTACGAGGCCGCCGCCGTCACCCCGGCCTTTCCGGACGGCCGCGGACCGTGCGGCGCGCCGTCGCCGCCCCGCCGCGTCAGATATTTCGGCTGCACCGCGGGGTGCGCGACCGTGGCGCTCGCGTCCGGGCCGTCGCCGGTGGTGCCCGCCTGGCGCACCGTGAACAGCCACGACGGCACCAGCGCCGGCCCGCCGTCCACGTACCGCATCGCGAGCCCGAAGACCGCGCCGGTCACCTCGGCCGGCTGCGGCGCCTTCGCCGGCGACGGCTCGCACGGGGCGATCCCGCCGGTGCCGGTGCCGGCGCCCTTGTCCGGCCGGGTGCCGTTCCCCGGCGACGCGCAGCCGTTGCCGGGGCCGGGCCGCCCGCCGGGGGAGTTCAGCAGCGCCAGCGTCTTGTCCGCGCTCAGCACCGGATAGTCGGCCCCCTTGACCAGCTGCGCCAACTGGCCGCTGCCGCCGACCACTTGGCCGTCGGAGCCGACCTGGAGGGTGCTCTGCCAGCCGTACGTCGGCAGCCCGCCGAGCACCGGACGCGCGGTCACGGTCCGCACCGCGCCGGACAGCCCGCCCGTATCGAGCTTCGCGTCCTCCTGGCCGAGCGCCGCCAGCACCGGCCGGACCGCCTGCGCCGCCTTCTCCGGCGGCACCGCGCCCCCGCCCCCGCCGCCGCCCTCGTCCGAGGCCGTGGCGCCCGCGTCGGCCCGGTACGAAGGGCAGCCCGGCGGGGTCGACGCCGGGCCCGCGGCGCCGCTCCCGCCGGACCCGGCCTTCGGTGAGGCGGGCAGCGGGCAGTTCGTGCCGCCCGGGGCGCCGTACCGCGTGTACGTCCACGCGCCGGAGCCGGTCCTGTTCACCTGGAGGGCGGGGCCGTGGCCGTCCCGGGCCGGCCCGCCGACCCTCCAGACCGTGCCCTCCGAACGAACCTTTCCGGCCACATCCAGGGCCTTCGCCAGCCGCTCCACCGCGTCCTGGCCGATCTGCCCCTGCGGGCGGTACACCGGCGCGGCCGCCGGCCCGCCGGGCAGCTTCACCACCGCCCGGTAGCGCGCGCCCCGCGGGTCGGGCTCACCGGCGGCGATCGAACCGCCGCCGGCGGTGCCGTCGAGCGCCAGCGGCGGCGGGTCGCCCTGGGCCGGTGCGCCCGTGCCGGGGGCCGCGGCGCCGCCCGCGGACGCGGCCCAGTACGCCGCGCCGCCCCCGGCGAGCAGTACGGCGGCGGCCATCGAGGTGACCGCCAGCGGGGTGCGCCGCCTGCGCACCGTGGGCGTCGGGCTGCCGGGGGTGTCGGGGCTGTCGGGGTTGCCGGGGGTGTCCGGGGTATCCGGGCTGTCGGGGGTCTGCACCGCATCGCTCCTTCGGCTCCGCTGGACATCTGACGTGTCATCCTCCGCGAGAGGAACGCCGATGGGACGGAGCCGGGGCGCGAGCGGTTCCCCGGCGTCGCCGCTCAGCCGCCGGGCCCGTACATACCGTCAGTCGCCGTACTCGGACATACCGTCGACGAGTGCGGCGGAGGCGGCCGGGACCTCGACCCCGCGCAGCTCGGCCGCGCGGCCCGGCGCCGGCGCGGCGGACCGGCCCGCCCGCCAGCGCGGCGCCATCCGCGCGCAGTCGCCGCGCAGCTGGGCCAGCGACTCCGGATCGGCGGCGGACCGCCGTCCGGGGTGCCCCGCCGCGCCGGCGCCCGACGGGTTACGCGAGACGCCGGAAGCGGCGGAGGTGCCGGAAGCGCCGGAGGGGAGAGAAGTCCCGGAAGTGACGGAATGCGAAGTGGCGGGTTTCACATGCTTGGTCATACCGGCACCGTACGCACCGGGCGGCCTGCGGAGAAAGACCTACTATTGGGTAGATTCGTCAGGTAGGAGCGCCCAGGGCAACCCGGTAGCGTTGCCCTCCGTCCGCCCGCCCCTTACGCCATCCGCAGGAGCAGACCCGTCGTGCGTATCGCAGTCACCGGCTCCATCGCCACCGACCACCTGATGACCTTCCCCGGCCGCTTCGCCGACCAACTGGTCGCCGATCAGCTGCACACGGTTTCCCTTTCCTTCCTGGTGGACCAGCTCGACGTCCGCCGCGGCGGCGTCGCCGCCAACATCTGCTTCGGCATGGGCCAGCTCGGCACCGAGCCGATCCTGGTCGGCGCCGCGGGCAATGACTTCGACGAGTACCGCGCCTGGCTCGACCGCCACGGCGTGGACACCAGCTCGGTGCACATCTCCGAGCTCCTGCACACCGCCCGCTTCGTCTGCACCACCGACGCCGACCACAACCAGATCGGCTCCTTCTACACCGGGGCGATGAGCGAGGCCCGGCTGATCGAGCTGCACACCGTGGCCGAGCGGGTCGGCGGGCTGGACCTCGTCGTGATCGGCGCGGACGACCCCGAGGCGATGATCCGCCACACCGAGGAGTGCCGCACCCGCGGTATCCCCTTCGGCGCGGACTTCTCCCAGCAGATCGCCCGGATGGACGGCGACGCCATCCGCACCCTGCTGGAGGACGCGGCCTACCTCTTCTCCAACGAGTACGAGAAGGGCCTGATCGAGTCCAAGACCGGCTGGAGCGACGCGGAGATCCTCGCCAAGGTCGGTACCCGCGTCACGACCCTGGGCGCCAACGGCGTCCGCATCGAGCGGGTCGGCGAACCGGCCATCGAGGTCGGCTGCGCGGAGGAGCGGACCAAGGCCGACCCGACCGGTGTCGGCGACGCCTTCCGCGCGGGCTTCCTGTCCGGTCTGGCCTGGGGCGTCGGCCTGGAGCGCGCGGCGCAGGTCGGCTGCATGCTCGCGACGCTGGTCATCGAGACCGTCGGCACCCAGGAGTACGAGCTGCACCGCAGCAACTTCATGGACCGCTTCACCAAGGCGTACGGCCACGAGGCCGCCGGCGAGATCCGGGCCCACTTGGCCTGAGCCGCACCGGCCGGGGCGGGCCCCGGCCGGGCCGCTCCGTTCCGGGCCGTCAGACGCGGCGCCGCACCATGTACGCGGCGCCGCGCTCCGCCGCCCGCTCGCCCAGGTACTCGTGCTCGCGCATCGCGCACCAGGCGGGGATGTCCAGCCGCGCGGCCTCGTCGTCGGCGAGCACGGTCACCGTCCCGCCGACCGGCACCTCGCCGATCACCTTCGCCAGCTCGATGACCGGGAGCGGACAGCGCTTGCCGAGCGCGTCGAGCACCAGCCCGCCGGGGGAGCCGGTGGCGGCTTCCGGGGTGACGGTTTCGGGGGCGGCGGCCGTCGGGGACCCCGGCGCCTGCCGGGTCGCGCTCGCAGCCGGTCCCGCCGGCACCCCCAGCCGCTCCCGTACCGAGCGCACCACCTCCGGCAGCACCGCAAGGAAGCGGTCCACCGCCTCCTCGGGGGTGCCGTACGGGAGCGAGATCCGGACATTTCCCTCCGACAGCACGCCCATCGCGCGCAGCACATGGCTCGGCGTCAGCGTGCTGGACGTACAGGACGATCCGGACGAGACCGAGAAGCCCGCGCGGTCGAGTTCGTGCAGCAGGCTCTCCCCGTCGACATAGAGACACGAGAAGGTCACCAGGTGCGGCAGCCGGCGGACCGGATCGCCGACCACCTCCACGTCCGGGACCAGCTCGGGCACCCGGACCCGGATCCGGTCCACCAGCCGCCGCAGCCGCGCCGCCTCGTCCGGCCCGCTCTCCGCCGCCGCCCGCAGCGCCCGCAGGGACGCCGCCGCGGCGATCACCGCGGGCAGATTCCCGAACCCCGGTACGCGGCCCGACTCCCGTTCGTCCTGCGGCCCCTGGGGGGAGAACCGGGTGCCCTTGCGGACCGCCAGCAGTCCGACGCCGGGTGGCCCGCCCCATTTGTGGGCGCTCGCCGCCAGCAGCGACCAGCCGCCGGGCACCGGACCCCAGGGCAGCGACTGGGCCGCGTCCACCAGCAGCGGCACACCCGCCTCCCGGCAGCGGTCCGCCACCGCTTCGACCGGCTGCTCGGTGCCCACCTCGTGGTTGGCGGACTGGAGGCAGACGAGCGCGGTGTCCGCCCGCAGCGCGGCCGCGACGTCCTCGGCCGCCACTCGGCCCGTACGGTCCACGGGCACCTCCGACAGCGTCCCGCCGGCCGCCTCGTGGCGGGCGGCGGCGTGCAGTACCGAGGAGTGCTCGACGGCGGAGTGCAGCAGCCGGCGGCCGACACGCCGACGGGCGGCGAGCGCGCCGGAGATTCCGGAGTGCACGGCATACGTCCCCGAAGGGGTGAAAACCAGTTCGTCGGGGCGGCAGCCCACCGCCTCCGCGGCGGCCTCCCGCGCGGCGTCCAGCAGCAGCCGGGCCCGCCGCCCCTCGCGGTAGAGCCGGGCCGGATCGGCCCAGCCCTCGTCGAGCGCGGCGAGCAGGGCCTCCCGGGCGACGGGGTGCAGCGGGGCGGTGGCGGCGGCGTCGAAGTAGGGCACGTACGAGACGGTAGATCACGGTGCCCGGCGCGGCACCGGCCCCGGGTCCCGGCGCGGCCGTACGGGCCGGGGCAGGTGCCGTACGGGCCCGGGGGCCGGACGCGGCGCCCCGGCGCGGTGCCGGGCGCCGCGTCAGATGCCTGGTGGGACCGGGGTTTCGGCCCCTTGGGGGTGCGGCGCGGCGCGTTGGGCACCCTCCCCGCGCGACCCCAAATAGCGTCCAGTAGGGTTTGGTCCGCATAAACATCCAAACCCCTGCCCGTGCCAGGGCCGGCGACCGACCAGCGAGACGGCCGCAGCCGGTCTCGCGGGCGAGACTCTCGGGAAGGCGCTACGTGAGTCCCAACGGCTCCGACCGCTCGTCGCGGCGCCCGATGCGGCGGAAGCTGCCGCAGGTGCTTGCTGCGGGCCTGGTCCTGGCGACCGCGACTGGTTGCACATACAAGGACTTCCCCCGCCTCGGCATGCCGACGCCCGTCACCGACGAGGCGCCGCGGATCCTCTCTCTTTGGCAGGGCTCCTGGGCCGCCGCCCTCGCAACGGGCGTGCTGGTGTGGGGCCTGATCATCTGGAGCGTGATCTTCCACCGCCGCAGCAGGACCAAGGTGCAGGTCCCCGCGCAGACGCGGTACAACATGCCGATCGAGGCTTTGTACACGATCGTGCCGTTCATCATCATCGCGGTGCTCTTCTATTTCACCGCGCGCGATGAGAGCGAAATCCTCAAGACCTCCAAGAAGCCGGACCACGTGATCAACGTGATCGGCTTCCAGTGGAGCTGGGCGTTCAACTACTTGGAGAACGTGGACGGCAACAAGTCGACCACGAACATCAACGCCAAGGAACTCGACGCGATCCCGGACAAGTGGAAGAAGGGTGTGCCCGAGGGCGCCGAAGGCGTCTACGACCAGGGCACCCCGGCGACACGGAACCCGCAGACCGGCAACCCGGGCCCGACCCTGTGGCTGCCCAAGGGCGAGACGGTTCAGTTCATCCTGACGTCGCGTGACGTCATCCACTCCTTCTGGGTGGTGCCGTTCCTGATGAAGCAGGACGTCATCCCGGGCCACACCAACGTCTTCGAGGTGACTCCGAACCAGGAGGGCACCTTCATGGGCAAGTGCGCCGAGCTCTGCGGTGTCGACCACTCCCGGATGCTCTTCAACGTCAAGGTCGTCTCCCCCGAGAAGTACCGGGAGCACCTGAAGGAACTGGCGAAGAAGGGCCAGACCGGTTACCTGCCGTCGGGCATCAAGCAGACGGATCACGCCAGGAACGCGGAGACCAAAAACAAGTGAGCATCCTCAACGAACCTCAGGGTGCCGCCGCCGATACGGCTCCGGCAGCACCGCCCGTACGCCAGAAGCAACCCGGTATCGCCGTGGTGAAGTGGCTCACGACCACCGACCACAAGACCATCGGCACGATGTATCTGGTCACGTCGTTCGCGTTCTTCTGCATCGGCGGCGTGATGGCGCTCCTGATGCGTGCCGAACTCGCTCGCCCCGGCACGCAGATCATGTCGAACGAGCAGTTCAACCAGGCGTTCACGATGCACGGCACGATCATGCTGCTGATGTTCGCGACGCCGCTGTTCGCAGGATTCGCGAACTGGATCATGCCGCTCCAGATTGGCGCGCCGGACGTGGCGTTCCCGCGGCTGAACATGTTCGCCTACTGGCTCTACCTCTTCGGCTCGCTCATCGCGGTGGCCGGCTTCCTCACCCCGCAGGGTGCGGCCGACTTCGGCTGGTTCGCGTACTCCCCGCTCTCGGACGCGGTGCGTTCGCCGGGTGTCGGTGCCGATATGTGGATCATGGGTCTGGCTTTCTCGGGCTTCGGCACGATTCTTGGTTCGGTCAACTTCATCACCACGATCATCTGCATGCGCGCGCCCGGCATGACGATGTTCCGGATGCCGATCTTCACGTGGAATGTGCTGCTGACCGGT
>JOEL01000041.1 GCA_000720995.1 Streptomyces celluloflavus
CACCGAACAGATCTGACCAACCATCAGCTATCTCATCCACCACGAAGCAAGCAACGACGACGACCGCATCGAGTCACGGAGTGTCGTTGCAGTACTAAGCCGAACAACATGGTCGTCGCCGCATCCGCCGTCGTCACCGACGATCACGGGCGCATCCTCCTCCAGCGTCGCCGTGACAACGACCTGTGGGCGCTGCCTGGCGGAGGCATGGACCTCACCGACTCCCTGCCAGGCACGGCCGTCCGCGAGGTCAAGGAAGAGACCGGCCTGGACGTAGAGATCACCGGCCTGGTTGGCACTTACACCGACCCGAAGCACGTCATCGCCTACACCGACGGCGAAGTCCGCCGCCAGTTCAACGTTTGCTTCACCGCCCGCATCACCGGCGGCCGGCTGGAGATCTCCGACGAGTCCACCGAACTCCGGTATGTACCGCCGGAAGAGATCGAGCAGCTGCCGATGCACCACACCCAACGGCTCCGGCTTCAGCACTTCCTGGAACACCGCGAAAGCCCCTACCTGGGCTGAACCGCCTGACGGCAGTACTGAATTTGAATGTGTGATGTCGGCCTGATCGTGTCAGTCGGTCAAGGTCAGACCGGTGCCTATGAGGCAGCCGTCGATGAGATGCGGTCGGTACTGGGTCTTCTTGAGGCTGCGCTTCACGGCGACGGCGAGCTGGTCGAGGTTCGCGGCGGCGAGGTTGCCGATGGCCCGTTTCACCAGGGACCAGATGCCCTCCTGCGGGTTGAGGTCGGGTGCGTAGGACGGGAAATGGAAGACGGTCAGCCAGTCCTCGTTCGCAGCGATGAAGTCCTTCATCTGCGGCATGAGATGGGTGCGCAGGTTGTCCCAGACCAGGACGATGGGGCCTTTGAGCTGGTTGTGCGCCCGCACGATGAGGTCGCGGTAGTCCTGCCAGGTGAATCCCGTGGGTTCGCCCTTTCGGCCCCGGTGGACCCGAAAGCTGTAGATCAGCCTCGACCGGTCTCCGCGTCGGAAGCAGACCATTCCCGCCATCGAAACCCGTCCGGAACCCCGTCCCCGGACACGGACGACCGGCGTCCGGCCGATGCGGCCCCAGGACCTCGCGCGTGGCGGCCTCAGCGACTGGCCGGCCTCGTCCTCACAGACGATCCAGGCCCCGCGGGCCGCCGCCGTACTTTTACCTGCGGCCGCACCTCCTTCTTCCACAACTCCACAGCTCCGTCATCACGTTCGATCGCCCGGCGGGCCGGCTGCTGCCACGACCAGCCATGGCGCTTCAGCAGCCGCCATGTCCCCTCCACCGTGTAGCCGACGTGGAACAACCGTCCGATCAGAGTCTTCACCCGGGCCAGCGTCCACCGCTGGTCAGCCCAGCCATGGGCGAGCGGGCCACGCTCCAACTCCCGCTCCAATTTGGCAATTTGGTCTACCGAAAGCCTCGGACGCCCTGGCGATCCCTTCGACCGGACACCCTCTTCACCCCGCTCACGCCACTGACGGCGCCAGCGCTCCACCGACCGCTCACTCACCCGCAACGCGGCCGCGATCTCCCGGTTCTTCGCGCCGCTCTCGAAGCGACCGACCGCTTCCAGCCGGATCCGCTCTCTTGCAGCCCTCTTGGCATCGGTCAAACCGCCGCCTTGCGCATATCTCACACCCCACAGCTACCGACCCGACTCAGCCGATGTCAGGCGAACGGCCCGACATCACTCAATCAAGTTCAGTAGCCACGGCAACACCCACGGATTTCCCCGCACATCAATGGACACCAGCGGAAAGCAAAACACGCGCTGAGCTGCGAGGAAGCAGGTAGAGCCGTGGCTCGTAGCACACGCACTATGTGCTGGCGGGGCAGACGCCAGTCCTCGTTCACAATTCAGGTCCGTGTGATCCCCCGCTGAAGTCACTACACCCAGACAGTTCGCTGGATAAGAGTTCATTGGACTTCTGGCACAAGCAAGATACAGACGACATCGCCTTCTCCTTTCGGCCGGGAGCGCATGAACCACTGATCGTCAAGCCGGACGGAACGATCATGAATGGAAACACCAGGGTCGCGGTTCTGCGGTCACGTGGATACGATGTCGATTCATTGCCCCGTGAGTCCTATGGTGGCGGTCGGCGGATGACGGACGAGGATTTCCGGGGCATGGATCAATGAACATTCGAGAGCAAGTCCTTGCGATCCTGGAATCGGAGTCCAAAGAGGCATTCCTGCTGCTCTTGGGGCATCGGCTGGGGATCTCGGCACGCTTTATTTTCTCCGAGGAGAGTTCGGACGGACTACGGCAAGCCCGAGCCTGCAACGAGATGATGATCGCTATTTGGTCGCAAGTGAGGGCCATGAAAGATGAAGGGGTGAATGGCTACCCGGATTCTGAATTCCTCTCGATCCTGCTTGGGAAGGCTGATGCAGGAAACGCGCGGTCGTATCTTCGTGATGCAATTGAGAGTGCATTACTCTCGGCCGACGGAGATGAGGCATAAGGGCGGGGAGTGATAGTCCGTAACCTATCCAGGGCCCGAGGAACACTGAGGCGCCCCGCCGGAAGCGCGAAGGAAGCCGGACGCGCCAACACGGCGAACGCCAGGCCGAGGGGCGAGGCGACGGCGGGTGGTTGACCGGGACGAAGGCCCGGAGGTGGGGCCGGTCGGCTCCGTGGGCTTTACCCACCTCCCCGGGACACCGGCCAAAGCCCACTCCACCGCCCTCACGCGCGCAGCCGTCTGACGGCAACGCAAGTGCACAGCACGGCACTTCCGCGTACGCCCACGGACCGGCCGGAATTCGCTGACCAGCGAAAATGCAGGTGAAGCCCGCCTGGCGAGCACGCGTACTATGTGCTGGCGGGGGCCACGCCGGTCCTCGTGCACAATTCCACTCCGTGTGGTCCCGACCTGGATGCTCTTTCGCAGAGTGGGATGCTTCCGGCTAAGGGGAATACGACTCATGCGGGACGCCGATATCAGAAGCATATGAATCGTGGGGATCTGCCCGTGGTTCCAGGGAAGCAGTTGAAATCGGCTGGTCAGGATCTGTTGGATGGCATTCTGACCAACCCGAGAACTGCTACGTCTCCGGTAAATTCTGGCAACTTCGCCGGCGGGACGTGGTACATCATGCCGGATCCGGCTGGTGGGCGCGAGATCGGGGCGACCTTCGACACTAATGGTCAGTTCCAGTACTTTGGGCGGTATTAGGCGTGTTGGAAATTCAGCCGTGGGCTGCTCGGGCACATGGTGGCGCCGGTCTTATTGACCTTCAGGACGCTCTCGTAGGAGAGACCGTGAGAACGGTCCGCTACGTAGTGCCGCGGGGTGAAATCTGGCCCCAAGGTCACAGGGAAGATCACGCCCACGAAGTCGACATGGCCGTTGAGCTGGTCATGGACAGCGGGGCCGCGCTGGTTCTGTCCTGGGCGATGGATGGCATCGACGAAGGCATGGCGGTTGAATTCAGGAGTCCTGGAGAGGCGGGCACCAGTCTGCCCGGGGAGCCCATCGACGTGAGTGACCACGCCGATTGGGAGGGGTTCTTGGGTATGCCGATCGCAAGTATCGGTATCGCCTGGCATATTCCTAATGAGGGATGCCCTGAGATTCCTTGGGCCTACAACTTCGGGTTCTCTGATGAGTCGAGCCTAGTCATTGCACTAGGTGAGGCTGAGGGTGCGGGATTCACGTATATGCCTGATGCTCTGCTCGTGATCTTCGATAAGATTCTTTCGGTCACGTACAAGATCCCGGCGAGCGCCACTTCTTCGTGCGGATAGATTGCATCGGGGTGCATGGTTCGATGCGCCCAGGGTTCACGTTTCGGCTTTTCTGATTCCTGGGCGGTGTAATTCCTAGGGAAAGAAGGCGGGGAAAGGGGCCCCACCGGAGTGATCTCCGGTGGGGCCCCTGCCGCCGTTTGACGGCAACGGTGACGGCAACGTCAGCGGGCGACGGCTGTGGTGGGTGGGTCGTCGGAGGGCGTCGGTCGGGCCGATGGCGGTGTCGAGAGTGTCGATGACCTGGCGCTGGAGGCGGAGTCGCACATGGGCGTAGACGGCGGCGGTGACGCCGATGTGGGCGTGGCCGAGGGGCTCCTTTATGGCGACAAGTTCGACGGCTTGCTTCAGGAGCAGCGTCGCTGGGATGCGGCGGAGGCCGCAGTGGTCTCCTTGATGGCCAGTCCGGCGGTTTGGCCAGGGTGCGGCTTCGTCGCGGTGTGAGGTCGAGGCCGCGGGAGGGGGCCCTCGCCGTCCGGTCGCCGGAGGCTTACCAGGAGCCCCCGAGGGCCACCAAAATAGAGCGCACGCCTCACGGTGTGAGCCTTGGCGGCCCCCGGGGAACCCTGGCACGGCGTAGCTGTCCGACCCACGAGGGACCCCTCCCGTTCAAGCCCCGATCCCGCCGGAGTTCCGGCCCGCCACGTGGTGGGGCACCCCTGTGGGAGGGGTCTGCCGGATCGCCCCGGCTGACGTGCCGCCGGGCGTACCGTGGAGTGGGAGGTGGTGAGTTGATGATTACGGAGCTGGCCGACAACGTCCGCAAGTACCGGCGTCGCGCGGGCATGAGCCAGGAGGAACTGGCCCACGCCGCAGGCGTATCGCCGGGCACGGTACGCAAGGCCGAGCAGGGCGGCACTCTCCGCATGGAGACCCTGCACATGCTCGCCCGAGCGCTTGGGGTGACCACGGCCGCCTTGATGGCGCCCGACGCCCCGGAGCCCGTCGGGAGGACCGAGGAGCCGAACCGGGTCAATCTGATCCAGCTCCGCGCCGCCCTCACCCCAGCCGTCGGGCTCGTGGACCAGGACGCCGAAGTCGTGGGCGAGGAACCGAACCTGCGCACCTTTCGGCGGACGGTGCAAGACGCACGGGTGCTGTACTTCTCCGACAGCTACAAGAGCGTCGCGGCCCAACTGCCGGGCCTGCTGCGTGATGCCGCACAAGCCGTCACCTACTACGACAGCGGAGACGAGCACCGGCAGGCCCTGCTGGCCCGCGCCGAGGCGCTGCGTCTGGCCGGCAGCTACCTCACCCAGGTACGGCAGTACGACATCGCGTACGCCGCTGTGCACGGCGCCATCATGGATGCCCGCCAGGCCGGAGACATGCTTGCGGCGGGCTCAGGTGTCGGCTGCCTGTGCTGGCTGCTGGTGAGGCAGGGACGGTTGGACGAGGCGGAACAGGTCGCCGCCCAGAGCATGGACGTGGTGGAGCCGAAGATCACCGGGGCCGAGCCGGACCACTACGCGGTGTGGGGCGGCCTGGCGATGGAGGCCGCCGCCGCAGCCGCGAGGAACAACCGTCCCGACGAGGCGAAGGAGTACCGTCAGGCAGCCCGGGTCGCGGGTACCGCTATCGGGACGGCGCATCGCAACCTTTCCCGGCACTGGTCCGTCTTCGGACCAGTCACCGTCGCGGTCAAGGCACTCGAAGACTCCATGATCATCGGCGACGCCCGCGCGGCGGTGCGCAAGGCAGGCGAGCAGGAGGAGTTGTCGCCCAAGGCATGGAAGCGCCTGGGCAGGCCCAGCCCCAACGACGGGAACCGCTTCACCCTCGAAGTGGCGCGCGCCCACACCCGGACCGGCGACCTGTCCGCCGCCATGGACGAGTTGACCCGTGCCAGGGAAGCCGCCCCGCAGTGGCTGCGGCATCAGAACGGTGCAGCCGAGACCATGCAGGAGATCCTGGGCAAGCGCAAGCGCACCCTCACGACGGAGATGCGCGAAATGGCCGACTACCTGGGCGTTATCGGGTAGCTGCCACGCACCGTGGCAGCTCGCGAACCAAGCGTCGCGAACTGCCATGACCCTCGCCTGGGGTGACGATTGGTCAGTACCTACGGTCGGTGTGTCCACCATCAGTGACCCAGGCCGGGGTGCCCAGTGAACCAACCCAGGAGCGATGCCGACCGTATGCGGCGCAGAGACCTGTACGACGTCGCGTCGGGTGGGGGAGGCCCCCGCTTACTGCCATGGACCAGCCCGGAGGGGAAGCCCTGCTACCTGAGCACCGACGGCCGGGGCTACCTCTCCACCCTCGCCGACAGCATCGAGACGGTACAGCTCAGCATGGGCCAGGAGCTGCTGGAGTACGCCCGAGAAGCCACGGCTCCCCAAGGGCCAACATTGGCGGCCATCGAATACCGTTGGCTGGCATGCCGGTTGACCGAGGCCCTGACGGACGCGCTCCGAGTAGCCGACTCGCGCGGGCAGCGCCTCCCGGATCCTGAAGAGGAAGAGGCGCACGAGGGTGCCTGACTCCGCGGACATCGATGCACCGGTCCACGACTGTGCACGGGGCGCTACCGATTCCGCGAGTACCACGTGACCACCGTCCCCGAACCTCTTACTCTGCCGGCCTTCACGGCGGGACACGCCAATCCGTATCGACGTCTTGGGTGAGGACTGACGTTCTGATGTCTGTGATTCGTGCGACTGACTCCGACTTCCGTGTGTGTCAGGTCAGTTTCAGTACGCTGCTCGAAATCCAACTGGAGGCGGAGGAGCGAGGTTGGGCGACTCGGTGGACTTCGGTCGATGCCCTCCGTAGCCAGGTCAAGAACGGAAACGTCGTCCTGAAGTCGCTGATGCGTGAAGAGAGAGATGGAGGCGTGCGGGCCTATCGATGCCTTGTCCTGTTCTCGACCGTGGATGGCGGAGATGCTGGCGGAGTCACCACGATCGATCTCGATCCGGCGAGGTTCGAATCGCTGGAGCGGATTGATCGGGACTTGGATGTCCGGAAGGTGCTGGCCCGATTGGTTTCCCTTGCAATGGGCGGAATTTCCATGGTCTCGAAGAAGTAGCGAACTCCCCTGATATCTGCGGGCCGGTTTACGGGAGCGGCCATTGGAATGACGTTTCGAGAAACGGACCAGGGCGCCGAACTCCTCCCGGCTGAGCCCCGCGTGCTCGCGCAGCGCCTGAACGACGGCTCCGAACGTCCGCAGACTGCCCGACGGGTCCGGCTCCCGTTCCGAGTCGCCTGCCGTCACACCGACATCGCCGGTCGCCATACGCGGACACCTCCGGGTACCTGCGCGGGATCTTCCCCCGCTCAACTGGCCCGGGGTGAGGGAGAGATGCGCGCGATGCCCACCGTGTGTGTCCGTACGCTGACCGAGCGCACGGAGTTCGCGGCGGGAGGACACCCCCTCGCCCGACCAGGCCACGACCACGACCACGGCCGCTGTCGTGGCACCCCACGGGCGCGAAGCGACGGCGGCCGCCCCCCTTCAACGCGCCAGCCGCCCCAGCAAAGACGAGGCCGCCGTGATGCCCAGGACGGCGGCGACGGCCAGGACCGCGTAGTCCAGGGCGAGGTGGGAGGGGGTGCCCAGGAGCAGGCCGCGGAGGGCGTCGACCTGGTAGCTCAGCGGGTTGGCCTTGCTGACGGCCTGGACCCAGCCGGGCATGACGGCCACCGGGTAGAGGGCGTTGGAGCCGAAGAAGAGCGGCATGGTGATGGCCTGGCCGATGCCCATCAGGCGGTCGCGGGTCAGCACGATGCCGGCGATCGACATCGACAGGCAGGAGAAGAAGGCCGAGCCCAGGACGACCGCGACGGCCACGCCGAGCAGCCGTAGCGGGTTCCAGGTCATGCCCACGCTGAGGAGCGCGGCGATGACGATCACCACGACGGCCTGGATCAGCGCCTTCACCCCGGCGGCGAACGACTTGCCGGAGATCAGGGCGGCGCGCGGGGTCGGGGTGACCAGCAGTTTGGTGAGGATGCCGGCGTCTCGCTCCCAGATGATCATGATGCCGTAGAAGATCGCGATGAACATCGCGGACTGGGCGATGATGCCGGGCGCCAGATAGTCGATGTACGGGATGCCGCCGGTCGGGATCGCCTTGATCCGGGTGAACGTCTCGCCGAAGATCAGCAGCCAGAGGGCGGGCTGGACGGCGCGGGTGTACAGCTCGGTGCGGTCGTGGGCCAGCTTCTGGATCTCGACCACGCACATCGCGACGACCCGGGCGGGCAGTACCCGCCAGCCGGTGCGCGGGCGCGGCGGGACCAGGAGCAGGTCGAGCCGGACGGGGTTCGTGGTGTCAGCCGACGCGGGACGCGGTGCGGCGGGTGCTTCGGACATCGCGGAAGCCTCCAGATTGCTCGTCGAGGCCGCGGCCGGCGACATCCCGGAAGACGTCCTCCAGCGTCGGCTCCGCTTCCCCCCTGCCGGCTTCCCCCGAGGCGCGGCGGCGCTCGCGCAGCTCGGCCCGTAGTTCGTCGGGCGTACCGAGCGCGTGGATCCGGCCGCGGTGCATCAGCGCGACCCGGTCGCAGTACTGATCGGCCTCGTCCATGGAGTGCGTGGTCACCAGGACGGTCATGCCGGTGGCGGCCCGTACGGCGTTGATGTGCTGCCACACGGTGGTGCGGGCGATCGGGTCGAGGCCGATCGTCGGCTCGTCGAGGATCAGCAGCCGGGGGGCGCTGACCAGCGCCTGGGCCAGTTCGAGGCGGCGGATCATGCCGCCGGAGTACGTTTTGGCGAGCCGGCCGGCCGCGTCGGCGAGACCGACGGCCGCCAGCGCCTGGGCGACCCGGGCGGCGCGTTCGCGGCGGGAGACGTCGAAGACGCGGGCGAACAGGGAGACGTTCTCCCGGCCGGTCAGCGCGGCGTCGGCGGACAGTTGCTGCGGTACGTAGCCCAGCAGGCGGCGCACCGCCATCCGCTCCCTGGCCGGGTCGCAGCCGAACACCCGCACCATGCCCGCCGGAACGGGCAGCAGGGTGGTGATGCAGCGGATCGCGGTGGTCTTGCCCGCACCGTTCGGGCCGAGCAGGCCGAAGACCTCGCCGGCGTGGACCGACAGATCCAGGCCGTCGACGGCCTTGGTGTCACCGAACGCGTACGCCAGCGCGCGGCAGGTGACGGCGTCGGGTTCCGCGGGGGCCGTATCGCGGGGCAGGTCACGGGCCGCGGTACCGGTCACGTCGCCGGGTGCGGCGTCGCGTACGGCGTCGGGTATGTCGTCGGTCATGTTCCCTCCGCTTCCTCGTGCAGCTGCCGGCCGAGCCTGCGCAGCGCCGGGAGGGCCGCGGCCAGCGCCGCCCGGTCGGCCTCGGCCAGCCGCGCCACCTGCTCATGGATCAGTGCGCTGCGGCGGGCGTCCCAGTCGCGCAGCCGTGCGCGGGCCTCGGGGGTGGGGAACAGCAGGCCCGAGCGGCGGTCGTCCGGGGCCGTCTCGCGGCGCAGGTAGCCGACCCGGGTGAGCTGGTTGACGAGCGTGGAGACGGAGTTGCCCGCCAGATAGAGCTCCTTGGCCGCGGCCGAGACCCGGATTCCGGGCCGGGTGACGACCAGCCGGAGGAGTTCGATCTGCGCGCCGCGCAGCCGCGGGTCGGCCATCGAGCTGCGCAGCCGCCGCCGGATCAGCCGTTGGACGCCCGCCAGCACATCGGCGAGCGAGTCGGGGAACTCGTCCGAGGCCATACCCCAATTTTAGCTCTGAGTGAGAGATACCGGCGGGCTCGTACCGTGCGGTACCGGGCGGCTCACGGAGAGGTACCGCCCAGGGCGTACCAACCTCGTACCCGCCTCGCGTTCCGCGCGCCGGCAGGGCATATAACGACGTCTTCCCCCTGCTCCCCCACCTGACCGGGTGGGGGGACAGAGGGAAGGGAGAGGGGGAAGGCGTCGTGTGGTGCGGTTCGCCTCAGTCGCGGACGGGGGCCGGCGGGGCCGGCGCTCCCTGCGGAGGGGCGAGCTTCGGGTAGGTCCGGGCCGTGCCCGTACCGCCGTCGGTGGCCGCATCGGCAGCCGCCGCCAGGGGCGTCTCCCGCGGCAGGAAGGCGTCGCGGCGGGCGCCCGGGTCCCAGCCGGTGTCCACGACGCGCTTCTGGACCAGGATCGCGCCGCCGAGGATGACGGCGCCGATCGCCAGCATCACCATGACACCGCCACCGCCGTTCACCTTGGCGGCGTTGCCGATCAGCGTGCCGAACCAGCCGAAGTCCGCGTCACCGAACGTGGTGTTCTCCTCGCCGAACGCGCCGAGCACCTTCAGCAGCAGGGCGGGCAGGAACGTGATCAGCACACCGTTGAGGAAGGAGCCGACGACCGCACCGCGCCGGCCGCCCGTCGCGTTGCCGTAGACACCCGCGGCGCCACCGGTGAAGAAGTGCGGTACGAGGCCGGGGAGCACCAGCGCCAGGCCGAAGGCCGGATTGAAGACCCAGGTGAGCAGGCCGAGGCTGACCAGACCGCCGATGAAGCTGGAGATGAAGCCGATGAGCACGGCGTTCTGCGCGTACGGGAAGACGATCGGCGCGTCCAGCGACGGCACCGCGCCCGGGACGAGCTTGCCGGCGATGCCCTGGAAGGCCGGGACCAGTTCGCCCAGGATCGTGCGGACGCCGAAGAGGATGACGGCGACCGCGATACCGAACTGGAGGCCCTGCATGACGGACTTCATGAGGTAGTTGCCGACATCGGCGGCCGCGGCCCCGCCGTCGGCCGCGAACGCCTTGAAGGCGGTCTCCTTGCCGACCTTGGCCAGGAAGACGAGCGACATGATGACGTAGATCAGCACCATCGACAGCGCGGTGGCGACCATGGAGTCGCGCAGAAAGCGCAGGCCCTCCGGCAGCTTCATGTCCTCGGTGCTGCGGCTGCGCTTGCCGACCAGCTGTCCCGCGGCGCCCGACACGATGTAGCCGGCGGTGCCGAAGTGACCGATGGCGATGCTGTTGTTACCGGTGACCCGCTTCGTCCAGGGGTGCGCGAAGGCCGGGAGGGAGACCAGCAGGATGCCGAGCAGCACGCCTCCGACGACCACCACGATCACCGAGGACTGGCCGGATATCGCCAGCACCATGGTCAGCATCGTTGCCATGAACAGCATGTGATGGCCGGTCAGGAACACATAGCGCAACGGTGTGAAGCGGGCCAGCAGCAGGCTGACACCGAAGCCCAGGATCATCAGCCAGGCGACCCGGGCGCCGAACTGCTCCTGGGCGATGCCGGCGATCGCCTCGTTCGTCGGGATCACGCCGTGTGCGCCGGTCGCGCCCTGGATCATGCCGCCCAGCGGCGCCAGAGCATTGACGACCAGCCCCGCGCCCGCGCCGATCAGCAGGAAGCCGAGCGTCGCCTTGATCGCGCCGCCGACGATCTGCCCGGCGCTCTTCTTCAGCGCGATCAGTCCCGCCGCCGTGATCAGCCCGATCAGATACGCCGGTTGGCTGAGGATCTCGTTGACGAGAAACTTGGCGATGGATACGAGCCAGCTCATGAGCTGCCCTTCCGTCTCAGAATTTCATTGGTGCCACAGCGGTCGCCGGTGCCGCGGGCGGCGCCGGTACCACAGAGGTCGTCCATGTCCCCGACCACGCGTGGTCCCCGGGGCGCGCACGAGCCGCAGACGTCGTACCCGTGCGTCTCAGACGTCGTACGTTTCCCGGAGTGCGCGATCGACCTCGGAGCCGCTGGTGAAGTCCTCGATGACCCGCACCGGGACGCCGACATCACCCAGGGTCCTGGCGATCTCGCGGGAGGTGAGGATCACGACGGCCTCGGACGCCTTGCCCTTGGCGGAGATGGTGTCGGTGGCCTCCACCGTGACGTAGCGGGACCAGCCCCAGCGGTCCAGCACCTGCTCCAGCGTGTTCTTGAGGAACAGGCTGGTGCCCACGCCGTTGCCGCACACGGTAAGGATCTTGTGCACGGCGGGTCCGCGGCGCACCTGCGGCCGGGCCGGCTCGGCCTGGCCTTCGCCCTGCCCCGCGCTGCTTGCCGTGCCCTGTCCGGCGAGCACCGCGTGCAGCGCCGCCGGATCGGGGGCCTCCTGCAACGCGCGCGCCGTATCGGGGTCGCCGAGCAGCTTCGCCAGGGAGGCCATCGCGGCCGTGTGCGCGGCCGAGTCCTGCGCGGCGAGCCCCACCACCAGCGTCACCGGGTCGTTCGCCTCATGGCCGAATTCCACCGGTTGCGCCAGCCGGACCCAGGACAGTCCGGTCTTGAGTACCGCGGGCGAAGGGCGGGCGTGGGCGAACGCGAAGCCGGGCGCGATGACGATGTACGGCCCGTTCTCCTCGACGTTCCGGATCATCTCCGCGGTATACGTGTCGGTGGTGACACCCGTCGCCACCAGCAGTCCGCCCACCTCCCGGATCGCCTCGCGCCAGTCCGCCGCCGGGACGTCCAGGCGTACGGCCTCCACAGGAAGAAGCTCACTGAGTGCTGCCATGACAGGAACTCTACATACATTCGGGTGATCGATGTACAGGTGCACAGCGGAGGGGATGAATGGGACCAATCCATTTATTCCATGACATATGGAGAGTGGAAAACCGGCCACGAGGCAGAGGGCGACGGCCAGTTCACCGGGCGGCCACAGGTCCGCAGGTCTGGTCGGTCCGGTCGGTCCGGCGGTGCCCCGCGGCCGCACGCTCGGTATCGTGCCGCCGCATGGGCGACAGCACGGTGTGGACTCTGGCGATCGCGGCGCTCACCGGTGGCACCGCGGTGCTCGCCAGTTGGGTCACCGGCCGCGGCAGCGCACAGGCCGCCCGGATCCAGGCGGAGACCGGCGCCCGCGCGCAGCGGGCGGAGCGGCTGCGGGAGAGCCGCCGTACGGCCTACCTCGATCTGATCGAACAGGCCCACACGATGGGCGAGTTGTACTGGGAGATCTCCGGCGCGCTGCGACTGCCCGCCTCCGCCGCGCGCACCGAAGCGCTCACCGGACTGCACGACCGGGAGATCGCCGAGTACGCGAAGATCCGTCGCTGCGCCCGCGTCGTCGAACTGGAGGGCCCGCCCCCGGCCGCCGCCACGGCGCTCACCCTGCAGAAGAAGACCGGCCCGTTCTTCTCGGCCCTCCAGGCCGAACTGTCCGGCGAGGCGGACGGCCGGACGGACTTCGACGACGCCTACCACCCGTTCTGGAAGGCCCTGGAGAACTTCGTGGACGCGGCCCGCGACGCCCACCAGGGCCACGGCGGCTGAGTCACGGCGACGACCGGGCCGCGGGGAGGCTGCCGGGCTCGACGGGCTGCCGGGCTCAGGGCGTCGCGCCGCCGGGTGGACGCGTCACCGGCGGGCGTTGCGCCCAGGCCGGTGTCCAGGTCTCGGTGTCGCGGGGGCCGCGCGGTGTGGAGCCGAGGTGGTCGCGGAGTGCGGTGAGCGCGGGGTGCGGGTTGTCGGCGCGCCAGATCAGGGAGTGCGGGTAGACCGGTGTCGGGTGGTGCACGGGGATGCGCCGCAGGTCGTACTCGGCGGGCCACAGGAGCCGGGTCCCTTCACCGACGAGGGTCGCCAGCGCCGGGGAGTCGGCGAGCGCGTCGAGCAGGGCCTCGGTGCCGAAGTTGGGGCCGATCGCGTCGATGGTGAGCCCGAACGCGGCGGCGAGTTCGGTGTAGTAGGCGGCCCACTCGGTTCCGGTGACCATGCCGGGGATCCAGATCCGGTGCCCGGCGAGCCGGTCGGGGGTGATCGTGCGGGCGGTGGCGAATTCGTGGGCCGGTCCGGTGAGGAGCTCGTGGGGTTCGTCGAGGACCCGGGCCGTTTCGATGCCGTCGGGGAGCTGCTGCGGGGACCTGATGACGGCGCGGAAGGACGCGTCGATCGCGCCGGACCGGACGGCCTCGATCGCCGTGTCGGCGTCGAAGAGGGTCACGACGTCGAGTTCGGCCCCGGGGTGCGCGCGGTGGAAGTCGCGCAGCAGGTGGGCCGGGGCGATCCGCGGGTTGATCACATCGACGCGCAGTGCGCGGCGGCCGGGGCGTACGGAGGCGGCCGCCCGCTCCGCGGCCCGGAGGAGATCGCGGGCGTGCGGCAGAAACGCCCGCCCGTCGATGGTGAGCCGGGCGCCGCGCGCGGTGCGGGTGAACAGCCGTACCCCGAGGTTCTTCTCCAGCGCGGCGACGCGTTTGGAGACGGCCTGCTGGGTGATCGCCAGATCGGCGGCGGCTTCCTTGAACTGGCCCGCTTCCGCGACGGCGACGAAGGTGCGTACGGCATCGAGATCCACGGCGGCAGATTCTAGGTGCACAACGACGGGTTGTGGCTCGGCGGCCGGGCGGTTGTTTGATTCCGGACCCCGCCGCTCGTTTTGATGTCGCAGGTCACCGTGCGGTGGCGCGGACGGGGAGGGGACACCGGACATGGTGGGCAGGAGGTCGCTGGGGCGGCAGTTCAGATGGCTCTGGGCGGCGTACGCGGTCAGCGCCCTCGGCACGTGGCTCGCGTTCGACGCGTTCCCCTTGATCGCGATCCTCGTGCTGCACGCCGGGACGGCCGCGGTGTCGGGGCTGGCGGCCGCGGGGCTGGCGGTCGGCGCGGTGGTGGCGGTGCCGCTCGGCCCGTGGATGGAGTTCCGCCGCAAGCGGCCGGTGATGGTCACGATGGACCTGGTCCGGTGCGCGGCGCTGCTGAGCGTCCCCGCGGCGTTCGCGCTCGGCCGGCTCAGCTTCGCCCAGCTCCTGGTCGTGTCGGTCGTCGTCGGGGCGGCCGACATCGCCTTCACGGCGGCCAGCGGCGCCTATCTGAAGACGCTGGTGAGGCCGGCGGACCTGCTCGTCGCGAACGGGCGGTTCGAGTCCACGGCCTGGACCGCCACCATGCTCGGACCCCCGCTCGGCGGGGCCGCGATCGGGCTGTTCGGCCCGGTGCTGACGGTGCTGGCCAACGCGGTGAGCTTCCTGCTCTCGGCGGTGGGGATCCGCGCGATCGGCGGGCGGGAGCCGCGCCCCACGCCTGCCGAAGCACCGCCACGGCTGCGGGCCGGCGATCTGCTCGACGGGTGGCGGTACATCCTGGCCGACTCCGCGCTGCGGCCGCTGTTCGCCAACACGATCCTGGTCAACGGCCTGATCATGGCGGCCTCGCCGGTGCTCGCCGTCCTGATGCTCGACCGCCTCGGGTTCGCGCCCTGGCAGTACATGATCGCCTTCGCCGTGCCCTGCGTGGGCGGCCTGATCGGCTCCCGCCTGGCCCCCCGGCTCGTCGCCCGGTTCGGGCGGCACCGGGTCCTGGTCACCGCCGGGGCGCTGCGGGCGTGCTGGGTGCTCGGGCTGGCCTTCGTCGGCCCCGGCACCGCCGGGCTCGTACTCGTCATGGCCGTCGAACTCGGGCTGATCACCTGCTGCGGAGTCTTCAACCCGGTGCTGTCCGCCTACCGGCTCGACCGGACCCCGGCGGACCGGGTCGCCCGCACCCTGTCCGCGTGGTCGGTCACCAGCAAGGCCACCATCGCCGCGCTGACCGCGCTGTGGGGCCTGCTGGCCGGCCTCACCGGCGCCCGCCCCGCGATCGCGATCGCCGGTCTCCTCATGCTGGCCACCCCGTTCCTGCTCCCCCGGCACGACCGGACGCCGCAGCCCGAACGGGAGCCCCAACCGCCGGTACCGGTGGAGCCGTAGCGGGATCGGGGGGCAGTTCCGGGGCGGGCGCCCCCGTCGTCGGCGGCCCGTGCGCTGATAGCCCGCCTCCCGGCGGGACCGGAGAGTCCGGCGCCCCGCGGATCGCCCGCCCCCGCGCCGCATCCCGGACTCAGGCCCCCGGTGCCCGCAACCGCAGTTGCAGCATCGCCTCGAACCGGGCCTCCGGGTCGTTGAGGTCGAGGCCGGCCACCACGGCCAGGCGCTTGAGGCGGTAGCGGAAGGTGTTGGGGTGGACGTGTACGGCGGCGGAGGCGGCGATCACGTCGCCGAAGGTGCTCAGCCAGGCGGCGAGGGTCTCGGTGAGGGCGGTGTGGTGCTGGGCGTCGTAGGCGCGCAGCCGGACGACCGGGCCGTCGGGGAGGTCGTCCTCGGCGGCCATCCGGTCGGTGAGTTCCTCCAGCAGCGAGGCGGCGTAGACGTCCGAGAGCCGCGCGGCCCGGCGCGGGGAGCGGCCGGAGCCGAGCACCCGCAGCGCCCGGTCGGCGTCGGCGCGGGAGCGGCGCAGTTCACCGGGGCGGGCCGCGAGCCGGCCGATGCCGATGACGGCGGGGACGCGGCTGCCGATGCGGCCGAGGAAGGCTTCGGCCACCCGCAGCGCCTGCTCGTCCGAACTCGTGGGCAGCACCGCGTAGGTGGCGCCGCCCAGTGCGGCCGCGGCCGTGCGGGGGTGGATCGCGGACAGGTGCAGGGACAGCGCCTCGGCGACGCGGTGGCCGGCGGCCACCCGGTCGGGGGCGGACGGTTCGCCCGTCACCGCGAGGGCCAGGACGCAGGCGGGCTGTGCCGACAGGCCCAGCCGGACGGCGGCCTGGGGGGCGTGCGCACCGCCCTCCAGGACCGTGGCGAGCAGGTCCGCGCGCAGCCGGCGTTCGGCGTCCAGGCCCGTGCGCTGCCGCAGCAGGTGCAGGGCGGCGACCTTCGCGGCCTCGTGCAGGGCCTGGGTGCGGTCCTCGCTCAGCGGGCCGTCGACCACGACCCAGATCGAGCCGAGTATCTCGCCGCCCGCGCGGACGGCGATGGCGACCCGGGGCTTGGCGGAGAGGCCGTCCAGGTAGACGGGGCCCTCGCTGCGGTAGAGGGCGTGGAAGGCGCCGCGGACCTCCAGCAGGCGCAGCTTCTCGGCGGACACCTGGCGGTCCAGGATGGTCGCGATCCGGTCGTCGTCGCCCTCTTCCTGCCAGTTGGAGAAGGCCAGTACCCGGCCGCTGCGGTCCTCCACGGTGACCGGGCCGCCCAGCAGTCCGGCCGTCGCGTTGGCCAGCGCGAACAGGTCGCCGGCCAGCGGCTCGCCGCCGCCGGCCTCCCCGACGCCGCCCACCGTCCCCAGTTCGTCGACCGCGAGCAGCGACCGCAGCAGCGCGGCGACCTGTGCCCAGGACGCGCCGCGGGTCAGGCCGAGCACGGTGAGGCCGGTGCGCTCGGCGGCCCGCGCGACCGGTCCGTCCACCGGGACCGGGGAGCGGACCACCACGGCGGCGGCGCCGAGTCCGGCGGCCCGTTCGACGAGCGCGGCGACCGGCTCGGCGCCGTAGACCCCGACGCCGAGGACCACCGCGCCGGGCAGCCGGGCCGGTTCGTCCAGCGGGTCCTGGATCAGTACGCCGCTGATGGCGCGGGCCGGGTCTGCTTCCCCGGCCACCACCTCGATCAGCGTCGTTCCCAGGTCCGAGAGGATCCGGCCGAGCACGGCCCGCGGCTGGTCGCTCATGATCACACGGTAGTTGATCGCAGCTCGTCCACCGCCAGTCGTGCGACCGTGCCGATCACCCGGTCCGCCGCGGGGTTGCGGAAGTCGGGGGTGCGGGACCAGGTGAAGACGGACACCGCCCAGCGTCCACCGTCGGTGTGCTCGACCACGCCCGCCTCGTTGCGCCAGCCCGGCAGCGTCCCGGTCTTGCCGGCCAGGCGGTAGCCGTCGTCGAAGCCGGAACCCATCCGGTGCGGCCAGATCTGATGGGACATCACCTCGCGGACCTCGGCGCACGCCTCGGCGGGGCCGGCCTCGTCGCGCCAGATCTGGGCGAGCAGTTCGGCGATGTCGCGGGCCGTCCCGCGCGTGGTGCGCTCCGGGACGCACACCGTCAGTTCGGGGAACGCCTCCGCCCGCCGGAACAGTTCGGCCAGCTTCGCGTGCGCCTCGATCTCGGTGGCCGCGCCGAGCTCGGCGAAGAGCGAACCGGTCAGCTCCAGGCAGCCGCCGACCAAGTGGGTGCGGTCCCGGCCCAGTTCGCGCAGGAGCCCGTTGACCGTGTCGAGTCCGACCCGCTCCAGCACCACGTCGGTGGCGGCGTTGTCGCTCATCGTCAGCATCATGTGGACCAGGTCGCGCAGGCTCATCTCGACCGGGTCGGCGCAGCCCGCGGTGCCGATGCCGCCGTCGCGGTAGCGCGGGTCCACCGCGAGGCGCTCGGTCCGCACCAGCCGTCCGGCGGCGGCCTCGCGGGCGTAGGCGAGGGCGACGGGGATCTTGAACACGGAGGCGAGGCAGACCGGTTCGTCCGCGGCGACGCCGAGCGTGCGGTCGCCGTCGATCTCGCGGGCGAAGAAGTACCCCCGTACGCCGGCGGCGTCGAACGCCTCCTGGATCCGGGCTTCGGCGGTGGCGGCCTGGGTCATGAGCTGATCCATTCGGTCGAGGTGGTCACGGCGGCGAGCCGTTCGGGGACCGGGGTGAGCCCGAGCCCCGGCCCGCGCGGGACGTCGAGATGGCCGTCCGCCAGCACGAAGGGCTCGGTGATGTCGGTCCGGTAGTAGCGGCCGGAGGCGGAGGTGTCGCCGGGCAGCGTGAAGCCCGGCAGCGCGGCGAGCGCGACATTGGCGGCCCGGCCGAGCCCGGTCTCCAGCATCCCGCCGCACCAGACCGGGACGCCGTGCGCGGCGCACACGTCGTGGATCCGCCGGGCCTCCAGATAGCCGCCGACCCGGCCCGGTTTGATGTTGACGACCGAGCAGGCGCCCAGGGCGATCGCGTCGGCGGCCGAGCGGGCCGAGACGATGGACTCGTCCAGGCAGATCGGGGTGCGCACCCGGGCGGCCAGTGCCGCGTGGCCCCGGATGTCCTCCTCGTCCAGGGGCTGTTCGATCAGCAGCAGGTCGTACGGGTCGAGCCGGGCCAGCTGGGGGGCGTCGGCCAGGGTGTAGGCGGTGTTGGCGTCCACCTGGAGGAGCAGATCGTCGCCGAAGCGCTCGCGGACGGCGCGGACGGGCGCCACGTCCCAGCCGGGCTCGATCTTCAGCTTGATCCGCAAGTAGCCCTCGGACAGATAGCCCTCGACCGCGTCGAGGAGGGCGGGGACCGAGTCCATGATGCCCACCGACACCCCGGCCGGTACCCGCTCCGCGGTCGCGCCCAGCCACTGGCCCAGCGACAGGTCGTGGGCGCGCAGCCAGGCGTCGAGCACGGCGGTCTCCAGCGCGGCCTTGGCCATCCTGTGGCCCTTGAACGCGGCCAGTGCCGGGGCGACCGCCCAGGGGTCCAGCGAGGGCAGCGCGGTGAGCGCGGGGATCAGATGGCTGCGCAGGACATCGACGGCCGCCGCGGTGTACTCCGAGGAGTACAGCGGATCGGCCATGGTGACGCATTCGCCGTAGCCCTCGTGGTGTTCGGTCTCGACCCTGAGCAGCAGGACCTCTCGGTCGGTCAGGGTGGCGAAGGACGTCCGGAACGGTGCCACCAGGGGCATCGCGATCCGGCGCAGTTCCACACCGGCGAGTTTCATGCGGGGTTCTCCTGAGGTTGTTCGGTCACGTACCAGCCGTCCCGGGTGAAGCCGGTGACGGTGCGCCCGTCGGCCATCAGACCGCCGAGCACCTCGCGCAGCGCGTGGCGCCACGCGCGGGCGAGGGACGGGTCGGTGCGGCGCAGCGCCTCGATGTCCGGCGGGATCCGGACGAGGACGGTGTCGCCGTCCAGCCGCCCGGCGGTGGGCCGGCCGTCGGGCCCGGCGTCCAGGCCGATCACGGTGTGCGCGGCCGCCGGGTCGGGGCCGCGGTCCGGCGGGGGCGCGGCGGAGCGGTCGGGGGGCGCGGCGGTCAGCTCCCAGCGGACCAGCAGCCGGTCGGTCTCGGTGCCGGCGTTGACCTCGTCGCGCATCGCGCCGTAGAAGTCGGCCAGGTACTCGCTGGGCACCGCGCCCAGTTTGGCCAGGTTGAAATAGGCGTTGCGGCTGACCAGTGGGTCGAAGGTCCAGGTCACCGTGGTGATGCCGCGGGCCAGCGCCCAGGCCCGCTGGTGCAGTTTGACGGCGTAGCCGACATTGCGGCCGCGGACGTCGTCGACCACCCCGGCGATATGCGAGTGCAGCCCGGCGGTGGCCAGGAAGCCCAGGCAGGCGCCGGCCAGCCGGCCGCCGTGGCGGACGCCGACGACATAGCTGCCGGAGTGCGCGAAGACCCGCAGCAGCTCCGGGGTGATCAGCGGGTTGCCGGGGTCGGGCCGCCAGACCCGGTCCAGCAGCCGGCAGGCGTCGTGCATCTCGTCCAGCTCGTGCAGCTCGGAGATGGTCACCCCCGCCTCGCGCGCGGTCAGCTCCGCCAGGGCGGCGGCCGCGTCGGCGGTCTCCGGAGCGTTCACCCGCGCCCCCGGTCCGGTCCGGTCGGCGGTGCACCGGTCAGCGAGGCGACCAGCGCGGCCACCAGGGCGGTACGGCGCGGCAGTTCGGAGACGATGACGTGTTCGTCGTCGGCGTGCGCCCCGCCGCCCACCGCGCCGAGCCCGTCCAGCGTGGGCGTGCCCACACCGGCGGTGAGGTTGCCGTCGGAGCCGCCGCCGACCGCCACCCCGCGCAGGGTCCCGAAGCCCAGCTCGGCGTAGTGGCCGCGGGCGCGCCGGAACAGCTCCGCCGAGGCGCTCGCCGGCAGCGGCGGCCGGTCCGGGCCGCCGGAGAGTTCGACCGAGGCGCCCGCGAGCACGGGTGCGAGAGCGCGTACGGCGCCGTCCACCCGGGCCTGTTCCGCGGCGGTCGCCACCCGGACGTCGACCTGCAGCCGCGCCGTGTCGGGCACCGTGTTGCGGGTGGTGCCGGAGGCGGCCACGGTCGGGGTCACCGTGGTGCCGGCCGCCGGGTCGGCGAGGGCGGACAGGGCGAGCACCTGGTGGGCCAGCTCGGTGGTGGTGTTGACGCCGCGCTCGGGTTCGAGTCCGGCGTGCGCGGCCCGCCCGGTGATCTCCAGCTCGTAGCCGGAGACGCCCTTGCGGGCGGTCTTCAGCGCGCCGCCCTCGCTCGCCTCCAGGACCAGGACCGCCTGTGTGCGGCGGGCCTCGGCCTCGATCAGGCCGCGCGAGGCGGGCGCGCCGATCTCCTCGTCACCGGTGAGCAGGACCGAGACCCCGCTCAGGTCGTCCAGCAGGGACAGGGCGTGGAACAGCTGCGCCACCCCGGCCTTCATGTCGAAGCAGCCGGGTCCGGTGAGCCGGCCCCCGGCCACCTCGAAGGGGTGGGTGGCCAGTGAGCCCACCGGCCAGACCGTGTCGAAGTGGCCGAGCAGCAGCACCCGGTCGCCGGCGCCGAAGCGCCAGCGCAGCTGCGGCCGTCCCGAGCTGTCGAGCCACTCGGGCGCCGTACCGGTCAGCCGGGTGCCGATCCCGGCGGCGACCCGCGCGCAGGCGGCGACGGCCGCCGGATCGGCGCTGGGCGACTCCGCGCGGACCAGGTCCCCGATGTCGGCGATCAGGCGGGGCAGCCCGGCCGCCGACGCGGTGGCGAATCCGGGCACGTCAGCCCACCTTCGGGGTGGCGCGGCCGCCGAAGTGCAGATAGGGCGTGCCGTCGGCGAGCGTGTAGAAGACGGTCGGGAGCCACACCGCTGATCCCGGGCGCCGGACCGCGAACACGCCCGGCTCGACCGGGTGCATCGCGAACTCCGCCTCGGCGTCGGCGTCCAGTGCCGCCGCCAGCGGTCCGGTGTTCCGCTGGCGCAGCGCCAGTCCGCCGTCGCGCGTCACGACCTCCATCCGCACGCTGCGCCGCTCGTACACGCCGAGGTACCCGTCGTGGTCCGCCGGTGCCGGGTCCGTCGCGGGCTCGATCCCGGGGCGCATCGTCACACCGGCCAGTTCCTGGGCGATCTCGCCGAACAGCGCCCGGTACAGGCCCATGGTGTCGCCGCCGTTGGTGAGCAGGCAGATCGCGAGGTCGGCGTCGGGCAGCACACGCAGGAACGCCGACTGGCCGATGGTGCCGCCGTCGTGGCCGTACACCGGGTGGCCGTCCCAGGTGTCGAGCATCCAGCCCAGGCCCCAGTGGTCGCCCAGCAGGTACGGGTCGGGGAGCGCCACCTGCCGGGTCTGCATGGCGGTGACGCTCTTGTCCGAGAGGAGCGCGGTGCCCTCCTCGGTGGTGCCGCCGCGCAGATGGAGCCGGGCGAAGGCGAGGACGTCGCGCGGGATCGAGGAGATCAGTCCGGCCGGTCCGGCGGAGCGCATCAGGCCCCACTGCGGCGACGGGGCCGGCGGCTCGCCCAGGTGTCCGAGGGCGGCGCGGAAGCGGAGCGCCTCCTCCGGCAGGGTCACGGTGTGGGTGAGCCCCAGCGGCCGGAACAGGCGCTCGCGCATCAGCTCGTCCCACTGGACGCCGGTGACGTACTCCAGTACCCGGCCCAGCAGGGTGAAGCCCGCGTTGCAGTACGACATGGTCGCGTCCACCGGGTGGTTGGGGGCGACGTCGGCCAGCAGGGCGGTGAACTTCTCCAGGCAGTCGTCGCCGCGGCCGGTGTCGGTGAAGATGTCGCCGTCGATGCCGCTGGTGTGGGTCAGGAGGTGGCGGAGTGTCACGCCCTGGGTCAACGACTCGTCCGCGAGGCGCAGTTCGGGCAGGACGGAGACGATCGGCGCGTCCAGGTCGAGCAGGCCCTCGTCGACCAGGGTCATGGCCACCGTGGTGGTCCACACCTTGGAGATGGAGCCGATCTGGAAGAGGGTCTCGGTGGTCGCCTCGATGCCGGCGCCGGAGTTGGCCCAGCCGGTGGCGGTCTCGACGATCAGCCGGCCGCGGTGCAGGATGCCCAGGTTCGCGCCGGGGACGGAGTGGCGGGCGCTCAGTTCGGCGAGGCGGGCGGCCCAGTGCTCGGTGGCGGCGGTGCTGTCGGCGCTGCCGGTGTTGTCAGCGCTGATGGTGCTGTCGGTCATGTCAGTTCCCCTTCAGTGGAGTCCGGGTGGTGGTGTGTGCGGTGACCCAGTCGATGAGGCGTCGGGCGTAGTCCGCCCGGTGCGAGGGCCGGCCGTTGAGGATGAACAGGTGTGAGCCGCCCGGGTAGAGCACCAGGCGGGCCGGTACGTCCCGGGAGCGCAGCGCGTGGAACCACTGCTCGGCCTGGCCGGCCGGGCAGGTGTCGTCCGCGGTGCCGTGCAGGATGAGCGTGGGTGCGCGCACCGCGTCCGCGTGGTGGAGCGGGGAGAGTTCCGTCAGCCGTTCCGGGGTGCCGATCTCGTGGACGGTGAGTGCCTGTCCCTCGTCGGAGGTCCCGGCCATGCTGGTCAGGTCGGTGACCACCCCGCCGGGCACGGCGGCGGCGAAGACCTCGCTGCGGGCGGTGAGCCAGCAGGTGAGGTACCCGCCGTAGCTGTAGCCGGTGAGGGCGATCCGCGCCGGGTCCACCAGCCCCTCGGCGACCAGGGTGGCGACCGGATCGAGGACGTCCCGCTCGTCCGCCTCGCCCCAGGCGCCGACGGCAGCGGTGTAGAAGGACTCGCCGTAGCCGTCGCTGCCGCGGACGTTGGGCAGCAGGATCGTCCAGCCCCGGGAGGCCAGCTCCTGGTGGTAGAGGTGGACCGGATCGGCCTGCGGTGCCCAGGCGTTGTGCGGGCCGCCGTGTACATCCACCAGCAGAGGTCCGCCCGCGGGCGCCTGCGGATCGCGGACGATCAGGGCGTGCACCACCGTGCCGTCCGCGATGGTGAACTCCCGCTCGGTGACCGGGTGGAGGGCGACATCGGGCAGCGACCGCGCCATATGCGCGGTCAGCCGCTCGGGCGGCGGTCCGGGGATGCCGGCGTCGAGGCCGAGCAGGGCGATCTCGCCGAAGCTCGCCGCGTCCGAGACCAGCAGCGCGGCCCGGCCGGCCGCGGTCGCGACCGAGCAGCCGCCGACGGCGGTGCCGGCGGGCAGCGGGAGTTCGGTGATCCCGGCGGCGGTCCGCCGGTAGAGGCGGGTGGCGCCCCGGTCGCGGGCGCAGAACACGATGTCATCGCCGTGGAACTGCGGCAGCGCGCCCGGGTAGCCGGGGCCGCCGGGCATGACGTTGCGGTCCAGGGCGGCGCTGAGCGGTTCCGGCGCGGATCCGTCGAGCGGCTGGCGCAGCAGCTCGAAGTGGCCGATACCGGTCGTCGTCCGGCCGACGGTCAGCAGCGCGGTCCCGTCGGGGAACCAGACCACCGCGCCGGTCCGTCCGGTGGCCGGGCCGATCCGGCGGGGCGCGGGCTCGTCGGCCGCGACGGCGACGACATACGCGGCCGAGGCCCCGGTCAGGTCCGCGTCGTCGCCTACTGCGGAGGGGTAGGCGAGTGCGGCGCCGTCGGGCGACCAGGCGGGCTGGCCGGCGTGGTGCCCGCCCGACGTGAGCTGCCGGATCTCGCCCGACGCCGGCTCCACCACGAACAGTTGGTTACGCACCGGACCGAGCAGGCCGGTGCCGTCCGCCTTCCAGCCGAGCGTGTCGATGACCACCGGTTCCGTCCCGGGGCGCCGGGACGCGGGGGCCGAGAACGCGATCCGTGAACCGTCCGGACTCCACACCGGCACCCCCGCCCCGGCCGGACACCGGTCGGACGTGGTCAGTGCCACGGGCTCGCCCGCCCCGGCGGGCAGCAGATACAGCTGGCCCGCGCGCAGGAACGCCAGCCGGGTGCCGTCCGGGGACCAGCGCGGCGCGGCGTCGTCGGGCCCGTGGGTGAGCCGCCGGGCCGGGCCGCCGTCCCCGGGTACCTCCCAGATCGCGCCGGCCGGGCGGTCGTGCGCGGCGTCCTGGGTGGTCAGGGTGTAGGCGATGCGGGTGCCGTCGGGGGAGAGCGCGGGATCGCCGGGTATCTCGAACCGGTGGATGTCGTCGATCGTCAGCGGTCTGGTCATGAAGCGTCCTCGGTCGGGGCAAGGGTGGGTACGCAGGAGAGCAGGGTCCGGGTCGTGGGGTGGGCCGGCCGCCGCAGCACCCGGTCGGTGGGGCCGCATTCGACGAGGCGGCCGCCGTCCAGCACGGCGACCTGGTCGGACAGATAGCGGACGACCGCGAGGTTGTGGGAGATGAAGAGCATCGCGAAGCCCAGTTCGCGCTGGAGCCGGCGGAGCAGGTTGAGCACCGCGCCCTGGACGGAGACGTCCAGCGCCGAGGTGATCTCGTCGGCGATCAGCACGGCGGGCCGGGCGGCCAGGGCCCGCGCCAGGGCCACCCGCTGCCGCTGGCCGCCGGAGAGCGCGTCCGGGGTCAGCGCCGCCCGCGAGGGGTCGATCCCGACCAGTTCCAGGTAGCGCGCCACCTCCGCGTCCCGGGCCGCGCGCCGGGCGCGGGCGGGGGTGCCGCGGAACGGCCGGGATCGGGGCGCCGCCGGTCCGGGCAGCGCCTCGGCGACCGCTGCGCCGATGCCCATACGGGGGTCGAGCGAGGCGTACGGGTTCTGGAACACCAGCTGTACGGGGCCTCGGCCGCGCCGCCGGTCCGTCTCGCGGCCGGCCACCAGTACGCGGCCGGCGGTCCGCGGGGCCAGCCCGACGACGGCCTTGCCGAGGGTCGACTTGCCGGAGCCCGACCCGCCCACCAGACCGGTCACCGTGCCCTCCGGCACCAGCAGATCGACGTCCTGGACGGCGGTGAACCGGCCGTAGCGCACGGTGATTCCGCGCAGTTCCAGTGAGCTCATGACGCCGTCTCCCCTTCCGGTGACGTGGTGACGGCGGACGCGCCCGCCGTGGTGCCCACCGGGTACCAGCAGGCGACCCGGCGGCCGGTGCCGAAGCCGGCCAGTTCGGGGGCGGCGGCGTGGCAGCGTTCGCGGGCCCGGTCGCAGCGCGGTGCGAAGGAGCAGCCGCCGCCGTCCTCGCCCGGTTCCGGCGGGCGGCCCGGGATGGTCGCGAGGGGCGTGCCGGGGTCCGTGGTCATCGTCGGGACCGCGCCCACCAGCGCCCGGGTGTACGGATGGGCCGCGCCGCGGGCCAGTTCCGTGACCGGGAGGTCCTCGACGATCAGCCCCGCGTACATCACCAGGACCCGCTCGCAGACCTGGGCGACGACGGCGAGGTCGTGGGAGATCAGCAGCAGCGCCGCGCCGGAGTCGGCACGGACCTCGGCGAGCAGGTCGAGCACCTGCTGCTGCACCGCCACGTCGAGTGCCGTGGTCGGCTCGTCGGCGATGATCAGTTTCGGCTGCCCCATCAGCCCCATCGCGATGACGGCTCGCTGCCGCATCCCGCCGGAGTACTCGTGCGGCCGCTGCCGGGCCCGGCGTTCGGGCGCGGGAATGCGGACGGCGCCGAGCCGGTCGGCGGCGCGCGCCGCGGCCTGTGCGCGGGTCGCGCCCAGGTGGACCTCGGCCACCTCGGCGAGCTGGCGGCCCACCCGCAGGGCCGGGTTCAGCGCGGCCATCGGGTCCTGGAAGACCATGGCCAGGGAGGTGCCCAGCCGCGGGTCCGCCCGCAGATCGTGCCCGTCGAAGCGGAGGGTGCGGGCGCCGGTGCGGCCCGGGTGGGGGACGAGATCCGCCAGCGCCAGCGCGCTCAGGCTCTTCCCGGAGCCGGACTCGCCGACCAGGCCGACGGCCTCGCCCGCGCCGATGCCCAGCGAGATCCCGCGGACTGCGTGCCGGCCGCCGGGGAAGGTCACCCGCAGATCGCGGACCTGGACCAGGGACCCGTCGGCGGCGTCCGGGACGGTGTCCGCGGCGGCTTCCCGGGCGGGGGTCACCGCTCGTCGCGGCGCCGCCGGCCGCGGCCGGGGCGCCCGCCGGCCGCCGGCCTGTGCGAGTGCCTCGCCGACCAGGCCGAACATCAGCCCCGTCAGCACCACGGCCAGGCCGGGTGCGAGTGCCGCGACCGGGTTCACATAGATCCGGTTCAGCTGCTCGTTGAGCAGCCGCCCCCAGTCGTACTGCGGTGGCTGCACGCCGAGTCCCAGGAACGAGAGCCCCGAGAAGGCGACCAGAATGCCGCCGGCCGCCTGGGTGGCGTACAGCACCGACGGTTCGGCGATGTTGGGCAGCAGATGCCGGACCACCAGCCGGCACCGGCCGACGCCGAGGATCCGCGCCGCCGCGACGTAGTCGGCGCCGGCGACCGACGCCGTCAGGTTCTGCACCAGCCGCGCCGTCGGCGGGACCATCGCCAGCCCGACGGCCCAGACCGCGCCGGTGCTCCCCACGCCGAAGACCGTGGCGAGGAAGAGCAGGAACAGCAGCCCGGGGAACGCCACCAGCACCCCGACCGTCGCGGTGATCAGCCGGCCGGCGCGGCGGCCCAGCACCGCCGGTGCGACGCCGAGCAACAGACCGCCGACGGTCCCGATCGCGGTGGCCAGCAGGGTGAGTTCCAGTGTCAGCCGGGTCGCCACCACCACCCGGGCGGCGATGTCGCGGCCGAGGTTGTCGGTGCCGAGCAGATGGGCGGCGCTGCTCGCCTGGTTGATCGCGTCGGTGTCGATCCGGGCGGCCCGGGTGCCGAGCAGGACCGGTCCGAGCACCGCGACCAGCGCCACCAGCAGGCAGCCGGTCAGGGCGGTGACGCCGACCGGGGTCCGCAGCGTGTGCGCGCGTCGGTGCCGTGGCGCGGTGCCCGCTTCCCGGGGCCGCGCTTGCGGGGACCGCGTTTCCTGGGACATCGTCAACTCCCGCGGACGGTGGACTGGGGGTCGGCGACGGCCACGGCCACGTCGACGGCGAAGGTGATCAGCAGCGCGGCCGTCCCGTAGACCAGCACCACGCCCTGGACCAGCGGATAGTCCTTCTCGGTGATGGCCTGCACGATGGTGGTGCCGAGTCCTGGCCAGGCGAAGACGTGCTCGACCAGCACCGTGCCGGCCAGCAGTGAGCTGAACAGCAGACCGCCGAGGGTGAGCGAGGAGGTCAGCAGATTGGGCAGCGCGTGCCGCAGATAGCGCAGCCGGGCCGGCAGCCGCTTCGCCCGCGCGGTGCGCATGTAGTCCTCGCCGAGCACCCGCAGGGTCTCCACCCGGACGATGCGCGACAGGGTCGCCGCCGGGACGACGGTGAGGGCCAGCACCGGCAGGACGTAGGAGGCCGGGCCGCTCTGCGAGGCCACCGGGAAGACGGGCAGCGCCACGGCGAACGCCGCGACCAGGCCGACCGCCAGCAGGAACTCGGGCACCGCGCCCAGCACACCGGTGACGGTGGTGAACGCCAGCTCGCCGCGGCGGCGCCGGCCGTCCTTGGTCAGCACGGCCGCCGTCATCCCGACCGGGATCGCGAGCAGCAGGATCAGCCAGAAGGCGGGGACGGCGATCTCCAGGGTCGCCGGCAGGCGGGTCGCGATGATCTGGGAGACCGGCATCTGGGCGCCGATGGAGTCACCGAGCCGGCCCTGGAGGAGATGGCCGACGAAATCGCCGTACTGGTGCAGCAGCGGCTGGTCCAGGCCGAGCGCATGCCGTCGGGCGGCGACCAGAGCCGGATCGGCGGTGGTGCCGAGCGCCGCCCGTACGGGGTCGCCGGGGATCAGGTGGATCATCGCGAACGCGGCCGTGACCAGCGCGGCCAGCGACACCACCAGCCGCCAGGTGCGGCGCAGCGCGAATCCGCACCAGGGGCTGCGGACCGCCGCCCGCAGCAGGCGCAGGGGGCGCGGAGCGGCAGCGGCCATCAGCCGGCGCTCCGCCGCAGCGAGCTGGGGACGATACCGCCGCCGTCCACCTGGAAGGTGACGCCCTTTCCGTAGTACCGGGCCGGCCTGTTGACGAACGGCACCACGTCGGCCCGTTTGACCAGGGCGGCGTCGGCGGCGTTCCACAGGGCGCAGCCCGAGGCGCCGGGCCGGGCCGCGGCCTGTGCGGCGAGGCGGCGGTAGTCGGGGTTGTCGACGGCGCCGAAGTTGTTGCCGCGCGGCGGTGGCGGCCCGTCGTAGAACTGGGTGAGCTGGTCGGGGAGGTTGACCGCGATGGGGGCCCAGGCCGCCTCCCAGTCCCCGCCGCTGAGGGTGCTGACCGTACTGGCGGAGTCCGTGGGCCGGGCCGAGGCGCTCACCCCGAAGGAGGTCCACCGCTGGACGGCCAGTTCGATCGCCGCGGCGACCTGCGGCCCCTGCGCGGTCGGGTAGGTGAGCCGGACGGTGAGCGGCCGGCCGTCCTTGGTCCAGGTGCCGTCGCGCTTCGCCCAGCCGGCGGCCGTGAGGGCGGCCGCGGCCTGTGCGGGGTCATGGGCGGGGAGGTTTCCGGTCACCGAGTCGCCGGTGCAGGGGGTGGGGCCGGTCTCGCCGATCCCGGTGGCGGGCTTGCCGCGGCCGCCGATGGCGACGTTCCCGAGCTGCTGCAGATCCAGTACGGCGACCAGCGCCTTGCGTACCGCCGTCTCCGCGGTGGGACGGCCGGCGGCCTCGTTGAACAGGAACTGCCCGAAGAGCATCTCGATACTCCGGCTCGGCACCCTGGCCGCGTCCAGCCGCTCCCGGTCGGCACCGTTGACCGCGGTCAGATTGATCTGCCCGGCCATCAGGAGATTGGCCGCGGTGGACTCGTTGGCGACGACCTTGAAGAGCAGTTTGCCGGGGAGGTCCGCGGCGGTGGCTCCCCCGGGGCCCCAGGAGTAGTCGTCCCGTTTGACGTAGGTGTAGTGGTCGCCCGGCACCGCCTCGGTCAGCCGGTAGGGCCCGCTGCCGTTAGTGGCCTTGGCCAGCGCGGCCGGTTTCGCCAGGCTCTCCTTGCAGACCAGCGGCAGCAGCCGGGTCATCTGCACGAGGAACGGCGCGGGCTTCGTCGTGGTGACGGTGACCGTCCGGGTCGCCTCGTCGGCCTTCGCCACCGCGGTGACGGGGACGGAGATACCGCGCATCGGCGACTGGTTGCGCGGATCGGCGATGTGGTTGTACTCGGCGGCCACATCGGTCGCGGTGAGCGCCGAACCGTCCTGGCAGGTCACCCCGGAACGGAGGGTGAACCGCGCGCTGTGGGACGTGCTCGACCATTTCTCGGCCACCCCGGGAATCAGCGAACCGTCGGCGCCGAGGTGCACGAGCGTGTCGTAGGCGAAGGCGTTCATCGCCAGCGCGGTACTGGCCAGCGCCGTGGTGGGACTGAGAGTGCCCGGATCGGTGGCGATGGCCACGACCACCGTCGCCGCGCCACCGGCGGCCGCCTGCCCGCCGCCGCAGCCGGCCACGGCGGCGACCAGGCCGAGCGCCGTGGCCGCGGCGAGCGCCGGCCGTGCCGTGCCGGCTCGCGACCGTCTCGTCTCCGTGCCTGGGGTGCTGGGCATGGTCACCTCCGAGGGAGCGGCACACCGCCGCCGAGTGAGGGAACCCTAGGCAGCGGCGGAACGGCCCCGACTGGTCGCGGCACACAAAAAACTGCCCCGTCCTCGGTGCGCCGCACCGAAGACGAGGGCAGTTGTCCGGATTCACTGCCGAACAGCACGAAACCTGCGAGGTGGGCTTCCTTCGACGGCATTGTCCGTATCAGGTGGTGGAGGTCGCCATCCGGTCTCCCCGACCTTCTGGCCTCTCAGCCCAATCTCCGTTCGTGCTCAAGGGAACCGCTGTCCCCTGGTGCGAACACGCCGCTCCGATTGAGCTCCCTCGCTCGCCCCGCAGGCTGCTTCATACGCTACTCCCGAGCACGCCCGAGGAAAAGACCTTATTGTCCATTTTTTTGCGCATTTTTCTCGCGTGGGGCGGACGCTCAGCGCGACTGAGTGGTGACGGTACGTGCACCGTCTGGCGTCTCGGAGCACGCGTCGGTCGCGATGCCTGCGCCCACTGCCTCGATCGAGCCGGCCTCGATTTCCTGCCTCGGTCGGCCCCGCCTCGCATGGCCGGGACCGCAAGCCCTCCGCCACGGGACCGCCCGAGGGCAGCCCCGAGCGATCGAGCAACTCCGGTGCATTACGGGGCAGTTCCGGCATACCACCCGCTTCACCCTCACCCCCCGCGCCGCGCGAGGAACTCGGCGCCCTCACCCCGGGGCCGCGACCCGGGGCGGTCGTCGCCACGGACACCGACCGACCGGCCCACCGAGCACCCGTTCGGCCAAGCCGCCACATTCACCGGTTCAGATGAAAATACGCCCCCCGATGTACATCCGCGGACCCGTTTCAGGTGTCTCATGGGCAAGCGGCACTCTCATGTCTCCGCACTCTCATGTCCCCGCACAGCAAGGGTATTTGGAGCTTTCATCTTGAAAATCGGCATTACGGGCATCCGCCGCGCGTCCGCGGTCGTCGTCACCGCGGGAGCCGTCCTGACGGCGGGGGCGTTCACCGCTCCGGCGCAGGCCGCCACGCTCAAGGCCCCTACGATCGAAGCCAAGGGCGGCTTCGTGATGAACAACGGCACCGGGAAAGCCCTCTTCACCAAGGCCGCGGACACCCGTCGTTCGACCGGCTCCACCACCAAGATCATGACGGCCCGGGTGGTGCTCGCGCAGAAGAACCTCAAACTCGATTCCAAGGTCACGATCCAGAAGGCGTACAGCGACTACATCGTCTCGAAGACCGCGTCGTCGGCCCGCCTGATCGTCGGCGACAAGGTCACCGTCCGCCAGCTGCTGTACGGGCTGATGCTCCCGTCCGGCTGCGACGCCGCGTACGCGCTGGCCGACCACTTCGGCTCCGGGTCCACGCGCGCCGCGCGCGTGAAGTCGTTCATCGGCAAGATGAACTCCACGGCCAAGAGCCTCGGTCTGAAGAACACGCACTTCGACTCGTTCGACGGCATCGGCCACGGCACGAACTACTCGACGCCGCGTGACCTGACGAAGCTCGCCAGCAGCGCGATGCGGTACGCCACGTTCCGTGCGGTCGTGAAGACGAAGTCGACCAAGCAAAAGGTCACGACGAAGAACGGCGGCTACCGCTACATGTCGTGGACCAACACCGACACACTGCTGGGCAGTTACCCGGGCGCCATCGGCGTCAAGACCGGCTCCGGCCCGCAGGCCAAGTACTGCCTGGTCTTCGCCGCCACCCGGCACGGCAAAACCGTCATCGGCACCGTCCTCACCGCCTCCACGGTGGCCCACCGCACGGCGGACGCGAAGAAGCTGATGGACTACGGCTTCAAGAAGTAGCCGGATCCGCCACCCACAGGGGCCCGCTCACGACCGTCCGGTCGCGGGCGGGCCCCTTCGCCGAGCGACGGGGCCAATGGGCACGCACAGGCGGGGAATCCGCACTCGGTGAGGCCATCCCCGACGGCGCGAAACACCAAGACCTGCTCCGTACCGGCTTCCCCTGCGAACCCTCATCCCCGGAGCCGCCGCGCTCTCCGGGGCCTCCCCTCAGATGCCGCCGACGAGGGCCGCTGCGATGAAGCAAAGCGGAAACGCAACAAGCAGAATGTCACTAAAATAGAAGGCGTGAGAACGGCGTGTAACTACGGTGCGGTGTGCGGTAACTTCACGCGATTGCGCCCAGTGCAGGATCTCGCTCCTCGCCTGCCTTCCCGACCTCCTGCCGAAGAGGCTCGGCGAGAATGACCAAACCCATTGCTCCCCCTCATCCATGTGCAGCACGACGCCTCCACGCTGCAAGGAAACCTTATGGATGCCGGCGCAGCTGGTCGTCTGTGAAACGACAACTCCCACATTCTCCAGCGTGCCGTCCGCCCGCAAGATCAGTCGCGGATGCAGAGAGGCTCTTGCGCATATCCCGCAGAAGGTAGCCGCGAACGAGAGCGCAAAAGCTTGAGCCGACACCCCTTGATCCGAAATTCCGAGCCCCACCAGAACAAGGAGCGGCACGAAGAAAGCCATCGCCAACCAGGCCACGACCACGGTACCGGCCCTGCGGAGGTGCCTCTCGCCTGAGCGACGGCGTGCGACGATAATCCCACCGCCGCCCCTTTTAGCCGACCTTGGCTGAGGAATCATGAGCAGCACCCGGCTTTCGAATTCAGGAAGGAGCTAAAACCGCCAGCGGCGCCGGCGCAGACGGCATTTTTGAGGTAGGCGGCGGTCGGAACCCATTCCATATTCGGCAACTTCATCCAGCCGAGCTATTGATTGCCGCCCAGACGCCGCAGGCCACCGCGGCAGGGACGTGATGCTGTCGATGGCGAACCGCCCCTCTTCTGCCCACCTTTTCAAAGGACCGCAGAAACCCCTCCCGCGATATGAACGACACCCACAAGCACGCCCCCACCGCCAACCACCCGAAGCACCCCGGGCCCGCCCGAACCTGTCCAGTAGGTTTGCGAAATGAATTCAAACAGCCGGTCGGACACTCCCTTGAAGTTCACGAGTAGCGCCAGGCCGGCAATAAACGCGGCCGTTCCTGTAAAAATAAGAAACAAAACCTCACCCCTCTCCCCCATCATCTCGTAAAGTCCACCGACAAGGAAGAGTGCGCGATGCCTTCGACCGGAAACAGGGGCGGAGCTGGGAGCATCCCAGCGTTACCTCCAGATTTCTCGGGTCGCGATCCCAAGGGTTACTGCGCAGAAGATCGGGACAACGACATTGAGTGGACTCGGCAGCGACCTGCACAGGAAGAAGACCGCCAGAGTGAGGGCTATACCGGGTAACAGGTATCGCCATGGCGGCATATTTCTCATATCGCATGCTCCATTTATCCGGTTATTCATCGGGCACGCACAGGCAAGAGCTTGCACTGCGGCGAGGGCGAGAGTGCACAGTCTCAGCTTGCCTCCATGAGTGCAGGTGGCATTAGCCGCCGTAATTATCACAGAGTTCGTTGTCGCCCGGAAGGTAGAAGGTGGTACTGCCGTGAGTGCGGAGTTTGTCGCCGTCGGCGTCGTAGCGGTAGCGGATTTCCTCGCGGCTACCACCTGCCCGACCAAACTCGGCCGGCCCTTCACCCGCTGGTCCATGCGCAAACTCGCCGTCTGCCTGCGGAAAGCGCACGACCGCGCGATCCGGATCGGCCGCGAGGCGTTACGGTGCCTGCTCGCCCGCCGCGGCGTCACCTTCCAACGGACCAAGACCTGAAAGGAATCGCCCAACCCCGAGCGCGGCACCAAGCTGGACCGCATCGAGGAGGTGCGGGAACGTTTCCCGGACCGGTTGTTCGCGTTCGACGAGTTCGGGCCGCTCGGAATCCGACCGACTGCCGGGTCGTGCCGGTCCGAGCAAGGCCACCCGGAGCGGCATCCCGCGCCCTACCACCGCACCCACGGGGTGCGCTACTTCCACGGCTGCTACTCGATCGGCGACGACACCCGGTAGGACGTCAACCGCCGCAAGAAGGGTGCCGCGAACACCCCGGCCGCGCTGAAGTCGATCCGGACCACCCGGCCCGACGGCGCCCCGATCTACGTGATCCTGGACAACCTGTCCGCGCACAGAGGCGCCGACATCCGCCGCTGGGCGAAGAAGAACAACGTCAACCTGTGCTTCACCCCGGCCTACGCGTCCTGGGTTAACCCGATCGAGGCTCACTTCGGACCGCTGCGGCAGTTCACCGTCGCCAACTCCCACCACCGCAGCCACACCGCCCGGACGCAAGCCCTCCACGCCTGCCTGCGCTGGCGCAACGCCAACGCCCCGCCACCCAGACGTCCTCGCTACTCAACGCCGTGAACGTGCCCGGATCCGCAGCGAGAAGGGCATCCGCCGGGGCGGCAAGCCCCTCCAAGTCGCAGCCTGACCCAGCCCGGCGAAACCCATGCGAGCACAGCGCTAGCTTCGGCTGCGGATCATCGACATCAGCAGCCCGTGGGTCTCGTCGTCGGCGGCGACCACAAGCCCGCGGCCTGCCGCACCGATCGGGGTGCCGTCGATGCCGGTGACAACGCAGCCGGCAGCCCGGCACAGAGCGATGCCGGCCGCGAAATGCACACTCCTGGAGAGGTTGCCGCCATCGGTGACATACGCGGCCCGCTTGCCGGCAGCCACCCAGGCCAGCGCCAGCGTCGTGGACACGACCCGCGGCCGGAAACGCTCGACGAACTCAGGGTGGGCCAGCAGATCCACCGCCCGGAATCCCGGCGCACCCGGGAACGGCGGATCCAGGTTGACGTCCACCAACCGCGTAGCGGGCGTGGGCGTCAGTAGTGCGTCGTCGGCCCCGTCATGCCGCACCCGGGCGGTCTCCCCGTCGGTGAAGAAAACCTCGCCGCTGAACGGATCGGCCACTGCGGCCGGCCCATCGCGCAGCGCCACGTTGACGGCCACCAGCATGTTGCCGACGGCGTAGTTCAGCGTGCCGCACAGGGGATCCACCAACCACTGGCGCACAGCGTCGGCGGCACCCTGCTGCCCGCCTTCTTCGCCGAGCACCGCGTCTTCGGGCCGCGCGGCACGGATGACACCGAGGATCGCCTTCTCGGCCTCGACATCGGCGGCGGTGGCAAAGTCCCCGGCACCCTTTTCGATGCGGCTGAGCCACTGGCCGTACATGTCACGGACCACATCCGCGCCGGCCTGCGCCCCGGCTATCGCGACTGCAGCATCGTCAGAACTCGCGTATGAGTTGATCACGCCGTGCAGGCTATCGAGGCGAGCCACCACCCCGGCGAACCTTCCCGGTCACAGCACTAACGGAACTCGTACACCCCGCCCGCTCCCCCGCCACCGTCACCGTCACCGTCACCGTCACCGTCACCCGCATGACGAAAACCCAGGCCGCCCCCGGAAACCTCCTCAGACCCCCGCAGGCGGAGCGTCAACAGCCGGAGCTTTCTGGGCGGCCAGGAAGATCGTGGCCAGGGTGAGGGCGGCGGCCAGCCAGGTGATGGTGTGGAACGCCTCGGTCAGTGCCTGGGCCGTTTCCGGGGAGTCACCCGCTTTCAGCGGGGAGGACGACGTGCCCGGGGGGAGAAACAGCCGGTAGGCCACGGTGGTGACCGTGCCGAAGACGGCGATTCCCAGGCCGGCGCCGGCCTCGTAGGCGACGGACTCGATGCCCGCCGCCGCGCCCGCCTGGGCGGAGGGCGCGGTGGCCATGATCAGGTTCGAGGCGACCATCTGGACCAGGCCGTGGCCGAACCCGATCAGGGCCAGGCCGAGCGGGACCACCGTGCCGGACGCGACCAGGACGTACCCGGCCACCGCGAGCAGCAGACCGGCGGGCACGCCCGCGCCCGGTCGTCCCAGCCGGGAGAGGATGAATCCGCCCGCCGGTCCCGCCACCGTCGCGGCCACCGGCATCGGGATCAGGTACAGCGCGGCGGCCTCCGCCGACAGGCCCTCGGCGAACTGGAGGTACTGCACCAGCTGAAGTTCGAAGCCGACCATCACCAGCACCGGCAGCACCGAGGCCACCACCCCGGCGCGCAGCGGGGGCAGCCGGAACAGGGACAGGTCCAGCATCGGGTGCGTCATACGCCGCTGCCGCCGGACGAACAGGACCAGTGCGGTCAGGCCCAGCGCGGCCGGCAGCACCACCTCCGGCGGTTCGACGTCGTCGTGGGTGAAGGCGATGATGGCGTAGGCGCTGCTCAGGAACCCCACGATCGACAGGAGCGGCGAGGTGGCTTCCCAGGGCTGCCGTTCGGACTCGACCTCGTTGCGCAGCAGCAGCGCCACGGTGGGGATGGCCAGCGCCACGACCGGCAGGTTGACGAGGAAGATCGAGCCCCACCAGAAATGCTGGAGCAGGAAGCCGCCCGCCACCGGTCCCAGCGCCGACGCCCCGGCGGCGACCGCGCTCCACGCCCCGATGGCCACCGCGTGGTCGCGGCCGTCGCCGAAGGTCTGCCGAATGAGGGCCAGCGTGGCGGGGATGATCATCGACGCGCCGACGGCCAGCACCGCCCGCGCGCCGATCAGGGCCTGCGGTCCCGGTGCCGTCGCGCACAGCACCGAAGCCGCGCCGAAGACCGCGAGCCCGGCAAGCAGCAGCCGCTTGTGTCCGATCCGGTCGCCCAACGGCCCGCTGACCAGCACCAGTCCGACCATCAGCAGCGAGTACACGTCCACTGTCCACAGCAGTTCGGTCGGGGACGCGTGCAGTTCGTCGGCGAGGGTCGGGACGGTGATGGTGAGGATGGTGACGTCCATGGCGGCCGGCAGGAAGCACAGCAGCACCACGGTCAGTACCAGCCAGCGCCGGGCCGCCCCGACCACGGGCAGCGTGCTGGTCACCGGCCGAGGTCCAGAGCCGCCCTGGCTCCGACGATCAGTTCGTGCAACTCGGCCAGGCTCGGGGCGTAGAACATGCAGCTCAGTCTGCCAGTTCGCAGGTCTGTCAGCTCGGTCGGCACCACACCCCGGTCGGCGTGCCGGGGTGAGGCCACCAACCGTCCGAGCAGGCGCAGCACTTCCGGCAGCTCCAGCCCGGCCGGCAGGCCGTAGAAGTCGTAGTTGCCGACCGCGTGGGTGTCGAGGTAGCCGGGGCCGATGAGGTGGGCGCCGAATTCGTGCACATGACTCGACCCGGTGCGGCGGGCGTTGAGGTCGTGCATGTAGACGACGCCGTCGCGGGCGATGGCGTCGATGCCGAAGCGCCCGCGGTAGCCGCGCCGTTGCATCTCCCCGGCCAGCCGGAGTCCGCCCCTGGTCAGCGGGCGGTACCACCACTCGTCGCGCAGTTCCCGCGCGGTGACGTTGCCGCGCAGGTGGGTGGCGCCCTCGAACAGCATGTCGGTCGTGTAGCAGAGGTGGGGCGGGGCGTCCTCGGGAACCATGTACTCCACGGACGGGAAGGTGATGTCGCCGTCGAGGAACTCCTCGACCACCACCGGCTCCTCGCCGTAGAACGTGCTCGCGGCCAGGCGTTCGGTGATGTCGTCGGCGCCGGGGCGGAAGATCAGCAGTCCGAGGCTCGCCTCCCCGCGGTCCGCCTTGACGATGCACGGCGTGCCCGTCGCGAGCATGCTCCGCACCGCCGCCGGCACCTCCCGCATCCCGGTGCAGTGCGTACCGGGCGGGATGCGGCAGGGCCCGTCGGTCATACCGAGGTCGGTGGCCAGGTCGCGCAGGCCGGTCTTGGTGTCCAGCAGGTCGCGCACGTCCTGCCGCGGCGGGCTCTCCGGTAGTTCGACGACGATGCCGTACCGGGTGCGCAGGGTCTCGGCGAACCGCCACAGGTCGGCGGTGGTGGTGTGCGGGATCAGCCGAAGCCTGCGCCCCGGCCCCGCGTGGGCGGCCACGGCGGCCATCAGCCCGGGATCGGCGAGCGTGTCGGCGAAGAGTGAGCCGGTCCGGCCCGCCGGGCTGAGGTTCACCACGCCGTCGATCTCCAGGAACTTCCGCTGCCAGTCCAGGTCGCCGATCGGCTCGTAGGTGATGAGCATTTTGTCCAACGGCCCCCAGTACAGGGCCTGGTCCTGCTGGGCGTAGCACTCCGACAGCAGTTCCTCGACGCCGTCGGCGCGGACGGCGAAGTCGCGCAGGGTGTCCACGGCGTTGCTCACGCAGAGGGTGGGTGTGGTCATGTTCGCTCCTCGCGCAGCAGTCCGCTGCCCTCTGTCACCAGGTCGACCGCGGCCGAGACGACGTGCCAGAAGAGGTCCTGGCCCAGTGCGGCGGTGGCACCCGAAGTGCTGGACAGGACGCCTTGGTTGGTGGTGCGGGTCACGTCGACGGGGTGCAGGTAGACCCCGGGGCGGGGCGGGTCGGTGTGGTCGGGACGGGCGGCCGAGACCAGGTCCGGACGGAGGTAGAGCATCAGGCTGGTCTCGGTGATCCCCGCGTGCTCGGCGTGCCACCCCGGAAAGAGGGGCACCCGCCCGGCCAGCCACTCCGTGTCGACCAGGCTCCACCAGCTCAGCGCGATGAACTCCTTGCCCGCGGCCGCCGGCCGCCGGCCCACCTCGTCGAGGGCCTCGAACAGGAACGGTTCGTTCTCGAAGTGGCCGTTGACGACCAGCAACTGGTGCCACGGCAGGGCGCACAGCGACTCCAGCACGTCCACCAGGAAGGCCAGCAGGGACTGGCCGCGCACATGGACGGTGCCGGGGAAGGCCAGTCCGCCTCCGCTCTGCGGCAGCGACCGTGCCGCGATGGACTGCGCCGGCAGGGTCAGGGCGGTCAGTTCGTAGGCGATCTGCCGGGCGAATGCGTCGGCCAGGACGGTGTCCACGGACAGCGGCAGGTGCGGGCCGTGCTGCTCTATGGACCCGACCGGCCACACCACGGTCCGCCCGGCGGTGGCCGCCAGGATCTCGGCGCTGCTCAGGTCGCACAGCTGCGGCCCGGCCGACCGGGGGGTCATGACCGCACCCGCTCGGACCGGCCCGCTTCGGTGACGGGTCCGGCGCCGCGGCCGGTGCTCCCGGGGCCCGCGGTCTCGGTCACGATCCGGGCGAGCGTGAGGTACATGTCGGTGTGCAGCGCGGTGTACACCTGGGCCGCCACCGCGCCGACCCCCAGGTAGTCGTGCACGTCCCGGCCCGACTGCACACCGCCGGAGGCCAGTACGGGCAGTGTGAACCCGGTTCGGCGCAGTTGCCACAGCGAGGCCAGCACGAGCGGTTTGATGCCCGGTCCGGAGTAGCCGAAGACGCCGCCGAGCCGGAGGTCGCCGGTCTCCGGGTGTACGACGGCGGCGGGCAGGGTGTCGCTGATGGTCACCGCGTCCGCGCCGGCCCGTGCGGCGGCGAACGCCCGGTCGTGCAGGCCCTCACCACTGGCCAGCTTGACCGAGAACGGCACCCGGACCGCGGCGCGGGTCGCCTCGGTGTAGGCGTGCACCCGCTCGGGGGTGTCGTGGAGGCCGTCCTCCTCATTGAGGCAGGAGATGCCCAGTTCCAGCGCCCGGCTGCCGGCCGCCGCCGCGCGGGCCGCCAACTCGGCCAGTTCCGCCGGGGTGTCGGCGTGCAGCGACGCGATGACCGGCAGCCGGTCCCGTGCCAGGCCGCGCAGGATGTCCATCCAGTGGCTGACGGACCGTTTGGAGTAGGTGGTGCTGTTGATCATGCCGGTGGGCAGCCGGATGATGCGCTCGTCCAGGCCGGCTGGCGGGTTGGGGTGGATGGTCTTGGTGACCACCGCGCCCGCTCCGGTGGTCAGCAGTTTGCGGATGTTGCGCTCCTGGTCGGTGAGCAGACCGGAGCCGACCACGACCGGATTGGCCAGGTCCAGCCCCAGCACCTGTGTCGCGGCCGCCACGTCAGACCGCTGTCCTGGTCCGGCCCAGCGCCGTGAGCACACCGTCGACCAGCGGTTCCGGGCCCGCGGCGAGCTCCGTGGCGGACAGGAACGTGGCGACGGCGACCTGGGCGAGCCCCTTGAGGAGGTGGCTGGCCGATTCGGCGAAGGGCTGGTCGGTGATGCCCACGATGGGGCGGCCCAGCGCGCTGGCCCACCCCAGTTCGATGTGCGTGCCGTCCGTGCGCAGCAGGGTGCCGTCGAGCACCGGCAGTACCGGCACGAACACATCGCACTCGCGCATCCATGTGTAGTCGCGCACGGACACCTCCTCGGGGGTGAACAGCGCGGTGTCGGCGCCGAAGCGCTCGGCCACGTGCGCGGACAGCACGGTGGCGCCGGCCCGCCGCGCCTGGTCGATGGCCAGGCTCAGGCAGTCGCGGATCGGTGCCGCCATCCCGCCGGGCACCAGGGCGTGCTGGATCGGGCCGCCGACGAACAGGGTGACGCCGCGCAGGGCGTCCGGGGTGACACTCATGACTTTTCGAGGCTCCTTCGAAAGAGTCTGCCGACGACCGTACATTCGGGCGGACTTCGGTCACCGGAAAGAGGGAAAAGGCAGCGCAATCACATAATGCGCTTGCAGTGAATCGCAGGGGATTCCGGGTACGGGGAGCGACGGTGTCGGGCACCCGGTTGCCTGCTCGTCCCGCACTCCGCGTCCACCCGGCAGGCAAATAGACGAGCCAAGGCTAGGCCGGGGCGATTCGGCACCACAAGCAACATCTTCGCCAGACGGAGATGTTGGTCAAATGGAACAAAAGGCACAAATCGGTCGACCGGAAAAATTGATTCGGCCACCCCCGGGAAGTGCCCGAAAGGCCAGTTCACGGGCGCAAAGCGGCAGTCTGTGGGAATCTCTCCCCCGGCCATTTCCGCCATGGTCCACAAACGGCCGGAATACCGCGAACTCACGCACAAACGCCTTCGGCACCAACACCGAAAGGAGAATGATAAGTAAAATCGGAGGCCACGTTGACAGGCGATAAAACCTCACCTAACGTCGATAGGCATGAATGGCTGGCGCCGCCTTTTTCCGGCGGGCACCGGCTCGCTTCCGGCCCCATTGCTGCCGCGATCCCATCCGCCTCTTCCACGCACCGAACGTCCGGCCGTGGCCTTTCGGATGAACCCACCCAGAGATGAACCCACCCAGAGGGGAAAGTTCTGGTGAACTCTTTGCAGACCATCAAACGAATTCTGCGTACCGATGTCCTCGTGGAGGTGCCGGTCGACCAGATGCAGCTCGACGACAGCCTGCGCGAGAGCTACGGCATGGACTCGCTCGGCTTCGTGGAGCTGCGCGTGCAGTGCGAGGAGGCGTTCGGCATCGACATCCCCGACGAGGCCGTCGCCGCCGGGGAGTTGTCCACCCTCGGCGATGTACTCGCCCTGGTCGAGCGGCTGTCGGGGGCCGACCAGTCCCCGACCACCGCGTGAGCACGGTCCCGGTCACCCGCGACGACCGCACCGGGGACCCGGCCGGTGTGCTGGCGCGCGGCACGGACCTGCACCTCAACCACTACGGGGCGGCGCGGCTGCCGTTCGCCTGCGTGGGCGGGCGCGGCCTGGAGCTCGACGTGGTCGACCTGAGCCCGGAACACCGGGGCAGGCGGCTGCGGCTGCTGGACGCCGGCGCCGGCTACGCCAGCGCGGCCCTGGGCGGCGCCCACCCGGTCGTGCGAGCGGCGCTGGCGCGCGGCACCGGGGTCGGCAACGTCACCGACGAACTCGGCTCACTGGAACGCGCGGAACTCCTCGACCGGCTCTTCGGCCCCGGCGGGCTGTGGACCGGCCACTTCCCCACGGGGCGGTACCACGTCAGCGGACGCAACTCCGGCTCCGAGGGGAACGAGTTGGCGCTGCGGCTCGTACTGGAGTCCCGGTTCGACGGCCGGCGGCTGCGCCACCGTCCGGGCAAGGAGCGGCGCGACACCATCCTGGCGTTCCAGGGCGCCTGGCACGGCTGGACCGGTGGGCTGGTGCAGCTGCTCAACCGCAGGCACTACCGGGCCGGACTGCCCGCGACGGACACCGCCGGCCCGTACGGCGTCCGGGTCGAGCACATCCCGTTCGGCGACCCGGACGCCCTGGCCGAGTACTTCGCCGCGTCCGCCGACCGGCTGCTGGCCGTGGTGGTCGAGCCGATCCAGGGCGACGCGGGCATCCTCCTGCCGCCACCCGGCTACCTGCGCAACCTCGCGCGGCGGTGCGCGGCCGACGGGGTGCTGCTCGTCGCCGACGAGGTGCTGACGTTCGCCAAGACCGGCAGCTGGTTCGCCATGCGCGACGCGGACGGGCCGGTGCCCACCGACATCACCGTCATCGGCAAATACCTGGGCATGGGCGCGGTGTCCACCTCGATGGTGATCGCCCGCGAGGATCTGGCCGTCCGCTCCTCCGGCGCCGTGACCACCTCCGATCTGCGGCCGCTGAACTGCGCGGTGATCCGTGACGGTATCGAGCACATCGAGGCCGAAGGGCTGCTGCGGCGGTCGGCCGACGTCGGCGTGGACCTGGCCGAACTCCTCCGCACCGCCTTGGTGGACCGCCACCCGGACGTGTTCACCGAGGTCCGCGGGACCGGGGTCATGCTCGGCGTGGAACTGACCGCCGCGGCGGCGGACCGGATCGGCGCGCTGCGCAGGGCACTGATCGAGGCGGGTGTGTACGCGGAGTTCATGGCGGGCGCGGGGAAACGATCCGGCGGCCGGCGCTACGTCCATCCCACCCTGCGGATCGTGCTGCCGCTGATCGCCGACGGGGCGCAGGCCACCGAGATCGCGGAGCGGGTGGCGGCGGGCGCCCGGTCGCTGTGGTGAGCGCGGAGTTCCGCACCCGGGTCGAGCACGTCGACACCGACGCGACCGGGATCGTGCACTTCTCCCGCTACACCTCCCTGATGGAGACCGCGGGCACCGAGCACCTCGAAGCGCACGGCGCGGGTCTGACCGCCTTCGGCGCGGCGGGCGTCGACCTGGTCGCCGCCGACCTGCGGGTGACCTATCTCCACAGCGCCGTGTACCGCGACGTGATCGTCGCGGACACCCGGGTCGGCCACGTCGGCGCGGCCTGGTTCACGCTCGCGGTGGATCTGCTGCGCGAGGAGGGGGACGGCGACCGCACCCCGCTGGTGACCGGCACCCTCGTCTTCGCCGCCGTCGACCCCGACACCCGGCGCGCGGTGCCCCTGCCGGCGCCGCTGCGACAGGCCCTGAGAGGAATCGTCCCGGATGCGGCACACGAACGAATCGGCACCCCCTCCCGCAGCGGTCCGCGCGGCCCGGCCGCTGGGGATCTCGGCGATCGCCGCCCTGGTGCGCGGACGCCATCCCCGGCTGTTCATCGACCGGGTGCTGGACCATGAGCCCGGTGTGTTCCTGCGCAGTATGTTCGCCGTCTCCGCGGAGATGGGCGCGCTGTCCGGGCATCTGCCCGAGCGCGGTCTGACCCCGGGGGTGATCCTGCCCGGCAGCCACACCATGCAGGCTTTCGCCCAGTCCGGCGTGCTGCTCTACCAGTTGAGCAGCGCCCCGCTCGCCGACGACGAGGTGACCCTGGTCGGCACGGTCAAGTCCCGCTTCCTCGCCCCGGTCGTGCCCGGCGACCAGGTCGTTCTCGATGTACGCGCGGACCGGCTGTCCGGGCACACCTTCACCTTCTCCGCCGCGGTGACCGTGGAGGGCCGGTCGGTCGCCGGGTTCCGCGGTGCGATGAGCCGGGCGAAGGTCGATCCCGCGGGGGCCCGGCCGTGGTGACCCCGGTGATCACCGGACTGGCCTGGGACACTCCGCTGGGCCGGGACCGGGAGGCGGTGTGGGAACGGCTGTGCGCGGGCGACTCGGGTCTGGCGCCCGTCGGCTCGCCGCATCCACTGCGCAACACGGTCGCGGCCGTCATCGATTCGGTGCCGTACGCGACTCCGCCCGGCGAACGCCAGCGGGTGCTCGCCGGGCGGGCGCTCGCCGCCGCGTTCGCGGACGCCGGTCTGGCCACGGCCGACCCCGGCGTCGGCCTGGTGCTGGGCACCAGCTTCGGCGCCTCCCTGGACGAGGCGGAGCCGACGCTGCACGCCTGGGCCGACGACGCGGCGGCGGGCATCGGGCATCCGGGTACACCGGTGTGCGTCATGACCGCGTGCTCCGCGGGGTCGGACGCGATCGCCGTCGCGCACGCCCTGGTGCGCTCGGGCGAGCGGCGCATCTGCGTGGCGGGCGGGGTGGACGTGGTCACCGAGGCCAAGCGGCTCGGGCATTCCGCGCTGAGCACCATGAGTCCCACCGGTATGCGGGCGTTCGACCGGACACACGACGGGATGCTGCTCGGCGAGGGCGCGGCCTTCCTGGTGATCGAGCACCCCGACTCCGCCCGGGAGCGCGGCGCCCGGGTGTACGCCCGGCTGCGCGGCGCCGGCGCGGCCAACGACGCCGCCGGGCTCACCGCCCCGGACCCGTCCGGGCGCGCCGTGGTGCGCGCGATGCAACGCTGCCTGGCCTCGGCGGGCCTGGCACCCGCGGATGTCGCGGTGGTCAGCGCACACGCGACCGGGACCCCGCTCAACGACGAGGTCGAGGCGCGCAGCCTGCTGGAACTGTTCGGGGACGACGGTCCGTTGATGTTCGCCACCAAGGGGGCGTTCGGGCACAGCCTGGGCGCGACCGGGGCCATCGAGGCCGTGGCGACCGTACTGGCACTGCGCCACCGGCGGGTGCCACCGGTCCTCGGGCTGCGCGACCCCGCGGCACCGCTGCGGCTGGCCGCGGGCTCGGCGCAACCCGTGGGCGACGGCGCCGGGTTGAGCCTGACGCTGGGGTTCGGCGGGTTCAACACGTGTCTGCTGTTCGAAGGGGTGAGGGCGTGACGCAGGTGCCGCCGGGCACACGGGTGCTGGGTTCGGCGACGGTGGTCGCCGAGGACCCGGCCGACCACGCGGTGAACAAACCGTCCTTCTACGCCGACCCGGCGGCCTGGCTGGTCGCCGAGACCGTGGACCGGGCGCTGGCGGACTGCGCCGAGCCCGTGCTCGACGCCGCCGACGACACCGGGATCGTGGTCATGAGCGCGACCGGGAGCGAGCGGACGATGCGCCGCATCGCCGCCTCGGTGCCGAGGTCCCGGGTGTCGCCGCTGCGCTTCGCCGGCGCCAATCCGGGGGTGCTGGCCGGGCTGCCCGCGCTGCGCCACGGGCTGCGCGGCCCGTCGCTGCTGCTGGCGGCGCACCCGGACGAGGCCGCCCCCGTGGCGTTCACGGTGATCGGCGGATGGCTCGCGGACGGCCACGCCCGGCACGTGCTCCTGGCCGGCCTGTACGCCACCGCGGGAGACGGGCAGATGTGCCGCTGCCTGGTCCTGACCGGCGCCGGGGCGGACCGGTGAACGGCCTCACCCCCTCCGGGGTGGCCGGCTTCCTGACCCGGGTCGACGGTGTCCCGGCCGGCCGGGACGACCGCGCACCGGCCGGGGTGGACGACGTGCTGGCGGACCTCGCCGGACTGGGCCTGGCACCGGGCGCCGCGGTCGTGCTCTGCCTGGCCAACGGAGTCGAGCTGCTGCGCGTGCAGCTCGCGTCGTTGCTGCTGGGCCTGGTGCCGCTGGCCGTACCGCCGGGCACGCCGTGGCAGCGGGTCCGCGCACTGGCCGGGCACATCGGGGCCGGCGTGGTGGTGACCACCCGGCTGACCGGGACGGGGCCGCGGGTGCCGGTGGGCGGTGCGTCCGCCGTACCGACCGGGCACCCCGCCACCCGCTACCGGCCGGGCGAGATCCTGCTGTCCACCTCCGGCACCTCGGGGATGTTCAGCGCGTGCGTGCACCGGGTGTCCTCGCTGCTGCACAACGCCCGCCTGCACGCCGGGGCCACCGGCATCACCTCCGCCGACACACTGCTGGTGAACCTGCCGCTGTACTACTCCTACGCGCTCGTGGCGCAGGCGTTCGCCGCGTACGTGACCAAGGCGCGGCTGGTGCTCGACGGACCGCCGTTCTCGCCGGCCGCCTACCGCGACACGGTCACCGCCCGCGGGATCACCCACTCGGCGGTGACCCCGACGATCGCCCGCCGGCTGCTGGCCGACCCCGGGCACCTCCCCCGCGGGCTGCGGGCGCTGGCGGTCGGCGGGGACCGGCTCGCGCCCGCGGAGGTCGCGGACCTGCTGGCCGCGCGGCCGTCCGCGGAGCTGTACCTGACCTACGGGCTCACCGAGGCCGGGCCCCGCGTGTCGACACTGGCCGCGCACGCCGAACCCGCGCACCGGTACGGATCGGTCGGCCGCCCGCTGCCCGGGGTGCGCGTGTCGCTGCGCGAGGTACGGGACCAGGTGGGCGAGCTGCTGGTCGAATCCGGCACCGTACTGCTGCGACGAGTCGGGCAGCACAGCGAGCGCGTCCTGCTGGGACCGCGGACCATCGCCACCGGGGACGCCTTCTCGATCGACGACGGCTATCTGACCTTCCACGGACGGCTGTCGGACTTCGTGGTGCTGCGCGGCGAGAAGGTCTCGCTGAACACCGTCCGGCAGGCCGCGCACGCCATCCCGGGGGTGGTGCACTGCGTGCCCAAGGTGGTGGACGAGGGCGGCACCCAAGTCCTCGACGTCCATCTGTCGGTCACCGACTCCCTCCCCGGCGGAGAGAAAGCGGTACGCCGCCTCCTCAACTCCCAGCTGCTGCCCGCCGAACGCCCGCGCGCGGTCTTCATCTCCGCCGCCGACCCGGAGAGCTTCCGCAAATGACCCTCCGCCTCGGCTGGACCGTCCCGACGACCCTGACACCCGCCGGACTCCGCGAGTTCGCGGTGACCGCGGAGAGCCTCGGGTACGACCACCTGTCCGTCCCGGAACACCTGGTGTCCAGCGCCCCCGCCTACGAGAGCCTGACGCTGGTGGCGTTCCTGGCCGCGGTCACCACCCGCATCGAGCTGGCGACCGCGATGACGATCCTGCCGCACCGCCCGGTGGTGCTCGCCGCCAAACAGGCAGCTCAACTGGCCCACCTCAGCGGCGACCGGCTGCGGCTGGGCATCGCCATCGGCTCCGATCCCGCCGAGTCCGCCGCCCTCGGCGTCGCCCCGGGCGCCCGCACGGCACTGTTCGAGGAACAGATCCACGCACTGCGCCTGCTGTGGACCCGGCCGGCGGCGGATTTCGCCGGCGAGCACATCGCGTTCTCCGGCGTCACCCTCACCCCCCGGCCGCGCCCGATCCCCCTCTGGCTGGGCGGCGGCACCCTGCGCACCGGCGGCAGACCCCGCTCCCTGCACCGGATCGCCACCCTCGCCGACGGCTTCACCATGTCCGGCCTGCTGGCCAACCGGGTCAACCGCGGCGGCGCACTCATCGCCGACCTGCGCACGGCGGTCACCGAAGCCGGCCGCGACTGGTCCACCTTCGGCATCGAAGCCCGCCTCCACCCCACCCCCGGCCAACCGGCCACCTGGCGCACCCTCGCCCACGCCTGGCACGCCGCCGGCGCCACCCACCTCACCGTCACCACCGACGACATCGCCTTGCTGGCTCCGGTACGTGCGGCGGTGAGGGGGTAGGGGGGCGTTGCTGGGGGCGGGAGACCACGGCGATCGGAGCGCCGGCCAGGAACCCGGCGAATCCAGGAGGCGAGGGTCGCCACGGCGAAGCTGGAGGCGAGTCCCCTCCGCGGCAGAGCACGAAGCGGGCGGAGGCGGTGAAGGTTCGCCGGGTGCCGCCTGCCGCGGCTCTGTGCGGTCGCCGTGATCCGACCTCTTGGACGGCTCACTCCGCGAAACGCGCACGAGCCCGCGCCGCCTCGCTTCCCGTCAGGGGCAGGCGATGACCTGTGCCGCGTAGCTGAGGCCCGCACCGAAGCCCATCAGCAGGATCGCGTCCCCGGGCCGGACCTGGCCGAGGTCGATCAGCCGGGACAGCGCCAACGGCACGGAGGCCGCCGAGGTGTTGCCGGTCTCCACGATGTCCCGGGCCACGGCGGCGTTCGTGGCGCCGAGGCTCGTCGCCAGGCGTTCGATCATCCGCAGGTTCGCCTGGTGCGTTACGAAACCCTTGAGGTCGGCCGGGGCGATCCCGGCGCGTGCGCAGGCCGCTGCCGCCACCGCGGCCAGCTCCGAGGTCACCCAGCGGTAGACGGCCTGGCCCTGCATGGTCACGCTGCCGTGCCGGTCGGGGATGGCGACCAGCCCGGCCTTGTCGCCATCCCCGCCCCACTCCACCGGGTGGATCCCCGCCCGCTCCGCGGCGACGACGACCGCGGCACCGGCCCCGTCGGCGAAGACGGTGGCGGTGTCCACGTCTCCCTGGTCCACCCAGTCGGTCATCCGCTCGGCCCCGATGACCAGGGCACGGCGGCTGGTGCGGGAGCGGATGAGGCCGTCGGCGACGCCGAGGGCGTAACAGAAGCCCGCGCAGGCCGCGTTGACGTCGAAGGCCGCGATGCGCGGGACGCCGAGGAGCGCCGCGACGGATGCCGCGCCGCCCGGCATGGGCGACGGCATGGAGCAGGTGGCCAGGACCAGCAGATCGATGTCGGCGGGAGCGAGACCCGCCGTCGAGAGCGCTTTGGCCGCCGCGCCGGCCGCCATCCCCGTGACGGTCTCCTCCGCTCCGGCGAACCGCCTCTCACGGACGCCCACCCGTCGCTCGATCCACTCGGCCGTGACGCCGAGGCCCCTGCCCAGCTCTTCATTGCCGACGACCCGTTCGGGGCGGACGCCGGCGACGGCCGCGATCCGGGAACCAGCCGCGGCGCCGAAACCGGTCAGAGCGGATGAATTGGACGACATACGGTCACCTCTAGCTGTCTGCGACGGCGGATGGTCCGTCGGGCATCAAAAATTCGACCCTCCGGGACCCTGAATACAGGCGGCGTTTTTTGCACGGAGCCGTCAATTCCACTTGACGAAGAGTTTTCCTTACCCGCATCCGACTCCGCACCCGGCCGCGAACCAGAGGAGGGAGGACTGATTGAAGGGCCGGATTGCGGTGCGGATTGCCTTTCGCCACCCCTGCGGAGAATTCCGCACGAAGGCCGAAAGGCGCGCGTCCGCCCCTCGGCGACCACCACCGCGGGGCCGGACCGAGCCACCCGCCACGGCGAACCCGCATGTCAGCAGTGGCAGTTGAGCGCTTGACCAATTATGATGGCGACCACCGAATTCATCGAAGAAGGCTTGAACGGAGCACCACCTCGCCTTACGCTCCCTGGACGCACCGACGCGCATGTGCGTGGAATCCAGTTCCGACTGGCGGCCCTCACCATGGGGGTACAGTGCGAGTGATGCACGTCACAACAGCGGTCGGCCGGTTCGGGTGCTGTCTTATTTCCTGTCGGGTCGAAGGGGGAATAGCGGTTGTGTGCAATAGATCGGTCCCGTTCCTCCCGCGGTGACGACTTCCTCAAGGAGTTGGAGAACGCATGCACGGGGAGAGGCTTCAGGTCGGCGGGGGCGTCGGTAGACGAATAGGGGGCGGTGGCGGCCGCCCGGCATCGGTGGAAGGGTCCGTCCTGCAGGTGCTGACGCCGCGGGAGCTCGAAGTGTTCAGCGTGCTGCCGGACGGTGAGGGGAACCGGGAGCTCGCCCGCCGGCTCGGCATCGCAGAGCGGACCGTCAAGGCCCATCTGACCAGCATCACGAGGAAGCTGGGGCTGCGGTCCCGGGTGGAGGCCGCACTCCTCTCCGCGGAGTGGTCGGACGACCTCCGGCCCGATCCGAAGGACCTCGACAGACCGTAGTGGCACCTTCATGACTGAGTCCCTTCCGGCAGGGGCGGCAGGCGGGCCGCCCGGACCTCACGACACCGACACGGACGATCCGCTCGGCACGGCGGACAGCACCGACGCGGTCGACGTGTGGACGCTGTGGATTCCGGACCACGCCGCGGCAGCCGCCGCGCGCTCCGGGATCCTCGACCCCGAAGAGGCGAAGCGTGCCGCCGGGTTCCAGGACCCAGCGGCGCGCAGGCGCTTCGTCACCTCCCATGTGGGGCTGCGCGTGCTGCTCGGTGTCCGTCTCGGCACCGCGCCACAGGACGTCACCCTCGTCCGCGAGCGGTGCGGGATGCCCGGCTGCGAGAAGCCGCACGGGCGTCCCGCCGCCGCCGGTCACCCCGGGGTGCACTTCTCGCTCTCGCACGCCGGGGACATCGCGCTCTACGCGCTGGCCGCCTCGCCGGTCGGGGCCGACATCGAGTCCCTGGATCTGGTCGGCGGCGGCCTCGAACGGATGGCCCGGCGCCTGCATCCCGACGAGCGGCGCGCCCTCGACACCCTGCATCCGACGGTGCGTCAGGAGGCGCTGCTGGGTTGCTGGGTGCGCAAGGAAGCGTTCCTCAAAGGGATGGGCACCGGACTGCCCGGCGGGGTCGGCGCCCACCACGTCGGCCTCGCCGCGGCACTGGCCCCAGCCTGGGCACCGCCCGGGCCCGACGGCTGGGCCCTCCTCGACGTGCCCGCGCCCGACGGCTGTCACGCGGCCGTCGCCCTGCGTCTCCAGGGTCCCGCGGGACGGGGACGGATCCCCACCATACGTACCTCCCGACTGCTGATGGAATGACTGGAGCGCGCGGCTCACGTCCGGACGACTGGCCGGCGTGGGAGACGTGGCCGCGGAGCCCGGCAGAGATGGACGGGATGAACAGCGTGCCGGGCAGGACACCTTCGAGTCGGCCGCTCTACCGCTCCGCCGCCGACTTGACCACCTTGTTCAACCGGTGCATCCGGGTCGCCAGGCTCATCCGGCCCTCCAGGCGGAACGCCGGCGGCTGCCGTCCGTCCACGTCGGCAAAGCCGTACTCGACCGCCAGGTCACCGGTGCTGAGCACCTTGCCCGTGCGCTCCACCACCTCGGGGTCCGCAAGCAGGGCCGCGATCGCCCGCCCCACGTACTCCGGGGAGTGCACCACCGACGCGGGGCCGTCGCCCATCGCCTCCCAGGCCGCCTCCACCCGCTCCGTACGGACGAAGCCCGGGTGCAGGGAGAGCGCCGTAACGCCCTTCTTGCGCAGGTCGGCGGCGAAGCCCCGGCACAGGCGGTCGGACGCCGATTTGAAGACGTCGTAGCCGGCCTGGCCGAGGTAGATGTCGCCGTCGGAGAAGCTGATGCCGACGATCAGGCCGCTCCGCTGCGGCAGCATCAGCGGGACGAGCCTGCGAGTGACGTCGTACTGCGCGCGCAGCGACGTCTCGAAAAGTTCGTAGCGCCACATCGGCTGGTCCCAGAAGGGCGCGTCGAAGCGGACCTCGGAGGAGCGTTCGTAGCCTCCCCAGGCGTTGTTGACCAGCAGGTCCAGCTTGCCGTGGTCGGCCTGGACACGGGCGGCGAGCGCCTCGTTGTCCGCGGCCGCTCCGTGATCGCAGCGCACAGCGATGCCCTTGCCGCCGCGCCCGGTGACCTCCTCGGCGGTGTCGTCCACCGTGCCGGGCAGTCCTTCGGTGCGCGCGCCGTCCCGAGTGCTGCGGCCCGTGACGTACACGGTGGCGCCCGCAGCGCCGAGCGCGAGCGCGATGCCGCGGCCCACGCCACGGCTGGCGCCGGTGACCACGGCCACCTTGCCGCGCAGGTCAGGCGAGTTCCAGTCCTCGTTCACAGCATGTCCTTCCGTTCGTCCGGCCGCTTGGACCGGCCGCTCACTCCGGCCGCGTGACCCGGCCGTCCGGTCTAGCCGAGGTGCTCCGCCGCGTACTCCAAGCTCTTCGAATAAGCCGTCGTGTCGTCGACTTGTGGAATGCCATAGCGTTCGCGCAGCTCGGGCATGGAGGTGGGCAGCACACCGCCGCTGCACCGGGTGACCTCGCTGACGTCGCGCAGGACGGACAGGTAGGAGCGGGTCCGCGGGGCGGTGTTCTCGATGGCGTCCGGGGCGAGCTCGTCGGCGTTCACCACCGGCGGCGGCTTCAGCGAACGCCCGCGCCCGGCGGCGTGCTCGGCCAGCACCCGCAGGCAGGACTCCAGGTCCATGGCCTCCGGACCGTACGTCACCCAGAACTCGCCCGCGTCGTCGCCCAGTTCGATGGCGCGCAGGACCGCCTTGGACAGCAGGTCCTGCGGGACGAAGTCCATCCGGATGCCCGGGTGCGCGGGGACGAAGGGCGCCCTGCCGCGGCTCAGCCAGTCCGACATCAGCTGCACGATCTGGCCCTGCGAGGTCCAGCCCGTGGTGGAGTCGCCGATGAGGTTGGTGGGACGGAAGACGGTGTGCCTCACCCCACTGTCGCGCAGGACGCGCTCCGCCTCCCGCTTGGAGCTGATGTAGTTGCGGCAGACGTTGTCCGGGCCGAGCGGCACGGGCGCGGTGTCCGCGAGCGCGGCGACGAACGCCGTGCTGATGAAGTGGACGGTGGCGTCCGCCCGTTCGGCGAACTCCGCAACCCGTCGGGTGCCCTCGATGTTGATCGGGCGGTAGTCCTCGGCGGGCAGGCCCCACTCCGTCAGGCCCGCGGAGTGGATGACGACATCGACCTCGGCGACGAGGGCGGCGTAGCTGTCCTCGCAGAGGCCGAAGCGCTCCGCGGTCATGTCCAGGCGCACCGACCGCGCGTCCCCGGCCTCGGGCACCGGCGTGCTGTGGGTGGCGACGACGAACCGCGGGCCGTCCGGCTCCCGCAGGAGGGAGCGTCCGACGACCCCGGACGCGCCGGTCAGGAGGACGGTGGGGCGAGCTTCCGCGCCGCTCACGGTACGGCTCATGCGCGGGAGTCCTTCCAGTCCATCAGCCGTGCCACGGCACGGGCGCCGGCGAACAGGACCGGGTCGGGCGGGAAGGCGGCGGGCGGCTTACGCCGCTCGTCGTCCACGAAGAGCAGCCGCGAGAAGTCCGTGTCCTTGCCGAGCGTGAGGTCGCGCAGGACCTTGCCACCGGTGTGGGTGGCCGCGATGCCGTTGCCGCAATAGCCGTATCCGTACAGGATGTTGCCGCCGCCGAGCCTGCCGAAGTGCGGGGCGAAGTCGCGGACGACATCGGCGGTCCCGCCGTACGCGTAGCTGAACTCCACGTCGCCCCACATCGGGAAGAACCGCAAGAACTCCCGGTGGATCTCCCGGTAGACCTCGGGCCGGTTCATGTTCCGCTGCCGCTTGTCCCTGCCGTAGTAGTACGGGGTCGGGCCGCCGGCGAACATGATGCGGTTGCCGTGCGTGAAGCGGGCGCAGGTCAGCAGTGACTTGGCCTCGACCAGGCCCTCGCGCCCCTCCCAGTTCACGCGTCCCAGCTGCGCGTCGGAGAGCGGCTCGCTCACCATCGCGTACGTCCAGATCGGGATGACCTTCCTGCGGAACGGCGGGAAGGCGTCCATGTGGACGTTGGTGGCCAGGACGACCTTGTCGGCCTTGACCTGCCCGCCGGCGGTCACGACGGTCGGCCGCACTCCCGGTTCCACGCGCAGGCAGGGCGATTTGTCGTAGATCGTCACGCCCTTCTCCCGCACCACGCGGGCGATGCCGCGGGAGAGTTTGAAGGGGTTCACGAGCGCGCCGCCGGTGCGCATGCTGCCGAGCACCGCGGGTGAGCCGATGACGGCCCGGGACTCCTCGCGCGGGAGGATCTCCGCCTGCGCGGCGCCCATCCGCTCGGCGAGAGCGCGGTCGTGTTCCAGCCGCTTGAGCTGGGCGGCGTCGGTGGCCACCATCAGGTAGTCGTTGGCCTCGTACTCCGCGTCGACGCGGTTCTTGCGGGCGAACCGGCCGATTTCCAGGATCGAGCGGCCGACCGCCTGCGATGCCTCGAGCGCGCGCTGGAGCCCGAATTCCTTCACCAAAGCTTGGATGTCTTTGCCGATGGTTGGCGTGACGAATCCGTCGGCGCGGCCCGAGGCGCCGTAGCCGGAGTGGTTCGCCTCGACGATGCGGATGTCGAGCGCGGGCTCTGCCTCTTTGAGGAAGTAGGCGGTCCAGAGTCCCGTGAAACCGCCGCCGACAATACAGACGTCGCAGTCGACGCGTTCCCGGAGAGGAGCCTCGATGGTGACTTTTTCGGTGTCGTGCCAATAGACGACATGCTTGTACGCGTTCAAATGAGTGCTCCTCAAGAGGACCCGCCGGTGGAGCTGTCGGTCACACGGCTTCGAGGACGATCCTCGACAGGCCCAGATGACGGTTCCTGAAATGGCCGACCGTGGAACTCAGATACCGCTCGTAGTTGGCGACGTTTTCCTCGCCGGCCACCTTCACGGCCTGATCGCGGTTGGCCCGCAACCGGTCGAACCATTCCTGGCAGGTGCGGCTGTAGTGATCCGGGTCATTGCGCAGATGGACGACGTCAAAGCGCTTCTCGCTCGATTCGAGAACCTCGGAGAGCGCCGGAATCTCAGACTCCGGGAAAATGATGTCGACAATGAAAAGCAGGTCCCGCACGGTCTGCTTGTCCATCTGGACGTTGTTTCCCTTGATGTTCGTCTGCAGCGCGATCCTGCCGCCCTTGGGCAGCCAGGCGCGGCAGCGCTCGAAGAACTCGCGGTACGCGGCGACCCGTTCGGCACGGGACAGGCCGGTGCGCGCGAAGTGCTCGAAGGCGCCAATGGAGATGATCGCGTCGTACCGCTCGGCGGGCTCGTGGTCGAGCCAGTTCTCCACCCGCACCTCGGTGCGCTCAAGTGCCAGCTCACGCAGGCGTTCCGCCTGGCTGTCGCTGAGGGTGAGGCCGACGGCCTGCTGCACGCCGTGCGCGCGGACCAGCCGTTCGAGCAGGCTTCCCCAGCCGCAGCCGACGTCGAGGACGCGGCGCGCGCCGGCCGCCCGCGCACCGTCGATGAGGTAGTCGAGCTTGCGCTTCTGGGCGCTTTCGAGCGTGTCGCCCTCGTCCCACAGCGCACATGTGTACGTGAGGTCCGTGTCCAGCCACAGCGCGAAGAAGTCGTTGGAGACGTCGTAATGATGCTTGATGGACTCCGCGGTGGCGCCCTGGTAATCGATGGCCGTCACGCGGCGGCGCTGCCCTGCTGGGTTTCCTCGGCGAGCTTCACCAGGTCCGCAACCGTCTTCACGCTCGCGGCCTTGCTCTCGTCGAATTCGATCTCCAAGTCGTCCTCGATGGTGTAGACGATGTCGGCGATCTGCAGGCTCGACAGGCCCACGGAGTCAAACGCGGTGTCCTCGTTGAGGGTGTACGAATTCGCCTTGCTGCCGAGCTTCTTGGCAATGCGGACGCACACTTCTTCAGCAGTGATCACGGAACAGCCTTTCCGGTGTACGGTGATGGGATGACCGGGGTTCTGTGAGCCCACGATCCGGCCGCTGCGCCAGGAAATCGGGGGCGAGATTCCGGAGTAATGACCTCTGGGGCGCGGGCTGAAGCCGCACGGCGTATCTCGTCCGTGCACTCGTCCTTCATCTTGCGGCGGACGGCTCCGGCACGGGAGTTGCCACAGTACCCAGACGTCCGCCGGCCGACTATTGCCCTTAAGGGCAATGATCGTTCTCGGCCTGGTTGTTGCTGGCGAAAATGAGTCCGAGATGTTTTGCTTGCCCCGGCTCACCTGTCCGGCGGCTGCCGCACCGCGCAACTGGGCATCGTGTGTTGCGTCCGGTGCGAGCATCCCTTCGCGACCTCCCGAACCCGTACAGCTCCGAGGAGATGTGAAATGGCTGAGGTAGACCTTTCGGCTGGCACGGTGGAGTATCAGGACACCGGCGGTGAGGGGCCGGTCGTGGTTCTGCTGCACGGTGTCGCGATGGACGGCTCTCTGTGGCGGAACGTGGTGGCGCCTCTGCGTTCCGACTTCCGGTGCGTGGTACCGACGTTGCCGCTGGGTGGTCACCGCCGGCCGATGAAGCCGGACGCGGACCTGTCGATCGCGGGCGTGGCCCGGCTGGTCGCGGAGTTCCTCGACCAGCTCGACCTGCGCGACGTCACGCTGGTGATGAGCGACTGGGGCGGTGCGCAGGCCCTGGTCTCCGAGGGCAGGGACGAGCGAATCGGGCGCCTCGTCATCACCTCGTGCGAGGCGTTCGACAACTTCCCGCCGGGCGTACCCGGAAGCAACCTCTTCACCTCGGCGAAGCTGCCGGGCGGCATAAACCTCGCCTTCAAGCTGCTGAAGTGGAAGCCGATGCGCCGGCTGCCCATGACCTGGGGCTGGATGAGCAAGCGGCCGGTCCCGCACGAAGTGATGAACGGCTGGTTCGAACCGCTGTGGACCTCCAAGGAGGTCCGCCGCGACCTGCGCAAGTACGTGCTCGGAGTGCCGTCGAAGAGTGAACTTCTCGGCTGGGCCGAAAAGTTGCGCGACTTCGACCGGCCCGCTCTCGTGGTGTGGGCCGCCGAGGACAAGGTGATGCCGCCCGAGCACGGACGCAAGCTCGCCGAGCTGCTGCCCAAGGGCCAGCTCGTCGAAATCGAAGACAGCTACACCCTCATTCCCGAGGACCAGCCGGAACAGCTCAGCGCGCACATCCGGTCCTTCCTGCTGACGGGCAAGGCCACCTCCTCGTAGGAGGCTCCCCGAAGGAGTGCCTCCCAGCGGGAGGACGGCCTCCCACCAGGGCGGACGACGGAACTCTGTGGCCGTATCCCGTATACGGGAGCGGCGGCGAGGCGCGGGGGCGCAGGGAGACGACGTGGAGGACGGCATGGCTGACCCGATGGACGAGCGGACCCGGCGATCAGAGCCGGACCAGGACCTGCGGGCCGGGGAGTCCGGGGCTGCCGAGGGCGTGGCGGGGCGCCTCGCCGGGCTGCCGGCCGACCGCCGCTCGGCGGCCCTGCTCGACCTGGTCCGCGAGGAGACCGCGGGCCTGGCGGGCACGGACCCGCTCGGCATCGACCCGGAGATGGCCTACCGCGACTACGGCTACAACTCCCTGGCGGCCGTGGAGCTGACCAGTCGGCTGAGCCAGGCCACCGGCCTGGAACTGCCGCTCACCCTGCTCTTCGACCACCCGACGGCGGCCGCCGTGGCGGAGCACCTGCTCGGCCTGCTCGGCTTCGCGCACCCCGAGGACGACGCCCCGGCGGCGGAAGCAGCGGACGCCGGCGCGGGCCCGGACCCCGACGATGACCCCATCGCCGTCGTGGGCATGGCCTGCCGCTATCCGGGCGGCGTGACCTCCCCCGACGACCTGTGGGACCTGGTGGCCGCCGGGCGCGACGTCGTCGCGGACTTCCCCCGCGACCGGGGCTGGGACCTCGACAACCTCTTCTCCACCGACCCCGAGCAGCCCGGCACCAGTTACGCCCGCACCGGCGGATTCCTCGACCCGGTCGCCGACTTCGACGCGGAGTTCTTCGGCATCGCGCGCCGCGAGGCCCTGGCGATGGACCCCCAGCAGCGGCTGCTCCTGCAAACCGTCTGGGAGACCCTGGAGAACGCGGGCATCGACCCCGGCGGCCTGAAGAAGTCGCGGACCGGCGTGTACGTGGGCAGCAGCGGCCAGGACTACGAGAGCGTGGCGCGGTCCGGCCCCGGCGAGTTGGAGGGTTACTGGGGCATCGGCTCCGCGGGCAGCGTCCTGTCGGGCCGGGTCGCCTACGCTTTCGGCTTCGAGGGGCCGGCTCTCACTGTCGACACGGCCTGTTCGTCATCGCTGGTGAGCGTGCACCTCGCCGTGCAAGCCCTGCGCCAAGGCGAGTGCACA
>JOEL01000042.1 GCA_000720995.1 Streptomyces celluloflavus
GAGAGCTTCTTCGGCCCCTGAGGGCTTCGAACCCTCCGGATCTGAAAGTCCATCGCATCCCCTGAACTGGGGTGTTGCGACGACCACTAGAACCTAAGAGGACAGGTGGCGAGGCGGGCCCTTCGAGTTACGGGGGCGGGGCCTACGCCGCCTTACCCAAACGCACCAGCCGCCGCTCCGCCACCGCCTTGCGGGTCGCGTAGAGCGTGATCGCGGCGGCGCCGACCATGGCGAACAGGCCGAGCAGGACGGTGCCCTCCCAGCCGGCGGCGCGGAAGGCGAGGGCGCCGAGGGCGCCGCCCAGGCTGCTGCCGATGTAGTACGCGCACTGGTAGAGGGCCGACGCCTGGGCGCGGGCCGTCTTGGCGGTGCGGCTGACCGCGGCCGAGGCGACCGCGTGGCCCGCGAAGAAGCCCGCGGTGATCAGGATCAGGCCCGCCAGCACCGCGGCGACGGAGTCGGCCAGGGACAGCAGCAGACCGGCCGCCGTCGTACCGACCGCCAGATAGAGGGCGCCGCGCCGGCCCATCCTTGCGACCAGCTTGCCGGCCACCGCCGAGGAGACCGTACCGACGAGGTAGATCAGGAAGATCGAGCCGACGAGACCCTGGGGGAGGTTGAAGGGGGCGGCGACGAGGCGGTAGCCGATGACGGTGTAGACCGCGCCGAAGACCGTCATGAAGAGCGCGCCGATGCCGTACAGCCGGCGCAGCAGCGGATCGGCCAGATGCCCGCCGAGGGTGCGGGCGAGCACCCGCGGGCCCACCGGACGCGCCGCGAAATGCCGGGCCTTGGGGACCAGCAGCCGGAAGACCACCGCGCACACCACCGCCAGCACACCCACCGCACCGAGCGCGGCCCGCCAGCCCCACGCCTGGGCGACCCAGCCGGTCACGATCCGGCCCGACATACCGCCGATACTGTTGCCCGCCACGAACAGGCCGATGGCCGCCACCAGTGCCTTGGCGCGTACCTCCTCCGCCAGGAACGCCATCGCAGAGGCCGGCAGCCCGGCCAGCGCCACACCCTGGACGGCGCGCAGTGCGATCAGCCAGCCCAGCGACGGTGCGAACGGCACCAGCATGGCGATCAGCGCGGCCACCGAGAGGGAGGCGGTCATCATCGTGCGCCGGCCGAGCCGCTCGGAGAGCGCGCTGAGCGGGATCACCGCGAGCGCCAGCCCGAAGGTGGCCGCCGAGACGGTCCAGCTCGCCTGGTCGGGGGAGACGCCCAGGTCACCGGAGATGGCCGGCAGCAGCGCCTGCGTCGAGTAGAGGAGGGCGAAGGTGGCGATGCCGGCCGCGAAGAGGGCGAAGCTCATCCGGCGGTAGCCGGGGCCGCCCGGGTGCAGTTTGCGCGACTCGGGGTCGGCGGCGGTGGCCGGCGCGGAGTCGGGGGCCGGATCGGAAGAGAACTGGGGGGAGGCGGCCGTGCGGGTGAGGACGGACGCCCCCGTATCAGCGGGAGGCATGCTTCGAAGGTAGGCTCACCCGTTTTATGCGTCCAATGCATAAAAAGGCCATAATCGATGCTGTGACACATGATCCCAGTTCACGGGCTGCTCTGTCGCAAGCTCGCAACAGAAATGACATGGCAGGGGCACGACGTAACGGCAGGGGGCCGGCGGAGGCGGCCGAGCCGGCCGAACTGGGGGAGGACTCCTGGGCGCTGACGCTCGCCCCGCGGCTGGCCCAGTTCACCGCCGTCGCCCGGCACGAACACGTCACCCGCGCCGCCCATGAACTCGGTATGCCGCAGCCCACCCTCAGCCGCGCCGTCGTCCGGCTGGAGGACGACCTCGGCGTCGCCCTCTTCGCCCGGCACGGCCGCACCCTCTCGCTCACCCCGGCGGGCCGCGCCTTCCTCGCCGCCGCCGAGCGCGCCCTCACCGACCTGGAGCGCGCCACCGAATCCGTCCGCGCCGACGCCGACCCCGCCGCCGGCAAGGTCGCCTTCGGCTTTCTGCACACCCTCGGCTCGGAGACCGTGCCCGGCCTCATCCGCACCTTCCGGGCCGACCACCCGCGCGTCCGCTTCCAGCTCGTCCAGAACTACGGCGAGGCGATGATCGAGCGGCTGCGCGCCGGTGACCTCGACCTCTGTCTGACCTCGCCGGTCCCGGACTACCCGGACCTGGTCGCCCGCCGCCTCGACGAACAGAAGCTCCGCCTGGTCGTACCGGACGACCACCGGCTGGCCGGCCGTAAACGCATCCGGCTCGCGGAGGCCGCCACCGAACTCTTCGTCACCCTCGAACCGGGCTACGGGCTGCGCCGGATCACCGACGCGCTCTGCGCGGAGGCCGGATTCACCCCCCGGGTGGCGTTCGAGGGGGAGGAGGCCGAGACGCTGCGCGGGCTGGTCGCGGCCGGACTGGGCGTGGCGCTGCTGCCGCCGCCCGCGGTGCCGCGGCCCGGCGTCGCGGAACTGACCGTGACGGCCCCGCGCGCGGTCCGCGAGATCGGCGTGGCCTGGCTGGACGGCCATCCGGACACGCCCCCGGTGGCCGCGTTCAAGAAGTTCCTGCTGAGCCGGCGGGGGCTGCTGCTGCCGAGGTGACCGGCGGTCCGCCGGCACGTTCCGGTCAGTGCCGCAGCGACGCGCCGAAACCGGCGGCCAGCGGCATCCGCAGGCCCAGCGGCGGCGGCGCGGCCAGCGCGTCCCGCACCGGCCGGGCGTAGTCCCGGGCGAAGAGTGAGCCGAGCATGAAGTCGGCCGCCAGGGACAGGACTTCGGAGCGGTGCTGGTGCAGTGAGTGGCCGTCGGAGTGCACCTCGAAGCGGCAGGTGTCGCGGTTGACCTTCTTGGCGCGCTCGGCGTAGCGGTAGGAGAGATCGGGGTCGGTGCGCTCGTCGTTCGTGCCGTGGACCAGCAGCACCTGCCGGCCGATGAGCTGCTTCACCGGATCGGGGGCGGCGCCGTCCGCACCCGGGTCGGGCAGCCAAGGGGCGATCGCCAGCACGGAGTTGACGGCCGGATGGCCCGCGGCGTGCAGGGCGGCGCGGCCGCCCATACCCGTCCCGACGAGGCAGACCGGCACTTCGCCGTAGCGGCGTACCACCTCCTCCAGGGCCCACTCCGCGTCCCGTGCGGGGTCCGCCGCCGATCCGTTCCAGCCGCGGCAGCGGTAGTGCAGGACGTGGGCGGTCAGCCCCTCGGGGCGGCCCGCCTTCGCCAGCCGGGCCGCGAGCGGACGGACCGCCAGTTTCGTGATCGGCGACGGGCGCCGTACACCGTTCGGTCCGCCCTCCGGCAGGAGGAGCGCGACGCCGCTCACCTCCCCGTCCAACCCGGCCGTTCCCAGCGGTTTTCCCAGCCGGGCATCGCGCACCGGCAGCGCTTGCTGAGCCATGACGAGAACGATGGCAGAAGGTGGGGTGCGGGCCACCCTGTGGACGGGTCACTGTTACATATCGTTCGGGGAGATCTACGCGCGTAGGCGTTAGAGTGCCGAGATGACGAGCGAGACCACCAACCTCCCGAGCAGTGAACACATCCGGCGCGCACCCAAGGTGCTGCTGCACGATCACCTCGACGGCGGCCTGCGCCCCGGCACCATCGTCGACCTGGCCCGCGAGACGGGTTACGACGGACTCCCCGAAACCGACCCGGCCAAGCTCGGGGTCTGGTTCCGCGAGGCCGCCGACTCCGGTTCGCTGGAGCGCTATCTGGAGACCTTCGCGCACACCTGTGCCGTCATGCAGACCCGCGCGGCCCTGGTCCGGGTGGCGGCCGAATGCGCCGAGGACCTGGCCGCCGACGGCGTCGTCTACGCCGAGGTCCGCTACGCCCCCGAGCAGCACCTGGAGGGCGGGCTCAGCCTCGAAGAGGTCGTCGAGGCCGTCAACGAGGGCTTCCGGGAAGGCGAGCGGCGGGCCCGCGCCGACGGCAACCGCATCCGCGTCGGCGCCCTGCTGACCGCCATGCGGCACGCCGCCCGCGCCCTGGAGATCGCCGAACTCGCCAACCGCTACCGCGACTCGGGCGTCATCGGCTTCGACATCGCGGGCGCCGAGGCCGGCTTCCCGCCCACCCGCCACCTCGACGCCTTCGAGTACCTCAAGCGCGAGAACAACCACTTCACCATCCACGCCGGTGAAGCCTTCGGCCTCCCGTCCATCTGGCAGGCGCTCCAGTGGTGCGGCGCCGACCGGCTCGGCCACGGCGTCCGGATCATCGACGACATCGAGGTCGCCGACGACGGCTCGGTCACCCTCGGCCGGCTCGCCTCCTACGTACGGGACAAGCGCATCCCGCTGGAGATGTGCCCGACCTCCAACCTCCAGACCGGTGCCGCCGCCTCCTACGCGGAGCACCCGATCGGGCTGCTGCGCCGCTTGCAGTTCAGGCTCACCGTGAACACCGACAACCGCCTGATGAGCGGCACGGACATGTCCCGGGAATTCGAGCACCTGGTCAAGACATTTCGATACACGCTCGATGACCTGCAATGGTTCACAGTCAATGCGATGAAATCAGCTTTCATTCCTTTCGATGAACGTCTGGCGATGATCAATGACGTGATCAAGCCCGGGTACGCGGAGCTGCGCGCCGAATGGCTGTTCCGGTAGAGCGCCACAGCACCTGCCGTGAACAGTGGTTCTGACCCTGCGTAAGGGGAATCGACGGACGGCGACAGGGAAATTCGAACGGCCGGTGGGATCTTCTGCCGGCCGTTTTTCCCCGGCCGTGGCTGATTGCGGTGGCGGTGACCGCCTCACTAGGTTGCTGTGCCGGTCAAGCCCCCATCACGAGGACGTAATGCGATGAAGCAGGGAACCATCAAGATTCTCGGTGCCGCCGTGCTCGGCGCCGCCTTCGCCGCCACCGCGGCGGGCACCGCCGCCGCCGCTCCGTCGGTCGACGGGGCCGGCGTCACCAAGGTGCTGGGTGGTCTGCCGCTCGCGCAGGCCGCCAAGACCGTCTCCGGGGTCACCCGGACCCAGCCGGGCGACGACGGCGTCCAGGGCAACCTCAACCAGAAGGGCAACAGCCTGCTGGGCGGGTTCCCCACGAACGTGGTCACCAAGGGCCTGCACCTCGGCGGCTGAACCTGCCGACCTCCCCCGTTCCGTAGGGGACACCCCGTTCTCCCCGCTCCCGGTTCCGTACGGGACACCCGGCCGTGCCCCGGCCGTGCGCCGCCTCTCGCGCACGGACCGGGGCACGGTCATGAGTACGCCGACGGTCGTTCGTGAGCAGGCCGGCCGTGCGCGGGACGCCGACGGGCCGCGGGTTCGCTGGGGCGGGCTACCAGGCGGTGGAGCCGGCGGTCTCCTCGGAGGGGAGGAGTATCCACAGGGCCAGGTAGACGAGGCACTGTGTGCCGGGGAGCAGGCACGAGAGCAGGAAGAGCACGCGCATCGTGGCCGGGGTCGTACCGAAGCGGCGGGCCAGGCCCGCGCAGACCCCGGCGATCATTCGGTTGTGGTGCGGGCGGACCAGTGCGGCGGCCATGGCGGCGACTCCTTTTCGACTCCGTGGGGCGGGTGCCCCGATGTCTCAAAGGTAGGTTCGCGAGCCGGAGAGAACATCGGCCTGCGGGGCCGGACCGACCCTGGTGATCCTCGGGGTCCTGCCGCCGCGGCGCTCCTCCCGGCGGCGTAGCCGGGACCGCAACCCAGGGACTACGGCCAGGTGCGCCAGTGCTACCCCCACGGTGTTCAGCAGCACCGTGTCGACGTCCGGAACCTGGCCCGGCACCGCGGTCTGGAGCAGCTCGACGGTCAGCGAGATCATCGCGCCGGCGAAGACGGTACGGGCCAGGGACGCCAGTGGGGAAACGTTCAGGCGCCCGGCCGCCAGCGGGAGCAGCACCCCCAGCGGCGCCAGCAGCAGCAACCCGCCGCCCAGCTCCCGTACGGCCTCCCACGGACCGTGCGACAGCTCGGCGCTGATCGACGCCAGCGGTTCGAGGTTCGGCGCGGGCACCCAGGGCACCGTCCGGGGCCGCAGCATCAGCCAGCCGACGGTCAGCAGATGCGCCACCAGGAGGAGAAGGCAGGTGACGCGCAAACGGGGGGCGACGGTGCCGCCGGGGCCAAGACGCTGCACACAGGCCAGGACGCCGGTAGCGGGGGCCGCGGTTCCGCTCCGCCGCGCCCGTCTTGGCCCGTCTTGCCTGGGGGGTGCCGCGCGCTACCGGGGCAGCGGATCGCCCCAGCCCGCGTTCTGGGCGATGTCGGGGTGCGTACGCACCTCGGCGGAGCAGGCGTAGCGCTCCGGCGCGTCGTCGCCGGGCCCGCCCAGCACGGCCGCGTGCGTCCGCCCCAGCGCCGCCCCCGCACCGTACGTGCACGCCAGCTGCGCCAGCGCGAAGGACGGCAGATCGTCCGGCCGGATGCTCAGCCGCAGCGCGTCCGCGGGGTCGCCCGCGCGCGGTCCCGCGACCCGCAGGTTCTGGGGCACCGCGGTGCTGAACCCGGCCGCCTGCTCGGCGGCCGAGGGCTCCTTCTGGAGCTCGGTCAGCAGCGCACGGGCCTCCTGGAGGCGCGCCCCCTCGGCCGGAGTGCCCTCGGACCGGGCCACGGTCCGCTCCACCTGGACCAGCGCCGAACTGCACACCAGATAGACGGTGACCCGGGCGCCGTCGGGAACGGCGGTCCCCGTGTCTCCCGCCGGGACCTTGCAGCTCACCCGCGCGGGCGCGCCGCCCGCGTCGACCGGTACGGACGTGCCCCGGACGCCGCAGCCCGCGGCTGCGAGCGCGAGGGCCGCCAGGGCGACGGCGCGCCGCCACGCGCGTATGGGCGGCCCGCCCGGACCGGTCCGCGGCGCGCGGGTGGCGCGCCGGCTGTGCGGGGGCCGTGTCATCGGTCGTCCTCCGTGCCCTCGTCGGCCGCGCGGGAGGCGCCCCGGCCGCCCTCGCGGCCCCGGGTGACGCCGCCGTCCCGCCGGCCGTCCTGGACCAGCAGGGAGGCGTCCATCGGCAGCCGCAGGGTGAAGACCGCGCCGCCCTCCGGCAGATTGGCGGCGGTGATCTCGCCGCCGTGGATATGCGCGTTCTCCAGCGCGATCGACAGGCCCAGACCGCTGCCCTCCGACCGGGGCCGGGACGCGCTCGCCTTGTAGAAGCGGTCGAAGACGTGCGGCAGGACCTCCTGCGGGATGCCGGGGCCGTGGTCCCGTACCCGGATCACCAGATCGCCGCCGCCGGCCCGGCTCGGGCCCTCCGCCGGGCTCCCGCCGACCGGGACGTCCGGCTCGCCGGGCCCGCCGTCCGCACCGGTCCCGTCCGGAGCCGCCCCGTCGTCGGGGCCGTCCGTGCGGACGCCCGTGCCGCCGTCCGGCACGTCCTCGGTGTGGACGGAGACCCGTACCGGCGAGCCGCCGTGCTTGAGGGCGTTGCCGATCAGATTCGCCAGGATGACATCGAGGCGGCGCGGGTCGAGGCGGGCCACGATGCCGCGGTCCGCGTCCAGATGGACCGCGTCCAGCCAGGCCCGCGCGTCGATACAGGCGGTCACCTGGTCCGCGACATCGACATCGTCCAGCACCAGCCGGGCCGTCCCCGCGTCGAAGCGGGTGACCTCCATCAGGTTCTCCACCAGGTCGTTCAGCCGCCGGGTCTCGCTGACCACCAGCTGCACGGCGGGCGCGATCATCGGATCGAGGGAGTCGGCCTCCTCCTCCAGCACCTCCGAGACCGCGGTGATCGCCGTCAGCGGCGTCCGCAGCTCGTGCGACATATCGGCGACGAACCGCCGCGAGGACGCCTCGCGCGCGCTCAGCTCCTCCACCCGCTGTTCGAGCCGCTCCGCCGTGCGGTTGAACGTCCGGGACAGATCGGCCAGCTCGTCCGTGCCGGTCACCCGCAGCCGGGTGTCGAGGCGGCCCTCGCCGAGCTGCCGCGCCGCGTGGCCGAGCCGCTGTACGGGCCGCAGCACGGTCGTCGCGGCGGCCTGCGCCAGCAGCGCCGAGCCGACCAGCGCCAGCGCGGTCGCGATCCCCAGCGACCAGGCCAGCGAGTTGAGGTCCTGCCGCTCGGTGGCCAGCGACTTCATCAGGTAACCGGTCGGGCCGCCGCCGATCACCTTCGCCCCGGCGAGGAGATAGGGGGTGTCCCCGATCACCGTGCGCTGCCAGTACAGATGGTGCGGATAGCTGTTCGATTCGTCGACCGGGCGCACCGCGTTGACGGCGGTCCGCAGCGAGGCGGGCACGCTCGTGGGCGTCAGCAGGTCCTCGTTGGTGGTGACCACGCAGTCCTTGCCCGCGCTGTCCACTCCGATCAGCAGCACCGCGTAGTTCTGCGGCCCACCCGCCATCTGCCGTGCCGCGTCCCGGAGTTCGGCGCACCGGGGCCGCAGCGGCAGCGATCGGGTGCTGTCCTCCAGCGACTTGCGGAAGTCCTTGAGCACGGCGTTCTGGGTGCGGTCCAGGACGGTGTTGCGGTTGAGCCAGTACGCGATACCGGACGCGGAGACCGCGGCGGTCAGCGCGACCAGCGCGAAGACGACGACCAGCCGCAGCCGCAGGCTCGTCCAGCGCAGCAGCCCGGACGCCCGCCGCAGCCACCGCACCAGTCGCCGGCCGGCCGCCGCCCCCCTGCGGCCACCGCCGGAGCCGGCCGCGCGCCCCTCAGTCCCAGCCGTGCCCGCCGTCCCGTCCGTATCCGTACCCCGCGCCTCCGCTGTCCTGTCGTCGCTCCCGCCGGGCGTGACGCGTCCCGTCACTGCGGGGTGTCCAGCCGGTAGCCGACGCCGCGGACCGTACGGATCAGGGTCGGCGAGGACGGTACGTCCTCCACCTTCGCGCGCAGCCGCTGCACACAGGCGTCCACCAGACGCGAATCGCCGAGGTAGTCGTGCTCCCACACCAGCCGCAGCAACTGCTGCCGGGACAGCGCCTGTCCGGGCCGGCGGCTCAGCTCCAGCAGCAACCGCAGCTCGGTGGGGGTCAGCTGGAGGTCCTCGCCGTTCTTGGTGACGGTCATCGCCGACCGGTCGATCACCAGCGAACCGAACGTCGCCGAATCGCTGGACTCGCGCTCCCCGCGGCGCAGCACCGCCCTGATCCGGGCGTCCAGCACCCGCCCCTGGACCGGCTTGACGACATAGTCGTCCGCCCCGGACTCCAGCCCCACCACGACGTCGATGTCGTCGTTGCGCGCGGTGAGCAGAATGATGGGCAGCTGGTCCGTCCGCCGGATCCGCCGGCACACCTCGAAGCCGTCGATGCCCGGCAGCATCACATCCAGCACGATCAGATCCGGACGCTGCTCGCGCAGCAGCTTCAGGCCGTCCTCGCCCGTCGCCGCGGTCACCACACGGTGACCCTGGCGGGAGAGCGAGAGTTCGAGGGCCGTGCGGATGGCGTCGTCGTCCTCGATCAGCAACAGGAAAGGCACCCGGCCATTCTGGCCCATGGACACCGGGAGATCGACCGACGGCGCTCTCCCACACAAGGCCCCCACCCGCGGTGCCCCCGCGCCGTGCCCCCGGCACCCCTGTGACACGGCTGTGACAGTCGGCGGACAACGCGATGAAACTGCGTTGGCACTCTTTTGGTCACCGGGAGAGATCACCGCCCGGCGACACACCGAACGAGCCGGCTCAACCGACGGGGGGCGCGAGATGAACACACTGCACAGCACCACCACCAGCGCAGTTATCACGCGTCTCCACGACGGCGCACGGGCCGGTGAGAAGAAGTCCGGTGCCGGCGCGGGCGCCTCCCTGCTGGAGCGGGGCCGGGAGCTCGGGGGCGGGCGCGGCTGCGCTCGTAACGCCGGGCGTCAGCGGCTGCCCTTCCTGCGGGCGATCGACGCGCCGGCAGGGGGAGCGGACGGGGCCGACGGGGGAATCCCGGCCCAGCGGGAGACCCACGGGGGGATCCACGGGGAAGCGCAGTACGGGGAGGGCACGGGGGACGGCGGTACCGCGGCGCGGGAGGCGGAGGCCGAAGCGGCCTTCACCGCCTACGTCCAGGAGCGCCGCGCCTCCCTGTACGCCACCGCCTACCACCTGACCGGCGACCGCCACGAGGCCGAGGACCTGCTCCAGAGCGCGCTGTTCTCGACCTTCCGGGCGTGGCACCGGATCAGCGACAAGGCGGCGCTCGGGGGATATCTGCGGCGCACGATGACCAATCTGCACATCAGCGCCTGGCGCCGGCGCAAGCTCAACGAGTACCCGACCGAGGAGCTGCCGGAGACGGCGGCCGACGTGGACGCGATGCGCGGCACCGAGCTGCGCGCCGTGCTGTGGCAGGCGCTGGCGCGGCTGCCCGAGAACCAGCGCACGATGCTGGTGCTGCGCTACTACGAGGGCCGCACCGACCCGGAGATCGCGGACATCCTCGACATCAGCGTCGGCACGGTGAAGTCCAGCATCTGGCGCTCCCTGCGCCGGCTGCGCGAGGACCAGGCGCTGAGCTTCGGCCGGGACGAAGAGGAGTCCTTCGGCGAGCTGGTGGCCTGAAGGCGGGGAGAACCCCGGGGGGACACGGGGGAACGTACGGGGGCGTACGGGGGAAGCGGAGCGGGTTCGGACGGCCGGGGGCGTCCGGACCCGCTCCTTCGTGTGTGCCGGGAGCCCGGCCGCCGGGCTCAGGAGCGGACGGCCGCGCCGGTCGCGCCCGTCATGTCGGCCGTCCGCGCGGCCGCTATCCGGGCCAGCGCCTCCGGCGTGGCGCAGGGGTGCGCGCCGAGGGCGGTGTGCCGGGCGACGATCGTCCGCTCGCCGCGCAGCAGCCGCAGCCCGCGGCGCACCAGATAGGGGGCCGATTTGCGGCCCTCGCGCAGATCCCGGGCCAGCCGCCGGCGGAAGGTGGTGGTGGGGCGGCCGCGCAGGCACAGCGCGTCGGCCAGCAGCCCCGCGGTGCGGCAGCGGGCGATGACATCGGCCGCGAAGATGCCCTCCGCGATGAACAGCGCGGCCCCGCCGAGGTCCAGTCCGGCCTCGCCGACGCGGGCGCTGACGGAGATGTCGTACACGGGGACGGCGGTACGGCCCGTACGGCACAGCGCGTCGATCGCGGCGACGGCCGCGCCGGCGTCCCAGGAGAGCGGGGAGTCCCAGTCGGCGCCGCCGCCGTCCGGCAGCTGTGGCAGCGTCGGATCCGTGCCCTCCTTGTAGAAGTCGTCGAGATTGAGGACGGGCAGACCGGTACGGGCGGCCAGGGACGTCTTGCCGGAACCCGAGGGGCCGGTCAGCAGGACGACGCGGGCGGCGGGCGGCCGGGCGGGGGACTGGGAGCTCACGGGCACCCATTGTCGGGCATTGAGCCGTGGGGGGTACCCGGGGCGTGCGAGGTGGATCGACGGGCCGGCGTCAACTACGCTACGCAGTCAATCGATTACCGGTAGCCGGAATGGCCGATCGACCGCCCGGCTCCCGGGCTCTTCCCGCAGAAGGTCTCCTTCCCGTGGATGCCTTCCGACCCACAGGCAGGTGGCATATGGCCTCACACGCACGTCCCAAGCTCCGCCGCGTCCCGCGCGGTCTGCTCCGCGCCGGGCTGGCGGTCTCCGCGGCCGGTGCCGCGCTCGCGGCGGGCGGCGCCGCGGCGCACGCGGCGCCCGTGCCCGCCCCGGCGAGCGCCCCCGGGCCGGTCTCGACGCTGACCGGCCCGCTGGTGCAGGCCGTGGCGAGCGGCGTCGGGCCGGTCAAGAGCCTCCAGCTGGACCCGCTGGCCAACAGCGCCGCCGATCCGCTCAACAACGCGGTCGGCACCCGGGTCGCCGACTTCAAGCCGGTGAGCACGACGCTGCTGACCGGTGCCCTGTCGAACGGCGGCGGGCTCAAGGACCTGCCGCTGGTGGGGCAGGTGGTGGGCCTGCTGCCGGGGTGACGGTGCCCGGCCACCGGGCAGCGAAGCGGGGCCCCACCTCAAGAGGTGGGGCCCCGCTTCGTTGCCGGTCCGGTCCGCCGGGAGGCGTCAGACGCCCATCGGGTGCCAGACCGTCTTCGTCTCCAGGAAGGCCAGCAGGCGGTCGGTGCCCGGGTCGGCCGCCCAGTCGGCCGGGCCGGGGCGCCGGACGCGCTTGAGGTTGTCCGCCGCGGCCCGCTCCAGGTCGGTGGCGAGCTCGGCGCCGGCGCCGGTCAGGTCGATCGCGTTGACGTCCTGGTGGGCGGCGAGCGGGGTGGCGAGCTCCGCGGTGCGGCCCGAGAGGATGTTGACGACGCCGCCCGGGAGGTCGGAGGTGGCGAGCACCTCGGCCAGCGAGAGCGCGGGCAGCGGGGCGTCCTCGGCGGCCACCACGACCGCCGTGTTACCGGTGACGATGACGGGCGCGAGCACCGAGACCAGGCCGAGGAAGGACGAGTCCTGGGGGGCCAGGACCGCCACGACACCGGTCGGTTCGGGGGACGAGAGGTTGAAGTACGGACCCGCGACCGGGTTGGCGGACCCGGCGATCTGGGCGACCTTGTCGGACCAGCCCGCGTACCAGACCCAGCGGTCGACGGCGGCCTCGACGACCGCCGCGGCCTTGGCCTTCGAGAGCCCCTCCGCGGCGGCGACCTCCGCGGTGAACTGGTCGCGGCGGCCCTCCAGCATCTCGGCGACGCGGTAGAGGATCTGGCCGCGGTTGTAGGCGGTGGCGCCGGACCAGCCGCCGAACGCCTTGCGGGCCGCGACGACCGCGTCCCTGGCGTCCTTGCGGGAGGCGAGCGGGGCGTTGGCGAGCCAGCGGTTCTTGGAGTCGGTCACCTCGTACACCCGTCCGCTCTCGGAGCGGGGGAACGCGCCCCCGAGGTACAGCTTGTAGGTCTTGAGCACGCTCAAGCGGTCGGACTGGTTCATCGGTCGCGCTCCCCATCTCGTGCGCCGCGCTCGCTCGTCGGCCCCTCGGCTCCGGCGAGGTACGCCGCCAGACCGTGCCGGCCGCCCTCGCGGCCGTAGCCCGACTCCTTGTAGCCGCCGAAGGGCGAGGCCGGGTCGAACTTGTTGAACGTGTTGGACCAGACGATCCCGGCGCGCAGCTTGCTCGCCGTCCACAGCATCCGCGAGCCCTTCTCGGTCCAGATGCCCGCAGAGAGGCCGTAGGGCGTGTTGTTGGCCTTCTCCACGGCCTCCGCGGGGGTGCGGAAGGTCAGGACGGACAGCACCGGGCCGAAGATCTCCTCGCGCGCGATGCGGTGCGCCTGGGTGACGCCGGTGAAGAGGGTCGGCGCGAACCAGTAGCCGGTGGTGGGCAGTTCGCAGGCCGGGGCCCAGCGCTCGGCGCCCTCCGCCTCGCCCGCGTCGGCCAGTGCGGTGATCCGGGCCAGCTGCTCGGCGGAGTTGACGGCGCCGATGTCGGTGTTCTTGTCCAGCGGGTCGCCGACCCGCAGGGTCCCCATCCGGCGCTTGAGGGAGGCCAGCAGCTCCTCGGCGACCGACTCCTGGACCAGGAGGCGCGAGCCCGCGCAGCAGACGTGCCCCTGGTTGAAGAAGATGCCGTTGACGATGCCCTCGACGGCCTGGTCGAGCGGGGCGTCGTCGTAGACGATGTTCGCCGCCTTGCCGCCCAGTTCGAGCGTCACCCGCTTGTCCGTGCCGGCGACCGTCCGGGCGATGGCCTTGCCGACCTCGGTGGAGCCGGTGAAGGCGATCTTGTTGACGTCCGGGTGCGCGACCAGCGCCGCGCCCGTGGTGCCGTCGCCGGTGAGGATGTTGACGACGCCCTTGGGCAGGCCCGCCTGGCGGCAGATGTCCGCGAAGAAGAGCGCGGAGAGCGGGGTGGTCTCGGCGGGCTTGAGTACGACGGTGTTGCCCGTCGCCAGCGCCGGGGCGATCTTCCACGCGAGCATCAGCAGCGGGAAGTTCCAGGGGATGACCTGGCCCGCGACGCCCAGCGGGCGCGGATCGGCGCCATAGCCCGCGTGGTCGAGCTTGTCGGCCCAGCCCGCGTAGTAGAAGAAGTGCGCGGCGACCAGCGGGAGGTCGGCGTCGCGCGACTCGCGGATCGGCTTGCCGTTGTCGAGCGTCTCCAGGACGGCCAGCTCGCGCGAGCGCTCCTGGATGATCCGGGCGATCCGGAAGAGGTACTTGGCGCGCTCGGCGCCGGGCAGCGCGGACCACGTCCCGAACGCCTTGCGGGCCGCCCGGACGGCGCGGTCGACGTCGTCGGCGGTGGCCTGGGTGTACTCGGCCAGCACCTCTTCGGTGGCGGGCGAGACGGTCTTGCGGAGTTCCCCGCCCGCGCCCTCGGCGAACTCGCCGTCGATGAACAGCCCGTAGCTCGGCGCGAGGTCGACGACCGCGCGGGACTCGGGAGCCGGTGCGTACGCGAATGCCATGGTCAGTCCACCGTGACGTAGTCGGGGCCGGAGTACCGGCCGGTGCTGAGCTTCTGGCGCTGCATCAGCAGGTCGTTCAGGAGGCTGGAGGCGCCGAAGCGGAACCAGTCGGCGGTCAGCCAGCGCTCGCCCAGCGTCTCGTTGACCATCACCAGGTACTTGACGGCGTCCTTGGTCGTCCGGATGCCGCCGGCCGGCTTCACCCCGACCTGGACCCCGGTGCTCTCGTGGAAGTCGCGGACGGCCTCCAGCATGAGGAGGGTGACGGGCGGGGTGGCGTTGACGGCCACCTTGCCGGTCGAGGTCTTGATGAAGTCGGCTCCCGCGAGCATCGCCAGCCAGGAGGCGCGGCGGACGTTGTCGTACGTCTGGAGCTCACCGGTCTCGAAGATGACCTTGAGGTGCGCGGCGCTGCCTCCCCCAGTCTCCGACTGGGAGGTGCCCCCAGCCCGTACGCACGCCTCCTTGACGGCCTTGATCTCCTCGAAGACCGCCATATAGCGGCCCGAGAGGAAGGCGCCCCGGTCGATCACCATGTCGATCTCGTCGGCGCCCGCCGCGACCGCGTCACGCGTATCGGCAAGCTTGACCGGCAGCGCGACGCGGCCGGCCGGGAAGGCGGTGGCGACGGAGGCGACCTGGATGCCGGAGCCGCCGAGCGCCTCCTTGGCCGTCGCGACCATGTCGGGGTAGACGCAGACCGCGGCGACCCGGGGGGCGGTGCGGTCGGTGGGGTCCGGGAGGAGGGCCTTGGCGCACAGCGCCCGGACCTTGCCCGGGGTGTCCGCGCCTTCGAGGGTCGTCAGGTCGATCATCGAGATGGCGAGATCGATGGCGTACGCCTTCGCCGTCGTCTTGATCGAGCGGGTGCCGAGGGTGGCGGCGCGGGCCTGGAGGCCGACCGCGTCGACGCCCGGCAGGCCGTGCAGGAAGCGGCGCAGCGCACCGTCGTCGGCGGTCATGTCCGCCATCGACGCCAGACGCCCCGCGGCTTCCTTGCCGTATGCGGGAACAGTGATGGGCATGGTCACGAGGGGAGCATATCTACGCGCGTAGCGGCATGCCACCCCCCGGGTGCCGCACCAAGGACCGATATGCGCGTAAAGGGAGTGATGGATTTCTGTGCGGTAGCTGTTACACAGCGGCGGAGCCGTCATCACAGGAGCCCCATAGTTTCTGCCTTGCCGCACCGCGCCACACTGCACCGCGCCACACCGACCGGTTCCCGGTCCCCACGCAGCGGGAGGTGCCCTGCGGTTCCGTCTCACCACGACCGGAACGCCCCGGGGGTCACACATGTCCGCTCAGCTCCACCACCGTCCGTCACCGCGCCGTAAGGGCGCCACCCTCGCCCTGCGCGCCGGCGCCGCTGCCGCCGCGGTGGCGGTGGCCGTCCTCGCCCCCGTCTCCAGCACCTTCGCCGCCACCCCCGCCGCCCCGTCCGCGCCGCGGACCGTCACCGCCGTTCCGGCGGCCGCCGACGGCGCCCAGCGCTACGCGGGCACACCGGTCTACATCGGCGACGGCATGGTGGCCGTACTGCGCCGCGACCCCGTCACCGGCGGTCCCGAGGCGTGGATCCGCTACGTCGGCCCGCAGTGGAAGCCGGGGGACGTGTACCTGGTCAAGGTGCTCGGACTGCTGAACCGCACGCACCCCGCCGAACAGTTCAACGGCGTGTCCGTCCGGCTGGTGGACACGGTGGGCAAGGGCAAGGCTCCGCAGCTGCGGGTCGGCGGCGGCACCGGCGGCCACCGGAGCTACCCGGTGCCGCCCGCCACCGCCCCGGCCACCGGCGGCGAGCGGACCGGCACCCGGCACGACGCCGGCAAGGCCGCGCACACGACGGGCGGCAAGACCGTGGCCGCGCACACCGGTTGCACCGCCACCCTGCGCCACGACATCGGCGCCGGCACCATGGCCATCCTGACCATGGGACCGCAGGGCCCCAAGGTGACGTTCGCGGACGCGGACGGTACGCCGCTCCCCGGCGTCCTCCTGGACCGCGCGCACCCCACCCTGCCCCGGTTCGGCGCGAAGATCATCGACCCGTACGGCGCGCACCCCACGTTCCGGTACCGGATGCAGGGCGGCGGCTACCCGGCCGGCACCCTCGCCTTCCCCTCGCTCGCCAAGGACTGCGGCACCACCGGACAGCACGGCGCCGGCAACAGCGGCACGGCCGGGAGCACGGGCAAGGCCACGGACGCCGCCGCACCGGCCAAGCCCGCCGGCGGCCGGACCACGGTGGTGCCCAAGGGCGGCGTCGCGGCCGGGGCCGAGGGGGTCGGGACGCCCGACAGCACCCCGCTGATCGCGGCGGGCGGGGCCGTCGCCGCGGTCGGCGCCGCGGGCATCGCGTACGCGGTGCGGCGCAACCGCCGCCCGGAGGGATCGCGGAGTTGAGCCGCCGCCTCGCGGGGCGTACGGCGGTCCGCGGGCCGGCGGCGGCCGGTCTGCTCCTCCTCGTCCTGGGCAGTGCGCTGATCGCCTGGGGGCTCATGGACCGCGGCGCCTCGGACGGGGCGCCGCCGGTCCAGGTGCGGGCGGCCGCCGTCCCGCCGCCCGTCCTCGCCCCGCAGCACGCCACGGCGGCCCCGTTGCCGGCCTCGCCGCCGGTGCGGGTCCGCATCCCCGCCGCGGAGGTGAACACCGGGCCGGTGCCGCGCCTGGGGCTGGCCGCGGACGGGACGGTCGAGGTGCCCACCGTCGCGCAGGCCGACCGGATCGGCTGGTACGACAAGGGCGTCACACCCGGCGAACCGGGCCCCGCCGTCCTCATCGGTCACTACGACACCGTCAACGGCCCCGCCGTGCTCCGCGACGTCGGCCGGATCAGGCCCGGCGACCGGATCTCGGTGGACCGCGCGGACGGTACGACGGCGGTCTTCACGGTCCGCGAGCTCCAGCAGGTGGACAAGGAGAGCTTCCCCACCCAGCGGGTCTACGGCGACACCGACCGCCCCGAGCTGCGGCTGATCACCTGCGGCGGCGCCCTCGTCGACGGCCACCGGCCGGACAACATCATCGTGTACGCCGATCTGACGCCGTAGCGGCGCGCGGCGGGTGGCCCACGGCGGGGCGCATCCCCCACGTGGCATCTCCTGCAACGGCGTCCGGCGCCGGACGCCCGCCCGAATGATGCCGTAACGCAATGTCCGGCATCCGGACGGTCAGGCAGAATCGGCAGCATGACGAGCGAACAGTCCACCCCGCCCCAGCAGCAGTACGCGGAGCGCAGCTACCGCTCGCCCGCGGCCCTGGCCGGCGGCGGACTGCTGATCCTGCTCGGACTCTGGCTCGGTGGCGACGCGCTGCTGCGGGGCGTGCCCCAGACCAAGATCATGGCGGCGTTCGCCCTGATCCTCGGCGTGCCGCTGGTGGCCGCGTACACCCTGCGGCCCCTGGTGCGGGCGGGCGAGGACCGGCTGCTGGTGCGTAATCCGTTCCGTACCATCACGCTGCCCTGGGGCGCCGTGGACGATCTGCGGGCGGGGTTCTCCGCCGAGGTCTTCACCAGCGGCGGGAAGTACCAGCTGTGGGCCGTGCCGGTGTCGCTGCGCCAGCGCAAGAAGGCCAACCGGCAGGCGGCGCGCGGCGCGAACCCGCGCGGCCGCTTCGGCCCGCAGGCCGACGCGGGCCCGGCGCCGCGCGCGATGGCCGACCAGACCATGGACGAGCTGCGCGAGATCAAGGAGCGGGCCGCGCACCGCGAGAGCGCCAAGGGCGAGCCGGTGGTGCGCTGGGCGTACGGGATCATCGCCCCGTGCGTGGTCGGCGCGGTCGGACTGATCGTGATGATGGCGCTGTAGGCGGCGGGCGGCCACCGTCCTGTTACATGAAGCGGGCCCCGGAAGACCGGGGCCCGCTTCACGTACGACGGGGCGGCGCGCCCCGGAGGGTCAGATGCCGGCCGCCGCCGACAGGTCCGCCTTGACCGCGGCCAGCGCCGCGGCGGCCTGTGCGCGGGCCGCGGGCAGCGACTGCGCCGAGGCCACCGGGACGACGACCTCCAGATAGCACTTCAGCTTGGGCTCGGTGCCGCTGGGCCGGACCACCACCCGGCCGGCCGTCACCCCCGACTCCGGCGAACCGGACAGGTGGTAGCGCAGCCCGTCGGTCGGCGGCAGCGCCGCGGTGCCCCGGGAGAGGTCCTCGGCACCGGTGACCGCCAGACCGGCCAGCACCGTCGGCGGCTGCTCGCGCAGCCTGCGCATGGCGTCGGCGATCAGCGACAGGTCCTCGACCCGGACCGAGAGCTGGTCGGTGGCGTGCAGCCCGAACTTCAGCGCCAGGTCGTCGAGCAGGTCGCTGAGGGTGCGGCCGGACCGCTTGAGCCCGGCGGCCAGCTCCGCGATCAGCAGGGCGGCGGTGATGCCGTCCTTGTCGCGGACGCCCGCCGGATCGACGCAGTAGCCGAGCGCCTCCTCGTACGCGTATCGCAGACCGTCCACCCGGGCCAGCCACTTGAAGCCGGTCAGCGTCTCCTCGTACGGGAGGCCGTCGGCGGCCGCGATCCGCGACAGCAGGGAGGACGACACGATCGTGGTGGCGAAGGTGCCCCGTCGCCCGCCGTCCCCCGTCTCCTCGCCGGTGCGCAGCTTGCCGGTGAGATGGGCGGCGAGCAGCGCGCCGACCTCGTCGCCGCGCAGCATCCGCCAGCCGTCCGCGGTGGCGGGGTCCGGTACGGCGACGGCGCAGCGGTCCGCGTCCGGGTCGTTGGCGATCACGATGTCCACGCTGCCCGGGGACAGGGCCCTGGCGGTGGCGAACGCGAGGTCCATCGCACCGGGCTCTTCCGGGTTGGGGAAGGCGACGGTGGGGAAGTCCGGGTCCGGCTCGGCCTGTTCCGCGACGACCACCGGGGCCGGGAAACCGGCCCGCGCGAAGGCGGCGACGAGGGTGTCCCGGCCGACGCCGTGCATCGGCGTGTAGACGACCCGCGCGTCCCGGGGGGAACCCTGGGTCAGCACGGCGTCCGTACGCGCCAGATAGGCGGCCAGGACGTCGTCACCGAGGGTCTGCCAGCCGGACTCCGGCCGCGGTACGTCGGCCAGCGAGCGGACCGCGGCGATCTCGGCGGCGATCTCACCGTCCGCGGGCGGCACGATCTGCGAGCCGTCGCCCAGATAGACCTTGTAGCCGTTGTCCCGCGGCGGGTTGTGGCTGGCGGTGACCTCGACTCCGGCGACCGCGCCCAGGTGCCGTATGGCGAAGGCCAGGACGGGGGTGGGCAGCGGGCGGGGCAGCACCGAGGCCCGGAGCCCGGCGCCGACCATCACGGCCGCGGTGTCGCGGGCGAAGTCGGCGCTCTTGTGGCGCGCGTCGTAGCCGATGACGACCAGTCCCGTACCGGCGCCGTGGGCCTTCAGATACGCGGCGAGACCGGCCGCCGCGCGGATGACCACCGAGCGGTTCATCCGCATCGGGCCCGCGCCCAGCTCCCCGCGCAGCCCGGCGGTGCCGAACTGGAGGGTGCCGGCGAACCGGGCGGCCAGCTCGGGGAGGTCCTCCGAGCCGATGAGCGCGGACAGTTCCTCCCGGGTCTCCGGGTCGGGGTCCTCGGCCAGCCATGCCCTGGCCCGGCTGATCAGCTCCGCGGGATCGGTAGCCACGTGATGCTCCTGACGGTGGATGCGGGTGCCTGACGGTCTGACGGTGGTCTGCGGGTGGGGGAGCGGGCGCCGGACGACCGGGGCCGGGGCCGCGCGGACGGAACACGGGGCGGATGGCGGGGCCGGTCCGCCGGGCGCGGCGGCGGGGCGGGAGCCTACCGCCGCCGCGCCCGAACACGGGGGATGCAGTCCGGCCACCGGAAGCGGTCGGCTTTCGGAAGCCGACCCGGCCTCCGGAAGCCGCCCCGGCTTCCCGCCTCCCAGACGTCTTCACCGCCCCGAACGGCTCAGAGCTTGCCGAGCACCTGGGCGAGCAGGCTGCCCATCCGGGTCGCGGAGTCGCGGCCGGCCTGGAGCACCTCCTCGTGGTTGAGCGGTTCGCCCGTCATACCGGCGGCGAGGTTCGTCACCAGCGACAGGCCCAGCACCTCGGCGCCGGCCTCGCGCGCGGCGATGGCCTCCAGGACGGTGGACATACCGACCAGGTCCGCGCCCAGGGTCCGGACCATCTTGATCTCGGCCGGGGTCTCGTAGTGCGGGCCGGGGAACTGCGCGTAGACGCCCTCCTCCAGGCTCGCGTCCACCTCCTTGCACAGCGCGCGCAGCCGCGGCGAGTACAGGTCCGTCAGGTCGACGAAGTTCGCGCCGACGATCGGGGAGGTGGCGGTGAGGTTGAGGTGGTCGCTGATGAGGACCGGCTGGCCGGGGCGCATGCCCTCGCGCAGACCACCGCACCCGTTGGTGAGCACGACGGTCTTGCAGCCGGCGGCGACGGCGGTACGGACGCCGTGCGCGACGGCGGCGACCCCGCGGCCCTCGTAGTAGTGCGTACGGCCCAGGAAGACCAGCGCGCGCTTCTCGCCGACCCGGTACGAGCGGATCGTGCCGCCGTGTCCGGCGACGGCCGGGGCCGGGAAGCCGGGCAGCTCGGTGACCGGGAACTCGTGCTCGGGCGCGCCCAGCGCCTCGGCGGCCGGGGCCCAGCCGGAGCCCATCACCAGGGCGACGTCGTGGGTCTCGGCGCCGGTGAGCTCGCGCAGGCGTGCGGCGGCGGCGTCGGCGGCGCCCTGCGGGTCGCGCGCGATGTCCGAAGTAACTGATGCGTTCACGCGGACGAGGGTAGCCGGTAATTGCCTACGCGCGTAGATGTCACCGCGCGCGGCGCCGGGACCGGTCTCCGGTGTTTTTCGGCGGACCGCCGCCCCGGGCGTGTCGCGACACCCGCCCCGACACGCCCGGGGCGGCGCCGTACGGACCGGGCCCCGCCGGGCCTCCCGCCGTCAGCAGGGCCGCTTGCGCAGCTCCATCACATAGTCGTGCGGCGCGCCCGCCGACTCCGCGGCGTCCGCGATCTCGCCCAGATAGCGGGCCGACGGCAGACCGCCCTCGTAGCCGTTGAGGACGTAGGTCCAGGCCGCCTCGTCGCCGTCCAGCGTGTGCACCCGCACCCGCATCCGGCGGTAGACGTCCAGGCCCACGCCCTCCCAGCGGTCCATGGAGTCCTCGTCCATGGGCGCGATGTCGTAGAGGGCGACGAAGAGCTGGGAGCGGGGGGCCTCGACGATCGTCGCCAGCGCGCCTTCCCAGCCCATCTGCTCACCGCCGAAGGTGAGCCGCCAGCCGTTGAGCCAGCCGGTGCCGCGCAGCGGCGAGTGCGGTGCGCGGCGGGACATCAGCCGCGCGTCGAGGTTGCCGGCGTACGCGGCGTAGAGCGACATGGCTCCGAGGGTACGGGAGGTTATCCGCTGGGCCCGTGGTACGGGAGATTCGTACAACGGAGCAGAGGAGCGGCCGGCGGCGTCCGGAAAGGCGGCACACCGGCCCCCGGGGAGAGCGGCGCACAGACGTGCGGGACAATGGAGTACGTGACTCGGATCGTGATCATCGGTGGCGGACCCGGCGGATACGAGGCGGCCCTGGTGGGCGCCTCTCTCGGCGCGGAGGTGACCGTCGTCGACTGCGACGGTCTGGGCGGGGCGTCGGTACTCACCGACTGCGTACCGTCGAAGACTCTTATCGCGACGGCCGAGGTGATGACGACCTTCGACTCCTCGTACGACGAGCTGGGCATCATCGTCGAGGACGGCGCGTCCGGCGCGGACCGGTCCGCGCGGGTCGTCGGCGTGGACCTCGGCAAGGTCAACCGGCGGGTCAAGCGCCTCGCGCTCGCCCAGTCGCACGACATCACCGCATCGGTGACCCGGGCCGGCGGCCGGGTCCTGCGCGGCCGCGGCCGGCTGGAGCCCGGCCAGTCGCCGGACGGCTCGCGCCGGGTGACGGTGACCGCCGCCGACGGCGCCGAGGAGACGCTGATCGCGGACGCGGTGCTGATCGCCACCGGCGCGCACCCCCGCGAGATCCCGGACGCGCTGCCGGACGGCGAGCGCATCCTGAACTGGACGCAGGTCTACGACCTGGACGAGCTCCCCGAGGAGCTCATCGTGGTCGGCTCCGGTGTCACCGGCGCCGAGTTCGCCGGTGCCTACCAGGCGCTGGGCTCGCGCGTCACCCTCGTCTCCTCCCGCGACCGGGTGCTGCCCGGCGAGGACCCGGACGCCGCCGCCGTCCTGGAGGACGTCTTCCGGCGCCGCGGGATGAACGTCATGGCCCGCTCCCGCGCCGCCGCGGTCAAGCGCGTCGGCGACCGCGTCGAGGTGACGCTGGCCGACGGCCGGACGATCTCCGGCACCCACTGTCTGATGGCGGTCGGCTCCATCCCGAACACCGTGGACATCGGCCTGGCCGAGGCCGGCGTCCGGGTCAAGGAGTCCGGCCACATCTGGACCGACAAGGTCTCCCGCACCACCGCCCCCGGCGTGTACGCGGCCGGCGACTGCACCGGTGTCCTCGCGCTGGCGTCCGTCGCCGCGATGCAGGGCCGGATCGCGATGTACCACTTCCTGGGCGACGCGGTCACGCCGCTGAACCTCAAGGCCGTCTCCGCGAACGTCTTCACCGACCCGGAGATCGCCACCGTCGGCTACTCCCAGGCCGACGTCGACAACGGCCGGATCGACGCCCGGGTCGTCAAGCTCCCCCTGCTGCGCAACCCGCGCGCGAAGATGCAGGGCATCCGCGACGGTTTCGTGAAGCTCTTCTGCCGTCCCGGTACCGGCATCGTCGTCGGCGGTGTGGTCGTCTCGCCGCGCGCCAGCGAGCTGATCCACCCCATCTCCATCGCGGTCGACAACAACCTGACGGTCGAGCAGATCGCCAGCGCCTTCACCGTCTACCCGTCCCTCTCCGGCTCGATCGCCGAGGTCGCGCGGCAGCTGCACACCCGGAAGGGCGCCGACGCGTAGTGGCGGACGGGGCGCGGGCCGGACGGACCGGGGGAACCGGGAGAGCCGGGAGATGACACCGAACGGGCCGGATCGGCCGGGCGTTCGACATATGCGGCATGCATACCACTTTGCCGGGCGCGCCGTGAACAACTTCCGTTAATTGGTGCAACCTGCTGAAACCAGACGGACGTTGGCGTTACTGTCAGTTTCGTGTTCGCTGCAGAACGTCGCCAATTGATCCTTGAAATGGTGCGCGCGAACGGAGCCGTCTCGCTCCGGGAGCTCGCCCGTGTCGTCCAGACCTCCGAAGTCACCGTACGGCGAGACGTGCGTGCGTTGGAGGCAGAAGGGCTGCTCGACCGCCGGCACGGCGGTGCGGTCTTGCCGGGAGGGTTCACCCGGGAATCCGGGTTCCCGCAGAAATCCCATCTAGCGACCGCGGAGAAGACGGCCATCGCCGACCTCGCCGCCAGCTTCGTCGACGAGGGCGAGGCCATCGTCGTCGGCGCCGGGACCACCACCCAGGAGCTGGCCCGCCGGCTCGCGCGGGTGCCCGGTCTGACCGTGGTCACCAACTCCCTGCTGGTCGCCCAGGCGTTGGCCCACGCCAACCGCGTCGAAGTCGTGATGACCGGCGGCACCCTGCGCGGTTCCAACTACGCGCTGGTCGGCAGCGGTGCCGAGCAGTCCCTCCAGGGCCTGCGGGTGTCCCGCGCCTTCCTGTCCGGCAGTGGGCTGACCGCCGAGCGCGGCCTGTCCACCTCCAACATGCTCTCCGCCAGCGTCGACCGGGCGCTGGTGCAGGCGGCGGGGGAGGTGGTGGTGCTCGCCGACCACACCAAGCTCGGCTCCGACACGATGTTCCAGACGGTGCCGACGGACGTGATCACGCGGCTGGTCACCGACGAGCCGCCGTGTCACGACGACCGGGCCGCGACCGAGTTGCAGGCCCTGGCCGACCAGGGCGTGCAGATCGCCGTCACCGCCGGCGGCGGCGGTTCGGGAGCCGGGCAGGGGCCGGGCCGGCCGGGGCAGGAGAGCGCCGCGGGGGACCGCCGGGGCCCGCGGCGGGATGTGCCGCTGCCGGGCCAGCGGCGCAACCACCCGCCGGGCGGCGGCGGCCCGGCGCCCCAGCTGCGCTCGGCCACCCCGCTGTCGGAGGCGTCGGGCGGCCGGGTCGCCGATCTGGCTCCGCGGCGGCGCTGAGGGACCGGACGGGTACGGGCGGCCTTGCGCTGCGGGGCCGTGGCGCACGGCCCCCTCAGCGGCCCTTGAGACCGCTGAGGGTGAGGGTCAGCAGCCGGTCGGCCAGCTCCGGGTCGTCCGGCGACTCCTCGGCGGCCAGCGCGATGCCGTTCGTCAGCTGCATCAGATCGCCGATGTTCACATCGGGGCGTACGGCGCCGGCCCGCTGGGCGCGGGTCAGCAGTGCGCCGCCCGCTTCGCGCATCGGCACGCTGCACCGCGCCATCCCCGAACTGTCGTCCACCGACGCGGACATCAGCGCGCGCGACAGACCGCGGTAGGTGGTGGCGTGCGTGATGATCGCGCGCAGCCATTCGACCAGCGCCGCACACGGCTGCGGCGCGTCCGCCAGCTCCCGGGCCTGCGCCAGCAGCGCGTCCACCTCCCCCTGGAAGACCGCGCCCATCAGGGCCGTGCGGTGGGGGAAGTGCCGGTAGAGCGTGCCGATGCCGACGCCCGCGCGGCGCGCGATGTCCTCCAGCGACGTGTCCGTGCCGTGCTCGGTGAAGGCGGTACGGGCCACGGTCAGCAGCCGCTCGTAGTTGCGGCGGGCGTCGGCCCGCATGGGGCGTACGGCGTGTGCCGGGGTCCCGGTGGCGGCGGGCGTCCCCGCTCCCGCCCCCGGCGGCGCGTGCGCCACCGACGCCTCTGTCGCGGGGCGCTGCCCGGTTTGCCGCTGCCCTGCCGTGTCGGTCGCCATCGCCGTCCTCCCTCGACCCGGCCGGTCCCGGCCCGGTGGGTCCAGGATGCCACTGCGCGCTCGGCCGCCGCCGCCGCTCGGGGCGGCGCCCCCGTGTCCGTGGCCGGACCGCGGCGCCCCGCGGGCACCCCCGCTCCCCGCGGGACCGGTTGCGGGGCGGCGGCCGGCGGATGAAGCACCGGCGTACCGCGGTGGGCGGGTGCCCGAACACCTCGGCGAGGTCGCAACGCCGCCGTCCCAAGAGCCATCAAACCTGGCGCAATGAGGTCTTCCGGACGCGTCCGGGACCGCTGGAGAACGCCGTACCCGGCGCCGGGACACTGGGGAAACATCATGGGACTGACCAGCCGAACGCTGTTGTACACCATGGTGGTGGTCGCCGTGGTCTGTGTGGGGCTCACGGTCTGGCAGTGGCCCCGGTTCGCCCGGCGCGGGCCGCGGGCGGTGTGCGGGCGGCTCGGCATGCTGGTCGCCACCCAGCTGGCCATCGTCGCCGCGCTCGGCCTCGCGGTGAACACCAACTTCCAGTTCTACGCCTCCTGGAAGGAACTGCTCGGCCTGTACGACGACGCCCCGGCCGCTGCCGGCAAATGGGGTGACGCGGGGCTGGCCGGGCCCGCCGGGGACCCGTCGAAGGGCCTCGTCCAGGCGTCGGGGCCGGACGGTCTGGACAAGGTGCACGGGCTGCCGACGGGCCCGCCGCAGACGGCCGGCAAGGTGGAGACCGTACGGATCGTCGGCAAGCGGACCCGGGTCGTGAACCCCGCGTACGTCTATCTGCCGCCGCAGTACTTCCAGCCGCAGTACGCCCGGCAGCGGTTCCCCGTCGTCGTCGCGCTGAGCGGCTATCCGGGCGGCACGTTCCTGCTGGGGCAGCATCTGCGGCTGCCGCAGACCGCCGCCGGGCTGATCCGGGACGGGAAGATGCAGCCGACCGTCATCGTGATGCTGCGGCCCACCATCGCGCCGCCGCGCGACACCCAGTGCGTCGACGTGCCGGGCGGGCCGCAGGCCGAGACGTTCTTCGTGCGCGATGTGCCGGACGCCCTGAAGTCGCACTACCGCGTCGGCCGCGACCCGGGCGGCTGGGGCGTGCTCGGCTACTCCTCGGGCGGCAGCTGCGCCCTCCAGCTGGCCATGCGCCACCCCCGGACGTACCCCTCGGCGGTGGCCCTCTCGCCCGACTACAAGGTCGCCAACGACGCCACCACCGGCAATCTCTTCGGCGACGGCAAGGACCGGATACGCCGCAGGCAGGAGCACGACCTGATGTGGCGGCTCAGGGAGCTGCCCGCCCCGCAGGTGAACGTCCTGGTGGGCACCAGCAGCTCGGGGGAGAAGAACTATCCGGCCGCCCAGGCGTTCCTGGGCGCGGTCAAGGCCCCGATGCGGGCGGACTCCATCGTCCTCGACCACGGCAGCCACAACTTCGCCACCTGGCGGCGCGAACTGCCCGCGGCGCTCCAGTGGATGGGCAAATCGCTGACCTTCCCGGAGGACGTCGTCGGAACCTCGTAGCGGCCACGCCGGACGGGGAGCGAACGCGTGGGGCGCCCGGCGGAAATCCGCCGGGCGCCCCACGCGCGAAGACTCTCGCTACGTCAGTCCTTGATCTCGCAGATCACGGCGCCGGAGCTGAGGGACGCGCCGACCTCGGCGGTCAGCCCCTTGATGGTGCCGGCCCGGTGCGCGTTGAGCGGCTGCTCCATCTTCATCGCCTCCAGGACGACGACCAGTTCGCCCTCGGCGACCTGCTGGCCCTCCTCGACGGCGACCTTGACGATGGTGCCCTGCATCGGGGAGGCGAGCGCATCGCCGGAGGCGGCGCTGCCGGACTTCCGGGCGGCCTTGCGCTTGGGCTTGGCGCCACCGGCGACCGCGGCGCGGGCCAGCGGCATCCCGAGCGAGGAGGGCAGCGAGACCTCCAGGCGCTTGCCGCCGACCTCGACGACGACCGTCTCGCGGCTGTCCGCCTCGGCCTCGTCCGTACCGGGCGCGGTGAACGCCGGGATCTCGTTCTTGAACTCGGTCTCGATCCACCGGGTGTGGACCGTGAACGGGTCGGCGGAACCGGTCAGTTCGGGCGCGAACGCCGGGTCCCTGACGACCGTGCGGTGGAAGGGGATGGCGGTGGCCATGCCCTCGACGGTGAACTCGTCCAGCGCACGGGCCGCGCGCTGGAGCGCCTCCTCGCGGGTGGCGCCGGTGACGATCAGCTTGGCGAGCAGCGAGTCCCAGGCGGGGCCGATGACGCTGCCGGACTCCACGCCCGCGTCCAGGCGCACACCGGGACCGGTGGGGCCGTCGAAGCGGGTGACGGTGCCGGGGGCGGGCAGGAAGCCGCGGCCCGGGTCCTCGCCGTTGATGCGGAACTCGAAGGAGTGGCCGCGCCCCGCGGGGTCGTCGTAGCCGAGCTCCTCGCCGTCCGCGATCCGGAACATCTCGCGGACCAGGTCGATGCCGGCGACCTCTTCGGTGACCGGGTGCTCCACCTGGAGACGGGTGTTGACCTCCAGGAAGGAGATGGTGCCGTCCTGGCCGACGAGGAATTCGCAGGTCCCGGCGCCGACGTAGCCGGCCTCCTTGAGGATGGCCTTGGAGGCGCGGTACAGCTCGGCGTTCTGCGCGTCCGACAGGAACGGCGCGGGGGCCTCCTCCACCAGCTTTTGGTGGCGGCGCTGGAGCGAGCAGTCCCGGGTCGAGACGATGACGACGTTGCCGTGCTGGTCGGCCAGGCACTGGGTCTCGACGTGCCGGGGGCGGTCGAGGTAGCGCTCGACGAAGCACTCGCCGCGGCCGAAGGCGGCGACCGCCTCGCGGACCGCGGAGTCGTACAGCTCCGGGACCTCTTCGAGGGTGCGGGCGACCTTCAGGCCGCGGCCGCCGCCGCCGAAGGCCGCCTTGATGGCGATCGGCAGGCCGTGCTCGCTGGCGAAGGCGACGACCTCGTCCGCGCCGGAGACCGGGTCGGGGGTGCCGGCGACCAGCGGCGCACCGGCGCGCTGGGCGATGTGCCGGGCGGCGACCTTGTCGCCGAGGTCCCGGATGGCCTGCGGGGGCGGGCCGATCCAGGTCAGGCCCGCGTCGAGGACGGCCTGCGCGAACTCGGCGTTCTCGGAGAGGAAGCCGTAACCCGGGTGAATGGCGTCCGCGCCGGAATCGGCGGCGGCCGCAAGGACTTTGGCGATGTCCAGGTAGCTGGTGGCAGGTGTGTCACCGCCCAGGGCGTACGCCTCGTCTGCCGCGCGGACGTGCAGGGCGTCCCGGTCAGGGTCGGCATAGACGGCTACGCTCCCGATCCCGGCATCCCGGCATGCACGGGCAACGCGGACAGCGATTTCGCCACGGTTGGCGATGAGCACCTTGCGCACGATGGCTCCTCCCTTGAAACAAGCCGAGTTTAGGGACTGGCGACACCGCGTGCCGACCCGCTCCCCGGGGTGACCTTGCCCACACGGAGCGTCCGGAGAGCGTTACTGGAGGGCCGTAGTTCCCTGATATCCCAGGGTAGGCCCGGATTTCGCGGTTCCGGACGAGGCTGTGGTGTGGCCTAGGTCTCGGGGTGTGGCCGTTCAGCGGTTCGTCAATTCTTTGTGGAGTCCCTACGAATGGGCGAAGGAATCTTTGCGGGCGGCCGTGGCGGGGACGGCGCGCCCGACGACGGCCGGACGCACCCCGCGCAGACCCTTGCCCCGGCCATTACCCGTTAGTAGCGTGCGGGATGTCTTCCGTACTCGCGGTAACAGGGGCGGGCGGGGGCGGGCAGGGGGTGGCACGCGGCTACGGGGCGCGCGGGCCCCACGACGGCGGAAGTGGGTGGGCGGGGTGGCGGCGCGCAGGCCGGTGGCCTTGGTGACGGCGGCGGTACTGGTCCTGGAGGCGCTCGGGACCGTGCTCCTCAACTGGGTCCTGAGCATCGTCGTGGACCGGCAGCAGATGTCGCTGGCTGGGCTGGAACCGCACGCGATGTCCGCCGGAGCCTGGCTGGCCGGTCTGCTCTTCGGCCTCTACCTCCTCTGCTGCGCCGTCGTCCCGCTCCGCGCCGCACTGCGCGACCGCGCCCCCGGCCGCTTCGCCCGCGCCCTGCTGATCAGCTGCGCGGTCGTCAACGGGCTGCTCGGCGCGGTCGCCTCGGCCCTGGTCGGCTGGCTCGCGTTCGTGGTGCTGATGGCCGTGCTGGGGCTGCTGGTACTGACGCTGGTGGCGTACGGCGCGCCACGGGGCGCGGCGGACGGGGCGGGTACGGGCGGCGTGCGCGCGGAGGGCGACGGCGGGCCGGGGGCGGCCGGGGGGCCGCCTGCTGCGCCTACGTCGGCTTGATGGGGGACGGGCGGACGGGGGGAGGGGCGCGGGCGTGGTGGGGCCGGGGTCGGAAGGGCGTCAGATTCGGGGCCGGGGGCGTCGGCTCCGGGGGCGTACGGCCGTCAGCGCAGTGCCGCTGTCTCTCGTCGGAGGGCCTCGGTGAGTGGGTCGCGCAGCCGGGCGAAGTCGGTCACCGGGAGGGCGGCGGACACCGCCGTCAGGGCGCCGTCAGCGGTGCGTACCGGAACCGCGACGCAGGCCATCCCGGACGCCGCCTCCTCCTGTTCGACGGCGATGCCCGTCCGCCGGACCTGCCGTAGCTCGCGCTCCAGGAGTTCCGGCGAGGTGAGGGTGCGGGTGGTGCGCGGGGCCATTCCGGTGGCCGCGAGGTACTGGCGGCGGGCCGCGCCGGGGAGCGCGGCGAGCAGGGCCTTGCCGTGCGCGGTGGCGTGCGCGTCGGGGTCCCGGCCGACCGAGAAGGCCGAGCCGGCGGGCGCCGTCACGCCGTCCACCACCGCGATCTCCCCATCCCGGTAGGTACTGAAGAAGACGTCCGCGCCGGAGACCCGGCGCAGCCGCAGCAGCACCTCGTGCACCCGCTCGTCGATCCGCAACTGCCGCTGGAAGGCGCGGTGCAGGGACGGCAGGCGGTAGCCGAGGGTGTACCCGGCGGGCGTACGGGCCAGATGGCCGCGGTCGGTGAGCGCGCCGAGCAGCGCGTAGACGGTGGACAGGCCGCAGTCCAGCCGGCGGGCCAGCGCCTTGGCGGTGACCGGGCCGGGCGCCTCGGCGACCGCGTCGAGCAGGTCCAGCGCCCGGTCGACGGACTGCGGCATGACGGCTCCCTCGGGGTGTGCGGACGGGCGTCCGCGGGCGGTACGACCCACCAGCCTCACACACCCCCGAGGCATCCTCGGAATGCTCAGCCCTCGGCGGACTCCACCGGCGCCTCCTTGCGCAGGACGCGCATGAAGGCGCGCATCCAGTCGGGGTGGTCGTTCCAGGCGCGGGCCGAGACGATATTGCCGTCCACCACCGCGGACGCGTCCACGAAGGTGCCGCCGCCCATCTCCACGTCCGGCGCGCAGGCGTTCCAGGCGGCGGTGCGGCGCCCCTTGAGCAGGCCGAGCGGGGCGAGCGCGATCGCCGCGTGGCAGATGTGCGCGACGGGCTTGCCGGTGTCGAAGAAGTGCGTGATCACGCGCCGGAAGTCGGGATCGTTGCGCAGGTACTCGGGCCCCCGGCCGCCGGGGATCACCACGGCGGCGTACGCGGCCGGATCGACCTCGGACAGCGCGAGATCGGACGGCCAGGAGTGCCCCTCGCGCTCCACGAACGTGTCGTAGCCCTCGACGAAGTCATGGACGACGAACCGCAGCTTCTTCCTGGACGGGGCCGCCACTCGCACCTCGTACCCCTCCTCCAGCAACCGCTGGTAGGGGTAGAAGAACTCCAGGTCCTCGGTGGCGTCCCCGGCGATGATCAGAATCTTGGGCATATGCGCACTCCTCGCGGTCGCGACGGGATCGAGCGGTGCCGCCATGATGCGGGTCACCCGGCGCCGGTCCGGAAATCGCGCGGGCGTTTTCCGGACCGGCCGGAAAACGCCCGGTCACGGCCGGTGGCGTGGCCTCGCGCGGCGTGTCAGCGCGTGGCGTGGGCGACGAAGGCCGCCCAGGCGCCGGGCGCGACGGTGAGTATCGCCCCGCCGGGGTTCTTGGAATCACGAATGTGGACGGCGGCGCCGGGGGCGGCTACCTCGACGCACTCGCCACCGCTGGCGCTGCTGTAACTGGACTTGCTCCAGCCGTAGGCAACTTCGACGCAGTCGCCGCCGCTGTCATGGCTGTGGCTGGACTTGCTCCAGTCGTAGGCGATCTCGATGCACTGGCCGCCGCTGTCATTGCTGTAGCTGGATTTGTGCCAGTCGTAGGCGACTTCAATGCACTCGCCGCCGCTTGAACTGCTGTGGCTCGACTTGAACCATCGCAGGGCGCCGCTCATAGTTCTCCCGCCAATTGGTGGATTAGGGCCATGGATTCATCCGGCCCGAGGGCCTGCGCGCGGATCTTCGCATACCGGTGTGAGTACGTGCTCACCTTTGCAGGGTCACTGATCAGCATGCCTTCGTCCTGTGGCTCCAGGTAGGTCAGATGTTCATGATCTACGGTCTCCAATAGCGTCAACGGTCCTCGATCCCCTGCGTGTTCCCCGCGCAAGCCGCAATTCAGTGGCAGGACCTGGATGGTCACGTTCCGCCGATCCGCGTATTCGCTGAGCGCACGCATCTGCCTGTGCATGATGCCGGGGTTGCCGATGTCCCGGCGGAGTACGGCCTCGTCAAGGACCAACTCGATCAGTGCAGTCGGCTCGCGGTCCAACAGCGCCTTGCGGGCCATCCGGGCTTCAACCAGCTCGTCCACCCGGCTCTCGATCAGCGGAGGGAACCCGCCGTCAATCAGCGCACGGGCGTACTCCTCAGTCTGGAACATCCCGTGGACCACCATCGTTTGGTACGAGCACAAGGTCAGCGCCGTCATCTCGATCAGCGCGAAGTCCGCGAACTGCCGTGGATACCTGTCCAACTGGATGTACTTCACAGCCTCCCTGAAGATCCCCAACCCCTGCCCCAGAACCTCCTCCAGTCCCAGCAGCATCTCCTCGCTCGGCGGTTGCGCGCCCGTTTCCATCGCGCTGATCGCGGACCCGGTGTACCCGATCTTCTTGCCCAGGTTTTCCTGGGTCAGCTTGGCGTGCTGGCGCAGGATGCGGGCGATATCCGCTGCCAGTCGAGTGGCCGTGGGGGCCGCCTTCTTGTTCTCTGCCCGCGCCATCGCGGTCACCGCCTTGATTCCAGTGGGCTCAACTCGGTTCGACGGCAGCCCGCACCCAGCGCACCGTGTTCGCGGATGCACGCTCCGTTATGGAAAACGCTAGCCCCGGCCACTGACACTTGCGCCATGAATACGGAAAGTGACCGGGCGAATCTCGGCTGGGTGCCCGCCAGCGGGCACCAACTGCGCATGGCGGGCGTCCACTTCGACGCCGTACGGGTTGACGGGGAGACCGGGCGGGATCTGGCCGACCTGATGGAGCGGCTGACGGGCGGGCGGCCCGGTCCGGTGATCGCGGAGGCGAACGGCCGGCGGTCGACGTACTTCCTCGTACCGCCCGGGAGTACGGGCCACCGGCCCTGGCCGCGGGAGGCCGAGCGGCTCACCGGCGGGCCGGGGCGGGTGAGTTACGTCCTCGTGCCCGCCCTGTACGGCTGGACCTGGCCGCTGTCCTGGCGCTGCGTGCCGACGCCGGACGGGCATCTGGTCCACGCGCTGCTGCTGCGCAACGCGCTCGCCGCCCTGCTGGCGACGGTGGGGCGAGCGGCGCCGGGGACCGTCCGGCCGTTCGGCGGCTGAGCGATTTTTCGCATGTGCGTGCAGTTGCAGCGAATGGCTGGATAGTGTCGTTAGGTGGTCTTGCGTCCCACTTCGTCGGTCAATGACCATAGTGTCTCGCCCATTTGCATCCGGCTGGCGGACGGCCCTTTCGGCCGTACCTCACGGAGGGGTTCGAGTCATTCATGGAGACGGATTCCACCGAAATCGCCGGGACGGCCGCCCTCGCGGGCGCCGGCTCAGGCCGGGGCGGCACCGGAGAGCCGAGCGCCGTCATCGCTGCGTTGCGTGACCGTTCCCCGGGGCCGCCGCGGTGCGCCGGGCCGGCGCCCCGGCCGGTCCGCACCCCGCCGGCGGAGCGCGGTACCGACCGGTGGTACGGCATCGCCGCCGGTGGCCGGGCGGCCGTCGCGCAGGTCGTGCGCGGCGAAGCGGTCACCGCCGGGCGGCCCGGGGCGCCGACCACGTACCGGCTCTCGCACCAAGACGTCGTCTAAGGACACCCCGCTACGACAGACCGGAAACCCGCATGAAGGAACGTCAGAGATATCTGTTCATCCGTATTCTGGAAGCCTCTAACGCGGATTGCTTCATGGGTGAATTCGCGCTCTCCCGCGATACGTTCCGCTTTTCGCCGACGGATTTCGCCGAGCTGCCGCCCCGGGCCGGCGACGGTCCGCGCGGGCCCCGCGCGGCCGCCCGATACCGCGACGACGTGGCCGGACTGGGGGCCGTACCGCCATGGCAGTACTGAGCGTGCCGTCCCCCAACGGACCGGTCCGGCAACGCGTCCTGCTGGTGGACGATGCCCGGCAGCTCGACTCGCTGACCGCCCGGCGCCGGGTCGCCGCCCACCTGGCGGAGCTGGAACTCGTCCACGGGGAGGAGGGGGCGGCGCCGGAGGGCCCGTGCCCGCATGCCGCGCTGGTCTGCGATGTGCCCGGCGCCGCCCGGGAACTGGCCGAACGGGAGGTGCCGGTGGTGTACCTGCACTCCGGCCACACCGCGGCGGAGCTGCCGGTCACCACGGCGGCGATCCGGCAGGTGCACGTACCGGCCTGGCTGCCGGGGCCGAAGCCGGTGAGCCGGGAGGGCGCCCAGCCCACCGGGGTACTGGCGCCCGGCCGCCTCGGACGGGACCGGAAGCGCTCCGGGAGCCTGCTCCTCTTCTCGGCGTACGGCGTGAGCGGCGGTGCGGCCGAGGTGTACGCGGAGCTGACGCTCCGGCCGCTGGCCGAGGAGGCGGTACGGCGTACCGGACGGTGCGATGTGGTGTACGACACCGGGGCCGAGGGGGTGCGGGAGGCGCTCGCCCCGGTCGAGGGGGTGCGGGTGCACCTGGCCCGGGAGGTGGACGCCGACGCGCTGCACGCCGCGGCCGAGGTGTTCCTCGCGTCGCCGACGCTCACCGCCGTCTCGCTGGCGCAGGCGCGCCGCGCCCCGCTGACCTTCCTGCCGGCGCTGGGGCCCGGTCAGGAGGACCTGGCCCGCCGTACGGGTCAGGTGGTGCCGGTCGGCACGGTCGGGGACCCCGCGGAACCGGGCCTGTGGCCGCCGTACGGGCAGGGGACGCGGTCGCCGTGGAGCGCGGTGGACGCGGCCGCGGACGATCTGCGGGGCGCGCAACGGGTCGCCAGGCGCGTACGTCAACTCGCCCTGGCGCCGACGACGTTCTGAGCGGGCCCCTGATTCCGTCGATCCCCTGATTCGCCGGTCCGCCGATTCCGCCGGATTTCCCGGACCTCTCGGTCACCCGGAACCTTCACGAAGTTCGTTCGTCACGACTGTCCGCTGCCGAATCCGTTGCCGAATCCACCGCCGTTGAGCCTGTCGCCGAGTTCGCCGCCGATTCCGCCATCACGCCTGTGCCATCACGTCCGCCGTCGATCCCGTCATCGATCCCGTCATCGATCCCGTCATCGAGTCTGCCGTCGAGTTCGCTTGGACCGGAGAACTGATGCCCCACACGAATGCCGAGACCGGCCGGATTCCGGCCGCCCGCACCACCCGGCCGGATATCACCGACGAGCCCCCGCCTGTATGTCCGGTCGGCGCCGGAGAGGCTGTGGACGCGGCGCCGGGCCCCGTCCTGCTGCTGGCGGACGACCGCCCCTGCGCCTTCGGCCGCTACGCGGCCCGGCGCGGCCCCGAAGAGCTGGTGCTGCTGCGGTTCGAGGACGCGTCCGGCGAGCTGCCGACCGACTACCTGCGCGAGACCGCCCATCTGCCCGCTTTCTGGATCCGGCAGGACGTACCGCTCGAAACGGAGGCGGCGCGCTATCTGTCGTGGATCGAGGGGCGGTCCGCCCGGCCGACGCGGTTCTGCAACCCCTCCGAGCCCCGCCAGGACATCGCCCAGCGCTTCGCGCGGTTCGTCGGGCTCCCGCACTTGACGGAACGTCAAGTTCTCTGGGTGCGGGACAAGGCCGCGATGAAGGACCGGTTCCGGGCCCTGGGCCTGCGCACCGCCGCGTACCAACGGGTCCGCACGGACACCCAGGTGCGGCGCTTCGCGGCCGCCCACGGATGGCCCCTGGTGCTCAAGCCCGTCGACTCCTTCGCCTGTATCGACACCTTCCTGCTGCACGGCCCCGAGGACCTGCGGGAGGTGGACCTGGCCGCCCGCCGCTGGATGGTGGAGCAGTACCTGTGCGGTACGGAGTGGGAGGTGTGCGCGCTGGTCCACAACGGCGCGGTGCCGGACGTCTGGCCGAGCGCGCTGCCGTGCCGGCCGCTGGACACCGTCGACGGCGCGATGAACGCCCACATCAGCGTCGGCAGCGGGCCGGGGCCGGTGACGGATGTGGCGACGCTGGTCCAACGTGTCGTCGGCGGGATGCGGATCGATCACGGCTATCTGCACATGGAGTTCTTCGAGATCGACGGCCAGGCGTACGCGGGCGAGGTCGGACTCCGGCCGGCCGGGTGCGAGATCGCCGCCAACCACGGTCACGCCTACGGATTCGACATCTTCGGCGCCATCCTCGACGTCTACACCGGCCGGCGGCCCGCGCTGGAGTACGGCGAGCGGCGGTGCGTGGGCGATCTGCTGCTGCCGCTGCCGGCCACCGGAACCGTCAAGGGGATCACCTCGCGGGAGGAGCTGCTGCGGCTGCCGGGGGTCCTCGACGCCGTACTGCGGATCGCCCCGGGCGACCGGGTCACCGCCCGCCGCGCCTCGCACAGCTCGTCCGGATACGTCCATATCGAGGGCGATACGGCGGCCGAGGTGGAGACGCGTATGCGCGGGGTGCTGGCGCGGTTCCGTATCGAGGTAGTGGCGGATGCGGAGGGTGCGGTGGCGCTGTCCCCCTGAACGCGGGAGGTGAAGACGCGACGGCCGGCCCCGTCCGTGGCGGGCGGCGAGTGACGGACAACGAGTACCGAACCAGGAACGGAGCGCTGAACAGCGATGATCGGGATGTTCCGGCGGTTCCGGCGATTGCTGACCCGTCGGCATGTGGCGGGGCCCGCCTGGTGGAGCGTGGTCTCCCGACTGCCCGTCTACCTCATGTCGCTGGCCACGGTGCTGGTGGTACGGGAGCAGGGCGGCAGCTATGCCCAGGCCGGGCTGGTGTCCGCGCTCTACACCGTGGGCATGGCCCTGGGCAGTCCGTTCCTGGCCCGCCGCGCCGACCGGGACGGGCGGCGCGGCGTCCTGCTCGCCACCGGTCTGGTCTACCCGCCGGCGCTCGCCGTCCTCGTCTGGGGGACCGGTCCCGGCACCCCCGGCCAGCTCGTGCTGGCGGTCGTCGCGGGTGCCGCGCTGCCGCCCGCCAACCCGTGCATGCGCTCCCTGTGGGCGCGCCTCCCGCTCCACGAGGAGGAGCGGGAGACCGCCTACCTGTGGGAGGCGCTGATCACCGAACTGCTGGCCATCGGCGCCCCGTTGATCCTCGCCGTGCTCATGGCCACCGACTCGGCGGGCACGGCCCTCACCACCATCGCCGCGCTGGGCGGCACCGGGGCGCTCGGTCTCGCGCTCACCCCGCTCCCCGGGGAGGCGGGGGAGAAGGGCCACCCGGCGCGTACGGAGCCCGGTGCCCCGCCCAGCGTGCTGGGGCCGCTGCGCGAACCCCCCATACGCGCGCTGACCGGGGTGATGGTGGTCGCGGCCGTGCCGATCGGCCTGATGACGCTGGCCATCCCGGCCTTCGTCGACCGGCACGGCACCCCCGGACATACCGGTGTCGTGTGCGCCTGCTGGGGCATCGGCAGCGCACTGGGCGCCGTGTGGCTGGGGCGCTCCCAGGCGGAGTGGCCGGTGCACCGGCGGTTCCCCTGGCTGCTGCTGACGTACGCGGCCGGCACCGCGCTGCCGCTGCTGGCCACCTCGGAATGCACCCTGGGCCTCGCGCTCGCGGTCGGCGGCGCGCCCGTCGCGCTGATCTCGGTGAGCGAAATGGTCCTGGTCAGCACCCTGAACGACAGCCGGCTGCTGACCGAGGCGTTCACCTGGGCGTCGCTGGCGACCGTCGCGGGCCAGGCGGTGGGGCAGCAACTGGGCGGCCTGCTGGTCGAGCCGCTGGGTCCGCACGGTGTGTTCGCGGCCGCCGTCGGTGCGTCACTGGTCACCGCCCTCGGGGCATTCGCCTGCCGCGGCCTGTTCGCCAAGGGGATGCTCGCACCGATCCCGGCCACGGCGGGCTGACGCGCCCCGGTCCCCCCGGGCGTCTTCCGACCGGTCTCGGCGGAGGAACTTCTGTCGGCGGTACGGGAGTTCTTGGACGGGGCCATGGCGCTACCGGTCCCCGTACCGGTCGACGGGCCGCCCCGGCCTGGCGGCGAGCACCGGGCCGGCGAGCCGCCGCTACGACCGCACCGGGCGTCCCGCCCCGCTCGGCCCGGGGAACTGCCCGACGGGCTCGCCGAGCCGGCCCGGCCGCTCGCCCGGACCCGGCTGCCGCCGGGCGACCGCCGCACGTCGGGCCACGAGGCGCGCGGTACGCCGCCGGTCGTCGGCGCGTACCGGCAGGAGACCGGGCAGGCCGTCGGCCCCGCCGCTCAGCTCCACAGATCGGTGATCGCGATGTCCAGATCGGCGAGCAGCCGGCGCAGCAGCGGCAGGGACAGGCCGATGACATTGCCCGGGTCGCCGTCGATACCGTCGATGAAGGGGGCGGAGCGGCCGTCGAGGGTGAAGGCGCCCGCCACGGAGAGGGGTTCACCGCTGGCGACATAGGCGGTGATCTCGGCGTCGGTGGGCTCGCCGAAGCGGACGGTGGTCGAGGCGGTGGCGGAGACCCGGCGGCCGGTCGCGGTGTCGATGACGCAGTGGCCGGTCTGCAGCACCCCCGAGCGGCCGCGCATCGACTTCCAGCGGGCGGTCGCGTCCTCGGCGTCCACGGGCTTGCCGAGCGCCTGGCCGTCCAGCTCCAGCACCGAGTCGCAGCCGACGACGAGGGCGCCGCCGGCCTCCGGGCGGGCGGCGACCGCGACCGCCTTGGCCTCGGCCAGGACGCGGGCCAGCTCGCCCGGCGTCGGAGCGGTGAGCGCGTCCTCGTCCACGCCGCTGACGACGACCTCCGGCGCCAGCCCGGCCTGCCGCAGCAGACCCAGCCGGGCGGGGGACTGGGAGGCGAGAACGAGACGGCGGGGGCGGGGCTCTTCGGTCATGCCGCCATCGTACGGAGCCGCCCGCGCCGCCCGGCCGGCCGCACCCCCCACTTCCTCTCCCGCTACTTCTTCAGCACGGCTTCCATGACCGACTTGGCGATCGGGCCGCCGAGGGCGCCGCCCATGATCTCCGAGCGCGGGATGTCCATGTCCTTGGGGTCCACGAAGACGGCGACCGCGACCGGGGAGCCGCCGTCCTTGTCCTTGGCGTAGGAGACGAACCAGGCGTAGGGGCGCTCGTCCTTGACGTCGGCGCCGTGCTGGGCGGTGCCGGTCTTGCCGCCGACCGTGACGCCGTCGATCTTCGCCTTCTTCGCGGTGCCGTCCGAGACGGTGTACTCCATCATCTCCTGCACCTTCTTCGCGGTGCCCTCGGAGACGGCCTGCGGGTCCTTCGGGTTCAGCGGGGTCGGCTCGAACTTCTCGATCGCGGACAGGTCGGGGCCGCGCAGCTCCTCGACCATGTACGGCTTCATCAGCTTGCCGTTGTTGGCGAGCCCGGCGGTGACCATGGCCATCTGGAGCGGGGTGCTGGTCAGGCTGCCCTGGCCCATACCGGTCAGCGCGGTCTGCGGCTGGTCGAGCTTGGCGGGGTACAGGCTCTCCGCCGAGCGGACGGGCGTGAACTGCTCCTTGTTGAAGCCGAACTTCTCCGCCGTCTCGCGCATCTTGTCCGTGCCGACCTTGTGCGCGGCGTCCAGGAAGACGTTGTTGCAGGACCACTGCATACCGGTCTTCATGGAGACCTTGTCGCACAGCGAGTTGTCGACGTCGTTGCCGACCTGGGTATGGGTCTGCGGGAGGGTGTACGGGGCGGGCGCGCCGGAGGGGGCGTTGATGTCGGTGACCGCACCGCTCTCCAGGGCCGCCGCCGCCGTGAGGATCTTGAAGGTCGAGCCGGGGGCGTAGGTCTCGCGCAGCGCGCGGTTGCTCATCGGCTTGCTCTTGTCCTTGTCCAGCGCCAGGAACTTCTCGCTCTCCGCGGTCGTGTTCCCGGCGAAGACGGACGGGTCGTACGAGGGCGAACTGGCCATCGCGAGGATCTTGCCGCTGCGCGGGTCGATGGCGACCACCGCGCCCTTGGCGCCCTTGAGGCTGGTCAGCCCCTGGTAGGCGGCCTTCTGCGCCTTCTCGTCGATGGTGGTGATCACATCGCCGCCGCGCGGCTTCTTACCGGTGAGGATGTCCTGGGCCCGGTTGAAGAAGAGCCGGCTGTCCTTGCCGTTGAGGACCTTCTCGTAGACGCCCTCCAGGAAGTTGGGGCCCTGGCTCTGCGAGGCGTAGCCGGTGATGGGGGCGTACATCGGACCGTCCTTGAACGTCCGCTTGTACTTGTAGTCGCCCTTGGTCGCCACGGAGCCGGTGATCGGATTGCCGCCGACGATGATGTTGCCGCGCGGGTAGGAGTACGCCTCGATCTTGACCCGGCGGTTGTTCGTGTCGTTCGCGAGGGAATCGCTCTGGACGAACTGGACCCAGGTCACGCGCACCAGCAGGGCCAGCACCAGGACCCCGCAGAAAACGGCAATACGCCTCAGCGGCCGGTTCATCGCTCTCCCACTCCACACGCGGACATGCGGTCAGCGAGGACACATGGCCGGATTTGCGTTCTTCGAGAGAGAAAGATGAGTTTCAGCGGCACATGGTTGCGGTGGCGGAATGTGAGGGTTGCCTCCCGCCCGGCGGGAACACCGGGCCACTCCCGCCGAAACGCCCGGCCGCTTCCGCCGGAATACCGGGCCGCTACCAGACGAGCAGGACCATCAGCAGCACCGCCGCCACCGCCAGCACGATCCCCAGCCGGCGGAGCTTGATCTGCGCGTCACGCAGCTCCTCGGGGGGTTCATCGGGCGGATCGGACCACAGCATGCCATCGATCCTGCGCCCGTCTCCGGCGGCCGCGCCTGAGTACGCGTACTCAGACGGAAGGGCGCGAAGGACTAGTCGGTGCACTATGCACCGACCGGTCCGCCCCCGCGCTCCGCCCGCCGGGGCACCTCCGGATTTCCGTAGGTGGCCCCCGGCGCTCAGCCCCCGGACCTCAGCGCGGCCAGTAGCTCGTACGCCAGGCCCGCGGGCCCGGGTGCGGCAGCCGGCGCGCCGGAATCCTGGCCGCCGGATCGGACCACTCGTCGCCGGGGTCCGGTCCCGGCACCACGGCGGCCGCGGCCGCCGCCGCCGACGCGCGGGCCCGGACCACCGCGAGAGCGGCGGCCAGTTCCTCAGGGGTCGGATTGCCCCGTACGACCTTGATCATCGGGAACGCCTCCTTGGATGGTTGTCGCCGGACCGCAGCCGGACGCGGGCTCAGAGCGGGATGTTGCCGTGCTTCTTCGGCGGCAGCGCCTCCCGCTTGTTGCGCAGGGTGCGCAGCCCGCGGACGATGTGCCGACGGGTCTCGGACGGCATGATCACCGCGTCGACGTAACCGCGCTCGGCCGCCACATACGGATTGAGCAGGGCGTACTCGTACTCCTGGATCAGCTCCTGGCGCCTGCGGTCCTGCGCCGCCGGGTCCTCGATCGCGGCGAGCGCACGGCGGTGCAGGATGTTCACCGCGCCCTGCGCGCCCATCACCGCGATCTGCGCGGTCGGCCAGGCCAGGTTGAGGTCCGCGCCCAGGTGCTTGGAGCCCATGACGTCGTACGCGCCGCCGAACGCCTTGCGGGTGATGACCGTGATCAGCGGCACCGTCGCCTCGGCGTACGCGTAGATCAGCTTGGCGCCGCGCCGGATGATGCCGTCCCACTCCTGGTCCGTACCGGGCAGGAAACCAGGCACGTCCACGAACGTCAGCACCGGGATGTTGAACGCGTCGCAGGTGCGCACGAACCGCGCGGCCTTCTCGCTCGCGTTGATGTCCAGACAGCCCGCGCACTGCATGGGCTGGTTGGCGACGATGCCCACCGGATGGCCCTCGACGCGCCCGAAGCCGGTCAGGATGTTCGGCGCGAAGAGCGCCTGGGTCTCCAGGAACTCGTTGTCGTCCAGAACGTGCTCGACGACGGAGTGCATGTCGTAGGGCTGGTTCGCCGAGTCCGGGATCAGCGTGTCCAGCTCGCGGTCGGTGTCCGAGACCGCCAGATCGGCCTCCTCCGGGAAGGCCGGCGGCTCGGACAGGTTGTTGGACGGCAGATACGACAGCAGCGCCTTGACGTACTCGATGGCGTCCTTCTCGTCACCCGCCATGTGGTGCGCCACACCCGACGTGGTGTTGTGCGTCCGGGCCCCGCCCAGCTCCTCGAAGCCCACGTCCTCGCCCGTGACGGTCTTGATCACATCCGGGCCCGTGATGAACATGTGCGAGGTCTGGTCGACCATCACCGTGAAGTCCGTGATCGCCGGCGAGTACACCGCGCCGCCCGCGCAGGGCCCCACGATCAGCGAGATCTGCGGTACCACCCCCGACGCGTGCACATTCCGCCGGAAGATCTCCGCGAACAGCCCGAGCGCGGCCACCCCCTCCTGGATGCGCGCGCCGCCCCCGTCGTTGATCCCGACGACCGGACAGCCGTTCTTCAGCGCGAAGTCCATGACCTTGACGATCTTCTCGCCGTAGACCTCGCCCAGCGACCCGCCGAAGACCGTGAAGTCCTGCGAATAGACACAGACCGTGCGTCCGTCGACCGTGCCGTAACCGGTCACGACACCGTCGCCGTACGGACGGTTCCGCTCGATCCCGAAGCTCGTGGAACGGTGTCGCGCGAACTCGTCCAACTCGACGAAGGAGCCCTCGTCGAGCAGCAGCCCGATGCGCTCCCGTGCCGTCAACTTGCCCTTCGCATGCTGCTTTTCCACGGCGCGGGCGGAACCGGCATGCGTGGCTTCGTCGGTCCGCCGCCGCAGATCTGCCAGTTTGTCCGCGGTCGTGTGGAGGTGTGCTTGCGGTTCGGACATCGGGATGCGGCTCCTGCTCGTCCTGGACTGGTGCTCGTACGGAGAGTGGTACGTGGGGTGGGCTACCGCCTCGTAGCGTATCGGCGGGACTGCCCCGCGGCAGTGCGTCGTTGACCACACCTACGCTGGCCCCATGACGCCCCCACCACCGGAAAACCGGGACAAAGACGACCGTGACGGCGCATCCGCCGACGACCGGGACTCCCGCTGGACCGACCTGGCCCGCCCGCCCCTGAACACCCGGGCGCTCCGCCGCGCCCTGCTGCGCCCCGGCAGCCTGTGGACCGGACTCGACGTCGTCGCCTCGACCGGCTCCACCAACACCGACCTCACCGCACGGGCCGCCGAGGGCCTGGCCGAGGGCACCGTACTGGTCGCCGAGGCCCAGTCGGCGGCCCGCGGCCGGCTGGACCGCCGCTGGTCGGCGCCGCCCCGCTCGGGCCTGTTCTGCTCCGTCTACCTCGCCCCCCGGGTACCGCTGACCCGCTGGGGCTGGCTGCCGCTGCTGGCCGGCGTCGCCACCGCCACCGCGCTGACCCGCACCGCCGGCGTCGACACCGCCCTCAAGTGGCCCAACGACCTCCTCGTCACGGTGGACGGCGCCGAACGCAAGACCGGCGGCATCCTCGCCGAACGCGCCGGCGACGGCGTCGTCATCGGCATCGGCCTCAACGTCACCCTGGACACCGCCGAACTGCCCGTACCCACCGCGGGCTCGCTGGCCCTGGCCGGCGCCCACACCACCGACCGCGACACACTCCTACGCGCCGTCCTGCGCTCCCTGGAGGACTGGTACACCCGGTGGCAGACGGCCGACGGCGACCCGGTGGCCAGCGGCCTCCAGGAGGCGTACGCGGCGGACTGCGCCACCCTGGGCCGCACCGTGCGCGCCGAACTCCCCGGCGACACCGCGATCGTCGGCGAGGCCGTGGCCCTGGACGGCGACGGCCGCCTCATCCTGGCGACCCCCGACGGCGTCCAGCAGCCGGTCGCGGCCGGCGACATCGTCCATCTCCGCCCGGCGGACTGACCCGGCGGACGGAGCGGACGGAGCGGCCGGAGGGGCGGCGCCGGTGCGCCCCTCCGGCCCCTTCCGTGCGCCCCGGGACCGCCGTCCCACGCAACGCGAGCCGCCCTCCACCCCTCTTACCAGGCGTAACCAACCGACCCGACGAGCGACAGCGGCGGCACAGGAGAGTGAGCCAGAGCACACCTGCCGTATCGTTGGGGCGTCCGCCGGGGAGCGGACGACGGGCGAGCAGTGATCGGAAGGGCAGTGCGCAGGGATCGGACAGGGAGCGGGCGGTGACCACCGACGACTCGGGCGCCGCCCCACGCGATACGGACACCACGGACACCGCCGCGGGCGACACCAGCGGCGACCACGTCAAGAGCGGCGGCACGGGCACCCACGCCGCGGCCCACGACGCCCCCGCCACCACGGACAACCCCGACGACGACACCATCGCCATCCGCCTGGAACAGCTCATCCTGGGCGCCGACCGCCGCTACACCCCCTTCCAGGCCGCCCGCAGCGCCGGCGTCTCCATGGACCTGGCCGCCCGCTTCTGGCGCGCCATGGGCTTCGCCGACATCGGGCAGGTCAAGGCGCTCACCGAGGCCGACGTACTGGCCCTGCGCCGCCTCGCCGGCCTGGTCGAGGCGGGCCTGCTGAGCGAGGCGATGGCCGTACAGGTCGCCCGCTCCACCGGCCAGACCACCGCCCGCCTCGCCGACTGGCAGATCGACTCCTTCCTGGAGGGCCTGACCGAGCCTCAGGACACCGGCCTGACGCGCACCGAGATCACCTACCCGCTCGTCGAACTGCTCCTGCCCGAACTGGAGGAGTTCCTGGTCTACGTCTGGCGGCGGCAGCTCGCCGCGGCCACCGGCCGGGTCGTCCAGGCCCAGGACGACGCGGAGATGATCGACCGCCGGCTCGCCGTCGGCTTCGCCGACCTGGTGGGCTTCACCCGGCTGACCCGTCGTCTGGAGGAAGAGGAACTGGGCGAGCTGGTCGAGGCGTTCGAGACCACGGCCGCCGACCTGGTGGCCGCGCACGGCGGCCGGCTCATCAAGACGCTCGGCGACGAGGTCCTCTTCTCCGCCGATGACGCCGGCACCGCCGCCGAGATCGGACTGCGCCTGATCGAGACGATGACGCACGACGAGACGATGCCGGAGCTGCGCGTCGGCATCGCCTTCGGCACGGTCACGACCCGGATGGGCGATGTCTTCGGCACCACCGTCAATCTCGCCAGCCGCCTCACGTCGATAGCGCCGAAGGACACGGTGCTGGTGGACGAGGCGTTCGCGGAGGAACTGGGCCGTACCGGCGACGCGCCGGTCTCCGAGGCGGACGCCGCGGCGGCGGAGAAGGCGGCGAAGGAGGGGGCCGACGGAACGCCGCCGCCCTCCTACCGGTTCGCGTTGCAGCCGATGTGGCAGCGCCCGGTGCGCGGCCTCGGCGTCGTCGAACCGTGGCTGCTGAGCCGCCGCGGCTGACATCTGGGGGGCTTGCGCGGCGCCCGCATCCCGCCGCGTGGGCCACCTGCCGTACCGCGCGGGCCACCTGGCATGATCCCGGGCAACGCAAGGGGCAACGGTCGTTAACCGGGAGGGCTGTATGGAACGGTTCGGTGAATGGGTCGGCGTGGACCGGCACGGTTTTGTGGCGGAACTCGTCATGGACCGCCCGAAGGCCATGAACGCGGTGTCGACGGCGATGGCCGACGGCCTGGCGCAGGCGTGCGCCGCGCTGGCCGCCGACGGCTCCGTACGGGCGGTGGTCGTCAGCTCCACCCATGCGCGCGCGTTCTGCGTCGGCGCCGACCTCAAGGAGCGCAACTCCTTCTCGGACGCGGACCTGCGGCGGCAGCGCCCGCGCACCCGCGCCGCCTACACGGGCGTCCTGGACCTGCCGATGCCGACCATCGCGGCGGTGCACGGCTTCGCGCTCGGCGGCGGGTTCGAGCTGGCGCTGGCCTGCGATCTGATCGTGGCGGACGGTACGGCGGTGGTCGGGCTGCCGGAGGTGTCGGTGGGCGTCATCCCCGGCGGCGGCGGTACGCAGCTGCTGCCGCGCCGGGTGGGCGCGGCCAGGGCGGCCGAGCTGGTCTTCACCGCGCGCCGGGTGCCGGCGGCCGAGGCCGCGCGGCTGGGCCTGGTCGACGAGCTGGTGGCGGACGGGGAGGACCGCACGGAGGCCCTCGCGCTGGCCGCCCGGATCGCCCGCAACTCGCCCGTGGGGCTGCGCGCCGCCAAGCGCGCCATGCGGCTCGGCCACGGACTGGATCTCCGTGCCGGTCTGGAGTTGGAGGACGGCGCCTGGCGCAGTGTGGCCTTCTCCGGGGACCGGGCGGAGGGCGTGGCGGCCTTCAACGAGAAGCGGGACCCGGAGTGGCCGGGGGAGTGACCCGGACGGCGGTCCCGGCCGGGGCGCCCGATGGCGGGCGCCCCGGGCCGCGCACGGCGAAGGAGTGACCGCGCCGGGAGGGGGCGCCAAGGGCTCCGGATGCCCCGGGATGCGACCGCGCGAAGCAACAATCACCCCCCAAAGCAAGCCCCCCACGGATCGACCGCACCGAGCTCAGAAGGATCACGTAACCGCCCCATGGCCAGCCGCCGCAGGGAAGACGTCCCGAGGAAGCCGCCCCCGCGAAGACGCCTGGTGTCGAAGGCGCGCGGAAAGGGGCGAATGGGGTTAAACATTCCTACGCTGTAGTAGCAGGATGTGCTCACGGTGACGGAATGTGAGGGTCCGGTGACGGACGAGGGTGCGGGTGCGGGCGACGCGAGGCTGCGGGCCGTGGTGGAGCTGGCGCAGGCGATGGCGGCCGCGCACACCCCGCGCGAGTCGGCGCATGCCGCGGCGCAGGGGGTGCGGCAGGCGCTGGGAGGTTCCTTCGCGGCGATCTCGAAATGGGAGCGCGAGCTGGGGAAGCTGCGGGTGCTGGTCAATGTCGGCGAACTCGCCGAAGGGGAGCGGGAGTTCCCGGACGACGAGTCGTACCCGGTGCACGAGTTCCCGGAGATCGTCGGCTTTCTGCACGAGCGGTGGGCGGGCGGCGGCGGGCCCGACGCCTGGGTGGAGACCGCGGACGGGGAGCGCGCGGACGGCCCCGGCAACCACCGGCGGGTGGCCGTGCTGCGCCGCCGGGGCCGTGGCTGCTGTGTGGTCGCGCCGATCGTGCTGCACGGCCGGGCGTGGGGCGAGCTGTATGTCGCGCGCCGCGCCGGGGAGCCGGTCTTCGGCCGGGCGGACGCGGATTTCGCCACCGTGCTCGCCGCCGTGACGGCCGCCGGGATCGCGCAGACCGAGCGGCTCGCGGAGGCCCGCCGGCTCGCCTTCACCGACGCGCTGACCGGGCTCGCCAACCGCCGCGCCGTGGACATGCGGCTGGACGAGGCGCTGGAGCTGCACCGCCGGGACGGTGCGGTGGTCAGCCTGGTGGTGTGCGATCTCAACGGGCTGAAGCGGGTCAACGACTCGCGCGGCCATGCGGTCGGCGACCGGCTGCTGGAACGATTCGGCTCGGTGCTCTCGCTCTGCGGCGCGATACTGCCCGGCACCCTCGCCGCCCGGCTCGGCGGCGACGAGTTCTGTCTGCTCGCGGTCGGCCCGGCGGCCGACGAGGTGGTCAAGGTGGCCGGTGAACTCTGCGACCGCGCCGCGGAGTTGGGCCTCGGCGAGGGGGTCGCGGTGGGCGTCGCCTCGACCGGTGACCCGATCGGCCCGGTGTACACCGCCCGCCGGCTCTTCCGGCTCGCGGACGCCGCGCAGTACCGGGCCAAGGCGGCGCGGGCCGGGCAGCCGGTCGTCGCCGGCCGGGAGGGCGGCCCCGAGGACCCGGTCGTACGGCTCGCGGACGCGCCGGAGCGGCAGCCCGCGACGGAGCGGCGGAAGTTCCGGAGGTGAGGCGATGGTGGACCGGGCGGGCGGGCCCGTCCGCGCAGGTCACGGTCCGAGTAAGGGGTGGTCCCGAAACTCGGTGGTGACATCTGACGATTCAGTCTCTAGGGTCCTGAATATGGATATGCACACTGTGGTGCTGGGGACGTCCGGCACGACCGCACAGGACGTCATCGCGGTGGCCCGCGGCGCGGCCCGGATCGAGCTGTCCCAGGAGGCCCTCGCGGCCGTCGCCGCCTCCCGCGCCTTCATCGACGACCTCGCCGCCAAGCCGGACCCCGTCTACGGCGTCTCGACGGGCTTCGGGGCGCTGGCCGTACGCCACATCAGCCCCGAACTGCGGGCGCAGTTGCAGCGCAACATCGTGCGCTCGCACGCCGCCGGTATGGGACCGCGGGTCGAGCGCGAGGTCGTCCGCGCCCTGATGTTCCTGCGCCTGAAGACCCTGGCGTCGGGGCGCACCGGCGTCCGCCCGCTGGTCGTCGAGACGATGGCCGCCCTGCTCAACGCCGGCATCACCCCGGTCGTGCACGAATACGGTTCGCTGGGCTGCTCCGGCGATCTCGCCCCGCTCTCGCACTGCGCCCTGACCCTGCTCGGCGAGGGCGACGCGGAGGGCCCCGACGGCGTCGTACGGCCCGCCGGTGAACTCCTCGCCGCGCACGGCATCGCCCCCGTCGAACTGCGCGAGAAGGAGGGGCTGGCCCTCCTCAACGGCACCGACGGCATGCTCGGCATGCTCGTGATGGCCTGCGCCGACCTCGCCCGGCTGTTCACCTCCGCGGACATCACCGCGGCCCTCTCCCTGGAGGCGCTGCTCGGCACCGACAGCGTCCTCGCGCCCGAGCTGCACGCCATCCGCCCGCACCCCGGCCAGGCCACCGCGGCCGCCAACATGCTGAAGGTGCTGGCCGGTTCGGGCTTCACCGGCCACCACCAGGACGACGCGCCGCGCGTACAGGACGCCTACTCCATCCGCTGCGCCCCCCAGGTCGCGGGCGCCGGCCGGGACACCCTCGACCACGCCCGCCTGGTCGCCGACCGCGAACTGGCCGCCGCCGTCGACAACCCGGTGGTGCTGCCGGACGGCCGGGTCGAGTCCAACGGCAACTTCCACGGCGCGCCGGTCGCCTACGTCCTGGACTTCCTCGCCGTCGCCGCGGCCGACCTCGGCTCCATCGCGGAGCGCCGTACGGACCGCCTCCTGGACAAGAACCGCTCGCACGGCCTGCCCGCCTTCCTGGCCGGCGACCCGGGCGTCGACTCGGGCCTGATGATCGCCCAGTACACCCAGGCCGCGCTGGTCAGCGAGCTGAAGCGGCTGGCCGCGCCCGCGTCGGTGGACTCCATCCCGTCCTCCGCGATGCAGGAGGACCATGTCTCGATGGGCTGGTCGGCGGCGCGCAAGCTGCGTACCGCGGTCGACAACCTGACCCGCGTCCTGGCCGTCGAGCTCTACGCCGCGACCCGCGCGGTGGAGCTGCGCGACGGTCTGACACCGGCGCCCGCCACCCGCGCGGTACTGGCCGCGGTGCGCGCCGCGGGCATCGAGGGCCCCGGCGCGGACCGCTTCCTGGCGCCGGACCTGGAGGCCGCGTACGCGTTCGTACGGGACGGGAAGCTCGTCGAGGCGGCGGAGTCCGTCACGGGGCACCTGGCCTGACGGGGCGTCGCTTTACGGGCCGGGTGCGCTGCGCCCGGCCCGTAACCGTACGCCGGCGGGCTCGGGCGCCGCTGTCTCAGGCGCAGCCGTCGCGGGTGCGGCGGACCGAGTAGCCGACCAGTCCGGCGCCGACGGCGAGGCAGACGGCGCCGCCGACCACATAGGGCGTGGTGTCGGGGCCGCCCGTGTCGGCGAGGAGTTGTTCGCGGGTGTCCGCGGTGCCGTCGTCGGTCGCCGCGGCGGCCGGTCCCGCGGGTGCGGACCGCGTCTCGGCGGACCCGGTGGCGGAGCGCTCCAGGCCGGTGGTCGCCCGGCCCTGCTCCGCCGCCGCGCTCGCGCGGGGCCCGGAAACGCCCGATTCGGGGGCGTCCACGTTCGCATTCGCGGACGGTACGAACCACAAGGCGAGCAGTACCGATCCCGCGGCAGCGGCGGTCAGCAATGGTCGTCGTGCGGTCACAGAGCGATCTCCCTTGTGGGTTCGGCGATTTGGCCGTTGACCGCAGATGTTAGTGACCGCCGCGGGTCGCGCGGAAGTCGGGACCGTACATGCCTACGCTCCTGGCCATGAGCAATGGTGAGACATCACGTTTTGTGCGGCTTCACATCGATCTGGTCGTGGAGATCACCGACACCGGCCGGCTGACCGGCGCCGCCCTCGACCACCTCGACGGCGACCCGACCCTGCCCGAGGAGGAACGCGCGCAGTCGCGGGTGACGGTCCGGGAGGACCCGGCGGAGGCGCTGGCCCACCTCCTCGACCCGGTCCATCTCGTCACCACCGTGCCGGGCACCGAACTCGCACAGGCTTCCTGGAGCAGCGAGGAGATGACCGACTACGACCCGGACACCGAGTGGGACGCCGCGGAGTGGGGCCTCGCGGACGAGGCGGTGGATGCGGACGAGGCCGACAAGGCCGACGACGCCGACGAGACGGCGGCCGCCGGGGACGCGGCGGGCGCGGGGGTGGTCGGCCCGCACCGTACGCGCTGACCGCACCGGCACCCGCAGCACACCCCCACGCCCCGTACGTCCCTCCATCCCCACCCCCATGCCCCCCGCGCGGCTGTCCCGCCGTACGGGGGGCGATTGCATGTGCATGCCCGGTGATGGGGGTGAACGCCCGATAAGTGTCCTTCCCCACACTCTGTGCAGGTGTGGAACGGACGAAACGGAACAGACGTTGATAAGGCGTCGGTCCGGACCGTCTGTGTTCGGTCGTGGACCCGGCGACCGTGGGGATCGGTAGTGATGGAGAAGAGCGTGATGAGGGACAGCAAGCGCCGCAACGGGCTGATAGCCACCGCCGCGCTGCTCGGGGGCGTACTCACGCTCTCGGCGTGCGGCGGCGGCAGCAGCGAGGCCGCACAGGCAAAGACCAAGCAGGTCGACGCGGCGGCGGCGAAGGCCACGTCCGACGCGAAGATAAAGATCACGCCCAAGGACGGCACCGCCGACGCGGGCATCAACAGCGACGCCAAGGTGACCGTCAGCGGTGGCAAGCTCACCGAGGTCACCATGACGGCCGTCGAGTCCAAGAAGGCCGTCGAGGGCACGCTCTCCGCCGACGGCACCTCCTGGCAGCCCAAGAAGTCCCTGGACCGCTCGACGAAGTACACGGTCAGCGCCCATGCGACGGACGCCCAGGGCCGCAAGGCGGTGGAGAACGCCACCTTCACCACCGTCTCCCCGGCGCACAGCTTCATAGGCACCTTCACGCCGGAGGACGGTTCGACCGTCGGCGTCGGCATGCCGGTGTCGGTCAACTTCGACAAGCCGGTGCAGGACAAGAAGGCCGTCGAGTCCGCGATCAAGGTCGCGTCGAGCAGCAACCAGAAGGTCGTCGGCCACTGGTTCGGCGACCAGCGGCTGGACTTCCGCCCCGAGGAGTACTGGAAGGCGAACTCCAAGGTCACCATGGAGCTCGGCCTCGACGGCGTCCAGGCGTCGCCCGGTGTCCAGGGCGTGCAGCACAAGACCGTCACCTTCACCGTCGGCCACTCGCAGATCAGCACCGTCGACGCCAAGACGCACCAGATGACCGTGGTCCGCGACGGCAAGACGATCAAGACCATCCCGATCTCGGCCGGCAGCGCGGAGCACCCGACCTACAACGGCAAGATGGTCATCTCCGAGAAGTACCAGCAGACCAGGATGAACGGCTCGACGGTCGGCTTCGGCGGCGAGTACGACATCCCCGATGTGCCGCACGCCATGCGCCTGTCGAACTCCGGCACCTTCATCCACGGCAACTACTGGGGCAAGGGCATCTTCGGCAACTCCAACACCAGCCATGGCTGCATCGGCCTGGCGGACGCCAAGGGGGCCGGTGACCCCGGTACGGACGGCGCGTGGTTCTTCGCCAACTCGCAGCTCGGCGATGTCGTCCAGATGATCAACTCCCCGGACCGGACCATCAAGCCGGACAACGGCCTCAACGGCTGGAACATGAACTGGTCCGAGTGGGTCGCGGGCAGCGCCCTGAAGTGACCCGCCCCGTCCCGGCCGCGCGGTGACCCACCGCGACCCGCTGTGACCCGAGGTGACCGACGCCCGGTGGTGCCGATATTTGCGGCGCGCCGGGCGTCGGTGCTGCGTACGGTGCGCGGATGGAGAAACTTCCCGGACTTCCCGGAAAAGAACCGGTCAGGGCGGGCCGGTACGGACATGTGGGCCCGCTGTCCGTGACGGAGATCGACGCCGACGCCTGGTACGACGTCCTGGCCGCCGCCCACCGCCACGACCGGCCGAACACCCCCGCCCCCGAGCGGGACGCCGAGGCCGGCCGGCTGTACGTCCCCGCGCTGCGCAGCCGCTCGGTTGCCTTCGCGCTGCCGGACCCCGGGGCCGTCGCCGGGACCGCCGTCGGCTACGCCGGGATAGCCCTGGTCCGCCTCTTCGACTCCGAGGAGAACGCCGCGACCGCCTTCCTCGACACCCTGACCGTCCACCCCGGGCGGCGCGGCCGAGGGGTGGGCGGCGCGCTCTGGTCCCAGGTGCGCGCCCTGCTCGTCGCGGAGGGCCGTACGTCGCTCACCAGCCTCGTCCATCGGGGCGGCGCGGGCGAACGGTTCGCCACCGGGTGCGGCGCGGAGTGCGCGCTGCCGTTGGTGGCATATGTGCAGACGGTGGCGGGTGCGGTGGACATGCCGGGTGTGGCGGGTGCGGCGGGTATCTCGGGTACGCCGGGTTCGGATGTGACGGGGGAGCCGGGGGAGCCGAAGGGCTCGGAGGGTACGGAGGATGCGGAGGGTTCGCGCCTCCTGCCCGACGGCTACCGCTTCGCCGCCTGGAGCGGGCTCGTCCCCGATGAACACGCCGCCACGCACGCCCGCGCCCACAACGCCATGCAGGACGCCCCGATCGGCGATCTGGACGAGCAGCACGATCCCTGGGACGCCGACCGGGTGCGCGCCACGACCCGCGTCATCCTCGACCGCGGCGGGATGATGCTCACCGTGGCGGCGATCGCCGAGGCGGGCGGCACGGTCGCCGGGTACACCGAACTCGTGCTGCCCACACCGGATTCCGTACGGGCCCTGCAGTACGACACCGCCGTCATCCCCGAGCACCGCGGCCGTGGCCTGGGCCGGGCGGTCAAACTGCGGATGCTGGCGTATCTGCGCGCGCGGCGGCCGGGCGTCCGGGAGATCATGACCACGGTCGCGGAGGGGAACGCGCCGATGCTGGCGGTCAACGCGGCGCTCGGCTACCGCGCCGAGAGCGGCCTCGGCATCTATCAGGTGCGGATCTGAGCACAGGTGGGGTGCGGCGCCGAGCGGGCACGGCCCGGCGGTGGCGTTCGGCCACCCCGGCGCAGGCGCCGCGGACGGCCCGGTAACGGCGGCGCGAGCCACTGGGCAGACGCCGCGAGGAACGGACCACCGGAAGTGCGTGCCGCAGGGCGTGGCCGGAGCCTCCGGACACGGCCCCGCGGCGGCTCTCCGTACAGTGAACGGGTGAGCGAGCACGGAAAGACCAGTCGGCGCGGCCGGGGCGGACGCCCGCCATCGGCCGCCGACGAACCGCATGACGCACATGAGTCGCGTGAACTGGACGAACTGATCGCCGACGTGCTCGGCGCCGTCCGCTACGCACCGGACGGCACACCGGCCGAGGACGCCATCGAGGCGGGCGCGTCCCGGCTGGCCGCGGCCCCGGCGGGCTGGGAGGCGGTCAGCGCGGCCGTCGTCGCGGCCGCCGCGGAGGCCGTCCGGCAGTGCTGGTCGGGCGGCTGGCACCCCGCCGACCTGGCGCGGATCGTACGGCGCGAGGCGGCCGACCCGACGATCGTCGCGCTGACCGTCGACGCCATCGCTGCCGAGGCGGCCCGCCCGCCGGCGGCCAAGTCCGCGCGCGACACCCGCTGGGCCGATCAGCTGCGCGGGCTCGGCGCCGAGGTCTGGTGGGAGTCCGACAGCGGCTATCTCGACGCGCTGGCCCGGCGCCGCCGCACCTCCCGCTTCGAGACCGCGTACGCCGTGCTGGCGGCGCTGCGCACCCTCGCCAGGCTGCCGCGCATCACCCCGCTCCCGGCCGCCGCCCCGGCACCCGCCCGCCCGTCCGGCGGCGCGGGGGCGGCCCGCGCCCTGGGACGCATCCGCGGCCTGCTGGCCAAGGCCGAGGCGACCGACTTCGCCCAGGAGGCGGAGGCGCTGTCCGCCAAGGCGCAGGAGCTGATGGCCCGCCACAGCATCGACGAGGCTCTTCTGGACAGCGCGGCCGGCGCGGACGGCTCCCCGGGCGGCACGGCCGGCGGCCCGACGGCGGTCCGCATCGGCATCGAGGGACCGTACGAACAGGCCAAGGCGCTGCTCCTCGACGCCGTCGCGGCCGCGAACCGCTGCCAGGCCGTCTGGGCGGCGGACGTCGGCTTCTCCACCGTCGTCGGCTTCGCACCCGACCTGGAGGCGGCCGAGTTGCTCTACACCTCACTGCTGCTCCAGGCCACCACCGCGATGAACCGCGCGGGTGACGACCACCACGCCCGCGGCCGCTCCCGCCGCACCCGGGACTTCCGCCAGACCTTCCTCGTCGCGTACGCCGACCGCATCCGCGACCGCCTCGCCGCCGCCACCGAGACCGCCACGGCCGCCGCCACCGCCGAGGCCGCCGCCACCGCCCCCGATCTGCTGCCGGTGCTGGCCGCCCGCGAACTGGCCGTCGAGGAAACCACCGGCGCCCTCTTCCCGGACACCGCCCCCGTCCGGCTGCGCGGCATCCACGACGCGGACGGCTGGCACCAGGGCACGGCCGCCGCCGACCGGGCACGGTTGAGGCATTCGGCTATGTGAGGGAACGGGCCGGGCGGTACGGGGAGCGGGGCCTGGGCCGATGGCCTGCGGGACGGGGCCCGAGGCCGAAGGCTAGGGGACCTCCCGCCACTCCTTCCCCTGTGGCTTCTCCAACGGGGCGAAGTACGTTCCGGGCGGTACCCCGACCGCGCGCCGGAACGCGGCGACGAAGGCGCTGGGCGAGGCGTACCCGACCCGGGCGGCCACCGCCGCGACCGTCGCACCACCCGCCAGCAGCGGCATCGCGGCCTGGAGCCGGAGCCGGGTGCGCCACCGCCCGTACGGCATCCCGGTGTCCGCGAGGAACGCGCGGGCCAGCGTCCGGCCGCTCGCCCCCACCCGCGCCCCCCACTCCGCCAGCGTCCGCCCGTCCGCCGGATCGGCCCGTAGCGCCGCCGCGACCCGCCGCGCCCGGGGGTCCCGCGGCATGGGGGCCAGCACGGTGGCGACCGATACCGGGCGCAGCTGATCCAGCACCACGGCCTCGGCCCGTTCGCGGGCCGCCGCGTCCAGGCCGGCGTCCGCCAGGTACGAGATCAGCTCGCGCAGCAGGGGCGAGACGCCGACGACGGTGGGGACCGGCCAGCCGACCGGGCAGCGCTCCGGAAGGTAGTACAGGCTCCTGGAGAGGGACGGGGCCACGGCCCCCATGGTGTGCTCGGTACCGGCCGGGATCCACAGGGCCATCGACGGCGGCAGCACCCAGGTGTTCCCCGCGGTCCGTACGGCCAGAACTCCCCTTTCCGCCCAGGCGAGTTGGTGGTGATCGTGCCGATGCCAGGAGTACCACTGCCCGTCGCCCATCGCGAAGCTCCCGACGACCACGGCGGACTCGCCGACCCCCACCGCGGCGACCACCTCGGCCGCGGGCCGTTCGCCCCCGGACTGCCGTCCCCCGCCCTGCCGGCCCAGGGGTTGTCCTTCTGGCGACATGAATTGTCCCCCTATCGCGTGGTGGACATGAGACTGTCCTTCCTAAGGGTTGTCCCGTAACTGCTGGTCACGGGTGAGATGATCTTGCTGTGTCTGGTGTGATCACGGCGTCGGAGCCGTCTTGGATAGGCCCGTTCACC
>JOEL01000043.1 GCA_000720995.1 Streptomyces celluloflavus
AGCGAACGCGGGAGACCAGCGCATCCAACACCGTTCGGGACGCGCGCAGTTCCGGGAGCTGGCAGCAAATGCCACTCCTGAACACTGTTTAGGAACGGTGGCTCTATGCCTGGGCCTGGCAGGACGAGGCCGCCGGAGTGGTCCGCGCACGGGCCTTCCCGCGCCGGGGCGACGCCATCGTGGAGGACGAGGCGACCGGCGCCGCCGCACTCCTGCTGACCCATGAACTGGGCCGCCCCCTGGACATCCGCCAGGGAACGGGCTCGCAGATCCTCACCCGCCCCCACCCGGACGGCACCATCGAGGTCGGCGGCCGGGTACGCGCCGATACGCCGTAACGGCTCGTAGGCCCGGAGCGAGGCGCCCCGCGCCCGTACGCCGCAGCCCATATCCGGCTACGGCGTACGGGCTCCGGCGTACGAACCGTGCGGGGGGCGTCGGTGCGGCGAGCGCCTGCGCAGGGAGCGCCGACCCCGGACGGCGGCCCCGGACTGCGGGCCCCGACCCACGGCCGCCGGCCCGCTCGGCCTGTAGGCTCCGCGCCCCACCCGCCTACGCGCTCAGCGGGAACTGCTCGCCGAGCTCCTGGAAGACCGCGCTGTTCAGTGCGAACGCGCGCTTGCACTCGTCGACCACCCGCTGCTTCTCCAGGTCGTCCACCGGCAGTGCGTCCAGCAGCTCGCGGTACTCGCGCTTGAAGGCGGAGGGATTGCCGATGCCTTCGAAGACGTAGAACCGCACGCCGTCGCCCTTGCGGGCGAAGCCCCAGGTCTTCTCCGCCGTGCCGCGGATGATCTGGCCGCCGGAGAGGTCGCCCAGATAGCGGGTGTAGTGGTGGGCGACATAGCCGGCCGGCCAGTCCCGGGCGCAGGTGGTGATCCGGTCGGCGTACGCGGCGGTGGCCGCCAGCGGCTCCAGGCCGTTTCGCCAGGACGAGCCGCCCAGGTGGGTGAGGTCGCGCTCCAGTTCGGCGGTGCGGGCCAGCTCGGGGCGGATGAAGGGGCCCGCGACCGGGTCCTGGGCGAGCGCCGCGGAGGCCCCCTCCAGTGCGCGGTAGACGAACCACAGCTGCTCCGTGTAGCGCCGGTAGGCCGGGACGCCGAGCCTGCCGCCGAGGAGATCGCTCATGAAGGAGGAGTTCTCGGCCTCGGTGTGCTGCTGGTGTGACGCGGTGCGGATGACCGTCGAGAACGGTGTGGACGGCGCCGACGGCGCGGACGGGGTCGGGCTGGGCGCTTCCAAGGCGGACCTCCGGGGACCGAGGGGGAGCGGACGGGAACAGGTCGATTCCGCTAGAACTTAGGCTTACCTAACTACTTAGGCTTACCTAAGTCAACCTGTTCCCGACGCCCTGTCGGTAAAAAGCCTACCCCTGGACAGATCAGGGAAGCGTGAGGATTTCGGCGCCCGTCTCCGTCACGACGAGGGTGTGCTCGAACTGCGCGGTGCGCTTGCGGTCCTTGGTCACGACCGTCCAGCCGTCGTCCCACATGTCGTAGTCGTGGCTGCCCAGCGTCAGCATCGGCTCGATCGTGAAGGTCATACCGGGCTTGATGTCGGTGGTGTGGTGCGGGCTGTCGTAGTGCGGCACGATCAGGCCGGAGTGGAAGGACGAGTTGATGCCGTGGCCGGTGAAGTCCCGGACCACGCCGTAGCCGAACCGCTTGGCGTAGGACTCGATGACCCGGCCGATGATGTTGATCTGTCGGCCCGGCTTGACCGCCTTGATCGCGCGGTTGAGCGCCTCGCGGGTGCGCTCCACCAGCAGTGCCGACTCCTCGTCCGCCTCGCCGCACAGGTAGGTGGCGTTGTTGTCGCCGTGCACACCGTTGATGTAGGCGGTGACGTCCAGGTTCACGATGTCGCCGTCCTTGAGGACGGTCGAGTCCGGGATGCCGTGGCAGATGACCTCGTTGAGCGAGGAGCACAGCGACTTGGGGAAGCCGCGGTAGCCGAGCGTGGAGGGGTAGGCGCCGTGGTCGCACATGAACTCGTGGGCGACCCGGTCCAGTTCATCGGTGGTCACGCCCGGCGCGATGAGCTTCGCGGCCTCCGCCATCGCCTGTGCGGCGATCCGGCCGGCGATCCGCATCCGCTCGATCGTTTCGGCGTCCTGCACCTCGGGCCCCGTATAAGGGGTGGGCGCGTCCTTCCCGACGTACTCGGGGCGCGGGATGGAGGCGGGGACGGGGCGGGCGGGGGAGATGCTCCCCGGGACAAGAAGCGACTGGCCAGACATGCCAGCGAGTGTATCCGCGGGCCATCGGGCAGGATGGCGGCACAGGAGTCACCCACAGGAGGCGGCAATGGCGCTGTTCAAGAGGCGTACGGTCGGCAAACCCGGCGAATGGTTCTACTGCCTCCGCCACCAGAAGGTCGAGGAGGGCCCCGAGTGCCGGGCCGCCGACCGCTTCGGCCCGTACGCCACCCGCGAGGAGGCGGCGCACGCCATGGACACGGCGCGCGAGCGCAACCTGGAGTGGGAGACCGACCCCCGCTGGCACGACAAGGGCAAGGGGCCGGACGAGAGCACGGACACGGGTTCGGGCTCGGGTGAGGGCAAGGGCTCGGGCGAGGGCGAAGACCGGTAGCGGGGGCGGATGCGGGGGAGCGGTGCGAGCTCCCGTCAGTCGGCCATGGGCCCGCCGTCCGCCTGCCCTGGGCTCAGGCCGGGCTCGGCCGCCGGACCCCGGCACCGCACCGGGCGGGGCCCGTCCGGGCCGGTGGCGGCCGGGGATCACCAGCGTGGGGGCGGCGGTGCGGTCAGTTCGTCGGCGAGCCGGGCCAGTCGGTCGCGGAAGCGGCGGCGCCCGGGGGCGGCCCGGCCCGGCGGCTGCCCAGGGAGCGATGCGGGTCCGCCGTGCTCCCCGGCGGCCGTGCTGACCAGGTGCTGAAGCGTGTCATGGTCGGGGCCGGGCATGGATCCGGGACCGATGTCAGGACCGATGTCCATGCCCATGCCGATGTCGATACCGGTGCCGGGACCTGCCGGTCCGGCGGTTCCGGGGGCGGTCGGCGGGGCGGCGAGCGCGTCATGGGCCAGTGCGTGCAGCTCGCGGTCGCCGCCGTCCAGCGCGAGCACCGTCGCGCCGTTGCGCCGTGCGTCGTGCACCCGCTCCAGCAGCCCGGCCCCCGGCTGCTCCGGCGTCACGACCAGCAGCGTCGTGCCGCGCCCGGCCGCCGCCAGCCGGCCGAGCCCCACCGACAGATGGGCCGGCACCCCGGCGCGTACGTGGTGCCGCACCAGCGTCGGCGACAGCTCCGGCAGCCCCGACCAGGCGGCCTCGTCGTCGAGATGCGCGGCCAGGTGCCAGGGCTCGTACGTGGCGCTGCCGACCAGCAGCAGCCCGCCGCCGTGCCGGGTGACACCGGCGCGTAGCGCCCCGGCGAAGCGGCGGCTGGCCTGCACCCATTCGGTGCCGGCGAGGACCTCGCGCAGCAGCGCGACCCGTGACGCATCCATGGCCCCGCATCCTGCCGCGGCACCACCCCGCCCGGTGATCGCTCCCATTGGCGTCACCCGTACGGGAGCTGGTGCGGTATCTCGTACGGGCCGGTGGCGGGTTGTGGCCCCGCCGCGGCCGGCCGCCAACTGGTGCTCCACCCCTGCCCGGTGGGTGGCGCCGCCCATGTCCGCGGTGCCGCCGACGCTGTTTCAGCGGTACCGGCGGGCGGGTCCCGCCGAGGGCGGTGCGCAGACGTGACCGCGGGGCCGGAGTGCCGGTGGCGCGGGTGGGCCGACGGCGCCAGGATGCCGCCGGTGAAGGCGTGACAGTATCGCTGTCATGACTACTCCTGACGCTGCTCAGCCCGTGAACATCGCGACCGTCGCCAAGGCCGCCCTCAAGCGCGATCCCTGGGACCTGCCGGATGTCTCCGGCCTCGTTGTCGGCGTCCTCGGCGGCACCGGTGACCAGGGGCGCGGCCTGGCCTACCGGTTCGCCAAGGCCGGCCAGAAGGTGATCATCGGCTCCCGGGCCGCCGAGCGTGCGCAGACCGCGGCCGGGGAACTCGGCCTGGGCATCGAGGGCGCGGCCAACGCCGACTGCGCCCGGCGCAGCGATGTCGTGATCGTCGCCGTGCCCTGGGAGGGCCACGCCGAGACCCTGGAATCCCTCCGCGCGGAGCTGGCCGGCAAGATCGTCATCGACTGCGTCAATCCGCTCGGCTTCGACAAGAAGGGCGCCTTCGCGCTCAAGCCGGCCGAGGGCAGCGCCGCCGAGCAGGCCGCGGCCCTGCTCCCCGACTCCAGGGTCACCGCCGCCTTCCACCACCTGTCCGCGGTGCTGCTCCAGGACCCGGAGACCGCGGAGATCAACACCGATGTGATGGTGCTCGGCGAGGCCCGCGCGGACACCGACGTGGTGCAGGCGCTGGCCGCCCGCATCCCCGGTATGCGCGGCGTCTTCGCGGGCCGGTTGCGCAACGCCCACCAGGTCGAATCGCTGGTCGCGAACCTGGTCTCGGTCAACCGCCGCTACAAGGCACACGCCGGCCTCCGGGTCACGGACGTCTGAGCCGAACACGGACTTCTGAGCCGGTCACGCATGTCCGGGCCGGTCACGCACGTCCGGGCCCGGCGCGCCGGAGGCCGGTCGCGGACGGCGGGCCGGGCCGTGGCGCCGCACGGGCCCGCGTGGGGCACGAACGGGGCATGGGGGACACTGGGGAGGACCGCGCCACCCCCGACAGGAGCCGACCCCCATGCCCTCCGTGCCCTCGTCCCGCCCGGCCCCGCGACTCGCCGTCTGGGCCGCCGTCGTGTGCGTCCTCGCCGTCGCCGCGGCCGTTGTCTCCTTCGCACGGGGCAGCTGGCTCGGCGTCGTATGGATCCTGATGGCCGGTATCTCCAGCAACATGGCGTGGTTCTACGTACGCAAGGCGAAGCTGGACCGGGCGGCACAGGCGGACCGGGCGGCGCAGCCCGGCGCGGCGGCGTCCGGCTGACGCCGCCGGGTGCGCCGCGACACCGCCCGCCGGGTGCGCCGCGACACCCGCCCGCCGGTGCGCTACGTCAGTGCCTGGCCGATGCCGGTGACCGGCGGGATCTGCGGTTCGCCCTGCCAGAAGCGGAACAGCTCCCGGCCCCAGTAGCTGTCCCAGTTGGAGACGCCCAGGGCGCGCAGGATCGCGTCCACCAGGTCGAAGAACACGTGGTTGATCTCCGGCACCCAGAGCAGCCCGAAGACCGCCAGCAGCCCGAACGGCGCGAACGGCTCCACCTGGCGCCGCAGCCGGTGCGACAGCCACGGCTCGATCACGCCGTAGCCGTCCAGCCCCGGGACCGGCAGGAAGTTCAAGATCGCCGCCGTCACCTGCAACAGCGCCAGGAACGCCAGCGCGTAGCGGAACGCGGCGGGCACTCCGGCCAGCTGGTGGAGCCAGAACGGCGCGGTCACCACCGCGGCGAACAGGATGTTCGTCAGCGGTCCGGCCGCCGAGATCAGGCTGTGCCGCCAGCGCCCCCGGATGCGGCTCCGCTCGATGAATACCGCGCCGCCCGGCAGCCCGAACCCGCCCAGGATCACGAAGAGCACCGGCAGCACGATGCTCAGCAGCGCATGCGTGTACTTCAGGGGGTTCAGCGTCAGATAGCCCTTGGCCTCCACCGAGATGTCGCCGCTGTGCAGCGCGGTGCGGGCGTGCGCGTACTCGTGCAGACAGAGCGACACCACCCAGCCGGACACCACGAACACGAACACCGCGAAGCCGGTGCCCGCCGCGAGCGCCCCGCTCCACACGGCCCATCCCGACACCGCCAGGACGGCGACGAGCGCGAGGAAGACCGGGCTGATGCGTCGGTCGGCGCGCCGGATTGCTGTGGTCATCGTCTGCGGCTCCCGGAGGTCTGGTGGTGGGCAGCCCGACCGTATCCACGGAACGGCGCCCGGTGCACGGAAAAGGCCCGTGTGCGGAAAACGAGGCGCGGTGCTCCCGGGGTTCCGGGCAGGCTGGACCCAGGGGCGGATTTCCGGGTACGGCCGGGGCCTCGGCGGAGCCATTTCAGGGACATTTCAGGGACACGGGAAGGGTGACCGGACAGTGGGCGGCACAGCCGTGAACGACAATGGGCCGGTGCGCTACGGAATCCTCGGCACCACCCAGGCCGGCCGGGCCGACGGAACCCCCGTCGCCCTCGGCGGTGCACGACTGCGCGCCCTGCTCACCGCCCTCGCGCTGCGGCCCGGCCGGGCGCTGTCCCCGGACGTACTGATCGCCGACATCTGGGGCATGGACCCGCCCGCCGATGCGGCCGGTGCGCTGCAGGCCCTGGTCGGCCGGCTGCGCCGGGCCCTGGGCCGCACCGCGGTCGCCTCCGTCGACGGCGGCTACCGCCTGTGCGCCGAGCCCGACGCCGTCGACCTGCACCGCTTCGAACGGCTCGCGGCGGAGGGCGGCCGGGCACTCGCCGCCGCGGACCCGGCCCGCGCCGCCGTCCTCCTCGACGAGGCGCTGGCGCTCTGGCGCGGTCCGGCCCTCGCCGACCTGCCCGACGACCGTGTCGAGGCGGCCCGCGCCGAGACCCGCCGGCTGGACGCGCAGCGCACCCGGCTCGCCGCCGATCTCGCCCTCGGCCGGGCGGGCCAGGCGTTGCCCACGCTGGCCGCGCTCTGCCAGGACCATCCGCTGGACGAGCCGCTCCAGGCCCTGCGGCTGCGCGCGCTGCGCGATGCGGGCCGCACCGCCGAGGCGCTCGCCGCCTACGAGGAGATACGCACCGTCATCGCCGACCGCCTCGGCGCCGACCCCGGTCCCGAGCTCCGCGCCCTGCACGCGGAACTGCTCCGACCCGCGCCGGTCCGGGACGCGGCGCCGGCCCGGCGCGCGGCCACACCGCCGGGACCGGCTACCGGCCCGGGGCCGGCGGCACCGGCCGGGCCAGCCTCTGGAACCCCCGCCGCGCCCCACCAGGCCACCCCGCCCCCTTCCGGCACCCCGGCCACCACCGGCACCCCCACCGCGTACCCCGCCCCCGCCACGGACACCACCACCGGCACCCCCACCCCGGGAACGTCCGGCACTCCCACGGCTGGCCCCCGCACCCCCCTGGTCCCCGCCCGCCCCGGCAATCTCCGGGCCCGCCTCACCTCCTTCGTCGGCCGGGACACCGACCTGGCCGCGCTCCGCGCCGACCTGGCCGCGCACCGGCTGGTGACCCTGCTGGGGCCCGGCGGGGCCGGGAAGACGCGGCTGTCGCAGGAGGGCGCGGAGAGCGCGGTGGCCGCCGCGCCGGACGCCTGGCCGCACGGCGTCTGGCTGGCCGAACTCGCACCGCTCGACGATCCGCAGACCGTCCCCGAGGCGGTGCTCACCGCGCTCGGCGCCCGGGAGACCGTCGTCCGCAGCAGCGCCGTCGAGGGCCTGCGAGCCGCCGCCGACCCGACCGCACTGGACCCGCTCGCCCGGCTCGCCGAGCTCTGCGCCGACCGCCGGATGCTGCTGGTCCTCGACAACTGCGAGCATCTGATCGGCGCCGCCGCCGCGCTCGCCGAGCGGCTGCTCGCCGACTGCCCCGGGGTGACGGTGCTGGCGACCAGCCGCGAACCGCTGGCCGTACCGGGCGAGGTGCTGCGCCCCGTCGAACCGCTGCCCGACCCCGTCGCGCTGCGGCTGCTCGCCGACCGCGGCGCCGCCGCCCGCCCCGGCTTCCGTGTCGAGGACGACCGGGCCGCCTGCGCCGAGATCTGCCGTCGGCTGGACGGACTCCCGCTGGCCATCGAACTCGCCGCCGCCCGGCTGCGGCTGCTCTCACCGCGGCAGATCGCCGACCGGCTCGACGACCGCTTCCGGCTGCTGACCAGCGGCAGCCGGACCCTGCTGCCCCGGCAGCAGACGCTGCGCGCGGTCGTGGACTGGTCCTGGGACCTGACCGACGAGCCCGAGCGCGCCGTGCTCCGCCGGCTGTCCGTCTTCGCCGGCGGCTGCGATCTGACCGCCGCCGAGGAGGTCTGCGCGGGCGGTGGCGTCGACGGGCGCGAGGTGGCCGGGCTGCTCGGCTCGCTGATCGACAAATCGCTGGTGGTGGCGGCGCCCGCACCGGACGGACAGATGCGCTACCGGCTGCTGGAGACCGTGGGGGAGTACGCGGGCGAGCGGCTGGACGAGGCCGGGGAGCGGGCCGGCGCCGAGCGCCGCCACCTCGTCGCCTACCGTGAACTGGCCCGCACCGCCGACCCGTTGCTGCGCGGCCACGGCCAGCGCGGCTGGCTGGAGCGGCTGGGGCTGGAACACGACAACCTGCGTACCGCGCTGCGCCGCGCCATCGCCGCCCGCGACGAACACGAGGCGCTCTGCCTGGTGCTGTCGATGCAGTGGTTCTGGTCGCTGCTCGATCTGCGCAGCGAGGCCCGCCAGTGGTCGGAGGCGGTCGGCGCGCTCGGCCCCGACCCCTTCGAACCGCCCGTCGGGCCCGCCCCCGACCTGTACGAATCGCCCATCGACCGGCCGCCGCCGCTGGCCCCCGAGCAGCTCCAGGAGGCCCGCCGGGAGGTCCGGCTGGTCGCCCTGTCCAGCCTGGAGACCGACGTCGAGGCGCTGCGGTCGCCGCGGATGGAGCGGCAGGTGGCGGGCATTCTCGCCGCCTACCGCGGCGGTATGCCGCAGACCTGCAAGCTGCCGGGCGTCCTGTGGTTCTACGCGGTGATGCTCAGCGGCTCGTTCGACGGCGTGCTGGACGAGGTCGAGAAGGCGGTGCGCGCCTGCCGCGAGTTCGGTTACGAATGGGAGCTCGCCTTCGTCCTGCAACTGCGCTCCAAGCTGCTCAACGACCAGCCCGGCGGACTGGAGCAGGCGGCCCGGGACGCCGACGAATCGCTGCGGATCTTCATCCGGCTCGGCGACACCTGGGGCGCGGCCGAGGCGCTGGCGGGGCGCGGCGAAACCCGGGAGAAGCGCGGCGAGTACGGACTGGCGAAGCAGGACTACCGGGCGGCGATGGTCCACGCCGAGGACCTGGGCGCCCATGGCCAGACCCTGCTGCTGCGCACCCGGCTGGCCGGCGTGCTGATCGAGGAGGGCCAGGGGGAGACCGGTGAGCGGCTGCTGCGCGAGGTGCTGGCGGCGGCCAGGGACCAGCCCAGCGGCCGCGAAGCGACGCCCTTCGCGCATCTGTCGCTCACGACGTGGCTGTCGGTCTCGGGGCGTACGGCGGAGGCCCGCGACGAACTGCTCGCGGTGCGGGAGGCGTTCGGTGAGCGCGCTCCGGAGCTGTTCCGGGGGGTCCTGGAGTCCTTGCTGATCTCGCTGGACCTGGACGAGGGGCGCGGCGACGAGCTGCCGGCGAGGTTCCGCTCGGCGGCGGTTCTGGTGCGGGGCACGATGGCGCGGGTGGTGGCGCCGGACCTGCCGGTCGTCCATCTCCTCACCGGAGCCCGGGTGCTGACGGCCGTCCACGGCGAGCGTGGCGGATGGGACGCGGCGCGGCTGGTGGGCGCGTACGACGCGCTGGTGAGCATGCAGGTACCGACACTGATCGTCCGTCGCGACCGGGCGCGCGCCGAGGCGGCGGCGCGGGCGGCGCTCGACGACGCCGCGTACGCCCGCGCGTACGCCGAAGGCGGCGGCCTCTCCTTGGAGGAGGCCACCGCCCTCGTCTGACGCGAGCCGGGCGAATGGGATACGCGTCAGGTCTGTGGCGCGCGGAGGCGCGTCAGGCCGGTGCCGTCCGGTCGCCGGACCTCAGGTCTTCTTGCGGAACTTGGCGACCGCCAACGGCATCGTCACGGCCGTGATGGCGACCGCCCAGCCCAGCGTGACGAGCGTGGGCTGCGCGATGGCACCCTGTCCGTTCATCAGCGCGCGGGCCGCGTCGGCCAGGTTGGAGAGCGGGTTGACCTTGGTGAACCCCTCCAGCCAGCCGGGCATCGACTGCGTCGGCGCGAAGATCGAGGAGCCGAACTGGAGCGGCATCAGCACCAGCATCGCCACCCCCTGCACCGACTGCGGGCTCTTCATGGCGAGCCCCAGCAGGACGAAGATCCACATCAGGGCGGCGCCGAACACCGTGGACAGCACGATCGCGCCGAGGAATTCGAGGAAGCTGCCCCGGATCTCCAGGCCGAGCAGGAAGCCCATGCCGAGCAGGATCGCGGTGGCGATCAGCATCCGGCCGATCTCGACGACGATCTTGGCTATCAGGACCGAGGACCGGGCGATGGGCATCGTCCGGAAGCGGTCCATGACGCCCTTGCGGAAGTCGTCGTTGACGCCGCTGCCCACCGCCATGGCGATGTTCATGCCCATCATCGCCATCATGCCGGGCACCAGGTACTGGACGTACTCCTGCTGATTGCCCTTGCCCGCGATGGCGCCGCCGAAGACGTACACGAAGAGCAGGATGAAGATGACCGGCATGAGCAGGGCGTCGAACATCGACTCCGGGTCCTGCTTGATCTGGAGGGCGTTGCGGCGCACCAGCGCGCCGATGTGCCGCAGATTGGCGCGTACGCCGATCCGGCCCTCGTCGCCGCGGGCCTTCACCGGCGGCGCCGTCACTGTCGCGGCACTCATGCCGATACCTCCGCGTACTGCTGGTCCTGGGTGTCGCCGGCGTCCGCGCCGGCCCCCGCCTCGGAGGTCTTCTGGCCGGTGACGGCCAGGAACACCTCGTCCAGGCTGGGCAGATGGGTGCTGATCGCGGCGAGCTCGAAGCCCTGCCGGGCGAGCACGCCGACCACGGCGGTCAGCTGCTCGTCGCTGATGATCGGGACGTTGACCACGCCCTCGGCGCGGTCCGCGGTGGCCCCCGCGATGCCGTCCAGACCGGCCTGCGCGATGGCACCGGCCATCCGCTCCAGCTCGCCGGGGTCCGTCGGCCGGATCTGCAGCGTCCGGCCGCCGACCTTGGCCTTCAGCTCGTCCACCCGGCCCTCGGCGATCACCTGGCCGCGGTCGATGACCGTCAGTTCGTTCGCCAGCTGCTCGGCCTCTTCCATGTACTGGGTGGTGAGCAGCACCGTCGCGCCCTCGTAGACCATCCGCCGCACCTCTTCCCACACCTCGTTGCGGGTACGGGGGTCGAGGCCGGTCGTCGGCTCGTCCAGATAGAGGACCGAGGGCTGCCCGATCATGGAGGCGGCCAGATCCAGCCGGCGGCGCATACCGCCGGAGTACTTGGCGGCGGGCCGCTTGGCGGCCTCGGTCAGCGAGAACCGCTCCAGCATCTCGTCCGCGCGCCTGCGGGCGTCCTTGCGGGACAGATCGAGCAGCCGCCCGATCATGTAGAGGTTCTCCCGGCCGGAGAGCTTCTCGTCGACCGAGGCGTACTGCCCGGTCAGGCCGATCCTGCGGCGCAGCGCGCGGGGCTGGCGCACCACGTCGTAGCCGGCCACGAAGGCGCTGCCGGCGTCGGGTACCAGGAGGGTGGACAAGCAGCGTACGAGGGTGGTCTTGCCGGCGCCGTTGGGGCCGAGCACGCCGAGCACGGTGCCTTCCCGCACGTCCAGGTCCACACCGTCGACGGCTTTGACCTCGCCGAAGTGCTTGACCAGACCGCGCACCTCCACGGCGTTTCCGCCCTTGGTGGTTATCGTCTGTCGCGTCATGCCCTCAAAGGTGCCAGCCGCCACCGACAACGCACCGACAGGCCGCCGACACCGCGCCCGGCCCACCGACAGACGGGCCGGGCGCGGTCCCCTACGGGAGCCCGGGGTCGGACCCTACGGGACCGCCCCGGCCCGGCGGAACCTCCGGGAGGCCCCTAGTGGAAGCTGTGCTCCTCGGCCGGGAAGGCGCCGCCGACGACCTCCTCGGCGAACTCCCGCGCCGCCCCGCCGAGCAGATCGCGCAGCTGGAGGTACTTCTTGACGAAGCGGGGTACCCGGCCGCCGGTCAGGCCCGCCATATCGGTCCACACCAGCACCTGGGCGTCACACCCCGGGCCCGCGCCGATGCCGACGGTCGGGATGTGCAGCGCGCGGGTGACCTCGGCGGCCAGCGCGGCCGGCACCGCCTCCAGGACGACCGCGAACGCCCCCGCGTGCTGGACCGCCTTGGCGTCCCGCAGCAGCTGCTGGGCCGCTTCCTCGCCGCGGCCCTGGACGGGGTAGCCGCCGAAGGCGTTGACGGACTGCGGGGTCAGGCCGATGTGCGCCATCACCGGGATACCGGCCGAGACCAGCAGCTCCACCTGGTGCGCGGAGCGCTCGCCGCCCTCCAGTTTGACGGCGCCCACCCCCGCTTCCTTGACCAGCCGGGTGGCGTTGCGCAGCGCCTGCGCCGGCCCTTCCTGATAGCTGCCGAACGGCAGGTCGGCGACGACGAGGGTGCGCTTGGTGCCGCGGACGACCGCGGCGGACAGCATCGTGATCTCGTCCATCGTGACCGGCACGGTGGACTCGTAGCCGAGGTGGCAGTTGCCCATCGAGTCGCCGACGAGCAGGACGGGGATGCCGGCCTCGTCGAAGACACCGGCGGTCATCGCGTCGTAGGCGGTGAGCATCGGCCACTTCTCGCCGCGCCGCTTGGCGGCGGCGATATCGCGGACCGTGATGCGGCGCGAACCCTTGCCCCCGTACAGCGTCTTGCTGCTGTCGGCCACGGGCGGTGCGGCGGGCTCGGCGGCGGTCTGCGCGGCAGGTGCCGAAGCGGGTTCCGCGGCGGGCGGTGCGGCGGACTGTTCGGCGGGCGGTACGGGCCCCTCGGCCGGTTTCCGGGCAGGCGAAAGCTGCGTCATGGTGACGGCTCCTGTTCCTGATCTCGAAGCGCCCTTACGGCGTCTCCGGACTCGGTCCCATGCTGGCACGGCGCGCGGGCCGAGCGGAAGGGGCGGCCGTCCACGCCGTCGGCGATACGGAACGGGTCCGTATCGGAAAGGCGTAAGGTGCCTCCATGGCCTCCTCCCCCTCCGCTCCGGGCATACCCGCCGCCCGTCAGGTCCCCGACCACATCCACCGCCGCCGCTGGGCGATCCTGTCCGTCCTGATGCTCAGCCTGCTGATAGTGGTGCTGGACAACTCCATCCTCAACGTCGCGATGAAGACGATCGCGACCCCGGCCCCCGTCGGCCTCGGCGCCACCCAGAGCGAGCTGGAGTGGGGGATCAACTCCTACACCCTCGTTTTCGCCGGGCTGCTGTTCACCTCGGGGCTGCTCGGCGACCGGCTCGGCCGCAAGAAGGTGCTCCTCTTCGGCCTGGTGGTCTTCGGCGCCGGTTCGGTGCTCGCCGCGTTCTCCGGATCGCCCGGCGAACTCATCACCTTCCGCGCGGTGATGGGCCTGGGCGGCGCCTTCGTGATGCCCTCCACCCTGGCCATCCTGATGAACGTCTTCGAGCGGGACGAGCAGCCCAAGGCGATCGGCATCTGGGCCGGCGGCGTGGGCCTGGCCATCGCGATCGGCCCGATCGCCGGCGGTCTGCTGCTCGACCACTTCTGGTGGGGCTCGGTCTTCCTCGTCAACGTCCCGATAGTGCTGATCGCGCTGACCGCGATGATCCTGCTGGTGCCCGACTCCAAGGACCCCAGCCCCGGCCGGCTGGACCCGTTCGGCGTGCTGCTCTCCGTCGTCGGCCTCGTCCTGCTGGTCTACGGGATCATCAAGGGCGGCCAGCTCGCCGACTTCACCGATCCGCAGGTCCTCGGCACGGTCCTCGGCGGCCTCGTCGTACTGGGCGGCTTCGTCCTCCACCAGAAGCGCAGCGACCACCCGTCCATCGACATCGGCTACTTCCGCAAGCCCGCCTTCTCGGCCGCCGTGGCCGCCATCGCGCTGGTCTTCTTCGCGCTGATGGGCGTCACGTTCTTCACCGTCTTCTACATCCAGAGCGTGCGCGGCTACACCCCGCTCCAGGCCGGTCTGCTGATCCTGCCGCTGGCCGCCGCCCAGATGATCTTCGCGCCGCGGGCCCGGCTGGTCGTCGCCCGGTTCGGCTCCCGCGTGGTGTGCACCGTCGGGATGCTGCTGGTCGCCGTCACCATGTCCGGCATGCTGCTGCTGGACACCGACACCCCGATCTGGGTCCTGGAGGTGCTGTTCTTCGTGCAGGGCACCGGTATGGCGCACATCATGCCGCCGGTCACCGTCTCGATCATGCAGTCGCTGCCGCGCGAGAAGGCCGGTTCCGGCTCCGCCCTCAACAACACCTTCCGGCAGGTCGGCGGCACCCTCGGCGTCGCCGTCCTCGGCTCGCTGCTGTCCACGACCTACCGCGACGGCATCCAGGGCAAGCTCGACGCGCTGCCCGGTGTGCCGGCCGACATCCGGCACGCGGCCGGCGAGTCCATCGAGGCGACCCTCGGCCTCGCCGGGAAGCTCGGCCCGGCCGGGCGTACGCTGGCCGACTCCGCGGAGGCCGCCTTCATCCACGCCATGCACGTCACCGCGCTCGGCTCGGCGGCCGTCGCGGTGGTCGGCGCCGTGGTGGTCGCGGTGTTCCTGCCGGGCCGCACGGCACCGGCACCCCGTGTGGCGGTGCCGCACGAACCGCGAAAGGCGGACGCACAGCGATGAACCGGACGGCGGGAGACCCCGAGGCGGCCTGCGAACGCCGCGGCCGGCCGCGCAGCGCCGCGGCCGACACCGCCATCATCGAGGCCGTACTGCGCATGATCGAGGACGGTGCCTCCATCGCCGAGCTGTCGATGGAGCGCATCGCCCGCGAGGCGGGCGTCGGCAAGGCCACGGTCTACCGCCGTTGGCCGGGCAAAAGCGCCCTGATGCTCGATGTGATGCGGTCCCTGGAGGCCCGGTGCCCGAAGCTCGACGGTGACTCGGTGCGCGACGACCTCGTCGCACTGCTCGAATTCCTGCGCCTGGGCGGGCTGGCCAAGCGCAATTCCGCCGTGCTGCGCACCGTTGTCAGCCACGTCAAGGCGCAGCCCGCGCTGTGGGCGGAGTACCACGACACGGTCATCCGGGACCGCCACGAGGCACTGCTCGCCGTGCTCCGCCGCGGCCGGGAGTCCGGCGAGATCCGCACCGACCACGACATCGAGGCGATCGCCGACCTCTTCGTCGGCCCGATGCTGGCCCGCGCCATACTCCACGAATGGAAGGAACTCCCCGAGGGGCTCGCGGAGGACATCGTCGACATGGTCCTGGACGGCGTCCGCCCGACGGCCCGAGCGGAGGTTGCGGGCTGACGGGGCCGACGGGGCTGACGGGCCGGGGCCGCCCCGCTCCGGCAGCACCCCTCGCCAGCCTGTCCCATTCCTTCCCGCCCATCCCTTTCCGTCCGCCCGGATGCCCGTCCGATGACGGGACCATGCCCGTTCTGTGACAGCTGCCTCCGACGGGCGCCGGGCCGGAACCCCGGGATGTCAGCGCGCCGTCCTCACTTTTAAGAAGGCGCTTTACGGACCATCGCCTAGGGTCGGTGATCACAGGCGAGGCGCGGCGCAGCGGAGCACGGCAGTGAGGACAGCGGTATGGCGCAGGCATTCATGACGGAACCGGGGCAGGGCCAGGACCCTGGCCGGGCCGGGTCCCGGGCCGGACGCCTGCTGAACTGGTGGCGCCCCGAGGGGATGTGGCGGCGCGGCATCGTACTGGCCGTACTCGCCGTGCTGCTCGGCCTGCTGATGATCCTGCACGCACAGCTCCCCAACGCGGTGGGAAACCTGGGCAGTCTGCTGGAGACGTTCCTGCCGTGGCTGGCGCTCGGCATCCCGCTGCTGCTGGTCTTCGCGGTACTGCGCCGCTCGGCGACCGCGCTCGTCGCGCTGCTGCTGCCGGCCGTCGTCTGGGTCAGCCTCTTCGGCGGGCTGGTCACCGACAAGAAGGGCACCGGCGGCAACCTCACCGTCGCCACGCACAACGTCGACGCCGACAACCCCGACCCGACGGGCACCGCCAAGGACATCGTGGCGTCCGGCGCCGACGTGGTGGCGCTGGAGGAACTGAGCGGCACCGCGCTGCCCAAGTACAAGGAGGCGCTGGCGAAGGCGTACCCGTACAGCACCGTGCAGGGCACCGTCGGCCTCTGGAGCAAGCGCCCGCTGTCCGACGCGGCGCCGGTGGACATCCGGATGGGCTGGACCCGGGCGCTGCGCGCCACCGTCACCGCCGCCGACGGCCAGAAGTTCGCCGTCTACGTCGCGCATCTGCCGTCCGTACGGGTCAAGCTCAAGGCGGGCTTCACCGCCAACCAGCGCGACGGCAGCGCCGCGCTGCTGGGCGAGGCGATCAAGGCCGAGCCGCTGAAGAAGGTGGTGCTGCTCGGCGACCTCAACGGCACCATGAACGACCGGTCGCTGGCCCCGGTCACCGCGCAGATGCGCTCCGCCCAGGGCGCGGCGGGCGACGGTTTCGGCTTCACCTGGCCGGCGGCCTTCCCGATGGCCCGTATCGACCAGATCATGATGAAGGGCATCGACCCGGTCTCGGCCTGGACCCTGCCGGCCACCGGCAGCGACCACCTGCCCGTCGCCGCCTCGATCAAAATCTGACACGGGATGCCGGCTGGGATGCCGGGTCACCGGGGGCGGCCACGGGGCCGGACGGAGCGGACGTCCGGCCCCGTGGCCGTCCCCGCATGACGTCCACCCGCGGCATACCGTCCTGTAACACCCCGTTCTCGGGCCGGAACGCCACGGCTGAGAGTCTTGGTTCCGTATCGGAATCAGAACGTGTCGACTCGGAACGTGTCGACTCGGAACTCATCGACGTGTAACGGAACGTTCGGAACGCCCGGGACGGCGCCACGGACAACGCCCGGGACCGTGCCCTGGACAACGCCCGGACGTCGTCCCGGACAACGCCCAGGACGACGTCCGGGGCAAGAAAAACGGCGTTCCCGACACGAAGACGTACGGACTCCCTGCCCGCGTGCGCCGCCGCACGCACCGTCCCCGAAAGGTTTTTCATGCCCTTGGCTCTGCTCGCGCTCGCGATCTCGGCCTTCGGTATCGGCACCACGGAGTTCGTGATGATGGGCCTGCTGCCCCATGTCGCGGACGATCTGGGCACCTCGGTGCCCACCGCCGGCTACCTCGTCTCCGCCTACGCCCTCGGCGTCGTCATCGGCGCCCCGCTGCTGACCGTCCTGGGCTCCCGCATCCCGCGCAGGCGGATGCTCGTCCTGCTGATGGGGGTCTTCACGGTCGGCAACCTCGCCTCCGCCCTGGCACCCGATTTCGGGCTGCTGATTGTCGGCCGGCTGCTGGCCGGGCTCCCGCACGGCGCGTTCTTCGGCGTCGGCGCGGTGGTCGCCGCCCGGCTGGTACGGGAGGGCCGGCAGGCCCGCGCGGTCGCCACGATGTTCCTCGGCCTGACCATCGCCAACATCGTCGGGGTGCCCGCCGCGACGCTGCTCGGCCAGCACCTCGGCTGGCGCGCGACCTTCCTCGTCGTGGCCGCCATCGGCCTCGTCGCGATGGCCGCCCTCGCCCGGCTGATCCCGCCGCTGCCGGCCGGGACGCGCACCGGTCCGGGCCGCGAACTGCGCGCACTGGGCAACCGCCAGGTGCTGCTCGGCCTGCTCACCACCGTCTTCGGCTTCGCCGGGGTCTTCGCCCTCTACAGCTACCTCGCCTCGATGATGACGGAGGTCACCGGCTTCGCCGAGACCTCCGTCCCCCTCGTCCTGGCCCTCTTCGGCATCGGGATGACCCTCGGCGCGCTCGCCGCGGGACCGCTCACCGACCGAGCGCTGCGCCCCACCCTGTACGGGGCCCTGGCGGCGCTCGCCGCCGTCCTCGCCGTCTTCCCCCTCGCTGCCCAGGTGAAATGGGCGGCCCTGGCCACCGTCGTCGTGATCGGCGCCGTCGGCTTCCTGACCACCACCCCGCTGCAGATGCTCGTCATGAACAAGGCCCCGCAGGCCCCCACCCTGGCCGCCGCCGCCAACCAGTCCGCCTTCAACCTCGCCAACGCGGGCGGCGCCTGGACCGGCGGCCTGGCCCTGTCGGCCGGCTGGGGCTGGACCTCTCCCGCCGTGGTGGGCGCGACCCTGGCCGCCCTCGGCCTAGCCGTCGCGGTCACGGCGGGTCTGCTGGACCGGGACACGGGCGAGACGTCCCGCATCGTGGCCCGGGGTGGGGACGGGGAACCGGCCCTGGGGGCGGCGTCGGCCGAACGCGTCGGCTGAGCCTTCGGCGGGGGAATCGCGCACGGGGCCGGCCCGTGTCAGGACACGGGCCGGGGGCCGGGCAAGTTCACCTGCGGTCGGACTTCCCCGATCAGAAACGAGACCATCGTTCCCCCATGGGGACTCGGTTCCACGGCCCATGCCGTCGCAAGGTGGTCCAGAAGCAGCAGTCCGCGGCCGTCCGTCGCCTCCGGCTCAGGCGCTCGCATGCGGACCCGCTCCGGGCTGCCGGGACTGCGCACGTCGGTCCGGAGCCCGTGGCCGATTCGCCACCACTCCAGCCGGATCAGCCAAGGGCCGTCCGCCGCGGCGTGCCTGACGGCATTGCCCACCAGCTCGGATACCAGCAGTACGCCGTCATCGACCGGCCACCCGAGGCCGTACCCGTCGGCGAGCCGGCGAAAATGCCGCCGGGCCAGCGCTGCGGACTCCGGAACCGGATGCAGACTCAGCACGCTCAACGGCTCGGGCTGTACGCCGATACCGCCGACTCCGGCGATCCGTGTCATCACGATTCTCCCCACCACTGCGGACAGCACCAGGACGGAACATCTCTAGACATCTCCAGCGAAGCGGAATTTCTCTAGAGATGTCAATGCGGCCCCCTGCGCCCCGGGTTGCGTGGGAGTGCCGCTTAGGGTGTCTCTGGAGATGACCGGAGGAGGCGTAGTGACCGAACCCAAGTACCAACGGATCGCCGCCACGCTCAAAGCGGCCATTGCAGAGGGCGAATACGGCCCCGGCGACCGGCTGCCGGGCGAGAACGACCTCATGGCCGCTCACGGCGTGGCGCGGATGACCGCGCGTCAGGCCCTCGGCGTGTTGCAGAGCGAGGGGATCGCGGAGGCCCGTAAGGGCGCGGGAGTGTTCGTGCGGACGTTCCACCCGTTGCGACGGCGCGGCATTCAGCGCTTGACCCGCGAGGCATGGGGATCAGGGCGTTCGGTTTGGTCCGTCGACGCGACGGACCGGGATGTGGTCGTCGATCAGATCAGGGTCGGCGAGGAACCGGCTGCCGAACACATCGCCCGGGTGCTCGGCCTCGTGGCGGACGAACCGGTGTGCGTGCGCGACCGGCGCTTCGTGCTCGACGGCAAACCGGTGCTGCTCTCGACGTCCAGCCTTCCGGCCGGACTCGTCGCCGGATCTCCGATCACCCGGCCGGACACCGGCCCCGGCGGGATCTACGCCCGTCTGGCGGAGCTCGGACACGAGCCGGTTCACTTCCGTGAGGAGGTCCGTTCCCGTATGCCGACGTCCGATGAGACCGCCCGGCTCGCCCTGCCCGGCGGGACTCCGGTCCTTCTCGTCTGCCGCACCGCCTTCACGCAGGACGGCAGCGCCGTCGAGGTCAACGAGATGGTTCTGGACGCGAATTCCTACATCCTGGAGTACGACTTCGACGCCTGACCGGCACCGCGGGAATGCGGTCTGCGGCCTCGGGAGTCCGCTCCTCAGTCCCCCTCCCGCCAGTGATTGGTGATCGGCAGCCGGCGGTCCTTGCCGAAGCCCTTGGCGGAGATCTTGGTGCCGGGCGGGTACTGGCGGCGTTTGTACTCGGCGCGGTCGACCATGCGCAGGACCCGGGTGACGAGTTCCTCGGGGAAGCCCTCGGCGACGATCTGCTCGCGGCCCCGGTCGCGGTCGACGTACAGCTCCAGGATGCGGTCCAGGACGTCGTAGTCGGGCAGGGAGTCGGTGTCCACCTGGCCGGGGCGCAGTTCCGCGCTCGGGGGTTTGGCGATCGTGTGCTCCGGGATGGGCGGGGTGTGGCCGCGGTCGGCCGCCGACTGGTTGCGCCAGCGGGCGAGCTGGTAGACGACGGTCTTGTAGACGTCCTTGATCGGGCCGTAGCCGCCCACCGAATCGCCGTAGAGGGTCGAATAGCCGCACGCCAGCTCGGACTTGTTGCCGGGGGCGAGGACGAGGTGCCCCTCCTGGTTGGAGATCGCCATCAGGGTCGTGCCGCGCAGCCGCGACTGGAGGTTCTCCTCGGCGAGGCCGGTCAGCTCCAGCGCCGCCATGTACGCGTCGAACATCGGCGCGATCGGCACCGTACGGAAGGCGAGGCCCGTACGGCGGGCCAGTTCGGCGGCGTCGGTCAGGGAGTGCTCCGACGAGTAGCGGGAGGGCATGGCCACCGCGTGCACCCGCTCGGGGCCCAGCGCATCGCAGGCGAGGGCGGCGACCAGCGCGGAGTCGATCCCGCCGGACAGTCCGAGCACCACGCTGCGGAAGCCGTTCTTGGCGACATAGGCGTGCAGCCCGGTGACCAGCGCGGTGTAGATCTCCTCGGTGTCCGGCAGCCTCGCCCCGGTGTCCGCCGGCTGCCCCGCCTCGTTGCGGGGTGGCTGCGGTGGGTAGGCGGGGCGGTCGGGCGGGGGATCGGGGGAGAGCGTGACGGGAGGCCGCGGCGGGCAGTCGGGCAGCGGGTCGGGGGAGAGCGTGACGTGGTCGACGCGGAGGCCGTCGTCGAGGACGCCGGAGGGCGGTTCGGGCGCGGCGGCCGGGAGTTCGAGGTCGAGCAGCAGGGCGACCTCGGTGAACTGCGGTGCCCGCGCGATCACCCCGCCGTCCCGGTCGACGACGATGGAGTCGCCGTCGAAGACCAGCTCGTCCTGCCCGCCGGTCATCGCCAGATAGGCGGTGGTGCAGCCGGCCTGCCGGGCCCGTTTGCGGACCAGCTCCAGCCGGGTGTCGTCCTTGTCCCGTTCGTACGGTGAGGCGTTGACCGACAGCAGCAGCCCGGCCCCCGCGCTGCGCGCCGCGGGCACCCGGCCGCCCTCCTGCCACAGGTCCTCGCAGATGGCGAGCGCCACGTCCACGCCGTGGACCCGTACGACGGGCAGCGTGTCGCCGGGGACGAAGTACCGGAACTCGTCGAAGACGCCGTAGTTGGGGAGGTGGTGCTTGGCGAAGCTGAGCGCGATCCGGCCCCGGTGCAGTACCGCGGCGGCGTTCTGCGGGGCGCCGGCCGGCCGGCCGTAGCGCGGCAGGTCCTGCGGACAGCGGTCCAGATAGCCGACGAGCACCGGGAGTTCGCCCAGCCCCTCCGCCGCCAGCCGGCCGGCCAGCGCCCGCAGCGCGGCCCGGCTCGCCTCGACGAAGGAGGGGCGCAGCGCGAGATCCTCGACCGGATAGCCGGTCAGCGCCATCTCCGGGAACGCGACGAGGTGCGCCCCCTGCTCGGCGGCGTACCGGGTCCAGCGGACGATCGTCCCGGCGTTCCGGCCGATATCGCCGACGCAGGAGTCGATCTGATGCAGGGCGAGACGAAGTGAGGGCACCCTGTCAGTGTAATCGTCTTTCTGACGCAATGGGGGTCCGGCGCCCCGGTCCGGCCCTCCGGACCCGGCCCCCCGGACCCGGCTGGCTCCCGTCCGTGCGGGGACCGGTCGGGGGCCGGGTCCGGAGGCGGTCGCGTGCGGTCCGGCCGCACGCGTGGGCACGCCTGCGGAGGCTACCTCCGGTAGCCGAGGACCGTCATCATTCCCGACTCCGAGTGGTAGACGTTATGGCAGTGGATCATCCACAGACCGGGGTTGTCGGCGTCGAAGTCGACACTGACGGTGCGGCCCGGCAGCACGATGGTGGTGTCCTTGCGGGGGCCGCCGCCGGGCAGCGCGAAGGTGTGGCCGTGCAGATGCATCGGATGCCACATCGTGGTGCGGTTGCGGAAGGAGAGCCGGACCCGCTCACCGGCCTTGACCGGGTGCCGCTGGGACGGTGTGTACGGCTTCTTGTCGATCGCCCAGTCGTACGCCGCCATGGACCCGGTGAGGTCGAGTGCGAGGGTGCGGTCGGGGCGGCGGGCACTGGTCCGTACGGCCTCGGCGGCCTTCAGGCGGTCCGCGGTGAGCAGCCGGCCGTCCAGTTCCTTCGGGCGCGTGGCCGGGCCGGGTGCCGCGCCGCCGCCGGTGCGCAGTACGGCCAGTCCGGACCGCTTCTTGCCCTCGGCGACCGCGGTGAGCGGGAAGACGCCGTCCCCGGCCGTGACCAGGACGTCGTACCGCTCGCCCATGCCCAGCAGCAGCGCGTCGGTCCCGGCGTGCTCGACGGGAAAGCCGTCGGTGTGGGTGACGGTCATGGTGTGGCCGCCGAGCGCGACACGGTAGGCGGTGTCGCCGCCCGCGTTGACGAACCGGATCCGGATCCGGTCGCCCGGTGCGGCGCGGAACGTCTGCGGATCGTCGGCGGCGCGGCCGTTGACGAGGTGGTACGGGTAGTCCACGTCCCCGGCGTCGCCGCCCAGCCACTTGCTGGTGGCGCCCATCAGCATCCGCGGTGGGCCGCCGGGACGGGACGTACCGCCGGACGAGGGCATGCGGCCGCCCATGCCGTGCGCCCCGTGGTCCATACCGCCCATGCCCTTCCCGTCGTCCCCCTCACCCATGTCCATACCGCCGTGGCCGCCGCCCATGCCCTTGCGGAGCTCGGCCAGCACCGCGTCCGGGGTGCTGCCGTCCACCCCGTCGAGCCAGTCGTCCAGTACGACGACCCACTCCTTGTCGTACGCGAGCGGCTCCTTGGGGTCCTCGACGATCAGCGGGGCGTACAGCCCGCGGTCCTGCTGCACGCCGGAGTGCGGATGGAACCAGTACGTGCCGGGGTGCGCGACCGCGAACCGGTAGGTGAAGGAGGCGCCGGCCGGGACGGGACGCTGGGTCAGATCCGGGACGCCGTCCATGTCGTTGCGGAGCGCCAGTCCGTGCCAGTGCAGGGACGTGGCCTGCGGGAGATGGTTGGCGAGGGTCAGCGCGAGGGTGTCGCCCGCCGTGACGCGGACCTCCTTGCCGGGCAGTTCACCGCCGTACGACCAGGAGTTGACGGTACGGCCGCCGAGATCCAGCCGGTCCGGGGTGGCGGTGAGCGCGACCTTCCGTACGGGGCCCGCGCCCCGCTTCCGCTCGGCCGCGGCGACCTCCGGGCCGTCCGGGGAGACATATCCGGCCGGGGTGGCGCCGGGGCCGGGGGAGGGGTTCTTGCCGTCGTGCGGGCCGGATCCGGCGTCTCCGGTGGAGCAGGCGGCCAGCAGACCGCTGCCGGCGACGACGAGACCCGCGCCGAGCAGGGCGCGGCGGGAGTGGGTACGCATGGTGAAGCACCTCATGAGGGTGTCGGTGGTGATGTGGCGGAAGGGGCACGGGGTCGCGGACGCGCGCAGGCGTCGGCGGCCGGGTGCGCTCCTACACGCGCAGCACCGACAGCCGGGCGAGGAGCTTGTGGCGGGGTGGCGGCGGCAGCGGCCGCAGACCGCGCAGCAGACGGGCCCGGAGGGCGGCCGACACGCCCGTCCGCGCCTGCCCGAGCAGCAGGCCGACGCCGAGCAGGACCAGCAGCGCCGTCGCCCAGACGGAGAGCACGGCCCGGCAGACGGTGCCGGGGTCCATCGCACCGCCGCCGCTGGCACTGTCGGAGACGGTGAGCGCGGTCGGGTGTGTCGGGGGGTGTGCTGCTGTGGTCGTCGCCTTCGACGAGGCGATCGGCCTCGCCGGTAGGGGCGCCGCCGGACGGTCCGCCCGGTGCGTCGCCATCGGCACGGTCATCGGCGCCGCCACGGGCACTGCCATCGGCCCGGTCATCGCCATCGGCTCCGGCGCCGGGTGGCCCGCCGCGGTGAGGGTCTCGTGTCCGCCGTGCCCGTCCGTCGGATGCCCGAAGGTGTGCATCGCGACGATCCCGGCGATCAGCGCCGCGAACAGCAGCAGCCGACCGCACCACGCGGCGGCCTTCCCCTGTTCACGCATTGCGGACCTTTCGGCGGGACGCACGGACCGGCGGGCTTCACGGGCCCACGGCCGCACGGACTCGCGGGCGTACGGACGGCATACGGACGCACGGGGCCGCGGACTTCGGTGCGCCCCGCGATTCCGGCGACTCCGGCGCACCCTACCCCCGCGGGGTATCGGCCTCCGAGGGCGGGCCCCCGACGGCCGCGCCGCGCGGCGATGTGGCGCTCTTTGTGCCGCTATCACCGCATTGGCGTCGGCAGTCTGCCTATCCTGGGCCTCTCGCGCCACCGGCGTCCCCGGCGTTCCGCGTGCTCCGCCGGGTCCACCCGACCACCAGGATGTCCGTGACCCCGACCAGCCCCCTCCCCACCCGCCGCCGGGCGGCCGCCGTACCGCTGCTGCTCGGCGCCCTCGCCTACACCGCCTGGGTCCTGGAGGTGGTGGTCTCCACCGGCCTCAACCCGGTGGAGGCGTACGTCAGCGAGCTGGCCGCCGCCGATCAGCCGCTCGGCGGGCTGTTCCGCGCCACCGACCTGGTCGCCGGGCTGCTGGTCCTGGCCGGTGCGGTGACCGCGCTGTTCACCCTGGAACGCCGGCCGTGGGCGACGGCGGGCTGGGCCGCGCTCGCGCTCTTCGGCGCGGCCACCGCCCTCGACTCCCGGCTGCCGCTGAGCTGCGCGCCGACCAGCGACCCGGTGTGCGCGGCCCGGGAGACCGCGGGCCTGGTGCCGGCCACCCACACCGCGCACGCCATCAGCAGTTCGCTCGCCATGACCGGCGCGCTCGGCGCCATAGTCCTGCTGACCGTCGCCGCCCGCCGCTACGACTGGTGGCCGGCGCTCGCCCGCTACGGGCCGCCGCTGGTACTGGCCGAATTCGCCGCCACCTGCTGGACGCTGGTCTCGGTCGCGGCCTTCACCGCGGGCCAGGGCACCTGGGCCCTCGGCGTCGGCCAGCGCCTCCAGGTCCTGCTGGTCGCCCTCTACATCGCGATACTCGCCGGGTGCGTGGCACGCAACGGGCGCGCGGCCGGGGAGCGTACGGCGGGGGCAGCGGCACCGGGCCGGGCGGGCCGTACGGAACCCGGGCAGCCCCCGGCACCAACCTCCGGCGACACCCCCGCGCCACCTCCCGGCCGCGACCCGGGAGCGGACCGGTGAACCGCGCCGGCCGCACCCGTCACGCCGGCCGCGCGCCCGGCCGGATGCTGCGCGTGGGCGGTGTGCCGCTGCACGTGCTGAGCGAGGGCGCCGGCCCGGTGTGCGTGCTCACCGGCGGGCTCGGCCTGGCCTGGTACGACTGGGACGCGGTCGCGGCGCTGCTCGCCCCGCACCGCACCGTCGTCCGCTTCGACCGGCCCGGTCTGGGCCTGAGCGCCCCCGCGCCGGAGCCGCCCACGGTCGCCGCCGAGGCGGACCGGATCGCCCAACTCCTCGACGTGCTCGGCCATTTCGGTCCCGCCACCGTCGTCGGCCACTCGCTCGGCGGGTTCCACGCCGAGGCGTTCGCCCGCCGGTATCCGGACCGCTGCGCCGGTCTCGTCCTGGTCGACACCAGCGTCGAGGAGGACCCGCGGCCGCTGCTGCCGCGCGCGGTCCGCACCGCCTGGGCGGGTGGTGTGGCGGGGGCGCTCTCCGCCGTCGGTGTGCCGCGCGCCCTCGGCCCGGCCGCCCGCCGCCTGGTCACCCGCGCCGCGACCGTCGCCGGCCATCCGCCGCACCCCTGGGAGCGCGCCGGATACCGCACCAGCCGGGTGCTGCGCGCCTGCGCCCTGGAGCACGCGACGTACGGCTACCAGGCCGCCGAACTCGCCGCGCTCCGTCCGGGCCACCCGCTGCCCGCCGTACCGGTGACGGTCCTGGCGGCCTATGACGGCAGCGAGACGGCGCGCGAACTGCGCTGGCTGGAGCGGCAGCGGGCACTCGCCGCGGAACTGGGCGGCCGGTTCACGGTCGCCGCCCCCGCCGGACATCTGGTGATGGCCGACGCACCGGAAACGGTCGCCCGCGCCGTCCTGACGCGAGGCTGAGCGCGCCCGCACCGGAAACGGCCGGGCCGCGATCCGGCGGGGCCCTCACTGGGACGGCGGGGCCACGGTCCGGCGGCGCCCCCACCGCCCGCTCCCGCCCGGCCGCGCCGACGCCGCCCCGACCCGCCGCCCCGACCCGCCGCGCCGACCAGGGCCGCCGCTACCGCACCGGCTGCACCGGCTGTTCCGGCGCGAGCAGACCGGCCAGCAACGCCCCCTCCCGCCGGTCGTCCGACGCCAGGGCCAGCCAGGAGCCGTCGGTGAAGGCGATGTCCGCCCGGCCCTTGTGGCGCGGCGGCGGCGGTTCACGCCGCCGGGTGAACTGCCCGCGCGGCACCTCACCGAAGAGCTCGGCCGCCCGTCGGTCCGGCTCGGCGGGGTTGCTCAGCAGCAGCAGCCGCTGATCGGTGAAGGCCAGTGCGAGCTGCTCGTTGTAGTAGTTCGCGATGTCACTCGTGCCCGTCCGGGTGGCGACGACGAACCAGCCCGCCGCGCTGTCCCAGCCGCCCTCCCAGACGGGCCCCCGGAAGATCCGGCGCAGCCCGCGCCAGGTCTGCCGCGCCCCCGCCTCCAGCAGACCGGCGGGTACGGAGCACACCCACATGACGGCGGCGACCGGGAGGAAGATCCGTCCCCACCCCGTGAACCGCGCCTTCCCCTCCGCCGCCGGCTTGGGCCGGCGGCACCGCTTCGGGATGGTGTCGGGCACCAGCTGGTCGAGCCGCACGGAGAGCGCGCCGAGCAGCGTCTCACCCGGCCGCAGCAGACCGGCGGTGTGTGTGAGGAGCCAGGCGTCCCGCTGGGGGACGGCGGGGGTGGGGTGCATATCCGTCTCTCTGTCGGCCCCGGCGGTCAGCCGAAGGTGTCCTCGATACTGCCCTTGGGCACGCGGTACGGCGCGGGCTGCGCCGGCCGGTCGTCGTCCAGCGCCTCCTTGCCGAAGTGCTTGACCGCCTCCTCGGCCTTGCCCTTGTAGTCACCGGTGAGACCGGTGGCGGCGTTGATCAGGGGATTCGAGCCGTGGCCGTGGATCTGGCCGGTCACGATGTGGTGGGCCATCCAGTCCTTGAAGCTCTGCCCGCGCAGGCCCGTGGGCCCGCCCAGCTTGCGCAGCGTGGCCGCGACCTTGCGCGCCTCGTTGAACGATTTCGCACCGCTCTTGAACTCCTTGACGGCCTTCATCAGGTCCCGCAGCGTCTTGGCCAGTGCCGCGGAGACCTTCTCCACCCGGGCGAGGAAGACCGTCACCTCCGCCTCGGCGACCAGCCCGTCCACCACCGTGGCCAGGCCGAGCGTCAGGATGTCGGTGATCACCATCGCGGCCAGCGTCATCGCCGCCCACTCGATCGCCTCACGGATGATCGCGACGATCGCGTCCTCGGCGAACTTGCACTCCGCGGCGGCCTGGCTCAGGATCTGCGCCGTCGTGCCCATGTCCTTGCCGGTGTCGTCGAGCGCGTCGACGATCTTGCCCAGCCCCTGGCCGAACCCGTCCGACGCGTCGCCCTCCCAGTGCTCGGGCAGGACCCGCGCCGCCGACCGCAGCTCCCCGGCCACCCGGTGCAGCGCCTCGCCCTGGGCCCGCCACTCCTGGGCCGCGGCGGTCAGCTGCGTCGGCATACCGGTGACCTTTTCGAGCTCGTCCATCAGCCCGATCTTGTCCAGGAACCACCGGATCGCGTCGTCGAGCCCGGCGTCGATGCCGTGCTCCTCGCTGGTGTGGACCTCCTGGATGTCGGGGAGTTTCTCGATCTCCTTGTCGACCCAGGCGTACGCGGCGCTCACGCTCATACCGGCACGCTCCCGCCGCCCGCGCCGCTCCCGCCGAAGCCTTCCTGGAGGGCGTACTCGTTGGCGACGTAGGCACCGGCCATGGCGCGCAGGCTCTCCGCCGCGCTCTGGAGGATGTCCGTCAGATCGTGGATGTTCTGCTGTGCCGCCGTGGCGTGCTCGTTGTACGAGGTGTGCAGTTCGTCGGATTCCGGCAGCTTGCCGAAGGCGCCCGACGGTATCTCCACATGCGCCAGCGCCAGCGCGATCCGCGGGATCGCCTCCTGCTGGTGTTCGGTGGCGCTCGCACAGCTGAAAAGCGCGTCCGGATTGGTCTGGAAGCCCTGTCCCATGCCCCGTTGTCCCCCTCGGCCGGGTCCGTCCGGGCCGCGCAGCGCGTGGCCCGGCCCCAGGCTAGGGATCTCGTGACACGGACCCGTCAATGACCGGTCAACGGAGCCTCAGGTACCCCCCAAGTCTGGCCCAAGCCTCCGTCTGCGGCCATCCGAGGGCGCTGAGAGTGTCCGGCGGGGGAAGGATTGCCGTGGGGGTAACGGGCCGACGGTTCTGATTCCGGCCAAGGGTGCGTAATGTGACGGTAACCCCCTCACGTGATACTGGTGTGCCACACGTGTTTTTCCTGCGCGTGGACGGGCCGAATGACCTGCAAGGATTGGTGACCCATGGACAAGCAGCAGGAGTTTGTGCTCCGAACGCTGGAGGAGCGCGATATCCGCTTCGTACGGCTGTGGTTCACCGATGTTCTCGGGTTCCTCAAGTCCGTGGCGGTCGCCCCGGCGGAGCTTGAACAGGCGTTTGACGAGGGCATCGGCTTCGACGGCTCGGCGATCGAGGGATTCGCCCGAGTGTACGAATCCGACATGATCGCCAAGCCGGACCCCGGCACCTTCCAGATCCTGCCGTGGCGCGCCGAGGCCCCCGGCACCGCCCGGATGTTCTGCGACATCCTGATGCCGGACGGCTCCCCCTCCTACGCCGACCCGCGCTATGTCCTCAAGCGCATCCTGGCCAAGACCTCCGACCTCGGGTTCACCTTCTACACCCACCCCGAGATCGAGTTCTTCCTGCTCAAGGACAAGCCCGTGGACGGCCAGCGGCCGACCCCCGGCGACTCCTCGGGCTACTTCGACCACACCCCGCAGAACGTCGGGATGGACTTCCGCCGGCAGGCCATCACGATGCTGGAGTCGATGGGCATCTCGGTGGAGTTCAGCCACCACGAGGGCGCCCCCGGCCAGCAGGAGATCGACCTGCGGTACGCCGACGCGCTGTCCACCGCCGACAACATCATGACCTTCCGGCTCGTGATGAAGCAGGTCGCGCTGGAACAGGGCGTCCAGGCCACGTTCATGCCCAAGCCGTTCTCCGAGTACCCCGGCTCCGGGATGCACACCCACCTCTCGCTCTTCGAGGGCGACCGCAACGCCTTCCACGAGTCCGGCGCCGAGTACCAACTCTCCAAGGTGGGACGGTCGTTCATCGCCGGACTGCTGCGGCACGCCGGCGAGATCTCCGCCGTCACCAACCAGTGGGTCAACTCCTACAAGCGCATCTGGGGCGGCGCCAACCGCACCGCGGGCGCCGGCGGCGAGGCCCCCTCGTACATCTGCTGGGGCCACAACAACCGCTCCGCGCTCATCCGCGTCCCGATGTACAAGCCCGGCAAGATGGGCTCCACCCGCGTCGAGGTCCGCTCCATCGACTCGGGCGCCAACCCGTATCTGACGTACGCGGTGCTGCTCGCCGCCGGCCTCAAGGGCATCGAGGCGGGCTACGAACTCCCGCCCGGCGCCGACGACGACGTCTGGGCGCTCTCCGACGCCGAGCGCCGTGCCATGGGCATCGAACCGTTGCCGCAGAACCTCGGCGAGGCCATCGACCTCATGGAGCGCAGCGAACTGGTCGCCGAAACCCTCGGCGAGCACGTCTTCGACTTCTTCCTGCGCAACAAGAAGCAGGAGTGGGAGGAGTACCGCTCCGAGGTCACCGCGTTCGAGCTGCGCAAGATGCTGCCGGTTCTCTGAGCCCCCCCGAGAGGCGGCCCGCCATGGCACTACCCGCTCCGCAGGGACGGCGGAGCAGCGCCTTCATCCGGCTGCTGAGGCACGGTTTCACCCAGCCCTCGGCGGCCGGACTGCTGCTCGACGCCCCCGAACTCGCCCCCGTACGCGATGACTCGGTGCTGCTCGAAGCGCTCGGTGCCACCGCGGACCCCGATCTGGCGCTGCTCGGCCTGGTCCGCCTGGTGGAGGCCCAGGACCCGGACGACCAGCAGGAGCTGCTGAGCACCGTCGTCGCGGCGAAACCGCTGCGCGACCGGCTGCTGGGGGTGCTGGGCGCCTCCGAGGCGCTCGGCGACCACCTCGCCCGGCATCCGCACGACTGGCGGTCGCTGGTCACCTACGAGTCGGCCGATCTGCACCCCGGCACCCCGGAGTTCGAGGAGTCGCTCGCCGAGGGCATCTGGGGCGAACGGGGCGCGGACCGCCCCCGCGCGGATGCGCTGCGGGCCGCCTACCGCAGGTGTCTGCTGGGCATCGCGGCCCGCGATGTGTGCGGCACCACCGATGTCGCGGAGACCGCGGCGGAACTGGCGGACCTGGCCACCGCCACGGTGCGCGCCGCCCTGGAGATCTCCCGCGAGGAGCAGCCGGGCGACGCGGCCGTCTGCCGGCTCTCCGTCATCGGCATGGGCAAATGCGGCGGCCGCGAGCTGAACTACGTCTCGGACGTCGACGTCATCTTCGTCGCCGAACCGAAGGAGGGGGTGGAGGAGGCCGCCGCGCTCCGGTCCGCCACCCGGATAGCCGCCCGGATGATGCGGGTCTGCTCGGACATCACCGCCGAGGGCACCATCTGGCCGGTGGACGCCAACCTGCGCCCCGAGGGCCGCAACGGCCCGCTCGTCCGCACCCTGAGCAGCCATCTCGCCTACTACCAGCGCTGGGCCAAGACCTGGGAGTTCCAGGCGCTGCTCAAGGCCCGCCCGATGGCCGGCGATCCGGAGCTGGGGCGCGCCTACGTCGAGGGGCTCTCCCCGATGGTCTGGCAGGCCGCCGAGCGGGACAACTTCGTCGCCGACGTCCGGCAGATGCGCCGCCGGGTCGTCGAGAACATCCCCGCCGACCGGGTCGACCGGGAACTCAAACTCGGCCCCGGCGGGCTGCGCGACGTCGAATTCGCCGTCCAGCTCCTCCAGTTGGTGCACGGCCGCAGCGATGCGACGCTGCGCAGCGCCACCACCCTGGAGGCGCTCGGCGCGCTCGCGGCCGGCGGTTACGTCGGGCGCCAGGACGCCGCCGCGCTGGACGCCGCCTACCGCTTCCTGCGCACCCTGGAGCACCGCATCCAGCTCTACCGGATGCGCCGTACGCATCTGATGCCCGAGAGCGACGCCGATCTGCGCCGGCTGGCCCGCTCGCTGGGCATGCGCACCGAGGCGGTGGACACCCTCCGCAGGGAGTGGAAGTGGCACGCCCGCGAGGTGCGCCGCATCCACGAAAAACTGTTCTACCGGCCGCTGTTGGACGCCGTCGCCCATCTCGAACCCGGCGAGACCCGGCTGTCCGCCAAGGCCGCGGGCCACCGCCTCGAAGCGCTGGGCTACGCGGACCCGGTGGCCGCGCTGCGTCATCTGGAGGCACTGGCCTCAGGCGTCACCCGCAAGGCCGCGATTCAGCGTACGCTGCTGCCCGTGCTGCTCTCCTGGTTCGCGGACTCCGCCGACCCGGACGCCGGACTGCTCAACTTCCGCAAGGTTTCCGACGCGCTCGGCAAGACCCCCTGGTACCTGCGCCTGCTGCGCGACGAGGGCGCCGCCGCCGAGAACCTCGCCCGGGTGCTCTCCGCCGGACGGCTCGCCCCCGATCTGCTGCTGCGCGCGCCCGAGGCGGTCGCCCTGCTCGGCGCCCCCGACGGCCTGCGGCCGCGCGGCCGGGCTGCCCTGGAGCAGGAGGTGCTGGCCGCGGTCGGCCGCGCGGACGGCGCCGAAGCGGCGGTCGCGGCGGCCCGCGGGGTGCGCCGCCGGGAGCTGTTCCGCACCGCCGCCGCCGACCTGATCGGCGCGTACGGCACGGAGGGCAGCCCGGCGGAGAAGGACCACGGGAGCGCCATCGACGTCGTCGGCTCCGCCGTCTCCGACCTCACCGCCGCCACCCTCGCCGGTGCGCTGCGGGCCGCCGTCCGCGAGCAGTGGGGCGACACCCTGCCCACCCGCTTCACGGTGATCGGCGTGGGCCGCTTCGGCGGCCACGAGCTGAGCTACGGCTCGGACGCCGATGTGCTGTTCGTGCACGAACCCCGGGAGGGAGCCGACGAGCAGGAGGCCGCCAAGGCCGCCCGCGCCGTCGCCGACGAGATGCGCCGGCTGCTCCAACTGCCGTCCGCCGACCCGCCGTTGCCGATCGACGCGGACCTGCGCCCGGAGGGCAGGTCCGGTCCGCTGGTGCGCACCCTCGCCTCGTACGCGGCCTACTACCGCCGCTGGTCGCTGGTGTGGGAGGCGCAGGCACTGCTGCGCGCCGAACCGGTCGCGGGCGACGCCGGGCTGGGCCAGCGCTTCCTCGACCTGATCGATCCGCTGCGCTATCCGGTCGAGGGCCTCGGCGAGGACGCGATCCGCGAGATCCGCCGGCTCAAGGCCCGGATGGAGTCCGAGCGGCTGCCGCGCGGCGCCGACCCGACCACCCACACCAAGCTGGGGCGCGGCGGTCTGAGCGATGTCGAGTGGACCGTCCAGCTGCTCCAGATGCGGCACGGCTGGTGCGTCCCCGGGCTGCGCACCACCCGCACCCGCGAGGCGCTGGCCGCCGCCCACGCCGCCGGGCTGGTCGGCACCGAGGAGGCGCAGACCCTGGACGAGGCGTGGGTGCTGGCGGCCCGGGTGCGCAACGCCGTGATGCTGGTCCGCGGCCGCCCCGGCGACACCTTCCCGGTGGACGGCCGGGAGCTGGCGGCGGTCGGCCGCTACCTCGGCTACGAGGAGGGCCACGTCGGGGAGATGCTCGACGACTACCGCCGCATCACCCGGCGGGCGCGGGGCGTGGTGGAGGAACTCTTCTACGAGGGGTGAGCGGCCCGCCGGCCGGCCGCCCGCGCTACGGCAGCCCGGCCGCCATCGCGCGGACCCGCTCCAGGACGCCCGCCAGCGACAGCTCGAAGGCGGTGTCGGCGCGCGCGGGGCCGGTGGCGGCGAGCGCCCGCGCCAGCCGCGGGGCGGCCCGCTCGTCGGCGACCTCCCACATCGTCTCCGGGGCGGCCAGGTCCAGCGCCGAGCCCAGCACCACGTTCTCCAGCGCCGCGATGACCGGAATGACGGTGGGCGGTGCGAAGCCGGCGTCCAGCAGTAGCCCGGCGGCCCGCTCGTACTGGGCCAGGACCTTCGGCGCCCGCACCGGCGACGCGGTGAGCAGCGGGATCGCGCGCGGATGGGCGGCGAAGGCGGCGCGGTAGGAGCGCGCCCAGGACTCCAGGGCCGCGTCCCACGGGCCGCCGTCGAGCGCCGAGGAGTCGATGGCCTCGGCCACCCGCTCCCGCAGCAGCTCGATCACCCCGGCCCGGCCGTCCACGTGGTGATACACCGAAGCGGTCTGCACACCGAGCGACCGGGCTATCTGCGGAACGCTGAACTCGCCCTGCGCGTCGACGAGTCGCAGCGCCGTCGTGGCGATCCGCGCCCGGTCCAGCAGCGGTTTGCGCGGTCTCGCCATGTTGTCACTCCCACCCGTGAGGTCTTCCCGAATCGTACGGGCGGGGCTACATTGCAGAAACCGAAAGTCTTTAGGTTCCGGCTCCGGTCCACGGTTCCTATGTCCTGCTCGCGGTCCGGTGGGCGTCGTCAACGACGAGGCCCCCGGCGGCTGCCGCCTCGCGCCGTGCCACCCGTACACGCGCCCGGCGCTCCGCCGTCCGCGCTCCGCCTCCCCCGCAGAAGGGCACCAGCGCCATGGCCGTAGCGCCCGAGACCCGAGACGGGCCGCCGACGCGGCCGTCCGGCCCACCCGGACCCGCCACCGTCCCCGGACCCGGCCCCTCCGACGCCTCGACACCGACCGCCGGCACACTGCGCCGCGGCACCCTGGGCGTCGCGGACATCGCCTTCTTCGTCATCTCCGCCGCCGCCCCGCTCACCGTCATGGCCGGTGTCGCCCCGCTCGCCATCGGCGCCGGCGGCGTCGGCGCGCCCGTCGGCTACCTCCTCGCCGGCGCCACCCTCGCGCTCTTCGCGGTCGGCTTCACGACCATGGCCCGCCACGTCCGCAGCGGCGGCGGCTTCTACGCCTTCATCACCCGGGGCCTGGGCCGCCCGGCCGGCTTCGGCGCCGCCACCGTGGCGCTGCTCGCGTACAACGGCATGCAGATCGGCGTCTACGGGCTGCTCGCCACCGGCACCCAGGACGCCCTCGAAGCGCTCTGGGGCATCCACGTCCCCTGGCCGCCGATCGCCGTCGCGGGCGTCTTCGTGATCTGGTTCCTCGGCTACCGCAGTATCGACTTCGGCGCCAAGGTCCTCGGCGTCCTGCTGCTCGCCGAGACCGGCATCCTCGTCCTGCTCGCCGGGGGAGTGCTGCTGCGCGGCGGCGCGCACGGCCTCACCCTGGACTCCCTGGCCCCCGGCAACGTCCTGGTGCCCGGCACCGGTGCGGTCCTCGCCTTCGCCTTCGCCGCCTTCACCGGCTTCGAGTCGACCGCCATCTACCGCCGCGAGGCCCGCGATCCGGCCCGCACGATCCCGCGCGCCACCTATATCGCGGTCGCCTTCCTCGGGCTCTTCTACGCCTTCACCGTCTGGATCGTCATCCAGGCGGTCGGCAGCGACGAGATCGTCGGGGCCGCCGTCCAGGACCCGGCCGGCCTCTTCTTCACCGCGACCACCCACTACGTCGGCACCTGGGCCGCCGACCTGATGCACGTCTTCATCGTCACCAGCATCCTCGCCTCCCAACTGGCCTTCCACAACGCGATCAACCGCTACGGCCTCGCGCTCTCCCGGGAGGGCGTGCTGCCCGCCGCGCTCGGCCGCGTCCACCGCCGGCACGGCTCGCCGTACACCGCCGGTGTGGTGCAGAGCGCCCTCGCGCTCGTCGTCGTCCTCGGCTTCGCCGTCGCCGGCGCGGACCCCTACCAGCAGCTGCTGCTGTGGATGAACACTCCGGGAATGCTGGGCCTGCTGGCGCTCCAGGCGGTCACCGCCGCCGTGCCGCTGTACTTCCGGCGTTTCACCCACCGGGAGGGCGCGCTGCGCACCCGTATCGTGCCGATCGCCGCCACCGTCCTGATGGCGGGCGCCCTCTGCCTGGTCATCACCAAGATCGACCTGATGACGGGCGCACCGCTCGCCACCAACGCCGCCCTGGTCCTCACCGTCCCCGCCGCCTTCGTCCTCGGCCTGCTCCTCGCCCGCCGCCTGCGCCGCACCCGCCCCGCGGTCTACGCGGGCTTCGCGGCGGAGCCGCCCGGGGAGGCGGAACCGGCGGACGGGGAACGGGCGGCGCCGGCACCGGCCGCGGCGGAACGGGCGGCGCACACCGGGCCGCACACCGGGCCGCCCACCGCCTCCGCCGCCACCCCGCCCACCCGCTGACCCCCCGATCCGCCCGACCCGCCCAAGGAGCCCCCGTGCCGACCGTGCCCGCCGCGTCCTCCCCGCTCACCATCGCCGACACCGTGCTGACCGGTGCGCGGATCCGCACCCTCGACCCCCGGCGGCCCTGGGCCGAGGCCGTCGCCGTCAAGGACGGCACGATCGTCGCGGTCGGCGACGCGCGGGACGTACGGGACTGGCGGGGCGCGGCGACCGAGGTCGTCGACCTGGCGGGGGCCACCCTCACCCCCGGCCTCGTCGACGGACACAGCCACCCGGTCTGGGGCGTCGAGATGTCCACCGGCCTCGACCTCTCCGGCTGCCGCGACCTCGACGGGCTGCGCACCGCCCTCGCCGCCGCCGCCCGCGCACTGCCCCCGGGCGGCTGGGTGACCGGCTGGGGGCTGGACCACAACGTCTTCGGCGACCGGCCCATCCACCGCGACCTGATCGAGGACGTGCTCGGCGGCGCGCCCGCCTTCCTCCGGCTCTACGACGGCCATTCGGCGCTGGCCGACGGCCGCGCCCTGGCGGCCGCCGGGATCGACGGGCCACGGGAGTTCGCCCAGCGCGCCAGCGTGGTCTGCGACGACTCCGGCCGGCCCACCGGGCATCTCGTGGAGCACGCCGCCACGGACCTGCTGCGGCCCGTCCTGCCGCGCCCCTCGGCCGCCGACCGGCGGGCGCGGCTGCTCGCGCTGCTCGGCGAGATGGCCGCGGCCGGGCTGACCGGCGCACATGTCATGGACCTCCAGGACCCGGACGCCCTCCACCTGCTGGCCGGTATCGAGGCGGACGCCGACCTCCCGCTGCGGCTGCGGCTCGCGCCCTGGTGCATGCCCGGTGTGGACGCCGACGGCCTCGACCACCTCGTCGCGCTCCAGCGGCTCACCGGCCGGCGCTGGCGGGTGGGCGGGGTGAAGTTCTTCATGGACGGCACCGTCGAGGGCGGTACGGCCTGGCTGGAGCGGGCCGACTGCCACGGCCAGGGCACGGAGGCGTTCTGGCCGGACCCCGCGGCGTACACCCGCGCCGTGCACCACCTGGACCGCGCCGGGGTCCGCACCGCCACGCACGCCATCGGCGACGCCGCCGTCCGGCACGTCCTGGACACCGTCGAGGCGCTCGGCGCCGACCGGGCGCCCGGCCGCTACCGGCACCGCGTCGAGCACATCGAGACCGTGCCGGACGAGCAGCTGCCACGGTTCGCCGCCCTGGGCGTCGCCGCCTCCATGCAGCCCACCCACACCGCGTACACCCGCGCCGACCACACCGACGCCTGGTCGCAGCGGATCGGCACGGAGCGGGCGGAGCGGGCCTGGCGGTGCCGCGATCTGCGGGACGCGGGCGCGGTGCTGGTCCTCGGCTCCGACTGGCCGATCGCGCACCACGATCCGCGCCAGGTCATGGCCACCGCCCGGCTGCGGCGCCCCGCGGGCGAGCCCGGCACCGCGCCGGTCACCCCCGGCCAGGCGCTGACCGGTCTGATGGCGCTGGAGGGCTGTACGTCGCACACCGCGCTGGCGGCCGGCGAGGAGGCGGTGGCGGGCCGGATCGCCCCCGGCTACCGGGCCGATCTCACGGCCCTGGGCGTCGATCCGGTGACCGCCCCGGCCGACGAGCTGGGCACCGCCCCCGTCCGGCTGACGATGACCGGCGGCCGGATCACCCACCGGGCGGTGGGATAGCCCCCGGCCCCTCGCTCCGTTCGCGTGCGGCGGACGGGCACCGGCCGGCTCGCGCCCGCGCCCCGTCCGCCCCGTCCCGCCGTCAGGTGAGCGGGCTCCGGGCGTCGGGATACCGGGCCAGCCCGTGCGGCAGGGCGCCGTACCAGGTGCGGGCCAGGGCGAAACCGAAGGTCAGGCAGAGGATGCCGCCGAGGGCGTCCAGCCAGAAGTGATTGGCCGTACAGACGATGACCAGCAGTGTCGTGGTGGGGTAGAGCAGACCCAGCGTCTTGGCCCACCAGGGCTTGGTCAGCAGCGCGATGGTGATACCGCACCACAGCGACCAGCCGATGTGCATCGACGGCATCGCGGCGTACTGGTTGGACATCGAGGCGAGGTTGCCGGACGCCAGCGAACCCCAGGTGTCGTGCACGATCACGGTGTCGATGAAACCGCCGCCGGTCATCAGCCGGGGCGGCGCCAGCGGGTAGAAGTAGAAGCCGACCAGGGCGACCCCGGTGGTGGCGAACAGGGCCAGCCGCGCCGCGGCGTAACGGCCCGGATGCCAGCGGTAGAGCCAGATCAGCACCCCGATCGTCATGATGAAGTGCAACGTCGCGTAGTAGTAGTTCATCGAGACGATCAGCCACGTCAGCGAGTTCACCGCATGGTTGATGGAGTGCTCCACGGCGATGCCCAGGGTGTGCTCCGCCCGCCAGATCCAGTCGGCGTTCTCCAGCGCCTTGGCCTTCTGCTCGGGTACGGCGTTGCGGATCAGCGAGTACGTCCAGTAGCTGACCGCGATCAGCAGGACCTCGAACCAGAGGCGGGGCGCCCGCGGCGCCCGCAGCCTGGCCATCAGGCCCCCGCCCGACGGACGGTCCGCGCTCTCCCCGTTGGGTGGCGGGGTGTCTGGCCGGCCTTCCAAAGTCCTCACATGCGCTTCACCCATAGGCAGACAGTCTGCCAGAAAGCGGTGTACCGCCGATCATCCTTCGGTCGGGTATTCGACGTCCGGCCTCAGGCGTACGGGGAGCGGCGGGCGTAGATCTCGCGGGGGAGACGGTCCCGGCCACCCCTTAGGGGGCCTGGGGCGGTACGGGGCTCGCGGCGGTGTCCGGGGCCGAGGCGGTGGAGCCGCGCACCACCAGCTCGGGGAGGAAGACGAACTCGCTGTGCGGGGCGGGGGTGCCGCCGATCTCCTCCAGGAGCGCGCGCACCGCCGCCTGCCCCATCGCCGGCACCGGCTGGCGGACGGTGGTCAGCGGCGGGTCGGTGAAGGCGATGAGCGGCGAGTCGTCGAAGCCGACGACGGACACCTGGCGCGGTACGTCCAGACCGCGCTGCCGCGCCGCGCGGACCGCCCCGAGCGCCATCATGTCGCTGGCGCAGACGACCGCCGTGGCACCCCGGTCGATCAGCGCGCCGGCCGCGGCCTGGCCGCCCTCCAGGGTGTACAGCGAGTGCTCGACGAACCGCGTGGCCTCGGCCGGCCCGAGGCCCAGCTGCTCGTGCACGCTGCGCAGAAAGCCCTCGATCTTGCGCTGGACGGGCACGAACCGCTGCGGGCCGAGCGCCAGCCCGATGCGCCGGTGGCCGAGCGCCACCAGATGCGTCACGGCCAGCTGCGCCGCGGCCCGGTCGTCGGGCGAGACGAACGGCGCCCGCACCCGGTCGGAGAAACCGTTGATGAGGACGAACGGCACGCCCCGGGCGCGCAGCCGCTCATAGCGCTGCATATCGGCGGAGGTATCGGCGTGCAGCCCCGAGACGAAGATGATGCCGGCGACCCCGCGGTCCACCAGCATCTCCGTCAGCTCGTCCTCGGTGGAGCCGCCCGGCGTCTGCGTCGCCAGCACCGGGGTGTAGCCCTGGCGGGTCAGGGCCTGCCCGATGACCTGGGCGAAGGCCGGGAAGATCGGGTTCTCCAGCTCCGGCGTGATCAGTCCGACCAGCCCCGCGCTGCGCTGCCGCAGCCGCACCGGCCGTTCGTAGCCCAGTACGTCGAGGGCGGCCAGCACCGACTGGCGGGTGGTGGCGGAGACGCCGGGCTTCCCGTTGAGGACCCGGCTGACGGTGGCTTCGCTGACACCCGCCTGCGCTGCGATATCGGCCAGCCGGGCGGTCATGGGTGGGACCTTACCGTTCACCAGTCGGAATGCCCACCGGATGTTTCCGCCCGTCAGAGCGCCCACCAGACGCAGCTGTCGCCCGGCAGGACGGCCGCTCCGTCCCGCACCGTCACCGGTGCGCTGGCCAGCAGCGGGCGGCCGGGCAGCGGGAGTTCGACGGGCCGGCCGAGGGTGTTGACGGTGCACAGCACACCGGGCCGGGCGAACGTGAGCACCCCCTCGGGCGCCGGCCGCCAGCTCAGTTCCCCGTCGCCCAGGCCCGGCAGCTGCCGCCGCAGGCCGAGGGCGGCGCGGTAGAACTCCAGGGTGGAGGACGGGTCGCCGTGCTGCGCCGCGACGGAGAGTCCGCCCCAGTCGGCGGGCTGCGGGAGCCAGCTGCCGCCGGGCCCGAAGCCGTACGACGGTTCGTCCCCGGTCCAGGGGATCGGCACCCGGCAGCCGTCGCGGAAACCGTCCTGGCCGCCGGCGCCGGACGCGCCGTCGGAAGCACCGTCGGGGGCACCGCCGGCGGCCGGCCGGCCGCGGAAGAACGCCGGGTCCTGGCGGACCTCGTCGGGCAGGTCGGTCACCTCGGGCAGGCCCAGTTCCTCACCCTGGTAGAGGTAGGCGGAGCCGGGCAGTGCGAGCATCAGCAGGGTGGCGGCGCGGGCCCGCGGCAGGCCGCCGCCCAGGCGGGTGCGGTGCCGTACGACGTCGTGGTTGGAGAGCACCCAGGTGGTGGGGGCGCCGACCGAGGCGGTGGCGGCGAGCGAGGCGTCGATGACCGTACGCAGCGCACCGGCCTGCCAGTCGGCCGTCAGGAACTGGAAGTTGAACGCCTGGTGCAGCTCGTCGGGGCGGACGTACAGGGCCAGCCGCTCGGGGGAGGGGGCCCACGCCTCGGCGACGCCGATCCGCTCGGCCGGGGGTGTCCCCTGCCCGGGGACGGCGGAGTAGCTGTCGAGCAGCCGGCGCCAGGTGCGGTGGATGGCGTGCACCCCGTCCTGGTCGAAGAACGGCAGCACCTGGTTGCCGATCAGCTTGGCCTGTTCGCCGTGGCCGATGTCCGGCAGACCGGCCGCCTTGACCATGCCGTGCGCGACATCCACGCGGAAGCCGTCCACGCCGAGGTCCAGCCAGAAGCGCAGGATCGCGGCGAACTCCTCGTGCACGTCCGGGTTGTCCCAGTCGAGATCGGGCTGCTCGGGGGCGAAGAGATGGAGGTACCAGTCGCCCCGGTCGGTGCGGGTCCAGGCCGGTCCGCCGAAGACCGACTCCCAGTCGTTGGGCGGGAGTTCGCCGTGCGCGCCCTTGCCGGGCCGGAAGACGTAGCGCTGCCGGGCCAGTTCGGGGTCCTGGAACCACGGGTGCCGGTCGGAGGTGTGGTTGGGGACGATGTCCACGATGACGCGCAGCCCCAGGCCGTGGGCCGCGCGGATCAGCTCCTCGGCGTCCCGCAGCTCGCCGAAGAGCGGGTCGACGGTGCGGTAGTCGGCGACGTCGTAGCCGCCGTCGGCCTGCGGCGAGGCGTAGAACGGCGTGAGCCAGACGGCGTCCACGCCCAGCTCCGCGAGGTACGGCAACCGTTCGCGCGCACCGCGCAGATCGCCGATGCCGTCGCCGTCGCTGTCGGCGAACGAGCGGACGTACACCTGGTAGATGACGGCGTCGCGCCACCACCCCGCGGCTCGGCCCGGTTCGGGCGCCCGGCGGGCGGTGGTGGGGGTGGGGGAAGTGAGCTCCTGGGTCATCTGCCGTCCCTGTCGAGGTCGAGAGTGGTGGCCGAGGGGTCGTGGCCGGGGATCGCTGAGCGGTGACCGCTGAGCGGAGATCGCCGGGTGGCGATCGAGGGGTGGAGATCGCGGGGTGGTGATCGAAGGACGGGGACCGCGCGGCCGGCGGCCGGGGGACGATCCCTCGTCACGCAATCAACGCTCGGGCGGGCACGGGGTGACGGTGCGGGGGCACGGGCGGGGCGCCCGCCGCGCGGGCGCACTTCCGGCCGGGCCCACTGCAACGGATTCCTGGTTTCTTGCAGCAATTTTCCGCAAGGTCTTTCGGTTTACCTGGCCGCGCTGTTACGTTCCTGACCGCCATCTCAGGCGATTCCCCTAGGAGTTCACATGCGGCGTGGCATACCTGGCATATTTGGCAGACATGGCAGAAACGGCACATACGGCATACGTGGTGTGACGGCCGCGGCGCTGGCGGCGGGTCTGGCCCTGACGGCGACGGGATGCGGCGGCGGGAGTGACGGCGAGGCCGCCGCCGGGGGCGAACTGTCCGGCACCGTCACCTTCTGGGACACCTCCAACGACGCCGAGAAGGCGACGTACCGGAAGCTCGCCGAGGGGTTCCAGAAGGAGCATCCCAAGGTCCAGGTCAAATATGTGAGCGTGCCGTTCGGGGACGCCAACGCCAAGTTCAAGAACGCGGCGGGCGGCGGTTCCGGCGCCCCCGACGTGATGCGCACCGAGGTCGCCTGGGTCGCCGACTTCGCGAACCTCGGCTACCTCGCCCCGCTGGACGGCACCCCCGCCCTCGACAAGACCGAGGACTACCTCCCGCAGGCCCTCGGCAGCACCAAGTTCAAGGGAAAGACCTACGCCGCTCCGCAGGTCATCGACACCCTCGGGCTCTTCTACAACAAGAAGCTCCTCAAGGACGCGGGCGTCACGGTGCCCAAGACCTTCCCCGAACTGACCGCCGCCGCGAAGCAGATCAAGGAGAAGACCGGCGCCACCGCCCTCTACCTGCGCGGTGACGACCCCTACTGGTTCCTCCCCTACCTCTACGGCCAGGGCGGCAACATGGTCGACGCCCGCGACAAGATCGTGCTGATCGACGACGACGCCGGCGTCAAGGCGTTCAAGACCATCAAGGACCTGGTCGACTCCAAGGCCGCCGTCACCGACGCCACCGACGGCCAGGAGAACCAGCTCAAGGCCCTCAAGGACGGCAGCGTCGCGATGGCCGTGGACGGCCCCTGGGACATCGAGGGCGCCCGCGCGGGCAAGGTGTTCAAGGGCCCCGGGAACAAGGACAACCTCGGCGTCGCCCCCGTCCCCGGCGGCTCCGCCCAGGGCTCCCCGCAGGGCGGCTGGAACCTCTCCGTCTACGCCGGTTCCAAGAACCTCCAGGCGTCCTACGCCTTCGTCAAGTACATGAGCTCCGCCCAGGTCCAGCAGCAGACCACCGAGCAGCTCAGCCTGCTGCCCACCCGCAAGTCCGTCTACGACGCGCCGGCCGTCAAGAACAACGAGATGGTGAAGTTCTTCAAGCCCGCCGTGGACAGCGCCGTCCAGCGCCCCTGGATCGCCGAGGGCAACTCCCTCTTCGAGCCGATCAAGGTCCAGATGAACAAGGTCCTCACCGGCTCCGCCACACCCGAGCAGGCCGCCAAGGCCACCGGTGACGCCTACCGGAAGCTGCTCAAGGACTACAAGTGACCCTCGCCCAAAGGGTGCGCAGAACGTTCGGCACCCACTGGTACGCCTGGACGATGGTCGCCCCGGTGGTACTCGTCATCGGCGTGATCATCGGCTACCCGCTGGTGCGCGGCCTCTTCCTGTCGTTCACCGACGCCAACGAGGCCAACGTCGAGCGCACCATCGGCGTCAACCACATCCCCGCCACCTACGAGTTCACCGGCCTCGACAACTACCGCGCGGTCCTCTCCGACGGCCTCTTCTGGGACCGGCTCGGCTGGACCGTGCTGTGGACGGTCTCCTGCGTCGCGGCCACCTTCCTCATCGGCCTCGCGCTGGCCAACCTGCTCAACCGCACACTCCGGGGCCGCACCTTCTACCGGCTGGCGCTGATCCTGCCCTGGGCCATCCCCGCCTTCATCTCCGTCTTCACCTGGCGGATGCTCTACAACGAGAAGAACGGCATCCTCAACAAGCTGCTCTCCGGCGGCGGTATCGACGCCGTCCCCTGGCTCAACGACCCCACCTGGGCCAAGCTCTCGGTCATCGCCGTCAACGTCTGGCTGGGCGTCCCCTTCATGCTCGTCGCGCTGCTCGGCGGCCTCCAGTCCATACCGGGCGAGCTGTACGAGGCCGCCGAGATGGACGGCGCCGGGCCCTGGCAGCGGTTCCGCAACATCACCGTGCCCGGTCTGCGGGCGGTGAGCGGCACCGTGATCCTGCTCTCCACCATCTGGACCTTCAACATGTTCCCGGTGATCTTCCTGCTCACCAGGGGCGGGCCGGGCGACGCCACCGAGATCCTGGTGACCTACGCCTACCGGCTCTCCTTCGTCGACAGCCCCCGCGACTTCTCCCGCTCCGCGGCCTGGGGCGTGCTGATCCTGGTGCTGCTCTCACTCGTCGCGGCGGGCTACCGCCGTTCGCTGCGCAAGCAGGGAGAGGTGTGGTGACCGTGGTGACCATGTACCGCGCACCCCACCGGCGCAACCGGCGCACCCCGCTGGCCTCCGCCGGGCTCCATCTGGCCCTCCTGACCGCCGCCGCCGTCGCGGTCTTCCCGCCGCTGTGGCTGCTGGTGACCTCCTTCAAACCGCGCGACGACGCCTTCTCCACCGAACTGGTCACCCACTTCACCCTCGCCAACTACACCCATGTACTGGCCGATACGGAGTTCCTGACCTGGTTCAAGAACTCCGTCCTGATCGTCGGGGTGACCACCGTCCTCGGCGTCTTCATCGCGGCCACCACCGGCTACGCCGTCAGCCGCTTCCGCTTCCCCGGGATGCGCCCGCTGATGTGGCTGCTGCTGATCACTCAGATGTTCCCGGTCGCGGTGCTGATCGTGCCGCTCTACAACCTGATGGCGAGCCTGGGCCTGCTCAACCAGCCCGCGGGCCTGATCGTCACCTACCTGACCATCGCGGTCCCGTTCTGCGCCTGGATGATGAAGGGTTTCTTCGACACCATCCCGGTGGAGATCGACGAATCCGGCCGGGTCGACGGCCTCAACCCCTTCGGCACGTTCTGGCGGCTGGTGCTGCCGCTGGCCCGCCCCGGGCTCGCCGTCACCGGCTTCTACACCTTCGTCACCGCCTGGGCCGAGGTCGCCTACGCCTCCGCCTTCATGACCGGCGAGGAGAACCTGACGCTCGCCGGCGGCCTCCAGACCTTCGTCAACCAGTACACCAACGACTGGGGATCGATGACCGCCGCGGCCGTGATCATCGCCGTGCCCGCCGCCCTGGTCTTCTCCTTCGCCCAGCGCCACCTCGTATCCGGACTGACCGCCGGCACCACCAAGGGATGACATGACGCGATACGACACCGCCCCCGCCGACCCGACCGCCCCCGCCGCCACCACGACCGACTGGTGGCGTGACGCGGTGATCTACCAGGTCTACCCGCGCAGCTTCGCCGACGGCAACGGCGACGGCATGGGCGACCTGCCCGGCATCCGCAGCCGGCTGCCCTACCTGCGGGACCTGGGCGTGGACGCCGTCTGGCTCAGCCCCTTCTACGCCTCCCCGCAGGCCGACGCCGGCTACGACGTCGCCGACTACCGCGCCATCGACCCGATGTTCGGCACCCTGCACGACGCCGACGCGGTCATCCGCGAGGCGCACGCCCTGGGCCTGCGCATCATCGTCGACGTCGTCCCCAACCACTGCTCCGACCAGCACGAATGGTTCCAGCGGGCACTGCGCGAGGGCCCCGGCTCACCGCTCCGGCAGCGTTTCCACTTCCGCCCCGGCCGGGGCGCCGACGGCGAACTGCCGCCCAACGACTGGGAGTCCATCTTCGGCGGCCCCGCCTGGACCCGCCTCCCCGAACCCGACGGACAGTGGTACCTCCACCTCTTCGCCCCCGAACAGCCCGACTTCAACTGGGACCACCCCGCCGTCCAGGACGAGTTCCGCTCCATCCTGCGCTTCTGGCTGGACCTGGGCGTGGACGGCTTCCGGGTGGACGTGGCCCACGGACTCGTCAAGGCCCCCGGACTGCCGGACATGGGCCGCGCCGGACAGCTGAAACTCCTCGGCAACCAGGTGCTGCCCTTCTTCGACCAGGACGGGGTGCACACCGTCTACCGCTCCTGGCGCACCGTCCTGGACGAGTACTCCGGCGACCGGATCGCGGTCGCCGAAGCCTGGACCCCCAGCCCCGACCGCACCGCCCGCTACCTGCGCCCCGACGAACTCCACCAGGCGTTCAACTTCCACTACCTCAACACCGGCTGGGACGCCACCGCGCTGCGCGCCGCCATCGACTCCTCCCTGGACGCGATGCGGCCGGTGGGCGCCCCGACCACCTGGGTGCTCTCCAACCACGACGTCGTCCGCCACCGCACCCGCTTCGGCGGCGGCCTCGACCGCGCCCGCGCCGCCACCCTGCTGATGCTCGCGCTGCCCGGCTCCGCCTACGTCTACCAGGGCGAGGAACTGGGCCTGCCCGAGGTGACCGACCTGCCCGACGAGGTCCGCCAGGACCCCTCCTTCTTCCGGGCCAGCGGCCAGGACGGGCTGCGCGACGGCTGCCGGGTGCCGATCCCCTGGACCGGGGACGAACCGTCGTACGGCTTCGGGACCGGCGGCAGCTGGCTCCCGCAGCCCGCCGGGTGGGCCGCGCTCAGCGTCGCCGCGCAGACCGGCGACCCGGACTCCACCCTGGAGCTGTACCGCACCGCCCTCGCCCTGCGCCGCGCCCACCCCGGCCTCGGCGCGGGCGACGCGGTGGAGTGGCTGGCCGCCCCGGCCGGCGTCCTGGCCTTCCGCCGCCCCGGCGGCCTGGTCTGCACCGTCAACACCACCGACGCCCCCGTCCGCCTTCCGGCCCCCGGCCGCCCGCTGCTCACCTCCCTGCCCGCCGACCGCCAACCGGCCGCCACGGACGGTGTGTTCGAGCTCCCCGCCGACACCGCCATCTGGTGGGAGGCATGAGGTGATACCGCCCGCTGACCGCGCCACCCCGCGGCTGGCCGAGATCGCCGGCCGGGCGCGGGTCAGCGAGGCGACCGTCAGCCGGGTCCTCAACGGCAGGCCGGGGGTGGCGGACACCACCCGGCAGCGGGTCCTCGCCGCGCTGGACGTCCTCGGCCACGAACGCCCGGTACGTCCGCCGCGGCATCCCGCGGGTCTGGTCGGCCTGGTCATCCCGGAGCTGACCAACCCCATCTTCCCGGCGTTCGCCCAGGTCATCGAGGAGTCGCTGACCGGCCACGGCTACACCTCGGTGCTCTGCACCGGCGGCGCGCACGAGGACGAACGCGTGGCGCAACTGGTGCGGCGCGGCGTCACCGGCATCGTGTTCCTGTCCGGGCTGCACGCCGACACCGCCGCCGACCCGGCCCGCTACGCCCGGCTGACCGCCCGCGGCGTCCCGCTGGTCCTCATCAACGGCCATCGCGCCGGTATCGACGCCCCCTTCGTCTCCCTCGACGACGCCGCGGCGGCCCGGACGGCCGTGTGCCACCTGGCCGAGCTGGGCCACGAACGCATCGGCCTCGCCGTCGGCCCGGCCCGTTACGTCCCCTCGCGCCGCAAGGCCGAGGGGTTCGTGGCGGCCCTGGGTGAGTCGTTCGGCCTGACGGGGGAGCGGGCCGAACGGCGCGTCCGGCACACCCTGTTCAGCGTCGAGGGCGGCCACGCCGCCGCCACCGCCCTGCTCGACGCGGGCTGCACCGGCATCGTCTGCGGCAGCGACCTGATGGCCCTCGGCGCGGTCCGCGCCGCCCGGCAGCGCGGCCTCGCCGTCCCCGCCCAGGTCTCGGTGGTCGGCTTCGACGACTCCCCGCTGATCGCCTTCACCGACCCGCCCCTGACCACGGTGCGCCAGCCGGTCCGGGCGATGGCCACCGCCGCCGTGGGCGCCCTGGTCGAGGAGATCCGCCGCAACCCCGTCCAGCGCACCGAATTCGTCTTCCGACCCGAACTCGTCGTCCGCGGCTCCACGGCCCCCGCGCCCCGGAGCCCGCTCCGCGAATGACGACCGGCCACCCGCCGCACCTGACACACTGGGTTCCCAGCAATGAACACACAGTGACCAGGAGTTGGTGTCAGATGAGCGATGACGACGACGCGCGGCCGTACACCAAGGACGAAGTGCTGCACGGCGTGGCGCTCCTCCAGGCGCACCTCGCCGGGGACCAGGACGCGGTGGCGGCCCTGCACGGCGACGACGACGCCGACTCGGCGGTGGAGGCCGCGCGCGCCATGTACGCGATGGGCCACATCATCGTCTACGGCCTGATCGTCCCCGAGATGTGGGTCATCAAGAAGGGCTTCAGCTACGGCGAGACCCGCCATGTGCCGGAACTCCAGCTGGCGATCCTCGTGGTCGAACGCCTGGCGGACCGGGTGGAGATGGCGCGTGACGTGCCCGCGGTGTGCGCCCTGTCGGCGGGCGATGTGATGGGCCTGATCGTGCAGTGCACCGGGACGACGAGGGAGGAAGTGCCCGCCTTCCTCAACACGGTGCGCGAACGGACCCTGCAATCGATGACGGCGTAGACCGGTCGGTCCCCCTGGGCGGCGTACGCCACGAACGCCGCCCAGGCGTCGGCGGGTTACGGCGAGCCGGGGGCCCGCCGTGTTCCCGGAGCCGCGGTTCCGCCCGAACCGACCCGGATCAGGCGGTGAGCAGGAACCAGCCCCCGAGCCCGCCGCACATGCTCGCGTTGAAGGCGCCGGTGCGGTAGCCGGCCGGTACGGGCACACCGGGGCAGATGTACACGCCGGCGCGGGCCAGTTGCTGGTACCACACGCCGATGTTGCCACAGCCGGTGCTGATGTGGCCGGTGAGCACGTAGCCGGTGGGGATCGGCGAACCCGCACAGACCCACTGGCCGTCGCGGGCCAGCTGGAGGAACCAGGTGTCGATGTTGCTGTTGCAGCCGTTGGCGTTGTGGAGGGTGATCACGTAGCCGGGCGGGATCGGTGAGGTGGCGCAGACCCAGATCCCGTCCTGCACGGGCTGCATGTACCAGGCGCCGGCGCCGTTGCACCCGTTCGCCGCGCGGCTGGTGATCACGTAACCCGGCGGTATGGGCGTGCCGGGGCAGACCCACCCGGGGCCCGCCTGAGCGGCGGCGACCGGCGCCGCCTGGGACGCCGCACTGGCCGTCCCGGCGGCCGGTCCGGTGAGGACGGCCATCAGCAGCGCGACCACCCCCACCACCGCGGCGAGCCGGCTCCCGACCGCCGCCACCGAAGAACGACCGAGCAGATGGCGATACTTGACGTTCACTTCACACCGGTCCAATCGTCGGATCCACGAAGCGCCGCACGATGACCGTGCGGCGCCGGGCTGTGGAGCTGGAGTGACCTTAGTGGGAACCGATGCGGCCGATCATTACCGAACGGACACGTCCGCAACGTGGCTGGAAATCGGCGGGGGGAGGGAGCCTGGACCGGTCAGTCTTCTTGGGCGGCGTACGTGACGAACGCTGTCCAGGCGTTGGCGGGTACGGCGAGCTGGGGGCCGGCGGTGTTCTTGGAGTCGCGGATGTGGACGGTGGTGGGGGAGGTGGCGATCTCTACGCAGGAGTCGCCGGAGTCGCCGCTGTGGCTGCTCTTGTACCAGGTGAGGGCAACTTCGATGCAGTCATCGCCCGAGCTGCCGCTGTGGCTGCTCTTGTACCAGGCCAGTTCGCTGTTGTTCATTGCGCTCCTCGCATCCGCTTCAGCAGGCTCCGGGAGTCCTCGGGAGTAAGGGCCTGCGAGCGCAGTTTGGCATAGCGCATGTGGAGGATGCTGATCGTCTTCGGGTCGGAGATGAACTGGCCATTCTCCTGGCCCTCGCAGTATCCGAACCACTGGTTGTCCGGAGTCTCCAGCAGCTGCATCGGTCCGTTCAGTCCCGCGTGCACTCCCCGCTCCTGCGGCATGACCTGGAACTCGATGTTCCGGAGTTTCGTGGACTCCAGTAGATGGTCGAGGAGTTCCCTGGCGGCAACCGGCCCGCCTGTCTCACGTCGCACGATGTGTTCGTCGACGATGAAGCTGTACGCCGTGTTCTGCCTCTCTGTCAGCAGATTTTGCCGCTCCAAGCGGGCGGCGACCTGGGTCTCGACCTCCTCATCGGCCAGCAGCGGGATGCGGTTCTCGAACAGCGTCCGCGCGTACGCCTCAGTCTGCAACAGGCCCGGAATCAGGCGGCATTCGTACGTGTACAGGCTGATCGCCTGCTCCTCCAAGCCCGCCCACTGACGGAACCACGCCGCCAAACCCGGCTGCCGCGCCAGATGCTTGGCCGCTGCCCGAAGTACTCCGAACGCATCCAGCACCTTCTCCGCCCGGTCGATGAACTCCGGCGGGGGGAGCCTGCGCCCCTGCTCGATCGAGGCGACGGTCCCCGGGGAGAACTGTACGAACGCGGCCAGTTGCTTCTGGGTGAGCTTCGCGCGTTCGCGGAAGACCTTGACGACGGCCCCGAACGACTTGAGGCTGTCAGTGGACTCCGGCTCGTCGTTACACGTACCTGCTGCCATGCCCGGCCACCTCCAGTGTGCCTGTCAGGCCCCTTCGCCCAACCTGACCATGCTCACTGCCTGTTACCCGTACTGTCCACCCTCGGTACTCGTACGCTGACTCTCCGTACTACCGAAAAGCCTGGTCATCCACGGTCCGGACCCGTCACCTTGGGGTCATGCCAGCTCACGCCACCCTCCGGGCCACCCAATCCCCGGTTACCGTACGTGTGTTCACGCAGCGCTTCAGCGCCACCCGGCGCGGGGCCCGTCTCGCGCGCCTCCTGGCCGTCGACCAACTCGACACCTGGGGCCTCCCTTACGGCAGCGACCTCTCCGACTCCGTCGCCGCGATCGTCGCCGAACTCGCCGCGAACGCCGCGATCCACGGCCGCGTACCGGGCCGGGACTTCGAACTGCGCCTCGCGCTCCTGCACGGCGCCGCCGGTCCCGGCACCCTGCGCATCGAGGTCGCCGATACCCGTACGGAGCGGCGTCCGCCCGGTCCGGAGGGGCTCACGCTCCCGCCGCCCGACTCCGAGTCGGGGCGCGGCCTCCTCCTGGTGGCGGCGTTCGCCACCCGCTGGTCGGTCCTCGACCGCGACCCGGTCGGTAAGATCGTCCGCGCCGAACTCGACCTGCTGCCGTGAAGGGGCTCTCCCATGAGCCGCGACGAGGGGACGGGCTGTCAGGACGCCGGTTCGCGGTCGGCGTACGCGTGCATCGGTTCGACCTTCGACGGCTCCGGCCGCAGGCGGTGGTCGTGGAGTCGCGGAAGTCTCGTTCGCGATAGAGACGGAACTGCCTGTGGAGGGGGTCCCGCGCGGGGGTCGGACGGTCGGTCGCCCGTCAGATGTCCTCCGCTTGCCGTGCGAGTTGAGTGTCCAGGGTGGAACGCAGTTGGGCCAGGACGGCTTCGAGCTGATGAAGCAGCTCGGGCGGGTGCTGGGACAGGACGGCGTCCTGGCGCGCGTTGACGGGGCCGAAGAACGCGTCAGCGCGTTCCTTGACCTGGGGGGTGCTGCGCAGGGTGACGATCCGCCGGTCGGTGTGTTCGCGGGTGCGGATGACGTACCCGGCCCGTTCGAGGCGGTTGAGCAGTGCGGTCATGGCCCCCGATGACAGTGAGATGCGACCGCTGAGCAGAGCTGGGGGCAGCGGGACGAGGGCTGCACGCCGCCCGAGTTGGCCTGTGCGCTCGACCGGGATGTCCCGTCCGCGCAGCTCCATCTCAATGCGGCGCATCAGCAGGCTCTTACCGGTGGAGTGGGCCCCCATCACGCCTATGCGGATGAGGTTCGATGGTGTCACCACAGGGTGGGCTCCTGTTCTGGTTCGGGGGATCCGGGCAGGCCGGGCGGGACAGCGGCGGCCACGAGCTGTTCCCAGCTCTCGTAGTGGCTGGCCATGGCGATGAGGAGCTGGGCGGTCGCGTACGCGTCGAACGTCGCGCGGTGACGGTGCGCCGGAGCTTGGCTCAGATCCGGCGTCTCATGCTCGATCAGGGCGTCGAGGCTGTACTTGTGCAGATCCCGGTAGGTGGCCTTGGCCAGCCGTAGCGTGTCGATGACTCCGGCCGGCTGCCACTGCGGAAGGTGCGCGGACAGGACGCGGTAGTCCACATGCGCGTTGTGGGCGGCGATCCATGCGGTGCCCAGGCACGCGTGGACCGCGTCCTTGATCTCCTCCCACCCCGGCTTGTCGTCGAGCATCTGGTTGGTCAGGCCGTGCACCCGAGCCGCGAAGGGCGTGACGGGGCGGTTCGGCTTGGTCAGCCAGGCGCCGGCGGTGCTCTTGTCGGGCTGCCCGTCGAGTAGGGGGAGCGCAGCCACCTCGACCAGGTCGGGCGGGTTGCATCCGTTGCCCTCGACATCGACAACCAGGAGCGTGGGCCAGGAGGAGAAGTTCATGCGGCCGGTGTTCCGTCCTCCGCCTCCCAGCCGATGGCGGCTCGGCCGTGCTGGCGGTAGTGGTGAGGCTTGGCTCGGTCGTGGCACTGGTAGCCGAAGCCGTGCTGGAGGTAGTAGCGCGGCGGTTCGTCCAGTCCCTCCACGACGATGGCACGCTCGTTGACCTCGACCGAGCCGGTCGCCCCGAGTCCGCGCGCCTCTTGTGTGACGGCCGTCAACTCCGGCTTGACCCAGGCGGCCTGGCACTTCGCGATCTGCTCGGGCGGGCAAATATCGCACAGCTCGCGGATGCCGTAGTGACCGTTGTAATCAGCCTCTCCATGCGCGTACGCGACACCGCAGGAGGTCTTGCGGAACAGCGCCCCCCATGATGAGTCGTGCTCGAAGGCGTCGAGTATGCGTTGCTCTGCGGCCTCGGGCATGATCTTCCGCCGGGCCGTGTCCTCATAGGGCATCTCCAGGCCGTGCGCCTCGTAGTACTCGGCGATCTCCTTGCGGAAGAACAGACCGGTGAAGACCGTGGCGTGCGCGTGCTGGGACAGCTCGTGGGCGCGAGCGATGTCGGTGTCGGAGTCGTTGAGGCCGGGAACAATGGGCCGCCAGTACAGGACGGTGCGGTACCGCTCGGCGTGCTCGTACAGGGTGCGCAGGCTCGCGGCAGCGATGTAGCTGTCCACAGGCTCGATCCGCTCGTCCTGGATGTTGGAGTGCGTCACCAGCACGGTCAGGCGCAGGTTCGTGAAGCTGTTGAGGACGGCGCAGTCCTCCGGATCGACGCGCCACCTGGTGATGATCAGGACATGGTTCGTCAGGCCCTGATCATCGAGTTGCCGCAGGACGTTGAACAGGTGCGGCTTGACGACGGGCAGCATCGGGTCGGTGGCCCGGTTCAGGAGCTGGATCGGTGTCTTGTGCGGGCGGAAGTAGCTGTGACCCACGAGGCGGCGCACGGCTTCCTCGTCGCTCATCAGGCGCCGCGGGACCTTCATCTCGAAGTTCTCGAAGGTGTGACGGATGCAGTACCCGCACTCCAGCGGGCAGCCGATGATCCAGTTCAGCGAGAGTCCCGACTTGCGGTACTCGATCACCTCGGCAAGTTCCTGCTTCAGGCCACTGATCTTGTCCGGGGAGAGGATCGGCAGGGCCCGGCCAGCGCCAGGCATGGGGATGCTCATAAGGGGCTCCAGGGGTAGGTCAGGCGTCAGCGGGCGTGCTCGGTGCCGGGAGATCCGGGGCGAGGAGGTTACGACGGCCGGCCCCGTACCAGGTGCCGAAGTCGCGTCGGGCCGCGTCGGGGTCGTCGCTGGTGTGGACGAGGTTGTGCACGAGCCGCTTCTCGGCGAGCGCGGCGCTCAGGCTGTCGTCACCGAGATCGCCGCGGATCGTGCCGGCGGCAGCCTTGGTGGGGTCGTAGTGCCCGAGCAGGTCGCGCAGTCTGGTGTGCACACCCGGCTCGCCGTGGGCGAGCGCGACGGTGACCGAGCGTCCCGCGTATGCCTCGTCCAGGCACGCCGGAATGTTCCGGTCGGGGAACCAATCACGGTCCACCAGAAGGTCCCAGTAGTGCACGTGGACCTGCCACGGCTGCACGGTGACCTCACGCCGATTCGTGATCGTGGCGCCTTCGGCGGCGATCCGTTCGAGGACGGCATCGACCAGGCCGCGCTCCACCGCGTCGGGTTTGCACAGGATGACCGAGCAGCGGTTGAAGTCGGAGACCTTCAGGGCCCGTCCGGGGCCGTACCAGGTGCCGAACTCCCGGCGGGCCGCGTCGGGGTCGTCGGAGGTGTGCACGAGGTTCCTCACGAGCCTGCCGCCTCTGTCGGCAGCCGGCACACTGTCCTGGCCGAGGTCGCCGCGGATCGTGCCGGGCACGGCCTTGGTGGGGTCGGTGTGCCCAATCAGGCGCCGCAGCCGGGTGTGGATGTCGGGCCCACCGTGCGCGAGGGCCACCGTGATGGGCTGTCCCACGTACGCGTCCTCGATGCGCGCGGGCAGATCCGCGGGGAAGTGGCCCGGGTCGGCGAGCGTGTCCCGGTAGGCGACGTGGGCCTGCCACGGTTCGGCGACCAGGTCCGTACGTGCATGGACAGAGACGCCGGCGCTCTCAATCCGTTCGAGGACGGCATCGACCAAGCCGCGCTCCACCGCATCGGGCTTGCACAGGACGACGGCCCAGCGATCGAAGTCGATGCCCTCGACAACGGCGCCGGACGGCGGTTTGCGGCTCATCGGGAACCCTCCGTGGTCGCGCAGGCCGCCCACTTGTGCCCGAGGAGCCACCGCAGGCCGGGGTGCAGCGCATCGAGCACGTCGCGGCTGACCTTGTCGGTCTCGTCATGCTGGAGCTGGCGATATACCTCGAACAGCAGCACCACCTGCTGCCAGTAGGTGTCTACGTCCAGACGGGCGATCTCGTCGGCGGAGTACTTCACCGCGTTGGTACGCAGCAGCTCTTCGTGCTCCAGAAGCCGCTTGATGGTGTCGGGGCCCGTCTCCACGGACATCGAGGGAAAGGGGAACACGGGCGGTGTGCGGCGCAGGTCCGCCTCGTTGAGAACCCGTTTGACTCGTTCGACGTTGCGCTCGTTGACGTGCGCCGAACCGATCGTGTGGGTGTAGTGGCCCAGTTCGAGACCGAGTCGGATCGCGGCGTACTCCTGAATCATCGTGAACGAGAACACGTCGGACAGGAGCCCGCAGTCGAGGTCGTTGGCCCGCATGTTGCACACCATGTGCAGGCGTCCGCCGCGGGCGAGGAGGTGGAGGCCGGCCAGGCACGCCATATCGGGGTTGTGGTCGATGGCCAGTTCGGCGGCCGAGAACACCGGGAGGTACCCGCGCTTGCTGTCGGGCTCGGTGCGCAGCAGTTCCAGCACCCGGGCGAAGGGGGACTCGGTGTCCCCATCGGCCGGATTGAAGAGGGTGTGGCCGTAGGCAGACCCGCCGAGCGTGATGCCGTCGGCGGAGCTGGCGCGCATCGACGGCGCGTAGTAGCCGATCATCTCCAGGTCTCGGCGGCCGGCCAGGTACCAGAGCGCTTCAGCGAACTGGAAGACCGGGTTGGCCTTCCGCACCGCGATGTAGGGCAGCCGCTGGCGCGGGTCCGGCAGCCGGAAGCTGACTCCGACTACCTCGCGGGCATCGTTGCCTCGGGCCGTGATGCGGTACTCAGGCCCTTCGCAGGCCAGTCGCAGCAGGTCGAGATAGGCGCCTTCGACGGTGCGATATGTGGGTGCGGTGAGCATCATCTCTCCAGGTCAGCGGACAGTCGGAGGACGGCTGATGGACTAGGGGTCGTGCTCTGCGCTGGAACCACCCGACGACCTGGGCTCGCAACTCCAGGCCGCCGAGCGGCGGTCCAGGCAGCCGGTACGAGATCGTGCAGGTCGACGACCTGATAGCCCTTCAGCTTCCGAACAAGCCGGGAAGCGAAGAACCAGCCGATCTGGGGGTGGCTGCAAGGGAGGGGTGAATCAACGCCCGAGAGGGCTTGGACGCCGTCGAGACGGCTCCGCTGGTAGGCGGTGCCGATCACTCCGCAGAGGGGGCTTCGGCGATTTCGCCACTCGGGGCCTTGGCGCCCACGGGATCGCCGAATTCGGAGTAGGTGATGACTGGGAGGTCGGGGGCGGTCGAGGCGGCTTTGCGTGGGCACCGCTCACTCTTTCGCCACCTCGATCGCTTCGGGGTCCGTCGTCCACTCCACGCCGCCGGTCACGGGCGCAAGCCACGCCACGGGGGGCGTGTCGGGAACCTTGATCACGAGGCCGG
>JOEL01000044.1 GCA_000720995.1 Streptomyces celluloflavus
CACCGAGATCTACACAAGGAGTATCGTCGGCAGCGTCAGATGTGTATAAGAGACAGGGGTGGGGGTGGGTCCCTCGGGATCCGGGGGCCGCGTGGGAGCGGACTCGCGGTCCGGGACGGGGGACGGACGCGTCTGCGGTTGCCGCTGCACTGCGGGCCTCCAGAATCGGACGGCTGGGCATGTGACCCCCGTACCCGAGTCTCACCCGTTCGCGGCCGCCGCGCACGATGGATCGCCGCCGAGCGGGACCCGGGCGGGCCCCGGACGGCGCCCGGTGGCGCCGGACGGGGTGCCGCCCGGTGCGGATGACCTGTTCGGACGGCGCCCGGCGGGCCCGCCACGCTCTAGATTGCGGCCATGTCCGTGACGCGTACGCACACCGCCGAGGCCACGACCGGGCCGCGGCCCGGCACCGGAACCGGGCCGGGAGCCGCCCGCACGATCCGGGCGGGGGCCGTGGCGCTGCTGTCGGCGGCCTGTACGACGCTGCTCGCGGCGGGCGCGCCGGCTTCGGCCACCGCCGCCCGGACCGCCGTCGCCGGCGTCCCGCTCCCCTACCGGATGGCCGACACCGGGGGCGGCGACCAGCTGATCACCGCGCGTGCGCCCGGTACCGGCGCCACCACCGGGACGGTGTCCTGGTGGCAGCGGCACCACGGCCACTGGCGGCGGGCCGGTTCGGCGCCCGCCCGCTTCGGATCCGGCGGGCTGGCCGAGGGCCGCACCCGGGTCCAGGGCACCTCGACCACCCCGACCGGGCTGTACGGTCTGCCGTTCGGCTTCGGCACCGGCCCGGCGCCGGCCGGCACCGTGCTCCCGTACCGGCGGATCGGCGCGGATTCCTGGTGGTGCCAGGACAACGCCTCCGCCTCCTACAACCGCTGGGTACGGCCGCTGCCGCCGGACTGCGCGGCCCGCGAGTCCGAGCGGCTGGCGGACTATCCCACGCAGTACGCGCGGGCGCTGGTCATCGCCTTCAACTACCGCCACCCGGTGCGCGGCCGCGGCGCCGGGATCTTCCTCCATGTCAACGGCAAGGGCGCGACGGCCGGCTGTGTGTCCGTACCCGCCGGGGCGATGGCGCGGATCCTCGCCTGGGTACGGCCCGCCGCCCGGCCGCATATCGCGATCGGTACGGCGGACGGGCCGACGGCGCTCACCCGCTACTGAATCGGCCCCGCGGTGGGCGCGGCCCCGTCCCCGGCCGGTTCCGAGGTGAGCGGAAAGTGGCAGGCCACCCGGTGCCCGGGGGTCTCCGGCTCAGTCACCGGGGGCTCGGTGGTCGCGCACAGTTCGCGGGCGGCGGGGCAGCGGGTGCGGAAGCGGCAGCCCGACGGCGGGGCGGCGGCCGAGGGCGTCTCGCCGCCGAGCGGGGTGCCGGCCTGCTCCGCGTCCGGGTCGGGTGCGTTGACGGTGTCCAGCAGCCCGCGGGTGTACGGGTGCAGCGGCCGGGCGAAGACCCGCTCGGCCGGGCCGGTCTCGACGAGCTTGCCCAGGTACATCACGCCGACCGAGTCCGCCAGATGCCGCACCACCGCCAGGTCGTGCGAGATGAAGAGGTAGGTCAGGCCCTTGTCGCGCTGGAGGTCGCGCATCAGGTTGAGGATCTGCGCCTGGACGGAGACATCGAGCGCGGAGACCGGTTCGTCGGCGACGACGAGGGAGGGCGACAGCGCGAGGGCGCGGGCCAGGCCGAGGCGCTGGCGCTGGCCGCCGGAGAACTCGTGCGGATAGCGGTCCACCGCGCCGCGCGGCAGCCCGACGTCGTCCAGCAGCCCGGCGATCCGCCGCGCCTGCTCCGCCCGGTCGCCGATGCCCTGGATGACCAGTGGTTCGCGCAGTACGGCGGAGACCCGCATCCGCGGGTCCATGGACGCGTAGGAGTCCTGGAACATCAGCTGGACGTCCCGTCGGTGGGCGCGCAGTTCCCGCTTGGTGAGGGTGGCGATGTCGCGGCCGGCGAAGTGGATGGTGCCGCCGGTGGGCGCCTCCAGGCCGACGACCATCCGGCCGAGGGTGGACTTGCCGCAGCCGGACTCCCCCACGATGCCGAAGGTCTCGCCGCGCCGGACGGTCAGCGAGATCCCGGCGACCGCGCTGACCTCGGCGCCGGCGCCCCGGCGGCGGGCGAAGGGGCCGCCGTGCAGCGGATAGGTCTTGGCGACGCCGTCGAGGCGCAGCAGCGGTTCGCCGGTCCCGGCCGGGGGTGCCGCGGGCGCGGCCGGGCGGACCTCGGCGGTCGGGTCCTGGCCGGGGGCGGGGTCGGCGGGGTGGAAGCAGGCGAAGGTGTGCCCGGCCGCGCCGGTGGCGCCGTCCGCGGTGAGTTCCGGTTCGGTGGTGCGGCAGTGATCGGTGGCGAAGCCGCAGCGCGGTGCGAAGCGGCAGCCGGCGGGGCGGGTGACGAGGGACGGCGGCAGGCCGGGGATGGTGGCCAGCGGCTGTGCGCCGTCGGTGGCGCGTTCGGGCAGGGCGGCGAAGAGGGCCTGGGTGTAGCGGTGCCGCGGGGTGGCGAACAGCGGCCGTACGGCGGCCCGTTCGGCGATCTTGCCGCCGTACATCACCGCGACCCGGTCCACCCGGCGGGCGATCACGCCGAGGTCGTGGGTGACCAGGATCATCGCCATGCCGAGGCGCTCGCGCAGTTCGTCGATGAGTTCCAGGATCTGGTGCTGGGTGGTCACGTCGAGGGCGGTGGTCGGTTCGTCGGCGATCAGCAGCCGGGGTTCGCAGACCAGCGCCATGGCGATCGCGACGCGCTGTCGCATACCGCCGCTGAGCTGGTGCGGGTAGTTCTTCATCCGCTCGGCGGGGCGCGGCATGCCGACCAGCCGCAGCGTCTCCGCGGCCTTCTCCCATGCCTCGGCCTTGGTGCACCGGGTGTGCAGCAGCAGGGGTTCGGCCACCTGGGCGCCGATGGTCAGGGTGGGGTTGAGGGAGGTCAGCGGGTCCTGGAAGACCATGCCGATGGTGTTGCCGCGGATGTCCCGCAGGACGGGTTCCGGGGCGGCGGCCAGGTCCGTGGGCCCGTCGGCGGTGCCGCGGGGGCCGTCGAAGAGGATCCGGCCGCCGGTGACCTTGCCGCCGCCCGGCAGCAGGCCGAGGACGGAGAGCGCGGTCATGGTCTTGCCGCAGCCGGATTCGCCGACGATGCCGAGCGCCTCGCCGGGGGCGAGGTCCAGGTCGATACCGTCCAGGGCGTGCACGGTGCGGCCGCGGCCGGCGATCTCGACGTGCAGGTCTTCGATCCGCAGGAGCGAGTCGGTCATGGTGTGGGTCCTCGCTTCAGTTCTTCGTCAGGCGCACGTCGAAGGCGTCCCGCAGGCCGTCCCCGATGAAGTTGAAGGCGGCGACGACCAGCACGATCGCGATGCCCGGCGGGAAGATCAGCCACCAGTAGCCGACCTGGGTGTAGGTGATGCCGGCGGAGAGCATGGAGCCCCAGTCGGCGGCGGGCGGCGGGATGGACAGGCCCAGGAAGGACAGGTAGGCGACGTAGAGGATGGCGTCGGCGATCTGGAAGGTGGCGTTGACGATGACGGTGCCGATGGCGTTGGGGACGATGTGCCGGAACACCGCCCGGCCACCGCCACCGCCCATCAGCCGCATCGCGTGGATGTAGTCGCGGCTGCGCAGGGCGAGCGCCTCACCGCGGATGAGGCGGGCCGGGGAGAGCCAGGCGACGGAGGCGATGATCAGGATGAGGACGGGCTTGCTGGGCGTGACGATGGCGGCGACCACGACCAGCAGGAAGAGCGCCGGGATGGCGAGCGCCGCGTCGGTGACGCGCATCATCGCGGCGTCCACCCAGCCGCCGAAGTAGCCGGCGACCGCGCCGTAGACCGTCCCGAAGAGGGTGGCCAGCAGGCCCGCGGCCAGCCCGACCTCCAGGGAGGTCTGGCCGCCGTACATGAGGCGGCCGAGCAGGTCGTAGCCGAGGTCGGTGGTGCCCAGCGGGTGGGCGCCGCCGGGGGCGAGGCTGGCCTGGGTGAGGTCGGTGTGGATCTGGTCGGTGGGGTGGATCAGCGGCCCGAGGAAGCAGAAGGCGAGCAGGCCGAGCAGGACCAGCGCGCCGGTCAGGGCGAGCTTGTTGCGGGCGAAGACGGTGAGGGTGCGGCGGGCCAGGCTCGGGGTGGCGAGGGCCGCCTCCGGCTGGGTGGCGTCGAGGGCGGTGGTCGTCACGTCACGCTCCTGATGCGCGGGTCGAGGACGGCGTAGGCGATATCGGTGATCAGGGAGCCGAGGACGGTGGCGACGCCGACGATCAGGGTGACGCCGAGCAGGACCGGGAAGTCCGAGCCCTGCGCGGCGTTCCAGAACAGCAGCCCCATGCCGGGGTAGTTGAACATCGACTCGACGACGAGGGTGCCGCTGAAGAGAGTGGGGAGGTAGAGGCCGAGGAGGGTGGCCAGCGGGATCAGGGCGTTGCGCAGTACGTGCCGGGCCATGATCCGGGCGTGCGACTGGCCCTTGGCGCGGGCGGTGCGGACGTACTCCTCGCCGAGGTTGTCGAGGACCGCGGAGCGCATATAGCGGCTGAAGGCGGCGATGATGCCGAGCGCGGTGGTCACGACGGGCAGGACGAGTGCGCGCGGCTCGGCGAGGACGCCGCCGAGGGTGTCGGCCTGCGGTGCCTCGGCGGGGAAGAACTGGAGCTGCTGGCTGAAGACCAGGATGAGGACCAGCCCGAGGAAGAACACCGGGGTGGCGTAGGCGAGGAAGGCGATCCCGGTCAGGACGTAGTCGGCGGCCTTGCCGCGGCGGACGGCCTGGAGGATGCCGAGCGGGACGGCCAGCACGGCGGCGAGCACTATCGACAGCCCGGCGAGCAGGGCGGTCTTGGGCAGCCGTTCGCCGAGCAGCGAGGCGACGGTTTGGTTGAGCTTGTAGGACTCGCCGAGGTCGCCGGAGAGCAGCCGGCCGAGGTACTGCACGTACTGCTCGGGCAGGGAGCGGTCGTAGCCCTGCTGGTGGTTGAAGTGGGCGATGGAGTCCGGGGTGGCCTGGATGCCGAGGATGGCGCGGGCCGGTCCGCCGGGGAGCAGGTGCAGCAGGACGAAGACGATGACGGAGACGAGCAGCAGCACGATGGCGGCCTGCGCGATGCGCTTGGCCAGGAAGCGGATCACTTGCCGGCACCGTCCTTCGTCACGAAGTACCAGTCCTGGGGGGCGAGGGTGAGGGTCACGTTCTGATCGATGCCGCGCAGGTCGTTGCGGATGGCGGAGACCTGGTAGGCGGGGTTGGGGGTCCACAGGACCGGGAGCTGGCGGGCGACCTCGCGGCCGTAGTCGCGCATCGCGGCCGGGGCGTCGGAGTACTCGGTGTCGCGGATCAGCCGGTCGGTGCGCGGATCGGACCAGTTGCCCATGTTGGAGGGGGCGTTGGTGGCGAAGAGCTTCTCGCCGCTGGGGTCGGTCGGGAAGTACCAGCTGCCCTGGGTGCCGAAGAAGCCGAGCTGCCATTCCCCGCAGATCGGTTCGTCCTTCTTGCAGGGAACGGTGGTGCCGAGCACGGTGTTGAGCGGCTGCTGGCGGATGTCGAGGGTGATACCGGCCTTGCCGAATTCGGACTTGATGGCCTGCATGGTGTTGGAGGTCTCGGTGGAGCCGGACTGGGAGAGCAGCGAGAGCCGCAGTTCCTGTCCGTCCTTGACGCCGGTCCCGCACTCCGCCGCGCCGGTTCCGGGCCGGACGCAGCGCAGTGTGCCGTCCCGGTCGGCCCAGCCGTGCGCGGCGAGCAGCCGTTTCGCCTGCTCCGGGTCGTACGGATAGGGCTCGCCGTCGAGCAGGCCGGCGGGGACCGGGCCGAGGGTGGGGGCGGCGCTGCCGTGCCAGATGACCTTGGAGATGGACTTCTGGTCGATGAGGTACTGGAGCGCCTGGCGCAGATAGCTCTGGCGCAGCAGCGGGCCGGCCGTGGGGTGGTTGAAGTTGAGGACGATATAGGTGATCGCCCAGCCGTCCCAGGGGTCGATGCGATAGCCCATCTCCTTGAACTTCGCGGACTGCGCCATGACGGACGGCGGGATGTAGCCATAGTCGACGCCGCCGGCGCGCAGGACGTTGAATTCGGAGTCGGCGGTGGTGAAGGGTTTGAAGACGACCCGGTCGAGGTGGGGTTTGTCCGGGCCCCGGTAATTCTTGTTGGGGACCAGTGACACCTGCCCCGAGGTGTTCCATTTCTCGATCGTCCAGGGCCCGTTGACGGTTTTCCAGAGCGGGTCGGTGGCGAACTGCGAGAATTGCTTGGCGTGTTGCGTGAGCCGGGCGAAGGCGGTTTTCGGGTCCTCGTTCCGCGGGTTCCAGGCGTGTACGGGCAGCGCGAGGAAGCTGTCGAGCTGATTGCCGGTGAACCACGCCGGGTTGTACGCGCGGTCCAGCCGGAGCCGGAAGGTGCGGTCGTCGACGGTCTCGAACGCGGTGACGTCGTCCGGCATGAGGGAGGGTGAATAGCCCGCCCATTCCTTCTTGTTGCCCTTGATGAGGTCGAACCAGAACTTGACGTCCCGGGTGGTGACGGGCACGCCGTCGGACCAGGTGTAGCCCTTTTTCAGGGTGATGGTCACGGTTTTGTTGCCGTCGCTGTAGCGGGGCTGTTCGGCGAGGTTGCGCGGACTGTCCATCGTCAGCGCGTCGCCCTTCTTCTCGGCCGTGTACAGCGGCAGGAAGAGGAGGTTCTGGATGGCCTTGTTGTACGTGGCGAGGTAGCCGGGGGCGCCGATCGGGAAGATCCAGTTGGGGCTGGCGGCGGGCGGCAGGGCCATGGTGGCGGTGCCGCCCCGTACGGGGGTGCCGCCGGTGGCGCCGACATCGGTGACAACGTTGGCAGTCGGACCGCAGCCGGTCAGCGCGGTGGCGCCGAGGAGGACCGCGGCCAGGATGCGCCCCAGGGGCCCGCGTATTCGTGTACTGCGCAGGCCCATGCTGCCTCCGGGGAATCGGCCGGTCGAAGAATTGCGAGCAAAGTACGGATGTCCGTGAAAAGAAGTCAAGGGGTTGGCGAAACCAAGGGGCTTGAGGTCTACTGTCGGCGAGTTGCTTGGACAACTTCATTCGATTCCGAAGAAAGTCCAGGGAGTCAGCCCTCCCGCACCGAGCCGAAAGGCGCCCTATGACCGCCGCCGAGGAACAGCCCGGCTCCGCCGCGCACGTCCTCGAACTCGTCGCGAACGGCTCCGCCGCCTCCCGCGCGGACCTCGTACGGGAACTGGGACTCGCCGCCTCCACCGTCTCCGCCCGCGTCCAGGAGCTGGTCGAGGCCGGACTGCTCTCCGAATCCGGCGAGGGCGCCTCGCGCGGCGGCCGGCGGCCACGGCTGCTGCGGGTCGCCGACCGGCAGACCGTCGCGCTCGCCGCCGATCTGGGCAGCCACCACGTCCGCACCGGCGCGGTGGGGCTGACCGGCGGCGGCTTCGACATCGACGAGTCCGCCTTCGACCTGACCGCGGGGCCCGGTCCCGCGCTGGACATGCTCACCGAGCGGCTGACCGCGCTGGCCGAACGGCAGCGCGCGGCGGGCCGCACGGTGCGCGGCGTCGGCATCGGCTTCCCCGGCCCGGTGGACGCCGACGGCGGGCGGATCATCGCCCCGTCCCGGATGCCCGGCTGGCATCTGTTCGCGCTGCGCGACCGGCTCGCCGACCGGCTGGGCCTGCCGGTGCTGCTGGACAACGACGCCAATGTGCTGGCGCTGGGCGAACACCGCGCCGCCCACCCGGCGCTGCGCCATCTCGTCGTCGTCAAGGCGGGGCGCGGCATCGGCTCCGGCGTCATCAGCGGCGGCCGGCTCTACCGCGGCGCGCGCGGCTCGGCCGGTGACATCAGCCATGTCCGGGTGGACTCGACCGCCGAACTCCCCTGCTCCTGCGGGAACATCGGCTGTCTGGAGACGGTGGCGAGCGGCGCCGCCATCGCCGCCGCACTGCGCGGCCAGGGCATCGCCGCCGACTCGACCACCGACATCCTGCGGCTCGTCGAGAACGGCGAACCGCACGCCACCACCCTCGTCCGGCAGGCCGGGCGGGACATCGGCGCGGTGCTCGCCGTCGTCGTGAACTTCTTCAACCCCGAGGCGGTGATCCTCGGCGGCGCGCTCTCCGGCGCGGAACCGCTGGTCGCGGCGGTGCGCGGGATGCTCTACGAGCGCTGTCTGCCGATGGCGACCAGGGATCTCGTCATCGACGCCGCCGCCTGCGGTCCGGATGCCGGGCTGCTGGGCGCCGGCCACGCCGCGCTGCGTGCGTCGGCCGCGGCCGACGGTCCGCTGCCCGCGGCCGACGGTCCGCTGCCCGCCCCGCGCGCCTGACCGGCGCACCCCCACCGCCGTCCGGCCCCGCCGTCCGCGGGCCGGCCCCGCCGACCGCCACCTACGGAAAGTGAGCCACCATGACCTCCCCCACCGGCCGCCGCCTTCGGATCGGCATCGGCGGTATGTCCATCGAGTCCAGCCAGTTCTGCCCGCACCGCGCCACGTACGACGATTTCCGTGTCACCCGGAAGAGTGCGCTGCTGGACCGCTACACGTGGACGCGGCCGGACGACGGCCTCACCGAGCGGGTCGAGTGGGTGCCGCTGGTGCACGCCGTCTCGCTGCCCGGCGGCCCCGTCGAACGGGCCACGTATGACCGCATCAAGACGGAACTGACCGGTCTGATCCGCGAGTCGGGGCCGCTGGACGGCCTGGTGTACGACATCCACGGCGCGATGAGCGTGGTCGGCCTGGTCGACGCGGAGGCGGATCTGACCGAGGCGGTGCGGGCCGCGACCGGACCCGACACGCTGATATCGGCCGCCATGGATCTGCACGGCAATGTCTCGCGCCGCTTCGCCGAACCCCTCGACCTGCTCACCGCGCACCGCCTCGCCCCGCACGAGGACGCCTGGGAGACCCGGGAGCGGGCCGCCCGCAAGCTCGTCGAACGGCTGGTCTCCGGCCGGGGCCGCCCGCACCGCGCCTGGGTCCAGGTCCCCGTCCTGCTGCCCGGTGAGAAGACCAGCACCCGGCTGGAGCCGGCCGCTTCGCTGTACGGGCGGCTGGCCTCGGTCGAGGCGCTGGACGGTGTCGTCGACGCGGCCGTCTGGGTCGGCTACGCCTGGGCCGACGAGGAGCGCTGCCGGGCCGCGGTGGTGGTCACCGCCGACGATCCGGAGCTCGCCGTCGACCGGGCCCGTTCACTGGCCCAGGAGTACTGGGACGTCCGCCGCGATTTCGTCTTCGTCGGCCCCACCGGCGACGCCGACGAGTGCATCGCCCGCGCCGTCGGCTCCACCGCCCGCCCGTTCCTGATCAGCGACTCCGGCGACAACCCCACCGCGGGCGGCGCCGGTGACCTGGCGTACATGCTCGGTCGGCTGCTGGCCCACGAGGAGCTGGCGAGCGGCCGGGTCACCGCGCTGCACCCGGGCATCACCGACCCGCCGGCCGTCGCCGCCTGCTTCGCGGCGGGGGTGGGCGCCGAGGTCACGCTCCGCGTGGGCGGCCAGGTCAGCGCGGGCACCGGCCCGCACGCGGAGCCGTACGAGCTGACCGGTACGGTGACCGCGCTGGAGGGCGCGGCCGTCCCCGGTTCCGGTGCGCCGCGCGGCAATCCGGCCTACGACGACGGGGGCCGGACCGCGGCCGTCACCCGCGGCGGGGTGACGGTGGTGCTCACCGAGCGGCGCAAGCCGTTCCACACCCGCGCCGACTTCGGCACCCTGGACCCGCGCGAGTTCGACCTGGTGGTCGTCAAGATCGGCTATCTGGAGCCGGAGCTGCACGAGATGGCCGCGGACTGGCTGCTCGCGCTCACTCCGGGCGGTGTCGACCAGGACCTGCTGCGGCTGGGCCACCACAAGGTGGCGCGGCCCCTCTACCCGTTCGACGACGAGGGGTTCGAGGACCCGGACCTGACGCCGGTGCTGCTGTAGGGGGGCCTGCGCCGGGTGCTCATCCGCCGGGCTCAGGGCTGCGGGTCGCGGGCGTCGTAACGGGCGAAGGCGCGGCGGCCGAGGCCGAGGGCGGTCACCACCAGGACGCAGCCGAGGCCGCCGCCGATCACGGTGGCGGCCGGCGAGGTCAGGTCGGCCGCCGTACCGGCGAGGAAGTCGCCGAGCCGCGGCCCGCCCGCGACCACGACGATGAAGACGCCCTGGAGGCGGCCGCGCATCGCATCCGGTGTCGCGGCCTGCAGCATGGTGCTGCGGAACACCATCGAGATGGTGTCGGCGCAGCCGGCGACGGCCAGGAAGCACAGTCCGAGCCAGAGGTTCCGGGCGAGGCCGAAGCTCGCGACGGCCGCGCCCCAGGCGGTCACCGCGATCAGGATGGCCAGGCCGTGCCGGCGGATCCCGCCGAGCCAGCCGGAGAACAGCCCGCCCAGGACGGCGCCCACCGCGGGTGCGGCGACCAGCAGCCCGACGGTTTTGGCGTCACCGCCGAACCAGAGCACGGCGATCGCCGGGAACAGCGCCCTGGGCTGGGCGAGCACCATCGCCGCCAGATCGGTGAAGAACGTCATCCGCAGGTTGGGCCGGGTGGCGAGGAAGCGCAGTCCGTCCAGGACGGAGGCCCGGCGGCGGGCGCCCTCGCCCCGGTCGGGCCGCATCGAGGGCATCCGCCACATCGCGTACAGCGAACCGCTGAAGGCCGCCACATCGATGAGGTACGCGGCCTGATAGCCCCACAGGCCGACGATGACGCCGCCCAGCATCGGCCCGCCCATCAGACCCAGGCTGCTGGTCAGCGAGTTGAGGGCGTTGGCGGCCGGCAGCTGCTCGGTGGGCAGCAGCCGGGGGATCATCGAGGAGCGGGCCGGTGAGTTCATCGCGAAGCAGACGGCCTGGAGCGCGACGACGGTGTAGAGCAGCCAGACCCGGTGGTAGCCGGCCAGCGCCGCGGCGGCCAGTACGACGGACAGCACGGTCGCGCCGGCGGCGCTCAGCAGGCCCAGGGTGCGGCGGTCGACGGTGTCGGCGACGGCGCCGCCGTAGAGCCCGAAGAGGACCAGCGGGCCCAGCGAGCACAGGCCCACCACGCCGACCGAGAAGGTGGATCCGGTGAGGGCGTAGACCTGGAGGGAGACCGCGAGGGCGGTCATCTGCTGGCCCATCCAGGAGACGGTGTTACCGCACCACAGGCGGCGGTAGTCCGGAGAAGTCCGGAGCGGGGTGAGATCAGCGAATATCCGGGCGCGTGGGGGTATTTGGCCGCTTGTGGGATTCGTTGCAGGAGGCACCCGGAAGTAAAACACGGCGGGTGCGGACGGTGGCGGCGGAAGCCGGGCACCCGGGCCCGGCGGACCGCTCAGCCGCCGCCCAGTCCGTACACCCGCCGCGCGTTGTCCGCCGCGATCAGCGCGCCGACCCGCCCGGCGTCCGCCGCCGACCAGGCCCCGGTGGCGGTCCAGTCGCCGAGCACCGCCGCCAGTGCTGTCCGGAAGAGGGCGGCGCCGACGACGTACAGCTCCGGGAGGCCGTAGGCGTCGGTGGAGAAGAGGAGCTTGCCGAAGGGGGTGAGCTCCAGGAATTCGGCGAGCAGCGCGGCGGCGCGCGGGCCCGTGTGGGTCAGCGTCAGCCCGATGTCGGCGTAGACGTGCGGGAAGACGCTCGCCAGGTAGCCGGCCTGGCGGTGGTACGGATAGCAGTGCAGCAGCACCAGGTCCGTGCCGGTGTCGGCGGTGGCCCGTACGAGGTCGGTCAGGAGCGCCGGGTCGGCGTGGTCCAGCCGCAGGTCGGGGTCGCCGAAGCCGGTGTGCAGCTGGAGCGGCCGGCCGGTGGCGACGGCCAGCCAGACGAGATGGCGCAGCAGGACGGGGTCGGTCAGGCGGGGCGCCCCGGCGGCGAGCCAGGCGCGGACGGCGGTGTGGACGGCGTCCGGGGCGGGCGGCCGGGGGTCGAGCGCGAGGCCGTGCCGGTAGGCGGCGACCGTCTTGAAGGCGACGGCGGTGCGCGCCGCGTCCCGTACCGCGTGGTCGAGGGCGTCGGTGAACGCCTCGGCGTCGCGCGCGCCGACCGCGACGCGCTCGGCGAGCGCCTCCAGCCGGACGACCTCGTGGCCGGTGCCGCCGCCGGCTCCGGCGGTCTCGGCGGGGCCGGTGAGATCGCCGGGCAGTCCGGTGTCCACGAGGTAGGTGCCGATGCCGGTGGCGGCGAGCAGCCGGCGGCGGGTCTCGGCCGGGCCCAGCTCGCGGCGGCGGGCCAGATAGCGGTCGGGCGGGCAGTGCGCGGGCAGGCCGAGCAGCGGCGGGCACCAGCGGCGCACGGCGAAGCCGGTCTGGGTGTCGAAGAAGGTGGTGCCGGCGGCGGGCGGGCCGTCCGCCTCGGTGAGGTGGGCGGTGAAGGCGGCGTCGTCGAGTTCACCGCGGAGCACGCCGTGGCAGTGGTGGTCCACCAGCGGCGGGAGGCCGTCGTCGGGTGCGGGTCCGGGTCCCGGTGCGTCCCCGGTCATCAATAGCGCCAGCGGGTGGCGGCGGTGATCTCCGCGGCGTCGCTCGCCGCGAACCGGGCGGCCTCGGCGCGGCGGACGGCGAGCACCCCGCCGTACAGCACCTCGCCGAGCGCCTCGGCCAGCGGGGCCGACTTCGCCAGCTGGTCGGTGGCCTCGGTGAGGGTGACGGGCAGCCGGACGATGCCGCGGCGGGCCCGTTCGCGGACGCCCAGCGTGCCCGGGTCGCCGGCCGTCGGCGCCGGCAGCTGCATCCCGGACTCGATGCCGTGCAGTCCGGCGGCGATGACGGTGCCGACCGCGAGGTAGGCGTTGGCGGCGGCGTCGAAGGTCTTGATCTCGGCGTGGCCGCCGTCCGGGTCGTCGGGGGCGCCGGTGATCAGCCGCAGTGCGGCCTCCCGGTTCTCCACGCCCCAGCACTGGTAGACACCGGCCCAGTGGGAGGGCTGGAGCCGCAGGTAACTGGCGGGCGAGGGGCAGCCGATGGCGAGGAGGGCGGGCAGTGCGGCGAGGACGCCGCCGAGGAAGGCGACCGCGTCGGGCGCCAGGCCCCAGGGGCTGTCCGGGGTGCGGTGCAGGCTGGCGCCGTCGCGGTACAGGCTGAGGTGGAGGTGGCAGCCGTTGCCCACCTGGCCCGCGACGACCGAGGGGGCGAAGGAGGCGCGCAGCGCGTGCCGGGCGGAGACGGCGCGGACGGTCTCGCGGACCAGCAGCAGATCGTCGGCGGCGCGCACCGGGTCGGCCGCGGCGCAGGTCACCTCGAACTGGCCCGGCGCGTATTCGGGGTGCAGCTGGAGGACCTCGACGCCCTGGACGGTCAGCGCTTCGGTGACATCGCGGAGGTAGTCGGAGAGTTCGACGACGCGGGTCATGCCGTAGGCGGGTCCCGCACAGGGGTAGTCGAGCGGCTCGTCCCCCTCGGCGGCGGCCGGGGCACGGCCGGCCGGGGCGCGGCTGACCACCCACTCCGTCTCGAAGCCCATCCGCAGGCCGAGGCCGGCGGCCGCGGCCCGGTCGGCCATCCGGCGGGCGAACTGCCGCTGGCAGGCGGGGTGCGGACGGCCCAGCTGGTCGTAGCGGTCCACCGGGGCCCAGGCCCAGCCGGGCTGGGCGGCGAGGGTGGTGAGCCGGTCCAGGTCGGGGAAGAGCCGCAGATCGCCGTCGGGGCCGCCGAGATGCTCGGATTCGGTGATCGCGTCGTCGGAGGTGAAGACGTCGAAGACGGGTGACATGCCGACGCCGAGCTCCGCCGCATGCGCCAGGCGGTGCGCCGGAATGGTCTTGACGCGTGCGATACCCGCGTTGTCGACCCAGGTCAGAGCCACGTTGCGGACGCCCTCGGCGTCCAGTCGCGCCGCCATCTGGCGGGCCTGTGCGCGCGCTTGTGCAGGCCGCGTTCCCATAGAGCTGTCCTCACTCCGCCGTGCCGATTCCCCGGCATCCGGTCCCGCTGCGGCCGGCGCGGCCCACGGTCTCGCCGGTCAGGGGCAGTTGAACTCGCACCATACGCACTTTCCGTCGCCGCGCGGTTCCACACCCCAGACATCGGCCAGCCGTTCCACCATCGGCAGACCGCGGCCGGCGGCACCGGCCGTTTCCGCCGTGCGGCGCCGCGGCAAGGCGCTGGAGCGGTCCGTCACTTCGAGCCGCAGCCGCCGCCCGGCGCCGTGCGGCAGGCGGATGTCGACGGTGACCGCGCCGTCGGTGTGCAGCAGCGCGTTGGTGATCAGTTCATCGGCCACCAGCTCGATCTCCTCGGCGCGTTCCCGGGCGCCCCAGGCGCGTACGGCCGCCCGGATCAGGCGCTTGGCGGCGGACCGGGCGTCCGGGTCGCCGGGGGTGATCCGCTGCCGGAGGTGGCCCGCGTCCTCGTGCCGCGGAGCGCCCAGCAGGCGCAGCAGCAGCAGCGCCATATCGTCCTCGGTCGGCCGCTCGGCCGCCGACTCGCAGAGCCGGTCGGCGAGTTGGTGGACGTCCCGGGGGCCGTCGGCGACCCGGCCGGCCAGTTCCCGCATGGCGTCGTCGAGGTCGGTGCCGGGCCGTTCGACCAGGCCGTCGGTGCACAGCAGCAGGGTGTCGCCGGGGGCGAGGTGAACGGTGGTGACGGGGTGGTCGAGCCGGGTGAAGGCGGCGGACAGGCCGAGCGGCAGCCCGCCGGCCACGGGCAGCCGGCGGCAGGCTCCCCCGGCGTACCGCAGCAGCGGGTCGAGGTGTCCGGCCCGGACGAGGCGGGCGGTACCGGTGCCCAGGTCCACCTCGGCGTAGGTGCAGGTGGCGAAGCGGTCGGGGTCGAGTTCGTGCAGGAAGGCGGAGGCGCGGGCCATGACGGTGGCGGGGGTGTGGCCCTCGGCCGCGTAGGCGCGCAGCACGATCCGCAGTTGTCCCATCAGGGCCGCGGCCTGGGTGTCGTGGCCCTGGACGTCGCCGATGACGGCGGCGACCCGGCCGTCGGGCAGCGGGGTGACGTCGTACCAGTCGCCGCCGATCTCCCGGCCGATCCGGGCGGAGCGGTAGCGGACCGCGATCTCGGCGCCGGGGACGCCGGGGATCCGGCGCGGCAGCATGGCCTGCTGCAACCCCTCGGCGAGGTCGTGTTCCTGGTCGTAGAGCATGGCGCGGGCCAGGCTCTGCGCGATACCGCTGCCGAGCGCGACCAGCAGATTGCGCTCCTGGTCGCGGAAGTCGCCCTCACGCGCGAAGAACAGGCCGACCACACCGATCGGGCGGGCCTGGGCGATCAGCGGCAGATAGGCGGCGGAGCCGATGTTCAGCGGTTCGACGGCCGGCCACAACCGGGGGTAGTGGGCGGCGAATTCGGTACGGCTGCCGATGAAGCGCGGGGTGTGGGTGCGGACGACCTCGCTCATCGGGTATTCGTCGCCGATCCTGGTGACGCCGAGGTCGGGCCGGAAGCTGCCCGCCTTGCCCTCGGAGACCAGCCGGATGCGGCCGGATTCGACGAGGCCGAGGATGATGTTCTCGGCGCCCAGCCGGTTCAGCCCCTGGTCGCCCGCCAGGACGGCGATGACGTCGCGCACCGTGCTGGCATGCGCGAGCGCGGCGGTGGTGCGCTCGACGACACCGGTGTGCCGGCGGCGCTCCTCGTCCACCGCGATCCGCTCGACCGCCTGTGCGTATTCGGCGTCGGCGTCGCGGATCACGCCGATGACGCGGCGGGGCCGACCGGTGCCGTCGCGGCGGATGCTGCCCTGGCAGTGGGTCCAGCGCGTTGCGCCGTCGCGGCGGCGGACGCGGAAGTAGGCGCCGTAGGAGTCGCTGCCGTCCTTGAGGGCGCGGGTGACCACGGTCGCCAGGCGGGCCGCCTCATGGGGCGGCAGGCGGCCGCCGAGCGTGGCCGGGCGATCGTCGTACTCCGCCGGCGCCATGTCGAAGAGCTCCAGGGCGGGCGGGTCGAGATGCATCAGCCCGCTGTCGAGGTCCCAGTCGAAACCGCCCATGCCGTTGAGGGCCAGGGTCAGGTCCGGGTGGGCGGGCCAGTCGTCCGGCACCGACACGGTGGGCCGCTTCGCTCCCCGGTCAGCCATATCGTCACTTTGCCACATTCACCCGGATTATGGCGGTTCGGGCGGCCCGCCGCCCTCATCCGCCACACCCCTGACTCCCTCATCAGTTCATGCGCAACACCACACCACTCACCACACCGGAACTGGCCTTTTACCCTTCCCCTCGTCCCAGACGTTGCGATGATCTCAACACGCTGTTACGGTCCCGGACCATGAAGGAAGACCCCGGAGCCCGGGTCACCGATGACGGTGGAGATGTCACGGACCGTGTCCGGCAGGTGATCGCGCGGCTCGGTTGCAGCCACCGCGAGTTCGCCCGCCGGATCGTGATGGACCCCTCGAAACTCTCCAGGTCACTCGGCGGCACCCGGCGGTTCACGCTGGCCGAGATCGTCCGGATCGCCGATATCGGCGGGGTGGACGTGGGCCGGCTGCTCGGTTCCCCCGAGCGGCCCGCGCCCGCCCCCGAGCGCGAACCGGTACCGGTACCGGACGGCGGCCGGCCGCTCCAGATCGTCCGGGAGACGGTCCGCCTGATCGCCGAGCACGGCTTCCACGAGGTCCGGGTCGCCGATATCGCCGCGGCCTGCGGGACGAGCACCGCCGCGGTGCACTACCACTTCCCCGGCCGCGACGAGCTGCTGGAGGCGGCCGTGCGCTGGTGCATGGACGAGGACACCGCACGCCGCGCCGCGGGACCGGCCGAGGCCGCCGACGCCCGCGCCGAACTGCTGCATCTGATCGCCTTGCAGACCCCGCGCACCGCGCAGCAGCGCCGTCAGTGGCTGGTCTGGCTGGACCTGTGGGCGCAGGCCGCCCGTTCGACCGCCGTCGGGCGGCTGCACGAGCACTACTACCGCCAGTGGCGCAGCACCGTCGCCGATGTGCTGCGCCGCGGCGTCCAACAGGGCGTCTTCCGGGCCGTGGACGCCGAGTTCACCGCGCTGCGGCTGACCGCCCTCATCGACGGCCTGGCCACCCAGGTACTGGCCACCGCGCCGGACAGCACCACCCCCGACTCCATGCACGCCGCCCTCCTCGCCTTCGTGGAGAGCGAACTCAGCGCCTGAGCCCCCGGCCGCCCGGCGGCCGCACCACCACACCAGGACCGGACGGGGTCCGCATCCGCCCCGTCCGCCGTTCCCCACGCGACCGGCCGCACCCCACCGGCCGGCCACCACCACGCACCCAGACCTGACGCCAGCTCAACTCGTCACCCTTCGAAGGGAATCACCGTGAACAACGAGGTCATCATCACCTGTGCGCTTACCGGCGCGGGCGACACCGTGGGCCGCTCCCCGCACGTCCCCGTGACGCCCGAGCAGATCGCCGCGTCGGCGGTCGAGGCCGCGTCGGCGGGCGCCGCGGTGGTCCACATCCACGTACGCGACCCCGAGACCGGCGCCCCGTCGCGCGACCCGCGGCTGTACGCCGAGGTGGTCGGGCGGATCAAGGAGACCGGCACCGACGTCATCATCAACCTCACCGCCGGTATGGGCGGCGACCTGGTGATCGACCCGGCCGAACCCCTCCGGCAGCTGCCCGGTACGGACCTGGTCAGCGGCCTGGACCGGCTGCCGCACGTCGAGGAGCTGCTGCCCGACATCTGCACCCTGGACTGCGGTTCGCTCAACTTCGGCGACGGCTCCAACCTCTACGTCTCCACCCCCGACATGCTGCGGGTGGGCGCCAAGCGCATCCAGGACCTGGGCGTCCGGCCGGAGTTGGAGATCTTCGACACCGGTCAGCTGTGGTTCGCCAAGCAGCTGCTGGCCGAGGGCCTGCTGGACGATCCGACGGTCTTCCAGCTGTGCATGGGCGTGCCGTGGGGCGCCCCGGCCGATCCGGGCGTGCTCCAGTCGATGGTGAACATGCTGCCCGAGGGCGCGCAGTGGGCGAGCTTCGCGCTCGGCCGGATGCAGATGCCGTGGGTCGCCCAGTCGATCCTGCTCGGCGGTAACGTCCGGGTCGGCCTGGAGGACAACCTCTACCTCAGCAAGGGCGTCAAGGCCACCAACGGGCAGCTCGTCGAACGGGCCGTCCAGATCACCGAGTTGCTCGGCGCGTCGGTCGCCACCCCCGACCAGGCCCGCGCCCGCCTCGGCCTCAAGCCGCGCGCCTGACCCTCGGATTCCGCGGGTACGCACAGTCCGGCTCACTCACGGACGGCCCGGACCGCGTGCGGACGGACCCGTCCGGTCCGCACCGGCCGGCCGCCTTCCGTAGCGCCCGGCTCCCACCCGTACCACCCGGCTCTCTTGGGGGAACCCGCTCCCTGTGCGGAACCCACCTCCTTCCCGGAGCCCGATCCCTTTGTCGGCGGCACACCCCGACTCCCGCCCGTACACGTACAGCCCGAAACAGCCCGACCTGGAGGCCACCCGTATGTCCGCTGCCACCACTCCTGCCCCCTGCTCCCCCGAGGACGTCCGGCGCGTCGCCTGTATCGGCGCCGGTGTCATCGGCGGTGGCTGGGTCGCGCACTTCCTCGCCCGCGGCTATGACGTGACCGCCTGGGACCCGGCCCCGGACGCCGAGGACAAGCTGCGCCGCCTGGTCGCCGCCGCCTGGCCCGCGCTGGAGCAGATAGGTCTGGCCGACGGTGCCTCGCAGGACCGGCTGACCGTTACGGCGACGCTCGCCGAGGCCGTCGCCGACGCCCAGTTCATCCAGGAAAGCGCCCCGGAGAAGCTGGAGTTGAAGCGGTCCCTGCTCGCCGAGCTGGACGCCGCGGCGCCGGCCGGTGTCGTCATCGCCTCCTCCACCTCCGGCTATCCGATGACCGATATGCAGACCGAGGCCGCCGACCCGGCCCGGCTGGTCGTCGGCCACCCCTTCAATCCGCCCTACCTCATCCCGCTGGTCGAGGTCGTCGGCGGTGAGCGGACCGACGCGGCCGCGGTGGAGTGGTCCGCCCGCTTCTACGACGTGGCGGGCAAGTCCGTCATCACCATGGACCGCGAGCTGCCCGGCTTCATCGCCAATCGCCTCCAGGAGGCGCTGTGGCGCGAGGCGCTGCACATGGTCGCCAACGGCGAGGCGTCGGTCGAGGACATCGACGCCTCCATCACCGAAGGTCCGGGCCTGCGCTGGGCGTTCATGGGCCCCTGCCTGACCTTCGCACTGGCCGGCGGCGAGGGCGGGATGGCCCATATGCTCGACCACTTCGGGCCGTCCCTGAAGTCCCCGTGGACCCGTCTGGAGGCGCCCGATCTGGACCGCACGCTGCGCGACGCCATGGTGGACGGCTGCGAAGAAGCCGCCAAGGGACGCGACTACGCCCAGCTGGTCGCCGAACGCGACCAGGGCGTCATCGACGTACTGCGCGCCACCGGCCGCCTCGGCGGCGCCCGATGACGGAACACCCCACGGCCCCCGCGGCGCCGCTCCCGGCGACGCCCGCCACCAGCCCCCTGCCACGCTCCCTCCCCCTCTTCCGCCAGACCGTCCGGGACGACTGGATCGACTACAACGGTCACCTCAGCGAGGCGTACTACGTCCTGGTCTTCGGCTTCGCGACCGATGCGCTGATGGACGCGGCGGGCCTGGACGCCGGCTACCGCGAGCGCACCGGCTGCTCCCTCTACACCGTCGAGGCGCATGTGCGCTATCTGGACGAGGTGGCCCGGGGCAGTGAACTCACCGTCCGCACCACGGTGTTGGGGTTGGACGCGAAGAAGGTGCGGTTCCTCCACGAGATGTTCGTCGGCGAACCGTCCGGCGAACCGGTGGCGACCGAGGAGCTCTTCACCCTGCACGTCGACCAGGCCGCGGGCCGCGCCGCACCGCTGCCCGACACCGCCCGCGCGCACCTCACCACCCTGACCGGCCCGGCACCGGCGTGGGCGGGCCGCGGCATCCGGGAGGTGTAGCCCCGGTGGGCCGGAATCCCGGCCCACCGGCCCCCGGCACAACAGGCCCCGGCCCATGGCACCGTGGCGCCCTACCCCTTGGTGAGCGCCTCGGCTATGCGCAGCGTCGCCTGGATCTGGGTGCTGTCCCGGCGTACCGCATTGAAGGCGAACGCCGCGCGGCGCTGCTGGTCACGGGTGGCGAACATGGCGGAGGCGTAGCCGTAGCGCTCGCCGGTCTTGCCCCACAGGGTGATGCCGTTCAGCGTGACGGTCTGGAGTCCCGCGCCGTACCTCGCGGGACTGCCGTCCAGCATCCGCACACTGTCGGGCGGCAGGGTGAACATGTTCTCCAGGACGCGCGGCGGCACCAGGTCACCGGAGAACAGGGCGGTGACGAAGCGGTCCAGGTCGCCAGTGGTCGAGATCATCTCGCCCTCGCCCCAGGCCAATGTCTGGTCGTACTCCGTGATGTCCAGCAGGGAGCCGTCGGTCATCCTCATATAGCCGTGCACATGGGGGCCATGGATACGCGGATCGACGCCGGGCAGCGAGGTGTGCCGCAGGTCCAGCGGGCGCAGGATGCGGCTGCCGATCGCCTCGGCGTAGCGCCGCCCGGTCAGCCGCTCGACGAGCAGCGCCAGGAGGACGTAGTTGATGCCCCGGTACTCCTGCCCGGTGCCGGGGGCGAACTTCATCGGGCCGGGCGGGAGCATCGCCACGATCTGGTGCGGCGTCCACCGGTCATGGCGGTGGCGGGCGATGGCCTCCGGGGTGGACAGGTCCAGCCCGCCCTGCTCGTCGGGGAGTCCGCTGGTGTGGTTCAGCAGCTGTGTGACGGTGATCGCGGGAAATTCGGCAGGCAGCAGTCCGGGCAGCAGGCGCTGGATCGTCGCGTCCAGCGCCAGCCGGCCTTCGGCCACCAACTGCAGCACCACGGTGGCGACGAAGACCTTGGTGATGCTGCCGATCCGGAAGGTGTCGCTCGCGCGCACCGGCCGGCCGCTCGCCCGGTCGGCCACGCCCGCCGTGCCGTACCACCGTCCGGCGGAGCCGGTGACGCGCAGCTGAGCGGCGGTCAGCTCCGGGTGTGCCAGATCGGTTACGGCCGCCCGCAGGGCCGCGGCGTCCAGCGGCGGCAGGGCCGGAGCGGCGGCCTTGACCCGCGCGGGCGCGCCCGACACGCCGGATACGACGGACGCGGCGCGCGCGGGACCCGCGGTCGCGGCCACCACCGCCCCGGACAGCGCCGCACCCACAACAGCCCTGCGTGATACGGAAGATGAAGATGCGGAAGGCACCGATGAAGAGGTCATACCGACACTCTGCCGGACCCCGCCCGCACCGCCTTCCGGGATCACCCTGACCCGCCCCGGATGCGACCCTGATGAGCCACCCGGCACCACGACGGAACGAAGGACACGACGATGACCGCTCAGGGACACCACATCGAGATCGAGCAGGGCACCGAACGCGTACGCGTGGTACGTGACGGACAACTGCTGGCCGACAGCCGACGCCCGCTGCTGCTGTCCGAAACCGGCTGCCCGGTGCGCTACTACCTCCCGCCCGAGGACGTACGGACCGAGCTGCTGACGCCTTCCACGACACACACCGTCTGCCCGTTCAAGGGGACGGCCTCCTATTGGTCACTGCCCGGCGGCCCGGAGGACATCGCCTGGGCCTACCCCGAGCCGAACCCTCAGGTCGCCCAGATCAAGGACCATCTGTGCTTCTACGAGATCGCGTTGGGTGACTGAGCGGATGAACGGACGGGCGAGCGGGTACCACAGGAAGCATTCCTGACATAGCGTCAGCGAATGAGTGAGTCAGTCCCGTGAATTCACCGGCCCCGCGCCGGCGAATTCACGGGGCCGCCGGCCCGACCGGCCCCGTGAAATGAACGAACGAAGCCACCGAGATCCGTCGAGATGAGCGACCGTCGGTCACGGCTGACCCCATGGTCGGGCCGGATCAGGCGCTCGGCGGCACCGCGTTGGGGATGACGCGCCACAGCTGGGACGTGGACGCCACCGCGCGATTGAGCTCCAGGAACGTCCAGGTGCTGTCGCCGTGGTTCTCCAGGGTGAGCGCCTTGGACAGATCCCCCACCGGCTTGATCATGATGCCCGCGTTGTCGTCATGCGGCCAGTTGGGACGGTCGGTGCCGCGCACTGTCGCCGGGTCGTTCTCGAATCTGAATCTCTGATTGTCATCACCGCTCGCGCACTCCTGAAGAGTGGCTCTGGCTTTGAGATCGGTGCTCGCGACCCTGACGCACTTTTCGGAGGCGAGATGCCGGATCATCCAGTCCTTACCCGGCTGCACATCGATGAGCTCCCAGGTGAAGTGGTGGTCCTCGAAGTCCCGGCGATTGGCGGTCACCTCGGTCCCCACGCTGGTCCCTCCGCCATAGGTCTCCCACCGCATCCCCGCCTCACGGCCGATGAGAAAGACATCGCTGACATCCGTCACCACGTCCTTACGCAACTCCCGGGGGCCCGATGCGCCCGCCGGGGCCACACCTGTCGCGGCCACCAGTGCCGCAGCGGCGGTCCCGAGCACCACCGCCCGGGTCACGGTTTTCGCACGGAATGCACGCCGCATAACCATTCTCCTTCGCCGGTTTCGCCAATGGTGAATTCATCAACGGGATTTCTTGCGCACCGCCGGACGGGGAATCCGGCAGGGAACTGGTAACCCGCACCGTGAAAAAGGAAACCTGGAGGGCAGGAGAATGATCATCTTGGCTGGCCCATGGGGTGGCCCGGATTCCCCGCACGGTGTCGGCTCACGGTTCGGTGCACCCCGCCCCCGGGAGAGCCCGACGGGCCCGCGGCAGTCCCGGCACCCGCCGCGCACCACCGCCCCCGCGCACCGCGTCGAAGCGGCGGCCGGCCATGCGGTCCGCGCGAGCCTGGACGGTGCCGCCGCAGGAGTGGTCAAGAAAGTTTCCTAACAATCCTTCTCCGATCTCCTTGACGCGTACATGGCCCGCCGTCAGGATTCCTCGGGACGGCTGCCCACGGCGACCCAGGAGACGGACATGACGCCCACCCCCCGCGCCAAGAAGGCTCTGCTCACCAACCCCCGTACAGCCCTCCCGGCCGCCGCGGGCGCGGCGCTCGCGCTCGTCGGCGGGGTGCTGCTGTGGTCCCCCGGCCGCGCGGACGCCGCGCCCGATCGCGCGGGCGCCCGTGCCGCCGGGTTCACGGTCGTCGCCGCGGGCGACATCGCCGAGCAGTGCACCGCGAGCGACAGCGACTGCAAGCACCCCAAGACCGCGGCGCTGGTGAAGAAGATCAACCCCGCCTTCGTCCTCACCATGGGCGACAACCAGTACGACGACGCCCGCCTGAAGGACTTCAAGAAGTACTACGACAAGACGTGGGGCACCTTCAAGGACAAGACCCACCCGGTCGCCGGCAACCACGAGACGTACGACCCGGACGGCTCGCTGGCGGGCTACAAGTCCTACTTCGGCTCCATCGCCTACCCCAAGGGCAAGAGCTACTACAGCTTCGACCACGAGAACTGGCACTTCATCGCGCTGGACACCAACAGCCTGGACTCCGCGCAGATCAAGTGGCTCAAGGCCGACCTCGCCGCCAACACCAAGAAGTGCGTGGCCGCCTACTGGCACCACCCGCTCTTCTCCTCCGGCGAGCACGGCAACGACCCGGTCAGCAGGCCGGTCTGGAAGCTGCTCTACGACGCCAAGGCCGACCTGATCCTCAACGGACACGACCACCACTACGAGCGGTTCGCCCCGCAGAACCCGGACGGCAAGGCCGACAAGGCCGGGCTGGTCGAACTCCTCGGCGGTATGGGCGGCGCCAACCCCTACAAGATCGAAGAGGTCCAGCCGAACAGCGAGAAGCGGCTCACCAAGACCTTCGGCGTGGTGAAGCTGAACCTCACCGACAACGGCTTCTCATGGGACCTGGTGGGCACGGACGGCAGCGTCAAGGACAGCAGCCCGTCCTACGAGTGCCACTGAACCGGGACCCGCAGGAACCTCGGGCCTGATCGATGTATCTCGCAACCACGGACGCGGCCGCCACGGCGACGAAGGTGACGCGCGGCCGCGTCGGCGGACCGGTTCTCGCCCTCGGCGCGGTCAGCCTCGTCACCGACATCTCCTCGGAGATGGTCACCGCCGTACTGCCCCTCTACTTCGTCCTCCAACTGGGGCTCTCCCCGCTTCAGTTCGGCTTCCTCGACGGCCTCTACAACGGCGTCACCGCGCTCGTCCGGCTGCTCGGCGGGCACGCGGCCGACCGCGGCGGCCGGCACAAGCTGGTCGCCGGCGCCGGTTACGCGCTCTCGGCGTTCTCCCGCCTCGGGCTGCTGCTCGCGGGCGGCGGCACCGTCGGCATCGGCGCGTCGATCGCCGCGGACCGGCTCGGCAAGGGCGTGCGCACCGCCCCGCGCGATGCGCTGATCTCACTCAGCGCCCCGCCGGACGCGCTCGGCCGGGCGTTCGGCGTGCACCGCGCGATGGACACCACCGGCGCCCTGCTGGGTCCGCTCGCCGCCTTCGCGCTGCTGTGGGCGACCGCCGACGCGTACGACGCCGTCTTCGTCGTCAGCTTCTGCGTCGGCCTGCTCGGCGTGCTGATGCTGATCGTCCTCGTCCCCGGCCGGACCGCCGACCCCCTCGGCCGGCCCGCCCCCGCCGCCCCGGCCCGGCCGCGCGGGCGGCTCCTCGCGCCGCTGCACGACGCCGACTTCCGCCGCATCTTCGGAGCGGCCGCGCTGCTCGGCGCGGCGACCATCGGCGACTCGTTCCTGTATCTGCTGCTGCAACGCCGGCTGGACTTCGCGGTGAGCTGGTTCCCGCTGCTGCCGCTGGGCGCCGCCGCGATCTACCTGCTGCTCGCGGTGCCCGCCGGGCGGCTCGGCGACCGCATCGGCCGCCGCGTCCCCTTCCTGTGCGGTCATGCGGCGCTGCTCGGCGGCTACATCCTGCTGCTGATCACCGACGCGGGGCCGGTGCTGCTCGTCGGCGTACTGCTGTTGCTCGGCGTCTTCTACGCGGCCACCGACGGCGTGCTGATGGCGCTCGCCGGACCGGTGGTGCCGGCCGCCCGGCGGGCCAGCGGTATGGCGCTGCTCCAGACCGGCCAGGCGCTCAGCCGGCTGCTGGCGGCCGCCGGTTTCGGGGCCGCCTGGACGCTGTGGGGCGACCACTCCGCGCTGATCGCCGCCGTCGTCGCCCTGGCCGTGGCCCTTGCGGCGGCCGTCTTCCTGCTCCCCCGCCCGGAAAGGCAGCCGTCCCGCGTATGAACCCCTCGACCGGCTCCACACCCACGGCACCCACTTCACCCACGGCAGCCACACCGGCCGCGGTGCCTCCGGCGACCCCGCCGCCCGGCTCGGCCGGATCGCGGCCGGATTCCGCGGCGCGACCGCCGCACGCACCTGACGCAACCGGCGACGCACCTGAGGTACATGAGGTCCCTGACGTGAGCGCCGGGGACGGTACGGGCGATACGCCGGGGCCGGCGCGCTCCACCGGGCTCGCCGCGCTGTCGCCGCGCGCCCGAATCGTCGCCGTGCTGACCGCCACCGCGATCCTCGCCACCGTCGCCGTCGTCTACACCATCGGCGCCGTCCGGCGCGCCGAACCCGTCGACGCCCCCTCGGCCTTCGGCCTCGACCACGGCCGGCTCTACTTCCGCAGCACCGGGGCCGGGGCCGGCCGGGTGGCCCGGCTGCCCGCGCCGGCCACCGGACCGGGGGCGGCCGCGCCGGTCTCGGCCCGTACCACCGCCGGTGCCGATGCCGACCGGCGCACCACCGGCGGGCCCGTCTGCGAACGCTTCTACGCGTCGGCCGGTACCGGGCTGTGCCTGCAACGCCGCCCCGGCATCCCCCCGACGTCGTACGCCGTCGTCCTGGACCGGAACCTGCGCGAGACGCGGCGCATCGCACTCACCGGCATCCCCAACCGGGCCCGCGTCTCGGCCTCCGGACGGATGCTGTCCTGGACGATGTTCGCCACCGGCGACTCCTACGCCACCACCTCGTTCTCCACCCGCACCTCGATCCTGGACACCCGTACCGGCTACCTCATCAAGAACATGGAGGAGATCCAGCTCACCCTCGACGGGCGCCGCTACCACGCCCCGGACGTCAACTACTGGGGCGTCTCCTTCGCCCGCGACGACAACCGCTTCTACGCCACCGTCTCGACGAAGGGGAAGACCTACCTCGTCGAGGGCGATATGCGGAAGTGGACGGCGCGCACCCTCCGCGAGAACGTCGAATGCCCCTCCCTCTCCCCCGACAACACCCGGCTCGCCTTCAAGAAGCGGGTCCGCGAAGGCGCCACCGACCCCTGGCGGCTCTACGTCCTGGACCTGCGCACCCTGCGCGAACACCCGCTCGCCGAAGCCCGCAGTGTGGACGACCAGGCCGCCTGGCTGGACGACCACACCCTCGCCTACGCACTGCCGGGCGGCGACGGCCGCCCCAGCGACATCTGGACCGTCCCGGCGGACGGCGGCGGTGCCCCGGCTCTGCGCGTACCGGACGCCTCCTCCCCGGCGCAGGTGCCCTGATACGACGTCGCCGCGGAGTCCGCCGCATGCGCGGACTCCGCCGACCTCACGGACTTCACGGACTTCACGGACTTCGCCACGTCACCGGAGTGCCACCGGCACGTATCGGCGCACCTTTTGATCGTGCGTCGGGGGACCCGACCTACACTCCGTGGTGCGCTTCCTGGCGGTCCGGCCACCGAGATTACGGCGGACAATGCCCGATTTGCCGCAACCGGGAAGAAGGGGAACTGCCACTGAGGCAACGACTTCCCCCTCCCGGTGCGGCGGCGCATTTTTTCTGGCACGTCATCACAGGTGGGGAACGTTGTGGAGTCAGTAGAGCGGGTCGAGCATCCGCGGGTCGAGCGAATACCCTCGGCCCGGCAATTCACGGAGTTCTGCACCGCGTGGGGAAGACGCCTTCCCGGTCCGCGGGTCATGGGCTGGACGGTGACCGCGGTCTTCTTCGTCCTCTACACAGTCGTTTCGGTGCTACGGAACGACCGCATGCTCAACGCCGGTTACGACCTCGGGATATTCGAGCAGGCCATCCGTGCCTATGCGCACGGTCAGGCTCCGATCGTGGAGCTGAAGGGCCCGGGGTTCAATCTCCTCGGCGATCACTTCCATCCCATCCTGGCGCTCATCGCCCCCGTGTACCGGCTGTTTCCCGGCGGCGTCACGCTGCTCGTCGTGCAGGCCGCACTGATGGCGCTGGCCTGCTACCCGCTCACCCGCTGGGCCCACCGGGCCGTCGGACCGGTCACCGGCCTGGTGGTGGGCTGCGCACTGGGCGCCTCGTGGGGCATCGCCGCGGGAGTCGCCAAGGACTTCCACGAGATCTGCTTCGCGGTCCCGCTGCTCGCCTTCAGCGTGACCGCGCTCGGACAGCGGCGCTGGCGGGCCGCGGCGGCCTGGGCCCTCCCGCTGCTTCTGGTGAAGGAGGACCTCGGGCTCACACTCGCCGCGGTCGGTGCCTATATCGCCTGGCAGGGGCTGCGCGAACGGCGCGCCGACCCCACCTCGCGGCGCGGCACCACGTGGCTCGGCATCGCGGTCGTGATCCTCGGCGCGGCCGGGACGGCGGTGGAGATTCTCGTGCTGCTGCCCGCCATGAATCCCCGCGGCGGCTTCGACTACTGGCAGCAGATGTCGGACGGGCCGTCATCTCCCGGCGGTCTCGTCGGCCTCGCGTCCCTCGCGCTGCATCTGTTCTGGCCGCCGATGAAATGGCTGCTGCTGTTCATGCTCGCCGCGCCGACCGCGTTCTTCGCCGTGCGCTCCCCGCTGACACTGCTGTGCGTGCCGACCCTCGCCTGGCGGCTGCTCGCCGGGAACGAGCACTACTGGCAGCCGAACTTCCACTACAACGCGATTCTGATGCCCCTCGTGTTCGCCGGTCTCATCGACGTGCTCCACCGCCGCAAGGATCTGCTGCCGGCCCGCAGACGCCGTAAGGTCCTCGCCTTCTGCGCCGCCTTCACCGCGGTGACCGCCGCCGTCTACCCCCTCCACGACCTGGTGCTGCCCTGGACCTGGCGCACCCCGGACCACGTCCGCACCGCCCAGCGGCTCCTGGACCGCATACCGGACGGGGAGACCGTCGCCTCGTCGAACCGGCTGGCACCGATGCTGACGGGACGCACCACCGTCAGCCTGGTCTGCTTCGGCACCGGACCCGACCCCGCCGCACCGACCGGCCTCCCGGCCGACCCGCCGCGCTGGGTCGTCTCGGACCGCAACGACCCGACCGTCAAAACCCCCTGCCCGGTGGCCCGGACCAAGCACATGCTCGACCTGTACCGGGCCCACGGCTACCTCACCGTCGCGGAGGAGGACGGCATCACCCTGCTGCGCAAGCCCTAGCCGGCAACCGTTCCCGGGGCCGCGCAGCGGACCCCGTAGATCAGTGGGCCCGGCGTCTTCCGTGATCCTCACGTCGGCCGTAGGCGATCAGGGATCGCTTGACCGGTGCGTTCCGGTGCGTTGGTGGTCCAGTTGTGCCGGATGGCGGCGGTCGGCCCGAGGAGGGGTTGGCCGGTACGGGCGAAGACTCCGGCCGGGGCGCGACCGCAGTGCCGTTTTTGGCCGAGCGGGCTTCCGAGTGGGGCCGATGGCGGCTCCGGTCCACTGGCGGGAGCGGGCGAGGCGGACGTGTCGGACGGGGTCGTCCTTGCGGTACGGCCGGAGGACAAGCCGACCCCGGTCTGCAACGGCGGCGCACCCCGCAAAACATCACGCTCAGCCCCAGCCGGACCGATGACATCACCCGCGCTGCCCTCGCCCTCGCCCTCGCCCTCGCCCTCAACGGCATCCGGAAGTCACCACCGTTGAGAAACTCACTGGCAAGCTCGGGCCTTCACGAACCACCATGGAACGCATGAGCGATCAACCCGCACGATGGACCCGGTCCACCATCTACCCCGACATGTGGGCTGACCCGGACGACGACCCCCGCAACAGCGAAGGAACCAGTCCGGACGGCGAGCTTGCGACGTTGCAGGACTTCCTGACGAACTACCGCATGACCCTGCGGATGAAGTGCGAGGGCCTGGACGCGGAGCAACTGGCCCGTCGATCGGTTCCGCCGTCGACGATGTCGCTGCTCGGCCTGCTGCGGCATCTCGCCGAGGCGGAACGGGACTGGCGCAACTGGATCAGCGACGGTGATCCGCTGCCGAAGCTGTACGGCAGGCGCGACGCGGACTTCGACGAAGCCGTCTCCGAGCAGGCCGAGGTCGACGCCGCGTACTCCGCTCTGGCCCGCGAGCAGGACGCGACCGACGCCGCGCTGGCCGAGCACCCGGATCTGGGCGTGCGTCTGGGCAAGGACGGGATCGCGGTGCGGGAGCTGCTGGTGCACAGGATCGAGGAGTACGCCCGCCACTGCGGGCACGCCGACCTGTTGCGCGAGTGCATCGACGGAAGGGTGGGCCAGTGAGGTGCTCTGGATGAAACCTTCTGCATGAAGTACGCAGAGGTCCGCCATCCGGGCATGGGTGGAGGCTGCCCGCTCGGTCCGCAGCAGAAGTAAAACCCCTGGTAGGACGGTTCTCACCACGAGATCCCGTCTCCAGCAACCACCAGGGGGTTCACGGTGGTCACCTACTCGCCACGCTCGCCGTCCCCCGCCGCCTCGTTCTCCGGCTCTCTCATTCGCCGGGCGCGCGGCGGCGGGCGATCGGTATCCCGAGGGATTCCCACGCGCTGGGCTGCTTCCGGCAGGCGGGGCTGGTCTCCTGCACTGGTTCCGCCGCCGCAGTCGGCCGCCCCGCGACGCCGCCGCGCCGCACGGCGCACAATCAGAAGGTGAGCAACACCGAGCAACACCACGAGCAGGATCGGACCGGCAGCCGCGGCGCGACGGTGGGCGGGTCCGGTGCGGACGGCGGGCCCGACGGCACGGCAATGGCAGCCGGCCCCGACCCCACCCGCGACCGCCGCCGGGATCGCGACGAGCAGGGCCGGGCTCGCAGTGCGCGGCCGCGTGACGGGCTCGGGCGGCCGTTGCCGTATGGGGCGCCGGGGGTGGCCCGGCAGCCCGAGGGGGTGCCGCGTGCGCCCGTGGCGGCGCTGGCCGAGGCGCAGCGGCTGTTCGATGCCGGGATGCCGTTCCACGCGCACGAGGTGCTGGAGGACGCGTGGAAAGCGGCGCCGGAGGTGGAGCGCGGGCTGTGGCGCGGGCTCGCCCAGCTCGCGGTGGGTCTCACCCACGCCGCCCGCGGCAATGTCACCGGTGGCCGGGCGCTGCTCGACCGGGGTGCGGCGGCCATCGCGCCGTACGCGGACACCGCCCCGTACGGCATCGACATCACGGGGCTGACGGTCTGGGCCCGGGAGCTGACGGGGCGGCTGGGCGGACCGGTGCCGGCCGCCGGTTCGGCGCCGCGGCTGCGTGGGGCGCGCGGCGGGTCCTGACCCGTTCCCACCGCGCTCTCCCACCACGTCCTCCCACCGGCTTCCCTGGCCCGCCGACGCCCACCGGCGCCCACCGGCGCCGAAGGCTCCGTCAGCCCGGAAGGCTCCGTCAGCCCCGTCACCCCTGTCGGTCCCGTCGGTCCCGTCGGCTCCGGTTGGCGCCCCGGCCGCCCCGTCCGCCCCATCGGCCCCGTCGCCCGGTGCGCCCACCCGGTCCCCGTCGCCCGGTGCGCTCACCCCATCCGGTCCCCGTCGTCCGCCGCCCTCACCCCTTCCGGTCCGCTTCGCCCGGCGTGCCGCGGCCGCGGAGGCGCAGTCGCCAGGTGAGTGCGGCGCCCGCGGCGAGTACCGCGGCGCCTATGCCGCCGGACCACAGGGCGACGCTGGAGCGCCAGGGCGAGCCGTCCCCGGCCTCGGTGTCCGGGGCGGGCGCGGCGACCGGGCGGAAGTCGCCGCCGCCGGCGTCGTCGTCCTCATCGGCGGCGTCGCGCGCGGTACGCAGCGAGCCGATCGGCTGGACCTTCTCGACGTTGTTGAAGCCCCAGTCCAGCAGGGCGCGGGCTTCCTTGTAGACGCCGTTGTTCTCACCGGACTGCGGGTTCATCACGGTGACCAGCAGGGTGTGGCCATCCCGCTGGGCGGCGGCTATCAGTGTGTTGCCGGCGTTGGTGGTGTAGCCGTTCTTGACGCCGATGATGCCGGGGTAGCGTTCCATACCGTGCGAGCCGGCCAGCAGCCGGTTGGTGTTCTCGATCTCGGTGTATTCGCCGTCGGCGGTGGGGAACTCGGCCCGTGCGGTGGAGCAGTAGCGCACGAAGTCCTCGTTGGCGAGTCCGGCGCGGGCGAACACGGTCAGGTCGTACGCCGAGGAGACCTGGCCCGGCGCGTCGTAGCCGTCCGGGGATTTCACCGTGGTGTCGCGGGCGCCCAGTTCGCGGGCGGTCTCCTGCATTTCCTGCGCGGTGGCCTCCCAGCCGCCGTTCATCGAGGCCAGGACGTGTACGGCGTCGTTGCCGGAGCGGAGGAACACCCCGCGCCACAGATCGGCGACCTGGTAGTGCTCGCCCTCCTCGACGCCGACGAGGCTGCTGCCGGCGCCGATGCCGTCGAGGTCCTCGGCGCTGACCTGGCGGACCGCGCCGGCCGGGAACTTGGGCAGGACGGTGACGGCGAAGAGCGTCTTGAGGGTGCTGGCCGGGGCGAGTTCGCGGTGCGGGTCCTTGGCGGCCAGCACGTCCCCGCTGTCGGCGTCGGCCACGGTCCACGAGAGGGCGGACAGCCCGGCGGGCAGTTTCGGTATCCCGGGCGCGGCCGCCACCTGCACCCCCTTCCGGTCCAGCGCGGGCGGCCGGTTCGACGGCCCCTCGGCGTGGACCGCGGTCGGTATGGAAGTCAGCGACACACCGGCGACGGCGATCGCTGCCACCGCACCGGCCTTCTTGGAGAAACGCACGTCGATTGCCATGCCGTCACGCTATGAACGGTCCCGGCGCCCCGCAGCGCCGGTGCGCCAGACGGCCCAAGGAGCGAACCCGTCCACGGCGTGTCGCGCCGGAGCACAGAAACCCGCCCGGTGCGACGGGGGATGCACACCGGGCGGGCCTGACAACATTTCTACCGCATGACAAACGGTTATGCGAGAAAAACTTGTTCGCCTCCGGACTACCAAGTGACCGGGAGCGAGATCAAGCCACTCGTACGCAGCGAACGGCGGCGCCGCACCGCGTCGCGCGGCACGTCGAGACGCAGCCCCGGGAAGCGGCCGATGAGCGCGTCGAGCGCGGTGACGGTTTCCATCCGGGCCAGCGAGGCGCCGAGGCAGTGGTGGATCCCGTGCCCCAGGGCGAGGTGGCCGGTGCGGTCCCGGTCCGGGTCCAGCGCGTCAGGATCGGGGAAGCGGCCCGGATCGCGGTTGGCGGCGGCGATGGAGAGCAGCACGCTCTCCCCGGCCGGGATCCGTACGCCGCCGATCTCCAGGTCCTCCGTGGGGAAGCGGCGGATCGCCAGCGGGGCCGGTCCGTCGTGGCGGAGAAACTCCTCCACGGCTGCCGGAAGTTCGGCCGGATTGCTGCGCAACTGGCCCAGCAGCTCAGGGCGGTCGAGGAGGGAGAGCACGGAGTTGCCGATGAGGTGCACCGTGTTCTCGTATCCGGCGAAGAGGATGAGGAAGGCGAGCGAGGTCAGTTCGTCCTCCGTGAGCCGGTCACCATCGCGGCGCGCGGCACCGCTGCCCCCGCCCGTGGTGGCGCCGTCCGGTCCCGTGGCGGCGTCCGGCCCGGTGTCGTCGCGCACCGCGATCAGGTCGGAGAGCAGATCGTCGCCGGGCTCGGCGCGCTTGGCGGCGATCAGCCCGGTGAAGAACTCCAGCATCGCCCCGATCGCCTCCTTCATCAGGTGCGGGCGGGTGAGGTCGGGCGTGATGAGGGCGTCCGACCAGGCCCGGAAGTCGCGCCGGTCGCGCGGCGGGACGCCGAGCAGCGCGCAGATCGTGATGATGGGCAGCGGCCCCGCGTAGTCGGCGATCAGGTCCGCCCGGGTGCCCGCCGCCATGGCGTCCAGCAGTTCGTCCGCGACCTGCCGTACGGGCCCGCGCAGCGCGGCGACCCGCCCCGGGCTGAACGCCTTGGCCACCAGGCGGCGCACCCGGGTGTGGTCGGGCGGATCCATGTTCATCAGGTTGGCGTCCAGCGCGGGCGGCAGCGCGAAACCGCGGTAACCGCCGGGCTTGGCATGGCGTTTGTCCAGCGACAGCCGCGGATCGGCGAGCCCGGCGCGGACCTCGTCGTAACGGGTGACGAGCCAGGCGGGGCCCCCGTCGGTGCCGGTGATCCGGTGCACGGGTCCGGCCTCGCGCAGGGCGGCGTAGGCGGCGTGCGGATCGTCGAGGAGAGGCGTCACGTCGAGGGGTGCGTCGGGGCCGGTCTCGGCGGTGTTCTGCATGAGGACCGACTCTAGACGTGCCGTCCGTACGGGGCAGGGCACGGGGGTCGTCACGGACTGTGCGGCCGGTTCCCGGGACGGCACGGGGACGGCACAGGGACGGCAACGGGGACGGCAACGGGGACGGCACCGGGGACGGCAACGGGGACGGCACCGGCCCCTGCAGACCGGCGCCGTCCCTGTGGCGCGGGTGGCCCGGACCCCCGTGCCGGGCCACCCCGTCTCTGTGGTCGCTGCCGAGCGGCCGCCCCTCAGCCGTGCGACTGGGAGCTGCGCTGCCGCAGCTCGGTGAGCACGGTTTCGATCAGCGGCGAACGGTAGACGTCCGCCACCAGGGCCAGATGCTCGTACTCCGCGGTGAGTTCGGCCGCCTCCCCGCCGGTGGTGACCACCACGCTGTCCGCGCCATGGGCCGGGACGTGGCCCACCGCTCGGTTCTCCAGACCGCGGCGGAGCGCGGCGGCCTCCGCGACGGCGGCCAGCTGCCGGTCGTCCAGCGCCACCACACGGGCCCGCTCGCGCGCGATGTCCACGGCGTCGGACTCCACATGGCGGCGGATACCGCGCTGGACGTCCCGGATCTCCGCCATCTGCCGGTTGGCCCGCCACTCCAGGTCGGCGAACGGCCACCGCCCGGACCACGGGGACCGTTCCATCGTGACCTCGGGGGCCTGCGCGGTGACGGTCCGCCAGAGCGGTGAGAGGCGGCGCAGCCGGCGCCAGGCGGCGACCCGGGGGCCGGCGGCCGGCAGCGCGAAGCCGACGAGGGCCAGGATCGCCCCGACCGAGGCGCACAGCGGGGCCACGCCGTTGGAGAGCCAGGGCGCTTCGTGGCCCGCCCAGGACAGGCCGAAGCCGATCACCTTGCAGGCGCAGTAGACCAGGCCGAGCCAGCAGCCGGCGGCCAGCAGCCGCAGCCCGCGGGCCAGCCAGGATCCGCCGAGCCGGGCGGCGTAGCGGGGGCAGAGGATGCCGAGGCCCGCCAGGCTCGAACCGAAGATGGCCAGATACAGCACCAGGAAGAGCATGACTCCGGGCGAACCGGTGTAGGCGGTGCTGAAGTCGCGGGGGTGCTCGACGGCGTCCGGCCGGCCGACCGCGAAGCCCGTGACCGCCACCGCCCACAGCACCGCCACCCCGGCGACGACCGCGCGCGCCCGGAACCTGGCGCGCGCCCGCCCGGCCGCGCTCTCGCCCTCGGTCCAGCGCAGCAGCAGCACCAGGGCGCCCGCGGCGAAGACCACGATGGAGGAGTAGAGGAAGACCATGGCGAGGTTGGCGACGCCGGTCAGCCGGTCGAATCCGCGGTAGAGGCTGGGCGCGGAGAAGAGGAAGACGGTCGCCACGCCGCCGCTCATCACACAGGCGAGGCCGAGGTCCGTATTGCTGCGGTCCCGGAACCAGGCGACGGCCTTGTACGCGACGATCGCCCAGGCGGCCGCCCCGAAGCACAGGTAGACGACGTCAAACACGCGGGCCTCCGTCCCCGGTCCCCTTGCCGCTGGGGGCCCCGGCGGTGTCCGGTGTCCCGTCCTGCCGCCGCCTGATGTGCTGCAGCGCGGGCCCGAGGGCCGCCGCCAGTTCGGCCGCGGGCCCCTCCAGCGGAAGTTCGCTCTCCCCGGCGGACGGCGCGACCCGCTCCATCAGCAGCGTGCCCAGTACCTCGGTCTCCCGCTCGGCCGGGTTGTCGTAGCCGTGGTGGCGGGCGAATCCCATGGTCAGGCCCATCCGGCGCATCGCGGTGGCGACATCGACCGAGGGCGTCCACATCCGCAGCGCGTCCTCGGTGACGGCCGGATCCTGGCCGTGTCCCAGCAGGAGGTGGCTGAGTTCGTGCAGCACGATATGCGCCTGATGCCACGGTGATGTCTTGAGTTCGAAGAAGATCCAGTAGCCGTCGTCCGTGGAGGCGGTCATGCCCGAGACCACACCGCCGAGGCTCATCGGCACCATGTGGACCGGCCGCTCCACGCGCGTAGCTACGACGTCGCACATCCCCCGCAGATCGGTCGCGGCGGGCAGTGCCAGCTCCTTGATGAGCTGCTTGCACCGCCTGCGTATCTGCCCCACTCGCATGCTCGTTCCGTCCTCGTCTCCGGTCCGCCGCCAGGTAGAGAAGATCCGGTCGCGCTGGTCGGTCGGTGCCGGCTCACTCACCACCCGGCTCACCCCTGTGGGCGGGCGGATCGGCCGGCAGATTCATCTGCTGCCGGAACTGGGAGATGATCGTCGTCAGACTGTCCTGCACCTCGGGCGGCAGCCCGACGGAGCGCAGCGCGATGGCGCGTACCCGCTGGTCCCGCATGGCGGCGAGGAAGCGGACCTCTTCCTCCACCCGCGCGGCCTGCGGCTGCGAGAGATCACCGAGCAGGTAGCCGACCGGTACGGCGAAGAACTTGCCCAGTGCGCGCAGCAGTTCCGGACTCGGGTTCGTCCGTCTGCCGTTGCGCAGCATCGACAGATACTGCTCGGTGACCTTGACGCCGCCGTACTCCGCCGTCCCGTTGCTGATCTCGTCGGCCACGAAGGCGTTGGTGTACGGCGCCCCGGGCGGGTGCATGTTCGCGAAGAGATGGTTGAGCCGCTCCGCGAGCGCGCCGCCCGCCCCCTCGGCCCGGCCGTCGCCCCCCACTGTCATGCCCACCGTCCTTTGGCTGCCTCAAGTCGAACCGGCCCGGCGACGGCCCCGTCTCCCGAGGGCACCGGCCGTACGGCGGCTCCATCGATCGAGCCCAACGCCCAGTTAAGGCCGTCGGAGCCGCAGTACGCATCCTGTCATGCCAGGAACGGGGTGCACCAGTCCACATACGGACAGTGAGGATCGCCGGACTTAACCAGGGGTTGAGCATCGGCCCTCGCCGACGGGTGGGCGGCGGCCACGCGTGCCGCCGTACGGCCGTCGGCACGGTGCGGCGCCTGTGACGGACCCCCGCCACCTCGACGAGCCGGTACATCGCGCCAACTGCCCGTGCTGGACAGGAACTTGGCGATCATCCGAATTCACCGGCCCGTACGCCCCTGCCCGGCCGACGGAAGAGCCCGCCGGGCCGGGGGTCCGCCGATCCGGTCACGGAAAGATGAGGTTCTCCGCGAGTGCGTGCCGTCGGGGTACGGAACCGAGCGGAGTCAGCGGTGGAGTCGACGCTGCGGACCGGTGCGGCTACGGAGCGCTCCGTAGCCGCACCACTCGGCGTAGAAAGCGATGACGCGGCGGGGAAACCCCGGCACCAAGGGCGGTTCTACCGACGGCGCCGGCCGACGGCGGGCGGCGGACGGCTGCCGCGCGCCGCCTTCGGCCTTTGTCCGTCCGCTCAGCGGGTGCCCCGAAACCTGCTCGTGCCGACCCACGCCAGGAACAGTCCGCCGGCCAGGACCGCGCCGCCGCCGATGAGGACGTCGGTGTTCGCTCCCTCGTCGCGCTGCTCCCGGCGGCCGACCTTGTCGCACGGCCCGCTCGGCAGGTTGAGCCCGATGCACTGGTCCCGGGGGCCTACCTTCTTCCCGCCGTAGGTGAGCACCGTGTGGTTTCCGGGCAGACCGACCAGGATCACCATCAGCGCGCCGCACACCAGCAGCACCCCGGCGGCGAGGAACCAGCCGATGGCGGCCCCCCATTGCCACCGCCGCGCCGTCCGCGCGGCCGGCTCCGCCACGCGCCTCGGGCCCCGCACCGCGAGTTCGACCTGGACCTCCCTGGACGAACCGTCCTGGCGGGGAATCACCAGCCAGGAGCAGGACCCGTGCTCGTGCACCAGCCATATCGCCTCGGGGAGCGCCACCCGTTGCTCACCGTCCGGCTGCGGCAGTTCTCGGAGCTCCCGCAGCGCCCGGGTGCGCAGCGGCGACCCGTTCGCCGGTGCCGACAGTTCCCGCTCCAGTGCCGCCCGCGCCTCCCGAGGTGACTCGTACCCCTCGCGCGACCGGGAGCTCCGGTACGGGAAGTTGGCGTTCTCACGATCATCCAGGACCACTTCGGTCCATCCCCACCGCGACATGGCCCACACCCTAGCCACCGGCGGGAGCCGCGCCCATGCCGATTCCGCCGGTCGGGTATCCGGCATGGGCGGCGGACTAGGCGCTCCGGCCGGGTGGGGCGGCGGCGCCGCCGGTGCCGCCCGGCACGGCCCGCCGTCCACGCCGCTCGCCCGGAGCCACAGCGGCGGCGGGACAGCCGCCCTCAGGTGGCGGGGCCTCCCCCGACGGTGGCCGCGCTCTCCGGCGGCGGGCCGGAGCCGAGCCGCCCGAGCAGTTCCCGGAGTTGCTCCGTCTCCGCGGCCGGTAACGGCAGCAGTGGCGGTCGCGGCGGGCCGGCCGACCGGCCCTGGAGGGCCAGCCCCGCCTTGATCGCCCGCGGCAGACCGTGGCCGACGATGAACCTCAGGAACGGCGACAGGGCCGCCAGCAGCGCGTCGGCCCGCTCCCCCGCCCCCTGCCGCTCGGCGGCGTAGAGATCGAGGCACCACCGGGGCACCAGACAGGGGGCCGCGGTGCACCAGCCGGCCGCACCGGACCGGAAGGCGTCGAGGGCGACCGGATTGTTCCCGTTGTAGACCGAAAGGGCCCCGTCGGACCTCTCCAGGAGGGCGCGGAAGCGCGCGACGTCGCCCGAACTCTCCTTCACCATGGTGAGGTTGGGGATATTCTCGGCGAGCGCGACGACGGTCTCGGGCAGCAGGTCGACGCCGCTGGTACCGGGGTTGTTGTAGAGCATCACCGGCAGGTCGGTCGCGGCCGCGACGGTCGCGAAGTGCCGCGCCAGTTCGTCCTCGGTCAGTTTCCAGTACGTCTGCGCCAGGACCATGATCGCGTCGGCTCCGTTGCGGGCGGCCGTGCGGGCCCGGCGCACGGTGGTCTCCGTGCTCCAGTGCGAGACGCCGACCACGGTCGGCACCCGGCCCGCCACGGTCTGGACGGCCGTCTCGCAGACGGCGTCCCACTCGGCGTCCCGGAGATAGGCGCTCTCGCCGGTGCTGCCGAGCGGGGCGACGGCGTGGCTGCCGGCGTCCACCAGATCGCCGGTCAGCCGGCGCAGTGCCGCCAGGTCGGGTTCCCCGGTGTCGGGGGAGAACGGGGTGACGGGGTAGGCGATGATGCCGTGCAGCAGTGGGGTCGGCATCAGATCCGCACCTCGCCCGTGACGCAGTCGGGGTGGCGGCGCAGGGCCCGGCGCGCGTAGTACGCGAAGTTGGCCTGGTTCCGCCGGTCGGTGGAGGTCCAGTCGTGCGCTTCGCGGGCGAGGGCCGGGGGCAGCGGCCGGACGGTTCCCGCGGACATCGCGAGCAACTGGAGGCGGGCGGCCCGCTCGATGAGTATCGCCAGGTTGCACGCCTCCTCGACGGTGGCGCCGGTCACGAGCTGACCGTGATGGGCGAGCAGCACAGCCCGCTTGTCACCGAGGGCCGCGGAGATGATCTCGCCCTCCTCGTTGCCCACGGGCACACCCGGCCAGTCCTTCAGGAAGGCGCAGTCGTCGTACAGGGGTGTGGTGTCCATATGGGAGACCACGAGGGGGACTTCCAGCATGGCGAGCGCCGCCGTGTGCAGCGAGTGCGTATGGATGACGCAGTTGACGTCCTCGCGCGCCCGGTAGATCCAGGAGTGGAACCGGTTCGCGGGGTTGGGCATGCCCGTCCCCTCCAGGACGTTCAGGTCCTCGTCCACCAGCAGCAGGTTCTCCTCGGTGATCTCGTCGAAGCCGAGGCCGAGCCGCTCGGTGTAGTAGCTGCCCGGCTCCTGTCCGCGGGCGGTGAGCTGGCCGGCGAGCCCCGAGTCGTGACCGCCGTCGAACAGGATGCGGCAGGTCAGGGCCAGCTTCTGCCGGGTTGTCAGCTCCGTGTCGCCGAAGTGTTCGCGCATCTGCCGCTCGGCGCGGCCGATGAGCACGTCCTTCGTCTCGCCCAGTGTCTTCGCCATATCCGCTCCAGTTCCGGGCGCCGGCGCCGCCGGCGGGCCCAGTCGCCCGGTGCCGCTCTCGGCGACGGCACCGTCGGGAAAGCTCAGGAAAGCTCAGGAAACCGAATTCACTATAGGACACAAGGTGTCATGAGACCAGGTGTGCCCCCGAAGGTCATCGCCTGCGGCCGGACGGCCGCAAGAAGACATACTTGGTTTCCCGCCAGGCCGCCGGCCGGCCCGCGGGGGCGGCACGAAGGGAAGCAACGGTGATCAATCGGGTACGGCAGCTGCGCAAGGAGCGGCTCATGACGCTGGAGGCGCTCGCCGAGCGCGCCGGTGTCACCAAGAGCTATCTCTCCAAGGTCGAGCGCGGCCACAGCATGCCGTCCATCGCCGTCAGCACCGCACTCGCCCGCGCCCTGGACGTCCCGCTCGACAGCCTCTTCGCCGATACCGAACGGCTCGCCGATGTCACGGTGACCCGAGCGGACGAGCGGCGGCCGCTCACCCCCGGCCAGGAGCCCGGCTCCCGCTACGAAGGCATCGCGCTGCGGACCGGCAATAAGCGGATGACGCCGTTCATGCTGTATCCGCCGCACGACGCCGGCCCCGTGCCCTTCCGGGACCACCCCGGCGAGGAGTTCCTCTTCGTCCACGAAGGACGCGCCGAACTGCTCTTCCCCGCCCGCTCCGTCGAGCTCGGACCGGGCGACTCCGTCTACTTCAAGGCCACGGTCCCCCACAAGGTCCGCTCACTGAGCTCCGAGCGCGCCGCGCTGCTGCTCATGGTCTGCGACAACCGGAGCGGACCGGAGACCTCGCACCCGCACCTGCCCTGACGCGCCGAGCGGCCCGCCCGGCCGCCACCGCCTGCGGAGCCGCGCGGTTCCGACGCACCACCCCGACCCCACCCCACGTAAGGAAGTGCCGTGACCGGCGAACCCCCCGCGGACCCCACCACGCAGCCCGGCTTCTGGGAGGAGCGGCGGACCTGCTTCCTCAGCACGCCCCGGCCCGACGGCAGTCCGCATCTGGTCCCCGTCGGCGTGACCTACGACCCCCGCACCCGCATCGCCCGCGTCATCAGCAGCGGCACCAGCAAGAAGGTCCGCAACGTACGCGCCGCGGGCCCCGGCGTCCGGGTCGCGGTCAGCCAGGCCGAGGGCCGCCGCTGGTGCACCCTCGAAGGCACCGCCGTCATCAAGGACGACCCCGAGTCCGTCGCCGACGCCGAGCGCCGCTACACCGAACGCTACAAAGCGCCGCGCCCCAACCCCGAGCGTGTGGTCATCGAGATCACCGTCACCCGCGCCATGGGCACCGCCAAACCGCCGGGCTGGTGATGGTGGACGGGCCCACCGCGCCCCGGTCCCCCGCAGCGGAGCACTCGTCCTGACGTACCGTCAGTGATGCCGTGCCGCACGCCGTACCGCCCGTACGGCGTGCGGCACGGCACTCCCGGGGTGGCGGACTCCCGCCAGGGCGGTGAACCGTCAGGACGAAACCGCCGAAGGGAGCGCCCGTCGGCCCGAAGATGTCCTCCGTCTCTGTTCCCCCGCAGAACACGGAGTGCCTCTCTTGCCATCCTCAACCTCACGCCGTCGTGGGCTGATAGCCCTCGGCACGGCCCTGGCGACCCTGGCGGTGCCCCTGTCGGGCGCGTACGCCGACGGGCCGGCCGCCGCCGGTCCCCCGGCCGCCGCCGCGCGGGCCGCCGCCACCACCGACACGCATACGGTCACCCTCATCACCGGCGACCGGGTCACCGTCAAAGCCCTCGCCGACGGCCACCGCGTCGCGAGCGTCGACCGGCCGAAGAAGGCCGTCGGCGGGGTGCGCACCCAGACCGTGGGCAAGGACCTCTACGTCTTCCCGGACGGGGCGCTGCCGTACCTCGCCGCGGGCGTCCTGGACCAGCGGCTGTTCGACGTCACCCGGCTCATCGCCGACGGCTACGACGACGCGCACACCGCGAGCCTGCCGGTGATCGTGCAGTACGGCGGCGCCGGCGCGGCCCGGCAGGCGGCCGGCCCGCTCACCGGGCTGACCACCCGCCGGTCCCTCCCCGCGATCAGCGGTGCGGCGGTGTCCGCGGGCCGCGCCCGGGCGGCCCGCCTCTGGCAGGACCTCACCCCGGCCGGCTCGCTCACCCGCGCCAAGGCCCGTTCCGCCGCTGTGAACGCACCCGAGGGGCAGGCCCGGCCCCGGGCGGCGGCCGGCCCCGCGGTCTTCGGCGGGAACATCGGCCGCATCTGGCTGGACGGCAAGGTCAAGGCCACCCTCGCGGAGAGCACCGCGCAGATCGGCGCGCCGGACGTCTGGCGAGCGGGCACCGACGGCACGGGCGTGAACGTCGCCGTCCTGGACTCCGGCGCCGACACCGGGCACCCGGATTTCGCGGGGCGGATCGCCTCCTCCCAGAGCTTCGTGCCCGGCGAGGACGTCACCGACCGCCACGGGCACGGCACCCACACCGCGTCCACCGTCGCCGGTACCGGTGCCGCCTCCGGCGGGAAGGAGAAGGGTGTCGCCCCCGGCGCGCGCCTCCTGGTGGGCAAGGTCCTCGGCGACGACGGTTTCGGCGACGAGTCCTGGATCATCGCGGGCATGGAGTGGGCGGCCCGGACCGAACACGCCAAGGTCATCAGCATGAGTCTGGGCACCTCGGAGGCGAGCGACGGCACCGACCCGATGAGCCAGGCCGTCGACGACTTGTCCGCGGCCACCGGCGCGCTCTTCGTCGTCGCCGCCGGCAACTCCGGCGCCGGGGGTATCGGAGCACCGGGCGCGGCGACCGCCGCGCTGACCGTCGGCGCCGTGGACGCGGACGACGCCCTGGCGTCCTTCTCCAGCTGGGGGCCGCGCCAGTCCGACGGCGCGCTCAAGCCGGAGGTGACCGCACCCGGTGTGGACATCCTCGCCGCCCGTTCGCAGTACGCCGCCGGCTCCGGCTCCTACGTCCGCATGAGCGGCACCTCCATGGCGACCCCGCACGTGGCCGGCGCCGCCGCGCTCGTCGCCCAGCGGCACCCGGACTGGACCGGCGGGCAGATCAAGGACGCCCTGGTCAGCACCGCGCACGCGACACCGGACATCCCGGTGACCCAGGGCGGCACCGGCCGCCTCGACGCCCGGACCGCGGCGCTCGGCACCGTCCACGCCGAGGCCACCGCCTGGTCCGGGTTCTACACCTGGCCGCACACCGGCGACCGGCCGTCCGCACGGACCGTCACCTACACCAACACCGGTGACCAGGACGTCGGACTCGATCTGGCCACCGCGGCGAAGGACGCGAACGGCGCCGCCGTGCCCGCGGGCGTCTTCACCCTGTCCGCGCCGGCCGTGACCGTCCCGGCCCACGGCACCGCCGCGGTGACCCTCACCGGCGATCCGAACGCGGCCCCGTACGGGGCCACCGCGGGGCTGCTGTCGGCGACCGACGCCCACGGCACGGCTGTCGCGCACACGCTGATCGGCCTCGACCGCGAGGACGAGCGCTACGACCTCACCATCCGGGCCACCGACCGCGCGGGCAGACCGCTGTCCGGCGTCGCCGCGCTCTACCGGACCGGTGACGCGATTCCCACGCAGGTGCAGATCCCCGACGACGGGGTGCTCACCCTGCGCCGGCCCAAGGGCGAGTACTCGCTGCTCATGTACGCCGACCTGCCCGGTGCCGCGGGGCCGGACGATATGGGCCTGGCCGTACTGTCCGCACCGCAGATGACCCTCGACCGGGACCGTACGGCGCGGCTCGACGCCCGCCAGGCCCACCGCGTCTCGGCCGTCGCGCCGCAGGCCACCGAGGACCGGATGACCCGGATCGACTGGAACCGCGTCGCGGGCGGTGTCCGGTTCAACGCCAACTACCTGGTCCCGCTCACCTACACCAGCGTGTGGGCGCAGCAAACGGACCGGGTGACCAGCGGCAGCCTCAACTTCGCCGCCCGCTGGCGCAAGGCCGCCCCGCTGCTGACCGTCGAGGCCACCGGACCGTACCCCGGCGAGCGGGGCTTTCCGGACCTGGTCGTCCAGGCCGGTTCGACGCTGCGGCCGGCCGGCAGCAGCCGGCTCGGCGTGGTCTACGCCGGTCTCGGCAGGACGGCCGACTACGCGGGCCTGGACGCCAAGGGCAAGGCCGTGGTCGTGCGGTACGACCGGCAGGCCGATCCGCGCGACCAGCCGAAGGCCGACGCGGCGCAGGCCGCGGCCGCCGTCGCCGCGGGCGCCGGACTCCTGCTGGTCGTCAACGACACCACCGGCCGGCTCAGTGACTGGTACGGCGCGGCGGACGGGGAGACCAAGAGCCCGATCGAGGTCGCGAGCCTCCAGCCGCACGAGGGCGCCGCGCTGATCGCGGCGGCCGCCCGCCCCGGTCTCCGGCTGGCGGTCACCTCCCGGCCGGCGTCACCGTACGTCTACGACCTGGTGGAACGGCACGACGGAGCCGTCCCCGCGACCGGTCTGACCTACCGCCCCGCCAGGAGCGCGCTGGCCCGGCTGGACTCCCGCTTCGCCGGGCAGGCCGGCACCACCGGCGACAACGCCCGGTACGACATGCAGGACTTCGACATCTACGGCTTCGGATACGGCACGGAACAGGCGCTGGCGGCCACCCGCACCGACTGGGTGACGCCGGGCGACGGGGCGTTCACGTGGTACGAGGAGTCCGGTACCGCGACGCTGGAGGAACGGTCGCTCCGCACCGATCCGAAGAAGGGGTCCAGGACCGGCAGCGACTGGTTCCTGCCCGTCGTCCACCCGCGCCTGAACCCGAGCCAGTCCCTGCCGGGCCGGCAGGGCGACTTCCTCGTCCTCAACGTCCCCGGCTGGGGCGACGGAGGTGCGGGCCACAACGGCTTCGACCGGAACCTGTGGGAGGCGAACGACCCGCTGCACGAGACGGTGACGCTCTACCAGGGCGACACCGAACTCGGCTCGACCGCCTACCAGCAGCTCACCGCGACCGCACCGAGCGGTGCCCCGCTGCCGTACCGGCTGGTGGCCGAAACCAGCCAGCACGGTGTCTTCCCGACCTCGACGCAGACCCGGACGGAATGGACCTTCACCTCAGGGAACGGGTGGGCGCTGATACCGCTGATACAGCTCGACCACGGTGTCGCCACCGACCTGTCCGGTAACGCGGCACGCCACACCGCCCTCACCCTGACCGCATCGCAGCTGCCCGGCGTCACCGGGGCCGGACGGATCGACGCCGCGACCCTCCAGCTCTCCTACGACGACGGCGCGCACTGGACGCCGGCCACCCTGCGCGCGACGGCCGACGGCAGCTGGGCCACGACGGTGACGGCGCCGCGTACGGCCCGGTATGTCTCGCTCCGCGCCACCGCGCGGGACACCGCGGGCAACACCGTCAGCCAGACGGTGGTACGTGCCTACGGCCTGAATTAGCACCGGCCGCCGGGGAGGGGCCGTCGGTCACGGCCCCTCCCCGGCTTGGGCCGGTCCGTGCTTCCTTCCCGGGCCCCGGCAGGAGGAGATACGTTTCCCGCCGCCGGTGGACGGGTGCGATCACGCCGTCCGCGGCCTCAGCGGTCCGCCGCCTGCCGAGCGGAATGGCAGCTTTCGCACAGTCCCCACCAGATGATCTCGGCTTCGTCGATGGTGAACCCCTTGTGCTCGAAGGGCTCCAGGCAGGGGGCCTGACCGGTGCTGCAATCGATGTCCTCGATCTGCCCGCAACCGCGGCACACCAGATGATGGTGGTTGTCCCCGACGCGCAGTTCGTAGCGGGCCGGGGACCCGGCTGGTTCGATGCAGCGGATCAGTTCGGCCTGGGTGAGATCGTCGAGCACGTTGTACAGCCCCTGCCGGGAGAGCCCCCCGGAGGAGGTCTTCCCGCCCGAGGCGATGCCGATCCGGCTCTCCAGCTCCGCCGCGGTGGAGTGCGGATGACCTTGCAGGGCGGCCAGCACGGAGCGGCGCTGTACGGTGCTCCGCAAACCCTTGGCCCTGAGCATGCCGGCTGCCACTTGGTCCATCTCGCAGTCGTACCTTCCGGTCACTGGCGGGCATCGCGCACGGGGCAGGCTCACCCGTGGCATCCGGCTGGAAACCGGCGCCACCCGCCTGCCCTCACATGCGGCGGTGTCGCCCCGTCCGCACGCCATATTGGCTGAGAACAAGTCTAGCCGGAGCATCTCGCGGCCCCCGGTGGCAAACCCCGGGTGATCCTGCGGTGAACCGGCCCGCACCCTGCGCCCGAACCGGCGCTCCGGGGGACCTGGCCGACGGTATCGGTGCCGGTGGCGGACGGTATCGGAGCTCGTGACGGACGGTATCGGCGATTGCTGCGGAGCGCCCGCATCGCGTCGGCCGGGCCTGCTTCGCGGACCCGCGAACGGGGGCGAACCTGTCACTAGAGTTGACTCCGTCCAATCTGGCGAGCTAACTTCTCAGTCGGTGGCGGAGCGTTGATCAGCCTCTCGTCGACCAGTACGCGTACGCCGTTGTTGAACCCCACCTCACGCCGAGACGCCACCTCCCCGGATCAGGAACCGCGCACTTGGGCCGGGAGTGCACAGGCGCGTACCCGATGGAGCTTCTCTTGAAGTGTTACGACTGCTGCCTTGCCGACAGGAACGGCAAGGTCCCCGTTGGCATTTGCTGCCGCTGCGGCCTCGCCGTCTGCGCCGAGCACGCACATGTCGCGCAGAGCACCATCCACAGGATGGCCGGTATGGGCAAGTCGACCAGTGACCTGCCCGCCCGCCGCGTGCTCTGCCAGACCTGTCACGGGGCCGAGCGCTCCTTCTGAGCTCCCGCGGCCCCGGAATTCCCCGCCGGCTTTCGGCGTGAAGCCCGGCGGAAGAACGGGACGCCCCGGCGATGACCGACGCCGGAGCGGACCAGCGGCCGCCTCACCTTCCTCCCCCCTGTACGAGACCGATTCCGCCTTCATGTGAAGCGGTGAACCGTCGTGCGGAACACTCCGCCGCGGATGCTGCACAGCGGAGGCCGTCGGTCTCGGGTCCGCCGGCCGGAGAAATCACCCATGCACCCGCGGGCCGGCGGATTTGCGGCGGACAGCCTGCGCTTCCCTTCCCCGTCGAAGCTCCGCGCTCCCCTGTCCAGCCAGTCGTCTCCAGCGCAGTTCCCCGAATTCACCCGCGCATTTCCCCGAATTCAGGAGATGGGATGATCAGCGAGCTGATCAGCAAGGATGAACGATTCCAGGAGATCCTCGAACGCCTGAACCGCAAATCGGTCGAGGACTACTACAACCCGTACCGGATGTTCGAGTGGCCGGACTCCCTGCCGGAGAACCGGTGGTGGATGAGCCCCGAACTCACGACCACGTACGGGACCGAGGTTGCCGCCGAACTCGACCAGGAGCAGTTATACCGGCTGTCCCGGTACGAGAGCATCAACTTCTACAGCCTCAACGTGGACGGTATCCGGGACCTCATCATCGAGGTGACCCGGCGCATCCACACCCGCGGCTTCGAGATTCCGTCGGAGTTCTTCCACCATTTCATCGGTGAGGAGAACGAACACATGTGGTTCTTCGCCGAGTTCTGCCAGCGCTACGGAGAGAAGATCTACCGCCAGGTGGAGTCGTCCGGGCAGGACGAGACGTGGCCGGAGGCCGCCAGCTTCCTGGTGTTCGTCCGCATCCTCCTCTTCGAGGAACTGGTCGACCACTTCAACAGCACGATGGCCCTCGACGAGCGGCTGCACGACACCATCCGCGCGGTCAACCGCATCCACCACCAGGACGAGTCCCGGCACATCGCCTTCGGCCGTGAACTGGTCTCCCTGCTCTTCGAGGACCTGAAGACCAAGGCGTCGCCGGAGCGGCTCGACGAGATCCGGGAGTACATCAAGCGCTACGTGAACTACAGCTTCGAGTCGCTGTTCAACCCCCAGGTCTACCGGGATGCCGGAATCCCCGAACCGTTCGCCGTGCGGCGTCGCCTGCTGGCCTCCCCGCGCAGCGCGGAGTTCCAGCAGCAGGTGCTCCGCAAGCCGCTGAACTTCCTCGTCAAGACCGGGATTCTGCACGACCGGAACCTCGCCCCCACCGGCCTGCCGACCGCACGGGGGAATTCGTGACCGCGCCGATATCGATCGCTCCGGGCGGTGCGCTCAGCATCCTCAGCCCCGACGAGACGGACCTGTTGCGCACGCTGGACCGCATCGTCACCGGCTGGGCCGAAGAGGACGGCACACGGGAGATCATCCCCCCGCCGGTCTACCCGCTGCACGACCTGGAGAAGTTCGACGTCTACCGGAACTTCCCCCATCTGCAGTTCGTCGGTGGCGCGCTGGATGTGGCCGGTACCCCGCCGGCACCGGTGGCGGGCGTCTTCGCCCGCGACGACGTCGAGCTGCCGTTCCTGGGGATGCCGCACTCCACCTGCTACGGCGCCTATCTCTACTACGAGAACCAGCCCGTGGCCCCTGACACCACCCTCACTCTCGTCAACCGGTGCTTCCGCAACGAGGACAAGTACGAGGGGCTGCGGCGGCTGCTCAGCTTCCAGATGAGAGAGGTGGTGGCGATCGGGTCGTTCGAGCACACCCAGGAGGTCCTCGATCGCTTCACCGGCCGGATCGAGCGGTTCGCCGAGGCCCTGGGCCTCGGGCTGACGAAGGTGGCGGCCACCGACCCGTTCTTCGAACGCGACGGCGCCCGCGCCCTCCTCCAGCGCCTCAGCCCGGTCAAATACGAGTTCCAGGCCGACGGTCTGGCCATCGCCTCGGTCAACACCCACCGCAACTTCTTCGGCGAACGGTGCCGCATCACCATCGAGGGCACCGGCGAGCACGCCTACACGAGCTGTGTCGCCTTCGGCCTCGAACGGTGGCTGGCGGCCCTGAGCGACCGGTTCGAGGGCGATCTGCCCCGTGCCCGCGCCGCCGTCACCGCGGCGGCCTCGTGACCGCGGCCGCGGTGCGGGTCGGCGTGGACATCGTCCCCGTCGCCCGCGTGCGGACCATGGTCGACGCCGACGGCGCCGGCCCGCTGCACCTGATGCTCACCGCGGCGGAAGCGGAGCTCAGCCGTCTCCCCGCGGGCTGGGACCTCCACGGCGTGGCCGGTCGGCTCGCCGCGAAGGAGGCGGTGTTCAAGCTGTTCCACATCGCCGACCAGCCGCTCCCGTGGACCTCCATCGAGATCCTCAAGGGCCCCGGGCAGTGGCCGTACGTCCGGCTCGCCGGGGCGGCCGGCCGGTGGGCCGCCGAGGCCGGCCTGGCGGAGATCGACATCAGCATCTCCCACGAAGACCAGTTCGCTGTCGCCGTCGCCGCGGGTGCGGCGGTACCCCCCACGCACAAGGAGGAATGCCATGCCGAACACGACATCGTCCAACCTTGACCAGGTGCGGAACTGGCTGCTGGCCAGGACCACCGAGCGCGACTCCATCGACCCGGACGAGGACCTCATCACCGCCCGCCTGGTCGACTCGCTGTCCTTCGTCGAGTTCGTCCTCACGATCGAGGAGGCCAGTGGCGTCGAGATCGACCGCGAAGCCATCGACCTCGACGACTTCCGCACCCTGAAAGCCATCGAGCGGAAGTTCTTCTGATGGGCCGTCTGCTCTACGCGCAGGACTACGAGACCGGTACGCTCCACGACCTCGGGTCGCACAAGGTCACGGCGGACGAAATCACCGCCTTCGGCCGGACCTACGACCCGCAGCCGTACCACGTCGACGAGGCGGCGGGGCGTGCCTCGGCCTTCGGCGGCCTCATCGCCAGCGGGTGGAACACCGCGGCGATCTGGATGCGCCTGTACGTGACGACGCTGCTGCCCGACGCCGCGGCCGAGGGCACGGTCGAGGGCTCCCCCGGCGTGGACGAGGTGCGCTTCCTGGAACCGGTCCGCCCCGGCGACGTGCTCAGCGGCACCTGCGAGATCATCGCGTCCCTGCCGTCCCTGTCGGCGCCCGACTTCCGCATCATCCGCAACCGCGGCCGGCTGGTGAACGCGGCCGGTACCGAAGTCCTCACGCTGATCCTGAACGCCCGGTTCCGGTCCCGTCCCAAGCATTCCTGACCAGCCCCTTTCCCCGAATGGAGCTTCACATGGAGACCGTGTCGTACACGTCGCAGTGGACTGCGGCCGCCCGCGCGCTGGAGAGCGAACGCAGTGACGCGCTGTTCAGCGATCCGCTGGCGCGGTCGCTGGCCGAACCCCGCGGGTTCGAACTCCTCGACCAGTACGGCGGCGGCGGGCTCGTCGAGTTCGTGGCCATCCGCACCCGCTACCTCGACGACGCGATCAACGACCTGGTGGGGCAGGGCGTCCGGCAGGTCGTGCTGATCGCGGCCGGTATGGACACCCGCGCGTTACGCCTCAAGCTGCCGGACGACATCACCCTGTACGAGGTGGATCACCAGGCGCTGATAACGGAGAAAGAGAAACGCCTCGCCCGGCTGGCGGCCCCGTCGCCTTCCGTGCCACTGCGACGGGTCGGGGCCGACCTGGCGGGGGACTGGTCCGCGGCGCTGCGTGACGCCGGATTCGATCCGGCGCTGCCCACCCTCTGGGTGCCCGAGGCCCTGCTGTTCTTCCTCACCGAGGAGCAGTCCGCCACGCTTCTGCGCACCCTTGCCGCCAACTCCGCGCCCGGAAGCTGGGTCGCGCTGGACATCCTGAGCAAGTCGCTGCTGCGCAACCCCGCCGCCCAGATCTTCCTGTCCGCTCTCAAGTCGGACGGGATCCCCTGGCTGTTCGGCACCGACACGCCCGAGGAGTTCCTGGCGGGCACCGGCTGGACGGTCCGGGAGCTCAAGGAACCGGGCGAGCCCGGTGCGGGCGAAGGGCGCTGGCCCTACGCCGTCCAGCCGCGCGAGGTCGGCGGCGTGGCCCGCAACTGGCTGATCCGCGCGGAACTCACGTAACCGAAGCCGGTGCGGTGGCCCGGCCCCCGCGGGGGCCGGGCCGCTCCCGGCGACCCGACAACCCATCAGCCGTACGAAGGGAAAGTGCCATGAGCGTAAGTCGTCCGGTGACGACCACGGACAGCGGTATTCCGGTACCGAGTGACGAGTTCTCCCAGTCGGTGGGCGCCGACGGCCCGCTGCTGTTACAGGACCACTACCTCATCCAGAAGCTCGCCCACTTCGACCGCGAGCGCGTCCCCGAGCGGGTGGTGCACGCCAAGGGCGGCGGCGCCTACGGAGTCCTGGAGATCACCGAGGACGTCAGCCAGTACACGCTGGCCGATGTCTTCAAGCGGGGCAAGCGCACCGAACTGTTCCTGCGCTTCTCCACGGTCGCCGGTGAACTCGGCTTCGCCGACACCGTCCGCGATCCGCGCGGTTTCGCGGTGAAGCTCTACACCGAAGAGGGCAACTACGACATCGTCGGCAACAACACGCCGATCTTCTTCATCCGCGACCCGCAGAAGTTCCCCGACTTCATCCACTCGCAGAAGCGGCGTGCCGACAACCACCTGCACGACAACAACATGCAGTGGGACTTCTGGACGCTCTCCCCGGAGACGGCGCACCAGGTGACGCTGCTGATGTCCGACCGCGGCACCCCGTACTCCTGGCGCCATATGAACGGCTACGGCAGCCACACCTTCCTCTGGTACAACGCCGCCCGGGAGAAGTTCTGGGTGAAGTACCACTTCAAGACCGACCAGGGCATCAAGAACTTCACCAACGACGAGGCCGCCGCCGCGGCCGCCGCCGACCTGGACACCCATATCCGGGACCTCCACACGGCGATCAAGAAGGGCGACCACCCGTCCTGGACCCTCCAGGTACAGGTCATGCCCTTCGAGGAGGCCGCGGACTACCGGTTCAACCCGTTCGACCTGACCAAGATCTGGCCGCACGAGGACTACCCGCCCATCGACATCGGGACCCTCACCCTCAACCGCAACCCGCAGAACTACTTCGCCGAGGTCGAGCAGGCCGCGTTCGAACCCTCGAACCTGGTCCCGGGAGTGGCGCCCTCACCGGACAAGATGCTCCAGGGCCGGCTCTTCAGCTACCCCGACACCCACCGCTACCGGATCGGCGCCAACTACCTCCAGCTCCCGGTCAACCGGCCCAAGAACGCGGTGCACTCCTACAACCGCGACGGGGCCATGCGGCTCGACAACCCCGGCGACCCGGTCTACGCGCCCAACAGCCACAGCGGCCCGGTGGCCGACCCGACCCTGCTGGCCGGCGAGGGCTACGAGGCCACCGGCGAGATCGTGCGCAGCGCCCACCGGCTGCACGCCCAGGACGACGACTTCGTCCAGCCGCGCGCGCTGTGGGAGCAGGTCATGACCGATGTCGACCGCGAGCACCTGGTGACCAACATCGTCGCGCACGCCTCGGCACCCGAGGTGCTGACGGAGACGAAGGAGCGCATCGTCGACTACTGGCGCAACGTCCACAAGGACCTCGGCAGCCGGGTCGCCCAGGGTCTGGGCGTCAACGGGAAGTGACCACGAACCCCACAGTCAGGAGCAGACCATGAGTTCGGCCGCGACCGTCACGGTACGGCGTCTCGCCTGGGCCGGGGTCGAAGTGGCCGCCGGGGATGTGCGGGTGGTCATCGATCCGCTGCAGAACACCGCGGACCTCGCCGGGTTCCAGGGCATGCCGCGGCGCCCCATGCCCGGCATCGGGGCCTCCCCGGGGGTGCGGACCCACGCCCTCATCACCCACCTCCACCCCGACCACTGCGATCGCCAACTGCTGACCGACATCGCCGGCAGCGAAGGCGGCACGGTGGGGTGTCACGCCCCGATCGTGGACGTCCTGGCCGGGATGGGGGTGACCGCGACGCCGCAGACACTGGGCGAGCGGCGCCAGCTCGGCCCGTTCACCGCCCTCCCCGTCGCCTCGCACGACTGGCGCGGTGACGACCAGGTCGCCTGGATCGTCGAAACCGCCGGTCTGCGCGTCATCCACTTCGGCGACACCATCTGGCACGGCAAGTGGTGGCAGATCGCCCGCGACCACGGCCCTTTCGACGTCGCCTTCCTCCCGATCGCCGGAGTGATGACGCGCCGCGAGGGATTCACCCCCACCAACCAGCCCGCCACGCTCACCCCCGAGCAGGCCGTCGAAGCCGCGGTCGTCCTCCAGGCGTCGACCGCCTGCGCGATCCACTACGACCTGTTCAACAACCCTCCGTACTACACCGAGCAGCACGACGTTCGCGGGCGCTTTCTGCGCGCCGCCCAGGCCAGGGGCATCCACGCGGTCGCTCCCGGCGACGGGGAACCCGTGCCGTTCGCCAGCGCCGCCTGACCACACCAAGCTCGGACACCCGCCGGGCCGTTCCCCCGTACCGCGAGCCCCGTGGTGCCCGCGGGGGCGACGGCCCGGCGGGCGCTCATGGAAGGAACATTCGTGACCCCGCCCCCCGAACGGGAAGCCCCCGTGTCCCCACGCCCCGAGGCGGCTGACGTGCCGGCACCCCCCGAGGCGGCCGAGGTGCCCGCACCGGCCGGGCGCCCGGCCGCCGAGCACGGCGCCGAGTCCGCCCACGGCGCGCGGCGCGGCCGTCATCTGCTGTGGTACGCCCTGGTGGTGCTGCTGGTCGGGATCAACATGCGGCCCGCGATCGTCGCGGTCTCCCCGCTGCTGGACGAGATCCGGCAGGCCACCGGCCTGTCCAACGGCGCCGCGGGCGCGCTGTCCACCCTGCCGCTGATCTGCTTCGGCATCTTCGCTCCGCTCGCGCCCCGGCTGGCCCGCCGCTGGGGGATGGAACGCACCCTGGTCGCGGTGCTGCTGGTGCTGCTGTGCGGGATCGCCGTACGCCTGGTCCCGTCGCTGTTCCCGCTGTTCGCCGGGTCGTTCCTGGTCGGCACCGCGGTGGCCGTCGCCAACGTGGTCATCACCGTCGTGATCAAGCGGGACTTCCCGCGGCACGTCGGGCTGATGTCCGGTCTGCACACCACCATGCTGGTCGGCGGCGGCGCGGTCGCGGCCGCCGTGACCGTCCCGCTGCGCGACGCCCTGTCGCTCTCCTGGGCCGGCGGCCTCGCCATCTGGGGCGTCCTGGCGCTGGCCGCGGTGCTGGTGTGGGTGCCGCGGCTGCGCCGCGGGCGCGAAGTCCCGCAGACCCGGGCGCAGGCGGACGGTTCGATGTGGCGCAGCGGACTGGCCTGGGCCGTCGCGCTGTTCTACGCGTTCCAGTCCCTGCTGTACTACACCGCGACCACCTGGCTGCCGTCGTTCTACATCTCCCACGGCTACTCGGAGGGTGGCGCCGGCATGCTGCTGGCGGTCTGCATGGGCTCCGCGATCGTCACCTCCCTCCTGGTGCCGGTGTGGGCGCAGCGGTCCCGGCGGCAGAGCTACCTGGCGTTGGGCGGCACCCTGCTGTGCGTGGCCGCCTTCGTCGGGCTGATCTCCGCACCGACCGGGGCGGCGGTCCTGTGGGCCGTGCTGCTCGGCCTCGGCCTGGGGGCCGTCCTGTCGCTGGGCATCACCTATATGTCCATGTGTGCCCGCACCACGCACGACGCCGGACTGCTGTCGGCGATGTCCCAGTGCGTGGGCTACCTGCTCGCCGCCGTCGGCCCCACCACCTTCGGCGCCGCCCGCGACCTGACCGGCAGCTGGACCGCGGGGCTGATCGCGCTGGTGATCCTGGCGGTACCGATGGGCCTCACCGGGGCACTCGCCGGCCGCGGCAGCCAGATCGCGCACTAGCACAACAGGGCCCGGTCCGGCCGAGGATGCCATGGGCCGGTTCGGGATTCTGCTGCTTCGTCCGCCGGATAGGGCGGGCGGAGCAGCGGGGCGGGCCCGGAGTGCACTCCTCGCCCCGGGAACGGGAAAAGCCGCCCCCACTCTCCGTGGAAACGGCTTCCGACCTGCCAAAAAGCTGGTCGGGACGACAGGATTTGAACCTGCGACCCCTTGACCCCCAGTCAAGTGCGCTACCAAGCTGCGCCACGTCCCGGTGCCCGTACCGGCCGGAAAGTTCGGTCCGGTCGCGGTCGGTCTCGTTGAGGATCTCGTGGCGGGCGCCCGGGTACGCCTTCCAGGTGAGGTCGCGGATGCCGAGGTAGCGGAAGTCCTCCAGCAGCTCGTGGACCAGGGTCAGGCGCTGGTGGCACGGGTCCTGTTCGCCGACGGCGAGGTGGACGGGCAGTCCGCGCGGGATGCGGGCGAGGTTGTCGGGGGCGTTGATCTTGCGGAGGGCGCGTACCCAGTCGAGGGCCAGCCCGGCGCAGAAGGGGAAGCCGCAGTCCTCGTCGGCCAGGTAGCGGTCCACCTCGGCCGTGTCGCGGGTGAGCCATTCGAAGCCGGTGCGGTGGGGGAAGGCGTCGTTGAAGGAGCTGAAGGTACGGGGGAGGAAGCCGGAGAGGTGGCCGCGGCCGTGCGCGGCGATCTCGGACTCCAGCTCGGCGGAGGCCGCGTCGATCTCCACGCCGGGCAGGGTGCGGAAGACGCCGGTGAGGAGCAGACCGGCCAGGTCGGCGCCGTACTCCTGCGCGTAGTCCCGGGCGAGCATCGCGCCCATGCTGTGGCCGAAGAGAACCAGGGGGATACCGGGGTGGGCGGCGGCCGCCCGGTCGCCGATGCCCTTGAGGTCGCCGACGATCGCCCGCCAGGCGTCCTCGCCCACCACCCCGCGGCCGCCGGTGGACGGGGCGGTGGCGCCGTGGCCGCGGTGGTCGGAGGCCAGGACGGCATAGCCGTGACCGGCCAGGAAGCGGGCGAACCGGTCGTAGCGCCGGCTGTGTTCCGCGGCGCCGTGGGCGATCTGGACGAGGGCGCGGGGGTGGCCGGACTCCGGGAGCCAGGTGTACGTGGCGATGCGGGCGCCGTCCGGGGCCTGGTGGAAGTCCTGCTGCATGGCGTCGTCTCCTGACTGCCGGGGCGGGGGCTGACCGATCGTCGGTCCGTTCCTCAGCTCACTCTGTCTCCCGTTACGGCTGTGTGCCATGTGACGCGCGTGGCGGTATTGACCCTGTACCCGCACGGCGTGGCACGATCGGGCGGCTCATTCCTGGCGCCTGTGCCGCAACCCCCTTTCGCAGGAGGAACGTTGGACACCACGGACCGTTTTGAGAACTCCGCCCCCGCCGCGCTGCCGCTGTCCCGCCGCAGATTCCTTCAGGGCACCGCGTCGGCGGCCGCCGCGGCGGGCCTCGCCGGGGTGGCCGCCCCCGAAGCCTTCGCGCAGCCCGCCGCCGCGTCCGGCGCCACGCTGTCCTTCACGGCCGCCACGAACGGCGCCGCCTCGCTCGCCCCGGCCGGCGACCGGCTGATCGCCGAGATCCAGAACGTCCTGTGGTCGCTGCCGCGCAAGGGCGGCGACGCGGTGGCCCTGACCCCGGCCGGCCTGGAGCCCACCCGTCCGGTGCACTCCCCCGACGGCCGCCGGATCGCCGTCTGCGCCTACCGCGGCGGCGGCTTCCATGTGTGGACGCTGCGCCCCGACGGCACCGGCCTCCGGCAGCTCACCGACGGCCCGTGGGACGACCGGGGACCCTCCTGGTCGCCGGACGGCACCCGGCTCGCCTTCGCCTCGGAGCGCGGCGGCGACCCGGTGACCGGCAGTCCATACCGGATCTGGGTGCTGGAAGTGGCGACCGGTCGGCTGACCCGGGTCACCGGGGTGCCCGGTCAGGACGGGCCCCATCAGGACGGCGCCTGGGAGGACTTCGACCCCTGCTGGTCGCCGGACGGTTCGCGGATCGTGTTCGTCCGCGGGCAGCTGGCCGACACCACCCTGCGTTCGCGTACGGTCGCCTCCGTCCCCGCCGACGGCGGCGGCGCGGTGCGCACCGAGCACACCGAGACGGCCGCCGCCCAGGTGCTGGTGCCCGCGCTCTCCCCCACCGGGCGGCTCGCCTATCTGCGGACCACCGATTCCCCCGGGGCGACGTGCTCCCTGGTGGTGGACGGTGCGCGGGTGCCGGTCGACGGGGATGTGGAGCCGGTGCCGCCGCGCTGGGTGGCGCGCGACGAACTGCTGCTGACGGTGGGCGGACAGTTCCGGATCCTGCACGTCGACACCCCGGAGCGGGCCGAGACCATCCCGTTCACCGCGCGCCTGCCGCTGGAGCGGCCCGCCTACCGCGTCAAGGACTACGGCTTCGAGCGGACGGCGGTGCGTCCGGTGCGCGGGGTGCATCTGCCCGCGCTCTCCCCCGACGGCCGCCAGATCGCCTTCGCGGCGCTCAACGCCCTGTGGCTGGCGCCCACTTCGGGGGGCGGTGCGCCGCGCCGGATCGTCCGGGCCGGCGCCACCCGCTACGTCCTGGCGCCGAGCTGGTCCCGCGACGGCCGTTCCCTGCTCTACGCGGACGACCGGGACGGGCTGTACGCGGTGCGCCGCCGCGATCTCGCCTCCGGCCGGGAGACGGTGCTGGCCGCCGGCGGCCGGGTCCATCCGGCGCTGTCGCCGGACGGCGGGCGGCTGGCCGCGCTCGACATGTCGGGAAATCTCGTCGTACGGACGCTGGCCAGCGGTACGGAGGAGACGGTGGCCGCCCCGATGGGCGCCGGCGGACTGCCCGGCCGCCCCAGTTGGTCGCCGGACGGCCGCTATCTGGCGTACTGCGACCGCAACCGCCTCAACCGCCGCTTCCGGGAGGGCTACAACCTCATCCGGGTCATCGACACCGAGACCGGGAAGAGCGCCCTGCACGCGCTCGCCGAGCATGTCTCGCTCGCCGACCGCTACGACTCGGGACCCGTCTGGTCGCCCGACGGACGGTGGCTGGCGGTGATCGCGGAATCCGCGCTGTGGGTGCTGCCGGTACGGCCCGACGGAACGCCGGACGGGGCGCCGCGGCGGCTGACCGACGAGAGCGCCGACCATCCGTCCTGGTCCGGCGACTCCGGCACGCTGCTGTATCTCTCGGCCGGGAAGCTGCGGCTGATCGCGGTGTCCGGCGGCGCGGCGCGGACCGTCCCGCTCTCCCTGCCGCACCGCCCCGCACGCGCCCGGGACACCGTCGTGCACGCCGGAAAGTTCTGGGACGGCACCGGTGAGGCGGTACGCGAGGACGTCGACGTGGTGGTGCGGGACGGGCGGATCACCGCCGTGACCCCGCACCGGGCGGCCCGGTCCGGCGCCGGTGCGGCCCGCCGGGTGGACGCCTCCGCGCAGACCGTGCTGCCGGGCCTGTGGGACGCGCACACCCACCCGTGGCAGTCGACCTACGGCGGGCGGCAGACCGCGCTCCAGTTGGCGTACGGCATCACCACCACGGTCTCCTGCGGCGGCTTCTCCTACGAGCTGGCCCGCATCCGGGAGGCCGTCGCGGCCGGTGTGCTGGCCGGGCCGCGGCTGCTGACCAGCGGCGAACTCCTGGACGGCAGCCGGGTCGCGTACAGCATGGGTCGGGCGCACAGCACTCGCGAGGGGCTGCGGCGTTCGCTGGCCCGCGGCGCGGCGCTGGACTGGGATTTCGTCAAAACCTACGTCCGGGCGCCGGGCTGGGTGATGGAGGAGGCCGCGCGCTTCGCGCACCAGCGGCTGGGGGTGCGCACCGGCAGCCATCTGCTCTCCCCCGGCGTACAGCTGGGACAGGATCTGACGACCCATCTGCAAGCTACTCAGCGGCTGGAGTTCGGCCATGCGGTCTCCGCCACCGGACACGCCTACCAGGACGTCGAGGAGATCTACACCGGCGCCGGCTTCCATATGCTCGCGACGCCATTCTCGGCGGCCGCGCTGCTGGGCGAGGATCCGGCCCTGGCCGACGACCCCCGGGTGGGGACTTTGATGCCGCCCTGGGACACCGCGTTCGTCCGGGAGGGCGCCGGGCACCGGCCGACGCCCGCGCAGCTGTCCGACATCGCGACCGAGGTGGCGGTCTACCGGCGGGTGCTGGCCGGTGGCGGGCTGGTCGCCCTGGGCACGGACCAGCCGCTGGTGCCGGTGGGACTCTCCCTCCACCTGTGCCTGCGGGCACTGCACCGGTGCGGTCTCGGTGTGGCCGCGACGCTGCGCACCGCGACCGCGCTGCCCGCCCGGGTGTTCGGCGCGGAGCGGGACCTGGGCACGCTGGAGGTCGGCAAGCTCGGCGATATGACGCTGGTGGACGGCGATCCGTTCACCGATTTCGACTCCCTGGTGCGGACGGCCGCGGTGCTGCGCGGTGGACGGGTCTTCGAACAGCGGGAGTTGGTCGCCTCCTTCCCGGCGCCCGGGGGTCACCCGTCGGAATCCGCCGGCGGTCCGCAGGGCGCGGCGGGGCCGGCGGGCGCGGCCGTCGACTGGCTGGCGGTGAGCCGGCAGCAGCGGCGTGACTCCTGCTGCGACGCGGCGCACTGACGGACGGGCCGCACGGACGCCCGCGTCCGTGGTGGCGCGGGGTGGACGGTTCCGGTCGCTCCCGGAACCGTCCACCCGGTCCCGGAATCGACCATGGCGAACATATGTTTTATGCCTCAACTCTTCGCATAAATACCTGAGTTGATGTTTTGCGCGCGGTGCAGTAGGTATGCCAACGGGTATTGCACGGGGTAAGCGCCAGAGCACTTTCCGGTAGGGCGACAGCAGGCGGCACAGCCGGTGCCGCGCCGGGACGGGGAGCGACCAGCGCGAGGAGATCGCGGAGGAGGGCTCGTCTTGCATCGCTATTTCACCGACCAGCGGCATGAAGCGCTCCGGCACCGGGTGAGGGATTTCGCCGAGCAGGAGATCCGTCCCCGGATTGCGGAGATGGAGGCGAGCCGTACCGTCTGTCACGGCCTGTCGCGCCGGATCGCCCAGCAGGGGTGGATCGGCGCGACCGTGCACCGGGCGTACGGCGGGATGGGCGCCGGGCATGTGGCCAAGACCCTCGTCATCGAGGAGATTTCGCGGGTGAGCGCGGCCATGGGCGCCATGGTCCAGGCGTCCCAGCTGGGCGTCGCGAAGATCGTCCACTTCGGGAGCGAGGAGCAGAAGAAGACCTGGCTGCCGGCGATCGCCGCCGGCGAGTGCCTGCCGACCATCGCCGTCACCGAACCGCAGTCCGGCGGGCATGTCCTGGGGATGACCTCCACCGCGGTCCGCGACGGCGACGACTACGTCCTCAACGGCCACAAGATCTACGTAGGCAACAGCCATGTCGGCGATCTGCACGGCGTGGTCGTCCGTACCGGTGAGGGCCCCAAGGGCCTGTCGGCGTTCCTGGTGGAGTCCGACCGGCCCGGCTTCCGGGTCGGGGAACAGCGGCCCGCGATGGGACTGCACGGCTTCAGCTTCGGCGAGCTGTTCTTCGACAACTGCCGGGTGCCCGCGGCGAATCTGCTGGGCAAGGAGGGCGACGGACTCTCCGTGGCGTACTCCTCCAGCGTGCTCTACGGCCGGCCGAATCTGACCGCCGTGTCGCTGGGCATCCATCAGGCGGTGCTGGACGAGACGACGCGCTTCTGCGCCGAGCGGCAGCGGTACGGCAAACCGCTGGCCGACCTGGGCAACATCAAGCTCAAGCTCGGCCGGATCCAGTCGCGGCTGCTGCTCGCCCGGCTGTCCGCGTACCACGCGGTGCATCTGCTGGACCAGGGCATGCCGTGCGACGCGGAGCTGATGAACGCCAAGCTGGTCAACGTCGAGTCGGCCCTGGAGTCGGCGCGTGACGCGATGGACATCCATGCCGCGTGCGGGCTGTTCACCGACCGGCCGGTGGAGCGCTTTCTGCGGGACGCGCACCATATCTTCGCGCCGGCCGGCACCTCCGACGTCCAGCTGCTGCGCCTGGGCGAACTGGCCCTCGGCCAGGCGAAGGGCGAATGGTCCAGCCGGCTGGCGGATCTGCTGCGCCTCGATCCGGCGGAGCGGGCGGATCCGGACGCCCCGGCCCCGCTGCCGGGCCGGCGCACCGAACCGGCCGAGGAGTGCCACGCGTTCGCGCCGCTGAAGTGAGACCCGGTGCCCGGCCCGTGCGGCGCGCCGGGCCCGCGGCCTTCCGGTACGGCGCGGCCCGGCGGCGGCGCCCGGGAGGTCCGCCGCCGCCTCCGCCGCGGGGCCGCGGCCCCGGGCGGTCACCCGGCGCCGGGGCCGGACGCGCCGCTCTGCCGCTGCTCCATGCGGTGGATCTGGTCGACGAGTTCGGCGGCCATCGCCTTGATCGTCTCCAGCCCCTCCCGCCCCCAGGGGCGCGGTTCGAGGTCCACCACGCAGACGGTGCCGAGCGCCGTCCCCGTACGGTCGATGAGCGGCGCGCCGAGATAGGAACGGACGCCGATCCCGTCCACCACGGGGTTGCCGGCGAACCGCGGGTAGTCGCAGACGTCCTCCAGGACCAGGGCCTTGCGGCGGACGACGACATGCGGGCAGTAGCCGTGGTCGCGGGCCATCACCCGTCCCGGCCGGATGTTGGCGGGCGCCGGTCCCAGCTCGACGGGTGCCTGGTCCTGTGCGGAGGTGTAGAGCCCGGCGAAGTACTGCCGCTGCTCGTCGATGAAGTTGACCATCGCGTACGGCGCCCGGGTCGTCCGGGCCAGCTTGCGCGCGAACTCGTCGAACGCGGGCAGCGGGGAATCGCCGATGCCCAGGGCCCGCAGCCGGGCGACGCGCGCCGGGGCCTCGTCGTCCTGCGGGGTGAGCAGCAGATGGCGCGTCGGATCGTAGGAGGTGTACGGGACGCGGGAGACGGGGTGGTTCATGGCAGCTCCGGGGTCGCGACGAGAGCGGGGGTGAGCAGGTACTGGACGAGTGAGACCAGGACATGGGTGGCCGAACCGCACCGGCGGGCGTCGCAGAGCACGACGGGGATGTCCGGCGAGAGGTCGACGGCGCTGCGGACTTCGTCCGGGGTGTAGTGGTGGGAGCCGTCGAACTCGTTGACGGCGACGATGAACCGGATACCGCGCCGTTCGAAGAAGTCGACGGCGCCGAAGCACTGGTCCAGGCGCCGGGTGTCGGCGAGGATGACCGCGCCGAGCGCGCCGTTGGACAGTTCGTCCCACATGAACCAGAAGCGTTCCTGGCCCGGCGTGCCGAAGAGGTAGAGGACGTGCGCGGGGCCGAGGGTGATCCGGCCGAAGTCCATGGCGACGGTGGTGGTGTGCTTGTCCTCGATCCCGGCCAGGTCGTCGGTGCCGATACTGACCTGGGTGAGGAGTTCCTCCGTACTGAGCGGTTCGATCTCGCTCACCGCGCCGACGAAGGTCGTCTTGCCGACTCCGAAGCCGCCCGCGATCAGGATCTTGAGTGCGGTCGGGAAGAGGTCGGGCACCGGCTCCCCCGGCGTCGTGGGGTCACAGTCGTTTGCGAAGTCCATGCAGCACCGCCTCCAGCAGGGCTCGGTCGGTACGGGAGCCGGCTCCCGCCGAAACCGCGACGGGGGCCCGCGCGGTGAGTGCTCCGCAGTCCACGAGATCGGCGAGGAGCACTTTGGTGACCACGGCCGGCAGCCGTATGTGGGCGGCGATCTCGGCGACCGAGACCGGTCCGCCGCACAGCCCCAGCACCTGGGCGTAGTCGGGTCCCTGGCAGGAGTCGGGCCGCCGCCCGGTGGCCATCACCATGGTCAGCAGGTCGAAGTGGGACGTGGGGCGCGTCCGGCCGTTGCTGATGGTGTACGGGCGCACCAGCGGGCCCGCCTCGTCGTCGTACCACGGTGGCTCCTGGCCGCGCTGCCACCGTCGGCGACCCGGCAGCACGTTCAGCCACCGCCCGCGGGTGCCTGCCGCCGGGGAGGCGTGGAGAGGTACGGCCGGACGCTCTTGACCAGCATTCCCATCTCGTAGCCCAGCACCGCCACATCGGCCTCGCGCCCGGCGAGCACCGCCAGGCAGGCACCCGATCCGGCGGTGGAGACGAACAGGAAGGACGATTCGAGTTCGACGACGACCTGGAGGACGTCATCGCCCCCGCCGAAGCGCACCCCGGCGCTGCGGGCGAGGGAGTACAGGCCGGAGGCCAGGGCCGCCATATGGTCGGCGCTGTCCGCGTCGAAGCCGTCGGCGGCCTTGACCAGGCCGTCGGAGGAGAGCAGGAGCGCGCTGCGGGCGTGCGGCACGCGCTGCACGAGTCCGGTCAGCAGCCAGGACAGATCCGACTGCTGACCTCCCGGCAGTTGCGAATGAGGCTGCGCGTGCACATCACTCACCATGGTTGTGGTCGTCTCCTCTGAGGCGGGCGGTCGGGGTGTCGTGGTCACGGCCGTGGAGCGGGTGATCGCCGTCCGGGCCGGGGGTGTTGCCGGTACCGCCGTCGGGGTGGGCGGCCGGGTGGTTCTCGTCACTGGTGTCGGCGGCGAGGCTGATACCGCGCCGGAAGGCGGCCATCAGGCCGGGGTCGTGCATGGGCTCCGGCCCCGTACGGCGCACCGCGGACGGCAGGATCGGGTCGCCGCGCAGTTCGGGGACGAGGTGCTCCTGCTTGCGCCGGCGCGGCAGCTGCGGGCGGATTCCACCGGGCGGCGCAGGGGCGTCCGGTGCGTCGTGCGGTACGGGCGGCAGTCCGGCCGGACCCGGCTCGGCGGGCCGCTCCTCGACGGCCCGGTGGTACTCCGGGCCGTCGGCGGGGTACGCGGGCGTGAGCTGCCGGGTGGCGGGGGCGGCGGTCACGTACGGGGCGGATTGCGCCTGGGGGGCGTACGCCGGGGCTCCCGTGGGCGCGGCCCGGTGCGGCGCGGCCGGCTGCCCGCCGGTGTCCGTGCCCCTGTCCGCGTCGGCGCCGGTGCTCATGCCGGTGCCGGGGTCGGCGGGTGGCCCGGCCGCGGGGCGTGCGGCACCGTGGTGCGCCGCCGCGGGGGCGAGCTCCGGGGCGGGGCCGGACGGGGATCCCGTGCCGCCCTGGCCGAGGTGGTGCCGGGTCCGGTGTCCGTCGCCGGGTCCGCCGTCGCGCTCGTGGTCCGGGCCGGTGTCGGGCGACTCCGTGGGAGCGGTGCCCCGTTCGCTCCCCGCGCCGGCCGGTTCCGTGCCGATCAGCTCCGGCGGCAGGATCAGTACGGCCTGCACTCCGCCGTAGATGTTGCTCTGCAACCGGACCACGATGCCGTGCCGCCGGGCGAGCGAGGAGACCACGAAGAGGCCGATCCGCCCGTCGCTCAACAGCGCGTCGACATCGATGTGTTCGGGGTCGGCGAGCAGCGCGTTCATCCGCGTCCGCTCGTCCGGTGACATGCCCAGTCCGCGGTCCTCGACCTCGACGGCGAGACCGGCGGTGACCTGCTGGGCCCGCAGCAGGACGGAGGTCCGCGGGGCGGAGTAGACCGACGCGTTCTCGATCAGTTCGGCGAGCAGGTGGATGACGTCGGCGACCGCGTGGCCGCGCAGTGTGCCCTCGGTCGGGGGGACGAGCTTGATCCTCGGGTACTGCTCGACCTCGGCGATGGCGGAGCGCAGTACCTCGATCATGGTGACCGGGCGGCTCCACTGGCGGCGCGAGACGGCGCCGCCCAGCACGGCGAGGTTCTCGGCGTGGCGGCGGATGCGGGTGGCCAGGTGGTCGACGTGGAAGAGGCCCTTGAGCAGGTCGGGGTCCTCGACCTGGTGCTCCAGCTCGTCCAGCATCTCGATCTCGCGGTGGACCAGGGATTGCAGGCGACGGGCGAGGTTCACGAAGACCTCGACCTTCTGCTCGCTGTCGTTGGCGGTGCACCGGGCGGCGGCGACCGCGTCGATGACGGCGGTCTCGGCGGCCCGGCCCACGGCGGCCACTTCGGCGGCGAGCAGATCGAGGGTGTCGCCGGTGCGGACCGGGCCGGGCTCGGGGTCGCGGTGCTGGAGCCGTTCGCCCCGCCGTACCTGGTCCAGCAGCCCGTCGAGGTCGGACCTGCTGCGGGCGCAGACCTGGCGCAGCCGGGCGTAGCGCGTGACGGTGGCGCGGGACGCGGCGTGGGCGGCGGCGCCCGCGGTGAGCACGATGATGCAGATCACCGCGAGGCCGCCGGTCAGCGCCGCCCACTCGCGGCCGGTGAGCCGGACATCGCCGCTCCCGATGACGAAGGCGGTGACGGCCACGCAGGTGACGGCGGTCAGCAGGCACGGGACGGTGACGAGCCGGACCGTCCGGGACCGGATCGCCGAGTCCGCTGCGGATCCGGGGAACGAGGTCCGGCCGTGCCGTCCGCCCTCACGTTCCCGCCGCCGCGCGGAGCTGGGTATGGAGGCGGCCCCCGGGAAACTCTCGGTCCGTGGGGACCTCGGAGCCTCCTGGGGCGTCTGGGTCCCCTGGGGGAATGCGGTAGGCATCGGTGCCCTCCGGATCGGCCGTTGGCAGTTCGCGGAGCACGCACGCTAGTTGTTGCGGGGGTGGGGTTCGGACCCACTTGCGGGTTTCGCTACCCCGCGCCACCTCCTTACGTGGGGGTCTCGCGCACCTCAGTGCGAATCAATCCGAACTCACTTTCAGGGAGCGGGAGATGGGGGCGCCTCCCCGGCGCTCACGCGGCGACGCGCGCCGGGGCAGTGCTCATCGCCGGAGACGGGAGGGATCCGTTGTCCAATATTCGCCCGGTGGAGCGGGGCGCTCCCCTTCTCCGATGCCCGCGGCCGGAAAGGCCGGCCGCAACGGGAGGGAAACCCTCATGCGCAAGACAACTTCGCCGCGCCGCCGCGGTCATTGCCACGACCGCAGCCGTGGCCGCGACGGGTATCGGCACGGCGGGGGCCACGACGGCCGCCACCTGGGGATGTCCCGAAGGGTCCGTGTGCATCTACCCCCAGAACGCGGACCCGGAGCACGACCCGCACCCGACCGACGTCTTCCGGAGCTACGGAGCTCACAGCCTCAGCGGCCAGGTCGGACAGCACTGGGTCTTCAACAACCGGACGGACGCCGCGCATACGCACCTGTGCCGTGGCTACGACGGCACCAACTGCGCGTTCGACATCGCGGCGAGGCCAGCCTTCGAGGCCGACATGACGCCGATCAACTCGATCACTCTCGACCGGCCATAGCCATCACGCGAAAGGTGAGTGCATGGACCGGCGTCGGCCCCCGCTCGGCGAGACGGGGCCGACGCCGGTCGGTCCGGGCCGGCCGCGATCGGACTCCGGGAAGGCCCTGACGTCATCGATCCGGGCGTGTATACGGAACCGCGGGGGCTTCCCCGTGCGGCATCACCGCTCGGCCACGAGGTCTTCCCGGACTTCGGCGACGGGCGGCCAGGCGGGCCAGCCATGGACGGGTGGTACGGCCACCGCACGCCACCAGGGGTCGACGACCGGCTGGTCGGCGGGCTCGAACGGTTCACCCGGCCGAGGGGCGGCGGTGACCACACCGGCCTTGTGCGCTGCGGAGAGGGTCCACTCCGCCGGCTCGGCCCACGGGTGGAGCGCCAAGCGGAACGTACCCCAGTGGATGGGGAGCAACAGGCCGTCCGGCTTCCCGCCCTGGAGGTCCAGATGGGCGCGGACCCCCTGATCGGGGTTCATGTGCACATCCGGCCAGGCACCTGGATGCGGGGTGTCCCCGGTGTGGTTCCTGGGCCAGAAGTCGCTGTACGCGCCAATCTGGATCATGGTCGCGTCGAACGGTCCGTGCGCCGCGGCGATCTCCGCGAATCCGGCGAAGTAGCCGGTGTCTCCGCTGTGGTAGATCCGGTGCTCGGGACCCGCGACCACCCAGGACGCCCAGAGGGTGTGCTGCGGGCCGCGCAGTCCGCGGCCGCAGAAGTGCTGCGCGGGGGTCGCGGTCAGGGTCAGCCCGGCGAGGCGGGTGGACTCGTGCCAGTCCAGCTCGGTGATCCGCTCCGGCGGTACGCCCCAGAATTCCAGGTCGGCGCCGACCCCGAGCGGCACCACGAAGGCGGCTCCGGTGCCGGTCAGGGCCTGGATCGTGGGCATGTCGAGATGGTCGTAGTGGTCGTGCGAGATCACCACGATGTCGACCGGGGGCAGCGCGTCCAGCGCGACCGGCACCGGGTGCAGCCGCTTGGGCCCCGCCCAGGTGAACGGGGAACAGCGCTCGCCCCACACCGGGTCGAAGAGCACCCGCTGTCCGTCGATCTCGGCGAGCACGCTCGAATGCCCCATCCAGGTGAGCCGCAGCCCGGAGGCGGGCGGCCGGCCCCAGTCCGCCGCCGTCCGGCGGTACACCGGAACCGGGCCGACCGGGGCCCTGCGCAACCGCGCCTCCCGGCTCAGCTGGCTACGGACCATCGGCAGCGCGGAGCCCTGGAGCAGTTGCCTGGTCGGCACCGGATTGCGGAACTGACCGTCCACGAACTGCGGCGACCTGCGCATCCTGGCCAGCCGCTCCCCGGTGGGCTCGGCACCGAAGCTCGCGGGGCGAAGCGCGGAAAGCGTACGGCGGGGGCGGGAACCGGTCACGGCACCTCCAGGGTCGGGGCAGTCGCCATGTGAACGGATCACATGCGCGCCGGGTTCCGGCAGCACCGGACTGCGCGGCGCCACCCTGCCGTTCCGGCATCACGACACCCGGCAGCAACACCATCACCCACGGCGACACCCGGCGCGACCGGCCGTGGCATTTCCGCGGGGGCGGCGCGGGCATGATCCCCGGCCGGTCCGCAGGTGGATGCGCGTCCGGCTCCCTGCCCGGACCTCCGACGGGCAGCCGTCCCCACCCGCCTCCCCACCCGCGTCCGGCCCCGTCCCGGTTCCACGTCACGCGTCCCGGAACTCCAGGGCGAGATGGTCCCCGACGGGCCGGTATCCGAGGCGCTGGTATAGGGCGTTGCTGGTGGGGTTGGCGAGGTCCGTGAACAGCAGCAGTTCCGTCGCGCCGGAGCGCCGCGCGGCACCCGACGCGGCGGCGGTGACCGCCCCCGCGTAGCCACGTCCGCGCAGCTCGGGCGGGGTGTAGACGGGGGCGATACGGGTCGCGCCGGACACCGTGGGGATGACTCCGGCCAGCGAGACGGGCCGCCCGCCGGTCTCCCACAGCGTGCAGCGGCCGTGCGCGATCCGGTCGTCGACCGCACGGGCGTGCCGGGGTGGCGAGGCGCCGGTCTCCTCGGCGAAGGCCGTGAACCAGGCGAGCAGCAGCGCGCGGTCGGCCACGGTGGCGACCCTGGCCGCACCGGGCGGCGCGGGCGTGGGCGGGGTCAGTTCGCCGAGCCGGTGGAGCCTGTGCCGCGCCGCGGTCGCGACCGTGCCGCCGTGGCGCCGCCGCCAAGCCGCGGCGAACGCTTCGGCGGGCGCCCGGACGGCGTTGACCCCGGGGACCGCGCACCGCTCACGCGTCAGCGCGTCCGCCAGCGCGGCCGCGGCGTCATCCGGCATCGGCGACAGCAGCACGGCCCGCGGCGGCGTCCACAGGAAGGCGCCCGCCACCGCTCCGTCCGCCCCCCGCCACGATCCGCACCAGGGCGCGCCGTCCCCGTAGGAGTCGGCCCCGAGCCTCCCGAGCGAGGCCGCCACCGAGAGCAGCACCGTGTGGGCCACCGGTCGTGCGCGCAAGAACCCGCCCGCGGCCGCCTCGAACGCGCCGAGGTCCTGCGTCATCGTCCATGTCATGGCTCACCCTCCCGCCGGGCGCGGTGGGGCGCATCCGGTTTTCCCGGGAGCCGCCGGGCGTGCGGGTTGCTGCGGTCCGCCGGGAGCCGGGCGCGCGGGACCGGTCCGCCGGACGGAGCGGACCATGGCGACCGAGGCCGCCGGGCCGCCGTCGCGCTCACACCGGTTCGACCACCGCCGGCGGGCGCGCGAGGCCGGGCCGCCGGGGCAGCAGGACGGTGCGGAGCGCGATGCGCGGGGCGATGAGGCGGGACGGCGGCGCGGTGAGGCAGACGACATCGCGGAAGGCGGCGCCCACGACGGGGTCGATGGCGGCACGGGCGGCCAGCCGGTCCACGTACCACGTGCTCAGCCGCTCGCCGAGACCCGCCCCGGCGTCGTCGGCGCTCGCGTACGGACGGTCCGCGCCGACCGCCGCGAGCCAGGCCGGGTCCACGGCGCGGGCGGCCGCCCGCTGCGCCTCGGCGGTGAGCCCGGGGCGCAGTCCCCCGCCGTCCACCAGGGTGGTGCGCACCGCCAGTGCGCCGAGCGCCGCGACCGACATGCCCTGCCCGTACACCGGGTTGAAGGTGCAGTGGGCGTCCCCCAGGACGAGGAACCCCTCGGGTACCGCGCCGGGGCGCTCGAAACGGCGGCGGCGGTTGCAGGTGTCGCGGAAGCCGTGCACGGCCGAGACCGGCTCGGCGCGGGACAGCAGTTCGTGGACGTACGGGTCGCCGACGGTGGCGCTGAAACCGGCGAGCTCCGCCACGTCCGTGGGCGGGTGGTCCCCGCGTACCCCGGAGAGCGTCAGCAGCCACTTGCCGTCCTCGACCGGCAGGAACGCGGCGCCGCGCGGACACTCCGGCCAGGCGGGGATGTTCACGCCGGCGTCCGGCGCGGCCGCCGGGTCCCGCTGGCGGTACAGGCAGCTGGCGTAGGCGATCCCGGTGTCCACGGTCTCCTCATACGGGGCGGTCCGGCCGAGCGCGGCGTACCACTGGGGCGCGCGGGAGCCGCGGCCGGACGCGTCCACCACGAGCGCCGCGGGCAGTTCGCCCTCCGCTCCGCCGTCCCGCGAGCGGACGCGGATCCCCGTCACGCGCCGTGCGTCCCCGGTCAGGCCGATGACCTCGGTAGCCTCCAGGACCTCGACGCGGGTGGGCGATGCCGCGGCCGCGCGCAGCGCGCGCTCCCGTACGACCGCGTCCAGCACCGGCCGGGAGACGCTCAGCGAGGGGTGCCGCCGTTCGTCGAAACGCCGCTGCCAGCCGGTCGGGGTACGGGTGATCAGATCGCGCGGCAGATACAGGTTCCGCGCCCCGGCCGCCGTGAGCGCGGCGACCGTACCGGGCAGCAGGGTGTCCAGCGCCCGCTGCCCGCCGCTGAGGAAGAGGTGCAGATGGCGGGCCTGGGGGACGCCCTTGCGGAAGGCGTGCCCGGCCGGATAGCGGTCGCGTTCGACGACGGTGATCGCGTCCACATGCCCCAGCAGGGCGGTGACGGCGAGCATCCCGGCGAGGCCGCCGCCGATCACTTTCGCGGTGCGTGCGCCGTCGGTCCGATCGGCCATTCCTGCCCCACTCCCCCCGCGGCGCCGGCCGGTTCGCGGATCCGCTCCGCCGTGCCCCGGATCCGGTCATGTCCCGGCCGCCGCGGGAACGTTGAATGATCACTGATGGGCCTCAGAGTTCAGTGCACCGCGCGGTCATGTCAACGGTCGTTCCCGCCGGGCGGCCCGGCGGCGGTCATCCGCGAGGTGCCGCGGGGCGCGTGCGCGGGCCGGTTGGGTGCGCCAGGGCCGGAGGCGGCCGCGGGTTCGCCTGGCGGCTCCGGTCAGGCCGGCGACGGTGGCCCCCGATCACGGGCCCTTGCGGATCGCCCGGCCGGCGCACCCCCAGGGTCTGCCGACCGGACGCCGCCGCGGCGTCCGGTTCGCCCCGCGCATCGCTCAGGAAGAGGATCTGCCCGGGTGGCCGCGCCAGGGTGCGGGCGATGCTCCGGTACGACTCCGGCTCCCGTTCGGGCCCGGCCGTCGTCAGATCGCAACAGCCGCTCAGCAGTCCGGTCGGATCGCCGTGGTTGCCGTGATTCCCGTGGGCGAACCAATCGCGCTGGGCGGTCACCGCACCGCACCGCTGCGCACTCCCGGGCCCGATCGGCGCTCAGGTCTCGCGTATCGGCGCGTAGACCTCCTCGCCCAGTCCGAAGGTCCACGCGACGCCCTCGCGTGCCGTACGGGTCCTGGGCGGCACCCGCAGCCAGTAGGTGCGGTGGGTACCGTCCGGCTCGGGCGTGGAGTTGACCACCTCGACCATCACCACCGGCTCGTCGTCGACGAGTTCGATGCGCCACAGGATGCCCGCCTCGTCGCGGTGCACCGGCCGCGCGCCGGACTCGGCGAGATAGCGGTCGTAGCCGTAGAACTCCAGCATGACCCGGCGCAGTTCGGCGTTCTCCTCCGTCCGGATGCGCTCCGGGGTGAGGCCGGCCAGTCCGTCCAGGAAGGTGGCCGGGACCGGCATACCGCGCCAGGCGTACAGGGCGAAGCCGTCGGGGAAGGCGAGCGCCGGACCGTCGCCCCGGTCCAGCCGCCCGGCCTCGTCACGATGCAGTTCGGCCGGTCGCTCGGCGATGATCGCCACCTTCTCGTACGGCCACCACCACCCGGCGCTCCGGGCCACGGCGGCGACGCCCGCCAGCCGCTCACCGGCCCCCTCGAACGCGGCGAGCCAGGGCGCGTCCTGCTGCCCGAGCACCGCGTCCAGCAGCGCGAGCCGCACCGCCGGTTCGTCGGCGGGCTTCTCGGCCAGTGCCTCGACGACCCCGGTCCGTATCCGCTCGGCGAGCGCGCGGGTGGTGTCCCACAGCCGACCGCCGGTCAGAGTCCAGCGTTCGCTCCAGGCCGCACGGCCCAACTCCGCGTGCAGTGCGGCCCGTTCTGCGGCCCATGGCCGGGTCCGCACCGCGTCGCGCACGCTCGGCCCCAGTTCCCCCGGCGACGCGGCCAGCACCCGCGCCGTCGCCTCCCGCGGCGAACCGGCCCACACCAGCCGCTCCGGCTCCGCGAGCCCGGCGAGGCGATAGGCCAGCCGCACCCCAGCCTCCGCCGCCGCCCGGTCCGCCGCCCCCGTCGCCGCGGCCACCGCCCGCCAGCCCTCGACGCCCGCGGCCGGGCCGTCGGCCACCCCGTCGGCCACCGCCACGCCCCCGACGCGCGGCGCCTCCGCCCTATCCGTCCCGTGCATCCCGTCCGACATCTGCGGCACCCCCGGCTCCCCCGGCATCTCTTGCATCTGTGACACGTTCCTTTCGCTGCCTGTCCCCACCCGTCGGCTCACCGGCCCGCCGGTCCGGTCAGTCGGCCACCAGCCGCACGGCACCCGGTACGTACTCGCGCTGGCGCACGACGCGGTACCAGCCCTTGGGGAGCGATATCGCCGCATGCTCCTCATGCACCACACGCCCGCCGTCGGGCAGGTGCAGCAGCGCGGGCCCGAACGGCCCGGCCTCGCGCTTCAGCGCCCCGGCACCCACCACCGCGTGCGCATGGCCGGTGACCTCGCCCAGCGCCAGCACCATCCGTCCGCGCGGATCGCGCGGTTCGTCCGGCACATCCGCCACATGTGCCGGCAGCGCCGTCTCCGCGACCGGCACGATCAGCACATCTCCCTGTCGGTACACGACCGTTCCCCTTCCTCTCGCTCGCACGGCCCCGGGAACGTCCGGCCCGGGACCGCGTTCTCGCGGACACCGAAAACACTAGGACGGGGGTCTGACAATCGGCCGTGCGCGGCTTCACCGCCCCTTCGCTGGCCGCGGGCGGCCCGCCGCCCTCCCCTGCCGCCGCACGGTCCGTTCCCCGCCGTTGCCCGGCGCTCGCCACCCGCCGCACCGCGGCTCGCGGCGGCCACCCGACCGATCGGCCGGTCACGCTCGGCGAGGGAGCGCGGGAACGGTGACCGGACGCGGGCACGCGGACGGCGTTGTCAGTGCTGGTTGATAGGAATATCGACCATGAGCATCCATCAGCATGTGGACGAGCTGGACGGCCTGCCCGTCTTCGAGTTCCCCCCGGCCACGGCCGGTACCGCACTCCCCGAGCCCGGCGCGGTCGCCTGGCGGCTGTCCGTCGATCCGTACGACGACAGCGATGAAGAGACCTTCGCCGAGCGCTGGCAGCGGTTCACCGAGACCGTGGAGCTGTCCGGCGTACGCGCGCTGGTGCTGGGTCAGTGGGGTGAGGTGTACGAGGAATCCGCGTCCACGGTCGTCGAAGCGGTCGTCGCCGCGAAGGACCGGCTCACCTCCCTGCGCGCGGTCTTCCTCGGCGACCTGACGATGGAGGAGTCGGAGATCTCCTGGATCCAGCAGTCCGATGTCACACCGCTGCTCACCGCCTTCCCCGGCCTGCGGAGTCTGTCCGTGCGCGGCAGCGACGGCCTGGCCTTCCCCCCGGTGCGACACGAGGCGCTGCGCGCGCTGCGGTTCGAGTCGGGCGGGCTGCCGGCCGCCGTCGTACGCGGGATCTGCGAGAGCGACCTCCCCGCGCTGGAGTCGCTGACACTCTGGCTCGGCGTACCGGACTACGGCGGCGACTACGAGGTCTCCGATCTCGCCGCGGTGCTGGCCGGCGGCCGCTTCCCCGCACTGCGCCACCTCGGACTGCAAAACAGCGCGATCCAGGACGAGATCGCCACCGCTGTCGCCGCTGCGCCGGTCGTCGCCGGCCTCGAAACGCTCGATCTGTCGATGGGCACGCTCACCGACAACGGCGCGGAGGCGCTGCTCGGCGGCCAGCCGCTCACCCATCTCCGGCGGCTCGATCTGGACCACCACTACCTCACCGGCGCGATGGTGCAGCGGATCCGTCAGGCGCTGGAGCCCAGCGGGGTCGAGGTGGTGGCGGACGAGCAAGGCGATGAGGACGTGGACGGGGACGACGGCACCGTGTGGCGGTATGCCGCAGTGACCGAATAGGCCCGCACCGCCCGGCCCGCCCGCTCCGGCCGGACGGGGCGCACCACCCGCCCCGGCCCCGGTCCATCCGGTCCGCACCTCCCGAAGAGTCCGCCGAGCGCCCCGGAGGCACACCATGCTCACCGTCACCCGCCCCGATACCGCCGCTCGCCCCCGCTTCGCCGTGGTCGGCAACCCCGAGAACCGCCGGGTGACGCTCTTCGCCGCCGCCGTGCGGGCCGCCGGGCTGCCCGCGCCGCGGCTGCTGGCCTGGCCCGAGGTGCTGCGGACGGGCGCCGCGTTCGCCCCGGGCGAGACCGTACGGATCGACTCGCCCGGGGAGAACGACGAGGTCGAACGGCTGCTGCGGGGCGCCACCGATCCGACGCGGGTCGAGGGCACGGCCCGGTGGTACGCCCGTTTCACGGCGGCGGTGCGCGAGATCGGCGCGGCCGCGGCGGCGGACGGCGCCACGCTCCTGGACGATCCGGCCGAGCTGGCGGTGCTCTTCGACAAACGGCGGTGTCACGGGGTGCTGCGGGCCGCCGGGGTGCCGGTCCCCGCATCGCCCACCTCCGGGCCGGCCGCACCGTCCGTCGACGGCTGGGCGCAGGCCCGGTCGCTGCTGCGCGAGGCCGGTCTGCGGCGCGCCTTCCTCAAACCGGCGCACGGCTCCTCGGCGTCCGGGGTGGTGGCGCTGGAATCGGACGGCCGGGGCCGTTTCCGGGCCACGACGTCCGTCGAACTCGCCGCCGACGGCGCCCTGTTCAACTCCCTGCGGGTGCGGCGCTATGACACGGAGCCGCAGATCGCGGCCCTCGTCGACGTGCTGGCGCCGGACGGTCTGCACATCGAGCGCTGGATCCCCAAGGCGGCGCAGCACGGCCGGGCCGCCGATCTCCGGGTCGTGGTCGTGGGCGGCCGCGCCACCCACGCCGTCGTCCGGACCAGCCGGTCGCCGATGACCAATCTCCATCTCGGTGGCGCGCGCGGTGACCTCGGTGCGGTGCGGGCGGCCATCGAGGCTGCGGGGGGCCGCTGGTCCGATGCGCTCGCCGTGTGCGAGGCGGCCGCCGCCTGTTTCCCGCGCACCCTGTGCGTGGGGGTGGATCTGCTGCCCACCGTGGGCTGGCGGCGTTTCGTGGTGGGCGAGGTGAACGCCTTCGGCGATCTGCTGCCCCGGCTGACCGGTCTGCCGGGCAGTGGCGCCGAGGGCCTGGACACCTACGGCGCGCAGGTCGCCGCCGTGGTGAACGGCAGCGGCACGGTGAACGTGACCGGAGAATATGGAAAGTACGGAATGACCGGAAAGAACGGAACGCACCGTGTACGCCCCTGAAACACCCCCGCGCGTCCCGGACGCATCCCCTCCCGTTCCCCCGGTGCCGGTCCGCACCCCGGAGACGACCGCCGCCGCGCCGGACATGAACGCCATCGTGGGGAGCCACGATCTCCTCTTCGTCACCCTGGACACCCTGCGCCACGATGTGGCACAGGAGCTGGCGGCGGACGGCCGGATACCGCATCTCGCCCGGTATCTGCCCGGCGGCCGCTGGGAGCGGCGGCACGCCCCGGGCAGCTTCACCTACGCCTCCCATCAAGCGATGTTCGCCGGATTCCTGCCCACCCCGGCGGCCCCCGGGCCACATCCGCGGCTGTTCGCGGCCCGGTTCGCCGGCAGCGAGACCACCGCGCCCGGCACCTGGGTCTTCGACACCCCGGACCTGGTCACCGGGCTGGCCGCCGCGGGCTATCACACGGTGTGCATCGGCGGGGTGGGGTTCTTCAACAAACAGGCCGCGCTCGGCTCCGTTCTCCCCGGGCTCTTCCGGGAGAGCCACTGGAAGCCCGAGTTCGGCGTCGCCTCCGCCACCTCGTTCGAGGCCCAGGTGGCCCAGGCGGAGCAGGTCGTCGCCGCGCTGCCGGCGGAGCAACGCCTTTTCCTGTTCGTCAATGTCGCGGCGCTGCACCAGCCGAACTGGTTCCATCTGCCGGGTGCCACCCGGGAGGCCGGTGACAGCCGCGCCACCCACGCCGCCGCGCTGGAGTACGTCGACCGTCACATCGGCCGGCTCTTCGCCGCCGCCGCCAGCCGCCGGCCGTGCTTCACCATCGTCTGCTCCGACCACGGCACGGCCTACGGCGACGACGGCTATACCGGCCACCGCCTCGGCCACGAGGCCGTATGGACCGTCCCCTACGCCCAGTTCACAATCGAGGCCGCCCGATGACCACCGCCCCGCACACCACCACACCGGCCGCCGGAGCGGCGGCGGCCACCGTCGCGCCCGCCGCCCCCCGGCCCGCCGCCTCGCCGGAGCCCGCGGACTCACCACGGCAGCCGTCGGCCGACTCGCCCTACCAGAGTTACGTCTACGCCTACCCGCACAAGACGTCCTACGGCCCGCTGACGCCCCGCCCGGCACTGCGCGACCTGTGGGCGGATCAGCCGCAGGACGCCCTCTCGCTCTATCTCCACATCCCGTTCTGCGAGGTCCGCTGTGGCTTCTGCAATCTCTTCACCCGCATCGGCGCCCCCGGGGAGATGACCTCGGCGTATCTGGACGCGCTGGAGCGCCAGGCGGTCGCCGTCCGGGACGCGCTGCACGGCGACGCCCGCTTCGCCGCGGCGGCGTTCGGCGGCGGCACCCCCACCTTCCTGAACGCCTTCGAGCTGGCGCGGCTCTGCGATATCGCGGAGCTGCGGATGGGCGCCGAGCTGCGCACGGTGCCGCTCTCCGTGGAGACCTCCCCGTCGACCGCCACCGCGGACCGCCTCGCCGTCCTGGCCGAGCGTGGCGCGACCCGGATCAGCATCGGGGTGCAGAGTTTCGTGGCGGCGGAGGCGCGGGCCGCGGTCCGCCCGCAGCGCCCGGCCGAGGTGGCGGCCGCCCTGGACCGGATCCGGGACGCGGCCGTCCCGGTGCTCAACATCGACCTGATCTACGGCATCGACGGCCAGACGGAGCGCAGCTGGCAGCACTCCCTGGACACCGCCCTGGGCTGGCGCCCCGAGGAGCTGTATCTCTACCCCCTCTATGTCCGCCCGCTGACCGGTCTGGGCCGCCGCGACCCGGGGGCGCCCGACCCGGAGTGGGACGCGCAGCGGCTGCGGCTGTACCGCCACGGCCGGGACCATCTGCTGGCCGCGGGCTATGAGCAGGTGTCGATGCGGATGTTCCGCCGCCGGGGCGCGGCCGTGCCGGCCGCCGGCGGTGTCGACCACGCCTGTCAGACCGACGGCATGATCGGCCTGGGCTGCGGCGCCCGCTCCTACACCTCGGCCCTGCACTACTCCTTCGACTACGCCGTCCACATGAACCGGATCCGCTCGATCATCGACGACTACATATCCCGTCCGGCGGCGGACTTCGCGCGCGCCGAGCACGGCAGGTACATGACCGAGGACGATGCGCGGCGCCGCCATCTGCTCCAGTCGGTCCTCCAGGCGGAGGGCATGCCGACGGCCGACTACCGCGCCCGCTTCGGCAGTTCCCCCGCGGACGACTTCCCGGTGGAGCTGGCGCGGTTCGCCGAACTCGGCTGGCTGGACGCCGCCGCGGCGCCCGGCCGGCTGCGGCTGTCCGCCGAGGGGCTGGCGCACTCCGACGCCCTGGGCCCGATGCTGTTCTCCCCCGCCGTACGGTCCGCGATGGCCGTCTACGACCTCAAATAAGGCGTACCGCAGTGGATTTGACGATTCTGTACCGCGGCCCGCTGGCGTCCTGCGACTACGACTGCCCGTACTGCCCGTTCGCCAAGCGGCGCGACAGCCGTGCGCAACTGACCGCCGACCGCGCGGCCCTGGCCCGCTTCGCCGAGTGGGCGGCGGCACAGGGGGAGCACGGCGACAGGCTGTCGATCCTGTGCACACCCTGGGGCGAGGGCCTCGTCCGGTCCTGGTACCGCCGCACCCTGGCGGAGCTGAGCCGGCTCCCGCACATCCGTCGGGTGGCCATCCAGACCAATCTGAGCTGCCGCACCGACTGGCTCGCCGAAGCGGACCTCGACACCCTCGCCCTGTGGTGCACCTACCATCCCGGCCAGACCCCGTACGACCGGTTCCTGGCCAAAACCCGGGAACTGACCGCGCTCGGCGCCCGGTTCAGTGTGGGGATCGTGGGCTTCCCCGAGCACCTGGAGCATGCCCGACGGCTCCGCGCCGACCTCCCCGAGCAGGTCTATCTCTGGGTCAACGCCGCCGAGGGCCGCAGCTATACGGACGCGGAGGCCGCCCGGTGGACGGCGCTGGATCCGCTCTTCCCGTTCAGCCGCCATCCGCACGAGAGCGCCGGACTCCCGTGCCGGACCGGCGAATCGGTGATCTCGGTGGACGGCGACGGCACGGTCCGGCGCTGCCATTTCGTCCCCGCGGAGCTGGGCAATCTCTACGACGGCAGCTACCGGACGGCGCTGCGCCCGCGCGCCTGCCCGCGCTCCGTCTGCGACTGCCATATCGGCTATGTCCATCTGGAGACACTGCCGCTGTACGACGTCTTCGCCGGCGGCGTGCTGGAGCGGATCCCCGCGGCCGCGCCGCCGGCCCGCGCGATTCAGCTCTTGCGGCCCACCCCGCCGTAGAAAATGATGTCGTTGAGCTCTTGGGCGCCGGGCACCTCGCCGTCCGGCCGCCAGAGCGGCACCCGCACCACGCCCGGGTCCAGCAGGCTGAACGGTCCGAACAGCGGCTCGATCTCGGCCCGCGTCCGCAGGTTGAGGGTGGCGGTGGCGTTCTTGTAGACGTTCACCACGCCGTCGCGCGCCCGCTCGTCCGTACGGCCCGCCGCGTACGCCTCGTAGGGCTCCCCGGTGGCGTGCGAGAGCACGAGGTGGCTGCCCGAGGGGAGGGCGTCGGCGAGGGCGGCGACGATCTCGGCGGGGTGCTCGTCGTCCCGGACGAAGTGCAGGACGGCCACCAGCAGCAGGGCCACCGGTCGGTCGAAGTCGATGAGTTCCCGGACGGTCGGGTGGTCCAGGATCGCCCGGGGCTCGCGGACGTCGCCGAGCACGAATCCGGTGCGTTCGGTATTGGTCAGCCGGGCCCCGGCGTGGGTGGCGACGATCGGATCGTTGTCGACATAGACGACCCGGGTGTCGGGGGCGGTCTCGCGGGCCACCTCGTGGGTGTTGGGCGAGGTCGGGATGCCGGTGCCGATGTCGATGATCTGGCGGATACCACCGGCGGTCAGTTCACGCACCGCCCGTTGCAGGAACGCGCGGTTGGCGCGGGCGCTGACGCGTACCTGGGGGTGGACCCCGATGACCCGTTCCGCGGCCGTCCGGTCGACCTCGTAGTTGTCCCAGCCGCCGAGGTAGTAGTCGTACATCCGGGCCGGATGCGGCCGGCTGGTGTCGATCTCGTCGGCCGAGAAGCCCGTATTCTCCAGAATCGGTGAGCCCTTCGGGCTCTCGAACCCCTGGGGCATCTCCTGCGCCGGGGATATGTCCTGTCCGCTCACGCCGTCCTCCGTTCGGTGCGCCGGCACGGCGCCGCGGAGAGCAGGAAGTCCGCGTCCCCGGCCTTCGCGCCCTCGATGAAACTCACGATCTCGCGATGGGTGTAAATCAGCGCCGGGCCGTCCGGGTCGGTCGACTGGCGCAGCGCCACCCGGCCGTCCCCCAGCCGCATCGCCTCGACGCATTCGCCGCCGTTTCCGCCGCTCCACGGCTTGTGCCAGCCCTCACTGCCCAGTTCTTTGGCGGGCATGCCGTTGTAGATGCGTATGCGATCCATGGTTCAGATCTCCTTGCGAAAGCCACCCAGAATGGCCTTGGTGGTGTGTGCCGGCGCGGCCTGCGCACACATCCGGTCCAGGGCCTCCAGGAACTGCGAGACGTCGTTGCGCTGGTCGAAGTACACGGCTCCGACGAGGGTTTCCGCGTACGCCATGTCCGGGAGTTCCGGGAGCGGGAAGCGGAAGATGTGGAACGGCCCGTACATCGCGGGGTGCGGGCCTGCGGTGAAGGGCATGATCTGGAGCCGGACGTTCGGCAGGGCGGTGGCCTCCATCAGCCGGGTCAGCTGGCCGTGCATCACCTTGGCGCCGCCGATCGGGCGCCGCAGCACGGTCTCGTCCATGACGACCCACAGCATCGGGGCGTTCTCGCGGGTCAGCAGCGGCTGCCGTTCCATCCGCAGGGCGACGATGCGGTCGATGTCCTCGGCCGGGGCGTGTGGCATACCGGCCCGCAGGACGGCGCGGGCATAGTCCTCCGTCTGCAACAGCCCGGGAACGTAGTGCGGTTGGTACGCCCGGATGAGGTTGGCCTCACTCTCCAGGCTGACGAACGCGCTGAACCACTCGGGCAGGACGTCCCGGAAGTTGTGCCACCAGCCGGGGCGGTTGGCCTCCCGGGCGAGGGAGATGAACCCGTCGATCTCGCTCTGCTCGGTGACGCCGTACGTCGCCAGCAGCTTCTCCACGTAGGGGATCTTCAGGCCGACTTCGGCCTTTTCCATGCGCCGTATGGTGGCGTGGGTGACATCGAGGGCCGCGGCGGCCTGTTCGAAGGACAGCCCCGCCTTCTCGCGCAGGTCCTGGAGTCGCTTTCCGAGCACTACCCGCAGGACGGTCGGCGCGCCTGCCGACCGTGGATCCGCCACGTCCGATCCCCTCCAACTGACGTCAATGATCAGCAGTGTGTCATGCGGTCAGGGGCACGAACAGACTGCATATCTGATTCTGCAAATTACAGACTGATCCTTGCCATCAGTGACCAACATCGCACATAGTTGCGGAGTGGCTTCCTCCTACAACGCTCCTCTGTTAGGGCGCTGTGGCGGCTTCGTCGCCGAGCGCCCGCAGGACGCGTTCCATTTGCCGGCACGCCGCACGTCCGTCGCCGAGGCGCGCAGACGTGTCCGCGCCCTGCTGCACGAGTGGGGCGCGGATCAACAGGTCCGTGACGATGTGGAGTTGGTGGTATCCGAGCTGTTCACCAACGCGGTGCGGCACTCCGACAGCGAGCGGGTCGGCTGTGAGCTCACCCTGTTCGGCACCTATGTCCGCATCACGGTCACCGACGAGGGAGCGAGCGGCGCCGCGGCCCCGCACGTCCAGCCCCGCAGCGTGGACAAGGAGTGCGGACGGGGCCTGTTCCTCGTCGGCGCACTGTCCGAGAGCTGGGGGACGCGGCCCGGGGACGCCGGCGGCCAGGCCGTCTGGGCCGAACTTCCGTACACCGCAACGCACTGAGGCCCCGCTCCGCCGTCGGCGGACATCGGGGCCTCGGTCCACGGCACGCGCCGCGGGACGTCAGAGCGGCAGCAGATCGGGCCGCTTGGGCTCGACGTGATCGCCGGAGGACTCGCCACGCAGCCGGCGCCCGATCCACGGTACGAGGTGCTCGCGCGCCCAGTGGATGTTGTCGCGCCGGGCCTCGGCGGCCGAACGCTCCGCCTCCGGGGGCCACGGCTGGTCCGGGTCGGCCGGCACCGGCAGGCCGAGCACCTGTCCGGCGCGCAGCGCCACCCGGGTGTGGCCGTCGGCCGACAGGTGGAGCCGGTCATCGCTCCAGGCCCGCCGGTCCTGCACCGACTTCAGCGACCACAGGTCCAGGACCGGGCAGTCATGCCGGTCCGCGATGGCCCGCACATGCGCGGTGTAGGTCGCGATCTTGCCGCGCAGATGCTTGAGGACGGGGATGTCGCGGGTGTCGAAGCCCGTGCAGAGCAGCACCGTCCCGACCGACTCGCGCAGGTCGGCGACGGCGGCGTCGTACCGCTCGGCCACCGCGTCGGGGTCCGAGCCGGGCCGCAGAATGTCATTGCCACCGGCACAGAACGTGACCAGCTCGGGCGCCAGCTCCTTGGCCCGGGGCACCTGCTCCTCGATGATCTGGTCGAGCAGCCGCCCGCGGACCGCGAGGTTCGCGTAACGGAAGTCGCCTTCGTCCCGCTGGTCCGAGAGGAGGACCGCCAAGCGGTCCGCCCAACCGATGTACGCCCCGTCACGGCCGGGGTCCCCGACCCCCTCGGTGAAGCTGTCCCCGACGGCTGCGTACGACCCGATGGCGCCGCTCGCGCCGTTGCTGTTGTTCTTCGAATCGTCTGCCACGTCAGGACATCCTTCCCTTTGAGAAGTGACTTACGCCACCGTAACCAGGGGTTGACGGGAGGTGATTAATGCCACCCGGTCAAATTCTTCTCAAGTCGGAATAATGATCGATCACAGACTGCTGCCTGATCGCCTCATTTTGAGTCATGTCTCGACGTTGTTGCACCCTAATTGCGCACTGCGTCAGTGTCGTATCGTCGGAGGTGCCCCGCCTCGTCGGCGAGCCCCGTCGGCGGCCGAACCCGAGGAGCGCCCGTGACGCAGCAGACGCCGCACGTCCCGTCGACCCAGTCCGACCTCGCGGAGGTGCGCAACTTCCGTGACGTGGGCGGATTGCCGACCGTGGACGGGCGTCGCGTACGGCAGGGCAGGCTGTTCCGCAGCGGCCATCTCGCGCACGCGACCGAGGCGGACGCCGCGTTTCTCACCGGTCTCGGGCTGCACACGGTCTTCGACTTCCGCAACACCTCGGACATCAAGCTGGAAGGCCCCGATGTCGCGCTGCCCGGCGTGCGGAACGTGAACATCCCACTCACCGATCCGGCCGACGGCGCGGAGTTCTGGGCGATGGTGCGCGACGGCGAGCTGGACCAGCTGCGTACCGCCCTCGGCGACGGCAAGGCCGCGGCCCGTATGGCCAACACTTACCGCCACATCATCACCACCCGCACCGACGCCCACAGCCAGGTGCTGCACGCGCTCGCCGAGGACAGCGTCCCGGCCCTGATGCACTGCGCGGCCGGCAAGGACCGCGCGGGCCTGTCCATCGCCGTGACCCTGCTGGCGGTCGGCGTGGAGCCGGAGGCCATCGAGGCCGACTACCTCAAGTCCGACGACCCGAGCCGCCGCTACAAGATCCGCCGTTCCGACAGTTCCGCGGTCGGGATGTCCCCGGAGGTCATGGAGCTGCTCTCACCGCTGTTCGGGGCGCGCACCGACTACCTCGCGGCCGCATTCGACGCGATCGAGCAGACCTGGGGCTCCACGGAGACGTACCTGGCCGAGGGCCTGAAGCTGTCGCCCGAGACCCGTGAGCGCCTGCGCGCCCAGCTGCTGACCGACTGAGCGGCGCAGCGAGCGGCCCGCCCGCTACGGCGGCCTTCTCGTACGCCGTACCCGGAGCGCCAGGGGAATCGGCCCGGTGGACCTGTCCGCCGGGCCGATTCCCGTACGTCACCGCACCACGGCGCCCCGCCTCACCTTCCCCCCGTCCGCCCGCCACCCGTCCGGGTCTGTCACCCAGCCCGCGACGAGCACCAGCCCCGACGCCCGGTGCACCGCGAGAAAGCCGAAGGGCCGCTCGAAACGGGCCGAGATCAGCCGCGCCCGGTACGGCGGGGTCCGCGGCACCGCACCCGCCCGCGTCCCGATCGCCGTGACCGCGGCCGCCCGGAATCCGCGCGGGCCGAATGTCGCGGTCGCCGTCTGCCGGGCCGAGTTCACCGCGAGCGGCGTCGGGCTGATCCCGGGGAAATGACCGCGTGCGGCGTCGGCGGCCGAGGCGAGCCCGAAGAGCCCCGCCCGCGCCAGCAGATCGTGTTCGGCGTCGATCGTGAACCGCGCGGTGGTCAGCTCCGCCCGCGGCGCGCCGTCCCGGCTCGGCACCGAGGTCACCCGCACGCCCGGCCCGGCGCCGTCGGCCAGCCCCGCGCCGGACACCGTCCGGTACGCACCGCCCAGCGCCGCCACGCCGTGCCGCAGCACGTCACCGCCCGGTACCGCCCGCCCGCCGAGCAGCAGCTGGACATCGATGCCGTTGTCGCCCGCGACGGCCACGGCGGTCAGCGGGCCGTCCGGGGTGGTGTGCACCCGTACCTGCTCCGGGTCCGTGCCGCGGCGGTGCAGGCCCGTCAGCTCCCGCCCGGCCCACGGCCCTTCGGCCGCCCGCAGCGGCTGTTCCCGGAACGGCTCCGGCCAGGTCGTACGCACCAGCAGCGCGCTCGCCAGCACGAGCAGTGTCCCGGGGTCCACCCGCACCGGCATCCGTTCGATCAGCCCGTCGGTGTGCCGCCGCACCCAGGCGTGCAGCGCCGCCAGGTCGGCGGCGGCATCCCCGGTCAGCTCGCCGTGCACATCGAGCGGGAGGCCGGCCGTCCACTCGGGGCGCAGCGCGAGGGTCCGCCGGGTCCACAGCCCCACCGCCGCGTCGACGCCGTCCGCCGCGTCGAGCAGGGCCAGCAGCTCGCGGCCGGCCTGCGGCGCGCACCGTGCGTCGGTGCCGAGCGCCGCGGCCAGCTCCGCGCGGGCCTCGCCCGCCGCCGGCCCGGCGAGCAGCGCCAGCAGCGGCCAGACACCGGCCGCGGTCAAGGCCGTGCCCCGCTCCTCCACCGCGTCCCGCGCCCAGCGGGCCGTCAGGCCGTTGACGGCGTGCACCGTCGTCGCGGCGGTCATCGTCTCCCCTCACCTCCCCCGGTACGTCGTCAGCGGTTGGCGACCGCCTGCTTGACCAGCGTCCGCCCGAAGTCCCACAGCAGGCCGCCGCCGCCGTGCGCCTCGTCCATGACGGCGGTGAACGCGTCGACGAAACGGTCGACTTCCCGCTCCCCGATGGTCAACGGCGGGATCAGCTTGATGACTTCGAGGTGGTCGCCCGAGACCTGGGTCAGGATGCGGTGCCGCTGGAGCAGCGGTACCACGACCAGCTGCGCGAACAGCCCCTTGCGGGCCGCCTGCAGCATCGTCCAGCGGCTGCGCAGTCCCAGCGATTTCGGTCTGCCGAACTCGATGCCGATCATCAGGCCGCGGCCGCGCACCCCGTGCAGCAGCTCGTACTTTTCGGTCAGCGCCGCGAGCCGGGTGCGCAGCAGATCGCCGGTGTGCCGGGCGTTGGCGACGATCTGTTCGTCCTCCATCACCGAGAGCACGGCGAGTCCGGCGGCCATCGCCTGGGCGTTGGACCCGAAGCTGGCGGAGTGCACCAGCACCCGGTCCATGGACGAGTAGACCTTCTTGAAGATCCAGTCCTTGCCGAGCGTCGCACCGACCGGGACGTAGCCGCCGGACAGCGCCTTGGCCACGCACACCAGGTCCGGTGTCACGCCCTCCTCGTGCTGGTACGCGAAGAAGTCGCCGGTGCGGCCGAGACCGGTCTGCACCTCGTCGGCGATCAGCAGGCCCTTGTGCCGGTGCAGCAGCTCCTGGGCGGCGCGCAGGAATCCGGGCGGGGTGGGCAGCACGCCCTTGCCCTGGATCGGCTCGACGACCAGCGCCGCCACATCGCCGCGCGCCACCTCCCGGGCCAGCGCCTCCAGATCGCCCATCTCGATGGCGGTGTCGGGCAGCAGCGGCACGAAACCGTCCCGGAAGCCGTCTTCGCCGTTGACGGAGAGGGAGCCGGTGGTCAGGCCGTGGAACGCATGGGTGCAGTACAGGACGCGCGGTTTGCCGGTCGCGTAGCGGGCGAACTTCAACGCGGTCTCGACCGCTTCGGTGCCGCTGTTGCCGAAGAAGACGCGGTCCAGGTGGGGCGCGTAACTCAGCAGTTTCTCGGCGAGCAGACCGGGCAGCGGCTGGCAGTCGAAGCGGGTGAGGTCGGGCAGCCCGGCGTCCAGCACATCGTGCAGCGCCCGGCGGACGACGGGGTGGTGCCGGCCGAGGCCCATCACACCGAATCCGGCGAGCATGTCCAGGTAGTCCTGGCCTTCGGCGTCCCAGAAGTAGGCGCCCTCGGCCCGCTCGTAGACCTTGTCGAAGCCGATGGTGCGCAGCATCCGCGGGAGCTGGTGGTTGAGATGGCGGGTGTGCAGGTCATAGCGTTCGCCGCCGCGCTCGGCGAGCAGCTCGGCCAGGTCGAATCCGCTCACGAGTGGTTCTCCTTACGGGCCAGTGCCGCGCTGATCCGGCCGGCGATCTCGGCGGGGGTGAGGCCGATGTCGGCCAGCAGCTCGCCGCGCTTGCCGTGCGGCAGGAACTGCTCGGGGATGCCGAAGGTCCGCAGCGGCACATCCACCGCCGCGTCGCGCAGCGCCTGGCCGACCGCCCATCCCACGCCGCCGGTGCGGCTGTTGTCCTCGACGACGGCCACCACCGCGTGCCGCAGGGCGAGCTGTACGACGGCGGGGTCCACCGGTTTGACCCAGCGCGGGTCGATGACCGTGGTGCCGGTGCCGCGCGCCGCCAGCAGCTCGGCGACCTCCAGGCAGACCGTCGCCATCACACCGACCGCGACCAGCAGGACGACCGGCTGCGGCGCGCGGTGCAGCACATCGACCCCGCCGATCCGCTCCACCGCCGCGATCGGCTCGCCCACCGATTCCTTGGGGTATCGGATGACGGTCGGGGCGTCGGTCACGTCGAGGGATTCGCGCAGCTCGGCCCGGAGCTGGTCGGCATCGCGCGGTGCGGCGATCCGCAGGCCCGGTACGACGCCCAGCATCGACATGTCCCACATGCCGTGGTGCGAGGCGCCGTCGACGCCGGTGACACCGGCCCGGTCCAGGACGAAGGTGACCCCGCACCTGTGCAGCGCGACGTCCATCAGGACCTGGTCGAAGGCGCGGTTGAGGAAGGTGGCGTACAGCGCGACGACCGGGTGCAGTCCGCCGGTGGCCAGGCCCGCCGCCGACACCGCGGCGTGCTGCTCGGCGATGCCCACATCCCACACCCGGTCCGGATACGCCGCGGCGAACTTGCCGAGCCCGACCGGTTGCAGCATCGCCGCCGTGATGGCGACGACGTCCGGGCGCTCGGCGCCGATTCGGACCATCTCGTCGCCGAAGACGGAGGTCCAGGAGGGCGCGCCGGGCGGCGCGACGGGCTCGCAGGTCAGCGGGTCCATCGCGCCGACGGTGTGGAAGTGGTCCGCCTCGTCCTCCAGGGCGGGCCGGTAGCCGCGGCCCTTCTCGGTCAGGCAGTGCACCAGCACCGGGCCGCGGAAGCCGGCCGCGCGGCGCAGCGCGGACTCGACGGCCGCGATGTCGTGCCCGTCGACCGGCCCGATGTACTTCAGGCCGAGGTCCTCGAACATGCCCTGGGGCGCGAAGGCGTCCTTGAAGCCCTTCTTCGCGCCGTGCAGCGATTCGTAGAGCGGCGTTCCGACGACGGGGGTGCGCTGGAGTACGTCCTTGCCCCAGGCGAGGAACTTCTCGTAACCGTCGGTGGTGCGCAGGGTGGCGAGGTGGTCGGCGAGGCCGCCGATGGTGGGCGCGTAGGAGCGCTCGTTGTCGTTGACGACGATGACCAGCGGGCGGTGTCCCACAGGATGCGGTCGGCGGGCGAGTCGAAGACCCGGTGCAGGGCGATGGTCAGCTCGACCACGCCCAGGTTGGGCCCCAGATGTCCGCCGGTGCGGGCGACCGCCGGCACCAGGAACTTCCGTATCTCCGCGGCCAGTTCGTCCAGCCGCTCGCCGGCCAGCGCCTTGAGGTCGCGTGGCTCCCGGATGTGTTCCAGCATCGTCATGATCGGTCCCCCTCTGGTTCAGCTGACGGTGATGTCGGGGGTGCCTGCCACTGCTCCCTCGGCTGCCATCCGCGCGGCGATCTTCATGGCCTCTTCGATGAGGGTCTCGACGATCTTCGACTCGGGGACGGTCTTGATGACCTCGCCCTTCACGAAGATCTGCCCCTTGCCGTTACCGGACGCCACACCCAGATCGGCCTCCCGCGCCTCACCGGGACCATTGACGACACAGCCCATCACGGCGACCCGCAGCGGCACCTCCATGCCCTCCAGAGGAAAGCCGGACCGGCCTCCGTCACGCCCAGGTGCAGCGGGTAGTCGCAGCGCGCCGCCAGCAGCCGATAGGCATTGACCATCACCACCGGGTCGTTGTGCTTGACCGAGATCTTGATATCCCGGAAACCGTGCTCCTCGAAGAGCGACGCCTCCCACAGCGCCGACTCCACCAGCGCCTCCGGCGTCGCCTTGCCGTACTTCTGGAGCAGCCGCCGG
>JOEL01000045.1 GCA_000720995.1 Streptomyces celluloflavus
CCGGATCGGGGTACCCGCCTCCGACGCCGCCTTCGCGATCTCCCGGACCTTGTCATCGAACTGCTTGATGTTCCCCGGATTCACCCGGACCGCCGCACACCCCGCATCGATCGCCGCGAACACATACTTCGGCTGGAAGTGAATATCCGCGATCACCGGAATCTGCGACTTCCGCGCAATCACCGCCAGCGCATCCGCATCATCCTGCGTCGGACACGCCACCCGCACGATCTGACACCCCGACGCCGTCAACTCCGCGATCTGCTGAAGCGTCGCCCCCACATCGGACGTCCGCGTCGTCGTCATCGACTGCACCGAGACGGGAGCGCCGCCGCCCACCGTCACCGGCCCGACCTGGATGGCGCGCGACTTACGCCGCGCCGCCAGCGGCCGGGCCGGGACCTCGGGGAGCACCGGTACCGTGCTGCTCCGGGGGATGTCCCGCACTCCCCCGGGAAGCTCGCCACTGCTCATCACGTCACCCGCGGTTTCCTGCGACGGTCTCCCGGGCGGCCCGCAGGGACTCCTTGAGGGAGCCCATGGTGGCCAGGACGGCGGTGGGTTCGTAGCCGCAGTGCGCCATGCAGTTGGCGCAGCGCGGGTCCTTGCCCCGGCCGTACTTGCTCCAGTCGGTCTCCTCGATGAGCTCCCGGTACGTCGGGACGTATCCGTCGCTCATGAGGTAGCAGGGCCGCTGCCAGCCGAAGAGCGAGTAGTTGGGGATCGCCCAGGCCGTGCACGGGAAGTCCGCCTTGCCCTCCAGGAAGTCGAGGAAGAGCGGGCTGTGGTTGAGCCGCCAGCGACGGCGGTTGCCGCCGGCGAACGCCTTCTTGAACAGCTCCCGGGTCTGCTCGACGCCCAGGAAGTGCTCCTGGTCGGGGGCCTTCTCGTAGGCGTAGGCGGGCGACAGCATCATCTCGTCGACCTGGAGGTCGTCGTTGAGGAAGTTGAGGACCTCGATGATGTTCTGCGGGGTGTCGGTGTTGAAGAAGGTGGAATTGGTGGTGACGCGGAAACCACGCCGCTTGGCCTCCTTTATGGCCGCCACCGCTTCGTCGAAAACGCCTTCCTTCGCGACGGATTCGTCATGCCGTTCCCGCATTCCGTCGATGTGCACCGCGAAGGCGAAATACGGCGAGGGCGTGAACTTCTCCAGTTTCTTGCGCAGCAGCATCGCGTTGGTGCACAGGAAGACATATTTCCGGCGGGCCACCAACTGCCGTACGATTTCATGGATCTGGGGGTGCATCAAGGGTTCGCCGCCGGCGATGGAGACCATCGGGGCGCCGGACTCCAGCACCGCGCCGACCGCCTGCGCCACCGGCATCCGCTGCTTGAGCACCCCCGCCGGATGCTGGATCTTGCCGCAGCCCTCACATTTCAGGTTGCAGGCGAAGAGGGGTTCGAGCTCGACGATGAGCGGGAACTTCTCGCGCTTCCGCAGCACTTTCTGTTCAAAGAGATAGGTTCCGACCCGGATGGACTGACGGAGCGGCATGGCCATCTAGCTCACCTCCTGGGGAGCAGCAAAGAACGGTGCCATTCGAAAAAAACAGGAAACACAGAGCGCAGCACACGGAAGGCCGATATTCCACCGCGCACGGTGCCGATACGGACGAGTTCATGTTCCGGAGCGTCCACGACCACCCGTACGGCCGCAACCGGACGGCGGCCGGCCCGCGTGGCCGCGCGGAGCGTGGCGGCGGATTCCATGTCCACCGCGACGGCGCCGGTGGCGTGCAGGGCGACCCGCGCCGCGCCGCGTACGACGTGGTCGGAGCCGCACAGCAGGCCGGTGTGCACGGTCAGGCCGCGCGCCCGCAAGGCCCGCAGCAGCGGGCCGTTGTCCCGGCAGACCACCTCCGGCGCGTCCGGGCGGTGATCGCGGGTGGTCTCGGCGACGACCACGTCGCCGGGCCGCATCCCGGGGGCGAGGCCGGCGCAGAAGCCGCTGGCGATGACGGGCGAATCCGCGGTGCGGGCGCCGTCGGCCAGCGCCTTGGCGAGGGCGCGCTCCGCCGCCTGCGGGCCCATACCGGTACGGAGGGTGATCGCGGGCGGGTTGCCGGCGCCGCGCTCACCGCCGCGCAGCGCGAACCGTTCGATGCCGAGCGCGCAGGCGACCAGCAGCGGCGGTCCGGCATCCGGCGCGGGCCTGCGTGGCATCAGGCCCCCAGGGACGCACCGGCCGGTCCGCCGTTGACGTAGCGGCCCAGGGCCGTCAGCGGGAAGACCTGCCGGTACAGGTGGTAGTTGATGGAGAAGTCCCAGGGGAAGCCGGTGCCGGTGAAGTACGGCTCGTCCCAGGTGCCGTCCGCGCGCTGGGTGTCGGCCAGCCAGCGCACCCCGCGCCGTACCGCCTCGCTGTCCCGCTCGCCGGCCGCGAGCAGCGCCATCAGCGCCCAGCCGGTCTGCGAGGCGGTCGACGCGCCGCGGCCGGCCCACTTCTTGTCCTGGTAGGACCGCTGGTCCTCGCCCCAGCCGCCGTCGTCGTTCTGCACCCGCTCCAGCCAGCCGACGGCCCGGCGGACCGCGGGGTGCGAACCGGGGATACCGGCCGCGGCGAGCGCGGGGAGCACCGATCCCGTGCCGTAGAGGTAGTTGGTGCCCCAGCGGCCGAACCAGGCGCCGCTGGGCTCCTGTTCGGCCAGCAGCCACTGGATGCCGCGGCGGGTGCGCGGGTCGTGCGTGCGGTCGACGTCGGCGAGCATCTCGACGACATGGGCGGTGACGTCGGCCGACGGCGGGTCGATGACCTCGCCGAAGTCGCAGAACGGCAGGCGGTTGGGGAACGGGCTGGTGTTGTCGGCGTCGAAGGCGGCCCAGGCTCCGTTCTTCGACTGCATGCCGAGGTTCCAGCGCACCGCGCGCTGGACGGCGGCGTCGACGCGCGCCGGATCCGGATGACGCACCCGGCGCAGCGCCAGCACCACCTCGGCGGTGTCGTCGATGTCCGGGTAGTTGTCGTTCTCGAACTCGAACGCCCAGCCGCCGGGCTGGAGTTGCGGTCTGCGGACCGCCCAGTCGCCGGGCCGGTCGATCTCCTCGGCGAGCATCCAGTCGACGGCCTTGACCAGCTGCGGGTGGTCGGCGGGGACTCCGGCGTCGGCGAGCGCGATGGTCGCCAGGCAGGTGTCCCAGACCGGGGACTGGCATGCCTCGATCATGCGGCTGCCGTCCTCCTGCCAGACGGCGAACCGGTCCAGCGACTGCAGACCGGCGCTGAGGACGGGGTGGTCGAGGTCGTAGCCGAGGAGGTGCAGGGCGATGATGGAGTAGACGGCGGGGGGCTGGATACCGCCCCAGCAGCCGTCGTTCTCCTGCCGTTCGACGATCCAGCGGGCGGCGGAGCGCATCGCGGCCCCGCGCAGCTTGCGCAGTGCGACCTTGTGGTAGAGGTGCAGCGCCTTGTCGAGGCGCTGGAAGAGGCCGTCCCAGCTGGCGGCCGGGGCGAGCGGCTGCCGCGGGCGGGGATGGCGCGGGTCGGTGTGCAGCTCGTCGAGGGCGAACGGTGCGGGCCGTACCGGGCGCTTGGCCGAGACGATGGTCAGCGGCACGATGGTCTGCCGCGCCCAGCATCCGAAGTCGTAGATGTTGAGCGGGAACCACTGGGGGAAGTAGATGAGCTCCGGCGGGAGTTCGGGGAGGTCCTCCCACCGCCACCAGCCGAAGAGGGCCAGCCAGATGCGGGTGAAGACGCGGGCGGCGGCGATACCGCCGTGGCCGCGGATCCAGGCGGCGGCGCCGGCCATGTGGGGGGCGTCGGGGGCGTCTCCGGCGAGCCGGAGGGCGACGTATGCCTCGATGGTGGCGGAGAGGTCGCCGGGCCCTTCGTGAAAGGTGGCCCAGGTGTTGTCGGCGCGCTGTTCGGCGCGGATGTGGCGGGCCGCCGCCTCGGTGGTCCCGCGGTCCTGGATGCCGAGGAACTGACGGAGCAGCAGGTCTTCCGCGTCCATCGTGACGTTGGTTTCGAGGGTGCCCTTCCACCATCCGGCGGAGTCCTGGGCGGCGAGCAGATGCTCGGTGGCGCGGGTGGTCGCGTGTCGTGCGGCGGCCATCGTGTCCCCCGCCACGACGGTCGGCGTGTATGCGGTTGTCTCGGCGGCGTCATCGCTGGCCGAGGGGGCCCGGGGGGCGGGCGCCCCGGTGCTTCCGTCGGTCGTCGCTTTCATGGCTTCCCCTTCGGCAGTGAACTGTGAAGCGTGCTCAGGGATTCCGTCGGCCGGCGCCCGGCTGGCGCCGACCGGCGACTGCGATCTAGATCGGTTTGATAGTGATCATCTCTCTCGTACGACGACGAAGTCCGCGAGCGCGACGAGCTGCCCGCGGATCTCTTCCGGCATCTCGACCTCGTCCAGTGCGGCGATGGCGGTGGCGTGCTGGCGGCGGGCCTCCTGAGAGGTCCACTCGCGGCCGCCGGCCTCCTCGATCAGGGCCGCGCGGGAGGCGAACTCCTCCTCGGTGAAGTCGGCGATCTCGGTCTCGCTCTTCTTGGCGTCCGCCGCGAGGATCCCGGCGAGGCGCTCGGAGGCCGGGCCCCCGGCGGCGAGCGCGGCGACCACCGGCAGCGACTTCTTGCGCTGGCGCAGATCGCTCCAGGTCTGCTTGCCCGTGGCGTCCGGGTCGCCCCAGATGCCGAGCAGGTCGTCGACCGCCTGGAAGGCGAGGCCGAGGTGGTATCCGTACCGCTCCAGGGTGTCCGCGGTGTGGTCGTCGGCGCCGCCGAGGACGGCGCCGATGGAGACCGCGCAGGCGAGGAGGGCGCCCGTCTTGTTGCCCTCCATCTCCAGGCACTCCTCGACGGTGACCCGCTCGCGGTGCTCGTAGGAGATGTCCTGGGCCTGGCCGTCGATCAGTTTGCGGGTGGCCACGGTGAGCCGGCGGGTGGCCCGGCCGGCCTCGACCGTGCCCAGTTCCAGCAGTATTTCGTTGGCGAGCGCGAACAGCGCGTCGCCAACGAGGATGGCCTGCGCGGGGCCGTGCACCTTCCATACGGTGTCGCGGTGCCGGCGCTGCTCGTCGCCGTCCATCAGGTCGTCGTGCAGCAGCGAGAAGTTGTGCACCAGCTCGACCGCCACCGCACCCGGCACGCCCACCTCGGGCGCCTTGCCCGCGGCCTGCGCGGACAGCAGGGCGAGCGCGGGCCGTACGGCCTTGCCGCTGTCGCCCGCGGACGGGCGGCCCTGTGCGTCGATCCAGCCGAAGTGGTAGGCGGCGACGGTGTCCATGGGAGGGGCGAGCCGGTCCACGGCGGCACGCAGCACGGGAGTGGCGAGTGTCCGCCCACGCTCCAGCAGCGCGGTGACGCTCTCGGTGTCGATAGCTGGGGAAGCCGGGTTCACGGTTTCTCCTCTGTTTCCGATGCTCGTGCTCGTGCGGGAACTGATACTCGTAGTCATGCCGCCTCCTGGGTCAACTGGCCCTGAGGGAAGCCGAGTTCGGTGAGCGCCTCGCGAGCGGCGACGGTGCCGCTGCGCACGGCGCTTTCCATGGTCGCGGGCCACCCGGTGGCGGTCCACGCACCGGCCAGGAACAGGCCGGGGACTTGGGTACGGGCGGCGGGGCGGAGCCTGCCGACGCCCGGGGCGGGCGCGAAGGTCGCGGTGCGCTCGCGGGTGACGAAGAAGTCGATGATCCTGGCGCCCCGGGCGGCGGGCAGCAGCCGCTCCAGTTCGGGGAGGTAGCGGGCGCGGAGCTTGGCGATCGGCAGGTCGATCTCGTCCTGCGCGGCGGACTGCGAGACGGCCAGATACTGACGGCCGGTCCCCTCGGGCAGTGCGGCGAGCCCGGAGGCGTCCGTGCGGTCGAAGACCCACTGGACCGGTGAGCCGACCGCGGCGAAGAAGGGGCGGCGCAGCACTCTGCGGTCGTAGACGGCATGGAGGTTGAGGATCGGCGCGGTGCCGATGCCCAGCAGCCGGTCCGGGTCGGCCAGCGCACCGCCGGGGAGCAGTGCGTGGCTCTCCCGCTGCGGTACGGCGAGGACGACGGTGTCCGCGGCCAGTTGCTCGCCGCCGTGCGGGCCGCTCGACACCGAGACCTGCCAGCCGCCGTCGGTGCGGGTCACGGCGGTGGCGCGGGTGCGCAGGGCGACGCGTACCCCGGCCTTCTCCAGGGCGGTGCGGGCGAGGGTGTCGTGGACGTCGCCGAGCGGGACGTGGGCCCAGCCGATGTCGGCGGCGCCCGGGTCGGAGAGCAGCCCGGTCTTGAAGACCTTGGCGGCCAGGCCCAGGGACACTTCGTCGGCGGTGGCGTTGAGGGTGGCGACGCCGACCAGGTCCCACAGGGCCTCGACCGTACGGGCCGACTGGCCGTACCGGCGCAGCCAGCTGCCGAAGTCGTGGCCGTCCAGCGCGGGGTCGGCCGGGTCCAGGCGCCGGAGCGCGAGGGTGGCGCGCACGACACCGGCCCGCTCGGCGGGCGAGAGGTGCGGATACAGGGCCAGGCTCCTGGCCAGGTGGAGCGGGACGGGCAGCGCGGTGCGCCGCAGCCGGCCGAGCCGCATCCGGTCGGCGTCGAGGACCGGTACGTCCATACGGTCCTGGACGGGGACCAGGTGTGCGGCGTCGATCCGCTCCAGGAACCGGCGGTAGGCGGTGCAGCAGCGCAGGTAGACGTGCTGGCCGTTGTCGACGGTCAGCTCGCCGGCGGCGGAGTCGCGGCGGAAGGAGAAGACCAGGCCGCCCAGCCGGGGACGGCCCTCCACGAGGGTGACCCGCAGCCCCGCGTCGGCCAGCGCGAGCGCCGCCGTGGTGCCGGCCAGTCCGCCCCCGACGACCACCGCAGCCGCCCCTTCGGGACGGCCTGCCGGCGGTGTGTGGTGGCGGTCGGCCCGCCCGTCTCCCGATGTCATGCGTGCTCCCCCCGTACTTCCGTCATGGACGCAGCCGTCCGCCGGAGGGTTGCCCGCCGCGCCGACGCCGGATCATCGCTGTCGCCGGCCCGGCACGTCATCCGCGCCTCCTGACGGTCTGCCGGCGGCCGATCGCGCGCGCGTCGAGCCCGGAGAGCCCGCGCACCGCGACGAACGCCTTCTCGTGGCCGGGCAGCGAGACCCGGCCGCGCAGCACCGCCGCGGGGTCGGCGGCGATCCGCGACAGCAGGCGGTGGTAGATACCTGCCATCGCCGCCACGCAGGCGCCGCTGCGCCGGTCGAGCATCGGCAGCAGCTGGAAGCCGTCGGCGAAGAGCGCGCGGGCGCGCTTGACCTCGAAGCGCACCAGGCCGGTGAAGTCGGCGCCGGCCGGCGGGACCGGGCCGTGGAAGCCGGCCGAGCAGCCGAACTTGGCCAGGTCCTCGGCGGGGAGGTAGGTGCGTCCGTTGCCCGCGTCCTCGCGAACGTCCCGGAGGATGTTGGTGAGTTGGAGGGCGAGCCCGAGGGTATCGGCGTACTCGGAGGCGCGCTCGGCGTCCCGCGCGCCGGGCACGGTACCGAACACGCCCAGCGACAGACGGCCGATGGCCCCGGCGACGCAGCGGCAGTAGTCCTTGAGGTCGTCCCAGGTCTCGTAGTGCCGGCCGCGGACGTCCATCAGGACACCGTCGATCAGCTCGTCGAGCCCGTCGAGCGGCAGCGGGAAGCGGCGGGCGGCGTCGGCGAGCGCGACGGCCACCGGATCGGTGTCGTCCTCCCCCACCTGGCCGTTCCGGACCCGGGCCAGCAGCGCCCGGGTGTCCTCCAGGCGCCGGTGCTTGGCGGCCGGCTCCAGGGTGCCGTCGCCGATGTCGTCGACCCGCCGCGAGAAGGCGTAGAGCGCCGACATGGCCTGTCGCTTCTCGGCCGGCAGCAGCCGGATGCCGTAGGCGAAGTTCCGTGCCTGCTGCCCGGTCACGGCCTCGCAGTAGCGGTATGCGGCGATGACCGGCGCGGATGTGTGTGCGGTTGCCTCCACGGTCCGACTCACCCCTCTCTTCGCAATGTCGCCCCCACCTCGCGCAGCAGGCTGAGCTTGGTCGACTTGGGCGGTCCGGGGAGTACGTCGTGATCGGCGGCCGCGACCGCCCGGAGTGCGGCGCGCCCGCCGGCCACGAAGCCGGCCAGCAGCAGTTTGAGCCTGCCGTGCACGCTACCCACCAGCGGGGTGCCTTCATTCAGCAGCTCGCGGGCGCGCTCCGCTTCGTAGGCGATCAGCGCGCGCACCGGTGCGCCCCCGCTCGGGGCGGCCAGATCGGCCTCGGTGACCCCGAAAGTCTTCATGTCCTCGGCAGGGAGGTAGATACGGTCGCGGCCGAGGTCCTCGGCCACGTCCTGGAGGTGTTCGACGATCTGCAACGCGGTGCAGACCGCGTCCGAGCGGCGGATGCGCTCGGGGCTGGCGGTGCCGGTGATGCCGAGGACGAGGCGGCCGACGGGGTTGGCGGACAGCTCGCAGTAGGCGAGCAGATCGTCGTAGGTGGCGTAGCGCGCCACCCGCTGGTCCTGCCGGTTCGCCTCGATCAGGCGGACGAACGGTTCGGTGGTCAGCGCGCAGCGGCGGACAGTCGGGCCGAGCCGGCGCATCAGCGGATGCCGGGGCCCGGGAGCCCGGTCGCTGAAGACGCGGTACAGGTCCGCCTCCAGGGCGTCCAGCAGCGCGGGGCGGTCGTCACACTGCGCGCGGTCCAGGCCGAGCAGCACGGCGTCGCCGCCACCGGGGGCGAGATCGCCGTCGCCGATGTCGTCGACGAGCCGGGCGAAGCCGTAGACGGCCATCAGGTCGGCGCGCCAGGCGCGGGGCAGGAAGAACGGCGCCACCGGGAAGTTCTCGTGCGCGGCCTGGTCCAGCACGGTGCGTGACTGCGCGTCGGCCGGTCCGCCGGAGACCGCCGCCCGCCGGTCGAAGACGCTGCGCGTCTGCGCCTCCCCTTCGCTCACCGGGGGCTGCCCGGCGCATCGGGAAGCCGGAGCGAACCAGTAGCCATTGCCGTCACGTCTCCCGTTCTACACCGCCAAGCCAAAACATCCCTTTTCGGACACGCCGCAGGTAGCAGCACGGCCTGGCCGGGCCGTCATCGCCCGAGCGGGTGAGCATTGCCCGACTTGTACCACTTGTGTTGTTCAGTACCCCGTACAGCTTACGCTGTACATCTGGTCCGCGTCCGACCGGGTACCGAAGCTCAAGGCAACGATCCAGTCAACGTCGCAGCGGATCCAACCGTTCCCGACCTCGGCGGAGTTGACCATCCATTAACGACCGAGGCCCCGGCGAGCCGGAGTCGCGGGGCCTCGGGGAGCGGGCGGGACTACTTGCCCGACTCCTTCTCGTACGCCTTGATCACTTCGTCGGTCGGGCCGTCCATCAGCAGCTCGCCCCGCTCCAGCCACAGCACCCGGTCACAGGTGTCCCGGATCGACTTGTTGTTGTGGCTGACCAGGAAGACCGTACCGGCTTCCTTGCGCAGCTCGCGGATGCGCTCCTCGGAACGCTTCTGGAAGCTGCGGTCGCCGGTGGCCAGCGCCTCGTCGATCATCAGCACGTCGTGGTCCTTGGCCGCGGCGATGGAGAACCGCAGACGGGCCGCCATACCGGAGGAGTACGTGCGCATCGGCAGCGAGATGAAGTCGCCCTTCTCGTTGATGCCGGAGAAGTCGACGATGCCCTCGTAGCGCTCGCGGACCTGTTCGCGGGACATGCCCATGGCCAGACCACCGAGGATGACGTTCTTCTCGCCGGTCAGGTCGTTCATCAGGGCCGCGTTGACACCCAGCAGCGAGGGCTGGCCGTGCGTGTAGACCTTGCCCGACTCCGCGGGGAGCAGCCCCGCGACCGCCTTGAGCAGCGTCGACTTGCCGGAGCCGTTCGACCCGATCAGGCCGATCGACTCACCGCGGTACGCCGTGAAGCTCACGCCCTTGACCGCGTGCACCTCGCGCACGCCCGCCGACGGCTTGCGGCGGATGATCCGGTTGAGCGCCGCCGTGGCACCGCCCTTGCCCGCACCGGTGCCGTACACCCGGTAGACGATGTGCAGCTCGTCCGCGATCACGGTCGGCACGCGGGCCTCTGCCGCCTGGGCGGCGTCCTTCTGCTCAGCCACGTCCGTACCGCTCCTCAGCCTTCCAGAAGTACACGAAGCCGACGACACCCATCAGCACGGCCCAGCCGGCGGCGAACGCCCACACATGGGGCGGCAGCTGCTGTGCCGTGAAGCTGTCGATCAGCGCGAAACGCATCAGGTCGATGTAGACGGCGGCCGGGTTGGCGTTGAGCACGACCTCGACGAACCCCGGGACGTCCTTGCCCTTGAGGATCAGGTCGATGCTGAACATCACGCCGGACGCATACATCCACGTACGCATGATGAACGGCATCAGCTGCGCCAGGTCGGGGGTCTTGCTGCCCAGCCGGGCCATGACCATCGCCAGGCCGGTGTTGAAGACGAACTGCAGCAGCAGCGCCGGGAACACCAGCAGCCACGACCAGGTCGGCAGCTGCCCGAAGCCGAGCAGGATGAGGACCAGCACACCCATCGAGAACAGCAGCTGCTGGAGCTGCATGAGGCAGAACGAGATGGGCAGGCAGGCACGCGGGAAGTGCAGCGCGCGGACCAGCCCCAGGTTGCCGGAGATCGCCCGCGTACCGGCCATCACCGAGCTCTGTGTGAAGGTGAAGATGAAGACACCGGTCACCAGGAACGGGACGAAGTCGGGGACGCCCTTCCGCGTGCCGATCAGCAGACCGAAGATGAGGTAGTAGACGAGCGCGTTCAGCAGCGGCGTCGCCACCTGCCAGACCTGTCCCAGCTTCGCCTGGCTGTACTGCGCCGTCAGCTTCGCGCTGGAAAAGGCGGAGATGAAGTGCCGCCGGTCCCACAGCTGCCGGACGTACTCCGGCAGACTGGGTCGGGCCCCGCTCTGCGAAAGCCCGTACTTCTGGGCACGCTGGGCCGCGGTGAGCCCCTCGTCGGGTGATGGCGGGGCACTCATGGCGACCGCACTGTCGTGCGTAGTCTCGCTCACAGTTGACACTTTCGTCCTCAAGGTGCGCTGCCGGGGCCGTGCCCCGGCTCACGCCCGATGCTCTCAGATACGAGCTTGTCAGATGACAGGAGGGCGGCCCAGTCGGGTCAGGCGCCACACGGTACGCCACTTCATGGGACGCCTGGGACCGCACGGGCTCGCCCAGCCCTCACGGAAACCGCCCAGCCAGGCCCGCAGCGCCGGCCGCGACGGGCGGCGGGCCAGGGTCAGCAGGAACCAGACGGCGGGATAGACCACGACCAGCGGGACGGGCAGGTTGCGCCGGGCCAGCCAGACCCGGTTGCGCGCCACCATCCGGTGGTAGACCGCGTGCCGGGCCGGAGCCGTCGTCGGGTGGAAGAGGACCATGTCCGACCGGTAGTCGATCAGCCAGCCCGCATCCAGGGCCCGCCAGGCCAGGTCGGTCTCCTCATGTGCGTAGAAGAAGTCGCCGGGCAGCCCGCCGACCTCGTCGAGCACCTTGGTGCGGACCGCGTTCGCGCCGCCGAGGAAGGTGGTGACCCGGGAGGACCGCAGGGGGTCTGCGGCGCGCAGCCGTGGCACGTGGCGGCGCTGGGTCTCACCGGTGTCCGGATCCGCGATCCGGAAGCTGATGATGCCGAGCTCCGGATCCTTGGCGAAGGCTTCCCGGCACAGCTCGGCGGTGTCCTGGCGGGCCAGCAGACCGTCGTCGTCCAGGAAGAGCAGTACGTCCACCTCGGTGCCGCCGGGTCCGAACGCCTCGATGCCGACGTTGCGGCCCGCAGGGATGCCGACGTTCTCCGGCAGCTCGACGGTCCGTACGCCCTCGGGGAGCTCGGGCAGCGGCGAACCGTTGCCGACGACCGCGATCTCGATCGCATCCCCGTGCTGGGCGGCGACCGAGTCCAGCAGCGCGCGCAGCTCCGCCGGGCGGTTGCCCATGGTCAGGACGACCGCCCCGAGCCGCATCGGGGTAGCCGCGGTCATTTGAGCCTGCTGGAGGCGAGGATGGACACGAGGTGCAGCAGCGTCTGCAGGAGGGCGATACCGGCCAGTACGGCGACGCCGAGGCGGGAGAAGAACAGGTCGCCCCGGATCGCGTCCAGCACCGCCAGCACCAGGATCAGCAGGGACGCCTCGATCCCCAGGACGAGCCGGTGGAACTTCAGCGCCGCGGCGGCCTTGCGGGCCAGCGCCACTCCGGACGAGCGCGGCTCGGACGCCGCCTCCTTGACCGGCGGCAGCCCGCCCTGGTGCCGGGCGACGCCGACGAGGTCGGTCTCTGCCTTGATCAGGATGGCCCCGAGGGCGGCGAGGGTGCCGAGGAAGGCCCACAGCCAGTCGATCCGCCCGGAACCCCACAGGTCCGCGGCGCGCAGGCCGAAGCCGACCAGCACGGCGGCGTCGCACAGATAGGCGCCGACGCGGTCCAGGTACACGCCGCCGAGCGAGAACTGCTTCTTCCAGCGGGCGACCTCGCCGTCGACGCAGTCGAGCAGCAGGTAGAGCTGGACCATCAGCACGCCGAGCACCGCGCCCCAGATCCCCGGCACCAGGAGGGCCGGGGCGGCGAGGACGCCGAACACGGTCATCACGTACGTGAGCTGGTTGGGCGTGATCCTGGTGTTCACCAGGTACCGGTCGCAGCGCAGCGAGATTTCCCGCATGTAGAGGCGACCGGCCCAGTGCTCACCGCTGCGCCGGTCCTTCACACCCTCGGGGTGGACGACCGGCCGGAGTTCAGCTACTGACGGCTTGTGCATAGTCGGCGTAAGCGTCCCTGATCTGGTCGGTGGACAGGTCGAGGTGTTCCAGGATCGTGTAGCGCCCGGGGCGGGTCTTGGGCGCGTAGGCGACGGCGGCGACGAATTCCTCGTCGGTGAAGCCGATCTCGCCCGGTGTGACCGGCAGGCCGTGCCGGCGCAGTACCCCGGCCATCAGCGCGCTCGTCTCCCGGTCCCCGCGCAGGTGCATGGCGAAGGCGGCGCCGAGGCCGCACTGCTCGCCGTGGCTCGCCGAGCGCCGGGGGTAGAGGATGTCGAAGGCGTGGTTGATCTCATGGCAGGCGCCGGACGCGGGGCGGCTGTCGCCGGCCACCGACATCGAGATGCCGGTGAGGACCAGGCCCTCGGCGAGCACCTGGAGGAACGCGTCGTCGCCGACCTCGCCCGGATGCCGGAGCACGGCCTCACCGGCCTGGCGTGCCATGGCGGCGGCCAGTCCGTCTATCGACTCCCCGGTCTCCCGGTGCGAGAGCTCCCAGTCCGCGACCGCGGAGATGTTGGAGATCGCGTCGCCGATACCGGACCGGACGAACCGGACCGGAGCCTCGCGGATGATGTCGAGGTCGATCACCACGGCGATCGGGTTGGGCACGCCGTAGGAGCCGCGGCCCGCGTCGTTGTCGAGGGTCGCGACCGGCGAGCACAGGCCGTCGTGCGAGAGGTTCGTCGCGACGGCCACGAGCGGCAGCCCGATCCGCGCCGCGGCGTACTTCGCACAGTCGATGATCTTGCCGCCGCCGAGCCCCACGACCGCGTCGTAGTGCCCCTTCTTCATGGCGTCGCCGAGCTTGATCGCGTCGTCGAGGGTGCCGCCGCCGACCTCGTACCACTCGGCGCCGGGCAGCGCGGGGGCCAGCCGTTCGCGCAGCCGCGCCCCGGAGCCGCCGCTGATCGCGACGGCCAGCTTGCCGGAGGCGGAGATGCGCTGGTCGGCCAGGAGGCCCGCCAGGCCGTCCAGGGCGCCGGCGTTGATGTCGACGACGACGGGGGACGGAATGAGCCGGGTCAGTACCGGCATGCGATCTCACGGCCCTTCGCGAGGTCGTCGTGGTTGTCGATCTCGACCCACGAGACGTCGCCGATGGGCGCCACGTCGATCTTGAAGCCGCGGTTGACGAGCTCCTGGTAGCCGTCCTCGTAGTAGAGGTCGGGGTCGCGCTCGAAGGTCGTCTTCAGGGCGTCGGCCAGATCGGCGGCGGCCTCGCCCTCGATGAGGGTGACGCCGATGTACTCACCGGTGGCGGTCGCCGGGTCCATCAGCTTGGTGATCTTCTGGACGCCCTTGACGGGGTCCACGATGACCTTCATCTCCTCGTCGGCGAGCTGCTTCACCGTGTCCAGCGCGAGGATGATCTTCCGGCCGTCGCCGCGGGCGGCGAGCAGGGTCTTCTCGACGGAGACCGGGTGCACGGTGTCGCCGTTGGCGAGGATCACCGTGTGCTGGAGGGAGTCACGGCCGCACCACAGGGAGTAGGCGTTGTTCCACTCCTCGGCCTTGTCGTTGTCGATGAGGGTGAGCTTGAGGCCGTACTTCTGCTCCAGGGCCTCCTTGCGCTCGTACACGGCTTCCTTGCGGTAGCCGACGATGATCGCGACCTCGGTCAGGCCGATCTCGGCGAAGTTGCCGAGCGTCAGGTCCAGGATGGTCGTGGCTTCCCCGTCCTGTTCCGGGCCCACCGGCACCAGTGCCTTGGGCAGAGTGTCGGTGTAGGGACGCAGACGCCGTCCGGCGCCGGCTGCCAGCACGAGGCCGATCATGCGGGTTCTCCTTCATCGTGTACGGCGGGTGCACCGGAGGACACCCAGAAGCGGATGCTCTCGATGAGCACCAGCAGCGCCAGGACCACAGCGAGGGCGGTCAGCGCGATGGTGAAACCTGAGGGGGACAGCAGCGCGGCGAGGACGGTGACGACGAGAATCCGTCCCTCATGGCCGCCGGCCGCCCGGACCAGCCACCGCGGAGGGGCGCCGCTGCCACCTCGGATGCGGTAGACCGTGTCGTAGTGATGGTAGGCGACGGCCGCGACCAGTCCGAACGCCGCGGGCAGCGCTCCGGGCGCGTCCGAGCGGGCGGCCAGGACCAGGATCGTGGTGTATTCGCCGATCCGGAAGAGCGGCGGCACCAGCCAGTCGAGGACGCCCTTGAGCGGGCGGGCGACGGCCGCGCCGGCCAGCAGCGCGGAGCAGGCCGCGACGCCGACGGTCGGCCAGGACGCGGGGTGGTCCTGGAAGAGCACCCAGACCAGCAGGACCGCGGTGGACAGGAAGGCCATGACGGGCGCCAGGAAGGAGCTCGCGCGGCCGCGGCCGCGCGCTCCGCCGGCGCACAGTTCGGCGAGCGGGCCGGAGTCGGCGAGGTCGGCGAGCGCCCGCGCGGCGCGGTCGGTCCGCCGGGCCCGGCGCGTCAGGGAGCGCAGCACCCGGCCGGCGGTGGTGTAGCAGGCGGCCAGTGCGCAGCCGATGAGCAGCGCGTAGAAGACGATGCGCGGGGTGGTGAACGCGGTGAGGACGGCGATCATGGCCCAGCGTTCGCCGATGGGCAGCACGATCATCCGGCGTACCCAGACCGTCCAGCCGACGCTGTCGAGCCGGTCGGAGAGCGCCGCGGTGGGGCTGGTGTTGGCGTTGGCGTCGTGGTTCGCCTCGTTGAAGGAGAAATCGACGACATGGCGGCAGGTCTGGAGGACCATCGCACCGAGCGCCAGCGCCCAGACGTCGTCGCCGCCGCGGGCGGCGCCCAGGGCGAGACCGGCGTAGTAGGCGTACTCCTTGGCCCGGTCGAAGGTCGCGTCGAGCCAGGCGCCCATCGTCGAGTACTGGAGGGAGTAGCGGGCGAGCTGCCCGTCGGTGCAGTCCAGGACGAAGGAGAAGAGCAGCAGGACACCGGCCGCGATGAAGCCGCCGCGGCTGCCGGTGGCCGCGCAGCCCGCCGCGATGACCGCGGTGAGCAGGGACGCGGTGGTGACCTGGTTGGGGGTCAGACCGCGGCGCGCGCACCAGCGGGCGAGGTAGCGGGAGTACGGGCTGATGCAGAAGGTCGTGAAGAACCCGTCGCGGGACTTGACCGCGGTGCGCAGCCGCACCGCCTCGTCGTCGACGGCCGCCACGGCATCCCGGGCGTCCGCGCGCTGGGCGGGGGTGAGCGCGACGGTGGCGACCAGGCTGCCCAGCTCGATGCGCTGGAGGCCGACGCCGTCGCGGTCGAGGGAGTCGGTCAGCGTCTCCGTGAGGACGTCGGTCAGGTGCGCGGTGCCGGCGCCGACCGGGATCGCGGCGGCGGCGCGGACCAGCGCGGGGCGGGCCTCGGGCTGCGCGGTGAGCGCGCCGGGCACGGCCGCGGCCGGGAAGCGCGGGTCGGTCAGGGCGAGCCGCAGGGCGTGCGGATGGCCGACGAAGCGGGGGTCGACGACGGCCACCCGCTCCTGTGCGGGCACCGCGGCGATCAGGTCCGCGGCGGAGGCGGGGTCATCCGCCGTGCGGACGTCGAAGCCCAGCGAGCGCAGGTCGGCTTCGAGCGACGACCCGGCTACCGGCGGACCGGTGAGGATGGCGGTCGACAGACGAACTCACTCCTTGGATGCTGACAAGGCAGCGCCGGTCGGTCCGCATTCGGTACGAACTACCCGGGCAGTGGGCGTGGCACACCTCACCCCTGAAGGGTTGGTGGCACGTCGGCAGAGGCTATCGGATCGCCGGAGGAGGCCGTTCACCGCGCATTCATCGCACGATCGAGTGACCGAAGGCCGCGTCTGCCGCGATCATCATCGTCGATCGGGCGCCGCATGAACAACTGCCGTCCGCGGCCGGGACCGATCGGGTGCCGGTTATGTACGGACTGGTCATGGGTGGGGCGGATTGGATCGGCAGCGGTGGTGCGGGGCGGGCGGCCACTGACGGCCCACTGCTCGGCCGGGCCGGCGGTGCGGGCGTCGGCCGTGGTGCGCGCGGGAGCGGTGTGGACCTTCTCACCGGCCGGGCGGGGTGCACGGGCACGGTGCCGGGATGCGGGATGCGGGGCGCGGTGTTCCGTGCCGCCCCTGTGCGGGTTCGGTGGCTCCGCGTGCACGCCGCCCGGTGCCGATGCGGACACTGCCGGGGCCGTCTCGCCCGCCGCAGGGCGGGTCCCGCGGTGTCCGGTGCGGTGCGTCGCACGGCGGCGGAGCGCCCCCGATACTGGATGTATCGGGGTGATCCCGACAATGCCGCGGGGTGCCGTGTCGGACACCGCGGGGCAGGGACTGCTTCGATGACACCCCCTAGGGCAGACTTGTCGTCGAAGACCGACGACAAGGACGGGCAATGCCGATCACACCTGCCAACGGACAGACCGCCGGGCTCTCGGCGGCGAGCGCACCGGCCGCCGCTGAATCGATCATGCTGGAGCTGGTCGACGAGGACGGTACGACGATCGGCACCGCGGAGAAGCTCGCCGCCCACCAGCCTCCCGGCCAGCTGCACCGGGCGTTCTCCGTCTTCCTCTTCGACGAGAAGGGCCGGCTGCTGCTCCAGCGCCGGGCGCTGGCGAAGTACCACTCCCCCGGTGTGTGGTCCAACACCTGCTGCGGGCATCCGTACCCGGGCGAGACGCCGTTCGCGGCCGCGGCCCGGCGCACCGCCGAGGAGCTGGGGCTCGCCCCGGCGCTGCTCGCGGAGGCCGGCACGGTGCGCTACAACCACCCCGATCCGGCCTCCGGCCTCGTGGAGCAGGAGTTCAACCACCTCTTCGTCGGGGTGGTGCGGGCCGAGCCCGCGCCGGATCCGGCGGAGATCGGCGAGATCGCGTTCGTGACGGCGCAGGAGCTGGCCGAGCGGCATGCCAAGGAGCCGTTCTCGGCGTGGTTCATGACCGTACTGGACGCCGCGCGCCCGGCGGTCCGCGAGCTCACCGGGCCGTCGGCGGGCTGGTAGCCAGCGGGACGAGCGGCAGCTCGGCCCAGACCGCCTTGCCGCCGTTCGCGGTGTGCTCGACGTCGCAGCTGCCGCCCGCCTCCGCGGTGATCATCTTGACCAGCCACAGGCCCCGGCCGCCGGTGTCGTCCTCGTCCGCCTCCACCGCTCTGGGGCGGTAGGGGTGGCCGTCCTCGACGGCGACGCGCAGCCGGCCGGCGCCGACGCTGAGCTGTACGGCGATCTCGGGTGAGAGCAGGGCGGCGTGCTGTACGGCGTTGGTGACGAGTTCGGAGACGATCAGCAGCAGGCTGTCCACGACGCAGGCGGCGACGGGTACGCGCCGGTCGTCGAGGAGGGCCCGGACCGCGTGGCGCGCCCGGGGCACGGACACCTCCAGTGCCGGGGCGGTGAACCGCCACACACCTTCGTACGCGGGCGGGACGGTCAGTTCCTCGGGGGGTTCTGCGGGGGGTCCGGAAGGCATCCTCACATGTCGAGTGTTGAGAACGCCATGGCCCCGACCGGCCCGCTGAACATAAGTCAGCACCAATCGACGTCTTTTGACTGTTTACGAGTGGCGCGCTCGGTCCGGCGACTGATCCTGCTGCCTTTGATTCTTGTCCACGGACTGCCGCGGAGTGGCCGCCGTAGGGTCCGGTGCCCCGGCAGGGCACCGGACCGCTGACCGTCACACGGGGCGGCGCGTCCGGCGGCCCCGCCCCGCCCGCGCTCACACCTGCCGGTCGGTGATCCGTCCGCCATCGGCCTCGATGCGGCGGGTGGTGTGCACCGCGTCCAGCATCCGGCGGTCGTGGGTGACCAGCAGCAGGGTGCCCGGGTACGAGGCGAGCGCGGACTCCAGCTGTTCGATGGCCGGCAGGTCGAGGTGGTTGGTCGGCTCGTCCAGCACGAGGAGGTTGACCCCGCGGCCCTGGAGGAGGGCGAGCGCGGCCCGGGTCCGCTCCCCCGGCGAGAGGGTGCGCGCCGGGCGCAGCACATGGGCCGCCTTCAGCCCGAACTTCGCGAGCAGGGTGCGCACCTCGGCGGGCGGCAGATCCGGGACCGAGGCCCGGAAGGCGTCCATCAGCGGCTCGTCGCCGACGAACAGGCCGCGCGCCTGGTCGACCTCGCCGACCACCACGCCGGGGCCGAGCGAAGCCTGCCCGGCGTCCAGCGGGAGCCGGCCGAGGAGGGTGGCGAGCAGTGTGGACTTGCCGGAGCCGTTGGGCCCGGTGATGGCGACCCGGTCCGCCCAGTCGATCTGGAGGTCCACCGGCCCGAAGCGGAAGTCGCCGCGGCGGACCTCGGCACCGCGGAGGGTGGCCACCACCGCGCCGGCCCGGGGCGCGGCGGCGATCTCCATCCGCAGCTCCCACTCCTTGCGGGGCTCCTCGACGACATCGAGACGCTCGATCAGGCGCTGCGTCTGCTTGGCCTTGGCGGCCTGCTTCTCGGTGGACTCCACCCGCGCGTTGCGGCCGATCTTGTCGCCATCGGTGGCCTTGCGGCGGGCGTTCCGGACGCCCTTCTCCATCCAGTTGCGCTGGGTGTGGGCGCGGGTCTCCAGGGCGGACTTGGTGTCGGCGTACTCCTCGTACTGCTCCCGGGCGTGCCGGCGGGCCCGCGCGCGTTCCTCCAGGTAGGAGGCGTAGCCGCCGCCGTAGGTGTTGACCTGCTGCTGGGCGAGGTCGAGTTCGACGACGCGGTTGACCGTACGGGTCAGGAACTCGCGGTCGTGGCTGACCAGGACCGTGCCGGCGCGCAGGCCGGTGACGAACGATTCCAGCCGTTGCAGTCCGTCCAGATCGAGGTCGTTGGTCGGCTCGTCCAGCAGGAAGACGTCGTAGCGGGAGAGCAGCAGGGAGGCGAGCGAGGCGCGGGCGGCCTGGCCGCCGGACAGGGAGGTCATCGGCTGGTCGAGGCCGATGGTGAGGCCGAGCTGGGCGGCGGTCTCCTCGGCGCGCTCCTCCAGGTCGGCGGCGCCCAGCGCGAGCCAGCGCTCCAGGGCGTCGGCGTAGGCGTCGTCCGCGCCCGGCCGCTCGTCGACCAGCGCCTGGGTGGCGGCGTCCAGGGCGAGCTGCGCGTCGGCCACACCGGTGCGGCGGGCGAGGAAGGAGCGGACGGACTCCCCCGGGCGGCGGTCGGGCTCCTGCGGGAGGTGGCCGACGGTGGCGGTGGGCGGGCTGAGCGCGAGTCCGCCGTCCTCCGGGGTGTCCAGCCCGGCCAGCAGGCGCAGCAGGGTGGACTTGCCCGCGCCGTTGGCGCCGACGAGGCCGATCACGTCGCCGGGGGCGACGACCAGATCGAGACCGGAGAACAGGACGCGCTCGCCGTGGCCGGCGGCGAGGTCTTTGGCGACGAGAGTTGCTGACATCAGACCGCCGATCGTATCCGCCCGCCCGCTGGACGGTCGCTCTAATATCCGGGGCATGGAACCGGGCCTGAGGACGTGTGTCAGCGACGGCACAGCGACCGTCACGATCAGCAACACCGGCAAGCGGAACGCGATGACCGCGGGGATGTGGCGGGAGCTGCCGCCGCTGCTGGCGCGGCTGGCGGCCGATCGCGCGGTACGGGCCCTGGTGCTGACGGGCGAGGGCGGGACGTTCTGCGCCGGGGCGGACATCGGGGCGCTGCGGGACGCGGTGGACGAGCCGCAGGCGCTGGCGATGGCGGCCGAGGAGGCGCTGGCGGCGTTCCCCGGGCCGACGCTGGCGGCGATCCGCGGCTACTGCGTGGGCGGCGGCTGCCAGCTGGCGGCCGCCTGCGATCTGCGGTTCGCGGAGGAGGGGGCGCTGTTCGGGGTGACGCCGGCGAAGCTGGCGGTCGTCTATCCGGTGTCCGCCACCCGGCGGCTGGTCCGGCTGGTCGGCCCGTCGGCCGCCAAGTACCTGCTCTTCTCCGGGGAGTTGATCGACAGCGCGCGGGCGCTGCGTACCGGTCTGGTGGACGAGGTGCTGCCCGAGGGCGAGCTGGACAAGCGGGTGGCGGACTTCGCGGCCGTACTGGCGAGCCGGTCGCGGCTGACGCAGACGGCGGCGAAGGAGCTGGTGGACGGGGCGTGGGACGTACCGGTGGCGGCGGCCGAGGAGCGGGCCGCGTACTGGGCGGCGCAGGCGCGGGAGAGCGGCGACACCGTGGAGGGGGCCGCCGCCTTCCTGGAGCGCCGGGCGCCGCGCTTCACCTGGCCGGCGGGCTGAGGCGGCGCCCGCCGGGGTGTCACCGCCGGGCCGCTCCCCGGCCGGGGCTCACTCCCCGTTGAGGAGGAACCGGCTGCGCTCCCGCAGTTCCGCGGTGACCTCGGCGGGCGCCTTCTGCGGGGAACCGGCGTCGTACGGCGGCTGCGGGTCGTACTCCATGCCGAGCTGGATCGCCTGGGCGACGGCGTCGCCCGCGATCCGGCCCGCCAGCGTCAGGCCCATGTCGATCCCGGAGGAGACCCCGGCCGCGGTGACGTACTTTCCGTCGACGACCACCCGTTCCCCGGTCGGCGTGGCACCGAACGCGGGCAGCTGGTCCAGCGCCAGCCAGTGGGAGGTCGCCCGGCGGCCGGTGAGGAGACCGGCCGCGGCCAGGAGCAGGGAACCGGTGCACACCGAGGTGGTCCAGGTGGTGCCCGCGTCCACGGCGCGGAGCCAGTCGTGCAGCGGGCCGTCCGCCATGAGCACGCTCTGCCCCGGACCGCCCGGTACGACGAGGATGTCGGGCGCGGTGACCTCGGACAGTGCGGCGTCGGCCACCATCGTGAGACTGCCCGCGTCGTTGCGGTACGGGCCGGTGCGCGCGCCGACGAAGACCGGCGCCGCGCCCGGCAGGCGGCCGAGCGTCTCGTAGGGGCCCACGGCGTCCAGCGCGGTGAAGCGGTCGTAGAGCAGGATCGCGATCTGCATGGCGGTGCCTTTCGGGAATGCGGGAGGTGCTGAGGGGGCTTGGGTTGTCGGCCGGTCGATGTGAGCCTGATCGTCAGGGGGCGGCGGGCCGGGGCGGGGTGGCTCCGCGCGGCTGTCGTGGTAACGGGCGACGGGTCCGGCCGGGTGCGGCCGGGCCGGTCAGCGGGCCGGCTGGAAGCGCCGGCGGTATTCGGCCGGGGCGGCGCCCAGGACCCGTACGAAGGCGCGGCGCATCGCCTCGGGGGTGCCGTACCCGCAGTGCCGGGCCACCTCCTCGATGCCGTCGGCGGTGTCCTCCAGGCGACGCCGGGCGGCCTCCAGCCGTACCCGGCCGGCATAGCGGCCCGGCGTCATGCCGACCTCGTCGCGGAAGGCGCGGGCGAAGTGCCGCGGGGAGAGCCCAGCACGGTCCGCGAGGGCGTCCACGGACAGGTCGGCCGCCGGGTGCTCGGTGATCCACTGCTGGACGTCGCGCAGCGGGCGCCGCTCCGCGGTCTGGACGGCGAGCTGTGCGCTGAACTGGGTCTGGTTGCCCGGCCGGCGCAGGAAGACGACCAGATGGCGGGCGACGGTCAGCGCGAGGTCCCGGCCGAGGTCCTCCTCCACCAGGGCCAGCGCGAGGTCGATACCGGCCGTGACGCCCGCGGAGGTGGTGACGTCCCCGTCCCGTACGTAGATCGGCTCCGGTTCGACCCGGACGGCGGGGAACCGCTCGGCGAGGGCGGCGCAGAGCGTCCAGTGGGTCGTCACGCGGCGGCCGTCCAGCAGCCCGGCCTCCGCCAGCAGCAGCGCCCCGCTGCACACCGAGACCTTGCGCCGGGCGCGGTGGGCGTGGGTGCGCAGCCAGTCGATGAGCCGCGGATCGGGGGTGCGGGTGCCCTCGCCGCCGGGGATCAGGAGGGTGTCGGGCGCTCCGGCGTCGGCGAGCGCGAGGTCCGGGGTGAGCGTCAGGCCGCTGGAGGTGCGGACCGGGGCGCCGTCCAGGCTCGCGGTGCGGATGCGGTAGGCGCCCGGGGCGGCGGCGGACGCGCCGCTGAAGACCTCGACCGGCCCGGTGACGTCGAGGCTCTGGAGGCGGTCGAAGAGGACGACCAGCACATCGCGCTGTTCCATGCCTCCATCCTGGGCAGCTCCGGCGAAGGCGGCAATGACGAATAACCCACCTTTACTGCCATCCGCCCCGGCGGTGACCGGACCTGCGCGCACCCCCATACCGACGGGTCGGTAGCCTGCCCGCCATGACCTCTTCGACCGCACTGCCCGAGCGCGCCGGCCGGCGCTGCCAGAGCTCCCTCAACTCGTTCCACGCGATGCACTACTTCTCGCCCGAACTGAGCACCGAACTCGCGAAGACCGGCATCGAGGACAGTGCCGCCGTCTATCTCGCGACCCGGGCCGCGGCCATGGGCGCGGTCGGCCCCGGCGCCGTCACCGCGGCCTTCTACAACTTCAGCCACACGCTTGTCGCGCGGCACGTCCCGCACATCTGGTCGGTCGCCGCGCCGCGGACCGTCCTGGACGCCCGGCTGCGGGTCGCGGACACCTCACTGCGGCGGCTGATGGGCGACGCCGCCCTGGAGTCCGCGGAGATGGCGGAGGCCGCCCGGCTGGCGCTGCGCGCCGCCGAGGCGTGCACCCCGTACGCCCGCCCGCTGTTCGCCGCGCACGCCGACCTGCCGGTGCCGGACGCGCCGCACCTGGCCCTCTGGCACGCCGCGACGCTGCTGCGCGAACACCGCGGTGACGGGCACCTGATGACGCTGCTGGACGCCGAACTGGACGCGGTGGAGGCGCTGGTCACGCACACCGCCAGCGGCCGCGGGATGAGCTTTGAGTGGATCATGCGGACGCGCGGCTGGTCCGAGGAGGAGTGGGCGGCGGCGCAGGACCGGCTGCGCGGGCGCGGACTGCTGGACGCCGCGGGCGGGCTGACGCCGGCGGGTGAGCAGCTGCGCAAGGACCTGGAGGACGCCACCGACCGCCTGGACCGGGCGCCGTACGAGCATCTGGGCGCCGCGGGGGTGGCCCGGCTGACCGAGCTGACGGCCGGGTTCGTCACCCCCGCGGTGGCCGCCGGGGCCTTCCCCGCGGACCTCTTCGGCAAGCGCTGAGCCGTCCGCCGGGGTGTGCGTGCGCCTTCTCACACCCCGGCGATCCCGGCTGGGCGGCGCGACAGTGCGGCCCGCCAGCCTGCACAATGCAGGCTCAAGCAAGCGCTGGAAGGCGGGTCAGGATCAACGTGACGGCACCCACTGAGCCCATCGGGACCCCCGGGTCCATCGAAGCCAGGATCGCCGGGGAGCTCGGCGTCAAGGAGCGGCAGGTGAGGGCCGCGGTCGAACTGCTCGACGGTGGCTCGACGGTGCCGTTCATCGCGCGTTACCGCAAGGAAGCCACCGAACTCCTCGACGACGCGCAGTTGCGCGCGCTGGAGGAGCGGCTGCGCTATCTGCGGGAGCTGGAGGAGCGGCGGACCGCGATCCTGGAGTCGGTGCGGTCGCAGGGCAAACTGGACGCCGCCCTGGAGGCGCGGATCCGCGGCGCCGACGCCAAGGCCCGGCTGGAGGACATCTACCTCCCGTACAAGCCCAAGCGGCGCACCAAGGCGCAGATCGCGCGGGAGGCCGGACTGGAGCCGCTGGCCGAGGGGCTGCTGGGCGATCCGTCGGTGGCGCCCGCCGCGGCCGCCGCCGCGTTCGTGGACGACGCCAAGGGCGTCGCCGACGCGGCCGCCGCCCTGGAGGGCGCGCGGGCCATCCTGACCGAGCGGTTCGGTGAGGACGCGGACCTGATCGGCGAGTTGCGCGAGCGGATGTGGTCGCACGGGCGGGTCGCGGCGAAGGTGCGCGACGGCAAGGAGGAGGCCGGCGCGAAGTTCGCCGACTACTTCGACTTCGCCGAGCCGTTCACCGAACTGCCCTCGCACCGGGTGCTGGCGATGTTCCGCGGCGAGAAGGAGGAGGTCCTCGACCTCGCGCTGGAGCCGGCGGACCCGTCCGCGGCGACCGAGGGGCCGGCCCCGTACGAGCGGGCCATCGCGCACCGCTTCGGCATCGCCGACCGGGGCCGGCCGGGCGACAAGTGGCTTCAGGACACCGTCCGCTGGGCCTGGCGCACCCGTGTCCAGGTGCACCTCGGGATCGATCTGCGGCTGCGGCTGCGGCAGGCCGCCGAGGACGAGGCGGTGCGGGTCTTCGCGTCGAACCTGCGCGATCTGCTGCTGGCGGCACCCGCCGGGACGCGCGCGACGATGGGCCTCGACCCCGGTTTCCGTACGGGGGTGAAGGTCGCGGTCGTCGACGCGACCGGCAAGGTGGCGGCCACCGAGACGATCTATCCGCATGTGCCGCAGCAGAAGTGGGACGCGTCGCTGGCCACTCTGGCGCGGCTGGCGCGCGAGCACGACGTCGAGCTGATCGCGATCGGCAACGGCACCGCCTCGCGGGAGACCGACAAGCTGGCGGCCGATCTGATCGCCGCGCAGCCCGAGCTGAAGCTGACGAAGGTGATGGTGTCCGAGGCGGGCGCCTCGGTGTACTCCGCCTCCGCATTCGCCTCCCAGGAGCTGCCCGAGCTGGACGTGTCGCTGCGCGGCGCGGTGTCCATCGCGCGCCGGCTCCAGGACCCGCTGGCCGAGCTGGTCAAGATCGACCCGAAGTCGATCGGCGTCGGTCAATACCAGCACGACCTGTCCGAGGTGAAGCTGTCGCGCTCGCTGGACGCGGTGGTCGAGGACTGTGTGAACGGTGTCGGGGTGGACGTCAACACCGCGTCCGCACCGCTGCTTTCGCGGGTGTCGGGCATCGGCTCCGGCCTGGCCGAGAACATCGTCGCGCACCGCGACACCAACGGCCCGTTCCGCTCCCGCAAGGCCCTCAAGGACGTGTCCCGGCTCGGCCCGAAGGCGTACGAGCAGTGCGCGGGCTTCCTGCGGATCCGCGGCGGCGACGACCCGCTGGACGCCTCCAGCGTGCACCCGGAGGCGTACCCGGTGGTGCGCCGGATGGCCGGTGCCACGGGCGGCGCGGTCGGGTCGCTGATCGGCAACGCGCCGGCGCTGCGCGCGCTGCGGCCGGCGGATTTCGTCGATGACTCCTTCGGTCTGCCGACGGTCGGCGACATCCTCCGGGAGCTGGAGAAGCCGGGGCGTGACCCGCGGCCGGTCTTCAAGACCGCGACGTTCAAGGACGGTGTGGAGAAGATCGGCGATCTGGCGCCGGGGATGCTCCTGGAGGGCGTGGTGACGAACGTCGCCGCCTTCGGGGCGTTCGTGGACGTCGGCGTCCACCAGGACGGGCTGGTCCATGTCTCGGCGATGTCGAAGACGTTCGTCAAGGACCCGCGGGATGTGGTGAAGCCGGGCGACATCGTGCGGGTCAAGGTGCTCGATGTCGACATTCCGCGCAAGCGGATCTCGCTGACGCTGCGACTGGACGACGAACCCGGCAAGGGCGCGGCGGCGGGCGGCGGCGAGCGGCGCGGCGGCGCGGGCGGCGACGGACGCCGCAGCGGTGGCGGTGAGCGCCGCGGTGGCGCGGGCGGTCGCGACGGTGCGCCGCGGCCTCGGCAGGGCGGCCAGGCGCCGCGTGGCGGGGAGCGCCGCGGCGGCGGGCGCGAGGCCGCGCCGGCGAACGACGCGATGGCCGACGCGCTGCGCCGGGCCGGCCTGCTGGGCAGGGAGCGCGGCGGGCGCTGACGGCGGACGGCGCGGGGCCGGCCGGGGACCCGCCCCGGTCGGCCCCGCGCGGGTTCAGGCGGCGCCCGCGTAACCCCGCAGCCGTTCCAGTTCGGCGGCCACGTCCGTGAGGGTGGCGCAGTCCGGGACGGGCCGTAGCTCGGGAGCCGGGGCGGCGGGGCCCGGCCACCGGGGGTCCTCCAGGGCGTCGGCCATCGCGGACAGCGCCCGGCACAGCCGCTCCGCCTCGTCGGTGCTCGGGCGGCGGGCGCCGTGGTCGAGGCGTACCGCGCAGGCCGTCGCGGCGTCCACGATGCGTTCGGCCGCGGTGACGACGGTCAGCCAGTCCGGGGTGCGGCCGCCGCGGGCGGCGAGGAGTTCGGCCGCGGCGCTCTCCGCGGCGGCCCGTGCCTCCCCCAGCGCCCGGTAGGCGGCCCGGCGCAGCGCCAGCCGCTCGGTGGGGTCCTGCCCCGGCGCCGCCTCCAGGACGTGCCGCAGGAACTGCTCGGTGGCGCGCAGCGCGGCGGTGACGCGCTGGCCGACTCGGCGGCGCGGGTCGGCGAGCTGCGGCAGATGGCCGACGACGAGCACGATGCCGCAGGCGATGGAGGTATCGGCGATCCGCTCGCCGGCGGCCTGCGGAGCGCCGCTGACGTACACGAACGACAGCACCATGAGGGTGATCGCGACGGTCTGGAGCGCGAAGTGGCGGGTGGCGAACGGCAGCAGTGCGCCGCCCGCCCCGGCCACCAGCGCCGGCCACCACGAGCCGGTCAGCACCAGCCCGGCCCCGGCGAAGAGCAGCACACCGGCAAGGGTGCCGGCGAACCGGTTGACCGTACGGGAGAAGAGCGGGCCGAGGTCCGGTTTGACGAGGAAGGTGACGGTCGCCGGGAGCCAGTACCAGTGGTCGGCCCGCAGCAGCAGGGCCACGGCGGTGGCCGCGGCGATGCAGACGGCGACCCGCAGGCCGTAGCCCCGTCCGGCGGGTCCGAGCATGCTCCGCCCGGGGCGTGTCCGCCCGCTGATGAGACGGAACGCCCGGCGGGCCGCGGTCACCGGGGCGGCACGGCCGGGCGGCGCCGGCCGCGCCGGTCCGTCCGGCCCGGGGGTGGCTCCCGTCCCCAGGGCGGGCGCGGGCTCCGGGCCCGTCGGCTCCGTCGGCGACGGCTCGGCCGGTGAGGTCTCGGTCGGCGACAGCGGCTGCGGGCGGGCGAAGACGACCGCGGCGTCCAGGAGGGCGCGGTCGAAGGCGCCGCGCGCGGCGGAACCGGTCTCCGGGGCCGACAGGGTGCCCGGCGGGCGGCCGCTGCGCAGCGTCTCGGCGAACCGCCGGGGGCTCTCCGCGACCCGGGACGGCAGCGGACGGGCCTCCCACAGGAGCGCGACGCTGGCCTCGCACAGCCGCGTCGCCGCGGTGAACCGCTCGGCCAGCAGGAGTTCCTCCGGACGGACCCGGCGGTGCAGCAGCCGGCCGGTCAGCCGGCGCAGCCGCAGCGCCTCGTCCGCGCGGTCCAGGGCGGCGGTCACCTTGCGCCGGGCGGGCTCGGCGCCGGGTCCGCCGGCCGCGCCCAGCGCGTCGGCGAGCGCGTCGAAGACGGTGGCCACCACCGCCCGCTCACCGCTGAGCGGGCCGCCCGCGGGGCGCGGCGAGCGCAGTACCAGGCGCAGCAGGAGCAGCCACAGGCAGCCGGCGAGGACGTAGAGGGCCTTCATCCAGGGCGCGCCGGGCAGCGGCATACCGGCGCCGAGGATGGTGGTGGCCAGCATCTGCATGCCCGCGTTGGACCGTACCGGCCCGGCCACGCTGCCCGCGCCGGAGACGAAGCCGACGGCGAAGAGCGCCGGGACCACCCACCAGCCCGCGCCGGCGGACTGGAGCGAGGCGCCCATCAGCATGCCGAGGGCCGAGGCGAGGGCGGGCAGGCCGATGTGGACGATGCCGGTGCGGCGGGTGCCGGGCCGGTCGTTGACACCGGCCAGCATCGAGCCGAGGCCGGTCAGTACGCCGGCCGCCGGATGGCCGGTCGCGATACCCGCGCCCAGCAGCGGCCCCGCGCACAGGGTGCCGCGGGCGACCGCCGCCCACGGGACGGGCAGCCGCTGCCAGCGGAAGGGGTGGGCGAGCCAGGCGGGCACGGCGCGCTGCGCGCGGGGCATGGGCCTCCTCAGACGACGGCGGACGGATGGCGGTGAGCGGAATCCGAGGGGCGTCATCGGCCGACGGTGCTGCTACCAGCCTAAGGTCCTGGTTTGTCCGGATGATTCCCGGAGGGTTACACCAAGATCAAGCGAGGTCCGCGGGCCTGCCCCGGCGCCCGGCCCCGCCGCCCGTCCGCTCCCCCGCACCCGTGCCCCGTCCGCCCCACCGTGCGCCTGCGAGCGGCCGGACCGCTCTTCGCCCGCACCGGCCCGAACGGTTAGCGTCCTGCCATGACGATCGACGAAAGCGGTGTCCTGGTCATCGGTGGCGGCGTGATCGGCCTGACGTCGGCCATCGCGCTGGCGGAGAGCGGCCGCCGGGTGCGGCTGATCACCCGCGATGCGGTCGGCGGGACGACCTCGGCGGTGGCCGGCGGACTGTGCTGGCCGTACCGCGTCCAGCCGTACGCACGGGCCGTGCGGTGGTCCGTGCGCTCGTACGAGGTGCTCGCCGCTCTCGCGGAGCGGCCGGCCGAGACCGGCGCCCGGATGGTGACGGGCACCATGACGGCCGAGGTGGCGGACGGGACCGCCGGCCCGCCCGCCGCCGACGACGGACTGGCCGCCTGGTACGAGGCGGTGCCCGAGCTGCGGCGGGCGCGCCCGGACGAGCTGCCCGAGGGCGGTGCGTCGGGGTGGCGGGCCCGCACTCCCCTGGTGGACATGCCGGCCCATCTCCGCTATCTGGAGCGCCGGTTCGCGGCGGCGGGCGGGGTGGTGGAGCGGCGTCCCGTCACCTCTCTGGCGGAGGCGGGCCGGGAGGCCGGCACGGTCGTGAACTGTTCCGGACTGGGGGCGCGCGACCTGGTGCCCGATCCCGGGGTGTATCCGGTGCAGGGGCAGTTGGTGATCGTCGAGAATCCGGGCGTCGAGGAGTGGTTCGTCTCCGCCGCCCCGGGCGCGGCGGAGACGACGTATGTGCTGCCGCAGCCGTACGGGGTGGTGCTCGGCGGTACGGCGTGCGAGCACGCGTGGTCGCGGGAGCCGGACCCCGCCGTCGCGGTGGCGATCGTGGCGCGCTGTGCGCGGCGCTTCCCCGCACTGGCGCGGGCCCGGGTCCTGGCGCACCGGGTGGGCCTGCGGCCGGCCCGGTCCGAGGTGCGGCTGGCGGCCGAGCGGCTGCCCGGCGGGGCGCTGTGCGTGCACAACTACGGGCACGGCGGCGCGGGCGTGACCGTGGCCTGGGGGTGCGCGGACGACGTGGTCCGCCTGATAGCGGAGGCGGACGCCGCCTAACGGGTGCCCGGAGGGGCCGCCCCGCGCCCGGCGCCGGGTTCCCCGCCCTGCCCGTTGTCCGCTTCGCCGCGGCCGCAGACGGGTACCGGCGTCGCGCTCGTCAGAGGGGACGCGGCCCGCCCGTCCAGCAGCAGCGGTACGAGGGTGCGCAGCGGCTGGCGCAGCGGCACGTCGGCGCCGCGGCCGTGCCGTCGCACCGCCACGCCGTGCAGCGCCAGGGCGTTCCCGACCCGGGCGAACTGGGTGGCGTCGAGCCGGTAGGCGCACGGCGGGTGGGCGAGGATCTCAGCGTCGGTGGCGGGTTCGTTGTCGGCGCCGCCGAGGTAGACCGGTCCGCGGTCGGTGTATCCGGAGCGCCGGGCGGCGGCGGTGGCCGCCTCGATCCGCGCGCGGTGCCGGTCGGCGAAGGTGAACGCGCCGCGCAGGCCCGCCCGTTGCGAGTCGACCCGGCGCCGGTTGTTGCGCGCGGGGTCGGCCCGCTCGGCGTCGGTGAGCGCGTCGACTCGGGTCTCGACGAGCAGGCCGACCGCGCCCTTCACGCCCGCGGCGTTGCGCAGGATCCGCTCCTGTCCGTCGCCGGCGACCTGCTTGACGGGGTCGCCGGTGCGCGGGTCGGTCCAGATGCCGTAGACACCGGTGCTGAATCCCGCCTTCCGGACGGCCGGTGCGACGAACTCCTCGGCGAGCGCGGTGGCTTCGCGGTGCACCGCGTCCGACGTGTTGAGGTTGCGCGGCCACAGCGTCAGCAGATCCTTCCGGTAGTACGGCGCGGTGGGGCCGTACTCGTGCAGGTCGTAGACGGTGCCGGGGCGGTAGTCGCGCAGCACGCCGGCCACCGCGCGGGCCTCGGCGGTGGTCAGGGCGAGGTGGTCGCGGTTGATGTCGGTGCCGTCGGAGTTGCCGCGTCTGTCGGCGGCCCGACCGTCGGGGTTGGCGGTCGGTACGACCAGCACGCTGGTGTGTGCGAGGAACCGGCGGGTCGCCCGGTCCGTGGCGTACGCGAGGTCGCGGACGGTGCTCAGACACGCCTCGCGGCCGGCCGGTTCGTCGCCGTGCTGCGAGCAGACGAGCAGCACGGAGTTGCCGCGCCGGACGTCCTGGGGGCGCGCCGGAGCCGGGGCGCCGATCCGGACGAGCTGGAGGGGGCGGCCCTGCGCGGTGGCGCCGATCCGGTCGACACGGACCCGGGACGTGGCCCGGCCGACGGCGGCGAGGAAGTCCTGCTCCTCCGGCTGGGTGGTCCAGCGGACGCCGTGGCTCGTCTCGAAGCCGGTACGGGGCGGCGCGGAACCGGCCCGGCCGGCGGGCGGGGCGTCCGGCAGGGTCACGCCGAGCGTGGCCGTGAGGCCGACGGCCAGCGCCACGTGGGCGAGGCCACGGGAGCGGGGTATCACGGGGGTGCCTCCCTTGGGTCGGGCGGAGTCGGACGGGCCGGGGTGCCACGGCGGAGGGACGGGGTGGAGGGTGCCGGGCGGGGCCGCCCCCGAGTGGGGCGGCCCCGGCGGGGTCAGCCCGCGGACGGCAGGTGGCCGGCCGGGCGCGGCGGGGCGAGCCCGGCCAGCGGCCCGCCGGTGCCGGCCGTCCTCGGTGCGGTGCCCGCCGTCGCGCGGGCAAGTGCCGGGGCGCCGCCGGTCAGCGGCAGCCGGGCGGTGGTGCGGGCGAGGTCGAGGGTGAGCTGCGGTTTCGAGTCCGGCGGGTCGATCAGGCCCGCGTCGGTCCCGGCCACGATGAGCGCGAGGCGGTGTCCGGCGGGCACGATGTGGTCGCTGGCGGCCAGATCCAGGGTGATGGTGTACGGCCTGCCGGGGGTGAGCGGGCGGCCCTTGTGGTCGTCGGCGTAGTTGCCGAGGTCGGCCCAGCCGCGGCTGAAGACGGTGTATCCGACCTGCCGGGTGTCGGCGGCGGTCTCCCGGAAACAGCCGGTGTCGCCCCGGTTGCCGGCGCCCCAGCAGGTGCTGTCGGCCAGGGTGGTGATGCCCTCCCCGGCGCCCGTGTAGTTGCGGATGGTGTCCGGGCCGAGGTCCGCCAGGACGGCCGAGAGGTGTGCGGTCGCGGTGCTGGGGGTGGCGGTCACGGTCACCGTGCCGGAGCCGGACAGCCGCAGCGGCGCGGTCAGCGGGCCGGTGCTGAACCCGGCCTTGGCGGGGGTCGGTTCGTCGATCCGGGCGGCCCAGTCGCCCTCCCCGAGCTGAGGGTCGTCGGTGAACGTCGCGGTCGCGCCCCGTGGTGCGGGGGTGGTGCCCAGGGTGCCCACGCCGGGTGTGGCACCGTTGCGCGGCCGCAGTGTGGTGGCCGTGGTGCCGACGGCGGGCCACTGCGGGTCGGTGGACCAGGTGCCGGGGGCGCGCTCGATGTCCGCCATCGGGGCCCGCTCGATGCCGTTGTCGTAGCCCATCAGATAGTGGTCGAACCACCGGTGCAGGGTGTCGACCCACTCCGGACGGCGGTAGTCGAACGGGTCGACGTGGCCGGTCTGGGACAGCCAGATCTTGCGCTCGACACCGTGCCGGGCGAGCGCGTCCCACCACCGGCCGGCGTTCCGGGTGCGGACGTTGAGGTCCTGCATCCCGTGGACCAGGAAGACGCTGGCGTGGACCTTGCCCGCGTTGCGGACGTAGTCGCGTTCGGTCCACAGATCGGTCCAGTCGCCGCTGCGCGGGGCGCCGTCGACGAGTTTCTGCTGCACGGCGGCGCAGTGCTGGTGCGCGGCGGGGCTCTCGACGACGTCCGCGAGCCCGTCGGGTCCCGAGTCGTAGAGCGGGGCGCCTTTGGCGAAGTAGTAGTCGTACCAGGAGGAGATGCCGGCGATCGGGACGATGGTCTCCAGGCCCCGGACGCCGGTGGCCGCGACGCCGTTGGCGATGGTGCCGTCCCAGCTCTTGCCGATCATGCCGGTACGGCCGTTCGACCAGTCGGCGGTGACGGGTTCGCCTCCGGTGCGGGTGCGGTAGGCGCGGCCTCTGCCGCCCAGCCAGTCCACGACGGCTTTCGCCGACTGGATGTCGGAGCGTCCGCCGACGTCCACACAGCCGTCGGAGCGGTTGGTGCCGGCGAGGTCGACCAGGACCGTCGCATAGCCGCGCGGCACGAAGTAGTTGTCGTAGTAGAGCGGGAACTGGACCGGGCGGCCCTGGGCGTCGTACGTCTTGCGCTGACTGTCGTTGCCGCGCCCGCAGCAGGAGTAGTACGGACTGGCGTCCATGATTACGGGGATCCGGCGGCCCTGCTGCGCGGGTTCCCTGGGCCGGACGATATCGACGGCGACCCGGTCGGTCTTCCCGTCCGCGTCGCCGTCGAGCCGTGTGTCCACCCAGACCGATTCGCGTATGGCGTGGTCGTAGGAGTAGACGGGTCTGCTCTCGGTGGGTGCCGTCTGTGCGGCGGCCGGTCCGATGAGGGCGGACAGCAGGGCGACGACGGCCGCCACCACGAGTGCTTTCCAGGGGATGCGGGTGACCCGCGCAGGAATCGTCACGGGGCGGACGGTAGCGCGGCCGCATCCCGCGCGTAAGGGTGCGTGGCGGGAGCGGGGTGTCGCAGGTGACGGAGGATGCGGACGGGAAAGAGGTTGATGCTGCGGGTGTATGACGGTTCATGTCGGTCATGTGTCAGGTGGGGCCATGGACATGACGGTGACCTGGTGGGTACATAGGGTCTGAAGAGATCCATCTCCCCTACGAGTTGGAGGACTCGTGCGTCACAGACTTCTCGTCCCGGGCGCGGCCGCGCTCAGCCTGCTGCTGGCGATCCCGGCATCGGCGGCCGACTTCACGCCCGGCGCTCCGGGTGTGGGCGACAGCTACTACCCCGAGAGCGGAAACGGCGGATACGACGTTTCCCACTACGACCTGCGGCTCAAGTACCAGCCGAAGACGGACCTGCTGGAGGGCACGGCGACGCTGCTCGCCACCACCACCCAGGACCTCTCCCGTTTCAACCTGGACTTCGGCCTGAAGGTCAGCGAGATCCGGGTCAACGGCAAGAAGGCGACCTACGCGACCTCCGGCAAGCACGAGCTGGAGATCACTCCGGCCACGCCGCTGGAGAAGGGCAAGCAGATCAGCGTCGTCGTGCGCTATGCCGGCAAGCCCTCCGAGCTGAAGATCGACAACTTCAGCGCCTGGGCCCGTACGCCCGACGGCGGCGTGGTGGCGCAGGAGCCGGACTCCGCCGTGTGGTGGTTCCCGAGCAACGACCACCCCACCGACAAGGCGACGTTCGACATCTCGGTCGCGGTCCCGGACGGTACCCAGGCGATCAGCAACGGCGTGCTGACCTCGCAGTCCTCCAAGCTCGGCTGGACGCGCTACAACTGGCGCTCGGACAAGCCGCAGGCGACGTATCTGACGACGCTCGCCATCGGCAAGTTCGACATCACCACCGACAAGACCGCGAACGGCCTGCCGGTGCTCAACGCCGTCAGCAAGGACCTCGGCGCGAACGAGGGGGCGGCGCGGGCGAGCATCGAGCGCACCGCCGAGGTCACCGAGTGGCTGGAGGGCGTCTTCGGCCCGTATCCGTTCAACTCGGTCGGCGGCTATGTGCCGAACGTGCCGGCCGGTTACGCCCTGGAGACCCAGACCCGCCCGTTCTACGGCAAGAAGGCGTTCGACCGGGGCGCCAACGTCTCCGTCGTCGTGCACGAGCTGGCGCACCAGTGGTACGGCGACAGCGTCTCGCTGAAGGACTGGAAGGACATCTGGGTCAACGAGGGATTCGCCGCCTACAGCCAGTGGCTCTGGTCGGAGAAGGAGGGCGAGGGCACCGCGCAGGAGCTGGCGGACTACGTCTACGCCCAGCATCCGGCCGATGACCCGTTCTGGAAGGTCAAGCCGGGCGACCCGGGCGCGGACCGGCAGTTCGATTCGGCGGTCTACGACCGGGGTGCGCTGGCGCTCCAGGCGCTGCGCGACAAGCTCGGCGACCGGACCTTCTTCAAGATTCTCAAGGCGTGGCCTACGGAGCACCGGTACGGCAACGCCTCGGTGGCCGACTTCGTGAAGTTCGCCGAGCAGAAGTCCGGCAAGCCGCTGGCGGAGTTCTTCGACACCTGGCTGTTCCAGCCGTCCAAGCCGGCGGCGGCCGCGACGAAGTCGACGGCACAGCGGTCGTTCCGCGCCGCGCAGACACCGGTGGCGCAGCCCAAGTCCTGGAAGCAGATCGCGGCCACGCACGATATGCACGTGCAGCCGCACCGGCACTGACCGAGCATTCACGTCCCCCATCTCCCTTCTCCGGCTGGGCTGTTGCTCGCCGTCGCGGCGGATATCCGCCGCCGCGACGGCGAGCCGGCGCACCGGGCGGCCCGGGGTGTGCCGGTGGCGGGAACCGGCGACGGCACCGGCCTCGGCGGCCCGCGGAGGGAGCCGCCCGGCAAAGGCCACGGCCTGTCCATCTCCCACCCACCGAGGGGTTACCCAGAGGTAACCGCAGCTGATGTGATGAGCGACACCGAACCAACCCCCCACCCTCCGTAGGGAGATTCCGTGTCGCGCTCCCCCTTGCGTATGTCCCGGGCGGTCGCGGCGGCCGCCGCCCTCGCCGTCGCCGGTCTCGCTCTGGCCTCCCCCACCGCGTCGGCCGCCGACGCCCCCCGGCTGAAGGTGCTCACCTACAACACCTTCCTCATGAGCAAGACGCTCTACCCCAACTGGGGCCAGGACCACCGCGCCACGGCGATAGCGTCCGCGGACTTCTTCCAGGGCAAGGACGTCGTCGTCCTCCAGGAAGCCTTCGACAACTCCTCCTCCGACGCCCTGAAGGCCCGTGCCTCCGGGCAGTACCCTCACCAGACCCCGGTGGTGGGCCGGAGCAAGAGCGGCTGGGACGCCACCGGCGGCGCCTACTCCGCCCTCACCCCCGAGGACGGCGGGGTGACGCTGCTGAGCGCATGGCCGATCGTCCGCAAGGAGCAGTACGTCTACAAGGACGCCTGCGGCTCCGACTACTTCTCCAACAAGGGCTTCGTCTATGCCGTGCTGAACGTCAACGGCACCAGGGTGCATGTGGTCGGCACGCACACCCAGTCCACCGACCCGGGCTGCGCGGCGGGCCAGGCGGCCTCGATCCGCGCCAAGCAGTTCAAGGAGATGGACGCCTTCCTGGACGCCAAGAACATCCCGGCGGACGAAGAGGTCATGGTCGCGGGCGATCTGAACGTCGACTCGCGGAGCCCCGAATGCCGGGCGATGCTCGGCGACGCCGGCCTGGCCCCCGCCGACGCCCGCACGGGCCATCCGTACTCCTTCGACACCCAGGAGAACTCGGTCGCGAAGTACCGCTACCCGACGGACCCGCGCGAGGATCTGGACTATGTCCTGCACCGCAACGGACATGCCCGTCCCGCCTCCTGGCGGAACGAGGTGGTGAAGGAGCGGTCCGCGCCCTGGACGGTCTCCAGCTGGGGCAAGGACTACACCTACACCAACCTCTCCGACCACTATCCGCTGAGCGCCGGATGACCGGACGGCCGGCCCGGCGTGCGGGTGCGCTCGCCGCCCGCTGATCCCGCTGATCCCGCTGATCCCGCTGATCCCGCTGTGCTTCAACTCCCCGATATCGGCCATGAATCCACGGTAAGGGCGACCACTGACAATCGGCCCGGGCGCCCGCGTCCGAGCGGAAGGGGCGGCCGCGGATGTCTCTCGGACCCCGCGACCGCCCCGTCGGTCCGGGCGTCCGGTGCTGCGCCCGGACGCCCGGCGTCGTGCGGCTATTCCGCCGTGCTGCGCTCCGCGGCGAGCCGGTTCACCCGGCCGCGTACCACGAACCAGCCGCCCACCAGCATCGCCCCGAGAACCGGGATCAGCAGTACGGTCTTGCGTCCGACACCGCCGTCGCCGGAGTCGAACCACATCAGCACGATGACACCGAGCAGGAACGCGATGGTCGCGATGTCGGTGACCGGCGTACCCGGAAGACGGAAGTGCGGGCGCCGCACCAGCCCGCTCTTGGAGCGGCGCACGAACACCAGATGGCAGATCATGATCGTGCACCAGGTGCTGATGATGCCCAGGGCGGCGATGTTCAGCACGATCTCGAACGCCTGACCCGGTACGAGGTAGTTGAGCCCGACACCCAGCACGCACACCGACGAGGTGAGCATGATGCCGCCGTACGGCACCTGGTTGCGGTTCATCAGGCCGGCGAACCTGGGCGCGGAGCCCGCCATCGACATGGAGCGCAGAATGCGGCCGGTCGAGTAGAGCCCCGAGTTCAGACTCGACATGGCAGCGGTCAGCACGACGAGGTTCATCACATCGCCCGCCGCCGGCACTCCGACGTTGGACAGGACGGTGACGAAGGGGCTCTCCCCGCCGGTGTACTTGTTCCACGGCAGCAGCAGCGTCAGCAGCAGCACCGAGCCGACGTAGAAGACCCCCACCCGCCACATGATCGAGTTGACGGCCTTGGGTACGACCTTCTCCGGCTCGCTGGTCTCGCCCGCGGTCACGCCGACCAACTCCACCGCGGAGTAGGCGAACACCACGCCCTGGAGCACGATCACCACGGGCAGCAGACCGGTCGGGAAGAGTCCGCCGTTGTCGCTCAGCAGATGCAGGCCGGGCGTGTGCCCGCCGACCGGATGCCGGGTGGCCAGCAGGAAGATGCCGATGGCCATGAAGACGACCAGCGCGGCGACCTTGATGATCGCGAACCAGAACTCCAGCTCACCGAAGATCTTCACCGAGATCAGGTTGACGGTCAGCACGACCGCGAGCGCGATCAGCGCCATCACCCACTGCGGGACCTCGGTGAACAGGCTCCAGTAGTGGGTGTAGAGCGCGATCGCGGTGATGTCGGCGATACCGGTCGTCGACCAGTTGACGACGTACATCCAGCCCGCGACGTACGCGCCCTTCTCCCCCAGGAACTCCCGTGCGTACGAAACGAAGGAGCCGGAGGACGGGCGGTGCAGCACCAGCTCGCCCAGGGCCCGCACGACGAAGAAGGCGAAGAGGCCGCAGACCGCGTAGGCGACGGCCAGCGCGGGCCCGGCGGAGTGCAGCCGGCCGCCGGCGCCCAGGAAGAGCCCGGTGCCGATCGCCCCGCCGATCGCGATCATGTTGATGTGCCGGGCCTTCAGGCCCTTGCTGTACCCCGCGTCACCCGCGTCCCCCGCCGCCCCGCTCCCCCCGCCCGGCGGCCTTGGGGCATCGTCCGTGACGGTTTCGGTGCTCACTGGTGGCTCATCTCACTTTCGGTCAGGTGCGGAAAGCCGTGACCGGGTCCCGCCGATCGCACGAGGGCGGCCGACGGCACACCCTCCCCGACGGGCAGCCCCCCGTCTGTGGGGGAGATCACACTTCAGGCAACCCATCCAGAGCTTGCTGATATTTGTCCCGAATAATCCCCCGCTGGAGCCTTAAAGAAGGGGTCAACTCACCGGACCCGGGACTCCGCTCCGCACCGAGAGACGAAAATCGCTTGACCCGATCGGTCCGGGCGGGCTCCTGGCGAGGTGGGCCCGATCAAACCGGAGCGGAACACAACGGAACGCGGGGCCGAGAGCCTGGACCGGGCCATGACATGCCACGAGCTGCCGGGCCACGCGGTCGAGAAGGTTTCACAGGGGTGGTGAGACAGCAATACTGTTGAACATGATGGAGTCCGCCACCGGCCTGACGGTCGACGAGCTGGCCGCCCGCGCCGGCGTCACGGTCCGCACGATCCGCTTCTACAGCACGCGCGGACTGCTGCCACCGCCGGAGATCGGTCCCCGCCGGGTCGGCCGCTACGGACCGGACCACCTCTCACGGCTCGCGCTCATCGAGGAACTCCAGCACCAGGGCATGACGCTCTCCGCGATCGAGCGCTATCTCCAGCAGCTGCCGCCCGATCTGAGCGCCCAGGATCTGGCCATCCACCGGGCCTTGGTCGCCGGCTGGATCCCGGACCAGGCGGAGGACATGACGCGGGCGCAGCTGGAGCGCCGGGCCGGCCGGGAGCTGGCCGAGGGGGATCTGGACCGGCTGGCGGCCATGAACGTGCTCGTACGGACGGATGACCCGCTGGTCTTCCAGGTGGATCCGGGGCTGCTGCATCTGGGCACGCGGCTGCTCGACGTCCCGATCGCGCTGGAGACGATCCTCGCGGCACGCGGCGTCGTCATCGAGCACACCCGCTCGACGGCGCGCGAGCTGAGCCGGCTCTTCAAGGACGAGGTAGGGGAGCCGTACCGGGACGGCGGTCCGGATCCGGACGACGTGGCGCGGCTGAAGTCGCTCTCCGCCCATATGCAGCCGATGGTGGTGCAGGCGCTGGTCACCGCCTTCCAGCGGTCGATGAAGGAAGAGCTGCGGGAGTGGTTCGGCGGGCGCGAGGCGTGAGGGGCGGGCCGGGCCGGCCCGCCCCCGCGACCCGGTCAGTCGCCGAACTTCTCGCCCTTCCCCGCCTTCTCGACCAGGAGCGCGGACGGCTCGAACCGCTCGCCGTACGCGGCCGCCAGCTCCCGGGCGCGGGCCACGAAGCCGGGCAGACCGCCCTCGTAGCCGTTGATGTACTGGAGCACGCCGCCGGTCCAGCCGGGGAAGCCGATCCCCAGGAGGGAGCCGATGTTGGCGTCGGCGACGGAGGTGAGCACCCCCTCTTCCAGGCAGCGGACGGTGTCCAGCGCCTCGGCGAAGAGCATCCGCTCCTGCATGTCGGCGAAGGGGATGGCGGCGCCCTCGGTGGCGAAGTGCTCGCGCAGTCCGGGCCACAGGCCGGCCCGCTTGCCGTCCTCGCCGTACTCGTAGAAGCCCGCGCCGCCGCTGCGGCCGGGGCGCCCGAACTCGTCCACCATCCGGTCGATGACCGCGTCGGCGGGGTGCGGCTGCCAGCTGCCGCCGGCCTCCTCGACCGCCCGCCGGGTCTCCAGCCGGATCTTCCGCGGCAGTGTGAGCGTCAGCTCGTCCATCAGGGACAGCACCTTGGCCGGGTATCCGGCCTGGGCGGCGGCCTGTTCGACGGAGGCCGGGTCGAGGCCCTCGCCGATCATCGCCACGCCCTCGTTGATGAAGTGGCCGATGACGCGGGAGGTGAAGAAGCCGCGCGAGTCGTTGACGACGATGGGGGTCTTGCCGAGCTGCCGGACCAGGTCGAAGGCGCGGGCCAGGGCCTCGTCGCCGGTTTCCGCGCCCTTGATGATCTCCACCAGCGGCATCTTGTCGACCGGCGAGAAGAAGTGCAGGCCGATGAAGTCGCGCTCGCGCTCGACGCCCTGGGCCAGCAGCGAGATCGGCAGGGTGGAGGTGTTGGAGCAGAGCAGCGCGTCGGGGGCGACGAGGTGCTCGATCTCCTGGAACACCTTCCGCTTGAGCGATACGTCCTCGAAGACCGCCTCGATGACGGCGTCGCAGCCGGCGACGTCCTGCGGATCGGCGGTGGGGGTGATGCGCGCCAGCAGCTCGTCCCGCTGCCGCTCGGTCGTACGGCCCTTGGCCAGCGCCTTGGCGAGGACACCGGCCGCATACTCCTTGCCCTTCTCGGCGGCGGCCATGGAGACGTCCTTGAGGACGACCCGCATACCGGCCTTGGCACAGGAGTAGGCGATGCCCGCGCCCATCATGCCGGCGCCCAGTACGGCGACCTTCTCGACCGTGCGGGGCGCGGTGTCCTTGGGGCGGCTGGCGCCGGAGTTGACGGCCTGGAGGTCGAAGAAGAACGCCTGGATCATGTTCTTGGAGATCTGGCCGGTCACCAGCTCGACGAAATACCGCGCCTCGATGGTCTGGGCGGTCTCGAAGTCGACCTGGGAGCCCTCGACGGCGGCGGCGAGGATGTTGCGGGGGGCGGGGTACGGCGCGCCGTTGAGCTGCTTCTTGAGGTTGGCGGGGAACGCCGGGAGGTTGGCCGCGAACTTCGGCTGGGCCGGGGTGCCGCCCGGGATGCGGTAGCCCGGAGCGTCCCACGGCTGCCGGGACTCCGGGTTGTCGTCGATGAAGGCGCGGGCCTTGGTGAGGAGTTCCTCGGGGGTGGCGGCGGTGTCGTGGATCAGCCCGGCGTCCTTGGCGCGGGTGGCGTTGTACCGGGTGCCCTGGAGCAGCACCTTCAGCAGGGCGTCGGCGATACCGAGCAGCCGGACCGTACGGGTGACGCCGCCGCCCGCGGGCAGCAGACCGAGGGTGACCTCGGGCAGGCCGATCTTGGTGGCGGAGGTGTCGAGGGCGATGCGGTGGTGGCAGGCGAGCGCGATCTCGTAACCGCCGCCCAGCGCGGCGCCGTTGATGGCGGCGACGACCGGTTTGCCGAGGGTTTCGATGCGGCGCAGGTCGCGCTTGATGCCGTTGCCCGCCTCGAATGCCTGCTGGGCCTGGGCAGGGGTGACGGCAATCAGGTCGCGCAGGTCGCCGCCGGCGAAGAAGGTCTTCTTGGCGGAGGTGACGATGATGCCGCGGACGGTGTCCCGCTCCGCTTCCAGGCGGTCGGCGATCGCGGTGAGGGACGCCTTGAAGGCGTTGTTCATGGTATTGGCGGACTGGTCCGGGTCGTCCAGGACCAGAGTGACGATGCCGGTCTCGTCCTGTTCCCAGCGAATGGTCGACACAGCAGTGGGCTCGCTCACGGTGGCTTCTCCGTTAGGGGGGTGGGACGGGGCGGTCAGAGGCGCTCGATGACGGTGGCGATGCCCATACCGCCGCCGACGCAGAGGGTGGCCAGGCCGTAGCGCTTGTCCTGCCGCTCCAGTTCGTCGATGAGGGTGCCCAGGATCATCGCGCCGGTGGCACCGAGCGGGTGGCCCAGGGCGATGGCGCCGCCGTTGACGTTGACCTTGTCCAGGCTCAGGCCCATGTCCTTGGCGAAGCGCAGGACGACGGCCGCGAAGGCTTCGTTGATCTCGACGAGGTCGATGTCGTCGATGGTCAGACCGGCCTTGGCCAGAGCCTTGCGGCTGGCGGGCGCGGGGCCGGTCAGCATGATCGTCGGTTCGGAGCCGGAGACCGCGGCGGAGAGGATGCGGGCGCGCGGGGTCAGGCCATAGCGCTCGCCGACCTCCCGGGAGCCGATGGCGACCAGGGCCGCGCCGTCCACGATGCCGGAGGAGTTGCCGGCGTGGTGGACGTGATCGATCTTCTCGACCCAGTGGTACTTCTGGAGGGCCACGGCGTCGAAGCCGCCCAGGTCGCCGATGGAGGCGAAGGAGGGCTTGAGCGCGGCCAGGGAGTCGGCGGTCGTGCCGGGACGCGGGTGCTCGTCCCGGTCGAGGACGACGAGGCCGTTGCGGTCCCGTACGGGGACGACGGAGCGTGCGAAGCGGCCGTCCTTCCAGGCCGTGGCGGCGCGCTCCTGGGAGAGCGCCGCGAACTCGTCGACGTCGCGCCGGGTGTAGCCCTCGATGGTGGCGATGAGGTCGGCGCCGATGCCCTGCGGGACGAAACCGGTGTCGAAGTTGGTCATCGGGTCGGCGAACCAGGCGCCGCCGTCGGAGGCCATCGGGACCCGGGACATCGACTCGACGCCGCCCGCCAGCACCAGGTCCTCCCAGCCCGAACGCACCTTGGCGGCGGCCATGTTGACGGCTTCCAGGCCGGAGGCACAGAAGCGGTTCTCCTGGACGCCCGCGACGGTATCGGGCAGTCCGGCGGCGATCGCCGCGATCCGGGCGATGTCGGAGCCCTGGTCGCCGACCGGTCCGACGACGCCGAGGACGATGTCGTCGATGGCGGCCGGGTCGAGTCCGGGGAAGCGCCGGCGCACTTCGTGGAGGAGGCCGACGACGAGGTCGATCGGTTTGGTCCCGTGCAGTGCGCCATTGGCCTTGCCGCGGCCGCGGGGGGTGCGGATCGCGTCGTATACGTACGCTTCGGTACTCAAGTCAAGCAGCCTTTCGCATGAGGGTGAGGCTTTCGCGGCGGGGCGGCCGGTCCGGGTCAGCCGAGGAGGGAGCGGCCGATGATCTCCTTCATGATCTCGGTGGTCCCTCCGTAGATCGTCTGGATGCGGCCGTCGGTGAATGCCTTGGCCACCCGGTATTCGGCCATATAGCCGTATCCACCGTGGAGTTGCAGGCACCGGTCGGCGACGCGTTTTTGCAGTTCGGTGGCCCACCACTTGGCCATCGAGGCATGCACCGCATCCAGTTCGCCAGCGGTGTGGTCGACGATGCAGCGGTCGAGGAAGGCGCGGGTGACGGCGCACTCGGTGGCCATCTCGGCCATCTCGAAGCGGATGTGCTGGAGCTTGGCCAGCGGCCGGCCGAATGCCTCGCGTTCCTTGACGTACTGCGTGGTGATCTCCAGGAGGTGCTCGGCGGCGGCGATCCCGGCGACGGCTATGCCCATCCGCTCCTGTGCGAGATGGGTCATCAGATGGCCGAACGCGCCGTTCAGCTCGCCGAGGAGATTCTCCTTGGGCACCCGTACGTCGTGGAAGAACAGCTCGGCGGTGTCCTGGGACTTCTGGCCGATCTTGTCGAGGTTGCGGCCGCGCTCGAAGCCGTCCATGCCCCGCTCGACGACCAGCAGGCTCAGGCCGTGCGCCCCGCCCTCCGGGGTGGTCCTGGCCACCACGATGACGAGGTCGGCGAGGATGCCGTTGGAGATGAAGGTCTTGGAGCCGTTGAGGATCCAGTGGTCGCCGTGGTCCTCGGCGGTGGTGCGGATGCCCTGCAGATCGGAGCCGGCGCCGGGCTCGGTCATCGCGATGGCGGTGATGGTCTCACCGGTGCAGAATCCGGGCAGCCAGCGACGCTTCTGCGCATCGGTGCCGAGCGAGGTCAGATACGGGCCGATGATGTCGTTGTGCAGGCCGATGGCGAGTCCGGCGGCGCCGGCCCGGGTGAACTCCTCGGCCAGCACCGCGCTGTAGCGGAAGTCGGGCTCCCCGCCCCCGCCGTACTCCTCGGGGACGGCGAGCCCCAGGAGTCCTTGCCGGCCGGCCGCCCGCCAGGCGGCCCGGCTGACGATGCCGTCCTTCTCCCACTGTTCGTAGTGCGGCGTCACCTCCTTGGCGAGGAAGGTGCGTACGGTCTCCCGGAAGGCGTCGTGGTCCTCGGTGAAGATCTGGCGCTTCATCTGCGGGCCCTCCTTGGAGCCGGTCGGATCGGCGAACGGCGGCGCGGCGCGTCCGCGCACCGGGGTGTGGCGGCGGGTTCCATCAGCTGCCCGCGTCCTGCCGCCCGCGGCCGCCGGGACCGGCGGTGAGGCCGGGGACCTGCCAGTCACGGGCGATCTCTTCGGTGTCGGCGCCGGGCTGCGCGGGCGGGCGGCGCACGGTGCCCGGGGTCGCGGAGAAGCGGGGTGCGGGCGCGGGCTGGGTGAGGCCGTAGCGGTCGACGAAGGTGCCACGGGCGGCGAGATGCGGGTGCGCGGGGGCCTCGCGCAGGGACAGTACGGGCGCCACGCAGGCATCGGAGTGCGCGAAGACCTCGGTCCACTCCGCCCGGCTGCGGGTTCTGAAGCGGGCGGCGATGGCGGTGCGCAGGGCGCCCCAGGCGGCCGGGTCGTTCCGGTCGGGGGCACCGTCCTCGATGCCCAGGAGGCGGCTGAACTCGGCGTAGAAACGCGGTTCCAGCGCGCCGACCGCCATATGGCCGCCGTCGGCGGTCTCGTACGTGCCGTAGAACGGCGCCCCGCCGTCCAGCAGATTCGTACCGCGCCGGTCCTGCCAGCCGCCGGCCGCCAGCATGCCGTGGATCATCGCCGTCAGATGGGCCGTGCCGTCGACGATCGCGGCATCCACGATCTGGCCCTTTCCGCCCTCGGCGCGGGCGTGCTGGAGGGCCGCCAGGACGCCGATGACGAGATAGAGGGAGCCGCCGGCGTAGTCGCCGAGGATGTTGGCGGGGATGGCGGGCGGGCCGTCGGGCGGGCCGATCATGCCGAGGGCGCCGGTGAGTGCGATATAGGCGATGTCGTGTCCCGCGGTGTCGGCGAGCGGTCCCTGCTGCCCCCAGCCGGTCATCCGGCCGTAGACGAGCCGGGGGTTGCGCGCCAGGCACTCCTCGGGGCCGACGCCGAGCCGCTCCGCCACGCCGGGTCGGTACCCCTCGACCAGCACATCGGCGCGCTCGGCCAGGTCGAGTACCTGCGCCGCCCCCTCAGGGCTCTTCAGGTCCACCACCACCGAGCGTTTGTTGCGGTTGGTGAGGTCGTACTCGGGAGCGATGCGCGGTCCCGCGCCTCCGGGCCGGTCGACGCGGACGACATCGGCGCCGAGATCGGCCAGCAGCATGGCCGCGAACGGACCGGGCCCGATCCCCGCCAGCTCCACCACGCGCACCCCGCTCAGCGGGCCGTGCCCTGAATCCGCCATCGAGCCCCAGTCCTCTCACCGCACTGTGACACTTCTGATGTAACACTTGTGATGTTAAGAACGTGTTCCACTTTCCACAAGCCCCCGAGCCGTGTGCCGATCACGAAGAAGCCCGTGGCTGCGATGCCCAACTGTCATCGCCGTCACGGGTCTTGGTGCGCCTGATCGCTGCGCGCCGGCTATCCCCCGTCGAGTTCGGCGACGAATTTCTTCGGGGCTATGACGCGATACGACTCCTCGGCCCAGTCGCAGAGCAGCTCCGCCGGCGGGGCGCCCCGCTCCGCCAGGGACACCCGCACCCACCCTGCCTTGCCCAGCCCGTATCCGGCGGACTCGACACCGGGCGAGGACAGCGCGTGGGCGTGCGCCTCCGGGTCCGTCAGCTTCAGCGTGATCCCGGGCGGACAACTGCCGTCACCGACGCCGAGGAAGACGAAGACCTTCTTACCGGCCTTCACGACGCTCTCGCCCCAGGGAAAGTCCTCGACGGCCCCCGGAAGCCCGAGCGCGAACGTCCGCACCCGCTCCCGCACCGCCACCGGATCCACTGCCTTCACCATGGGCTCCGCCCGTCCTTTCCCGTCCCGCGCCGGTCTCGGGCAGCGCGTCCCGCCCGGCCGCCGCACCCGTCCTTCGCGGCTGATGACTTCCACCGCATTCCACGCTAACGGCGACCACTGACAACAGCCCGCGGAGCGACGGTCCGGCGGAGGACACTGGTGCCATGTCGTCTCCGCAACTCGCCCCCGAGCTCTTCGGTATCCACCACGGCCAGGGACTGCGCCAGTTCAGCGAACTGGCGATAGCACTGCTGTTGTCGTCACTGATCGGGCTGGAACGCGAAGCCCGGCAGAAGAGCGCGGGGCTGCGCACCCATACGCTCGTCGGCGTCGGCAGCGCACTGTTCATGGAGGTGTCGATCCACGGCTTCGGCGCCCTCCTGGGCGTGGAAGGCGTCTCCCTCGACCCGTCCCGCGTCGCCGCGCAGGTCGTATCGGGCATCGGCTTCATCGGCGGCGGCCTGATCTTCGTCAAGAAGGACGCGGTCCGCGGCCTCACGACAGCCGCCACCATCTGGCTGACCTGCGCCATCGGCATGGCGTGCGGCGGGGGCCTGGCACTGCTGGCGATCGGTGCGACGGCGGTGCACTTCCTCATCGTCCGCGGCTTCCCGAAGCTGACGGAACGGACCATGAAGGCGTCGCCCTACGAACGGGTGGAGCTGCGACTGACCTACCGTTCCCAACACGGACTGCTGGGGCAGATGTTGGCGATGTGCACCGGCAGCGGCTTCCGGGTGACCGACGTACAGGTGGAGACCGGCGCCGACGACGAAAACGTCTCGGCCGAGGTCCTGCTCCGCCTCGAAGGGACCGGATCGGCGCACCCGTTGGTCGAGGCACTGGCAGAACTGGACGGGGTGCGCGGGGTGGCCCTGGGGCGGCAGAACGACAGCACGGAGTGAGCCCGGCGGGCGGGCGACGGAGGACGACTCGGACACCCTCCGCCATCGGTACGACCGGCCCTCCCCCGGCGCAGCACCGGACCGGACCACGCTGCCGACGGCGCCCCGAGACTGCTCCCGGAGGGCGGGCATGATGCTCCGGGACCACCATGGGCGCTCGGCCGCACCGCCTCTCCCCGTTGCTCTCAGACGCTCGCGAGCGCCCTCCGGCAGAGGGAGTCGGCGGCCCGGGTGGTCTCCGGGAGGCGGTACTTGGGCGCCAGATGGAGCGTATGCGCACAGGCCCGGTCGAGGTCGACGCGGTGGCCCACGGAGACGAAGACCGGTTTGACACCCGTCTGGGTGCGCAGCGCCCGCCCGACCTCCTCCGGATGACCGGCGCCGCCGGCGGTGCCTCCGGAACCCGGCGCATCCGTGGTGCCCGGCCGGTCGTCCAGGAGGGGAGAGACCGCACCCCGGTCCGGTCCCGGAGGTGTGTACCGGAAGGTGAAGGGGTTCTTGGCGACGCCGATCGTGGGCAGCCCGGTGAGCACCCCGAGGTGGCTGGCGAGTCCGAAACGGCGCGGGTGCGCCAGCCCGTACCCGTCGCACACCACGAGATCCGGTGTGCGCGTGAGGCGGGCGAGGGCATCGAGGACGGTGGGAATCTCACGGAAGGCCAGCAGGCCCGGGACGTACGGGAACGAGACCCGGCCGACGGCGGTGGCCTCGTCGACCACGGCGAGCGTGCGGGCGTCCAGCGCGACGGCCGCCGCGGCGACGACATCACGCTCATCGTCATAGGCGACATCCACGCCGACCACGGTGCCCGCGAAGCCCGGTTCAGGGCCGGACTGATCGAGGCGTACGGAGGACCTCAGCCGGTCCTGGACGGCGCGCGCCTGCGCTTCGTCGGTGGGCCAGTGCCGCAGTTCATCGTCGGGGGAGATCGTTCCGGAGGCATCCATGGTGGCGGTCACGTTATCGAACCTCTGATCCGGCGGATCGGCCTGCCCCGCCGGATCAGGGGCTCATGTGGTTCCGGGGTCTCCGGGGTCTCTCGGCGGCGTCGGCCGACCGGTGACCGTCAGCGCCTCTTCCCGCTTGGAGGCGCGACCTTGCGCGATGCTCCGTGGCCGGTCGCCCCCGAGGTGACGGTCCGCGCGTCCGTCCACGCCTGTGGCCTGCGGACTTCCTGCCGACAGGGCGCCAGTCGCCGCGGCCGGCGCCTCCTTTATATTGCAGACATGTTCGTACTTGAGCTGACCTACACCGCCCCCATGGAACGCGTCGACGCCGCACTGCGGGAGCATGTGGAGTGGCTGAACGAGCAGTACGCGACCGGACACTTCATCGCCGCCGGCCGCAAGGTGCCGCGCGACGGAGGCGTGATCCTCGCCGCCGGTATGGACCGGGCGGCCGTCGAGCGGCTCGTGGCGGAGGACCCGTTCTCCATCGCCGATGTGTGCACCTACCGGATCACCGAATTCGTGGCGACCACGACCGCGCCGGCCCTGGAGCAGTACCGGGAACAGCTGCCTTCCTGAGCCCGGTCCGCTCCGCCGTCGCGCGCGGCCCGGTACGTCGTGCGTACGGCGGACCGGGCAAACTCCGTCAGCGGCTCCGGTGCGTGCGCTGCCTCGCTCATGCACGGCCGGGAAGTCCCCCTGTCTCGTCGTGCAGTCCGGCGGAGAACGTCATCTGCTACCAAGCCGTCGCCTCGGTCACCGATTCCCGGCTCCACCGCGCGGCCGGTCCGTACGTCCTCAAGACGGGCAGCGGCGACGGCCGCGGTGTACCGCTCGCGGTCGACGGCCGGTAGGTCCTGTTGCCCGTGCCCGGCGGCCCGCGCGGGAATCGCGGCATCGAAGCCCTGGGTGCGCGCGTCCTGAATGCAGGGGTATGCCTCGGTATCGGAGAGCAGGCATCGACCTCTCCGAGGGTCCACGATCCGTACCGCAGCACGCCGTCGAGTCGTGGCTCCGTTCGGGCGGCTTCCCGCAGGCGCCCGATGCGGCGGTCGAGGGCGGGGGCCGTACCGGCAGGGTGGTGGAAGGCCATGGCCGAGGCTCTTCTGGACTGGGGAACGGCATCCGCACGGACACCGGGGCGGCACCCGGACAGCTCCCGACGGCTCGCGCCGTGCGGGGTCCGCGCCCGGTACCCGTCCGCTCAGGAGACGCCCATGACGCTGCCTTGCTCAGGCACGGTCGACCGGACCGCTGATTTTTTTCGCACCGTACACGTCATACGGGCGCCAGGAGCAGCAGGCGGGCGATAGGCCGTACAGGTGAGCACGACGTGGTGCGCGGGGGCGCCGATGCGAGACCGGCGGTGTTCCACGGCCCCGCACCGGACCAGCGGGCGGGGGCGAGCCGACCACTGCCGTGCGTAGGTCAAGGAGCGGTTTCGGGGGCCGGGGTGGGCCAGCGGCCGCCGTTGAGCCAGTAGCCCTGGATCTCCTCCAGTTGGCGGCCCTTGGTCTCGGGAGCGGTGACGAAGGCGAAGCCCAGGGCGCCGAGTGCCAGAACGGCGAGGCCCCCGAACGTCCAGGCCGCGCCCACCCAGGCCATCAGGGACGGGAAGAACTGGGCTATCAGGAGATTGGCGACCAGGTCGGCGCTCAGCATCACCGACGCCCCGGTGGACCGCAGCTGGGCGGGGAACGCCTCACTCGCATAGACCCAGATCAGCGATCCGAAGCCGAAGTTGAACGCCGCGGTGAAGAGCAGGACGGCGCCGAAACCCACCCAGGTGGCCGTACCGTGCAGTTCCCCCATGGCGAAGACGGTGGTCAGGACGGCGAGCATCACGACCACCGTGCCGATGCCGGAGAGCAGCACCAGCCGCCGGCCGATCCGGTCGATGATGAGGATGGCGAGGACGGTCGCGGCCAGTGAGGCGAGCTCGACGAAGGCCGGCAGCAGGAAGTTCTGGCCATCGCCGGTGAAGCCCATCTCCTGGAAGATCTGCGGGCTGTAGTACGTCACTGCGTTGATGCCGGTGATCTGGCAGAAGAAGCCGAGGCCGACGACGAAGAGCGTGGCGCGCGCATAGGGCTTGTGCAGCAGCGAACGCGCCGATCCGCCCCCCTCTGCGGCGAGCGCGGCGCCCACGGCGGCCACCTCCGCGCGCGGATCGACATCCGGGTCGGTCATCGCCATGACCTCGACTGCTCGGTCCGTCCGGCCTTTGAGGACGTACCAGCGAGGGGTGTCGGGCAGTCGGAGCAGCGGGATCAGCACCAGTGCCGCGGGTATCGCGGAGAGGCCGAGCATCCAGCGCCAGTGGCCGCCACCGGACAGGCCCCAGTTGACGAAGTAGGTGAGGGCGATACCCGCCACGGTGGCCACTTGGTAGGCGGCGACGGAAGCGCCGCGGATGCGCGCAGGGACCGATTCGGCGATGTAGAGCGGCGCGGCGACGATCGAGATGCCGATGGCGATGCCCAGCAGGAAGCGGACGGCGTCGAGCACCACGACATTGGGCGCGAGCGCGGAGAGCGCGACGAAGACGGCGTACGAAACGGCGACGATCAGCATCGCGGTCCGGCGGCCGAGGGCGTCGGCGAGCTTGCCGCCGATCAGTGCGCCGACGAGGGAGCCGAACACCAGAATGCTGTTGACCAGCCCTTTTTCGGCGGCGGTGAGGTGGAAGTCCTTGCTGAGGAACACCAGGGCACCGGAGATGCTGCCGGTGTCGTAGCCGTAGATGACGCCGACGACGGCGCCGGTGAGCGCGAACATCCTGCCGGTGCGGTGCGAGGTCCTGGACGACGGCGGTGGGGGCGTCGCCGGAAGTGTTGCCATGGACATGGGCAGTCCTTCGTGCGGCGTAGCGACCTACTTCATGATTTAACTTGCGAACTCCGGACGCATTTCAAGCATGTGTCAACATCTTCCTCCCCTCACGGGCAACCATCCATTCAGCTTGTTCAAACCACTCTTCACACTCCCGCACCGCCCTCCCCCACCCACCCGTTCACCCTCGCGAGGGATGGATTCGAGGCAGAGCAATGCGTACAGTTGATTGCAACGGAACCAGAAATTGCATCATCAGTCACTCATCGCATCCAGCAGACACAGACCTCGGACATACGCATCACGGGAGGGCGGGTCATGAGCGAGACCTCGTACATGGAGCAGGAACTGCGCAGCCAGCCGGACACCTGGCAGGAGGCGGCGCGGATCGGTGCCGCGGCAGGCCCACTGCCCAAGCCTGGTCAGCGTGTCGCCGTTGTCGGCTGCGGCACATCGTGGTTCATGGCGCAGTCGTACGCCGCACTGCGCGAGGGCGCCGGAATGGGCGTGACGGACCCGTTCGCCGCCTCGGAGGCATTCCTCGGCAGCGACCGCGGCTATGACGCGCTGGTGGCGATCACCCGTTCGGGCACCACGACCGAGGTGCTGCGCGTCCTGGACGCGGTCAAGGGCCGTATCCCCTCGGTGACGATCATCGGCGACCCCGAGACGCCGGCGGTCGCGCTCTCCGACGAGACGGTCGCGCTGCCGTTCGCCGATGAGAAGTCCGTGGTGCAGACGCGGTTCGCGACCACGGCGCTGACGCTGCTGCGCGCACATTTGGGCGCCGACGTCTCCACAGCGGTACGCGAGGCACACGAGGCGCTGTCCGCACCGGTCGAACAGGAGTGGGTGGACGCCGAGCAGTTCTCCTTTCTCGGCACGGGGTGGACGTTCGGTCTGGCAAACGAGGCGGCTCTCAAGATGCGGGAAGCCTCACAGAGCTGGACGGAGTCCTACCCGGCGATGGAATACCGCCACGGACCGATCGCGATAGCCGCGCCCGGCCGGGTGACCTGGCTGTTCGGTACGGCTCCGCAGGGCCTGGAGGCGGATGTGGCACGGACCGGTGCGCGTTTCGTGTGTCACGCGCGCGATCCACTGGCCGATCTGGTGCTGGTCCAGCGCGTGGCACTGGAGCGGGCCCGTGCCCGCGGCCTGGACCCGGACAGCCCGCGCAGCCTGACCCGTTCGGTGATGCTCGAAGCGCCGGCCGCTCCGTAGAAAGTGCTCCTCCACCCGCATAAACCCGCCCCGTCCGCAAGGGAGTTAGATTCCCATGCCCCTCGTTCCCGCCTCATCGATCGTCGACGCCGCGCGTGAGGCGCGGGTCGGTGCCGCGGCCTTCAATGTCATCCATCTGGAAACCGCGGAGGCGCTCGTCACCGCCGCCGAGCGCACGGGCACCTCGCTCATCCTCCAGATCAGCGAGAACTGCATCCGCTACCACGGCAGCCTGCTGCCCATCACCCGCGCCACCCTCGCACTGGCCGAGGACTCCACCGCCCACATCGCGGTGCATCTCGACCACATCACCGACGCGGACCTGGTCCACCAGGGCATCGCCGCCGGGGTGGGGTCGGTCATGGTGGACGCCTCCGCACTCCCCTACGCGGAGAACGTCGCCACCACCGCCGAACTGACCTCCTGGTGCCACGCCCGCGGCGTCTACGTCGAGGCGGAGCTCGGCAAGGTCGGCGGCAAGGACGGGGTGCACGCCCCGGGGGCGCGCACCGACCCGGATGAGGCGCTGTCCTTCGTCCGCGCGACGGGAGTGGACGCACTGGCCGTGGCCGTCGGCTCCTCGCACGCGATGCACGAGCGCACGGCCGTGCTGGACAAGGACCTGATCGCGGCGTTGCGCACGACACTACCGGTACCACTGGTACTGCACGGTTCCTCCGGCGTACCGGACGACGAACTGCGTCGCGCCATCGCCGCCGGCATGACAAAGATCAACATCTCCACACATCTGGTCTCCGTCTTCACCCACTCGATACGGGAGACCCTCACCGCGAACCCCGCGCTCGTGGACTCCCGGAAGTACATCAAGTCGGCCCGGGAGGCCGTGGCCGAGGAGGCGGCGAGACTGCTGGGCGTACTGACCACTCCGGCGGCCGAACCAGAGCTGTACGCCGCCCAGGCATCGGTCCGGGGGTGAGACGTCAGAGGGGGCACCAGAGCCCGGTTAGGCTCGCGCCATGAAGCGCCATGAACGGATGAACGCACTGCTTGAGCTGCTCGGGGACCGGGGCCGGGTAGAGGTCGAGGAGGCGGCTACCGAGCTGGAGGTTTCGGCCGCCACGATGCGGCGCGACATGGATGCCCTCGCCGAACAGCAGCTGCTGACCCGCACGCGGGGCGGGGCGGTGCTCAGCTCGGTGGCGTACGACCTGCCGATCCGTTACAAGCACGCTCATCGGTCCGAGGAGAAGGAGGCAGTGGCGAGGGCGGCGGCGAAGCTGGTCGGGCGCGGGGACGTGGTCGGTCTGAGCGGTGGCACGACGACCACGGCGATCGCTCGGGTGCTGGCCACCCGCCCCGACTTCGCTGAGGCGGGCCCACAGCCGCATCTGACGATTGTCACCAATTCCCTCAACATCGCCAACGAGCTGGCTGTACGGCCACAGATCAAAATCGTCCTGACAGGCGGGGTCGCGCACTCGCGGTCATTCGAACTGGTGGGTCCGTTCAGCGAGTTGGTGCTCCAGCAGATCTCCGTCGACATCGCCTTCATCGGGGCCAACGGCATGGACCCGGTGATGGGGGCCACGGTGCACGACGAGGCGGAGGCCCGGGTCAACCGCCTCATGGCCGAGCGTGCCCGACGTGCCGTGGTCGTCGCGGACTCGTCGAAGATCGGCGAGCGCTGCTTCGCCCGGGTGGGCGACGCGGACGTCTTCGACACCTTCATCACAGACGGCGGAGTGAAGGAGGCAACCCGCCGCGAGTTCTCCGACCGGGGTCTTCGCGTGGTGGCGGCGCGTTTGACGGACGGCGACAGCCACGGGTGATGGCCGCCCCTCGGCGGCGGCCCTTGGTCGACCCGCACTGAAGACTGTCGCCGGTTAACCGCTGTGGGTGGCCACGGCGAATGGGCGAGCGAGCTGACGGAGGCCGCCGATTGGCCGACGCGCTCCGCCGCCGCCGGCGGAACCGTGCTGACGGCCGACCGGCGGCGCTGACGACCAACCGGTACTGGCGACCGGCTGGCACTTCCGGCTGGCGACTGGCGACCGGCGACTGGGTGCCGACGGCTGGCCGGTGCTGACGGCTGGGGCTGGTCGGCGGAGTCGGCGGTGGCCTCTGGCTCGGCACGGGGTGGCCGGCTCCGGCAGGTCGCCATGGAGCGACACCGGCCAGGGGATGGGGAGGGGGAGGG
>JOEL01000046.1 GCA_000720995.1 Streptomyces celluloflavus
GCTGCAAGGAGAGAGGCGGGTGGGGGGGAGGGGGCAGAGGGGGCGGGCGGCGGTCAGCGCACCGGGACGTACCCGAGCCGTTTGTCGACGACGTTGCGCAGGGGCTGCCCGGCCGCCCACCGGTCGAAGTTGTCCTGGAACTGCTCGGCGAGCGCGGTCCGCCAGCCCTGGGTGTCGCCGCTCATGTGCGGCGAGACGATCAGATGCGGTACGTCCCACAGCGGGCTGTCCGCGGGCAGCGGCTCCCGCTCGAAGACGTCCAGCGCCGCCGCGGCGATCCGCCATCCGCGCAACGCCGCGACCAGGTCCTCCTCGACGACCAGCGGGCCGCGCCCGACGTTGACGAAGCGGGCCGTGGGCTTCATCCGGGCGAACTCCGCCCGGCCGAAGAGCCCGCGGGTCGTCCCGGTCAGCGGCGCCGCGCAGATCACCCAGTCCGCGGGGCCCAGCAGACCGTGCAGCGCCTCGGTGGGGTGCACCCGGCCGAACTCCGGGTCCGCCGTCCGCTCCCGGCGGCCGACCAGCTCGACCGCGACACCCAGCGCCTTCAGGGTGTTGCCGATGGCCCGCCCGATGGGGCCCGAGCCGACCACGACCGCGCGGGTGCCGGCCAGCCGCAGCGTCTCGCGGTGCTGCCAGCGCCGCTGGCGCTGCAACTCCCAGCTGCCGTGGAAATCCTTCGCCATGGCGATCACCAGACCGGCGACGTACTCGGCGATCGGCTGCTCGTAGATGCCCCGCGCGTTGGTCACCACGGTGTCGTCGGCGATCAGCGCCGGACCCAGCACCCGGTCCACGCCGGCGCTCGCGGTGTGCACCCACCGGGGCCGCGGACCGTGCTCGGGCCACGCCCGGCGGACCACGTCGGAGGTGAAGTCCCAGACCAACAGCACGTCGGCGGAGGGGAGTCGGGAGGCGAGGGACGCCTCGTCGGTGAAGCGCACCCGGGCCCGGCCGGTGAGCCGGTCCAGCTTCGGCGGCGGGTCGGAACCGAGGACGAGAACAGTGCTATCGGACATGAGCCAGAAACCGTTCCGAAACGTCTGCCCCTTTCACTGAAGGGGCGCCGAAAGATGCCTGAGATGCGAGGATTGACCACGCTAAGAAGTCGTATCTACCGTGTCAACAACGGCTCTGTCCCGACGTCCCGGCTTGCACCGGCTGTACCACATACACGGCCACTGGTGTGGCCGTCAGCCCTCCGTTCTCCTAGGGGCCTACATGGACGTCTCCTTTCTGGGAGGCCCGCAGCCTCAGCTCGGAGTGGGCGTGGTCGCCCCCTTCGACTTCGCACTCGACCGCGAGCTGTGGCGCTGGGTTCCCGACGATGTGTCCCTCCACCTCACCCGGACTCCCTTCGTGCCCGTCGAGGTCGGCCTCGACCTGGCCAGGCTGGTCAGCGAGCACGAGACCCTGCATGCCGCCGTCCAGGCGCTGCATGCGGTATCCCCGCAGGTCATCGCCTATGTCTGCACCTCCGGCAGCTTCGTCTCCGGGATCGCGGGCGAACGGGCCATCTGCGCCGCCATGACCCGGGCGGGGACGGTGCCCGCCCTCACCACCTCGGGCGCCCTGGTCGAAGCGCTGCGCGAGACCGGCGCCCGGCGCGTCGCCGTGGTGACGCCCTACACCAAATCCGTCACCGACTCCCTGGAGGACTTCCTCGGCGAGGCGGGCATCACGGTCACCGGCCGCGCCTACCTCGGACTGACCCGGCACATCTGGAAGGTGTCCTACCGCGATGTCGTCGACATGGCCCGTGCGGCGGCGGTCGGCGCGGCCGACGCGCTCTTCCTCAGCTGTACGAACCTGCCGACGTACGACGTCATCCCGCAGCTGGAGGCCGAGCTGCGGATGCCGGTGCTCTCCGCCAACCAGGTCACCATGTGGGCCGCGCTGCGCGCCATCGGCGCCGCCGCGGTAGGGCCGTACCAGGCGCTGCTCGACCCGGTGGCGCGGCGCGGACCGGCCGCGATGTCCGGACCGGCCGCGGTGCCCGGACAGGGTGGCGGGACGCCGGACGGAACGCCGCGGGCCGACCCCGGGGCCGCCGCCCTCGCGGTCCCGCCGGCGCCGCCCGACACCGAGTGGGGCGACGGCCTCGATCCGCCGCCCCGTCTGCCCGAGGGCCCCGCCCCCCGGCCGCCGGGCTGAGCGCGGCCCGGAGATCCCACCGGGTGGCCGGGGCCGGCGGTGCGCACCGCCGGCCCCGGCCACCCCGGCCGCGGTGCGGCCCCTGCCGCGGCCCCGCCGCCGTATCCGCGAAGGAGACCCGTATGGCATCGGTCGGCTTCCTCTACCCCGGCCACTCCGCCGAGGACGACTACCCCCGGCTCGAAGCGCTGCTGGGCGGCACGGTCCGCCTGCCGCTGGTCCACACCGACATCGGCGAGGACGCCCACCGGGTGGCCGCGCTACGGGAGATGGGCGCCGCCGGACGGCTCGCCGCGGGCGTCGCCGAGCTCCGGGAACGCGGCGCCCAGGCGGTCGTCTGGGCCTGCACCAGCGCCAGTTTCGTCTTCGGCCCGGACGGCGCCCGCGCACAGGTCAGGGAGCTGTCCGCCGCCGCGGGACTGCCCGCCTCCAGCACCTCCTTCGCCTTCGCGCACGCCGTCACCGCGCTCGGCGCCCGGCGGGTCGCGATCGCCGCCACCTACCCCGCCGACGTCGCCGAGCACTTCCACACGTTCCTGAAAGCCGCCGGTACGGACGTGGTCGCCACCCGCGGCAGCGGCATCCTCACCGCCGCCGAGGTCGGCACCTGGGACCGCGCACAGGTGCTGCGGCTGGCCCGCGCCGGGGACCACCCGGACGCCGAGGCGGTCCTGCTCCCCGATACCGCCCTGCACACCGCGGAGCTGCTGCCCGCCCTCGAAGCGGCGCTCGGCAAACCGGTGCTCACCGCCAATCAGGTCACGGTCTGGGAGGGGCTCCGCCTCCTCGGCCGCGAGATCGCCTGCCCGGCACTCGGCACCCTCTTCACCCGGAGCGCACCGGCCCGCCGACCCGCGGACCACGGAGCCTGACCGCGCGGCGCGCCACCCCGGGAATAACCGGAGAAGAGCTCCGGTTACCCTGCTCGCAGACCAGCGACGCGAGGAGGACCCGTACCGTGAGCGGCGAAGACGAGACCCGGGGCGACGACGAGATCCGGGGCACGGCCAGGGGCACCGCACCCGTCCCGCTGTCCGTACTCGACCTGGTGACGGTCGGCGCGGGCAGTACCGCGGCGGACGCGGTGCGCACCGCCGTCGGCATCGCCCGCACGGCCGAGCGCCGCGGCTTCCACCGCTACTGGGTCGCCGAACACCACTCCATGCCCGGCGTCGCCTCCTCCTCGCCCGCGGTGCTGCTCGCCCACCTCGCCGCGCACACGGCGACGATCCGGCTCGGCTCCGGCGGCGTCATGCTGCCCAACCACGCGCCGCTGGTGATCGCTGAGCAGTTCGGGACGCTGGAGGCGATGGCCCCCGGCCGCGTCGACCTGGGCCTGGGCCGCGCCCCGGGCACCGACGGCGCCACCGCCACCGCGCTGCGCCGCACCGCGCCGGGCCGGCCGGGCGCCCCCGCCCCGCACGAGGGCGCGGACGAATTCCCGCAGCAACTGGCCGAATTGACCCGCTTCCTCGACGGCACTTTCCCCGACGGCCACCCCTACGCCCGGATCCACGCGGTCCCCGGCCCGGTCCAGGGCACCTCGCCCGGCGGTGTGCAGTCCGCGCACCGGCCGCCCCTGTGGCTGCTCGGCTCCTCCGGCTTCAGCGCCCGGCTGGCCGGTTCGCTCGGCCTGCCGTTCGCCTTCGCGCACCACTTCTCCGCCGCCAACACCGTCCCCGCCCTCGACCTCTACCGGGCGTCCTTCCGCCCCTCCGAGGTGCTGGCCGCGCCCTACGCCCTGATCGGCGTCTCGGCGCTGGCCGCCGAGGACGAGCGGGAGGCCCGCCGGCAGGTCCTGACCGGCGCGCTCTCCATGATCCGGCTGCGCACCGGCCGCCCCGGCCTGATCCCCACCCCGGAGGAGGCCGCGGCCCACCACTTCAGCGCGGTGGAACGCGACTTCGTCGACGGCTGGCTCGGCAATGTCGTCCACGGCACCCCGGACGCGGTCCGCCAGGGCCTGGACGACCTCGTCAAGCGCACCGGCGCCGACGAGCTGATGATCACCGCCAACGCCCACGGCGCCCCGGCCCGGCTCCGCTCGTACGAGCTGATCGCCGACGCCTACGGGCTGCCGCAGGGCTGACGCGGGGCCGACGGTCCGGGGGCCTGTACGCCGGCCGGCTGCCGACCCGGGTGCCGGCCGGTCAGCGGCCGGTGCGGCGGCCCGCGTCGAGCAGCTCCGCGACCCGGTCGGGGGCGACCGGACGGGAGTAGAGCCAGCCCTGGCCGGTGTCACAGCCGATCCGGCGCAGCCGCTCGGCCTGCTCCGCGCTCTCCACGCACTCCGCGGTGACCGTCAGCCCGAGCCGGTGCGCCAGCGCGACCAGGGCCTCCACGATCATCTCGTCCGCCGGATTGGGATGCTCCGGCGAGCGGAAACCGTGCACGAAGGACCCGTCCAGCTTCAGCACGGACACCGGGAGGCGGCTGAGGTAGGCGAGGTTGGAGTAACCGGTGCCGAAGTCGTCGATGGCGATCCGTACGCCCATATCGCTGAGCGCCTGGAGGGCCTGGAGCGGCCGGCCCGCCGAACCCATCACCGCGGACTCGGTCAGCTCCAGCTGGAGCAGCCGCGCCGGCAGCCCCGACTCGGCCAGGATGCCGGCCACGTCCGCGACCAGATCCGAGTCCCACACCTGGCGTACGGCCACATTGACGCTGACGAACAGCGGCTGGCCGCCGGGGTGCGCCAGCTGCCAGGCGCGTGCCTGATGGCAGGCGCGCGCCAGGACCCAGCGGCCCAGTTCGACGATCGCGCCGTTCTCCTCCGCCAGCGCGATGAACCGATTCGGCGAGAGCGTCCCGAACTGCGGATGGCGCCAGCGCACCAGCGCCTCGACGCCCTGTGCCCGCCCGTCGTCCAGCCCGACCAGCGGCTGGTATTCGAGCATGAACTCGCCGCGGTCCACGGCCGGCCGCAGCGTGCTGGACAGCGCCTGCCGGGTCATCCGGTGGGCGTTGCGCTCCGGGTCGAAGAGCGTCCAGCGGGCCTTGCCGTCCTCCTTGGCCCAGAACAGCGTGGTGTCCGCGGCCTGCATCAGACCGGTCGCCGTGGTGCCGGCGGCGGCCCGCTCCACCACACCGATGCTCGCCGAGACCGACAGTCGCTGCCCGGCCAGGTCGAACGGCCGCTGGAGCGCGTCCAGGACGCACTGCGCCAGCTCGGCCAGCTGATCGGTGCCGGTGGAGTCCTCCACCAGGAGCGCGAACTCGTCGCCGCCCAGCCGCGCCACCAGACGGCCCCGGCCGGGGTTCGTCCCGCGCTCCGCGGCGGCGTCCGCGCAGTGCGTCAGCCGCTGCGCCACCGCGCTCAGCAGCCGGTCGCCGACGCGGTGCCCGAGGGTGTCGTTGACGGCCTTGAAACCGTCCAGGTCGAGATAGCAGAGCCCGATCCGGCCCGTACCGGCCGACTCGAAGGCGGCCGCCTCCAGCGCGGCGGAGAGCCGTTCGAAGAACAGCGCGCGGTTGGGCAGCCGGGTCACCGGATCGTGCATCTGGAGGTGCCGCAGCCGGGCCAGCAGATCGTGCCGGTCGCTGATGTCCACCACCGACAGCAGTGCCCGCTCCGCACCGGCCAGCGGTTCGACGGTCACCTCCACCCAGCGGGAGTGCCCGTCGGGGCGGGTCAGGCGGCGGGTGCAGCGCAGCCGCTCGCCGCGGCCGCACAGCACTTCGCGGTACGCGCTCCACACCCGCGGGTCCGCGCCGAGGTCGGTGAGGTCCGCGGCGGTGGCGTCGACCAGGTCGTCGGGGTCGGCGCCGAGCAGTTCGCCGAGAGCGGGGTTGGCGGCGAGGACCAGACCGTCGCGGTCGAGGAGCGCCATCGCCAGGTGGGCGGAGTGAAAGGCGGTGCGGTAGTCGCCGAGCGAGGCGGCCGTCCGCTCGCGAGGCGCCGTGTCGGTGCAGTGGACGGTCCGGGCGCACGGCCGGCCGCCGGATTCCTTGGTCGTGCCATCACGCTCCGTCACTGAAGGAAGCGTCGCTCCGGGCGCGCGGCCCGTGCTGTCGGGGTGTCCGCTCACTGCTCGCTCCCGCATGGCGCTTGTCTCGTGCTGGAGGGGGGATCTCGCGCTGGAAAGTGTGGCGATCATAGAGGCTGCCGCAACGGCCGAGCCAGCGACGCAGCCGTGATCATCAGCACGCGTGACGGAACTTCAGCCATTTCTGCCCGGCTCTGTTCGCGTAGATTGCCCCGTTGGTCGTTTGTGACTTTCCGTAATGGTGTGGGGGTGTCCGGCGGTCACTCGTCCGGGCGCCGGTAGCAGGGCGAAGAGCGGTAAATCGGCACAGGGTGGGTGGGGCATCCCGATTTCCTCCCTGGAGGCCGATGTGCCGTGCATCCGGACACCCGACGGGGTGGTGGAACGCCGACGGCTGCGCCGCCTCGCGGCCGTCGCCACCTCCCTGAGCGCGATGGTCGCGACCTCCGTCGGCGCCGGGCCCGCCACCGCCTCCGCACCCGCCCTGCGCTGCGCGCTGGGCCGCACGGACGTCCACCACTCCGAGGGCCTCGCCAGCTGGAACGGCGCCTATCCGCGCCCCGACCACCCGCTCGACGCCGTGATGATCTTCCTGTCCTTCCCGGACGCCCGCCCCGCCCTCACTCCGCGGAAGCTGTCCGCGGACTACTTCCCCGCGACCACCCGCTTCTTCGACCGCGCCTCGTACGGGAAGTTCCGGCTCCGGCCACACATCCAGGAGAAATGGGTACGGATGCCGCACTCCTCCCGCAGTTACGGCATACGCCGCGACTGGGACCCCGGCCGCCGTACGGCCTATCTCCACGACGCGGTCGCCGCCGCGGCTCCCTCGGTCGACTTCAGCCGCTACGACCTGGTCTATCTCGTCGCCGACCCCGGCGCCCCGGGCGTCGACTCGGACGCCACCAAGGTCGTCAACCTCGACCAGCCGATACACGTCGGCCACGCCGATCTGCGCCGGTTCGTCACCGTCTTCGAGCAGAGCCCGCCGGACCGCAACGTCCTCGCCCACGAGACCGGGCACGTCTTCGACCTGCCGGACCTCTACCACCGGCCGCAGAGCGGCAAGGGCGACTGGGACACCTACGTGGGCGACTGGGACCTCATGGGCAGCCAGTTCGGCCTGGCGCCGGAACCCTTCGCCTGGCACAAGTGGAAGCTCGGCTGGATCGACGACCGCCAGGTCGACTGCGCCGAGCCGAGCGCCTCCTCCGTGCACTCGCTGCGGCCCCTGTCCGCTCCCATGGAACCGGGCGACGAGCGCCGGTCGCGGCTGCTGGTGGTCCGCACCGGACCCGGCAGCGCCCTCGCCGTCGAGGCGCGCGACGCGACCGGTAACGACCGCTCCCTGTGCAAGGAGGGTGTCCTGGTCTACCGGGTCCGCAACGACACCGCCTCGGGGGCCGGCGCCGTACAGGTCCTCGACGGCCACCCCGGCACCGAGGCGTGCCGCGGCACCTCCGTCTACCCGCCGCTCGCGGACGCGCCACTGGGCGTGGGGGAGAGCCTGAACGTCGCCCAGGACGGCATCCGGATCCAGGTCGAGGGGCGGACGGTTGACGGGGACTGGTCGGTCAAGGTGGGGCGCGGATGACGGGCCCGGCGTGGCGGACACCGGCGGCGCGGGGACGCCGGCGGCGTGGCGGACACCGGCCGTGCGACGGGTACGACGAAGGCCCCCACCGTGGTGGGGGCCTTCGACTGTCTGTGCGCCGCCAGGGACTCGAACCCCGGACCCGCTGATTAAGAGTCAGCTGCTCTAACCAACTGAGCTAGCGGCGCCTGCTGACGGGTGAAACATTAGCACCCGGACCGGGGAGGGCAAAAATCGGTTTGTCTCAGCGAGCGGACAGGGCCGAAACGGGCCGCTGCGGGGCGCTGTCGGCACCGGCCCCGGCCTCGGCACCGGCCTCGGCCCCGTGCCCGGTGGCGGCCGCCGCGCGGGCGGCACGGACACAGGCCCACAGCAGGATGTCCGGGCCGGGCAGCCAGGGGATGCGGACGTCCGGCGCCACCAGCCAGCGGGAGCCGGCCGGGGCGTCGGCGGCGCCCTGGTCCGCACCGTCCGCCGCGCCCCGTGGATACAGCGGCGGGACGGTCACCGCGTCGCCGCTGCCGTGACACAGCAGCGGCGGGACGGCGGCGGCCCACTCCTCCCAGGCGAGCAGCGCGGGCAGTCGCTGCGCGGTCCCGGGGGCCGCGAACAGCAGGATCCGGCCGCGGTGCGCCGCCACCGGGCCGGAACCGGGACCGGCGGACCATAACCGGTCCACCATCCGGCGCCCGAAGAGCGCCGGGGCGTTGATCACGTCGAAGGCGGTACCGCACGGCAGCACGCTCGGCGCGGCCGGCCGCGCGGCCCACAGGGCGTGCACACTGCGCGGGTAGGGGCTGGCGGAGGCGAGCCAGTCGGCGCCGGCGAGGGTCACGTAGGACGCGGTGGGAAAGGCAAGGGTGCGGGGAGTGTCGGGCAGCCAGTCGCTCATGGGACAGGTCTACCGATACGACGCGAGCCGATTCCGCTGATTGCCGGAAACCGGGACAGGGCGGGCCGGTAAGGGGTATCTTCCGCGCCCCGCATATGCCAAGAACCCATGGCCGTGGACCATGAGCTCTCGCGGGACATATGAGGCGCGCGGTGTGCAGGGCCGGGCCCCGGCCCGCCCCGGTTGCTCAGTCCCCGCCGTCGAGAAGCACATCGTCCCGCATCAGACCGCGGCCGAACTCGACCATCTTCCGGGCGTAGTCCTCCGTCCAGCCCGCGCGCTCCGCGAGCACCGGCATCGGCAGCCGGTCGAAGCGCTTGGGGTCGGCCAGCTGCGCGGCCGCCAGCGCCTGGAACTCCGTCGCGCGGTCGGCCGCCGCGCGGAAGGCGTTGGTCAGCTCGGTGGCCCGGCCGAGCAGCTCACGCGGGTCCTCGATCGACTCCAGGCCGAAGAAGTGCTCGGGGTCCGCCGTGTCCTCGGGCGGCTCGAAGAGCAGCGGCGCGGGCTTCCTGCGCCGGTGGTCGGGCGCCGTACCGCGGGGGTCGGGAGCCGGTCGCGGCTCGGACATGAAGGTACCTCCAGGATCGTGTGCCGCAATCCATTCTCCCGCCCCGCGCAAGTAGGCCCTCGGGGACGGCGCCGAAGGGCCCGCACGGGGCCGGGACGGCACCCGGGCCGGGGCCGCCGGCGGCGCTCCGGGAGGCACACCAGGCCGGCGCGGCCGGCCTCCCGGCCCCGGGCCTGCCGCGCCCTGCCGAGAGCTCTCCGAACAAACCGGGACGTTCTCATTTCAACTGGCGCGTCTCTTCGATCAGGGCCTGTTGACCATGAAGGCCGGATAACCGGAGAACGACCCCTGAGGCTTCCTGTCCACCCCGTTCGGCGTCGCGCACGAACCGCTGAAGAAGCTGCTGCCCCAAGGGGTGACGGTCCGCCCGTTCGGACACTGCTCCCGCCGCGCCCGGGGCACCTCCCGCACGGTGCAGGTGCGGACGATCCGGTCCTACGGCGCACCTCGGCGTTGCCCGTTGTGGTCGCCGCCGGGGGCCGTCGTCGGGTGGAACCCCGCTCGCTTCAAGTTTGATCAGAAGCCGTGCCGCATACGGGCCTTGTCCCGGTCTCGCTGTTCCAGACCGGGGAACGAGCGTTCGTCGAGGGCTCGGGTGAGCTGTGCCTGGAGGACCGAGGCGTCATCGACGCTCAGGAACACCTCCTCTGTGGAGAGGTGCACCGGGCCACGGAAGACCATGGCCGAGACGGCGACACGGTCCCCGACCAGACGTGCACCACCGGTGAGCCTCAGCCTGTGAGGGGCTTTGTCGTCCGTCATGCCGAGCACGCTACGGAGCGCGGAAGTGAGGGGCCATGTCGTTGCACGATCTTGCACGAGGATTATCCGAGCGAGTTGATCGCCGCTGTGATGAGGGCACGGGCAGCCGAGCCGTAGACGGCCATCTCCGCCAGTTGGGAGAACGCCTCGGCGTACACGGCGATCTCGCTGGGCGCCGACACGTTCACGGCGGCTGTGAGCAGTTCGACGCTCGTGCGGTGGTCGTCGAACAGATAGAACGCCTCCAGTGGCCACACGCGCCGCTCAGCCGTGAACGGGATGATGCCGAGGCTGACGTTCGGAAGGGCCATCACCGCCAGCAGGTAGCCGAGCTGGCCGGCCATCGTGCCGGCGTCGCCGATGCGGTACCGGAGCACGGTCTCTTCCAGGAGCAGGGCGAACCGGTGGCCGCCTTCACGGACCACATGTGAACGCTCGACCCGTGAAGCCGCGGCCTCCGGCGAGTCGTCCGGGGTGCCTTGAAAAGCAGCGATAGTGGAGAGCAGAGCAGTCGCGTACGCCTCGGTCTGGAGTATGCCGGGCACGACGTTCGAGCAGTACACGCGGAAGCGCCGGGTGCTCTCGTACAGGGGGACAACTTCCTCCTGTGCCCGGCGCATCCCGTGCCGGTGGAGCTTTTTCCAGTGCACATACATGTGGTCGGCACGGCGGTTCGCCGCTACCAGATCGGCGGCTTGGTCCTCTGCTCCGCACGCTGCGCACCATGCCCGGATGTCGCTGTCGGAGGCGGCTGTCCTGGCCCGCTCGATGCGTGACGACTTCGCCGGACTCCACCCACACCGAAGGGCCAGCTCCTGCCCGGTCAGCTCGGCGTCTCTGCGCAGCTCCCCGAGACGAGCGGCGAGGACTTCACGGGCGGCCTGAGCGCTGGACGAGGGGGAAGCGGACATGAGTGGGCTCTTCGGCTCTCCGCTGGCTCAGACCGTGTACGTCTCGTGCGGGATACCGCGCTCCCAGACGGCCTCGAACGCGGCCGACGCCAGCCGGACCACCGCCGGCTCGGAGCGAATCTCCCAGCCCGGTCGGGACCAGTCGCCGGCCCCGGAGAAGTGGTTGAACAGCACGGTCTCACCGTCGAACACCCAACAGTCGTTTCCGGGCAGGGCGATGTCCGACGCCTGGCGCCTGGGCAGCCAGCGGACTCGCTCCCCGGCACGCACGTTGACCACCGTGCCGGCGTGCTCGTACCGGATGTAATCGGTGACCGGTTCGGAGACGACGCGGGCGCGACGGACCACCACGCCCCGGGCTACCGTGCCCCGAATCACCTCAACCCAAGGCGCCCAGTACTCGGAAGCGGGGTCCACGTCCCGTTGCCCCGTGCGCTGCCAGGTCTCGAAATCCTCGGCCTCATCGCCGACCCCGTACGCGTCGCGCATCTCCAAGTGCACGGCCGAGTGCTTGGCCGCTGCCAGCAGCTCGTCAAATCCCGGCTCGTTCTGCGACATCGCACGCCTCCCTGAGCATCGGCACCATACGGGCCGGAATCCGGATCACGGCCTCCTGCGGGGGAATCCCCGGCGTGTGTCCGGGAACCTCGAACGCCGCGCACTCCGCCGCCAGCTTCTCGTCCGGTTTCCGGCCCTGGAGCACCAGTTCCGCGTTCTCCTCGTCCACCCAGATGGTGGGGGAACCCTGCTGCCCCGTGTCCGGATCAATCCCGATGAACCGCAGTGCCATGACTGCCTCCGGTGTCGAATGGCTTACGCCAGCTTGCATGAGCTTCCCGGTGGCGAGTCGTCAGCGTCAAGGGCGCGGCAGTGGCCGTGCAGCCCGCACCTGCGCTGCGAGCCTCCGCCTCCCCCGCTCCGTCAACTCAAGGCCGCCACCGCACCCGGTGCTCCGAGAGGTGTGCCAGGACGGCGTGATGGGCCTCCCAGCCGTCCGGGAACTTCACCGCCACGCCGAGCTGTACCGGCTCCGTCGAGGGGTGTTCGTCCAGCAGCTCCGCGACGCCGGCCCGGCACACCACGATGCAGGCATGGCGGTGGCGCGAGGCGAGTACGCACAGCCGGCCGGTCTCCAGGTGGAAGGCGGTGGCGTCCGGCCGGCCGGAGAGCGGGTGCAGGACGACCGTGACATCGAACTCGCGTCCCTGGAGGCGGTTGGCGGTGTCCACCGCGACGCCGCTCACCCCCAGATCGGTGAGCGCCGCGCGGACGGCCGCCGCCTGGTCGCGGTGGGCCGTGCCGACCGCGATCCGGGCGGCCGTCAGCGGCGCCGGATCCGCCGACCGCTCGCTGGTCGCCGCGCCGCCGCGGTCCAGCAGCCGGCGCACCACCAGGGCCACCGCGCGCACCGCCTCCGGATCCGTCCGCGGCGTATGGCGGGCGGGGAGTTCGAGCAGGCCCCAGCCGGACTCGGCGGCCTCGTCCAGGACGCGGTCCACGCCCGAGCCGTCCCCGGCCACGGCGAACGCCAGCCGCCGGTCGCCGTGGCCGGTGCCGCTGCGGAACGGCGTGTACGGATAGAACGCGGCGGAGACCAGCGGCGCGGCGGAGGCCGGCAGCCGCCACGAGACCGGCAGCCGGTGCTGCGGCAGACCGGGGTTGTGGGCCAGCAGCGTGGCGACCGCGCTCGACGACGGGTCGTAGGCCAGCCCGGCCCACTGGTCGGCGCCGACCACGCTGAACGGGTCCAGCTGCCCCGGATCGCCGACGAACAGCGCCCGTTCGAAGAGCCCGGCGACGGACAGCAGCGCGTCCGACCGCATCTGGTACGCCTCGTCCACGATGGCGTGCCGCCACGGCTCGGCCACCTTGATGAAGGCCCATTTCGCGGCCGTCGAGACGACGACGTCCAGCTCGGCCAGGTCCGCGATCTTCGCGGACGTACGGACCGCGGGCAGCCCGGTCAGCGCCGGATCGTACGCGCCGGGCTCGCTGCTGTGCAGCCGGCCGACCGGCAGCTGCGGATCCTGTTCGGCGAGCCGCAGCACCAGGTCGTCCACCTGGGCGTTGGTCTGCGCGACCACCATCAACGGGCGCCCCGCGGCGGCCAGTTCGCGGGCCGCCCGGACCACCAGGGTGGACTTGCCGGCGCCGGGCGGGGAGTCGACCACCACTCCGCGGTGGTCGCCGTGCAGCGTGTCGTGCAGGATCGCGTCGGTCGCGGCGGCGGCCGCCGCGGCGGGGGTGCGGGTGCCGGTCACAGCAGATCCTCCGCGGTCACGGGGTCGGGGCTCTCCGCGGCCGGGTCCGGCGGCGGGCCGCCGTGCGTCCAGGGAGTGTCCTGCGGGTCGGGCAGCGCGGGGCCGCCGCGCGGGGCGTGCTCGAAGAGGGTCCAGCACACCGTGTCGTCCGGCTCCGGCACCGAACCGGGCGCCGGCTCCCGGCCGCGCCCCATGCCGCCGGTCAGCCGCACCACCGGCGCATCCGGCTCGTCCGGCGCGAACCCGGCGAACTCGGCGGTCTGGGTCTTCCCGTCGGCCAGTGAGCGGTAGAGCTTGCCGCCCTCGGACAGCTGCGGCCGGTCGGCGGTGCGCAGCGTGACGAGCGGGCGCGGCATCGGCCGCCGGCCCTCGGAGAACGCCGGCTCGACCGCGGTGACGGTGCCCTGGAACGCCGCACCGGCCAGCCGCCGACCCGCCATCACCAGCGGGTCGTCCAGGGCCTCCTGCGCGTCCAGCTGCGCCTGCGCGCTCTCCCGGGCGGAGAGTTTCCGCGCGGCGGTGACGGCGTCGTCCCGGCGGGGCTGCGGTGGCTCCCCGGCGCGTACCCGGTCGCGGTGCGCGGTGTACGACCAGCGGTCGCGTTTCCAGCGGTCGGCGACGTGGGCGCCCGCCGGGAGGGCGCGCAGCAGGTCGATGCCGTGCCACACGGCGTCCCAGGTCGGCCGCAGCAGGCTCTCGACGAGGTCGCGGACGCCGTCCTCGGCGCCCGGCAGTCCGGCGTCGTAGCGGGCCATCGCGGGGGCGAGCAGCCGGTTGTCGAACGCCGGGTCGGTGGCGGGCCCGGCCGGCGGGCAGCGCAGCTGGCCGTCCGCGTCCCGCGCCGACTCCGCGTACTCGGCCGCGGCCCGCCCCGAGGTCCCCGGCGGCGGGTCGATCCAGACGAGCAGCGCGCCCAGATGCTGGTCCTCCAGCATGCTCTGGCCGGTCGCCCAGTGGCGGGTCAGCAGCCCCGTCATGGGCAGCAGCAGACTCGCGCCGGGCACCCGGGCCCGCTCGCCGACATGCGTGAACCAGCGGCCCAGGAGCGGGACCTGCGGCGGCGCGGGATACGGCGCCTGCGGATCCTGCTCGGCCGTCCGGCGGAACCGCATCGAGCGGCCCAGCAGCCGTACGTACCCGACACCGGGCGTGCTCGGCACGATCAACTGCGGTGCGTCCGCGCAGAGTTCGACCTGGACCGGGACTTTCTTGCCGGTCTCCGGGTCGGTCTCCTGGCGTTCCTCCCACTCGATGCCGTCCGCGAAGCCGTCCAGGTACGGCAGCACCGCCTCGGCCAGCTCGGCGAGGAAGGCGAACCGCAGATCGCGGTCGCGCGGCTGCGGTACGGCCAGCAGCAGCGGCTTCTCGCGGTCCGTGCCGACCAGCGCGCCGAGCGGGGCGCCGGCCTCGCCGGAGGTCGTCAACGGCACCAGGACCAGGGGGCGTTCGGAGAGGTGGCGGTGGCGGACCGTGGTCAGCGGCCGGGCGCGGCCGGCCGCCACCGCCTCCATCCGGGCCAGCGTCTCGATCAGTGACATCCCGGCTCCTCGGGTCGGCGGCCCGCCACCGGGGCGGCGCCGGCCAGCGCCTCGGCGCGCAGCGCGGCCGCCCGGCGCAGGGCGGTGACGGCGGGGTCATCAGGGCTGTCAGGGCTGTCCGGGTAGCCGCCGCACGGGGCGGACCCTTGCGCCGGCGGTCCCGGTGGTCCGGCCGCCGCCGCGAGAACCTCCCCGATGGTGCGCAGACCGCCCAGCTCGCCGCGCAGGCCGCGGCCCAGTGCCGCCACCGCGCCGTCCTCGCGGGAGCGTCCGCGGCAGTGGAAGGCCAGCTCGCAGGCGGCCAGGCACTCGGGGGCGTAATCCGCGTCGACCGCCGCCACGGCCGTGGCCAGCTCCCCGGCCGGGCGGGTCGCCGTCGTGCCGTCGTCCGCGAGCCGCAGATCGAAGGTGGTGCCCGGCGGCAGTGCGGCGGCGATCTCCTCGACCCGGGTGAGCCGGGCCAACTGGCGCCGGGTCGCGGACAGTTGCCGGCGGATGTCGACGGCCGCGGCGGTGGGGAGGTTGGAGAAGTCCTTCGGGCAGACCAGCAGCACCCGGTCGCGGACGCGCACCTCGCGGCCGGTCCGCGCGGCCACCTGCCGGGCCACCCGCTCCAGGGCGAGGACGTAGACCGCCGCCTGCCGGGCCGCGGCGCCCACCTTGGCGGCGTCCGCCGCGCCGTCGATCATCGGGAAGGACTTGATCTCCACGACCGTCCAGCCGCCGTCCGGATGCACCACCACCGCGTCCGGCTCCACATAGGCGGGCGAACCGGCCACCTCGACGGCGAGCAGCGGATGGTCCAGCAGCGACCAGCCGCCCGCCTCGGTCGCCGCGCGCAGCGCCAGCGCCGTCCGCGCCGCACGGCCCTCGGGACCGGCGGCGGACAGATCGGGGACGGCGGTCTCCGCATCCCCGGCCGCCTCCTGCGGTCCCGCGGCGCCCGGCCGCAGCCGCTCGCGCAGCAGCCGCATCAGCTCCGCGCCGCCGTCGGCCTTGACCCGCGCCTCGAAGGCGTTGCCGCGGACGATCGCGAACTGGGACCGGCCGTACGCGGCGGGGGAGCCGAGCGCCTGCGCCAGCGCGGCCTTGTCGACGCCCGCGCCGTCCAGCAGCGCGCGGCGCCGGCAGCCGGGGTTGGCGGCCAGCGCGGCGAGCGCGCGGGCGTCGAGCGCACGCGGCCGGACACCGGGGCCGCGCAGCTCGGTGAGCCGCTGCCGCAGGCCCGGCGTCGGCTGCTCCGCCGGCGGTACGGCCGCCGCGGATCCACTCTCGCGGGAAACGTTCACCCGCGGAAGTCTCGCATCCGGCACTGACAACCGCGGGGGCGCCCGCGCGCGGCCTCCTCCCGCCGCCCGCCCCGCACCGCGCCCGCCGCCGGACACCGGGCCCGCCCGACGCCCTCCCGGTTACGGACAAAATGACCCGATGCGCGATGATTGGGCCGTCCACCACCCGCATCGAGCGACAAGAAGCCGAGGAATTCGGCGAGAGGTACACCCCATGGCAGCGCGCATTCTCCTGGCCCGGCACGGGCAGACGGAGTGGTCCCTTTCCGGCAGGCACACCGGCCGTACGGACATCCCGCTGCTGGACGAGGGCCGGCGCGGCGCCAAGCTGCTGGGCGAGCGGCTGCACCGCACCCCCTGGAACGGCCTGCCGGGCGCCGAGATCCGCACCAGCCCCCTGGTACGCGCCAAGGAGACCTGCGAACTGGCCGGCTTCGGCGACCGGGCACAGGACTGGGACGCGCTGATGGAGTTCGACTACGGCGCCTACGAGGGCCTGACCCCCGCCGAGATCAAGGCCGGGCGGCCCGACTGGCTCATCTGGCGCGACGGGGTGCCGGACGGGGAGACGCTCGCCGAGGTCTCGGCGCGCGCGGACGAGGTCGTCGACCGGGTGCGCGCGGCCGACCACGACGTGCTGGTCTTCGCGCACGGCCACATCCTGCGCGCCCTGGGCGCCCGCTGGCTGGGCCTGGACATCTCCTTCGGCGCCCGCATCCGCCTGGAGCCGACCTCCTTGTCGGTGCTCGGCTGGGCCTACGGGGAGCCGGCGATCGAGCGCTGGAACGACACCGGTCACCTGGGCTGAGACGCGCCGCGCCCGGCGCCGGCTCGCCCCGCGGACACCGGCCGGGGGAGCCGCGACGCCGGGCCGGACCTCAGGCAGGCCGACCGCCCGCCGGGCCCGGGTACTTCGCCGGGTCCCGGTGCGCGACCGGACCGGCCGGGGCCGGCGGCGCCGCGTGCCGGTCCAGGAAACCGGCCACCACGGCGGAGCTGCGGTGCGGCCGCAGCGCACGGGCCGTACCGTCGAGCATCGTGTGGATCCGGGCCGAGCGGACCTGCGTCAGCAGCGTCAGCACCCGGCTCCCGGTCGCGGCGGCCTCCTCGGGCGCACCGCTGTGCGCCAGATCGTCCGCCAGCTCCGCCGTGAACAGGGCGATGTTGCGGACGAAGTGCGGATCCTGCAGGGCCACCGCCCGGCGCGCGTGGCGCGCCGCGCGCGCCCGGTCGTCCAGGGCCGACCAGCACTGCGCCTCCAGACCCGCCAGCTCGGCCTCGCCGTAGAAGGTCATCCACTCCGGGTCGTCCTCGCGCGGCCCGGCCGCGAACAGCCGCCGGGCCGCCGCGAGCGCCCGCTCGCACCCCGTACGGTCCGCCAGCCCCGCCCAGCCGCCCGCCTCGCGCAGCGCCAGCAGCGACCGCAGCCGCGGCGAGGCCAGCCGCTCGGCGGCCCGCTGCGCGGCCTGCGCGGCGTGCAGTGCCTCCCGGGGCCGGCCGGCGTCGCGCGCGAGGAAGGACGTATTGCAGAAGGCGTGCGCCTCCAGGGCCGGATCGTCGTGGACCCGGGCGGTGGCGAGCGCCTCGGCGTAGTGCGAGCGGGCGTCGTCGAAGCGGCCCGAGTCATGCGCCAACCAGCCGACGGAGAGGGCGAGTTCACCCGTTCCGAGGTGCAGCCGGGCGGCGACCGCACGGCGGTGGACGCCGGTGTCCAGCAGCGCGTAGGCGGCCCGCAGCGGCCGGGCGGCGCGGTGGTAGAGGCCCTCCGCGCCGTGCCGGTCGTCCAGCAGTCGGATCCGGCGGACGGCCTCCTCGACGGCGGCCGCCTCCGCCGCGCCGGCGCGGCGGCCGGACGGTACGCGGGGGCCGGGGACGGTGGCGGTGGACCCGTAAAGGTGCGGGGCCGGAGCCGGGCCCCCGGTGCGGAGCGGGACACCGGGATCGCCGGGACCGGCCATCAGCGGCGCGGCGGCGGACAGCAGGGGAGTGGCACCGGCCGCCGCCGCCCGGGCCCCGCGTCCGCGCACCGTCTCGCGCGGTGCGAAGCCCATGTCGGGCAGCGTCAGACCGGGGAACATATGCCGGAACACCCGCTCGTACGCGTAGTTCGGACACCGGATGTCCCCGGACTCGACGCGGCCCACATAGCGGGCGTCGCACGAGACCTGCTCGCCGATCTCCCGGGCGGACCGCCGGACCGCCGCCGCGAACTCACCCGGCGACAGCCGCCCGCGCAACTGCCGGAAGGCGGTGTTCGGGCGGGTGGGTACAGTGCGGGACGACGCTGAATGCGCTGGTGGCGACGGCATGGCGGACTTCTCCGTGTCCTCTGTGTGCCCTCTGACTGCCCTCTGCTGTGCCCTGGTGCGGCGGGTTCGCGGCCGGGCGGAGCGGCGGGAGATGACCGTACCGGGTGTGATGGGGGCAGCACACAGGGTTTGGCTACAAACCGGATATCCCACCCGCGATCTGCCATGAAGTGCCAACCTTTGCAGCGTTATGCCGCCGTAGCTGTTGACGTCCTGCGCCGTTGAACAACGGGTAAAGGGTGCGGCGCGTGCATTGAGGAGGGGTTCTCCGTGTGGGAGACCGGCGTGAGCAGGGGCGTCAAGGGTTCCGCGGGGCAGGCCGTCGGCCGTCCGGCGCACTCCGGAGGCGGCGCACCGGGCGGCACCGGGCGCCGGCCCGCCAGGGACCTGGGGGTGCTGTCGGAGCACGCGCAGCCCTGTGACCTCGTCACCGTGCCCGCCCGGCAGGGCCTGGAGGCCGTCGACATCCTGCGGCTGCGCAACGGCGTCGGCCCGGTCCTGCACGACGGCGCCTGCGACACCCTCGGCTTCCTGGTGCCCCCCGGCACGGCCGCCGGCTGGGACGTACCGGGCAGCGCCTGCACCCAGACCTACGGGCGCGGGGCCGCACCGGGCGCGGTCTGCGGCGGCGAGGGAGCGGACCCGGAGCCGCCGGTGACGGGCACCGGCTGGCTGGTGCCCCCGGAGGGCGCGTTCGCGGCGGCGCCCACCACCGATCCGGCCGTGCTGCGCGCGGCGCTCGGTGAGGCGGCCCGCACGATCGAGGCCGTCGACCGCTGCCGGTGAGCACCGCGGTCGCGGCCGGTGCGCACCGGCCGCGACCGCGGTGCGCAGCCGAGACAGATACATCAGTGAGGGGCCGTCCGGTGCCGGGCGGCCCCTCACTGCGGTGTCCGCGACCGCGGCGCCCGCCGGCGCGGCGGCAGCACCGTCGCCGTACGGCGTGCCGCGGCGCCCGCCGCGACCCGGATGTCGTCCGCCGGCGGACGGTGGACGGCGCCGCCGCGCCGGTCGACCAGCCGGCGCTGCACCCCGCGCAGCAGCCGCCCGGCGGTGAAGTGCGCGCCGTACACGAAGCGCATCGACGGGCCGAACGACGGCGCGGTCAGCAGCCCCGCGAAGAACAGACCGGGCCAGGAGGACTCGAAGCACCCGCTCAGTTCGGGCGCCCGGCTGGCGCCCACCGTCCGCAGCGCGCCGCGCACCCGGGCGTCGAGCAGCCGCACCCGGCCGAGGTCGGGGGTGAAGCCGGTGGCCGCCACCACATGCTCGGTCTCCAGGGATCTGACGGTGCCGTCCCCGCGGACGAGGGCGAGCCGCACCCCGTCGCCTCGGGCGTCGGCGGCCGCGATCCGGTGCCCCGGCACGACCGGTACGGCGGGCTCGAAGCGGTCCCGCAGCCACCAGGCGCCCGCCGGGACCGGCGCCGTCTCGGCGATGCGTACCCGCGTCGTGGCGGGCAGCCGCCGTACCGCCCAGGGGGTCTCCGACCACGCCCAGTTCGCCCACCCGGTGCCCAGTCCGCCGTGCGGATCGCGCAGCGCCCGCAGCCGTCCGCGGTCCAGCGGCTGCGGCGGGGCGTCCCAGCGGAGCCGTCCGGCGCGGGCCACGATGCGGGCCGTGGCGCCCTGTTCGGCCAGCAGCGTCGCGGTTTCCAGGGCGGACTGGCCGGAGCCGAGCACCGTGACGTCCCGGCCGGCGAAGCGGCTCAGCACGCGGTGGTCGCTGCTGTGCGAGGCGAGGGCCGGCGGCAGACCGTGCAGCGGCATCGGACGGTTGACGAACGGCAGCACGCCGACGGCGAGCACGACGGTGCGGGCCGCGATGGTCTCGCCGCCGTCCGTCGTGACCCCGAAGCCGCCGCCCGCGGGGTGCACGGAGATGACCGTGACCTCCTCCACCTGCGGCACCGTCCGCTCGCCGAACCACCGGCCGTACGCGGTGAACGTCCGGACGGGCAGCGGGACACCGTGCCGCACCGGGATGTCGCGGGCCGTGCAGTAGTCCGCCAGGGTGTGCTCGCCCGCCGGGTCGGACAGGTGGGCGGCCCACGCCTCGGACTTGAGGAGCATGCCGTCCGGCATATGGTCGCGCCACAGGGCCATCGGCCGCCCCAGGATCCGCAGGCTCAGACCGGCCGCCGCCGCGTGCGCGGCGATCGAGAGTCCGTAGGGGCCGGCGCCCACCACCACCAGGTCGTACATGGAAGTTCCCTGCTCTCTCTCATCGTGCGACGGCGGGCCCGCACCGCCCGCCGCGCCGGTGCCGGGCCCGCCACCGGGCGGCGCGTCCGCCGCGGTCCGCGGTCCGGGTGCCGTACGGGCCCGCGGCGGGCCGGCGAATCCGGCGGCGGCCCGCGCACCGCTCCGTTCGGCACCGGGCCGGCGGAACTCCACGGGAATTCCCCGCGGCGCGGCGCTCGGCGTCCGGTGCCGGTCCGCGTCTCGCGCGGATATTCCGTATCGCGGGCGGCGCACCGGAAAACGGGAAGACCGCCGCCGGACCGCCGAACGCGTCTGCCGCCGAATGCGCCGAAATCAAATGCGGGAGTATTCCGACAATCGGGCCGCCGGGCCGTTTCGCGGCCGAATGCGGCGCGCCCGAGCCGCCACATCATTCGCCGGGACGGCGGAATCCGGGACGCGAAACGGAGCGCGCCGGCCGGCCGGGACGGCATATACGTCAATTCCGCCACCCGAATGCCGCGGTATGGCCGCGGGCGTCGCGGGTAACCGGATCGCGCGCCGGGATCCCCCGGGTGCCGGTGCGGATGCCGCTGACGGAGTGGCCGACGGTGTCAAGGACACCGGGGCGCACCGGACTCCGCGCCGGGTGCGGCCCATCGACTTCCGCATGGCTCCCTCTCCGACTTCTCTCAGCCAAACAGGAGTGCACTCTGACAGAAAGCATGCGGGAAATCGCGACAGGCACGCCGGATGCCCGCCCGGGATTCCGATCAGCGGAATACCGGACTTCGGCGGGTCGCAGCGCGCCTTTTGGCCGAACGTCTTGAAGGATGAATGACCGCATCCCCGACTCAAATCGCTCGTTGAGTCCGATGCCCCATTCGCGAACTGAAAGGAGAATGGTGATGAAGCGGATCGTCAAGACCGCTGCGCTGGCCACGGCCACCTGCACCATGGTGCTGGGTGGCGCGGGTATCGCCACGGCCCACAACGATGGCGGCCGTCACGACGGCAGGCACGGTGGCCGGCACGACGGTCGCCACGAAGGCCGTTTCGACGGCCGGCGCGGTGACCGTTTCGACGGCGGCCGTCGCGAGGGCCGCCGCGGCGGCTGGGACGGCGGTCGTCGCGAGGGGCGCCACGGTGCTGCCGCCTACGGCTTCGCCGCGCACTCCCCGGGCGTCCTCAGCGGCAACACCATCCAGGTGCCGGTGAACGTCCCGATCAACCTGTGCGGCAACAGCATCGATGTGATCGGGCTCCTCAACCCGGCCTTCGGGAACACCTGCATCGACAGGTGATCCGGGTGCCGGTCCGGAAGGGCCTCGGACCGGCGAGGGCCGAGTGTGCTGCGGCGGGCCACCCCGACTTCGGTCGCGGGCGGCCCGCCGCTCTGCTGTGCGCCGGCCCTCCGCACCGCGCTGACCAGCGACTACGGGATCCCGGGCACGGGCCATACTGAAGGCATGGCGAAGAGCAGGCGCGGGCGCGGCGGCCCGGAGTCCGTCGTGGAGACGGTGCACGGCGGGGTCGCGGAGCTACGGCCCGACCGGGAGCGGCCGCGCGGCTGGACGCTGCTGATCGACGGCGCCCCGCAGTCGCATGTGGACCTGGACGACCCGGCGTACCTGGAATTCGCCTACCAGCGGCGGCTCGGGCACATCGCCGATCTGGCCGCGCCGCCCGGCAAGCCGCTCCAGGCAGTCCACCTCGGCGGCGGCGCGCTGACCATGGCGCGCTACATCGCCGCGACCCGGCCGCGCGCCACCCAGCAGGTCATCGAGATCGACGCACCGCTCGTCCAACTGGTGCGCAGACAGCTGCCGCTGGAGAGCGGCTGGCGGATCAAGGTGCGCGGCGCGGACGCCCGCGCGGGGCTGGCGAAGATACCGGACGGCTGGGCGGACCTGATCATCGCGGACGTCTTCGGCGGGGCCCGCACGCCCGCGCATCTGACCAGTACCGAGTTCGTCGGCGAGGTGCGGCGGGCGCTGCGCCCCGGCGGTTTCTACGCGGCGAATCTCGCGGACGGGCCGCCGCTGCGGTTCCTGCGCGGCCAGCTCGCCACCGTCCGTACGGTCTTCCCCGAGATGTGTCTGACGGCCGATCCCGCGGTGCTGCGGGGCAAACGGTTCGGCAACGCCGTACTGCTGGCGGCCGACCGGGAACTGCCCGTCGCCGAGCTGACCCGGCGGGCGGCGACCGACCCCCACGCGGGGCGGGTCGAACACGGGCGGGCGCTGCGGGACTTCACCGGCGGCGCGGCACCGGTCACCGATGCCACGGCGGTGGCCTCGCCCGTCCCGCCGGCCGAGGTCTTCGACTGACGGCACGGGGGCGGCCGGCACCCGCACACCACGGCCCGGTCCGGACGGCTGCCTCACCCGCGGACCGTACGGCCCCCGGTTCGCCGCTTGGTCTCAACGCCCGTGCTACGTCGCGTTGTTACTGGTATCCACGACCGGCGCGTGGTCGTACCAGGTGCAGATGACGGAGGTGTGGCCGCCGCCGCTGATGAAGTCGACGCGGAGCCAGTACTCCTGCTTCCAGACCTGCATCTGCCAGCCCGGTTCGGGGGTCGCCGAAACGAGCTGGGCGGCCGCCGAGCCCAGGTCGAGGACGACCCGGCCGCCCGCCGTGAGATAGCTCTTGACCTGGCCGCCGGTGGCGGGCGGGGCCGCGGGCGGCGGGGTGGGGGAGGGGCGCCGGGGAAGCTCGGCGCTGCCGCCGCCGGGGTCGCCGCCGGAGCCGGTGGCGCCGGCCGCTCCGGACGGCCGGCCGGCGGACGGGGGCGCGCCGTGGCGGGCCGGTCCGGACGGTTCGGGTGGTTCGGGCGGTCTGGGCCGGTGGGTGGAGGAGGCCCGGGGCGCGGCCCCGCCGTCCGGATGGGCCGCCGAGGACGGCGGCAGGTCGGAGAGGGGCAGCGCGCGCGGCGGATCGTACGCCGTACCGGAGAGCACGGTGTGCACGCCGAACCACGACAGCGTGGCCGCCGCACCCGTCGCAAGCGTCCAGGCCGCCACGTGAACCAGTCCTCGTCGCATTCGGCTCATACTGCACCACCCGGACACGCAGCGGGAGTTGGTCCCGAGCGACGGGCCCATACCGCTCACACGCCAATCGCAGGTAAAGAAGCCCGCCCGAATGGCGTACGGTGCCGCCCATGGCAAGTGTGCTCGTCGTCGAGGACGACCAGTTCGTACGCTCGGCCCTCATCCGGCATCTGACCGAGGCGTCCCACACGGTACGGAGCGTCGGCACCGCTCTGGAGGCGCTGCGCGAGGTGGCGCACATCGGTTTCGACGTGGTCATCCTCGACCTCGGCCTGCCCGATCTGGACGGGGCCGAGGCGCTGAAGATGCTGCGCGGCATCACGGACGTACCCGTGATCATCGCGACCGCCCGGGACGACGAGGCGGAGATCGTACGGCTGTTGAACGACGGTGCCGACGACTACCTCACCAAGCCGTTCTCCGTGGAGCACCTCTCGGCCCGGCTGTCGGCCGTGCTGCGCCGCTCGCGGGCCACCGCCGCGGGCGCCGAACCGCCGTCCCGGGTGATCCGGGTCGCCGGGCTGTCCATCGACCCGCTGCGCCGGCAGGCCGAACTGGACGGCGCCATACTCGATCTGACCCGCCGGGAGTTCGACCTGCTGGCCTTCCTCGCCGGGCGGCCCGGTGTCGTCGTGGCGCGCAAGGAACTGCTCGCCGAGGTCTGGCAGCAGTCCTACGGGGACGACCAGACCATCGACGTCCACCTCTCCTGGCTGCGCCGCAAGCTCGGCGAAACCGCCGCGAAACCAAGGTACTTGCACACCCTGCGCGGGGTGGGCGTGAAGCTGGAGCCACCCCGGTGAGACGGGAGCCGTCCCGGTGAGAGAGAAGCCGCCGCTGTGAGACGGGAGCCACCGCTGTGAGATGGGCCGTGGTCAAGGTGGCCCTCGCCGTCACCGTGATGGTCGTGGTCGCGTTCGCCGTTCCCCTCGGCCTCGTCGTCAAGGAGATGGCCCGCGACCGCGCGTTCTCCAACGCCGAACGGCAGGCCGCCACCATCGGCCCGGTCCTCGCCATCACCAGCGACCGCGCCCAGCTGGCGAGGGCCGTCGCCAGCGCCGAGACCGGCCCCGGCGGCCGGATCGGCGTGCACGTCCCCGCGTCCGCCAAGGGCGCCGAACCCGTCGGGATCGGCTTCCGGCGGGCCGCGCCGCAGGACATCGCGGCCGCCGTCACCCTCGGCCGGGCCTCCATCGCGCCGGTCCCCGGCGGCTCCGCACTGCTCCAGCCGACCGCCGTCGCCGCCGGTATCGCGATCGTCGAGGTCTACGTCCCCGACGCCGCGCTCACCAACGGCGTCACCACCTCCTGGGCCGTACTGGCCGGCGTCGGACTGGCGCTGGTCGTCGGCTCGGTCGCCGTCGCCGACCGGCTCGGCACCCGGCTGGTGCGCCCGGCCGAGCGGCTGGCGCGCGCCGCGCACACCCTCGGCCGGGGCGGACTCGGGGTCCGCGTACCGGAGGACGGCCCCAGGGAACTGCGGTCCGCGGCCGCCGCGTTCAACGCCATGGCCGACCAGGTCGTCCAACTCCTGGCCAACGAACGCGAACTGGCCGCCGACCTCTCGCACCGGCTCCGTACCCCGCTGACCGTGCTCCGGCTGAACGCCGCCTCGCTCGGCGACGGCCCGGCCGCCGACCAGACCCGGGCCGCCGTCGCCCAGTTGGAGCGCGAGGTCGACCAGATCATCCGCACCGCCCGGGAGCAGAAGGCGCAGACCCGGCAGGCCGCCGCCGAGGCCGGCTGCGATGCCGCCGAGGTGATCCGCGAGCGGATGGGCTTCTGGTCGGCGCTCGCGGAGGACGAGGGGCGCACGGTACGCATCGCCGGCGCGGACCGGCCCGTCCGCATCCCCGTCGCGCGCCCGGATCTCGCCGCGGCCCTGGACGCGCTGCTCGGCAACGTCTTCCGGCACACCCCCCAGGGCACGGCCTTCGCGGTGGATGTGCACCACGCCGGGGCCGCCGGCAATTCGGTGATCGTGCTGGTCTCGGACGCCGGCCCCGGTATCGCGGACCCGGCAGCCGCGCTGCGCCGCGGCCACGGCGGCGGCGGGGACGGCTCCACCGGCCTCGGCCTGGACATCGTGCGGCGGCTCGCCGAATCGACCGGCGGCGAGGTGCGCATCGGCCGGTCCGTCCTGGGCGGCACCGAGGTACGGGTGTGGCTGGTGCTGGACGAGGGGCGCGCCCCGCACGGCGTACGGCGCGGGCACCGGCTGCGCCGCAGGCTCCGCGCCCGGGGGAGGCGGGCCGCGGGGCGGGCATGAGGACCCCGGCTCCACCCGTCAGGCGGCTCTTAACCGCCCCCTTCCGCTCCCTTAAGGCACCCATAATTCCGCCAACCGCCGCACCGAACAGGTCATTTGTCCGTTTCGCGGCCGCTAGCGTGCGGGACGTACCTCAGCTCCCCGCATGACGACAGGCAGGCACGTGATGGGTTCCTCGGCACACCACCGGCGCATGGGCCGCACCGCCGCACCGGCCCGGACGGCCGCGGCCCGCACGTCGGCGTACGACGCCCGGCGCGCCGCGCGCCCGCCCGGCGGCTCGGCCGCACCGGGCCCGCCGGACACCACCCGGGCCCGCGCCGCCGGTACCCGGGTCCGCGCCGCCCGCACCTGCTGACGACGAACCTCGCGGCACGGGTCACCCCCCTCCCCCCGGACCGCGTTCCCCAGGCGGGGCGCAGCGGCTCTCCCCCCACCCGCTGCGTCCCGCCGTCCCGCCGCCGCCCGGATCCGCCCCGCACACCTGGCGCGGTCCGTGGCCCGGCCGGTCCCCCCGCCGGCCCGGTGAGCGGACCCCCGGCGGGGCGGGCACCTGCTACGGCCGCTCAGCCCGCCCCGCCGCCGGCGCCCGCAGCACCCACACCCTCCGCCACCCCTTCCGCTCCCGTCGCTCCCGCCCCACCCCGTACGGCCGTACGGAACGCGATCGGCGTGATCCCCGCCCGGCGCTGGAAGAACTTGGTGAAGTTGGTGGCGTCGGCGAAGCCCAGCCGGTCCGCGATCCGGGCCGCGGACCGGTCGCCGTGCGCCAGCAGCCGCTTGGCCTCCAGCACCACCCGGCGGTCGATGAACTCCTTCGCCCCGACCCCGGCGGCGATCTCGGTGGCCCGGGAGAGGGTGCGCGGCGCATACCCCAGCGCCTTGGCGTAGTCCGCGACGCGGCGGCTGCGGGCGAAGTCGCGCTCCACCGCGTCCCGGAACCGCAGATACGTCTCGCTCGCCTCGCAGTTCCCGTCCGCCCCGCCGTCCGCCGGTCCGGCCGGATACGCGGCACGCAGTACGAGCACCGCCAGCAGATGGCGCAGCACCTCGACATGCACCTCCAGCGGCAGCCCGCCCAGCTCGCCGAACTCGTGGTGCAACTGCCGCAGCGCCTCGTCCATACGGTGCGCCGCCGCCCCTTCGAGATGCCGTACGGCCGGCCCGTACCAGTCCTCTATCCGGGCCGCCGCGGCGGTGGACGGATCGAGAAAGCCGGACTCGAAGAGCACCAGCCGGCCCTCCGCCCCCGCCAGGTCACCGAAGTGCTGGACCTGCCCGGGACGGGACCACAGCCAGTCGCCCGGGGCGAGGACATGCTCCCGGAAGTCGACACTGTGCAGCAGCCGGCCGCTGTCCACGGTCAGCAGATGGTGGAAGCCGGGGCGGTGCGGGGTGGCCAGCTGGCACGCGTCCGCGCGGGCGCGCAGCTCGGCGAGCGTCATCACCTCCACACCGGCCGGCCGCCCGGCCGGCGCCGAGAACGGCACCTCCGGGATCTCCGCGAGATCCGCGATACCTGGAGCCGGTCCCTCACCCTCCTGTCGTTTTTTGACCATCATCCGTCCCCTGCCTACCCCGAAATATCCCGCTGGTACCCCTAGCGTAGAAGACGTCAGCGCGGCTGATGACGGAAAACGGAAGTCCTTACCGGACGCACGGAACAGCTGGGAGAACCACCATGTCCACGATCGCTCTCTTCGGGGCCAATGGCACCATCGGCAGCCGCATCCTCGGTGAGGCGCTGAACCGCGGCCACCAGGTCACCGCGGTCGTCCGCGACCCCGCGAAGATCACCACGACCCACCCGAACCTGACCGTCATCACCGGCGACATCCTCGATCCGGCCTCGGTCGCCGCCGCGGCCAAGGGCCACGACGTCCTGGTCAGTGCGGTCGGCGGCGGTGACGGACCGGGGCATATCGCCACCATCACGCCCGCCGCCAAGTCCCTGGTCGCCGGTCTGCGCACGCTCGGCGACGCGGCACCGCGGCTGATCACCGTCGGCGGCGCCGGCTCGCTGCGCACCCCCGACGGCAAGCAGGTCTGGGACGCCGAGGGCCTCCCCGAGTTCCTGCTCCAGATCATGCACGCGCACGGCGACGCGCTGGACTACTACCGCACCGTCTCCGATGTGCGCTGGACCAACCTCAGCCCCGCCGCCACCATCGCCCCCGGCGAGCGCACCGGCAGCTACCGCACCGCCACCGAGGACCTGGTCACCGCCGCGGACGGCAGCAGCCGCATCTCCACCGAGGACTACGCCGTCGCCGTCCTGGACGAGATCGAGCAGCCCCGCCACCTCGGCGAGCGCTTCACCATCGGCTACTGAGCCGACCGGCCGCCGCATTGCGGCGCACCGACCGCGCATCGGCCGCGCAGCGGCCCGCAGGAATATCGAGGCCCCCGACCCGAGGTCGGGGGCCTCGACGGTGAGGTGGGTAACGGGGCGCGAAGCAGTTCTCCGAGGACTGCCAACGACCGATGCCGGGAAGGACACCGCACTCCCCGACCCGGACCCCCCGACCGCTCCACCACTCGCCGAAGACCGGTGGCCGGACGGCTGCTGACGGAGGGTCGGCGCAGGCGGCGCGCCCTCCGACGGCGGGATCGCCGAGGTCGCCGGGGCGCGCCGCCGGTCAGTGCGGGATGCCGGCGATGATGTCGCGGGCGCCCTGACGCAGCAGTTCGGCGCAGACGCGGGAGCCGAGAACGGCCGGGTCGTTCATGCCCTCGCCCCACAAGTGGGCGTGGACGAACCGGGAACCGTCACCGGAGAAGACCATGCCGCGGAGGCTGAGTTGTCCGTCGGGTCCAGTGACGCAGTGGCCGGCGATCGGGGAGTTGCAGTGTCCGCGCAGGCCGCCGAGCATGACGCGTTCGGCGGCGATCTCGGTCATGGTGCGTTCGTGGTTGAGCTGCCGAAGCAAATGGGCGACGGGGCCATCGTCCTCGCGGCATTCGAGTCCGAGGGCACCGGCCCCGACGGCGGGCAGCATCTCGCCGACGCCGAAGACCTGCCGGGCCCGGTGCGCGAGACCGAGGCGTTCGAGGCCGGCGCGGGCGAGGACCATCGCGTCGAGCTTGTGGTCCATGGGTTTGCGGCCGTCGAGCTTGTCGATGCGGGTGCCGACCAGGCCACGGACGCGTACGACGTCGAGGTCGGGGCGGACGCGGTTGATCTGGGCCTTGCGGCGTACGGCGGAGGTGGCGACGGAGGCACCGGGCGGCAGGTCGTCGAGCGTCCGCACGTCGGATCCTTGGGGGACGAGCAGGACGTCGCGGACGTCGTCGCGCGGCAGGTAAGCGGCGAACACCAGACCTTCCGGCAGGGGGACGTCGCCGGGCACATCCTTGACGCAGTGCACGGCCATGTCGATGCGGGAGCGCTGCAACATCTGGTCGATCTCGCGGACGAACAGGCCCTTCCCGCCCAGCCGCGCGAGGTCCCCTGGCCATTTGTCGGCCTCGGTCGTCACGGGCTCGATCTCGATGTCGAGATCGGGTTCGCGCTCGCGGAGCAGGGCGGAGACCTGGTCGACCTGGGCGAGAGCCAACGGTGAACTACGGGTGCCGATACGGAGTTTGCGGGCCGGGAAGTCGCTACTCATGTCGTCCTCTCGTGTCGGGCTTCACGGTAGGCGGTGGTGCCTGGTGCCTGGAGCGGGCCGACGACGCGAGCGGCGACGGGCCGGGCATAACAGTGCGTCGGCTTCCTCGGGAGTGGCCCAGCGCCACGCGGCGAGTCCGTCACTCTGAAGAGTGATGGAGTCGCTGTCCCCGGCAGCGGGGATCGGGGCCGGCGAACAGGAACGCCTGGGCGGCGCCGAGAGGGGACTCGCCCTGCTCGCGAGGAAGTCCAAGCCCTTCACAGAGACAGGGAAGGCGCTGCTCCGGTAGCTGCTGACGTCGAATCGACGCCTTGGCCGCCCCGATGGATTTCTCCAGACATGAGAAACGCCCCGGTACGGTGGCGGGACGTGAAGGAATTAAAGGGAGTGTTTTTGGCCAGACGGACCGGAATGGAGATGGGAGGCAAGTGCTTCAGATGGGAGGAGATTCAAAGCAGAGAAGTCACCCGTAGGAATCAAAAATCTTGACAGCTATTGCCTGCCATTTGCGCCTGATGCCAGGCTTGTGCGGGATGCAAGGCTGTCGAATGTGCCGCATCTGTGCAATTTCCTTGTCTGAGAGGTGGCAGGTGATGGGTGAGCCGATCCAGGTCGTGCCGGCAAGTGCGGCACTGTCCGGGGCTTTCTTCGCGGACATCGGGATTCACGGACTTTTCACGCTGTCGTTCAGCATCCCGAGCGTAACCAATGCCAATGTGGTCATGGTGTCAATGACCGAACTTAACGGCAACACTAATTTGCCGTTTATCGGAGACGCGACCATGACGGTGCATAACGTCGCACCCGGAAACGGCACCGTGCAGGTCCGAGGAGAGGTGGACTGGGATTCCAATCTCTCAACCCGCGTATATTTCCTCGTGACCTGAAACCGCGCGCACAGCCCCTCAGCGATATGCCGGCAAGGTCACCTTGGCCACTGGACTTGAATTCCGGTCGTATGCGTAGGGCTGCCGCGCTCCGGCGCTCGCGGACCAGCGTTCCGGACCGGAGCCTGAGCCGGTGCCGCGGTACTGCCCGTCGTGGGGGTCGGCGAAGCCGCGGGGGATGATTCCGCTGATGCCGCCGAAAGCTCCGACCGTACTGCGGGTCACCGTCGGAGGTCACACCCTCGCGGGCGTATTCGTCGTGCCCCAGGAAGGTCGCCTCCTCCGCTGCGTGATCGCCCGCGCGCGGCAAGCTCGTCTTCGTGCGACAGCGCGACGTGCGCAGCGGTGGCCCGCTCTCCACCGCGGCCACGCACGATGCGGAGGTCGCGGTGGTGGTCCCCGTGGGTCCGCTCGGCAATACCGGTGAGCCGGTCGGCGTAGCGCGTGGCCCAGTGGGTGTACGGCACGACGCTGGGTCTGGGGCCCCAGGCTCTACGAATCTCCCGCCGCGGACCCGGCCGGTCGGCCGGGGCTGCGGCCCATGGCCGTCCTCGAGTTTCTTGACGGTCTTGGCACCCTCAAGATCGCCGACCTTCTCAGGCGGGGGCCGCGGCCGGTGCGCCCGCCGCTTCACCTGACAAGCGAAGCCTTCACTCGTCGCGGAGGCGTTCCGTGATGCGCGCCACGCCCGGAAGGTACGGGCGTCCGGAGGGAGGAGCGTTCCCGCGGTGTTGCCCCGTTCCCGGGAATGACCAAGGGCCCGACCTGCTTTCGCAGGTCGGGCCCTTGCTTTGCTGGGGTGAGTAACGGGACTTGAACCCGCGACATCCTGGACCACAACCAGGTGCTCTACCAGCTGAGCTATACCCACCATGACCGGTGCTGTGTGGTTCTTTTTCCCCACCGGCTGAGAAAAAGTGTACAGGGTCGAGAGGGGTGCTCGCTCCCGGTTTCGGTGAGTCCGGGAGCGAGCTGCGTCACTACGGCGTGGACTGTGGCTCGGCCGGCAGCACGTGCTTCGCCGCGATGGCCTTCGCGGTGTCCGAGTCGGGACCGGGCTGCGGTACGAAGACCGCCTCCCGGTAGTAGCGCAACTCCGCGATGGATTCACGGATATCGGCCAGCGCCCGGTGGTTGCCGCTCTTGTCCGGACTGTTGAAGTACGCCCGCGGGAACCAGCGCCTGGCCAGCTCCTTCACGGAGGAGACATCGACGATCCGGTAGTGGAGATAGCTCTCCAGGGTCGGCATGTCGCGCAGCAGGAAGCCGCGGTCCGTGCCGACGGAGTTCCCGCACAGCGGGGCCTTCCCCGGCTCCGGCACATGCTGCTTGATGTACGCAAGCACCTGCGCCTGAGCCGCCTCCAGTGTCGTGCCGCCGTCCAGCTCCGAGAGCAGCCCGGAGGCGGTGTGCATCTGGCGCACCACCTCCGGCATGGTGGTCAGCGCCTCGGCCGGGGGGCGGATCACCACATCCACCCCGTCGCCCAGCACATTCAGCTCCGAGTCGGTGACCAGCGCGGCCACCTCGATGAGCGCGTCATTCGCCAGCGAGAGTCCGGTCATCTCGCAGTCGATCCACACCATGCGATCGTTCATATGACTCACCCTACGGGGCGCTCGCGCTGACCGGGCAGCACGGGGCGGCCCGCACCACGGCTGAGGGACGCTTCCGGCAGCCGGGCGGCGAACGCGTCCGGCTGTGGCCTGCCGATCTCGCCCGCCTCGGCGGTGGCCAGCGCGGTCGCCTGGCCGTGGCCGGCTACCGCGGCCGCCGCGAACCGGTCGACGCCGCCGACCCCCAGCGCGGCACGCTCACCGCGCTCCGGCCGGTCCACCCGCTCCGGTCGCAGCACAGGCTCGGGCGCACCGTTCTGCGGCCGTCGCGCGCGGTACGCCGCGCGGTAGGCCGCCGGCGAGGCGCCCAGCTGCCGCCGGAAGTGGCCGCGCAGTGCGACCGGCGAGCGGAATCCGCAGCGCCCCGCGACCTCGTCCACCGAATAGTCGGAGGTCTCCAGCAGCCGCTGGGCCTGCAGGACCCGCTGGGTGATCAGCCACTGAAGGGGTGCGCTCCCGGTGAGGGAACGGAATCGCCGGTCGAAGGTGCGCCGGCTCATATAGGCGCGGGCGGCCAGCGTCTCCACGTCGAACTGTTCGTGGAGGTGCTCCAGCGCCCAGGCGACGACCTCGGCCAGCGGGTCGGCGCCGATCTCCTCTGGTAATGACCTGTCGAGGTACCGCTGGTGCCCTAGATCGGCGGCGGTGCGGCGCTGCGGTACGACGAGCCGGCGGGCCAGCGCGTTCGCGGCGTCCGCGCCGTGGTCGGTCCGCACGATGTGCAGACAGAGATCGATACCGGCCGCCGTCCCCGCGGAGGTGAGCACATCGCCGTCGTCGACGAAGAGCTCGCGGGGATCGACATGGACGGACGGATAACGCTTGGCGAGCGTCGGTGCGTACATCCAGTGTGTGGTGGCCGGCCGGCCGTCGAGAAGTCCGGCGGCGGCGAGGACGAACGCCCCCGTGCACAACCCGACAATTCTGGCCCCTTCTTCATGCGCGCGGCGCAGCGCGTCGAGCGCGGCGGGCGGCGGGGCCTGCGTGATGGAACGCCAGGCCGGTACGACGACCGTCCCGGCACGGGCGATCGCCTCCAGCCCGTAAGGGGCCGACAGTTCAAGCCCCCCGGTCGTGCGCAAAGGCACATCTTCGCCCGCGCACACAAGCAGCCGGTAGCGCGGAACCCCTGCGTCTTGGCGGTCGATGCCGAAGACCGAGAGCGGAATGGAGCTCTCGAAAATGGGGCCGCCACTGAAGAGGAGTACCGCGACTATTTCGCGGCGTCGTCGTGCGGCGAGCTTGCGTGCGGCATCTGGTACGGCAGCGGAGTCCTGGCTCATGGCACTTAAGCCCCCCTCGGTCGTCTCGCCCTCTCGGTACTGCACAGTTCCCCCGCCGTCACTACCAAGATCGAATCTACTGTGTCCCGTGAGGATGGAGTGCCAAGTTCACCACCCGCTGGTATGTCGATATGGCAACTTGGCGCGAAGCATTCGATCACGAAGCGTTCCACTCGTCGGGCCTACAGGGAAGTACGCCTCTCGGCTCTGCCCGTTCGCAGTAGGGCACAACCATGCCGAGCGGTCCTTTCCTCCCTGCTCACACACGGGTTGGGGGGTGGTCGGGCCAAGGGGAGCGGTCAGGCGTGAAGTTGGCCGAAAACGGTCGCGGCGGGACTTGCGGGCGGCTTATCGGCCCGGCGTGCGCCCGTGGAAGTGCCGCCCGCCCCCGTGCGCCGCTGCCCCGGAATGACCCCTTCTGTCCCGGTGTCGGCCGGCGCTCTCGGCGAGTGCGCGGGCGGCGGTGCGTTCGGATTGCCGCAGCAGTGCGCGACAGGCGCAGGTCACCGCCGCGAGACCGGCGGCGGTGCCGGCGGCGCCGCCGAGGGAGGCGCCGGAGACGAGAAGGACAAAGGGGACGAGCGCACAACTGAACGCGCCCCAGCGCACGACTTCGGTCACTGGGTCGGGTGATGTACTGGGCGGCATGGGCACCGTGTACTCCCTTCGGACGGGCAGGTACTACAACGCCGCCGCCGATCATGAGTCACCGTGATGGGTACGTACGGGGGCAGTCCGGGGCATTGCCATCCGGGCCGCGCTCCGGCATGCTCCGGGGAACGTTCGAGGGCTGACCCGCGTCGCCGGGCGTCGGCACGCCCGCTGCGGGCTCTGGGCAGCGGGGGAGTGGCGCCGTACTCTTGGGGTATGAACTTGGGAAGATGATTCCCGGTCGTATCGTTCCCCTTTGAACTATGGCTCTGCGCCTCGATCGAGTCAGCTCAGTCAACTACCGGATCAAGTCAATCGCCGTTCCCCGTTCGCCCCTCCGCAAGAGGACGTCCTCGCCGAGACACCAATGGCCGGTCACGAAATTCCTGAACCCGCGGACCGCAAGCAGGTCGCCGATCCGATGGCGGGCCTGGAAGCGGCGGAAGAGACACGCCACTCCTGCGACCCCGCCTTCCAGCACGGCGTGGTGGTCGGCTTCGACGGCTCCATGTCGAGCGAGCGGGCGTTGGCGTATGCAATCGGTATGGCCCGGCGCCTGGGCTCCGGGCTGATCATCGTCCATGTGGCCAATCGGCTGCCGACGACCGTCTGGGCGGGCTGCGAGCCCCCGGTCTTCGTGGACGTGCCGGACCACCGTACGGAAGTGCTGGGCCTGGAGCTCGCCTGCGCCGACCACCTCTCCGAGGTCTCGTGGATCCTCGTCGAACGCGGCGGGGACATCTGCCACGAGCTGGAGGAGGTCGGCCGGGAGTACGAGGCCGATGCGATCGTGGTCGGCTCGACGCACGGTCTGGTCGGCCGGATCTTCGGCTCGGTCGCCGGACGGCTGGCGCGCCGCGCCCAGCGCCCGGTGATCGTGATTCCCTGACGGACCCTTAGTCGCCGCCTCCTCCCCGTCCGCCGTGCGCTTGCGTCCTCGCGACTCCCTCAAGTGCGATCAACTCTCCTCGGTTTGCGCACAGTTGAGGGGGCGTCATGGGGATTGTGCGCAGTTGAGCTCTCTGCTGCCGCGTGCAGGTGAATTGTGCGCTTGTGAGGGGTAGGAGCCGGGTACGTGAGCGCCGCGGTCCGGGCCCCGGGCGCCGCGCGCACGGAAACGGCGTGCCGCCGGCCGGGAGGTGACGGTTCCTGAGGCGGCGGCATCCAGGCCGGCGTATGGGCGACGCCGGCTCAGGGGAGGCGGCGGCTTCGCGCGTTGGGTGGCACGCGCGGAGCCGCCGCCCGTCCCGCTGGTGCGCGGTGGGCGGCGGCTCCGTCGGCCGTGGGAGCGCCGGCTACTCCACCGTGACGGACTTGGCCAGGTTGCGCGGCTTGTCGATGTCCCGGCCGAGCGCCAACGCCGTGTGGTAGGCGAGCAGTTGCAGCGGGATGCCCATCAGGATCGGGTCCAGCTCGACCTCGTTCTTCGGGACGATGATGGTGTGGTCGGCCTTCTCCTGCTCCTGGTGCGCGACGGCGAGGATGCGGCCGCTGCGGGCCTTGATCTCCTCCAGCGTCGCGCGGTTCTTCTCCAGCAGGTCGTCGTCCGGCACGATCGCCACCGACGGCACATCGGGCTCGATGAGCGCCAGCGGGCCGTGCTTCAGCTCCGAGGCGGGGTAAGCCTCCGCGTGGATGTAGGAGACCTCCTTGAGCTTCAGGGACGCCTCCAGCGCCACCGGGTAGCCGCGCACCCGGCCGACGAACATCATGCTCTTGGCGTCCGCGTAGTCGGCCGCCAGCTTCTCGATGGCGGGCTCCTCGGCCAGCACCTCGGCGATCTGGGCGGGCAGCTTGCGCAGCCCCGCGATGATCCGCTTGCCGTCGGCCACCGACAGGTCCCGGATACGGCCCAGGTGCAGGCCCAGCAGCGCGAACGCCACCGCGGTGTTGGTGAAGCACTTGGTCGACACGACGCAGACCTCGGGGCCCGCGTGCACGTACACGCCGCCGTCCGTCTCGCGGGCGATGGCGCTGCCGACGACGTTGACCACGCCCAGGACGCGGGCGCCCTTGCGCTTGAGCTCCTGGACCGCGGCCAGGGTGTCGTAGGTCTCGCCGGACTGCGAGACGGCGATGTAGAGGGTGTCCGGGTCGACCACCGCGTTGCGGTAGCGGAACTCGGAGGCCGGTTCGGCGTCCGCGGGGATGCGGGCCAGCTCCTCGATCAGCTGCGCGCCGATCAGGCCCGTGTGGTAGGCCGAGCCGCAGCCCAGGATCTTCACCCGGCGCACCCCGCGCGCCTCGCGGGCGTCCAGGTTCAGGCCGCCCAGGTGGACGGTCGAGAAGCGGTCGTCGATCCGGCCGCGGAGCACCCGGTCCACCGCGTCGGCCTGCTCCGCGATCTCCTTGTGCATGTACGTGTCGTGGCCGCCCATGTCGTACGACTCGGCCTCCCACTCCACGGTGGTCGGCTCGGCCGAGGTGCGGGAGCCCTCGGTGGTGTACGTGCGGTAGTCGTCCGCCTTGAGGGTGGCCATCTCGCCGTCGTCCAGGGTGACGACCTGGCGGGTGTGCGAGACCAGCGCGGCGACGTCCGAGGAGACGAACATCTCGTGCTCGCCGATGCCCAGCACGACCGGCGAGCCGTTGCGGGCGACGACGATGCGGTCCGCGAAGTCGGCGTGCAGCACGGCGATGCCGTAGGTGCCCTCGACGACCCGCAGCGCCTCGCGGACCTTCTCCTCCAGCGTCGGCGCGGCGGAGCGGCCGATGAGGTGGGCCAGCACCTCGGTGTCGGTCTCGGAGGTGAAGTCGACGCCGTCGGCGGTCAGCCGGGCGCGCAGGTCGGAGGCGTTGTCGATGATGCCGTTGTGGACGACCGCGACCTTGCCGTCGGTGTCGGCGTGCGGGTGGGCGTTCTCGTCCGTGGGCGCGCCGTGGGTGGCCCAGCGGGTGTGCGCGATGCCGGTGGTGCCGGCGAACCGCTTGGGCAGCCGGGACTCCAGCTCGCGGACCCGGCCCTTGGCCTTGGCGGTCTTCAGGCCGCCGGCGGCCTTGCCGGTGCCGTTGGCGTGGATGGCGATACCGGCCGAGTCGTAGCCGCGGTACTCCAGGCGCTGCAGCCCCTCAAGGAGCAGCGGAGCGACGTCGCGTTTGCCGATGTATCCGACGATCCCGCACATGAAGTGACCCTCCGAGATGGTTGTTCCGGGGTGGACGTTCCGGGGCGGACCCGTGGTCTGTGCCGCGGTCCGTCCGGTGTTCCCGCTTGCGTTCGTTCCTGCTGGTGTTCGGGGTGCCCGGTGCCTCAGCCGTAGACGAGACGGCGCAGCTGGCGCATCGAGAGATCCGGCGGGGCCACGGCGCGGTGTGGCAGCTCGTGGCGGATCCGTTCGAAGATCTCGTCGTTGCGCAGCCCCTGGGACTGGAGCTCGCGATGGCGGCGGCGTACGTACGCCGCCGCCGGTTCGTCGAAGTACGCGAGCACGTCCAGCACCACCCGGGTGGCCTCACCGCGCTGCAGCGGTGTGCTGCGCACCAGGTGGTCCACCAGGTCTTCATGGGGCGCGTGACCTGCGTCAGCGCTGCGGGTACGTCGTTCGAGCACCCGTCGATACTGGAGGGCCGTCCGGAGATTCGCAAGAAATCTGCCCGATATCGGGCAGGATCATGAGAAGAGCGTCGGAATGTGGTCGCGACCTTGACCGGATCGGAGGGCCGGGGTACGCATGGTGACCGCTCGGTCGCTCCATGCCAGGCAGGGCACGCCCTGCACGATGCTCGCCGAAGGGACCGCCGATGAGACGACACAGGCTGCTGCTTTCGCTGTTACTGGTCGCGGCGGCGGGGACGGCGACCGCCGCCCTGCCGGCGCAGTCCGCCGCGGCGCGGACCGCCACGCCACTGGACCGGGTGATCCCCGCGCCCGCGTCCGTACGCGCCGGCGGAAGTCCGTACACGATCGACGGCCGCACCCGTATCCGCGTCCCCGGCGGTTCGGGCGAGGCCCGGCAGGTCGCCGGCTATCTGGCGGAGCTGCTGCGGCCCGCCACCGGCTTCGGCCTGCCGGTGACCACGCGGGAGGGCCGCGACGGCATCGTTCTGCGGCTCGGCGGGCGGGACGCCAAGGGGCTCGGCGCGGAGGGCTACCGGCTCCGCTCCGGCGGCCGCTCGGTCACCCTCACCGCCGCCCGCCCGGCCGGCCTCTTCCACGGTGTGCAGACGCTGCGGCAGCTGCTGCCCGCGAACGTCGAGAAGCGCACCGCGCAGCGCGGCCCGTGGCGGATAGCCGGCGGGACCATCACCGACACCCCGCGCTACGGCTACCGCGGCGCGATGCTCGACGTCTCGCGGCACTTCTTCACCGTCGGCCAGGTCAAGCGCTATATCGACCAGCTGGCCCTCTACAAGATCAACACCCTGCATCTGCATCTCTCCGACGACCAGGGCTGGCGGATCGCCATCGCGTCCTGGCCGAATCTGACCACGTACGGCGGCAGCACCCAGGTCGGCGGCGGCCCCGGCGGCTTCTACACCAAGGCCGACTACCGCGAGATCATCCGCCATGCCGCGAGCCGCTATCTGACCGTGATCCCCGAGATCGACATGCCGGGCCACACCAACGCCGCGCTCGCCTCCTACGCCCAGCTGAACTGCGACGGCGTGGCACCGCCGCTCTACACCGGCACCAAGGTCGGCTTCAGCTCACTGTGCGTGCCCAAGAAGCAGACGTACGACTTCGTCGACGACGTCCTCCGCGAGCTGGCGGCGATGACCCCCGGCCGCTACCTCCACATCGGGGGCGACGAGGCGCACTCCACCAGCCATGAGGACTTCGTGGCCTTCATGGACAGGGTGCAGCCGGTGGTCGCCCGGTACGGCAAGACGGTGATGGGCTGGCACCAGCTGACCGGCGCGCACCCGGCCGAGGGCGCCGTCGCGCAGTACTGGGGTTACGACGCGACCGGCCCGGAGGAGCGCGCACAGGTCGCCGACGCCGCCCGGCACGGCACCCGGCTCGTCCTGTCGCCCGCCGACCGCGCCTACCTCGACATGAAGTACGACCCGAGCACCCCGCTCGGCCTGTCCTGGGCCGGGTACGTCGACACCAGGCGCTCCTACGACTGGGACCCGGCGACGTACCTCCCGGGCGTGCCCGCGCGGGCGGTCCTGGGCGTCGAGGCCCCGCTGTGGTCCGAGACCCTCTCGACCTCCGCGCACCTGGAGTACATGGCCTTCCCGCGGCTGCCCGGTATCGCGGAGCTCGGCTGGTCCCCCGCGGCCACCCACGACTGGGACGGGTACAAGGAGCGGCTGGCCGCCCAGGCTCCACGCTGGGACGCCCTGGGTATCGGCTACCACCGCGCGCCGGGAGTGCCCTGGCCCGCGGTGTGGTCCTCGCCGGCCGGGCGCCGCGGGGCGCCCGGCCGGTCCGGTCGCGGGGCGCCGGTGCCCCGGCCGGCGTGCCGTTGCCCCCTACAGCCCCAGCTCCCGGGCGATCAGCATCCGCTGGACCTCGCTCGTGCCCTCGCCGATCTCCAGGATCTTGGAGTCGCGCCACATGCGGGCGACCGGGTATTCGTTCATGAAGCCGTAGCCGCCGTGGATCTGGGTGGCCTCCCGGGCGTTGGTGACGGCGATCTCCGAGGAGTAGAGCTTGGCGAGCGCCGCCTCCTTCTTGAAGGGTTCGCCGTGCACCAGCCGGGAGGCGGCGTCGCGCCAGGCGAGCCGGGAGGTGTGGGCGCGCATCTCCATGTCGGCGAGCTTGAACTGGATCGCCTGGTTGGCGCCGATCGGCTTGCCGAAGGCGTGCCGGGTCTTCGCGTACGACACCGACTCGTCGACGCAGCCCTGGGCGAGGCCGGTGGCCAGCGCCGCGATGGCGATCCGGCCCTCGTCCAGGATGCGCAGGAACTGGGCGTAGCCGCGGCCCTCCTCGCCGAGGAGGTTGGCGGCCGGGACGCGGACGTCGGTGAAGGACAGTTCGCGGGTGTCGGAGGCGTTCCAGCCGACCTTGGAGTACGGGGCGGCGACGGTGAAGCCGGGGGTGCCGGAGGGCACGATGATGGCGGAGATCTCCGGGCGGCCGTCGGCCTTGCGGCCGGTGACGGCGGTGACGGTGACCAGACCGGTGATGTCCGTACCGGAGTTGGTGATGAAGCACTTGCTGCCGTTGATGACCCAGTCGTCGCCGTCGCGTACCGCGGTGGTGCGGGTGCCGCCCGCGTCCGAGCCGCCGTCCGGCTCGGTGAGGCCGAACGCGCCCAGGATCTCGCCCGTGCACATCCGGGGCAGCCACTCGCGCTTCTGCTCCTCGGTGCCGAAGTGGTAGAGGGGCATGGCGCCCAGCGAGACACCGGCCTCCAGGGTGATGGCCACCGAGGAGTCGACCCGGGCCAGCTCCTCCAGGGCGATGCCGAGCGCCAGATAGTCGCCGCCCATCCCGCCGTACTCCTCGGGGAACGGCAGCCCGAACAGGCCCATCCGGCCCATCTCGCGGACGATCTCGTACGGGAAGGCGTGCCGTTCGTAGAACTCGCCGATCGTCGGCGCGACGACGTCATGGGCGAACGCCTCGACCGTACGCCGGAGTTCGGCCAGCTCGGAGGGGAGGCGGTGGTCGAGGGACATGGGGGTCACTCCTTGTGGGAGAGGGCGCGGACGGTGCGGGAGGGGCTCGGCCGGCCCAGGACTTCGGCCATCCACACGCTGGTGGCGGTGAGACGGTCCAGATCGACGCCGGTCTCGATGCCGAGGCCGTGCAGCATCCACACGAGGTCTTCGGTGGCGAGGTTGCCGGTGGCGCTCTTGGCGTACGGGCAGCCGCCGAGGCCGCCCGCCGAGGCGTCGACGGTGGTGACGCCGTGCTGGAGCGCGGCGAAGGTGTTGGCGAGCGCCTGGCCGTAGGTGTCGTGGAAGTGCACGCCGAGCCGGGAGGTGGGCACGCCCGCCTCGTTGAGGGAGGCCAGCAGGGTCTGGACGTGGCCGGGGGTGGCGACGCCGATGGTGTCGCCCAGGCTCAGCTCGTCGCAGCCCAGGTCCAGCAGCGCCCGGCAGACCCGCACCACCCGCGCGATGGGCACCGGGCCCTCCCAGGGGTCGCCGAAGCACATCGACAGATAGCCGCGGACGTGCACCTTGGCGTCCTTCGCCCGGTCCACGACCGGCGCGAACATCGCCAGCGCCTCGTCGACCGTGCGGTTGAGGTTGGCCTTGGCGAACGACTCGGTGGCGCTGGCGAACACCGCGATCCGGCGGGCCCCCAGGGCGAGCGCGCGGTCCAGCCCGCGCTCGTTGGGCACCAGGACGGGCAGCCGGTGCGGGTCGAGGTCGCCCAGCAGCGGGAACAGCTGCTCGGCGTCGGCGAGTTGGGGCACCCACCGGGGGTGCACGAAGCTGGTGGCCTCGACGAGCGGCAGCCCCGCGGCGGCGAGCCGGTGGATGAACTCGGCCTTGATCTCGGTGGGGACGACGGTTCCTTCGTTCTGGAGGCCGTCGCGGGCCCCCACCTCGTGGATGCGCACCCGGGTGGGCAGCCCCTCCACGGCGACTTCCATGGGCAGTCCGGCAGCGGTCATGACGCCTCCTCGCGCGTGTCGTCGGGGGTGGACCCGTGCGGGTCGACGACGGCCAGGACCTGGTCCATGGCGACCGTCGCGCCCGCGGTGACGTCCAGTTCGGTGACGGTCCCGGCGTGCGGTGCGGCGATGACGTGCTCCATCTTCATTGCCTCCACCACCAGCAGGCCCTGGCCCGCGGTGACCTCGTCGCCGACGGCCACCTTGACGACGGTGACCGTGCCGGGCATCGGGGCGGTCAGCGCGTCCGCGGTGTGTGCCCCGGCGGCCCCGCGCAGCGTCGCCGCCACCGGGTCGTGGTCCTGGACGTGCCAGGCGTCGCCGTCCCGGCCGAGCCAGTCGCCGGCGCGGTGGAAGGTGTGCAGGACGCCGTCCACGGTCACCCGCACCCGGTCCGGTGTCACCTGGCCCGCTGCCGCGTCGGGCCGCACGTCGCAGGGGACCGGGTCGTGGCCCGCCACCCGCAGCCAGTGCCGGACCGGGGCCGCCTCGCCGCCGAGCCGGAAACCGGTCGGCGCGGCGAACGGGTCGCGCCAGCCGCCGTCGGGCACGGCCGGTTCGAGGGCGGCCTGCCGGACCGCGGCCGCCGCCGCGTAGACCTCGGGCGGCACCTCGCGCTCCACCAGGCCGGCCGCCTCGCGCTCCACCAGGCCGGTGTCCAGGACGCCCGCCACCACGTCCGGATGGGCCAGCAGCCGGCGCAGGTAACCGGCGTTGGTGGTGACGCCGAGGGTGACGGTGGCGGCGAGCGCGGCGCGCAGCGCGCGCAGCGCCGCCGGCCGGTCGGGGCCGTACGCGATGACCTTGGAGAGCATCGGGTCGTACAGGCTGCCGACCGCCGCGCCCGGTGACAGGCCGGAGTCCGTGCGCACCCCCTCGCCCTGCGGTTCGCGCAGCAGGCGGACCGTGCCGCCGGTCGGCAGGAAGTCGCGGGCCGGGTCCTCGGCGCAGATCCGGGCCTCGACCGCGTGCCCGGTCAGGGTGATGTCCTCCTGGGTGAACGGGAGGCGCTCACCGGCCGCGATCCGCAGCTGCCACTCCACCAGGTCGAGGCCGGTGACGTACTCGGTGACCGGGTGCTCCACCTGGAGGCGGGTGTTCATCTCCATGAAGTGGTACGCGGAGGCGTCCTTGCCCGGGACGATGAACTCGACGGTGCCGGCGCCGCGGTAGCCGCAGGAGCGGGCCGCCCGGACGGCCGCCTCGCCCATCGCGGCGCGGGTCGCCGCGTCGAGCAGGACGGACGGGGCCTCCTCGACGACCTTCTGGTGGCGGCGCTGGAGGGAGCATTCGCGCTCGCCGAGGTGGAGGACGGTGCCGTGGCCGTCGGCCAGGATCTGGATCTCGATGTGCCGGGGGCGGTCGATCCAGCGCTCGACGAGGAGGGTGTCGTCGCCGAAGGAGCCGCGGGCCTCGCGGCGGGCGGCGGCGATCTCCTCGCCGAGCAGCGCCGCGTCCCGGACCAGCCGCATGCCCTTGCCGCCGCCGCCCGCGGACGGTTTGAGCAGTACCGGCATGCCGATCTCGCGGGCGGCGGCGGCCAGTTGGGCGTCGCTCAGGCCGCTGCCCGAGGAGCCGGGGACGACCGGCACCCCGGCCGTGCGCACCGTCTCCTTGGCGCGGATCTTGTCGCCCATCAGGTCGATGGCCTCGGCGGACGGGCCGATGAAGACCAGCCCGGCGGCCGCGCAGGCGCGGGCGAAGGCGGCGTTCTCGGCGAGGAAGCCGTAGCCGGGGTGGACGGCCTGGGCGCCGCTGCGGGCGGCGGCGGCCAGCAGCCGGTCGGCGGACAGATAGCTCTCGGCGGCCGGTGCGGGGCCCAGCCGGACGGCCGTATCGGCCTCCCGGACGTGCCGGGCGTCCGCGTCCGCGTCGCTGAAGACGGCGACCGAGCGGATGCCGAGCGCGCGCAGCGTACGGATGACGCGGACCGCGATCTCGCCGCGGTTGGCGACCAGGACGGTGTCGAACATGGTCGTGGGCATGGCGGTGCTCGTCCCTGTGGGCATCCCTGTAGACATCCCTCGTGTGTCCGGTATTCCTGCGGTGTCCGGCACGGCGCTCACATCCGGAAGACGCCGTAGCCGGGGGCCGCGCCGTCCCTGGCGGGGAGCGGGGCGTTGGCGCAGGCGGTGAGCGCCAGACCCAGCACCTGCCGGGTCTCCAGCGGGTCGATCACGCCGTCGTCCCAGAGCCGCGCGGTGGCGTAGTAGGCGTTGCCCTGGGTGTCGTACTGCTCGCGGATCGGGGCCTTGAAGGCGTCCTCCTCCGCGGCGCTCCACTCCTCGCCGCGCGCGTCCAGCTGATCGCGTTTGACGGTGGCGAGGACGGACGCGGCCTGTTCGCCGCCCATCACGGAGATCTTGGCGTTCGGCCACATCCACAGGAAGCGCGGGGAGTAGGCCCGGCCGCACATGGAGTAGTTGCCCGCGCCGTAGGAGCCGCCGATGACGACCGTCAGCTTGGGGACGCGGGTGCAGGCGACCGCCGTCACCATCTTCGCGCCGTGCTTGGCGATACCGCCCGCCTCGTAGGAGCGGCCGACCATGAAGCCGGAGATGTTCTGGAGGAAGAGCAGCGGGATGCCGCGCTGGTCGCACAGCTCGATGAAGTGGGCGCCCTTCTGGGCGGATTCGGAGAACAGGATGCCGTTGTTGGCGACGATCCCGACCGGATGGCCGTGCAGATGCGCGAAGCCGGTCACCAGGGTCGTGCCGTACTCGGCCTTGAACTCCGCGAAGCGGGAGCCGTCGACGAGCCGGGCGATCACCTCGCGGACGTCGTAGGGCGTACGGGAGTCCGCGGGCACCACGCCGTAGAGACCGGCCGGATCGACCGCGGGCTCCTCGACGGGCCGCACGGTCCAGGGCAGCGGGGCGCGGTCGCCGAGGGTGGCGACGATGGTGCGGACGATGCGCAGCGCGTGCGCGTCGTCCTCGGCGAGATGGTCGGTGACGCCGGAGGTCCGCGCGTGCACCTCGCCGCCGCCGAGCTCCTCGGCGGTGACGACCTCGCCGGTGGCGGCCTTCACCAGCGGCGGCCCGCCCAGGAAGATCGTCCCCTGGTCGCGGACGATCACCGCCTCGTCGCTCATCGCCGGGACGTACGCGCCGCCGGCCGTGCAGGAGCCGAGCACCGCGGCGATCTGCGGGATGCCCGCGCCGGACATCCGCGCCTGGTTGTAGAAGATCCGCCCGAAGTGCTCACGGTCGGGGAAGACCTCGTCCTGCATGGGCAGGAAGGCGCCGCCGGAGTCGACGAGATACAGGCACGGCAGGCGGTTCTCCAGGGCGATCTCCTGGGCCCGCAGATGCTTCTTGACCGTCATCGGGTAGTACGTGCCGCCCTTGACCGTGGCGTCGTTGGCGACGATCACCGTCTCCCGGCCGGAGACCCGTCCGATACCGGCGATCACCCCGGCGGCCGGCGCCGCCCCGCCGTACATCCCGTCCGCCGCCAGCGGCGACAGCTCCAGGAACGGCGAGCCGGGGTCCAGCAGGGCGTCCACCCGGTCCCGGGGCAGCAGCTTGCCGCGCGCGGTGTGCCGTGTCCTGGCGCGCTCGCCGCCGCCCAGCCGGGCCGCCGCGAGCTTTTCGCGCAGCCGTGCGGCCAGCTCGCGGTGCGCGGCTTCGTTGGCCTGCCAGGAGCCGGGCGCCGCCTCGCCGCCCGGACCGCGTCCGGCGGGACCTGCGTCGCTCTCCAGCACCGGTGCCTGCTCCATCAGTACGAGCCCCCTTGCTCGGTCGTCGGCCCGCTCGCCAGGGCCGCCGCCGCGCGGCCCCCGCGGATGCGGCCGGGCGCGCGGTTAATGGGCGTTAACCGCCCGTCGCTTTCAGGTTAACGAGCACTAACCCGGCTGTCTACAATTGGCCTCATGAGTCCTGCGCACGCCTCCGCCTCCACCAGCCGCCGCGAGCAGATCCTCAAGGAGGCGGCCCGGCTCTTCGCGGAGCGCGGCTTCCATGGTGTCGGGGTGGACGAGATAGGGGCGGCCGTGGGGATCTCGGGCCCCGGCCTCTACCGCCACTTCGCGGGCAAGGACGCGATGCTCGCCGAACTGCTGGTGGGGATCAGCGAGCGGCTGCTGGACGGCGGCCGGATGCGGATCGCGGAGGGCGGCGAGAGCCCCGAGGCGGTCCTCGACGCGCTGCTCGACGGCCATATCGACTTCGCACTGGACGACCGGCCGCTGATCACCGTGCACGACCGGGAGCTGGACCGGCTGCGGGAGGCCGACCGCAAGCGGGTGCGGCAGTTGCAGCGGCAGTACGTCGAACTCTGGGTGGACGTGGTGCGCAAGGTGCACCCCGGCGCCTCCGAGACGCAGTCCCGCGCCGCCGTGCACGCCGTCTTCGGCCTGCTGAACTCCACCCCGCACCTCGGGCGGCCGGGCGCGCTCCCGGGCCGTACGGAGATGGCGGAGCTGCTGCACCGGCTGGCGCTGGGGGCGTTCCGCGCGGTCGCGGCGGAGCCGGCGGCCGGGGCGTAGCGGGGGCGCGGGCGCCGGACGGTGGCGGGCGCCCGCGGTGCGGCGCCGTGACGGGGCGACCGGCACCTCTGGACAGCTTTGATGACCGGCCGGTAGCTTTCGCTGAGCAAGCGCTTAGGTGGCTGCGGCTGGACCGCGTACAAGAGGAGGACGTCCCATGCGTCGCACGGTGTTCAACGAAGATCATGAGGCGTTCCGCGAGACGATCCGCGCCTTCATCGAGGCCGAAGTGGTCCCCGTCTACGACCGGTGGATCGAGGCCGGCCAGGCGCCGCGCGACTTCTACAAGAAGCTGGGCGAGCTGGGCGTCTTCGGCATCGAGGTCCCCGAGGAGTACGGCGGCGCGGGCGAGCACGGCTTCAAGTTCAACGCGGTCATCACCGAGGAGTGCGCACGGGCCGGCGTCAGCTTCGGCGGCTCCAGCGTGCACACCGCCCTCTGCCTGCCCTACCTCCTCGCGTACGGCAACGAGGAGCAGAAGCGGCGCTGGCTGCCGCCGTTCATCTCCGGCGACATGATGACGGCCATCGCGATGACCGAACCGGGCACCGGCTCCGACCTCGCCGGGATGAAGACCACCGCCAAGCTCTCCGCGGACGGCACGCACTACGTCCTCAACGGCGCCAAGACCTTCATCACCGGCGGCGTACTCGCCGACCGCGTCATCGTCTGCGCCCGCACCGCGCCCCCGTCGGCGGAGGACCGCCGGGCCGGCATCACGCTGCTCGTCGTGGACACCACCTCCGAGGGGTACGCGGTCGGCCGCAAGCTGGAGAAGCTCGGCCTGAAGACCTCGGACACCGCCGAACTCTCCTTCACCGACGTCAAGGTGCCGGTCGAGGACCGCCTCGGCGAGGAGGGCAAGGCGTTCTCGTACCTGGGCCAGAACCTCCCGCAGGAACGGCTGGGCATCGCCGTCGGCGCCTACGCCCAGGCCGCGGCCGCCGTCCGGTTCGCCACGGAGTACGTCCGGGACCGCGAGGTCTTCGGCAAGACCGTCGCCTCCTTCCAGAACACCAAGTTCGTGCTCGCGGACTGCCGCTCCGAGGTCGACGCCATGGAGGCCGTCGTCGACCGGGCCCTGGAGGCGCACGACGCCGGCGAGCTGACCGCCGCCGACGCCGCCTCCGCCAAGCTCTTCACCACCGAGCGGGCCGCCGTCGTCATCGACAAGTGCCTCCAGCTGCACGGCGGTTACGGCTACATGCAGGAGTACCCCATCTCCCGGCTGTACGCCGACACCCGCGTCAGCCGGATCTACGGCGGCACCAGCGAGGTCATGCGCTCCATCGTCGCCAAGTCGATGGGCCTGTGAACACCGGCCGCACCCGTACCCGGCACCCCGCACCGAAAGCACCGCGTACGTGAACGACGCCCTGTGGTCCCTGCTCGAACTGCTCGACCTGGAGCGGATCGAGCAGGACATCTTCCGCGGACAGAGCCGCCCACCCGTCGCCCACCACCACCCCGGCATGAGGCGCTGCGCGCCGCCCCTCCTGTTTTCGGTCGTCACGCGCGTGTTCGGCGGGCAGGTCGCCGCCCAGGCGCTGGTCGCGGCCGGCCGGACGGTCCCCGCCGACCGCCCGCCGCACTCCCTGCACGCGTACTTCCTGCGGCCCGGCGACCCCGGCGCGCCGATCGTCTACACCGTCGACCGGATCCGCGACGGCCGCTCCTTCACCACCCGCCGGGTGGTCGCCGTCCAGCACGGCCAGCCGATCTTCCACCTCTCCGCCTCCTTCCAGGTGCCCGAGGAGGGGCTCGAACACCAGGAACCGATGCCGCCGGCACCGGACCCGCTGACCCTGCCCACCGCCGCCGAGCTGCTGCCGCGCTACGCCGACCGGTTCATCGGACCCGGCGTCACCGAACGGCTGCTGGAGGCGCGGGCCGCGGTCGATCTGCGGTATGTGGACGCGCCGCCGTACGGCAGCGTGGGCGAGGCCCGCGAGCCGCGCTCCCAGGTCTGGTTCCGTACCAACGGCACGCTCGACGACGCCGTCGCGGCGGGCGGCGCCCCGGCCCTCGCCCGCCCGCTGCTGGACATCTGCCTGGTCACCTACGTCTCCGACATGACCCTGCTGGACTCGGTGCTGCTCGCGCACGGCCGGGGCGGCTGGGCGGTCGGCGACGTGGTCGGCGCGAGCCTGGACCACGCGATGTGGTTCCACCGGCCGCTGCGCGCCGACGAATGGCTGCTCTACGACCAGGAGTCACCCACCGCCCAGGGCGGCCGGGGCCTGGGCCGGGGCCGGATCTTCACGGCGGACGGGCAGCTGGTGGTCTCGGTGATCCAGGAGGGCGTGATCCGGGTGCCGCGCGGATAGCGGCGCGGCGGATCGGGCGCCCCGGCCGGGGCCGGGGCCCGTCCGCGGCCGGCCGGTGCGCCTTCGGCGGCGTCCCGGCGGCGGGGGCGGCCGTCAGTGCAGACCGGCGGCGTCCAGGAGGTAGGCGGTCAGCGGGTCGTAGTAACGCGGGCTCAGGACATGGTCGTCCAGGGGGATGGTCACCTGGAGCGTGCCCTCGGCCTCGGCGAGGAAGAGCGCCGGGTCGTTGCAGTCGGCGAAGCCCACCGCCTCGATACCGCGCCGGCCCGCGCAACCCGCCCAGCCGTGATCGGCCATCACCAGCTCCGGCAGCGGCCGGCCCACCCGCTCCAGCCCGTCCAGGATCGCGGCCATCGGCTCGGGGGAGTGGGTGTGCCACAGCGTCGCACCGCGCTCCAGCATCGCCACGTCCCCGAACTGGAAGACCATGCCGTCGTCCGCCTGCAGCCCGTCCGGGATGACGACGATCTCGCAGCCGCGGGCGCGCAGCGCCTCGGCCGTGGCGCGGTGCACATCCAGCAGCCCGCCCGGGTGGCCGGTCGCGAACAGCACCCGCTGCCGGTCCGCCGCCGCCTTGCGCAGCACCGCGGCCGTACGCTCCAGGGCGTCCACCGTCAGCTCCGGGTCGATGGTGTCCTGGCCCTCCCGGTGGTGCGGATCGTCGCTCACCCCGCAGCGCTCCGCCATCACGGCGAGCACGTCCTGCTCGTCCGTCCACCGGTCGCCGAGCTCCAGCCCGAGCCAGTAGTGGCGGTCGCCGTTGGCGAGCTTGCGGTAGTGGGAGAGGTTGTTCTCGCGGGGGGTGGCGACATCACCGGCGATCCGGGTGCGTACGAGATGGTCGACGAGTTCGGCGCGCGTGGGGGCAGAGGGTATCGGCATGGGACCCATTGTGCCCGTACGGATTTGCGAAGGGCGGGGGCGTCGGGGGTGCGGGCAGCAGGGCTTCGGGACGCCGGGGGCGGGGCTCCGGGGGCGGGGGATCGGAGGCCGGGGGACCGCATACGGGCGGCCGTACCCGGGGGGCCGGGTTTCCGGCTCTCCGGGTTTCCGCGTTCCTGGGCTACTGGGCTACCGGGCTCCGGGCTTCCGCGGCCGGTGCCTGGCCGGAACGTCGAACGGGGTCCGCCGCATCCACACAATTGTCGATGTGCGGATTCCGTGGCCGCTCCTACCCTCGGCGTCATGACCACCGCATCCAGTGAGCCCGTGGGCCCCGTCGACTCCTCCCGTGTCCCGCGCTACGCCGGACCGGCCACCTTCGCCCGGCTGCCCCGCCTCGACGAGGTGTCCCGGGCCGATGTGGCCGTCGTCGGCGTCCCCTTCGACACCGGCGTCTCCTACCGCCCCGGCGCCCGCTTCGGCGGCAACGCCATCCGCGAGGCGTCCCGCCTGCTGCGCCCGTACAACCCGGCCCAGGACGCGTCCCCCTTCGCCCTCGCCCAGGTCGCGGACGCCGGTGACATCGCCGCCAACCCGTTCAACATCAACGAGGCCGTGGAGACCATCGAGGCGTCCGCCGACGCGCTCCTCGACACCGGCGCGCGCCTGATGACCCTCGGCGGCGACCACACCATCGCGCTGCCGCTGCTGCGCTCGATGGCCAAGAAGCACGGCCCGGTCGCGCTGCTCCACTTCGACGCGCACCTGGACACCTGGGACACGTACTTCGGCGCCGAGTACACCCACGGCACCCCCTTCCGCCGGGCCGTCGAGGAGGGCATCCTCGACACCTCCGCGCTCTCGCACGTCGGCACCCGCGGCCCGCTCTACGGCAAACAGGACCTCGACGACGACGCGAAGATGGGCTTCGGCATCGTCACCTCCGCCGATGTGATGCGCCGCGGCGTGGACGAGGTCGCCGACCAGCTCCGCCAGCGCATCGGCGACCGCCCCCTCTACATCTCCATCGACATCGACGTCCTGGACCCGGCCCACGCCCCCGGCACCGGCACCCCCGAGGCCGGCGGTCTCACCTCCCGCGAACTCCTCGAAATCCTGCGGGGGCTGGCGACCTGCAACCTGGTCTCCGCCGACCTGGTGGAGGTCGCCCCGGCCTACGACCACGCCGAGATCACCTCGGTGGCCGCGTCCCACACGGCGTACGAACTCACCACGATCATGTCGCGGCAGATCGCGGCGGCGCGGGGCTGAGTGCTGCCCGCTGCCCCTCCTTCCGTCCGAGTGCGGTCCGAGTACGGAGAGAGGGGCAGCGGTACGGGACGCGCTGTTCGGCGCGCGTTATTCGTTGTCGAGGAGGTACGACCAGGCTTCGGATTCGGCTCCGGTCTCGTCGATGAGCCACAGCGCTCCGGAGATGTGCTGCCGGAGCAGGTACTCCTCGTCCCTTCCCTCGACCGTTTCCCGGATGCGCAGTCCGGTGAGCCACTGCGCGACCATGGTGAGGAATTTCTCCAGGCCGGACGCGACCAGCAGGCCGTCGACGGGGTCGTCCGCCTCCCGGGGAACGCGCAGGACGTGCCCGGTGGTTCCGTCCAGGACCAGCGTGCCGCCCATCCACAGTCCGAGCCGGAAGAACGGGCCCTCGCTCTCCGGCTCGTCCGCTTCCTCGGGCCACTCGAACGCGCTCAGGAAGCCGTCCCAGTCCGGCGCGATGCGCAGACCGCTCTCGTTGAGCTCGGGCAGCCCCGGCTCCGCCAGGACGCGACGTGTGCCGTCGTCATGGAGGCCGGCGGGCAGGCGCTCGGGTGCGAACGTCCGGAAGGCGTCGGCGCCGACGACCGTCCGGAGGTCCGCCGGGCCGGGCGGCGAGGCGTCCACCGGAGTCGTGGGGCCGGGGGCGGCGTACGCACCGGACAGCGGTGCGCGCTGCGGTGGCTTCGCACCGTCGAACGCGTCGGCGGGGTGCAGGGCGAAGAGGCCGCCCGATCCGCCGAGGAACAGCAGGTCGCCGATCCGCAGCATGGGGCACCCGAGCAGGCTCGGGTGCGCGGAATCGGTGTCCGGGACGCGGTCTTGCAGCTCGGCGATCGTGGTGATGCGTTGGGGCTGGGGCTGGGGCTGGGGCCTGTCTCTTATACACATCTCCGAGCCCACGAGACTAAGGCGAATATCG
>JOEL01000047.1 GCA_000720995.1 Streptomyces celluloflavus
GCTCCCACCCGCCCCAGCAGCCGTACTCCCACCCGCCCCGGCCCTGGGTCCCCGTACACGCGCCTCTTCGCCGTCCCCGGCACCCGCGCCTTCACCGCCGCCGGCCTGCTGGCCCGCCTCCCCATGGGCATGCTCGGTGTCAGCGCGGTCCTGATGATCGCCGCTTCGCGCGGCTCGTACGCGCTGGCCGGCGCCGTCACCGCCACCGGGCTCGCGGCGACGGCACTGGCCGGCCCCTGGACGGCCCGTCTGATCGACCGCCACGGCCAGTCCCGGATCGCCGTCCCGGCCACCGCGCTCGCCGCCCTCGGCTCCCTCGCCCTGCTCCTCTGCGTCCACTACGACGCCCCCGCCTGGACCCTCTTCGCCTCCTACGCCGCCACCGCCACCACGCCCAACACCGGCGGTATGGCACGCGCCCGCTGGGCCCATCTCCTCCGCGACGCCCCGGCCGCCCGGCACACCGCCAACTCCTTCGAACAGGCCGCGGACGAACTCTGCTTCATGCTCGGCCCGGTGCTCGCCACCCTCCTGTGCACCGCCCTCTTCCCCGAGGCCGGCACCGCCGTGGCCGCCGCCCTCCTCCTGGCCGGCGTCCTCCTCTTCACCGCCCAACGCCGCACCGAGCCCCCTGTCGCACCCCGGGACACGGCCTCCCGCTCCCCGCTCCGCCTCCCCGGCCTGCCGCCCCTCCTGCTCACCTTCCTCGCCACCGGCGCGATCTTCGGCTCCCTGGAGGTCGTGACGATCGCCTACGCGGACCACCACGGCGCACGCTCCGCCGCCGGCGGCATCCTCGCCCTCCAGGCCGCCGGCTCCTGCGCGGCGGGTCTGGTCCACGGACTGGTACGTCCGGCCGGCACCCTCGTCGGCCGGTTCCGTGGCCGCGTCGCCGCGATGGCCGCCCTGATGCCGCTCCCCCTCCTCGCCGCCACGACGGACAGCCTGGCGATCCTGGCCGCCGCCCTCCTCCTGGCCGGCCTGGCCACCGCCCCGACGATGATCACCGGCATGGGCCTGGTCCAGTCCCGCACCCCACCGGGCCAGTTGAACGAAGGGATGACCCTCGCCGTCACCGCCCTCCTGAGCGGTATCGCGGCGGGCTCCGCAACCGGCGGCTGGGCCGTCGACCACCTGCCCGCCGCCACCGCCTACGCCATCCCGGCCACAGCCGCCGCCCTCGCCCTCCTCATCACCCTGCTCACCACACACCACCACCGCGCCCACTCCACCCCTTGACGACGCGATACGGAAACCGAGGCCGGAAAGCCCGAGGCCGGAAAGTCCGTCGGCACGGCGGCGGGCCCGGTACTCCGAAAAGGCGAGGACCAAGGGCGCATCTCGAAGAAAGTCCACCCGAGAAAGACGGGAAAGTCTCCCCCGCTGCGGACCGGACGAAAACCCGAGCAGCAACAGCCCCGACCTTGGCCGCCGACGCCACGAGCAGCAGCTTCACGGCAAATATTCGTGCCCCACAAACGACTCAGGCCCCGCTGTCCTCTCGGACACGCGGGGCCTGGGCCTTACATGGGAATTGTGGAGATGGCGGGAATCGAACCCGCGTCCAACGGTGCAAAAACAGGGCTTCTCCGAGTGCAGTTCGCTGCGATTTTCTCGGCCCCGGAGATCTCGCGAACAAGTCTCCGACGGGCCCAGTCACTGTTTGATTTCCTTCTAAACCCCGCGACCGGGTCTAGAAGTTTAGTTCCCTAGCTGATGCCAGGATCCGGGTCGGGAACAGCCCCGGGCTGACACTTCGCAAGTCGCTACTTAGGCAGCGAGGGCGAAGGAATCGCGCTTGGTATTGGCGATTATTGTTTGCGACATATGGTTAACGAGATCATTGCCGCTTCCTCGACTCGCTTCCCCTGCTTCAACATCCGCTGTCGAAACCGATCATCCCCATGTTGATTTTTCAAAAGTGACACCGGACGCCACGGACATTGTCGGACCTTGTGTGGTCCTGCGCCGCGACGGCCATGCGCCGGGTGGTGCACACCTCTTGTCGAGGTGCAGTGCCATCGTACGTGACCAACGTACGGCGGTGCCAGCGAATTCCCGGTGCACCACGAACGGTGCGCCGCAGCCGGTGCCCGCCGCGGCCGGACCGGCGCCGGGCCCCGTGGTCAGGCCCGCTGGCGCCGCCGGGCCGCGGAGATCGCGCGGTCGGTCTCCCGGCGGTCCTGCTGTTCGCGGAGCGTCTGCCGCTTGTCGAACTCCTTCTTGCCCTTGGCCAGCGCGATCTCGACCTTGACCCGGCCTTCCTTGAAGTAGAGGGCCAGCGGCACGATCGTGTGGCCGGACTCCTGCGACTTGGCGTCCAGCTTGTCGATCTCCATGCGGTGCATCAGCAGCTTCCGCTTGCGGCGGGCGCTGTGGTTCGTCCAGGTGCCCTGGGCGTATTCGGGGATGTGGACGTTGTGCAGCCACGCCTCGTGGCCGTCGATCTGGACGAAGCCGTCCACCAGTGATGCCCGGCCCTGCCGCAGCGACTTCACCTCGGTACCGGTGAGCACCAGCCCGCACTCGTAGGTGTCGAGGATGTGGTAGTCGTGCCGCGCCTTCTTGTGCTGCGCGATGAGCTTGCGCCCGGGAGTCTTGTCCTTGCCTTTTTCCTTAGCCATAGTGCGGCCATTTTCGCACTAAGCCCCGCCCCCGAGGCCACTCAATACTGTGCGGGCCCGTTTCTCCGCACCGGCCTCGACGGTCAGGTCGGGGATGATGCCGAGGCCGTCGACGACACGGCCGGACGGAGTGCGGTAGTGGCCGACGGTCAGCTCGGCGACCGAACCGTCCGCCAGCTCACTGGGCATCTGCACCGAGCCCTTGCCGAAGGTGGGCGTGCCGACGACGATCGCCCGGCCGCGGTCCTGGAGGGCGCCGGCCAGCAGTTCACCGGCGCTCATCGTGCCGCCGTCCACAAGGACGACCAGCGGAATCCGGGTGTTGCCGCCGCGCTCGGCGTACAGCGCGCGCTCCCTGCCGCGGACGTCGTACGTCGCGACCAGACCGCCGTCCAGGAAGGCGGCGGCGCTGGCGACGGCCTCGGTGACCAGACCGCCCGTGTTGCCGCGCAGATCGAGCAGCAGACCGGTGCGCGGGGCGACCGCGCGCACCGCCCGGCGGACGTCGGCGCCGGTGTCCTTGCCGAACGCCGCGATCTTGATCCGGGTCGGCCCGTCGGTGCCGGCCGGCCGGTCGGCGGTGACGTTGCGGGCGGTGAGCCGGGCGCGGTGCAGGGTCGTGTGCCGCTGCCGGGTGCCGCGCCGGAGGTCCAGTTCGACGCGGGTACCGATCCGGGCCGCGTGGCCGGGGCGGCCGTCCTTGCCGTCGCCGCGCAGCCGGGCGACGACCTCGGTGACCGGCCGCCCCCGGGAGGCCCGGCCGTCGACGGCGCACAGCCGATCGCCGGCGGCGATCCCGGCCAGCGCCGCGGGGCCGCCGGGCTGGACCCGGGACACCTCGATCCAGCCGCCGGCCGCCTGCCGTACCCACAGGCCGACGCCGACGTACGCACCGTCCAACTGCTGCTGATAGTCCTCGAACTCGCCGGCCGTGTAGATCGCCGACCAGCGGTCGCCGCTGCGGCTGACGACCTCGGCGGCGGCCTGCGATCCGGACGTGCCGGACTCGACCGCCTGTGCGGCGGCCGCCTCGACGGCGGCGCGGTCCGCGGTACGCCCGGCCGCGGCACGATGGTCCGCGGTCCGCGGCTCGACGGCACGCTCCGCCCGGTGGCCCCAAGTCCCGGTGGCCGCACCGGTGACGAGCAGACTCGCGAAGATCAATGTCAGGGCCGCCCCGCGGCGCATGCGGCGGGGCCGGTCGTACGCGCTCGGGCCCGGCATGGCGGTGATTCTAGGCGACAAAGCGGCGCCGTACGGTGAGTTGACCGTACGGCGCCCGCTGGTGAAGGTCACACCTTGAGGTACTTGCGCAGCGCGAAGAACGCGGCGATCGCGGGCATCAGCAGCCCGATCAGCAGCACCAGCGGCAGCACCGAGGCCACCGAGTCCCAGCCGATGAAGTTGACCACCTGGATCTTCTTCGCCAGCCAGTTGTTGATCAGCGCGTACTTCCCGCCGACGATCAGCACACACGCGAAGACGGCGCCGATCAGGCCCGCGATGGCCGCTTCCATGATGAACGGCATCTGGATGTAGAAGCTGGACGCTCCCACCAGCCGCATGATCCCGGTCTCGCGCCGTCTGCTGAACGCCGACACCCGTACGGTGTTGACGATCAGCAGCAGCGCGACGACGAGCATCAGCATCATCACGCACAGCGCCGCGATCCGCATCCCGTCCAGGAGGTTGAACAGCGGCTCGACGGTGCCCCGTTGGTCCTGCACCTCCTGCACACCGGGCCGTTCGGAGAACGCGGACTTGATCACCGCGAACTTCGTCGGGTCCTTGAGCTTGACGCGGAAGGACTCCGGAAGCTGGTCGGGCGTCACCAGACCGGCGACGGGCGTGTCCCCGAACTGCTCCTTGTAGTGCTTGTACGCCGCGTCGCTGGACTCGTACTGCACGCTCTGGACGAGCGGCAGCCGGTTCAGCTCGGCCTTGATGTCGTTCTTCTGCTGCTCGGTGGCCGCGCCCTTGGCGCAGTGGGTACCGGAGCCGGCGTCGTTCTTGTTGCAGAAGAAGATCGAGACGTTGACCTTGTCGTACCAATAGCCCTTCATCTTGTCGACCTGGTCGCTCATCAGCAGCGAGGCGCCGAACAGGCCGAGGGAGAGGGCTACGGAGACGATGACGGCGAAGGTCATCGTGAGGTTACGGCGGAGACCGACGCCGATCTCCGACAGGACGAACTGGGCGCGCATCGCGTCCTTTCAGTGCTGGTAGCCGTACACGCCGCGCGACTGGTCGCGTACGAGCCGGCCCTTCTCTAGTTCCATGACCCGCTTGCGCATCTGGTCGACGATCTGCTGGTCGTGGGTGGCCATGACCACCGTCGTACCGGTCCTGTTGATCCGGTCCAGCAGCTTCATGATGCCGACGGAGGTCTGCGGGTCGAGGTTGCCGGTGGGTTCGTCCGCGATGAGCAGCATCGGGCGGTTGACGAAGGCCCGCGCGATGGCGACGCGCTGCTGCTCACCGCCGGAGAGCTCACCCGGCATACGGTCCTCTTTGCCGCCGAGGCCGACGAGTTCGAGCACCTCGGGAACCGTCTTGCGGATCTGTCCGCGCGGTTTGCCGATGACTTCGAGCGCGAAGGCGACGTTCTGGCCCACCGTCTTGTTGGGGAGCAGCCGGAAGTCCTGGAAGATCGTGCCCACCTGGCGCCGCATCTGCGGCAGCTTCCAGTTGGACAGTTTCGCGAGGTCCTTCCCCAGTACGTGCACCGCGCCGTGGCTGGCGCGCTCCTCTCGCAGGAGCAGGCGCAGGAAGGTGGACTTACCGGAGCCCGAGGAACCCACCAGGAAGATGAACTCGCCGCGCTCGATTTCGAGGGAGACGTCCCGCAGCGCGGGGCGGTTCTGCTTCGGATAGGTCTTGGAGACGTTGTCGAATCGGATCACTGATGCACCACGGTCGACTCGGATAGAGGGCACGGGTTGCCGGGTTGCGGCTCCCGTCGGTGTGCGTGACCATACGCGAACCTCACATGACGGCGCAGTCACCGTCCGGGGTTGGTGCGTTTATTCACGGCACCTACGGGACAAAAGGAGCAGATCCCGGCGGGACGCGCCGTTCTGCCGGGGAGCTGGCACAGTGGTAGAGGGAACCAACGTGCCTTCCGGTGCGTTGCCCCTGTGAAAAGGAGGTCGCATGACGTACGACCGATTGGTGTGCGCCAACTGCGCGGCCCCCGTGAGTGAGGGCCGCTGCCCCGTGTGCCGGGCGAGCAGAGAACGGCTTCAGCAGCATGCGGGCAACATCTTCGCGCAGCTCAATCCGGTGACACTGATGGCGCTGCTGGTCGCCCTGATAGCGGTCGGCCTGCTGCTTCACCAAGTCGTCTGAGCCGTTGCCGCCCGAGCCGTCACCCGAGACCGTGCGCGCCCGCCGTCGGCGGTGACGGTCACGGTGCGGAGCGTCAGCCCCTGTCACGTCACCCAGGGTGACGCCCTTCATGCGTCCCGGTGACGGGATGCGGGTGTTCCCCGACGGCGTACGGAACTCCGCCCATCCAGCTGCCGGAAACGGACCGAGGGGCCCGGGGCTGCTGGCGCCCCGGACCCCTCGATGCGTATACCGCGCAGGCGTCAGGCCGCTGCCGCGCCGCCACCGTTCTTGCTGATGAAGCGGGGCAGCACGCGGAAGCCGATGCCACCCGCGATCATCGTCGCCGCGCCGACCAGCAGGAAGGTCGTGCCGGCGGCGCCGGTCTCGGCCAGCTCCCCGCCCTTGGCCTGCTGCTTCGCCTGGCCGGGCGTGTCCGCGATCTGCTCCGAGCCCTGGCCCGGCTGCTCGATCGGCTTGCTGCCGGCGTTGTCCGTGCCGGTGCCGGTGCCGTCGCCACCACCGGTGCTGCTGCCGCCGCCGTTACCGCCACCGCTGTGGCCGCCGCCGGTCTGGCCACCGTTGCTGCCGCCACCGGAGTGGCTGCCGCCGGAACCGCTGCCCCCGGTGTGGCTGCCACCGGAGCTGCTGCCGCCGGAGTGGCTGCCGCCGGAGCCGCTGCCACCACTGTGGCTGCCACCGGAGCCGCTGCCGCCGGTCTCGTGACCACCGGAGCCACTGCCACCGGTCTCACCGCCACCCGCGCCATTGCCACCGCCGGTCTCGTGACCACCGGAACCGCTGCCACCGGTCTCACTGCCACCCGCGCCGTTACCGCCACCGGTCTCGTGACCACCGGAGCCACTGCCACCGGTCTCACCGCCACCCGCGCCGTTACCGCCACCGGTCTCGTGACCACCGGAACCGCTGCCACCGGTCTCACTGCCACCGGCACCGTTACCGCCACCGGTCTCGTCACCGCCGGTCTCGCCGCCGCCGCTGATGCCGCCGATCTCCTGACCGCCGGCGCTGCCGCCGCCGATCTCCTCGCCACCGGAGCCGAAGAGGCCGCCGATGAGGCTGCCGCCGGTCTCGTTGCCGCCCGCCGCGCCCGTGAGGCCGGCCGCCGAGGCGGCGCCGGCGGCGGTGAGCGACGCACCGGCCGCGATCACCGCACCGGCCGCAATGCGCGCTACGCGCAGCCGCGTCTTCCTTGTCATATGCCTGCTACCCCCAGTAGCTGAACGTGTCAGTGGTGCACCGTTGTGCGGGGCGACGGCCGACGGGGGTACGCGAGCCACGGCCCCGCACAGCGTGCGAGCCACTCATCTCCCCGTTCACACGCACGCCCCGGACATACGCATGCCGCGTCCACCCTTTCCACTTCTCCCAACATCGTCAAGGCCGAATAAAGACTCGATGCCCGAATTGCCGCTGGTTGGGTGGTATATAGACGTACGACTGTGACCTAACCGCCACATCAAAAAACAACTGCCCCTTGAAAAGGGACAGTTGTTCCGTGGCAGTACGGGCCGGGAGAGTGCCGCCCCGGCTACTTCTCCCGCTGCTTGCGCCAGCGGATCCCGGCCTCCAGGAAGCCGTCGATGTCGCCGTCCAGAACGGAGGTGGGGTTGCCGACCTCGAACTCGGTCCGCAGGTCCTTGACCATCTGGTAGGGGTGCAGGACGTACGAACGCATCTGATTGCCCCAGGAGTTGCCGCCGTCGCCCTTGAGGGCGTCCATCTTGGCCTGCTCCTCCTGGCGGCGGCGCTCCAGGAGCTTGGCCTGGAGGACGTTCATCGCGGATGCCTTGTTCTGGATCTGCGAGCGCTCGTTCTGGCAGGAGACGACGATGCCGGTCGGGATGTGCGTCAGACGGACGGCGGAGTCCGTGGTGTTGACGCCCTGGCCGCCGGGGCCGGAGGAGCGGTAGACGTCCACCCGCAGCTCCGACTCGTCGATCTCGATGTGGTCGGTCTTCTCGACGACGGGCAGCACCTCGACACCCGCGAAGGAGGTCTGGCGGCGGCCCTGGTTGTCGAACGGCGAGATGCGCACCAGGCGGTGCGTGCCCTGCTCGACCGAGAGCGTGCCGTAGGCGTACGGCACCTGGACGGCGAAGGTGGTCGACTTGATGCCGGCCTCTTCGGCGTACGAGGTCTCGTAGAGCTCGGTCTTGTAGCCGTGCCGTTCGGCCCAGCGCAGATACATCCGCTGGAGCTTCTCGGCGAAGTCGGCGGCGTCCACCCCGCCGGCCTCGGCGCGGATGTTGACCAGCGCCTCGCGGGCGTCGTACTCACCGGAGAGCAGGGTGCGGACCTCCAGCTCGTCCACCGCCTTGCGGACGGCCGTCAGCTCCGCCTCGGCCTCGCCGCGGGCGTCCTCGTCGTCCTCGGCCTCGGCCAGTTCGAAGAGCACCTCCAGGTCGTCGACGCGGCCGCGCAGCTCCTCGGCGCGGCGCAGCTGGCCCTGGAGGTAGGAGAGCCGGCTGGTGATCTGCTGGGCGCTGTCCGGGTCGTCCCACAGGGACGGCGCCGCGGCCTGGTCCTCAAGCACGGCAATATCGGCCCTCATCTTGTCGAGGTCCAGGACGGCCTCGATCGACCCCATGGTCGAGGAGAGGGACTTCAGCTCTTCGGAAACATCGACGACTGCCACGCACCCAGCCTAACGGCTGCCGCCGTCGGAGTGTCCCGGCCCCGGCGGCCGGGCCCGCCGGGGCCCGCCCGCCGCCGGGCGCCGGGCGGGCCCGGGAGAGCGGTCAGCGGGGGCTGACGGCGGGCTGGTGGACGCCCGGCCGGGTGTCGCCCGGTTCGTCGCCGCCCCAGGCCAGCCAGCCGCCGAGACCGGCCGCCACGACGACCGCGGCGGCGGCCGCGCCGAGCTTGATCCGGCGCCGTCGTACCGCCTCCGGTGACGAACGGTGCCGGGCCGAGCCCGCCCGGCGCTCACCGGCCGCCCGGGGGGCCCGCGCGGTGCCGTGCGCGCCGCCCGCGAGCTCCTCCGGGCCGGGCACCCGCATGCTCGTATGCGTCTCGCGGTTGGAGTCGGGCACCGCGCCCTGGACGAGCGGGACCGCGCCGCGCGGCGGGGTCTCCCCGGCCGGCGCGACCGGCGGGTAGAGCGCTTCGTCGCGCGCCCCCGGGGATGCCGCGCCCGTGCGGTTCTCGCGCTCCGCCTCCTGCTCGGCGCCGTCCGGCTCGTCGATGTCCAGCGGCGGGAGACCGGCCAGCCCGGGGAGCAGCTCGCGCAGCCGGGCCGCCAGTTCGGGGGCGCGCAGCCGGGAGGCGGGGGCCTTGGCCAGGCACTGGAGCAGCAGTTGCCACAGCTCGTCGGGGATGCCCGGCAGCGGGGCGACGCTCTCGGTGACATGGCGGCGCAGGACGGCACCGGGGTGCCCGCCGCCGAACGGCGTGAAGCCCGCGAGGAGCTCGTACAGGACGGTCGCCAGCGCGTAGACGTCGACGGACGCGCGCGGCGGCAGGCCCTCGATGATCTCGGGCGCCAGATAGTCGGGGGTGCCGATGACCTTGGTGGCGCGGGTCCGGCGCGGCGAGTCGACCAGCCGGGCGATGCCGAAGTCGGTGAGCAGCGCGGGGTGCGCGCCACCGGGGCCGAGTGCGCCCTGCATGTCCAGCAGGACGTTCTCGGGCTTGACGTCGCGGTGCACGATGCGGGCGGCGTGCGCGGCGGCGAGGCCGTCCGCGACATCGGCGGCGATGGCGACGGCGGCCTCCGGGGCCAGCCGGCGCTCGCGCTCCAGCCGGGTGCGCAGGTCCGTCCCCCGGACGAGGTCCATGACCAGCGCCAGGTCGTTGCCGTCGACCACCAGGTCGCGGACGCCGACGACATGCGCGTGATCCAGGCTCAGCAGCGCCGTCCGCTCCTGTACGAAGCGGCCGACGAGCTCCTGGTCGGAGGCGAGATCCTCCCGCAGCAGCTTGATGGCCACGGCCCCCTCGGGGCCCTCGCCCAGCCATACCGTGCCCGCACTGCCGCGCCCCAGGATCTGGTGGGCGGTGTACCGGCTGCCGATCTTCCGTGCCAAGTCTGCTCCGACGTGTCGGGCCCCCGGGCGTCCCGCGGGGGCTGAGGTTGGCGTCAAAGCTACGCGGGTACCAGGCGGTTCCGTGCCCCGGACGGCGCCGACCCGCACTTCCGCGGGAGAAATCCCCGCCAGAAGTCGACAAATCCACGAAGCCGCGTACGCGGCGCCCCGCCGCTACCCCGTGAACCGGGTGACGAAGTCCCGCACGCTGTTGAAGACCTCTCCGACCTGCGCGAAGAAGCCCTTGGTCGTGCCGATCCACTCCTGGAGCGGGGTCAGCTCCCAGATCAGCCAGCTCGCCACGAACAGGATGATCAGGGTGAACAGGCAGCCCTTGAGGCAGCCCAGGCCCGGGATCCGCATCGGGTTGGCGCTGCGCTGACGGGGCTCGCGGCGGGGCCGGGGCTCCTCGGCGGGCGGGCGCTGCGGTTCGTACCGCTGCGGCGGCGGCTCCTGACGGCGCTGCGGTGCCTGCGGCTGCTGCTGGGGGTACGGCTGCTGCTGTTGGGCGTAGGGCACCGGGGCCTGCTGGCGGTACTGCGGCTGCTGGTACTGCTGCGGCTGAGGAGGCTGCTGGTACTGCTGCTGGGGTTGCTGGTACTGCGGGGGCGGCGGGGCGGGCGCCCGGCGCTGGGGGCGGCGGCGCAGCGGGTCGTCGTTCGGGTCGAGGTACTGCATCTGGGTCTGGTCGTTGCGGTCGCGGGCGGCCCGCAGCTGGGACTCCCAGGGGTGCGGCCCCTCGGGCGCCTGCGGTCCGCCGCCGGGCGCGCCCATGGGCATCGGCGGCATGGCCCGGGTCGGGTCGGCGCCGCCCTGGCCGGGGCCCTGGGCGCCGTTCCCCGCGGGCAGGACCTGGGTTCGGCCGGCGTCCGGTCCGCCGGGGGCGCCCGGCGCTCCGGTGGACGGCAGCACGCTGGTCGCCGCGGCCGGGTCGTAGGAGCCGGCGCCGGAGGGGAGGACCTGGGTGGGGTCGGCCTCGCCGGTGCCCTGGCCCGCTTCGAGGCCCGTCCCGGGGACGGTGGCGGGCGCCGGGTCGGGGGCGAGCAGTGCGGCCACCCCGAGCGCGGCCTCGGCCTGGGCCGGGGAGGCGTGCACCCCCACACCGGCCGCGACGGTGCGCAGCGCGCGGGCGAGGTTCTCCGCGCTGGGGCGCTCCTCCGGCTGCTTGCGCAGGCAGCGCTCGATGACCGTCCACAGCGGCTCGGGCACCGTACTGGGGCGGCGCGGCTCCTCGCTGAGGTGGCGGTGCAGCACCTCCAGGGCGGTCGCGCCGGCGAACGGGGGCCGGCCGGTGACGAGCTCGTAGAGCAGGATGCCGGCGCCGTAGATGTCCACCGCGGAGGTCTGCGGGCGGCCCTCGGCGGACTCCGGCGCGACGTAGGCGGGGGTGCCGACGAATTCGTGGGTGCGGGTCAGGCCCGGGGAGTCGGCAAGCCGCGCGATGCCGAAGTCGGTCAGCATCGGGTGCATCTCGCCGTCGCCGTCCGACCCGGCGAGCAGGACGTTGGCGGGTTTGAGGTCGCGGTGCACGACGCCGTCGGCGTGGCTGGCCGCCAGCGCGTCGGCGATCTGCGCGGTGAGCAGGGAGGCGGCCACCGGGCTGAAGGGGCCGTTGTCGCGAAGGTAGCGGTGCAGGTCGGGACCGTCGATCAGGTCCATGACGAGGGCGAGCAGATCGCCCTCGACGACGAGGTCGCGGGTCCGCACGATGTTGGGGTGGGTGAGCCGCAGCAGGACGGAGCGCTCGCGCAGGAAGCGCATCACCACGTCCGCGTCGTGCGCCAGCTCCTCCTTGAGGACCTTGATCGCGACCGTCTCACCGGGCTCTCCCGCCACGGCGGCCTCGGCACCGGCCGCCTCCCGCTGGCGGGCGCGCCAGACGGTGCCCGTGGCGCCGCGTCCCAGCGGCTCCTCGAGCAGGTACTTGCTGCCTACCGGCCGCACGTCATGCGCTCCCTGGTCGTGATGGTTCTCTTCCCTGGCCCGCTGGGTCAGCCGGCGGCCCGTCCGCCCCACTGTAGGGCGTCGCGCGGGCCCTGTGCCGCGCTCGGCCGGGCGGGCTTCGGAGGAAAGACGCACGTTCCGGACAGATGGTTGCCAAGGGGCGGCGGACGGGGTGCGCGTCGGCCCGCCCACCCGGCCGGGACCGCCCGCCTATCCGGTCACGGTGATCGAAATCCGGCCTTTCGTCGCCCGCAAGCAGGCACTTTTCCGCCCCCGGAGGACCAATCAAGATCATTGAGCGACGGCCGACGGGCGTGTTGTCGGTGTCAGGTGCGAGGATGCACCCACGCACGCGTGCAGTGGGGGCCCGCGGTCTTTGGCGCGACGTGCACTTGGGACTTGTACGTGCCGACGCGCTCGGATGCGGTGGGGGAGACAGCGGAGCCCCTGCCGAATTCCCCGGGCAGAAGGGACCGTTGACGGCGATGCAGATCCGGCTGACCGTCCTCGGGCCGCGCAGCGGCCACACCACACGAGCCTGCGACGTGCTCGTGACGGCCCCGGCCGGGACCGCGCTGGCGTCGGTGGCTGGCTCGCTCGCCGCGGCGGTGGCCGGCTCCGGTGCGGATGTCGGCGGCTCCGGCGGCGGCCCCGTCGTGCTGTACGCGGGCACCGAGCGGCTCGATCCGCAGCGCGCGGCGCTCGGCGAACCGCCGCTGATCGACGGCGCGGTGCTCTCCCTCCAGGGCCCCGGCCCCGCCCCGGCGCACGGTCTGCCGCACGGCCCGGCGCGGCTGCGCGTCGTCTCGGGCCCGGATGCCGGCGGGGTGCATCTGCTGCACGGCGGCCGGATCCGCATCGGCCGCTCCGCCGACGCGGACGTCCCCCTCGACGATCCGGACGTCTCCCGGCTGCACTGCGCGGTGACGGTCGAGCCGGACGGTTCGGTCCTCGTCGCCGACCTGCGCTCCACGAACGGCACCGTGGTCGACGGCACCGAGCTCGGCGAGGAGCCCGCGCCGCTCCGGCCGGGCGCCCTGCTGCGCATCGGCGAATCCACGCTCCGCCTCCAGTCCTCGCCCGGCACCCCCGCCGCCCTCGCCACCCCGGAGGCGGTGCTGCCGGCCGCCCCCGACGGCGAGGGGCAGCTGCGGGTCGGCCGGGGCGCGGGCACCGGTGCGGCGCGCGGCCCGCAGGGCACGTACCCCCCAGACGGCGCAGTCGGCGCAGCCGGCGCAGCGGACGCGGACGGCGCGCGGTACTCCGGGGGCACCGCCTCCGGTTCCCACGCGCCGTACGACTCGGGCCACCCGGCCGGTTCGGGCCCGCTGGACGGCCGGTACGACGCGTACGGCCTGGAGCTGACGGAGAGCGACGCCGAACGGGCCGCCGGGGACACCGCCCGGACGGTCCGCGCGCCGCGGCCCGGCACTCGGCAGGACACCCCGCTGCGCGGCACCACGGCGCCCGGTGCCGGCCCCTGGCAGGTGCAGGCACCCGCCGACCGCCCCGGGTCCGGCAGCGCGTACGACGCCCCCGCCCACGGCACCGACGAAAGACCCGGCAGCGGCGGCAGCGGCAGCCATGACGCCGGGCCCCACGACGACAGCGCCCGCCGCGCCACCCCCCTGCGCGGTACGGCTGCGGACGGGCTCGCGGGTGCGCAGGAGCCGACGCACGGCGGGCAGCAGCGGCTGGCGCCGGCCGACGGGGCGGCCCGTAAGGCCGGGCGGCGCGGCGGGATCGGCGCGTGGGCGCGGCGGCTGGCCGGCGGGCGGCCCGCCGTGGCGGAGCAGGACCATGCCCCGGTGGCGGAGCCGGGCGGCGACCCGGCCTCCGGGCCGGGCGGGACGGCCGGTACCGCTGGGACGGCCGCCCCCGAGGACGTGGAGCCGGCCGCCGAGGCGCTGTCCGGGCCCGTGGCGGACGACCGGTGGCCGGATGCCGCCGCCGTCCTGTTGACGGCGCTCGGCCCGGGGACCCGGCTCTGGGAGCGCGGTCCGGGCCATCCGGACGCGCTGACCGTCCGGCTCGGCACGGCCTCCCGGGACGGCGGGCGCGCCACCGCGCCGGTCACCGTCGAGCTGCGCCGGGCGGGCGCCCTCGGCCTCGCCGGACCGCGGGCACGGCTCGCCGGGCTGGCCCGGTCCGCCGTCGCCCAGCTCGCCGCCCTGCACTCCCCCGGCACCCTCGAAATCGTGCTGCTCAGCGCGGACCGGGGGCACAGCACCGAGGAGCGGCTGGCGGACTGGGCGTGGTTGGGCTGGCTGCCGCAGGTCCGGCCGGCCCATGGCCAGGACTGCCGGCTGCTGCTCGCCTACGACCGGGAGCAGGTGGCGGCCCGTACGGCCGAACTGGTGCGCCGACTGGACGACGGTCCGCTGGGCCCCGGCTGGGCCAGTGCCGACCGCGCCGAGGTCGCCGCCGCGGCGGCCCGCCACCACGGGCCGTACACCGTCGTGATCGTGGACGGCGATCCCGGTACGTCGGCGCTGCGCGAGAGCGCGGCCCGGCTCGCCGCGGGCGGCCCGGCGGCCGGTATCCACCTGATCTGCCTGGCGGAGACCCCCGCCGCCTCCCCCGCCTTCCCGCTGGCCGCGACGTACGAGGCGGCCCGGCAGGCGTCGCCCGCCTTCGGCGAGTGCGGGGCGGTGGCGGTGCTCAGCGGCGATGTCGCCACGGCGCTGCGCGTCGTCCAGCCGGGCTCCGGGCCGAACGGCGCGGTCGCGGCGGTGGACGCGGTCTCCGTCGCCTGGGCCGAGCGCCTGGCGCGGGCGCTGGCGCCGCTGCGCGAGGCCGATCCGACGTCCGCGGCCGGTGCGTCCGACGGCCGTCCGGTGCACCGTGCGGCCGTTCCGCTGCCCGAATCCGCCCGGCTGCTGGACGAGCTGGGGCTGGCCCGCGCCACCCCGGCGTCCCTGATGGCCCGTTGGGCCGCCGCCCTGGACTCCGACCGGCCCGGTGCCGCCGCGGTGCTGGGCGCCGGTCCGCACGGCCCGCTCTGCGCCGACCTCGCCCAGGACGGTTCGCATCTCCTCCTGGAGGGCGGGCCGGGCACCGGCAAGACGGAGCTGCTGCGCTCGCTGGCCGCCTCGCTCGCCGCCGCGGACCGCCCCGATCTGCTGTCGCTGGTCCTGGTGGACGGCGGCGGCAGCGAGCGCGGCGAGGGCCTGCGGGTCTGTACGGACCTGCCGCATGTCACGACGTATCTCGCCGCCTCGGATCCGGTCCGGATGCGGGAGTTCGCGCAGGCGCTCTCCTCCGAGCTGAAGCGGCGCGCGGAGATACTGGCCGGGACGGCGTTCGCCGAATGGCGCGCCAGACATCTGCCGGCGCCGCGGATCATCGGGCCCCGCCGGACGACCGAGGGCACCAGCGGTACCGCGGCCGCCGACACCGATCCGTCGACGACGGGCACGCTGCGGCTGCGGGCGCGCAGCGGTGCGCAGTCCGCGGACGCCGGGCCGGCGGCGGCGCCGATGCCCCGGCTGTTCGTGCTCGTCGACGACTTCGACGCCCTGGTCTCCCCCGCCCTGGGCAGCACGGGCCGGCCGGCCGCAGGTTCGGTGGTGCGCGCCCTGGAGGCGGTCGCCCGGGACGGTGCGCCGCTCGGCGTGCATCTGATAGCCGCGACCGGCCATCCGGACCGTACGGCCGACACCGCGACCAGTGAACAGGCCGGTCTGCGCGTCCGGTTGGGCGCGGCGGACCCGTCGGAACCGGTGCCGCCGGGCCGCGGGCGGCTGCACCGCGCGGAGGACGGCTCCTCGACCCCGTTCCAGGCCGGCCGGGTGACCGGGCGGATACCCAGGACGTCGACGCAGCGGCCGACGGTGGTGCCGCTGGAGTGGCAGCGGATGGGCGACCCGCCGGCCCGGCGTCCGCTGCGCGAACTGGGCAACGGCCCGACGGATCTGGCGCTGCTGGCGAGCGCGTTGCAGCGGGCCGCGCAGTCCGCGGGCGCGCCGTCCGCGCCACCGCTGCTATGAACCGGAGGAGGCACCGGACCCCCAACGCCTCGGGCGCCCCGGATCTCCCCGGCGCCCCGGACATCCCGAATATCCAGGACACCCCGCGGGCACCGTAGCCCCGGTCCGTCCCGCGTGCACCGGATCCCCGGTCCATCCCCCGTACACCGGATCCCCGATGCGTCCCGTGTGCACCACAGCCCCGGTGCGTCCCGTGCGGCCTGTACGTGCCACGCGAGCGGCCCGCCCCGTGCACCTCACACACCTGGCCCGCCCCATAGAGCCCGCGCGCCCGGCCCGCCTCTCACACCCGGCCCACCCCGCGCACCGGGCTGGCACTTACAGCCCACACGTTCGGCCCGCCCCGAGCACCTCGCACACCGGGGCCGCCCCGTGCACCTCGTACACCCGGGCCCTCCCACACAGCCTGTGCGCCCGGCCCGTCCCCTGCGCCCGGCCTGTCCCGCGCACCTCATGCGCTCGGCCCCGCCCCACGCACCCAGGCCGTCCTATACATCCCGTGCGCCTCACGCGTCCGACGCACCCTGTGCACCTCACGTGCCCTCCCCTTCCCGCGCGCCTCGCACGCTCGGCCCACCTCACGCACCCGACCCGCCACCCGGACCGCCCCATACAGCCCGTGTGCCTGCCCCGCCCCGCGCACCTCACGCGGCCGACCCATCCCACGTACGTCGCGCGCCCGCCCCGCACACCCAGGCCCTCCCATACAGCCCGCGCCCCACCCTGTCCCTTGCGCCCAGCCGATCCCGCGCACCTCACGCGCCCGCCCCATCCCACGTACCTCTCACGCCCGCCCCGCACACCCGGGCCCTCCCCCACAGCCCGCGCCCCGCCCTGCCCCTTGCGCCCAGCCGGTCCCGTGCACCTCACGTCCCCGCCTCTTCCCTCGCGCCGCGCACACCCGCCCCACCTCACACGAGCCACCGCGTCCACCGCGTCGTATGCCGCATCTCCTGACCACCGCACCCGCCGCGTCGTACGTCGTCCCTCCCGGCGCGGTGCGCTCGTCGCCCGCCCCGGTCTCCCGTAACAGCACGATCACGAAAGGCCAGTTGACGTGCATCGCGGTATTGCGGCCCCGGTGATCAGGGCGTAGGACTGTCCACCACCGAACGGAGCGCCGGGCAGCGGCGCGGTGCGGACGGTGGGACGCGTACGGCACGGCAGACACGCCGCGGCGCGGTACGGCCGGGCACGGCGCCTGCCGGACCGGCGCGGCAGGCGCAGCGATAAGGGGCTACGGGGATGCGCACAGGACTCGACCGCACGACCGCACGCGCCGCGGAGGGAACGGCCGCACGCAGCAGGCCCGGTGCGAAGGCGCGCGCCACCACCGTTCTCGCGGCGACCGCCGCCCTCGCGCTCGCGCTGGCCGGCTGCGGCAGCGGCGGCGGCAGCGGCGCCAAGAAGGACGAGGGCAGCGGCAGCGGCGCCGCCCCCACCGTCCAACTCCCCTCCCTCAAGGGCGAGAAGCTCCAGGTCACCGCGGTCTGGACGGGCGCCGAGCGGGAGAACTTCGGCAAGGTGCTGGCCGAGTTCGAGAAGCGCACCGGCGCGAAGGTGGACTTCGTACCGAGCGGCGACGACATGGCCGGTTTCATCGGCTCCAAGATCGCCGGTGGCGGGCCGCCGGACATCGCGATGCTCCAACAGGTCGGTGTGCTCAACGAGTTCGCGCAGAAGGGCTGGCTCAAACCGCTCGGCGCGACGGCCAAGGCGCAGCTCGCCAAGAACTTCGCCAAGGGCTGGCAGGACCTCGGCGCCCACCGGGGCACGCAGTACGGCGTCTACTTCAAGGCCAGCAACAAATCGCTGGTCTGGTACAACACCAAGGCGTTCGAGAACGCGGGCGTGCAGGAGCCGAAGACCTGGCCGGACTTCCTCAAGGCCGCGCGGACGATCTCCGATTCGGGCGTCGAACCGGTCTCCATCGGCGGTTCGGACGGCTGGACGCTGACCGACTGGTTCGAGAACGTCTACCTCTCCCAGGCGGGCCCGGAGAAGTACGACCTGCTGGCGAAGCACGACCTCAAGTGGACCGACCCGTCCGTCAAGGCGGCGCTGACCACCCTGGGCCAGCTCTTCGGGCACAAGGAGCTGCTCGCGGGCGGCAACTCCGGCGCCCTCCAGACGGATTTCCCGACGTCGGTGACCCAGACGTTCACCGGCGGTGACACCCCGAAGGCCGCGATGGTCTCCTCGGCCGATTTCGCCGCCGCCAGCATCGCGCAGACCAAGGCGAAGGTCGGCGCCGACGCGAAGGTCTTCGCGTTCCCCGCGGTGGGCGCCAAGTCCCCCGTGGTGACCGGCGGCGATGCGGCCGTGGCGCTCAAGGACGGCAAGGCGGCGCAGGCGCTGCTGACGTTCCTGGCCTCGACGGACGCCGCCCGGATCTGGGCGCAGGCCGGCGGGTTCATCTCGCCGAACAAGGAGCTGGACCGGGCGGTGTACCCCAGTGACGTGATGCGCAAGATCGCCGACGCGCTGATCGCGGCGGGTGACGGCTTCCGCTTCGACATGTCCGACCAGGCGCCGGCGAGCTTCGGCGCCAAGCCGGGCCAGGGCGAGTGGAAGGACCTCCAGGACTTCCTCAAGAACCCGGGGGATGTCGCGGGCACCCAGGCCCAGTTGGAGAAGGACGCCGCCAAGTCGTTCGGGCACTGACCCCGACCATTCCGACCGGGACCGGGGGACCGTCACGATGAGCGACGTACAGAGCGGCGCCGATGCACCGGCCGGCGCGGTCGGCGGCCGCGCCGGGAAGCGCCGGAACCCGCTGGGCGGCCGTCCCTGGGTCGCGGCGGCCTTCCTGCTGCCCGCCCTGGTGCTGCTCGGCGCGCTGGTCGGCTATCCCATCGTCTTCTCCGTCTACCGCAGCCTGTTCGACGCGTCCGGCCACGGCTTCGTGGGGCTGGACAACTACGGCGAGCTGTTCTCGGACGACGGCATCCGCACGGCCCTGAAGAACAACATCGTCTGGGTCGTGGTCGCGCCCACCGTCTCGACGGCGCTCGGCCTGATCTTCGCGGTGCTGACCGAGCGGGTCCGCTGGGGCACCGCCTTCAAGCTGGTCGTCTTCATGCCGATGGCGATCTCCATGCTGGCGGCCGGGATCATCTTCCGGCTGGTCTACGACCAGGCCCCGGAGCGCGGTGTCGCCAACGCGGTGGCGGTCGCCGTGCACGACACATTCGCCGATCCGGCGCCGTTCCCCGGTGCCAAACCGCGGCCGAACGCGGACCTCAAGGCGTCCGGCGGCGGCGCGTTCACCACCCGGTCGGCCGTCTCGGCGGCGTCCCCGGCGAATCTGCCGCTGGTCGCCGTCCAGCCGGACGATCTGCGCGGGGCGCGGCAGGCGGTGGCCGCCGGGCCGCGGCCCGGCATGATCACCGGGACGGCCTGGCTGGACTTCACCCGCGGTGGCGGCGGCCGGGCCGGTGTCATCGATCCGGGCGAGAAGGCGCTGGCGGGGCTGACGGTCGAGGCGGTCAAGGACGGCCGGGTCGTCGCGTCGGCGACGACGGCGGCCGACGGGACGTACGCGCTGCCCGCCGACCGGGCCGAGGGCGCCCGTATCCGGCTGCCCGCCGCGAACTTCGCCGCGGCCTACCACGGCGTCACCTGGCTCGGCCCGGCGCTGGTCACCCCGGCCATCATCGGCTCGTACGTCTGGATGTGGGCCGGTTTCGCGATGGTGCTGATCGCCGCGGGGCTGGCGGGGATGCCGCGCGAACTGCTGGAGGCGGCGCGGGTGGACGGCGCGAACGAGTGGCAGATCTTTCGCCGGGTGACCGTGCCGCTGCTGGCGCCGGTCCTGGTGGTCGTGCTGGTCACGCTCATGATCAACGTGCTGAAGATCTTCGATCTGGTCTACATCATCGCGCCGGGCTCCAGCGTCAGGTCCGCCAATGTGCTCGCGCTCCAGCTCTTCCAGTCGTCCTTCGGTACGGATGTCGACGAGGGCCTGGGCAGTGCGATCGCCGTATTCCTGCTGCTGCTCGTGATGCCGGTGATGTACGTCAATCTCCGGCGTATTCAGAAGGAGCGTCGCCGATGACGACCCTGGACGGCGCCGTACGGGGCAAGCAGTCGTTGGCCGCGCGGCTCGCGGCCCGGACCGGGGGCGGTGCGCTGCGGATCTTCCTGATCCTCGTCGCCCTCTTCTGGCTGATGCCCACCATCGGCCTGCTGCTGTCCTCGCTGCGCAGCCCGCAGCAGATCGCCGAGTCCGGCTGGTGGCAGGTCTTCTCCCAGCCGGCCCAGATCACCTGGGAGAACTACAGCCGGCTGCTGGGCAACGAGAAGGTGATGGGCTCCCTGCTGACCACCGCGGCGATCACCGTGCCGGCGACGGTGCTGGTGGTCGTCATCGGGTCGCTGGCGGGTTACGCCTTCGCCTGGATGGACTTCCGCGGCCGCGACGGCTGGTTCCTGGTCGTCGTCGGGCTGCTGGTCGTCCCCGTACAGGTCGCGCTGATCCCGGTGGCGAAGCTCTTCGGGGCGGTGGGGCTCTTCGAGACGACGGCCGGGGTGGTCCTCTTCCATACCGCCTTCGGGCTGCCGTTCGCGGTGTTCCTGCTGCGGAACTTCTTCGCGGAGATCCCGCGCGAGCTGCTGGAGGCGGCCCGGCTGGACGGGGCGGGCGAACTGCGGCTGTTCACCCGGGTGGTGATGCCGCTGGGCGGGCCGGCCATCGCGTCGCTGGGCATCTTCCAGTTCCTGTGGGTGTGGAACGACATGCTGATCGCGCTGATCTTCGCGGACAGCGGCCATCCGCCGATCACCGTCGCCCTCCAGCAGGAGGTGCGGCAGTTCGGCAACAACATCGATGTGCTGGCGCCCGGCGCGTTCCTGTCGATGGTGGTGCCGCTGGTCGTCTTCTTCGCCTTCCAGCGGCAGTTCGTCTCGGGCGTGATGGCGGGTGCGGTGAAGTAAAGCCGGTGGGCCCGGTCCGGCCGGATGCGCGCCATCCTCCGTTCACGTTCCTCTCCCTACGATGGCGGGCACCGTGAAACGCCGTCATCGATTCCCGATCGTCTGGAGACGGACCGCACATGACTGCCCCCACCACGGACGGGAGCGCCGGCCCCCTCCCGCGCCCCACCCGGTTCTCCGATGTCAAAGGCTGGTTCTTCACCGCCGACCAGCTGCTCTTCGACTGGTTCCTCGCGCACCAGCGGGACCGGTCCGTACCGGGGGATCTGCTCGAACTGGGCGCCTATCTGGGCAAGAGCGCAATCTTCATGGGGGCGCGGCTGCGCGCCGGGGAGCGGTTCACGGTCTGCGACCTCTTCGACTCCCCCGCCGGGGACGCCCCCAACTCCCGGGAGATGCAGAAGTCCTATGCGACCTTGACCCGCCGTGCCTTCGAGGCCAACTACCTCGCGTTCCACGACGAGTTGCCCGCCATCGTGCAGGGCCCCAGCTCCGCCGTCCGGGAGCATGTCGCGGACGGTACGGTGCGGTTCGCCCATATCGACGCCTCGCATCTGTACGAGCATGTGCACGGCGACATCCTGGCGGCGCGTGAACTGCTCACCGGCAGCGGTGTCGTCGTCCTGGACGACTACCGCGCCGAGCACTGCCCGGGGGTGGCCGCCGCCACCTGGCAGGCGGTGGCCACCGAGGGGCTGCGTCCCCTCTGCATCACCGGCACCAAGTTCTACGGGACCTGGGGCGACCCCGAGCCCTACCGGACCGCGCTGCTCGGCTGGCTCACCGGCCGCGCCGGGATCTGGCACGAGGTGCAGTCCGTGCACGGCGCCCCGCTGATCCGGCTGAGCGCCAAGGGCGCCGCGGAGCCCGCCCACCCGGTCTCCCGCCACCCGGCGGCCGCCGAGCCGCAGCCGCCGTCCGTACCGCGGCAGCGGGCCCCGCAATCGGCCGCGGCCCGCCCGTCGTCCCGTCCGCGCCGCGGTCCGCTGCGCCGCGCCGCGCTCAATGTCCTGCCGCCCGTCGTGACGAAGGCGATCGTGGCCGCGCGGCACCGGTCCCGGTCCGCACCCCGCTGACCGGCCGGTCACCGCTCCCTCACCGCTCCCGCGGCACCTGCCCGACCAGGACGAACGCGTTGGCGCCGAGGAACCGCCCGGCCGGCCGCGGGAGCGGGGCCGAATAGGTACGCCGGACGGCCAGGCCCACGGACTCGGCGAAGCAGCGCAGCAGTGTGAAGTCGGTGAAGCGGACCGGGGCCGTCTCGGCGCGGTGGCCGGCCTCCTGCGGGGTGATCAGCAGGACGCCGCCGCCCGGCCGCACATACGGCAGGTAGGCCCGCAGCAGGCCCTCGACCTGCTCGTCGTCCAGATGCTCCAGCACCTGTGCGCAGAGCAGCGCGTCGAAGCCGCCGGGCCGGGCGTGCGGGCCCGCGAGGAACGCGTCGGGGGTGTACGCGGTGAGCCCGCGGGCCCGGCAGCGTGCCACCGAGCGCGGATCGTGGTCCACACCGGCGCTGCCCGGCGCACAGCGGGCGAGGGTGTCGCCCGTCCCGCAGCCGATGTCCAGCACCCGCCCGCGGCCGATCCGCCGCAGTTGCCCGCGGTAGGGCGGTCCGGTGGTCAGCAGCCGGGCGATGCCCGGTCCCTCCCGGGCCGGCAGCCGCGCGGTGGAGGCGTGCGGCTCGGTGCCCGGGGCGGCCGGGCTCCGTGCGGCGCCGGTGACGGACGCGGCGGCTTCGGGGCGGTCGGTGGCGGCGGGGCTGTCGGTTCGGCCGGGCATCGGCTCGCGATCACCTTTCCTGGGGCACGGCTTCCTGGGGCACGGCGCGTAACACGCCGTGGCTATGCGTCGGAGCTGCCGGGGCTGCCCGGTCCGCCGACGGCTGTCCGCGCCGGGTCCACGGCGTCCGGAACGGGTCTACCGGCATCCGGCCGGGCCCGCCCGTGCGCCGCGCCGACCGCCGCCCGCCGCTCCCCGGCCCGGCGGCGCCCCGGCCACCGCGCCTCACACCCCCGCGCCGAGCAGCCGGCCGGTGTCCTCGGCCGCGGCCGGGGCGGGCGCCGCGGTCCGCTCCGCCGCCGGCAGCGGCGGCAGCAGCTCGTCCTCGCCGAGGAGCACCCGGCGCACCACGCGTTCGGCCGCCTGCCCGTCGTCGTAGGGGCAGAAGCGGTCGCGGAAGGCGGCCCGCAGCCGGGCGGCCCGCGGTCCGGCCCAGCGGCCGGAGTGGAAGGCGTCGGCGAGGGAGTTCTCGTCGTCGGCGACGACCCCGGGGGTGTCGCCCGGTTCGCCGGAGAGCAGATCGACATAGACGCCGCGGGCGAGCCGGTAGGTCTCCCAGTCGCCGGAGTGCACCACGATCGGCCGGTCCAGGCAGGCGTAGTCGAAGAGCAGCGAGGAGAAATCGCAGAGCAGCGCGTCGGAGGCCAGACACAGTTCCTCGACCGACGGGTACCGGGAGACGTCGAGGAGGGTGCCGGCGTCCTGGAGGGCGGCGAGCCGGGCGTCCGGGCCGTAGTACGGATGGGCGCGGACCAGGAGCTGGTGGCCGGGGCCGAGGTTGCGGCTGAGCCGTTCCAGGTCGAGCGGCGGGGTGAAACCGCGGGTGTAGTCGCGGTGGGTGGGGGCGTAGAGGACGGCCGTGGTGCCCGGGAGGATGCCCAGCCGGGCCCGGAGCGCGCGGACGTCGGCGGCGGTGGCGGTGAAGAAGGCGTCGTTGCGCGGGTATCCGGTGGGCAGCGTCTCGTATCCGCTGGGGTAGACCCGCTCCCAGATCTCGCCGGAGTGCGGGTTGGCGCTGAGGCTGTAGTCCCACTGGTCGGCGTGGTCCAGCAGCCGGGTGAAGCTGACGCCGGCCGCCGCCGCGGGGTAGCGGCGCAGGTCCATGCCCATGGTCTTGAGCGGTGTGCCGTGGTGGGTCTGGAGGTAGATCTGCTCCCGCCGTTTGTGGAAGGGGCCGCCGAAGTCCGCGTTGTTGACGAGGTACTTGGCGCGGGCCAGCACCTCCCAGTAGCGCCGCGAGCCCACCACGACGTGGTCCACCCCGGCCGGTACGCCCGCCCGGTCGCGTTCGCGCACGGCCCAGACGCCGTGCAGCTGCGGCGCGATCTCCCGGGCCTTGCGGTAGACGGCGGCCGGGTTGCAGTACACGCCGCGGCTGCCGTATGCGCCGTACAGGACGAGGTCGTCGTCCACCGGGCGGCGCAGCTGGAGCCGGTAGTAGCGCTCGTACGCGGTGCGGGTGGCGGCCTCGCGGCGGGTGCGCAGCCGCTCGGCGGCGGTGCGGCGCAGCACGTCGGCGCCGCGCAGCGAGCGGAAGCCGCCGTACGAGCCGAGCCCGGCGGGGAGCGGGGCGCCCGGCGGGCGGTGCCGGCGCAGCGTGCGGGCGGCGGCGCGGTGGAAGTCGGCGCGGTCGGCGGGGGTGATGCGGGCGGTGTCGGTGAGGATGGCGAGGAGGTGGCGGGCGGCCTCGCCGTGGAGCACGGGGGCCAGGGTGGCGGCGTGCGGGTGGCGGGCGACGCGGGCGAGGAGTTCGTCGTAGCGGTCGACGGCGACGAGGTGGTGGCGTCCGGGGGTGGTCGAGGCGCTGCCGCGGCGGCGTCGGCGCCAGGTGACGCAGACCCGGTCGAGGGCGGCGATCCGGTCGGCGGTCAGCAGCGTCTCGAAGGCGACCGGGAGGTCCTCGTACGGGCCGTCGGCGAACGCGAACGCCCGCTCGCACCAGACGTCGCGGCGCACGGCGCGGTTCCAGGCGGCGGGCAGCACACCGAGCACGGCGGGGCGCTCGACGGCGGTGAAGACCCCGGCGGCTCCTGAGGCGGCGGCGCCCGCCGCGGCGGCCAGGAACTCGCCGTCGCCGCCGGGCCGTACCCGCTCCCACACGTCCGTCCGCTCGTGGTCCCACAGCAGCACGTCCGGGTCGCCGGTGGCCCGCAGCCGCCGGTCGATGGCGGTCAGCGCGTCGGGGGCGAGGGTGTCGTCGCCGTCGAGGAAGAGCAGATAGTCGCCGCGGGCGCGGGCCGCCCCGGCGTTCCGGGCCGGGCCCGCGCCGCCCGCCCGCGCCAGGTGCACCGGCAGCACGCGGGGGTCGCGGCCCGCGTACTCGTCGATGATCGCGCCGCCCGCGTCCGCCGAGCAGTCGTCGACGGCGATCAGTTCCAGGTCCGTGAACGGCTGGCCGAGGACGGACCGGAGGCAGCCGCGGAGGAATCCCTGCACGCTGCGGGCGGGGACGATGACGCTGAATCGGGGCATGGCCATCCCGTGGATCGAGGCACACAAACGCCGGACGAACGCCGAGCGTAGCCACGCGGACACAGCGTGTCGATCATCCTCCTCACCCTTTCAGCGCAGATCCGGTGACCGCGCCGCCGATGGCCGAGTTGAAGGCCCCGTCCCGTGATTCGCCTGTCCGGAAAGGCTCGGTCCGCGTATGAAGCCTCGGCTCACCGTCGTCGTCCCGGTCCCTCGCGCCGAGGGATCCGAGCGGAACATGGAGGAGTGTCTGGAGTCGGTGGCGGCGCAGACGCTGGCCGAACTGGACGTGGTGCTGGTGGACGCCGGGCCCGCGGACACCGGACCCGCGCCGGACGCGCCCGCGGACGCCGGGCACGCCCTCGCCCGCCGGTTCGCCGAGCGCGACCCGCGGTTCCGGATCGTCCGGCAGCCCGGCGGCGCCCCGGGTCCCGGCGCCGCCCGCAACACCGGCGCCCGGCACGCCTATCCGGACACCGGCTATCTCGCCTTCCTGGACGCCGACGACGTGCTGCTGCCGCGCGCGTACGACAACCTCGTCGGCCTGCTGGAGAGGTCCGGCGCGGACTTCGCGACCGGCAACGTCTACCGGCTCGGCGCGGCCGGCCGCAGCCAGTCCGCGCGCCATCCGGCCGGCCGCGAGACCGCGCTGCGCACCCACATCACCGAGGACCTCACCCTGCTCCGCGACCACTTCGCCCGGAACAAGGTCTTCCGCCGCGCCTTCTGGGACCGGCACCACCTCGCCTTCCCCGAGGGCGAATGGTGCGAGGACGCGGCGCTGACGCTGCCCGCGCACTTCCTCGCCGACGCGGTGGACGTCCTGCACGAGCACGTCTGCTATCACCGCCTCCCGGAGGGCCCCGGCGGCCACCGGCGGCTCGACGCGGCGGGCGTACGGGACCGGTTCGCGGCGGTGGCCGCCGTCCGCGGCTTCCTCGCCGACCCGGGCCGCACCCGCTGGACCGCCCATCTGCGCGACTACGACCGCTCCCAGCTCGCCGACGAGTTGCCCGGCCTGATCGAGGCGCTGCCGGCGGCCGGTCCCGAGGTCCGGGCCGCGTTCCTGGAGTGCGCCCGCGGCTTCGCCCGCCGCGTGGAGCCGCGGCTGTTCCGCGCGCTCCCGGTGGAGCTGCGGATGCGCTGGTACCTGATCCGCGCCGGGCGGCTCGCGGAGCTGCTGGCGCTGCTGGCGCACGAGGCGCGCGATCCGGCCGGCTTCACGGTCGCCGGGCCGCCGCTGCACAAGCGGGCGGTGCCGTCGGTGACGCCCGCGCTGGATCTGCCGCCGGGGGTGACCCGGCTGGAGCGCGCCGACTTCCCCGTCCGGGCGCGGGTGACGGAGGCGGTGTGGCGGGACGGTGCGCTGCTGCTGCGCGGCTACGCCGCCATCCGCAATCTGCCCGCGCCGTCCCGGCACAGCTATCTGCGGACGATGGTGCTGGCCCACGGGCGGCGCCGGATCCTGCTGCCGCTGCGGCCGGTGGAGATGGCGCGGGCGACCGCCGACTCCGGCCAGGAGCAGCACTGTTACGACTGGTCCGGTTTCGAGGTCCGGATCGATCCGGGCCGGCTGCGCGGGGCCGGCCGCCGGGCGGCGGGCGACTGGACGGTGGGGGTGCTCCTCGCGTCGGCCGGTGTGGTGCGGGCCGGGGCGCTGAGCGCGGCGGACACCGGGTCGGGCGCCGCGCCGGGCACCTACGAGGCGGGCGGGGGCGTACGAATCACCCCTCGGTACGCGGACGGGAAGCTGCTGCTGACCGTCGGGCGCCCGGCCCGCCGGCTGGCCGGGCACCACGCGGCGGCGGCCGGCGCCCTGGACCTGACCGTCACCGCGCCCGGCCCGCCCCCGGCCGCGCTGCGGCTGACCCACCGGGGCACCGGCACGGTGGTGTCCTTCCCGGTGGAGCCGGGGGGTGCCGAAGGGGCTGCGGCGGGCGGGCCGGCGGTCCCGGACGCCGCGCCCGCCCGCCCCCGCCGCCTGACCGTCCGGATCCGCCTCGACGCCCTCGCCGCCGCCCGGCCCACCCGGGACGGCGCGCCGCGGGCGATCCCGCCGGCGCACACCGAGACCTGGTCCCCCGAGCTGGTCCTGGCCGACGGCGCCACCGACCGCATCGCCTGCACACCGGGGCTCGCGCCGGTCGCGTATCCGCTCTCGCACGGCCGCGAGCTGGTCGTCGCGGCCACCGCCGCCGGGTATCTCGTCCTGCACGACCGCACCCCGCAGCCGTTCCTGGACCGGGCCGTCTGGCGGGCGGACGGCACCCTGCTGGTGGCCGGTGGGCTGCCGGACGCCGCGCCGCACGCCACGGAGCTGGTCCTCAAGCACGGTGCGCACGCCGCCGAGTCGGCCTTCCCCACCACCCACGACGGCGGCCGGTTCCACTGCGCGCTGCCGCTCGGCGCGCTCCCCTCGCTCGCCGGGGCGCTGCCGCTGCGCGAGGGCCGCTGGACGCTGCATCTGCGCGAGCACGGCGCGGCCGGCTCGCTCCTGGACGCCCCGGTCCGCTGCACACCCACCCTCTTCGACGGGCTGCCCGCCACCCGTACGGTCCGCGGCAAGCCGCTGACCCTCGACCGGCACCGGCACGACGAGGCGTTCGTCCTGGCCGGCCCGGCGCTGCCCGCCACCGACCGCGGCCCCTACCGCCGCCGGGTGCTGCGCGAACAGCACTATCCGCTGCACCGCACCCGCCCGCTGCGCGACACCGTCCTCTACAGCAGCTTCGGCGGCCGCGCCTACGGCGACTCACCGCGCGCCGTGCACGAGGAACTGGTGCGCAGGGGGGCGGATGTGGACCATCTGTGGGCGGTGCGCGACGCCCAGAGCACGGTGCCGGGGACCGCCCGCGCGGTGCTGGTCGGCAGCGCCGAGTGGCACGGCGCGCTGGCGCACAGCCGGTGGATCGTCACCAACACCCATCTGCCCGCGTGGTTCACCCGCCGCGGCGGCCAGACCGTCGTCCAGACCTGGCACGGCACCCCGCTCAAGCGCATCGGCGCCGATCTGGCCGGCACGCTCTGCGCGGGGCTGGCGCATCTGGCGCCGCGGCCGCGGCTCGGCCGGCAGTGGAGCGTGCTGCTGTCGCCCAACGCGCACAGCACGCCGGTGCTGCGCTCCGCGCTCGGATTCCCGGGCGAGCTGCTGGAGACCGGACTGCCGCGGACCGACGCCCTCTTCGCCGCCGACCGCGACCGGACCGCGGCCGCCGTCCGCGCGCGGCTCGGTGTCCCGCCCGGCAAGAAGGTGGTGCTGTACGCGCCGACGCCGCGCGACGACCTGGCCTATGACGCCTCCCACCACCGGCTGCATCTGCCGCTCGATCTGGGCGCCGCCCGGCGGGCGCTGGCCGACGGCCATGTCCTGCTGGTACGCGGCCATCCGCTGGTCGCCGACCGGCTGCCGGCCCACCACGCGCCGTTCGCGGTCGACGTCTCCGCCCATCCGGACGCCACCGAGCTGCTGCTCGCCGCGGACGTCCTGGTCACCGACTACTCCTCACTCGCCGCCGACTTCGCCAACACCGGCCGCCCGATGCTCTTCCTGACCCCGGATCTGTCGCACTACCGCGACACCCTGCGGGGGTTCACCTTCGACTTCGAGGCCCGCGCCCCGGGCCCGCTGCTCGGTTCGACGGAGGAACTCATCGACGCGCTGGGCGATCTGGACGCGGTCACCCGGGCGTCCGCGGACGCGTACGCGGACTTCCGTGGCGCCTTCTGCCACCGGGACGACGGCGGCGCGGCCGGCCGGGTCGCGGACCTGCTCACGGACTGACCGCGCCGGGGCCGGCCGTCGCGCACGGAACCCCGCGCGCCCCGGCGCGGTCTTTCCGGTCGGTACCGGCGGCCCGGTGACGGAAAACCGTGCCGCCGGGCGCAACCGCGCAGCGGGATTCCCCCTCTGACCCTTATGAGGACAGGGAGACCGGAGCCCGCTCGCGCCGGAAGACGCCGTCGACACGGAATGTAGATTGAGTGACTGTGAAAGAAGCCCCTGAGCCACGTTCCGGGCCCACCCTCACGCCCACCGCGCAGGTCAGCATCGTCGTCATCGCCTTCAACGATGCCGCCCACGTCGGTGCCGCCGTACGGTCCGCGCTGGCCCAGGGGGACGCGGTCGGCGAGGTGATCGCGGTGAACGACGCCTCGACCGACGGCACCGGCGCCGCCCTGGACGACCTCGCCCGCACCGCCCCCCGGCTGCGGGTGATCCACCGCGCCGACAACAGCGGCGGCTGCGGCACCCCGCGCAACGACGGTCTGCGCGCCGCCACCGGGCGTTTCGTGATGTTCCTGGACAGCGATGACGTACTGCCCGAGGGGGCGGTGCGGGCGCTGCTGGACGCGGCGCTGCGGCAGGACGCCCCGGTGGTGGCCGGTGCCTGCGTACGCCGTGAGCTGCCCGCCCGCCGCGACATCCCCTGGCAGCCCGCGCTCTACCGCGAGGCGGCCGTGCACGGCTCCCCCGAGGCCGCCCCCGAGCTGGTCCGGGACACGCTCTGCGTCAACCGGCTCTACGACCGGGCGTTCCTCGACGCGCACGACATCCGCTTCCCCGAGGGCCGCTTCACCTACGAGGACTTCGTCTTCACCGCGCGGGTGCTGGCCGCGGCCCCGCGGATCGCGACGATCCCCGACCGCGTCTACATCTGGCACGTCCGCCGGTCGGCCGCCAAGCAGTCGATCTCGCTGGACCGCAAGGACGTGGCGAACTGGCAGGCGCGGATCGAGGCGCACCGCACCAGCGTGCGGATCTTCCGCGACGCCGGGCGCAAGGAGCTGGCGCATGCCGCGGACACCAAGTTCCTCGATCACGACCTGCGGATGTACGTCCGCGAGCTGCACACCCGCGGTGCGGACTACCGCGCCGAGTGGTGGCGGCTGACCCGCGACTACCTCGCCGGCTTCGACGAGGCGGACGTGGCCGCGGCCCGCGCCCCGGCCCGCTGGATCGCCCGGGTCGTGCTGGCCTCGCCGGCACCGCGGGACCTGGCGCGGCTCACCCAGCTCGCGGCCCGGCCGGGCCGGCTGCTGCCGCCGTACGCGTCCGAGGACGGGCGTCCGGTGTGGTCGCGGGAGCTGCCCGGGGTCGAACTGGACGCGCTCACCACCGGGCCGGCGGACCAACTGCCGGTGACCATCGACGCGGCGCCCGTCATCACCGCCGCCCACGGCCTGCTGCGGCTGCGCGTCCACGAGCTGTACGGGCGGCTGGCCGCGGCCGGACCGGTCAGCATCGACATCGAGCCGCGCCGCCGCCGGGACGAGCGGCCCGGCCCCGTGTCCACCACCGCGCTCACCCCGGCCGGCGCGGGCTGGACGGCCGAGGTGCGGCTGGACCTCGCGGCCCTGGCCGGACAGGGCGGCGGACGGGCGGCCGGCCCCGAGCCGTGGGACCTGATGGCGCGGGTGCGCTGCGCCGACGGCACCACCCTCCGGGCCTCGCTGCGGGCGGTGGGCCCGGGGCTGCGCCGCCGGGTGCTGCCCAGCCGCCGGCACGGCCTGCTGCTGGTGCAGCCGTACGCAACCACCGGCGGCGCGCTGGCGCTGCGCCTCGCGTCCGGACCGCGCAGCGTCTGGCGCATCGCCGCCCGGCGGCTGCGCCGCTGACCCGTCCGGCCCGCACCGTCCCTGTCCACCGAGCCTAGGATTGGCGTCATGTCTTACTTGATCACGGGTGGTGCCGGCTATATCGGCTCCCATGTCGTACGGGCCCTGACCGGGGCCGGCGAGCAGGTCGTGGTGCTGGACGACCTGTCCACGGGGGTGGCCGGCCGGCTCCCCGAGGAGGTGCCGCTGGTCGTCGGCTCGACCCTCGACCGCGAGGTGCTGGACCGCACCATCGCCGGGCACGGCATCACCGATGTCGTGCATCTGGCCGCGAAGAAGCAGGTCGGCGAGTCCGTCGAGATCCCGCTGCACTACTACCGCGAGAACGTGCACGGCCTCCAGACGCTGCTGGAGGCGATGGCCGCGGGCGGTGTCGGGCGCTTCGTGTTCTCCTCGTCGGCCGCCGTCTACGGCATGCCGGACGTGGAGCTGGTCACCGAGGACACCCCCTGCGCGCCGATGAACCCGTACGGCGAGACCAAGCTCGTCGGCGAGTGGATGGCCCGCGCGGCCGGTAAGGCGCACGGCATCAGCACCGCGTGCCTGCGCTACTTCAACGTGGCCGGCGCCGCCACCCCCGAGCTGGCCGACACCGGGGTCTACAACATCGTCCCGATGGTCTTCGAGAAGCTCACCGAGGGCGCCGCACCGCGCATCTTCGGCGATGACTACGACACCCCCGACGGCACCTGCATCCGCGACTACATCCACATCGCGGACCTCGCCGACGCGCATGTGGCGGCCGCCCGCAAGCTCGCCGAGCCGGGCCCGGTGCGCGATCTGACGCTGAACATCGGCCGCGGCGAGGGTGTGTCGGTGCGCGAGCTGATCGAGCTGATCACCGAGATCACCGGGTACACGGGCGTCACCCCCGAGGTCACCCCGCGCCGCCCCGGCGATCCGGCCCGGGTGGTCGCCGCCGCCGACCGGATCACCGCGGAGCTGGGCTGGCGGGCGCGCCACGATGTGCGCGACATGATCACCTCGGCCTGGGCGGGCTGGCAGCACCACCACCCGGGGACCGGTCGCGGCTGACCGGCACCGGCGTACGCGACGGCCCGCGCCCCGTCCCCCTCCATCGGGGACGGGGCGCGGGCCGTTGTCACCGTCCCAGCCGTCGCCGCAGCCGGCGCAGCGGTGCGGCCGGCGAGGGCCGCTTCGGCACGGTGAGGGTCAGCGGCGTCCCGGCGTCGGCCGCGCCGCCCGCCCGGACCGGCAGTTCGCGGAGCAGTTCGCCCGTGGTCACCCGCAGCGCCACCCGCCAGGTGCCGGGCGGCGCACCGCGCAGCACGGACCGTACGGCGAGCCGGTCCCCGGCGCTCCGCTCGACCGTGGTGGGCAGGGTAATGGTCTGCCCGCCGCCGAACAGGATCAGTTCGAGTCCGGCGTCGGCCGGGCAGCCCGGCAGCGTGAGCCGGGCGACGACGAGGGCCCGCCCGAAGCGGGTGCAGGCGGCCGCGCCGCGCAGATCGCCGCCGAGCGGCCGGCGCCGGCCTTCGTGGTCCAGGTCGAGGTGGAGATGGCCGTGCGGTTCGGAGAGGAAGAGCGCGGCGACGGCCGGGCCCGCGGCGCCGCGGCCGACGATCCGCGGCTCCAGGCCGGTGCGGTCGTCGTCCTGGGGGCAGAGCCAGGCGTCCCGGCGCAGGCCGGGTGCCGCCGTGCCGCCCGCGCCGTACGCGGTGACCGCGATCTTCATGCCCCAGACACCGGCGGCGAGCGGTCCGCCGTCCGCCGCGGTCGCCGGGTCGATGTCGGCGTGCCATACGCCGTCGGCGCAGCGGGCCGTGACGTGGTGTTCGGTGCCGTTGCCGCGCAGCAGGACGTCGACGGCGGTGTGGTCCAGTCCGGGGAGTTCGGCCGTGCCGTGCAGCCGCAGGACGTCGCCCGTCCACTGCCGGCCGGTGAGCTGCTGGCGCAGGACGAGGTGGTCGGTGAGTTCGTAGCAGGCGTCCGGGATGTCGCGCTCCGGATCGCGGAAGTAGGGGTAGGCGGCGTAGCGCCGTCCGTCCTCGTCGAGGTGCGGCAGGCCGGGCCGGGCTTCGGTGTCGGCCTGGATGACGGCGGTCAGCTCGTCGGTGAGACCGGCGCGCAGGCAGTGGGCGCGCAGCCGGAGGCGGGGCGGCAGGGCGGCCAGCACCCGGTCGGTGAGGTAGCTCTCGACGAGCGGGCGGGCGGCGTCGGCCATCGCCCGGCGGCCGGTCTCGTCGCGGGCGAGGTAGGGGGCGCCGAACGCGCCGAGTATCTCGCCGTGGAAGTGCCGGACCATGAGCTTGTCGCGGTCGGGGCCCGGCGGGACCGTCTCGGCGACATCGGTGAGGACGGTGCCGATGTAGTCGAGGTGCTCGGTCCAGTCGATGTCCTGGCGGCTGGCGTTGCTGTCGTCCTCGCGGCCGTAGAGGTAGTAGCAGTCGTAGTCGGCGAGGATGGAGACGGTCTTGGCGTGCAGCAGGGCCGGTATGCCGAACGGCAGGTCCTCGGCGAGCAGCCGTCCCTCGACGAAGCGCAGTTGGTGCTGTTCGACGAAGGAGCGGCGGAAGAGTTTGTAGGCGGCCAGCGTCCAGTAGACCGGGGAGTCGAAGATGGAGACCTGGCCGTTGCTGGTGCGCAGGTCGATGGGGGCGCCGCGGCCTTCGGCGCCGACGATCCGGCCGTAGACGATGTCCGACTCGTAGGTGTCGGCCATCTGCGTGAGGCGGGCCAGCGCCTCGGTGCCGAGCCGGTCGTCGGAGTCGAGGAAGAAGACGTAGTCGCCGGTGGCGTGGGCCAGTCCGACGTTGCGCGGTTTGCCCGCGCCGCCCGACGCCGGCTGGTGGATCACCGTCAGGTTGGGGTGCCGGCCGGCCTGTTCGTCCAGCCAGGCGCCGCTGCCGTCGTTGGAGCCGTCGTCCACCGCTATCAGCTCGATGCGGTCCTGGCCCAGCGTCTGGGCGAAGACGGAGCCGATGCTCCGGTCGAGGTAGGGCAGGGTGTTGTGGACCGGCACGATCACCGAGACGGCCGGCGGAACGGCACCGGGCACGGCGGCGTCGGGTCTCGCCACGCCGGGTATCTCGGCCGGGGTGACGGGTATCTCGGCCGGGGTTTCGTCAGACACGGGCACTGCGGCCCTCCGTTCTTGCCGTCCGACCCGGAACTGTCCCGCGCACCGGCAGAACAATGGGGATCATTCGGACATATACCGTAGAGTGACTGACCGCCGATCCACGCGCGACATCGGCGGGTCCAACGCCCCCGTATTCAGTCAAGATGCGATCCGGGCCCGCAAGGTTGCCCCGCCGCTCCGCGCAACGATCAAGCCCGCACGAGGCGGCGCGACCGAGAGCCCTCTTTGGACCTTGGATTCACGTGAAACATCGCACCCCGAACTGCCGGCCACTCGTTCCTCGTCCGGATGAGCAGGGAGAACGCGGCGACAGTGAGACCGACCATCAGGCGCCTGGCCGCACCCGGGCTCGCCGCGCTGCTGTCCATGGGGGCGTACTGCCTGGCGCTCACGGTCCACGGCAGCTACCCCTTCGGCCCGCGCTCGCGCGCCGTCAACGATCTGGGCAATCAGTTCGTCCCGTTCCATGCCCGGCTCTGGGATCTGCTGCACGGCAACACCAGCGGTGACCTGTTCTTCAACTGGAACAGCGGCTACGGCGTCCCCTTCCTCGCCGACTTCCTCACCTACCTGATGAACCCGTTCTCCTGGCTCGTCGGGCTCTTCCCCCGCGACCGGGTGGACTTTCCGGTCTTCCTGGTGACGCTGCTGAGCATCGGCCTCGGCAGCGCCCTGATGACCGTCTTCCTCGGCCGGCTGCACCCCGGCTCCGGTCTGCTGCGGGCGCTGCTCTCGGTGGGCTACGGACTCTGCGCCTGGGTGCTGAACGACGGCTACGCCGACCCGATGTGGATGTGGGGCCTGGCCGCCCTGCCGATGACCGGGATCGCCGCCGACTGGTGTCTGCACCGGCGGCGCTGGGTGGCCGGCACCCTGCTGGTCGCGCTCGCCTGGGCGGGCAACTTCTACACGGCGGCGATGGCCACCCTCGCCATGGCGCTGGTGCTGGGCCTGCGGCTGCTGCTGGCCACCGGGGTGCCGGTGCGCGACCGGCTGCGATCCCTGGCGCGGGCCGTCTCGATGGCGGCGGCCGGCATCCTGCTCGCGGCGCCCGCGCTGACCGTCACCTTCCTGGCCAGCCAGGCGTCCCAGCCCCCGCTCGAAGCGGTCTACCGCGGCCGGCCGCCGCTGCTCTACCAACTGGCCCAGCTGCTGCCCGGCGGCCGCGGCGGCGAGTCCGTCCCGCATATCTTCATCGGCGTGCTCGGCCTGCTGCTGGTGGCCGCCTTCCCGTTCGTGCGCGCCGTGCCACGCCGGGCGCGGATCGGCTGGTACGCCCTGATGGCGGGGATCGCCGGCTCCCTCGTATGGGAGCCGGCGATCCTGCTGTGGCACGGCTTCGCGCTGCCCAACGGCAGCCCGTACCGTGCCTCCTTCGTCCTCAGCGCGATCCTGGTGATGATCGCCTGGCTCGCCCTGGCCCACCGGCCGCGCCCCCGCGAACTGGCCGCCGGAGCGGCGCTGGTCGCACTGCTCACGGTGGTCTGCCACAACCAGAGCTCGATCGCCACCGCCACCTGGGTCCTGGTGCCCGGCGGCGGCGCGCTGGTGTTCGCGGCGCTGGTCGCCCTCCATCGCCACCGCGCCCCCAGCGGTCTGCGGACCGCCGCCACCACCGTCCTGACCTGCACGGTCGTGCTCGGCTCGGCCTATGCGGCGCTCTCCGTGACGGCCGTCCGGGACAAGATCCCGTGGTTCCGGCCGAAGACCACGCTGAGCGAGCGGGCACTGGCCGCCCAGGACGGGCTGACCGCGCGCGCCGACTGGCCCCGCTCGCGCACCGACCCCGGTCCGCACGAGTTCGCCGACAACGATCCGCTGCTGATCGGCGGCGAGGGCGGCTCGTACTACAGCAGCTATGTGCCCGCCGGAACCGCCCGCACCCTGCGCGCCCTGGGCGCGGGGTGGTACATGCGGGGCCGCCACACGCTCAGCTTCGAGGACCCGGTGGGCCGCGCGATCATGGGCGTCAGCAGCTATCTGACCCCGGTGCCGCACGGCCGCGGCCGGTACGTCACCCACCGCTCGCAGGCGGCCCCGCTGCTGACCGTGCGCCGCGCGCTGCCGCGGGGGGACCGCGGCGAGAGCGTCTTCGCCCGCCAGGAGCGGGTGCTGGGCGCCGGTGTCTACGAGGTGCCGGCCCTGACCCCGACGGCGGGGGCGGTCCCCCGCCACGGCCGCGACGGCTGGACGCTGCCCGCCGCGCCCAAGCCCGCGGCGCGCAGCGTCCGGCCGGCCGCCGGACCGGACGGCGCCGGCACCACCTTCACGGCGCGGTGCACCCCCGGCGGTACCGCCGTCTGGTCCGCGCCCTGGTTCTACGGACAGGTCAGCGGCCTGGGCGGCAGCAGTACGGGCATCGGCCACCGCGATGCCACCGCCAACCCGGTCCGGACGCTGGGCACGGTGCCCGCGGACGGCACGGTGTCGGTGCGCTTCAGCGGCCGCGGCCCCCAGCGGATCCCCGAGCACGCCATCGGCTGCGTCTCCCCGGACAAGCTGGCCGCGGCGGTGGCGGCGCTGCGGGCCGGCGCCCCGGCGAAGCTCACCACCAGCGGCCACGGGCTGACCGCCGAGCTGGCCCCGGGCGGCGGGGGGAACGCGGTGCTCGCCGTCCCGGCCGTCCCGGGCTGGAGCTGTTCGGTGGACGGCGGACCGGCCCGCGACCCGGACGCGTTCGCCGGTCTGCTGGCCGTCCCGCTGGGCCCCGGGGCCGCCCGCCTGGTGTGCGCGTACACCCCGCCGGGCCTGGCGGCGGGGCTGGCGGCGAGCGGCGCGGCCGGGCTGGCGGTGGCCGCGGTGGGCACCGCCACGGCCGTCCGCAGGCGCCGGACCGTCGCCCACACCACCTCTCTCAAATCGTGACATTCCGGAAGATCAGTAAAATTGCCTCTCAGGGGACGGCGCGCGAAACCGTCCCCCGCCCCCGGCGAAAAGGCCCGCCCATGAAGCTCTCCATCGTCGTCCCCTGCTACAACGAAGAGGCCGTCATAAGCCGCTTCGACGACACGATCCGCACGGTCCTGGCCCCGCTCGCCGTCGAGTACGAACTGTGTTACGTGGACGACGGCAGCGCCGACGGCACCCTGCACCGGTTGCGCACCCTCGCCCAGCAGCACCCCCGCACCACCCGCTATGTCTCCTTCAGCCGCAACTTCGGCAAGGAGCCCGCGATGCTGGCCGGTCTCCGGGAGGCCACCGGCGACGCGGTGATCATCATGGACGCCGATCTCCAGCACCCGCCCGAACTGATCGAGAAGATGCTCAACCTCTACCAGCTCGGCCACGACCAGGTCATCGCCAAGCGCAGCCGGGAGGGCGACAAACGGCTGCGGTCCGCGCTCAGCAGGCTCTACTACCGCGCCGTCAACACCTGGGTCGACGTCGAACTCACCGACGGCGTGGGCGACTTCCGGCTGCTCTCCCGTACGGCCGTGGACGCGCTGATCTCGCTGCCGGAGTACAACCGCTTCTCCAAGGGCCTGTTCTCCTGGATCGGTTTCGACACCGTCACCTTCGACTACCGCAACGCCGCCCGGGAGGCCGGCGAGACGAAGTGGCGCTTCGGCTCGCTGATCAACTACGGCATCGACGGCCTGATCTCGTTCAACTGCCGCCCGCTGCGGCTGGCCATCTACGCCGGGCTCAGCCTGGCCTCGCTCGCCGCGGTCTACACCCTGTGGATCATCGGTGCCGCCCTCGCCGGCGGCGTCACCGCGCCCGGCTATGTGACGCTGGTGGCCATCACGGTCGGCCTGGGCGGGGTGCAGATGGTGATGCTCGGGCTGATCGGCGAGTACATCGGCCGGATCTACTACGAGTCCAAGCGGCGGCCGCACTTCCTCGTCAAGGAGACCGACGGCACGGCCCGCACCCGGCCCCCGGCGGGGGCCGCGGCGGTCGCCGTCGCCGCCGGGTCCGCGCAATCCCCCGGCTCCGCCCGGCGCACCCCGCAGGCCGGCTGATGGGGCGGCCGATCCGCCGGCTGCCGTCGGCCGGCCAGTGGGGCAGGCTCGCGCGCTTCGCCGCCGTCGGCGGGGTCAACACCGTGACGTTCTACCTCTGTTATCTGCCGCTGCACCGGGTGCTGCCGTACTTCGCGGCGTACACCGCCGGTTTCCTGGTGAGCCTGACCGGTTCGTTCTTCCTGAACACGTACTTCACCTACCGCACCCGGCCGTCGTGGCGGAAGTTCCTGCTCTTCCCCCTGACCCAGGTCACCAACTACGCGGTGCAGAGCGCGGGACTGGTGGCGCTGGTGAGCTGGTGCGGGCTGAACAGCACGGTGGCGCCGCTGCTGGCGGCGCTGCTCGCAATCCCGTTCACCTATCTGGTCTCCCGGCGGATACTGCTGCCGGGCCACCGGAAGGCCGCCGCGGACGCGCCCGGCCCCGGCGGTTCCCCGGATCAGACCGCGCCGTCGCCGCCGGTCCGCTCCAACGAACCGGCCTGAACCCGCCAGCCCTCGAACGGCTCGGTCAGGCCGGCCGCCGTCTGACGGGCCGCGTACAGCTTGCCGTCGTTGCCGAGCGCCACCACGACGGCCCGGCCGGCGGCGTCCTGGGCGACCCCGGCCGCCCCGGAGTGCGGCACCCTCCCGCGCTGCCAGGGCTCCGGTTCGTCCTCGGCCATCGCGACCCGCACCTCACCCGCATCGTCCCGCGCCGCGATCACCATCTGGTCGTCGAGGCCGACCGGCGCCATGGCCACCCGGCCGTAACCGCCGACCGGATCGCACTGCGCCGTCACCTGCCAGCCGCCGATCAGCCGCTGCCGCTCGGCGATCAGCACCTGCGCGGTGTCCGGCCGGCGGTAGGCGATCCGGACCGCGCCGTCGCTCATCGGGACGATGCTGACCGGCCCGGCCGCCTCCGGCAGACCGGTGGCCGCGGCCGGCCGCGGGATCTGCCCGGCCTCCTTGGACACCCAGTGCTGCACGGACTTGGCGCCCGGCGCGACGAGGTGCACCAGCCCGTCGGAGTCCACACACACGTCCAGTCCGTCGATGATCTGCGGTGAGGTGTGCAGCGCGCTGACCGGGCCCTCCAGCCGCTGCCAGCCCGACCACTGCGCACCGCGCGGGCGGCTGCGGCAGGCGACGCCGCCGTCCCAGGTCCGTACGAAGACGTGCGCCGTACCGTCGGTGGTCGCCACCCCGGCCGGGAAGCCGATCTCCAGCGATCTGACCGGGGCGGGGTCCGGGGAGCCCAGCGACTCCCAGCGTTCGAAGGCGGGCACGCCGTCCCGCTCGGTGCCGCTCTGCATCGCGCTCAGCAGCTCGCGGCGGTGGGCGCCGTCGTGGCCCGGCAGCACCGTGCGGGAGGCCAGCAACTGGAAGCCGTCGGGGTGGCACACCGCGTGCAGCTGCCCCTGGAGCAGTTCGCCGCCGATCGGGACCGGCGGGCCGAAGACCCCGGCCGCCTCGGTCTCGGTCCAGCTGTACGCCGCGCCGTTGCGGATCGCGAAGGCCGTGAGCCGGCCGTCCGGGGCGGGCCGCAGCCAGCCGTTGGAACCGGGTGCGCGCAGCCGGGTGCTGCGGGTCCAGTTGCGCGCCCGGCCGGCGAACGACGTACCGCCCACCTTGCGGTCGCCGCAGCCGGCCGGATCGCCGCACCGGCGGTGGTCGGCCCAGCCGTAGACGGAGAGCAGATCGGCCTTGCGGCGGGCGGTCTCGATGTCGAGGTTGTTGGGCAGCGCGCCGTTCTCGTAGCCGAGGTAGTTCTCCACGACGGCGGGGCGGCGGTGCCCGCGCCCCCAGTAACCGGCCAGCGCCGCCTGGGTGAAGTAGGCGGAGGCGGTGTGGTCCTGGTGGTCGTAGTAGCGCAGCCCGGCCAGCCGGGGGTCGGGGGTGTGCGGCGGCTTCTTGGGGGAATGCACCGCGTTCGGGTCGAGCGTCCGTACGACCGTGGGCCGCACCCGGTCCAGCACCGCCCGCAGCGTCTCGGTGACCTGGTCGCGGGTGTAGCGGTACTGCCGCGGTACGGGGGTGCCGGTGGGGCGCAGGGTGGGGAGGGTGTCGGCGACCCCGAGCCAGAGGCCGCGCAGGCTGGTGGCCCGGGGCTGCTCGACGGTCCTGGCCTCGACCAGCTCCAGGAAGATCAGCTGGTGCCACGGCGCGGCGCGCAGGGTCTGCAGCTCCACCTGGAAGCCGGGGAGCAGCGAGAGGGGCGCCACGTCCCAGGGGCCGTCGGGGTCGCCGGTGGCCATCACCGCGTGCGCGGCGCGCATCCCGTTCATCCGGGCGCGGGCGAAGGCGGCCCGGTCCCACGGGACGCGGCCGGGGTCGGGGGTGCCCGGTCCGGCATTGTGGCCGTCGGACTCGCCGCCCGTCAGACAGACCGTCACCGAGCGGGCGCCGCTGCGGATGGACTGCTCCAGGTCCGGGTTCATGAAGAACAGCGCGTCGTCCGGGTGCGCGATGACGTGCAGGAACACCTGGTCGGCGGCGGCCGTCGCGGACCGCCGGGCGCCGGCCGGCCCGGCGTGCCGCGGCTCGTCCGGGGAGAGCCAGGCCCAGACCCCCGCACCGGCCGAGGCCGCGACCAGAGCGCCGCCGGTCACCTGGAGCAGTCGGCGGCGGGACATACGGGGCGGGCGCGCAGGCACTCGGCATCTCCTCCGCGACACGCACCGGCGCCGCATCGATGGACGGACCCCCGAGGGACAGACCCCATTCAGACACAGCGGGCCCCTGCCGGGCGCCACCGGACACGGCCCGACACGCCGTGAATGGCCCGACCCGCGGTCGCGGTCCGGCCGCGGTCAGGTCACCCCGGCTGCGGTCAGGTCACCGTCGCGGTCGCGCTCCGGTCACGCCCGGTCGTCCGTCCGCCCTTCGCCGCGGGCCCGGCTCGCCACGCCGCCCGGCCGGCTCAGCGCCCGCCGAGCGCGCCGACGACCGCCGCCGACAGCTCGTCGAGATAGCCGGCCGGCAGATCGTCGCGGACGACCAGCAGCCGCCAGTACAGCGGCCCGGTCATCAGGTCCAGGGCCAGCCGGCCGTCGGCACCGGCCGGGATCTCGCCGCGTTCGACGGCCCGCGCCACCATCGCCGCCGCGACGCCCTCCTGGCTGTCGTGCAGCGTGGCCTTGAGCGCCCCCGCCAGCTCCGGGCTGCGGGCCGCCTCGGCCAGCAGGTCGGGGATGATCTGCGACGCCATCGGGTGCCGCAGCGCGCGGGCCGCGACCTCCAGCATCATCCGCACATCGCCGCGCAGCGATCCGGTGTCCGGGGTCGGCAGACCGACCGCGACCACCGCGGAGACCACGTCCAGTACGAGGTGGAGCTTGGAGCGCCAGCGCCGGTAGACGGCGGTCTTGCCGACGCCCGCGCGCCGCGCGATGCCCTCGACCGACATCCGGGCGAAGCCGACCGCGGCCAGTTCCTCGAAGACCGCGGTGCGGATCGCCTCGGTCTTCTCCGCCCGCAGCACGGCGGCGCCGGCCGGGGCCCGTTTCGCCGCCGCGGGGGCGTCTTCGGTGCCGTCTTCTGCCATGGCGTGATCATAGCGTCACGACGCTACGGTTGCGTTTCGACCTTGCCTCGCCCTACTGTCGGCGTCACGACGATACGGACCCGTTCCGTCGTAATGCGTCTCACGCCCCTGACGTCGTCACGTACGAAGGCGGCCCCATGCCCCAGACCCTCGCTCCCCCGGCCCCGGCCCCCGCACGGGCCCCGGCCCCCGGCGCCGCCCCCGATCCGGAGCTGCGCGCGCTGGCCGAACGCCACGGCCTGGCGGTGAGCGGCGCCCGCCCGCCGCTGCCCGAATACACCCGCCGGCTCTGGGCCCGCCGGCACTTCATCGCCGCGTTCGCCACCGCCCGGCTCACCTCGATGTACACCACCGCCCGGCTCGGCCAGCTCTGGCAGGTGATGACCCCGCTGCTCAACGCGGGCGTCTACTACTTGATCTTCGGCCTGCTGCTGCACACCAGCCGCGGCGTCCCGAACTTCATCCCATTCCTGTGCACCGGCATCTTCGTCTTCACCTTCACCCAGTCCACGGTGCTGGCCGGCACCCGCGCCATCTCCGGCAACCTCGGCCTGGTCCGCGCGCTGCACTTCCCCCGCGCCTGCCTGCCGATCGCCTACACCCTCATCCAGCTCCAGCAGCTGCTCTTCTCGATGGGCGTGCTCGCCGCCATCGTGCTGCTCTGCGGGGTGCCGCTGACCTGGCACTGGTTGCTGATGATCCCGGCTTTGCTGCTCCAGTCCGTCTTCAACACCGGGCTCGCGATGGTGCTGGCCAGGATCGGCGCGCGGTCCGCCGACACCGCCCAGCTGATGCCGTTCGTCCTGCGTACCTGGATGTACGCCTCGGGCGTCTTCTACAACATCTCGGTCTTCACCCAGCACGCGCCCCACCTGGTCGCGGTCGCCCTGAACGCCAACCCCGCGCTGATCTACATCGATCTGATGCGGTACGCCCTGATCGACACCGTGCGGGCCGGCACCCTGCCGGCGCACGTCTGGCCGATGGCCCTGGGCTGGGCACTGCTGTCCGGCGCCGTCGGATACGTCTTCTTCTGGAAGGCGGAGGAGGAGTACGGCCGTGGCTGACACCGACACCCGCACCGGGCACCTCGCCCCGGCACCCGCCGCCGGTCCGTACCCCGCGGGCGGCGGGTCCGGCGCCCCCACCGTCATCGCCGACGATGTGCACATCGTCTACAAGGTGCACGGCGCGGGCAGCGGCCGGGGCAGCGCCGTCTCCGCGCTGAGCCGGCTCGCCCGCCGCACCGCGGCCGCCGGTACCCGCGAGGTGCATGCCGTCAGGGGCGTCACCTTCGTCGCCCGCAAGGGCGAGGCGATCGGCCTGATCGGCTCCAACGGGTCCGGGAAATCCACCCTGCTGCGCGCCGTCGCCGGTCTGCTGCCGCCCGCGAGCGGCCGGGTCTACACCCACGGCCAGCCCTCACTGCTGGGCGTCAACGCCGCGCTGATGAACGACCTGACGGGCGAGAAGAACGTCGTCCTCGGCGGTCTGGCGATGGGCCTGAGCCGCGAAGAGGTCCGCGAGCGCTACCAGGACATCGTCGACTTCTCCGGTATCGACGAGAAGGGCGACTTCATCTCGCTGCCGATGCGCACCTACTCCTCCGGTATGGCGGCCCGCCTGCGCTTCTCCATCGGCGCCGCCAGGAACCACGACGTGCTGCTGATCGACGAGGCACTGGCCACCGGCGACCGCGCCTTCCAGCGCCGCTCCGAGGAGCGCATCCGCGAACTGCGCGAGGAGGCCGGCACCGTCTTCCTCGTCAGCCACAACAACAACTCCATCCGCGACACCTGCGACCGCGTGCTGTGGCTGGAGAAGGGCGAACTGCTGATGGACGGCCCGACCGAGGAAGTCCTCGCGGCGTACGAGGACTTCCGCTAGAAGCCCGCTGGCCCGCACCCGGTACGGGCGCCGCGTCCGTATACGGCGGACGGCCCCGGAGCAGGAGCTCCGGGGCCGTCCGCCGTTCATTCCGCGCGCCGGCCGACCGTCAGCTGTGCGTCCGCAGCAGCGTCCGCATCGTGCGCATGGCGACCGAGAGGTTCGCCAGGTCGAAGCCCTCCGACCCGTAGATCTCCTCCAGCGTGGCGCGGGCGCGGCCGAGGATCGCCGCGTTCTTCTCCTCCCACGCCTTGAACCGCTGCTCGGGCGTCGCGGAGCCGTTGCCCACCGACAGCACGTCCGAGGTCAGCGCCGCATGGGCCGCGAAGAGGTCCTCACGGATCGAGGCGCGGGCCATCGACTGCCAGCGGTCATTGCGCGGCAGCTCCAGGATGCGGTCCAGGAGCTGGTTGATCCGCAGCCGGTCGCCCAGGTCGTAGTAGACCTCGGCGACATCCAGCGGCTCCTTGCCGGTGCGGTCCGCGACGGCGACGATGTCCAGCGCCGGGAAGACCGACGAGAAACCGGCCACCCGCACGGCCAGTTCCTCGGGCACGCCCGCGGCGGTCAGCTCCGCCAGAATCGTCTGGTACCACTCCTGGTCACGGCCCTGGAGCAGCTTCGGCACCTGCGCCCAGACGTCGGCGACCCGCGCGGTGAAGAAGTCGATGGTCTCCGACAGCGCCAGCGGCTGCGGGCGGTTGTTGAGCAGCCAGCGGGTGCCGCGCTCCACCAGCCGGCGGCTGTGCAGCCGGATACGGGTCTGGACATCGGCCGCGACGACGTTGTCCAGCGCCTCGACCGCGTCCCACACGTCGCCCAGCGCGAAGATGGCCCGCGCCGCGGTGTGCGCCCGCACGACCTCTTCCAGGGACGCGCCGGTCTCCTCCCGCATCCGGTGCAGGAAGCTCGTACCGCCGCTGTTGACGGTGTCGTTGACCAGCACCGTCGTGACGATCTCGCGGCGCAGCGCATGGGTGTCCACCTGCTCGGCGAACCGCTCGCGCAGCGCCGAGGGGAAGTAGGCGTGCAGCAGGTGCTGGAGGTACGGATCGTCCGGCAGCCCGGTCTTGATCAGCGCGTCGGCGACCGTGATCTTGGTGTATGCCAGGAGCACCGCCGTCTCCGGCTGGGTCAGCCCGCGGCCGGCGGTCAGCCGCTCACGGATCTGCCGCTCGGTGGGCAGGAACTCCAGCGCCCGGTCGAGGCGGCCGTCACGCACCAGGCGGCGCATGAAGCGCTGCTGGGCGTAGAGCATGCTCGCCGACTGGGCCTGCGCCAGCGCCAGCGCGGTGTTCTGCGCGTAGTTGTTGCGCAGCACCAGCGCGCCGACCTCGTCGGTCATCTCGGCGAGCAGCGTGTTGCGCTGCTTGACCGTCATATCGCCGTTGGTGACGACCGCGTTGAGCAGGATCTTGATGTTCACCTCGTGGTCGGAGGTGTCCACACCGGCGCTGTTGTCGATCGCGTCGGTGTTGATCTTCCCGCCGGCGGCGGCGAACTCGATCCGGCCCAGCTGGGTGCAGCCGAGGTTGCCGCCCTCGCCGACGATCTTGGTCCGCAGGTCCTCGCCGTTGACCCGGATCGCGTCGTTCGACTTGTCGCCCACATCGGCGTTGGACTCCGCCGAGGACTTCACGTACGTACCGATGCCGCCGTTCCACAGCAGGTCCACCGGCGCCTTGAGGATGGCCTGCATCAGATCGGCCGGCGTCATCTTCTTCACACCGGCGTCGATGCCGAGGACGGCCCGCACCTGCGCGTTGATCGGGATGGACTTGGCCGTCCTGGGGTGGACGCCGCCGCCCTGCGAGAGCAGGCCGGTGTCGTAGTCGGCCCAGGAGGAACGGGGCAGCTCGAAGAGCCGGCGGCGCTCGGCGTAGGAGACCGCGGCGTCCGGCGACGGGTCGAGGAAGATGTGCCGGTGGTCGAAGGCGGCGACCAGGCGGGTGTGCTCGCTCAGCAGCATGCCGTTGCCGAAGACGTCACCGGACATGTCGCCGACGCCGACCGCGGTGAAGTCCTCGCGCTGGCAGTCGTGGCCCAGCTCGCGGAAGTGCCGCTTGACCGACTCCCAGGCACCCCGGGCGGTGATGCCCATGCCCTTGTGGTCGTATCCGGCGCTGCCGCCGGACGCGAAGGCGTCACCGAGCCAGAAGCCGTACGACTCGGCGACCTCGTTGGCGATGTCGGAGAACGTCGCGGTGCCCTTGTCGGCGGCGACGACCAGGTACGTGTCGTCCACGTCGTGCCGGACGACGCCCTGCGAGTGCACGACCTCGCCGCCCACGAGGTTGTCGGTGATGTCGAGCAGACCGGAGATGAAGGTCTTGTAGCTGGCGATGCCCTCGGCCAGCCACGCGTCCCGGTCCACCGCCGGGTCCGGCAGCTGCTTGCCGACGAAGCCGCCCTTGGCGCCGACCGGCACGATGACGGTGTTCTTGACCATCTGCGCCTTGACCAGGCCGAGGACCTCGGTACGGAAGTCCTCCCGGCGGTCGGACCAGCGCAGACCACCGCGGGCGACCTTGCCGAACCGCAGGTGGACGCCCTCGACCCGCGGGGAGTACACCCAGATCTCGTACGCCGGGCGGGGCGCGGGCAGGTCGGGGATGGCCTGCGGGTCGAGCTTGAGGGACAGGTAGGGGTGCGGGCGGCCCGCACTGTCCTTCTGGTAGTGGTTCGTGCGCAGCGTCGCCTTGATGACGGTGAGGAAGGAGCGCAGGATGCGGTCCTCGTCCAGCGAGGCGACCTGGTCGAGCGCGCCGTCCAGCTCCTCCAGCAGCCCGTCGGTCAGCTCCGTACCGGCCCGCTGCCGCTCCGGGGACATCCGCGCCTCGAAGAGGGAGACCAGCAGCCGGGTGGTGTGGACGTTGTTGGAGAGGGTGTCCTCCATGTACGCCTGGCTGAAGGTCGCACCGGCCTGCCGCAGGTACTTGGCGTACGCCCGCAGCACCATCACCTGGCGCCAGTCGAGCCCGGCCCGCAGCACCAGCGTGTTGAAGTTGTCGCTCTCGGCCGCGCCGGTCCACACCGCGCTGAACGCGTCCTGGAAGCGCTCGCGGGCGTCGTCACCGTTGACGCGGTCGGGCATCCGCAGCCCGAAGTCGTAGATCCACGCGAGGGTGGAGTCGGCGCAGCGCAGCTCGTGCGGGCGCTCGTCGACGACCTCGACGCCCAGGCGGTTCAGGCCCGGCAGCACCCGGGACAGCGAGACCGGCTCGCCCCGGCGGTAGATCTTGAAGCGGCGCTCGTTGGGGCCCGCGCCGACCGGCTCGTAGAGGCTGACCGCGAAGTCCTCCCCCGGGGTGAGGGTGAGCTTCTCCAGGTGCTGGAGGTCGGCGACGGCGCTGCGCGGGGAGTTGTCGGCCTTGTAGCCCTCGGGGAAGGCGTGGCCGTAGCGGCGCAGCAGCTCCGCGGCGCGCTCCTCGCCGACCTCGGCGGTCAGCGCCTCGGCGAAGCCGTCGGCCCAGGAGCGGGCTGCCTCCACCAGGCGGCCCTCGATGCGCTCCACATCGGCGTCGGTGAGGTCCGGGAGGGTCGTACCGGGCGCGACCCGGACGACGAAGTGCAGCCGGGAGAGGATCGACTCGGTGTTCCAGGCCGTGAAGTCGACGCTGGTGCCGGAGAGCTCCTCCTTGAGGATGTCGATCAGCCGCAGCCGGACAGCGGTGGTGTAGCGGTCGCGCGGGAGGTAGACCAGCGCGGAGTAGTAGCGGCCGTACTCGTCCTGGCGGAGGTACAGGCGCAGCCGGCGGCGCTCCTGGAGGTAGAGCACGCTGGTGGCGATGGCGCGCAGTTCGCCGACCGGGGTCTGGAACAGCTCGTCGCGCGGGTAGGTCTCCAGGATCTGCATCAGGTCGCGGCCGTCGTGGCTGTTGGGGGTGAACCCCGCGCCTTCGAGGACCTCGGCGACCTTGCGGCGGATGACCGGGACGCGGCGTACGGACTCGGTGTACGCGGCGGAGGAGAACAGCCCCAGGAAGCGGCGCTCGCCGATGACGTTGCCGTCGGCGTCGAACTTCTTGACCCCGACGTAGTCGAGGTAGGAGGGGCGGTGGACGGTGGCGCGGCTGTTGGCCTTGGTCAGGATGAGCAGCTTGTGCTCACGGGCCTTGGCACGGGCGTCCGCGGGCAGCCGGTTGAAGGACGGCGAGACGGGGTGGCCGTCGTCGGCCTCGGTGTGCGAGGGGTCGGCGCGCAGGATGCCCAGGCCGGTGCCGGGCACGGCGGTCAGCGCGTCCTCCTCGACGCCGCCCTCACCGGGCGCGGAGGTCAGCGCGTACTCGCGGTAGCCGAGGAAGGTGAAGTGGTCGGCGGCCAGCCACCGCAGCAGCTCCCGGGCCTCGTCGATCTCCTGGTCGCGCAGGTCGTCGGCGGTGGGCTCGGCGGGCAGCTCGTCGGCGATGCGCAGGGCGGCGCCGCGCATCTTCTCCCAGTCCTCGACGGCCTCGCGGACGTCGGACAGCACCCGCAGCAGATCGGCGGTGATCTGCTTGAGGTCCGCGCGGTCGGTCTCGCGGTCGATCTCGACGTGGATCCAGGATTCGCGGACCGCGTCGTGCGGCAGCTTCGCGGCCTTGCCCTTGCCGGTGCGGCTGTGCGCGTCACCGTGGGAGTCGAGGACCTCGATGAGCTTGCCGGTGACATCCCGGCGGACGGTCACCTGCGGGTGGATCACGACGTGGATGCCGCGCCCCTGCCGCGAGAGCTCGTTGGTGACCGAGTCGACCAGGAAGGGCATGTCGTCGGTGACGACCTCGACGACGGAGTGGCTGGACGTCCAGCCGTTCTCCTCGACGGTCGGGGTGTGCACCCGGACGTTCGCGGTGCCCTGCGGACGATTCTCGGCGAGGCGGTAGTGGGAGAGCGCGGCGCCGAAGACATCCACCGGGTCACGGCCCGCGAGGTCCTCCGGGGCGGTGTGCAGGTAGTAGCGCTGGAGGTATCCCGTAAGGGTCTCCTGGTCGAGACCTCGTCCCGGGGTCTGACCCCCGGCCGGGTTGCTTTCAACGACCCGGGCGGCCCTGGCGAGCAGCTCGGTCTTGGCTTCGTCCAGCTTGGTCTGCATGTCCTCTGGCTCCTGTCGCGCGCCGTTGCGTGACGTTGTGGAAGAACTCCGTGGAAGCTGCACAACGCCGCCGTGACGCGAGGTGTCCGGTCGGTGCCGACGCTATGCCGCGCTGAGAGATGGCCGTGCCGATATCGACTCTTTTTGACAAAGACGACATGCACTCTTGGCCGCGAAGATCAGCCATCGCCCGGTCACTGTGGTGCCCCGGGCGCACGGCAGGGGCCTCGACGCCCCCGCGAGTTATCGCGCTGATCACGCTGCAAGGCTATCGCTCCTCGCACGGATGCCGTCATGAGCCGTGTGTGTACAAAACCACACCCGGAACTTGGCCGCTCCGGACAACACTTCCCAGGTCCGCGCGCATGAGCGCGAGGACACACGGGGTGCGCACGCCGCTACGTGGCGAGATCGCCCGCCACCTCGACCGCCTCCGCGAGGCTGTCCACCACCGGCACCCCGGCGGCCGCCAGGCTGTCGCGACTGTGCGAGCCCCCGGTGTAGAGCACCGCGTGCGCGCCCGCGTGCAGCGCGGCCACCGCGTCGTCCACCGCGTCGCCGATCACGACCGTACGCCCCGGATCCACGCTCTCCAGCGCGGCCAGATGACGGACCATCTGTGCGCTCTTGGTGCCCCCGGACGGCCCGGTCCGGCCGTCCACCCGCACGAAGCGCGACTCGATCCCGAAGCCGCGCACCAGGGGTATCAGTTCGTCGTGGCCGTACATGCTGAGGATCGACTGGCTGCGGCCGCCCGCCTGCCACCGGGCCAGCAGCCCGTCCGCCCCCGTGGCGAGCCCGCAGCCCACCCGGTGCGCGGTGTAGTGGCGGTGGAACGCCTCGTCCATCACCAGCCACTCGGCGTCCGTCGGCAGCCGCCCCATCAGCCGCTCGTAGAACCGCGGCACGGGCACGCAGTACAGCTCGCGGTACCGCTCCAGCGTGAGGGGGTCCATACCGATCTCCGCGAAGGCGGAGTTGGTCGCCCCGATGACGGCGTCGACGTCGTCGAAGAGCGTGCCGTTCCAGTCCCAGACGATATGTGCGGCGTGCTTCGCCATGCGGTTCCCCGTACCTTTCCCCCGGTGCGTCCCCATGCAGAAAAAGGTACTCGCCCCCACTGACAACGCGGCGCAGCGGACCCGCCCCGGCCGACCGGCCGGCCGAGTGACCGGCGTCCGACCGGCAGCCTGCTTGCCTGCCCGCCGCTCAGCCGATCAGGTGCGGAATCTCCTGCACGCCGAACCACATCAGGTCGTGGTCCGCCGCGCCGTCCACCGTGAACTGCGCGTCGTCGTCGCTCTGGTCCGCCGCGCCCAGCGCCGCCGCGGCCGCCGCGACATCCGCCTCCGCGTCCGCGGCGTCCACATGCACCGCCGCGGCCTTCGCCAGCGGCACCGGCCCGGCGACCCGCACCTCGCCCAGCGACGCGGGGTCCAGCCCCCGGTCCGGGTCCGCGACCGCCGCCCCGTCCGGCACGTCCAGCGCCACCACGACCCGGCGCCGCGCGGCCTGCGGGTTCCCGGCGAGCAGTCGCAGCGAGGACTGGGCCGCGCGGTTCAGCGCTGCGTACTCCAGCTCCTCGATGTCGTCCGAGACGTACCACTCGCGCAGCGCGGGCGTGACGGCGTACGCGTCCACGGGACCGGGCCCCAGCTCACCGCTCTTGTACGCCGCTGCGAGACCGGGCAGGGTCAGGGGGACATAGACGCGCATGGCTGCCGCTTTCGATCAGTTCGCTCGACTCCGGGAAATGCCCAGTCAGCATACGGGCGTGCGTCCCCCATCGTGGCGTCCGCACGCCCTCCGCGCCGCCCGTCCCGGGAGCCCGCTCCGACCCCGTTCCGAGGCCGTCTGCCGGGCCCGTGACACGGACAGGTGAACTCCACGCACCCCGCGCCACCGGCCCGCCGCGCCTTGCCGCCGTCCCGCCCCCGCCGATAGAGATCTCCCACCAAAGCTACCGCCCGGTAATACCCGGGCCCGGCAGAACGGGGGCACTCACCATGACCGGCACCACCACCGTCCCGACCCTCACCACCGCACCTGCGCCCACGCCCACAGCTCCCGGCATCCGACCCACCACACCCCCCATCGAACCCACGCCCCTGGAGCCGGCACCGACGCACGCACCCACGCCCACGCCCACAGCCATCCGCCCCACTACCCCGCCCGCCGAGCCCCCGGCCCCGGAGCCCACACCCACCGTCCCGCACCAGCGTCAGGCCCCCGGCCGCCTCCGCACCGACAGCCCCACGGTCCCCACCCC
>JOEL01000048.1 GCA_000720995.1 Streptomyces celluloflavus
GCCCGCAGCCCGCAGCCCGCAGCCCGCAGCCCGCAGCCCGCAGCCCGCAGCCCGCAGCCCGCAGCCCGCAGCCCGCAGCCCGCAGCCGCGCTTCCCTGTGCCACGAGACTCAGCCGCCTTCTTGTGGCGGGATGTGCCACCTCCCACCCAGCGGACGGAATCGACGTGGGCGCCGGAAGCCGTACAAGCGACAGCCGAGGCGAAGAGTGCGGACTCCCCGGAATCGGCCTGACCCGCAGCGCCGTACCGGTCGTGCCGGCCGCACCGGAGAGAGGCGGCCGAGAGCCCAGAGCGCAGCGGCGGCCAGGGCGGCCGCGCCCACGAGTGCTGTCGGCGTCGGGATCGTCGGGGACTGGTGGGCCGCGAGGGCCGGCCCGGCTGGACTCGTAAGTCCTGGGGGTTCCGGGATGCCGATGACCGGGAGAAGGCGGGACGGGCCGGCTCGGAGCAGGGACGGGGGCAGCAGCGAGAGCGGGTCGAGGTAGGTCTCGCCCCGGAGCAGGCCCCAGTGGAGGCACGGTCCTCGGCAGTGGAACGGACCGCGTTGGAGGACGGCGACCGGCTGCCCTGCCACCACGAGGTCCCCCTTCCGGGCAGTGGGACTCACCGGTTCGTACGTGGTGCGTAACGGGGGACTGCCCGAGCGGGACAACTCGATGGTGAGGACTCCCTGCCCGGCGACGGTCCCGGCGAAGGTCACCGTGCCCGGCGCGGCGGCGCGCACCGGAGCGCCGACGGAGGCCGCCACGTCTACACCGCGGTGGCCCGCTGCGTAGGGGGAAGGAGGCGGTTCCCAGCCGCGCAGCACCGTGGGCGGCAGACCCGCCGGCCCGTCCACCGGCCAGGAACGGTCTGCCGTCGGTGCCTCGGCGCCTTCGGCGACGTGTCCCCGTACGCCTCCCGTGATGCGTCCCGTATCGCGTTCCGGCGCGTGGCCCGGCAGGTGTGCCGAGGCGGCGGCGGGTGGCGCGGTGAGGGCGAGCGCTGTCGCGGCGCCCAGCACCGGTACCAGTCCCGTGAGGAAGGCCGCGGCGGACATCGCAACCGCTGCCGGGGCACGCCCCATGCGTGCCGGGAAGAAGCAGCTGGGGCCGTACCGGGGCGGTGTCCCGTCAGGCGACGGGAGCGACGGTGGGGGCGGCCAGGCAGGAAAGGACGGGCGTGGCTTCGGCCGCCGTTGCCACCAGCCGCGCAGCCGTCCGCCGGGCGGGGACGGTGAGCGGGACGATGCGGTGGTCGCAGACGCGACGGATGCGGCAGACGCGGCCGATACGGCTCGTGAGGCAGCTGAGACTCGTGAGGTGGTCTCGCCGGGCGAGGCGTGCCGTGCCCGCGCCGCAGGCATGGCACACACCAGGGCCGTCATGCCGGGTCGATCACGGACGGCACACAGGGCGCGGGAGTGAAGAGCCGGGTCCGCACCGGAGACTCGTCGCAGGTGCCGCAAGTGCCGTTGCAGATTTCGTCGCAGGTCTCGTCGCATGTCTCGACGGTGGCGCAGTCGGCCGGGGCGTGGGGATCTTGGTCTGAATCTGTGGGTGACCGGCCGTTTGTGGATAACGGCGTCACCTGTCCCGGGCGCAGAAGGGCGCGTGTCGCCCACGGCATCGGCCGTCCCGTACACTTCTTGTGGCGATCCGGGTCACCGGGTCGACTTCGCACGCCCCGCCGTCAGTGCACCAGTCCCCTTCGGGCAGCACGATGGCCGCGCTCCTCGGTCCTAGGACGGTTCCGCAAGGTTCCGTCCTCGGCAGGCGCGTCGGGGCGTCAGGCACCGCGGCCGACCGGCCGCAGTGGAACCGAGAACACAAGGAGTACGGCCATGGCCGTCGTCACGATGCGGGAGCTGCTGGAGAGCGGCGTCCACTTCGGGCACCAGACCCGTCGCTGGAACCCGAAGATGAAGCGCTTCATCTTCACCGAGCGCAACGGCATCTACATCATCGACCTGCTCCAGTCGCTGTCGTACATCGACCGCGCCTACGAGTTCGTCAAGGAGACCGTTGCCCACGGCGGCTCCGTCATGTTCGTCGGTACGAAGAAGCAGGCCCAGGAGGCCATTGCCGAGCAGGCGACTCGCGTGGGCATGCCCTACGTGAACCAGCGCTGGCTCGGCGGCATGCTGACCAACTTCTCGACCGTCTACAAGCGCCTCCAGCGCCTGAAGGAGCTCGAGCAGATCGACTTCGAGGATGTGGCCGCCTCCGGCCTCACCAAGAAGGAGCTGCTCGTCCTCTCCCGCGAGAAGGCCAAGCTGGAGAAGACCCTCGGCGGTATCCGCGAGATGCAGAAGGTGCCCAGCGCCGTCTGGATCGTGGACACCAAGAAGGAGCACATCGCCGTCGGCGAGGCGCGCAAGCTCAACATCCCGGTCGTCGCGATCCTCGACACCAACTGCGACCCGGACGAGGTCGACTACAAGATCCCGGGCAACGACGACGCGATCCGCTCCGTCACCCTGCTCACCCGCGTGATCGCCGACGCCGTCGCCGAGGGCCTCATCGCCCGCTCCGGTGCCGCCACCGGCGACCAGAAGCCCGGCGACAAGGCTGCCGCCGAGCCGCTGGCCGAGTGGGAGCGCGACCTGCTTGAGGGCGAGAAGAAGGCCGACTCCGAGGACGCGGCCGAGAAGCCCGCCGAGGAAGCTGCTGCCCCCGAGGCCGCTGCCGCTGAGGCCGCTGCCCCCGAGGCCGAGAAGCCGGCCACGGACGAGCAGGCCTGACCCTCAGAACCGGTTGACGACGGCGGGGGCGGGCGCCACAAGCGCCGCCCCCGCCGTCCACCCGTAGATCTTTCGACTTTCGAGAAGAGATTCACAGACCATGGCGAACTACACCGCCGCTGACGTCAAGAAGCTCCGCGAGCTCACCGGCGCCGGCATGATGGACTGCAAGAAGGCGATCGACGAGGCCGAGGGCAACGTCGAGAAGGCCGTCGAGATCCTCCGCGTCAAGGGCCAGAAGGGCGTCGCCAAGCGCGAGAGCCGTTCGGCCGAGAACGGCGCCGTCGTCTCGCTCATCGCCGACGACAAGTCCTCCGGCGTCCTCCTTGAGCTCAAGTGCGAGACCGACTTCGTAGCCAAGGGTGACAAGTTCCAGGCCGTCGCCGACGCGCTCGCCGCGCACGTCGCCAAGACCTCCCCGGCCGACCTCGAAGCGCTGCTCGCCTCCGAGATCGAGGCCGGCAAGACCGTCCAGGCGTACGTCGACGAGGCCAACGCCACCCTGGGCGAGAAGATCGTCCTGGACCGCTTCGCGCAGTTCTCCGGCGGCTACGTCGCCGCTTACATGCACCGCACCATGCCCGACCTCCCGCCGCAGGTCGGCGTCCTGGTCGAGCTGGACAAGGAGAACGCCCAGGTCGCGAAGGACGTCGCGCAGCACATCGCCGCCTTCTCGCCGAAGTACGTCTCCCGCGAGGACGTCCCGGCCGACGTCGTCGAGAACGAGCGCCGGGTCGCCGAGGCCACCGCGAAGGAGGAGGGCAAGCCCGAGGCCGCCCTTCCGAAGATCGTCGAGGGTCGCGTCAACGGCTTCTTCAAGGAGCACGCGCTGCTGGACCAGGCGTTCGCCAAGGACAACAAGAAGACCGTCCAGAAGATCCTGGACGAGGCGGGTGTCTCGCTGAAGCGCTTCGCGCGCATCCGCGTCGGCGCCTGAGCCTGCCGCGAAGGCAGCGAATGACCTGCGACCCCGCTAGGGTCGTACGCAGTCGGCCGCTCACCGGCCGGCCGCAGATGTGACGAGGAGGCCATTGCCGCACAGGGATCTGACCCAGACCCACGGCAATGGCCTTCTTCGTATGTGCACGAGGAGAGCTCAATGAATCACGGTGCCGACGGCGCGGACACAGACAATGCCGGCCACGGCGGGAGGCGGCGCTTCCTGCTGAAGCTGTCGGGCGAGGCGTTCGCCGGCGGCGGTGGACTCGGTGTGGACCCCGATGTCGTGCACGCCATGGCTCGCGAGATCGCCGCCGTGGTACGCGACGGCTACGAGATCGCCATCGTGATCGGCGGCGGCAACTTCTTCCGCGGCGCCGAACTCCAGCAACGCGGTATGGACCGGGCCCGCTCCGACTACATGGGCATGCTCGGCACGGTCATGAACTGCCTCGCCCTCCAGGACTTCCTGGAGAAGGAAGGCATCGACTCCCGCGTCCAGACCGCCATCACCATGGGCCAGGTCGCGGAGCCGTACATCCCGCTGCGCGCGGTGCGCCACCTGGAGAAGGGCCGGGTCGTCATCTTCGGCGCCGGCATGGGCATGCCGTACTTCTCCACCGACACCACCGCCGCCCAGCGCGCCTTGGAGATCGACGCCGAGGCGATGCTGATGGGCAAGAACGGCGTGGACGGGGTCTACGACTCCGACCCCAAGAAGAACCCCGACGCGGTCAAGTTCGACGCCCTCGAATACGGTGAGGTCATCACCCGCGACCTGAAGATCGCCGATGCCACGGCCATCACACTGTGCCGCGACAACAAGCTTCCGATCCTCGTCTTCGAACTGCTCGCCGAGGGCAACATCGCGCGCGCGGTGAAGGGTGAGAAGATCGGCACGCTCGTCAGCGATCAGGGCACCCGGGCCTGACGGCCCCAACTGCCGCGATGGCGTACGGGCATCGGCCTGTACGGGCGGCAGCTCCCGGCCGGGGGTGGACCCCGGCACGGGGATGGACAACCGCCTGCCGGTCGGACACCGTGCAGGAGTAGACGCGCGGCAGGGGCGAGGCTCTGCTTCTTACCGAAAAGACCAGGAGCAAGTGGTGATCGAAGAGATCCTCCTCGAAGCCGAGGAGAAGATGGAGAAGGCCGTCGTGGTCGCCAAGGAGGACTTCGCCGCGATCCGCACCGGGCGTGCGCACCCGGCGATGTTCAACAAGATCGTGGCGGACTACTACGGCGCATTGACGCCGATCAACCAGCTGGCGTCGTTCTCGGTGCCGGAACCGCGGATGGCCGTGGTGACCCCGTTCGACAAGAGCGCGCTGCGCAACATCGAGCAGGCGATCCGCGACTCCGACCTCGGCGTCAACCCGAGCAACGACGGCAACATCATCCGCGTGCACTTCCCGGAGCTCACCGAGGAGCGCCGCCGGGAATACATCAAGGTCGCCAAGACCAAGGCCGAGGACTCGAAGATCTCGATCCGGAGCATCCGCCGCAAGGCCAAGGAAACCCTCGACAAGCTCGTCAAGGACAAGGAGTCCGGCGAGGACGAGGTGCGCCGCGCGGAGAAGGAGCTCGACGACACCACCGCGAAGTACGTCGCGCAGGTGGACGAGCTCCTCAAGCACAAGGAATCCGAGCTCCTAGAGGTCTGATGAACCAGTCATCCTGGGGAGCCCCGCCCGGCGCCGGTCAATGGGGACCACCCGACCAGGGACCGGCCTCCGCACTCCGCGGGGCGGCGCCCCCCGCCTCGGCGGGCCCCGTACCCCACGAGGGCGACATGGCGCAGACCCGCCCCATGCCCATCGTGCCCGGCCCAGGCGGACACCAGGACGACCACCGGGACCACCGGGGGGCTGCTCGCCGGAGCGGCCCCCTGTTCCGCGACGAAAAGCCGCAGGAGCCCATGTCCACCTCTTTCCCCGGGCCCGACAGCTCGCAGGACTCAGAGAAGCCGAAGAAGAAGAGCGCGGGACGCAATCTGCGCGCCGCCATAGGGGTCGGCGTCGGCCTCGGCGTGATCATCATCGCCTCGCTCTTCGTCTACAAGCCCGTCTTCATCGGCGTGATAGCGATCGCCGTTGTCGTGGGCCTGTGGGAGCTGACCTCGCGGCTGGCGGAGCGCAAGGACATCCAGGTACCGCTGGTGCCGCTCGCCGTCGGCGGCACCGCCATGGTGGTCGCCGGATATGTGCGCGGCACCGAAGGCGCATGGGTGGCGATGGCGCTCACGGCGCTCGCCGTCCTCGTCTGGCGGATGACCGAAGCGCCCGAGAACTATTTGCGGGATGTCACGGCCGGTGTCTTCGCCGCGTTCTACGTGCCGTTCCTCGCGACGTTCGTGGCGCTGATGCTCGCGGCCGAGGCCGACGGACCGCAGCGGGTACTGACATTCCTGCTGCTGACCGTCGTCAGCGACACCGGGGCGTACGCGGTGGGCTGGCGGTTCGGCAAGCACAAGCTCGCGCCACGGATCAGCCCCGGCAAGACCCGAGAGGGCCTGGTCGGCGCGGTGCTGTTCGCCATGGTCGCCGGGGCGCTCTGCATGGAGTTCCTGATCAAGAACGGCGTCTGGTGGCAGGGGCTGCTGCTCGGCCTCACGGTCGCGGCCAGCGCCACCCTCGGCGACCTGGGCGAATCCATGATCAAGCGCGACCTCGGCATCAAGGACATGGGCACCCTGCTCCCCGGCCACGGCGGCATCATGGACCGGCTCGACTCGCTGCTGCCGACCGCCCCCGTGGTCTGGCTGCTGTTCGTGATCTTCGTGGGCTCGGGCTGAGCCGCCGGCTCGTTCGCACGACGGCTCCGCCGCCTCGGGATTCCGCGCGAATTCCCTGCATACGAGGGGCGCACGACGGCCCGGAGGGGCCTGCCGCATGACGTGGCAGGCCCCTCTTCGCGCGTCTGCGACACTGGTATGACCATGCCTGCACCTGGAGAACTCACTTTCGTCGCGCCGCGCGGAGCCAAGAAGCCCCCGCGGCACCTTGCCGATCTCACCCCCGTAGAGCGCCGCGAAGCGGTGGCCGCGATCGGCGAGAAGCCGTTCCGCGCCAAGCAGCTCTCGCAGCACTACTTCGCCCGTTACGCGCACGACCCGGCGCAGTGGACCGACATCCCGGCGGCGGCGCGCGAGAAGCTGGCGGCGGAGCTGCTGCCGGACCTGATGAACGTGGTGCGGCACATCTCCTGCGACGACGACACCACCCGCAAGACCCTGTGGAAGCTGCACGACGGCACGCTCGTAGAGTCGGTGCTGATGCGCTACCCGGACCGGGTCACCATGTGCATCTCCTCGCAGGCCGGCTGCGGAATGAACTGCCCGTTCTGCGCCACCGGACAGGCGGGCCTGGACCGCAACCTCTCCACCGCCGAGATCGTGCACCAGATCGTCGACGGGATGCGCGCGCTGCGTGACGGCGAGGTTCCGGGCGGTCCGGCGCGGCTCTCCAACATCGTCTTCATGGGTATGGGCGAGCCGCTCGCCAACTACAAGCGGGTGGTCGGCGCCATCCGGCGGCTCACGGACCCGGAGCCGGACGGAATCGGTCTGTCGCAGCGCGGTATCACCGTCTCCACGGTCGGCCTGGTCCCCGCGATGCTCCGTTTCGCGGACGAGGGGTTCAAGTGCCGGCTCGCCGTGTCGCTGCACGCGCCCGACGACGAGCTGCGCGACACCCTCGTCCCAGTCAACACCCGCTGGAAGGTCCGCGAGGTCCTGGACGCGGCGTGGGAGTACGCCGAGAAGTCCGGCCGTCGCATCTCCATCGAGTACGCCCTGATCCGCGACATCAACGATCAGGCATGGCGCGGTGACCTGCTGGGACGGCTGCTGAAGGGCAAGCGCGTCCATGTGAACCTGATCCCGCTGAACCCGACGCCCGGCTCGAAGTGGACCGCCTCGCGGCCCGAGGACGAGCAGGCGTTCGTACGGGCCATCGAGGCGCATGGTGTGCCGGTGACCGTCCGGGACACCCGCGGTCAGGAGATCGACGGCGCCTGCGGGCAGCTCGCAGCCGCGGAACGCTGACCGTTCGCTGGTACCGTGTGATCGAACAAATGCACATTCCGACAGGGGAGCGCCACAGCGCTGAGAGTGCGGAAGCGTCGTAAAGATACGGTGCCCGCAGACCCTTGAACCTCGCCCGGGTCATTCCGGGTAGGAAGTTCGGTCATCACTCATGCTGTTGCGCCCCGCCCGGAATCCGCTCGACGGACGTCAACCGACGCCGTCGGCAGCGGCACCGGGCGGGGCCGCGTCTCTTCCTGGCCAGCCAGGAGGAATCAGTGAGCACCACCAGCAGGATCACCGTGACCGCGGTCGCCGCCGCGGTCGGCATGACGGCACTCGCCGCGTGCGGCAGCTCGGACGGTGGGAGCACGGACGCCAAGACCGTCACGCTCGTCAGCCATGATTCGTTCGCCGTCTCCAAGTCGGTGCTCGCCGGCTTCGAGAAGGAGAGCGGCTACCAGGTCAAGGTGGTCCAGAGCGGGGACGCCGGAAAGGCCGTCAACCAGGCGATTCTCTCCAAGGGCAATCCGCAGGGCGACGTCTTCTTCGGCATCGACAACACGCTGCTCTCGCGCGGCCTGAAGGAAGATCTCTTCAGCCCGTACAAGGCCCAGGGGCTGGACAACGTCCCGGCCGAGCTCCAGCTCGACAAGGACCGGCACCGTGTCACCCCGCTCGACTACGGCGACACCTGCGTCAACTACGACCGGGCCTACTTCGCGCAGCACAAGATCACACCGCCGGAAACTTTCGACGACCTGATCAAGCCCGAGTACAAGAACCTGCTCGTCACAGAGAATTCCGCGACCTCCTCTCCGGGGCTCGCCTTTCAGCTCGGCACCATCGCGAAATACGGTGAGAACGGCTGGCAGGAGTATTGGAAGAAGCTCAAGGCCAACGGCGTCGAGGTCGTCAACGGCTGGGAGCAGGCGTACAACGAGCGGTTCTCCGGCTCGGCGGCAGGCAAGGGCAAGGGCGACAAACCGCTGGTGGTCTCCTACGCGTCCAGTCCGCCCGTCGAGGTGCTGGGCAAGAAGCCGGAGCCCAAGGAGGCACCGACCGGAGTCGCCACCGGGACCTGTTTCCGGCAGATCGAATTCGGCGGTCTGCTCAAGGGCGCGAAGAACGAGAAGGGCGGTAAGGCACTGCTGGACTTCCTGCTGAGCAAGAAGTTCCAAGAGGACGTGCCGCTGCAGATGTTCGTCAACCCGGCGCGTACGGATGCCAAGGTGCCGGCGCTGTTCACGAAGTACGGCGCGACGATCGACAAGCCGGCGACGGTCGCCCCGGAGACGATCACCAAGAACCGTGAACAGTGGATCAAGCAGTGGTCCTCGCTCGTTCTGAAGTAACCCGCGCCCGGCGCCGACGGCCCCTGCGCGCAACGGCGGTACGGCTCGGCCTGATGGCCCTGCCGTTCGCCTTCTTCGCGCTCTTCTTCGCCTATCCGGTCGCCTCCATCGTCGGACGCGGCCTGAAGGACGGCGGACAGTGGCAGCTCGGGCGGATCGGGGCGGTGCTGACCGATCCGGATGTGCTCCACGTCCTGTGGTTCACCTTCTGGCAGGCGGCGGCCTCGACCGGGCTGACACTGCTGATCGCGCTGCCCGGCGCGTACGTCTTCGCGCGCTTCGACTTCCCGGGCAAGCAGCTGCTGCGGGCGCTGGTCGCGGTGCCGTTCGTACTGCCGACGGTCGTCGTCGGCTCGGCCTTCCTGGCGCTCGTCGGGCGGGGCGGGCTGCTGGACGACCTGTGGGGTGTACGCCTGGACACCTCGGTGTGGGCGATCCTGCTGGCACACGTCTTCTTCAACTACGCGGTGGTCGTACGGACCGTCGGCGGGCTGTGGGGGCAACTCGACCCACGCCAGGAAGAGGCGGCGCGGGTGCTCGGCGCCGGACGGTTCGCCGCCTGGCGGCGGGTGACGCTGCCTGCGCTCGGCCCGGCTGTCGCGGCCGCCGCGCTGATGGTCTTCCTTTTCACCTTCACCTCCTTCGGGGTGGTGCAGATCCTGGGCGGGCCCACCTTCTCGACGCTGGAAGTGGAGATCTACCGGCAGACCGCGGACTTCCTGGATCTGCCGACGGCCGCCGTCCTCACCCTCATCCAGTTCACGGCGGTGCTCGGACTGCTGGCGCTGCACGCCTGGACCGTACGCCGACGCGAATCCGCCCTGAAACTGGTGGATCCGGCGCAGACCGCCCGGCGGCCACACGGCCGTGGTCAGTGGGCGCTCTTGTGGACGACGCTCGTCGTCATCGTGCTCCTGCTCGTCCTGCCGCTGGCCGTGCTCGTCGAGCGGTCCTTCGCGGGAACGGACGGCTACGGACCGGTCTTCTACGAGACCTTGCAGTCCGCCGCCACCGCCGACAGCACCTTCGCCGTCGCACCTCTCGACGCCCTGTGGAACTCGCTCGCCTTCGGGGCCGTCGCGACGGTGATCGCGCTGGTGGTGGGCGGGCTGGCGGCAGCCGCCCTCACCCGCAGGGGCGGCCGTCTGGTCCGTGGCTTCGACGCGCTGCTGATGCTCCCCCTCGGAGTCTCCGCCGTGACCGTCGGCTTCGGTTTCCTGATCACTCTCGACAGACCACCATTCGATCTGCGTTCCTCGTGGTGGCTGGTCCCGCTCGCCCAGGCACTGGTGGGGGTGCCGTTCGTCGTCCGCACGATGCTGCCCGTCCTGCGCGCGGTCGACGGCCGGCTGCGGGAGGCGGCCGCGGTGCTGGGCGCCTCGCCGTGGCGGGTCTGGCGCGAGGTGGACCTGCCGTTGGTGCGACGGGCGCTGCTGGTCGCGGCCGGTTTCGCGTTCGCGGTATCGCTCGGTGAGTTCGGGGCGACGGTCTTCATCGCGCGGCCGGACCATCCGACCCTTCCAGTGGCGGTGGCTCGGCTGCTGGGACGTGCGGGGGAGCTCAACTACGGGCAGGCGATGGCCCTGTCGACCATCTTGATGGTGGTGTGCGCCGGCGCCCTGCTGGCCCTGGAGCGCATCCGTACCGACCACTCCGGGGAGTTCTAGATGACGGCACATGCCGGGACGACGGCGCCGGAGCTGCTGCGGCTGGGCGGTGTCACCGTCCGCTTCGGCAAGGCGGACGGGCGCCCCGCGCTCGACGCGGTGGATCTCGCGGTCGCAGCGCACGAGATCGTCTGTGTGCTGGGCCCCAGCGGCAGCGGCAAGTCGACGCTGCTGCGGGTGGTGGCCGGACTCCAGCAGACCGACGCGGGGCGGGTGCTGCTGGAAGGGCGGGACCAGTCGGGGGTGCCCACGCACCGGCGCGGAGTAGGGCTGATGTTCCAGGACCACCAGCTCTTCCCGCAGCGCGATGTCGCGGGAAACGTCGCCTTCGGACTGCGGATGCGAGGCACCTCGCGCGCCGACCAGGAGCATACGGTCGCCCGTCTGCTGGACCTGGTCGGGCTGCCGGACGCACAGGGGCGCGCTGTGGCGTCGCTCTCCGGGGGTGAGCAGCAGCGTGTCGCACTGGCCCGCGCACTCGCCCCCCGTCCCCGGCTGCTGATGCTCGACGAACCGTTCGGCCAGCTCGACCGCGGTCTGCGTGAACGTCTGGTCGTCGAACTTCGGGAACTTTTCGGCGAGTTGGGCACGACCGTACTTGCGGTCACACACGATCAAGGCGAGGCGTTCGCGCTCGCGGACCGGGTCGTGGTGATGCAGGACGGACGGATCGCGCAGACCGGCACCCCGCTGGAGGTCTGGCAACGGCCCGCCACCGAATTCGTCGCCCGTTTCCTCGGCTTCGACAATGTGGTGGAGGCGACCGTGCAAGGGGATACGGCCGTCACTCCCTGGGGCAAGCTGCCGGTCCCGGACGGCACTCCGGACGGGCCGTGCCGCCTGCTCGTACGTCCGGCCGGCGTCCGCCTGCTGCCCACGCCCGAGGGGCTGCCCTGTACGGTCGCGGCCCGGACGTTCCGCGGTACCCATGTCGCCCTGCTGCTCCAGCCGGCCGGCGGACCACAGGTGGAGGCGGCCTGTGCGCTGCCGGACGCGCCGGAGACCGGGGAGAAGGTGGGCATTGCCTTCGCGGCGCAGGATGTCGTGGTGCTGGAGGCTGCGGCGGAATGATCGCAGGAAGTGTCGCATCGGTGGCATGAGTTGCTCCTGACTGGTCGGTCACTCCTGTAAGCGGGGGAGGGAAGTCGGCCGTCGGCCTTGCGGGATGACCAGGCCCAGCTCATAGGCGAGGATCACCGCCTGGGCGCGGTCGCGAAGGCCCATCTTCGTGAAGAGCCGGTTGATGTGTGTTTTGACGGTGTGGTCGGTGATCGTCAGGCGAGCGGCGATCTCGGCGTTGGACAGTCCCTGGGCGATCAGGACGAGCACTTCCACCTCGCGACCGGTGAGCTCCTCGACCGTACGGACCGGAGCCGGCGCCGAGCGTTCCTCGACGTACGCCGCGATCAGCCGCTTGGTCAGCTCGGGGGCGAGCAGCGCATTGCCCTCGGCCACGACCCTTACGGCATGCAGGAGTTCGGGAAACGTAGCATCCTTGAGGAGGAACCCGCTGGCCCCCGCCGCCAGCGCGTCGTACACATACTCGTCGAGGCCGAACGTCGTCAGCATCAGCGCCTTGGTGGCACCGTCGGACGCTCTGGTGATCTCGCGGGCGGCCTCGATGCCGTTCTTGTGCGGCATGCGGATGTCCAACAGCGCCAGGTCGGGGCGCTGTGCTGCGGCGATACGGACCGCCTGCACGCCGTCCGCCGCCTCGCCCACCACTTCGTGGTGGCCATAGGGGGTGCGGCAGTGCTGCCTTTGCTCGTCCTCGTGCTGCTGACTGACAGGGCGCAACTGGCGATCGCGGTGGTCGAACGCTCGACTGACCTGCTGATGCATGCGGGCAGTTCGTACGTTCCCGGTCGCTCTGCGGTGGTGGACTACTACCCCTATCTGCCGGGCATGGCGGTATACGGCCTGCCGCACGCTCTCTTGGGCAACGGACCGCTGAAGACCGCCCGTTGGCGGGTGGCTGGCATCTTCCCCTTCACCATGGCCGGGGCGGCGGCCGTCCTCGCGCGCCGCCCGCCGCGGAGGAAGGGCCGGGGGAGCGGTATCGCGGAATTTGGGCGCGGTGGTGCAGTGCCCTGGTCTGCCGGGGCGACGCTTGCGGGCTCGGCTGCCGCACTTCCCTTCGCGCTCGCTGCCCCCGCCTCCGCGGCCGGTGATGGTCTTCGCGGGGGCTCAGTCGTAGGGCGGCCTGCCGCCGATCCATTCCGCGGCCAACATCTTCGCCATGCCCTGCCGAACCTGGCGACGCGGCCTGGTGACCGACGGGCTGGGCATCGTCTTCAGGGAGGCCGAGGCCGCCGGCTCGCCGGTGCTCGTCGGCGACTCCGGCGGCGCGCCCTTCGTGGTACGCAACGGCGAGACGGGCCGTCAGGTCGATGGGCACAGACCGCGACCGCACGCGGGCTGTGCCCATCGAAATGTTCCAGGACCCGGGCGCCGTCCGCGCGATGGGGGAGAAGGGACGAGCCCGGGACAGAGCGGAAGGGGATTGCGACCGACCGCTCCTACGAGGAACTGGCCCCTACGAGGAGCTGGTGCGGTTGCCGGACAGAGAACGAGTTTGTGACTCGGCAGCCCCGTCCCGGTCCGTCGGCGGATGTGCCGATCCGTCGCCCGGTGCCGGGTCGCCTTCCGTTGCCGTGGCGGCGTCCCGTTCCGCATCGCCCGCGGTGACCGAGCCGTACTCCGGCTCCGGGGAGCCGAACCAGGCGACCGCGACGGCTCCGGCCACGGCCACCAAAAAGCCGAGGATGGCGACCCAGGCGAAGCCCGGACGGGAGGCATCGCCCAGCCAGAGCACCCCGAGGATGCCCGGGACCACGGTCTCACCCACCACCAGCGCCGCCGTGGCGCCGTTCACCGAACCGATCTGGAGGGCGACGGTGTGCAGGTACATTCCGCCGATGCCGGCGACGAGGATCGCGTACAGCGCGGGGTCGCCGAGGAAGGAGGACAGATGGAACGGGTCCACACCGTTCAGCACCCGTACGCCGACGCCGAGCGCTCCGAAGCCCAGGCCGGAGAGGAGACCGGCGAGAATCGCGGCCCGCCCGCCGAGCAGCCGCACGATCAGGATGCCGCCGCCGATGAGCAGGACGGAGGCGGCCAGCAGCCACCAGTGCGTGCTGATCGGCGTGTTACCGCCGCCCTCCGGTCCCGCTGCCGTGGCCAGCAGCACCAGCGCCGAACAGACCACGGCGATGGAAGTCCACTCGGGCCGGGTCAGCCGGATGCCGAGGAGCTTGATGCTCAGCACGGCCGTGATCACGAGGTTGGCGCTGATCACCGTCTGGGAGAGGAACAGCGGCAGCAGCCGGGCGGCCAGCGCGCCGAGTCCGAAGCCTATGAAGTCCAGAATGGTGCCGACCATGAACTCCCAGGTCACGGCCGCCTTGGCGGTGGACGAGAGGCTGGGACCGCCGTGTTGGGTGACCCCGGTGGTGGACGCGGCGGCCGCCTCCCGGCGGGCGGATTTGCGCGATCCCACCGCCTGGAGGACCGAACCCGTGCCGTAGCAGACGGATGCCGCCACGGCTGTCAGAAGGCCGATGATCACCAAGAACTCCGTTCACGCACTGCCTGGATTTACCTGTGCATTACCTGAACTGGCAGACGCGCATTTCGGGACGGGAGTTGCCTCGCGTGGGCAAATGGGTAACCGGATCTTTCGGCCGGGCGCTGGATCGGGGCGGCGGAGCCACGGGCGGGCACCGGACCGGTCAGGATCTGGCGGTGAGGCGGGCCAGTGCCTCCGGTACGTCCGTCACCGAGTCGACCAGGGCGATCCGGTCCGCCATGGGACGGCCCGCCGCGAGCGACCGGAGCAGTGGCCAGGTGGGCAGCTGCTCGGTCCAGTGCGCTCGGTTGACCAGCACCATCGGGGCCGGCTCGTCCGGCGACCGGTAGTAGTTCGCGGTCGCGTTGTCGAAGATCTCCTGCACGGTCCCGGCGGCGCCCGGCAGGAACACCACGCCGGCATGGGAGCGAGCCAGCAGGCCGTCCTCGCGCACCGCGTTGACGAAGTACTTCGCGATATGGGTCGCGAAGGCGTTCGGCGGTTCATGGCCGTAGAACCAGGTGGGGATGCCGACCGACGTGCCACCGCCCGGCCGGCTGCGGCGCACGTCGAAGGCGGCACGTGCCCATTCCGTGACGGAGGGGGTGAAGTGCGACGCCTTGGCGAGTAGTTCGAGCGCCGAGTCGAGCATGGTGTCCTCGAAGGGTGCCGCGTACGCCCCGAGGTTCGCTGCTTCCATCGCCCCGGGCCCGCCGCCGGTGGCGACGGTCAGCCCGGTGCGTGCGAGGCTGCGGCCGAGCCGTGCCGCGCCCGCATAGGCCGCCGAGCCACGCTCCAGTGCGTGCCCGCCCATGATGCCCACCACCCGGGCGCCGGCGAGATGTTCGTCCAGGGCGTCCGAGACGGCGTCATCATGGATGCTCCGCAGCATCGAGGCGAAGACATCGCCGTTCGCCCGCGTCTCTTGGTACCAGTGGAACGCGCGGGCGTCCGGCGTCGCTTCGTAACCGGCGTCGGCCAGGCCGTCGAAGAGCTCGTCGGGTCCGTACAGGCTGCCGCGGTACGGGTCGAACGGCAGGCCCGGTATGGGCGGGAAGACCAAGGCGCCCCCGGCGCGCACCTTCGCGGCGGCGTCGGCCTCCATGGCGCAGCCGAGAAAGACGGCGTCGGCCGTGTCCGTGCCGAGCAGTGCGAAGGTCCGGTCCGTCAGATCGACCGACCGGATGCGGCGTCCGGCGAGATCGCCCGAGACGGCTGCCCGGTCGAATTCCTCCAGGGAATCGATCTCGCGGTCGTGGTCCCGGCGGGGCGCTGAGGGCTCTGAAGTCGGCTGCACGCCCGCCATGTTAGGTGCGCAGCGACTCCACCAGCGGCCCGAGGTGACCGTCCGCGGCCGCGGCGTCCAGTGCGGCGTGCAGGGCGCCGTCGTAGGTCGGGCGCGCCTTGCTCTGCACCTCCCGGCCTTCATCGGTGATTACGCTGTAGACGCCGCGTCGGTCTTTCGGGCACAGATCCCGGCGCGTGAGGCCGGACGACTCCAGGCGGGAGGCCAGGCGGCTCACGGAGCTCTGGTTCAGGCCGATGAGATCGGCGAGCTCCTGCATGCGCAGCTCACCGTCGTCCGCCTCGGCCAGCCGGGCCAGCGCGCGGTACTCCGACAGTCCGATGCTGTGGTGCTGCTGGAGGGCCTTTGCCAGCTCCTGTTCGACGCGTGTGTGCAGCGTTCCGAACCGGTCCCAGTGCTCCGCGTCCATCGCCTTCTGCTCTCTTCCGCCTTTTCCGGCTGGGCTCTTGACAGCAGCGTACATGCACTGGCAACTTATGTATGTGCATGCAAGTGCTTGTGTGCAGGGGAGGAACGGGGGAGTCATGCAGATGAGCGGCGTTGTGGAGGACATGGGTGTGCGGGCGATCCAGCGGATCGCGACCACACCGGACTGGTATGAGCCGTACAAGATCTCTCAGGCGGTCAAGGCGGGCGGACTGATCCATGTCTCGGGGCAAGCGGGGATCGACGATCGGGGGCGGACCGTCTCGGACGACTTCCTGACGCAGGGGCGGCAGGCGTTCGCGAATGTCCAACGGGTCCTTGCCGCAGCGGGTGCCTCGTTCGCCGATGTGGTGAAGGTGGGCATCTTCGTCACGGACATGGCCGCTGACCTCGACCATGTCATCACGCTGCGCGGGGAGTTCCTGTCCGAGCCCTATCCCGCCGACACCCTGCTGGAAGTGTCCTCACTGGCCCGGCCGGACTGGCGAATAGAGGTGGAGGCCACCGCGCTGGCCCGCTGAGCGGTGGTCACTGCGAGCCGTGTCATGCGGCCCGCGTCGGTGATGCGCCGCCCCGTCGGTCCTTGCCGTCGCCGACGCGCCCGTCGCGATGGCGGTCAGCTGGGCATCACCGTCGGCCGCGCGTGCCCGTGCCCTGTCCCTCTCAGGGCACCAGAGGGAGGGTGGCCATTTCCGCGACGACCCAGGTCAGCGGAGCCAGCACGATCAGCAGTGCCATGGCGCGAAGGGCCGCGGTGTGACGGAGGGCGGAGGCGCGGGCGCCGAGCCGCCGCAGGGCGGCCGTGGTGTGGGCGCGAGCCGACCGGGACTCCAGCACGGCGGCCAGCGCACTGGCGGTGACACAGGCGAGGACGACCGCCGCGCCGATGGCGGTGAGCGGCCCGAAGTGACGAGTGGGTGAGGCTTCGTACACCTTCAGCGCCGCGTAGGAGCCGGAGACGACGGCGCACAGGACGCCGAGCGGGCGGCCGAGGCGGTGTGCGTCCCGCTGGAGCAGCCGCCCGGACAGCAGCCGCAGTGCTCCCGGCCGGCCCGCGCACAGGAGCCAACCGCACAGATGCACCAGGCCGGGGCCGGCCAGGACGAGGCCGAAGGCCGACAGTGACCAGCCGGCCAGCACGCCAGGGGGGCTCTCGGTCAGCCGGCCGGGCAGGGGGAGCAGTCCGCCAGGGGTGCCGGTGCCGCGGCTGGTGTATGCCTCGATCGCGAGGCCCGCCGCCGTCATGGCGATGCCCCACGGAAGACCGGACGGCACGGCCGGCTTCGTGTGGGCCTCGGCCTCGGAGGTGGCGGCGGCCTCGGGGCGGGGGCGCAGGGATACGGCGGTCGCCGTGGCGGCGGTCAGCGGTACGGCGGACAGGAGCAGCAGAGCGCCGAGCAGTGGCACCGGATGGCCGGTGCCGAGCAGGTCGGAGGAGGTGCCGCCGGAGGAGGCGCCGCCGAGGTCACCGCGGAGCCGGAGGAAGACGAGCAGGGAGAGGAGGACACCCAGTGCGCAGGAGAGCGCGGTGGAGGCCGCGGCGAGCAGGGTGAGCCGGACGGGGCCCAACCCGGCGGCGGCCATGCCCTGTTGGAGGCGGGCGGCGGGATCGGTGCGGGCCACGGACACCGCCAACTGCGCGGTGGCGGCGAGCGGGGCGGCGCACCACAGCAGGCGCACCAGCGAATCGCCGGCCGGCGAGGGGTGACCGACGGCGTGGCCGAGGGTGGACAGCAGGAGGAACCCGGTACCGGCCGCGGCGGTGGCCACGAAGAGGCGGCGCAGCAGAACGAGGGGGTGAGAGCCGCGGGCTAGACGGAGAGCGAGCACGCTGCCCTGCTTTCCGTGTCGGGGGCGCCGCTGACGGGGGTGGCGTCTGAAGGGCGGCCGTCGAGCAGCTCGATGGTCCGGTCGGCGAGCGCGGCGATGTCGGGGTCGTGGGTCGCCAGGACGACGGTGATCTGGTGCGAGCGGGCCGCGGTGGTGAGGGTGCGCAGCACCTGCGTGCCGTCGGCGCGGTGCAGTGGGGCGGTCGGTTCGTCGGCGAAGAGCACCTGGGGGGTGGTCGCGAGGGCGCGGGCGATGGCGGTGCGCTGCCGCTGCGACTGGTCGAGCCGCGCGGGGCGGCGGCGGGCGCACATGCCGACGTCGAGGCGGTCCAGCCATTCGATGGCGGTGTGCTTGGCGGAGCGGTGTCCGACGCCCCGCAGCAGGAGCGGGAGGGCTGCGTTCTCCCAGGCGGTGAGTTCGGGGACCAGATGCGGTTCGGTGTCGATCCAGCCGAACCGGTCGAGACGCAGCCGCTCGCGGCTGGGGGAGGAGAGAGTGTGGACGGGGGCGCTGTTGAACCAGACTTCGCCCTCGGTCGGGACGAGTTGACCGGAGAGGCACCGGAGGAGGGTGGTCTTGCCGCTGCCGCGGGGACCGGTGACGGCGAGGATCTCGCCCTCGCGGACGCCGACGGAGACTCCGGCGAGGGCGGCGGTGCCGCCGTGCATGTGGTGCAGGCCGCGGGCCCAGAGAACGTCGTTGTCAGGCGGGGCCACCATCTGCGCACCTCGTGCTTGTTCGCGTCCGTTCCCCCGACCGGGTGAACGACCATGGAGGGTATCGGTCACTGGCACGGTAAGGACTGGCAGCCCTCGGCATTCGCTGCCCGGCACGCACAACGGCTCAGATTCACCCGTATGGCTGTAATCGAGTGAATCTGAGCCGCTGGATATTCAGTTGTGTACTACCGGAGCGGGAGGTGATGTGAAGGATGCTCCGTCAGGATTCCTGGGCGTCGCGGACGTCCTGGAGGTCAGAGCTTGGACCACGCCTCGGTGAGGACGGAGCGCAGGATCTGCTCGATCTCGTCGAAGACCGGCTGGTCGGCGATCAGCGGCGGCGCGAGCTGGATCACCGGGTCGCCACGGTCGTCGGCGCGGCAGTAGAGACCGTTGTCGTACAGGGCCTTGGAGAGGAAGCCGTACAGGACGCGCTCGGTCTCCTCGTCGTTGAAGGACTCCTTGGTGACCTTGTCCTTGACGAGCTCGATGCCGTAGAAGAAGCCGTTGCCGCGGACGTCGCCGACGATCGGCAGGTCGTGCAGCTTCTGGAGGGTGCCGAGGAACGCGCCCTCGTTTTCGAGGACGTGCTTGTTCAGGCCCTCGCGCTCGAAGATGTCGAGGTTGGCGATGCCGACGGCCGCGGAGACCGGGTGGCCGCCGAAGGTGTAGCCGTGCAGGAAGGTGTTGTCGCCCTTGTAGAACGGCTCGGCGAGGCGGTCGGAGATGATGCAGGCGCCGATGGGGGAGTAGCCCGAGGTCATGCCCTTGGCGCAGGTGATCATGTCCGGGACGTAGTCGAACTTGTCGCAGGCGAACATCGTGCCGAGGCGGCCGAAGGCGCAGATGACCTCGTCGGAGACGAGCAGCACGTCGTACTGGTCGCAGATCTCGCGGACCCGCTGGAAGTAGCCGGGCGGCGGCGGGAAGCAGCCGCCGGCGTTCTGTACCGGCTCCAGGAAGACCGCGGCGACGGTCTCCGGGCCCTCGAAGAGGATCTGCTGCTCGATCTGGTCGGCGCACCAGCGGCCGAACGCCTCCGGGTCGTCACCGAAGATCGGGGCGCGGTAGATGTTGGTGTTCGGCACCTTGTGCGCGCCGGGGACCAGCGGCTCGAACGGGGCCTTGAGGGCCGGCAGGCCGGTGATGGACAGGGCGCCCTGCGGGGTGCCGTGGTAGGCCACCGCGCGGGATATCACCTTGTGCTTGGTGGGCTTGCCGGTGAGCTTGAAGTACTGCTTGGCCAGCTTCCAGGCGGTCTCGACGGCTTCACCGCCGCCGGTGGTGAAGAAGACCTTGTTGAGGTCGCCGGGGGCGTAGTCGGCCAGGCGCTCGGCGAGCTCGACCGCCTTGGGGTGGGCGTAGGACCACACGGGGAAGAAGGCCAGCTCCTGGGCCTGCTTGAAGGCGGTCTCGGCGAGCTCCACCCGGCCGTGGCCGGCGTTGACCACGAAGAGGCCGGCCAGGCCGTCGATGTAGCGCTTGCCCTTGTCGTCGTAGATGTTGGTGCCCTCGCCGCGCACGATGGTCGGCACGGGGGCGTTCTCGTACGACGACATGCGGGTGAAGTGCATCCACAGGTGGTCGTACGCCGTCTTGGAGAGGTCGGCGCTCATTGCTATCTCGTTCCCCAGGTGTAGGTCTGCTTCCGGAGCTTGAGGTAAACGAAGCTCTCGGTGGTCCGGACGCCGGGCAGCGTGCGGATCCGCTTGTTGATCATTTCCAGCAGGTGGTCGTCGTCCTCGCAGACGATCTCGATGAGGAGATCGAAGGAGCCCGCGGTCATGACGACGTACTCGACCTCTTCCATGGTCGTCAGGGCGTCGGCCACGGGGTCGAGGTCGCCCTCGACGTTGATGCCGACCATCGCCTGCCGTCGGAAGCCGACCGTGAGGGGGTCGGTGACCGCGACGATCTGCATCACGCCTTGGTCGAGCAGTTTCTGTACGCGTTGGCGTACCGCCGCCTCGGACAGGCCGACGGCCTTGCCGATCGCGGCGTACGGACGGCGCCCGTCCTCCTGGAGCTGCTCGATGATCGCCAGGGAGACGGAGTCGATCGACGGAGTGCCGTTTCTGTCACGAGTGGCCACGGCCCTCACTCTGCATGAGCCTCGTCCGTCCCGCAAGGCCAAATCGATGAAATCAGTTGTGTCAAGATGAAAATTTCACTGATTCCGTTGTTCATGGGTGGCGGGTATGTCGAAAGCGTGGCCTCCATGGCTAGGGTAAGCGTTTCCACCACACGACATCTGAATGAAGGGGGCGCACAGTGACCACCGCACTGCGTCGTCTGCGCAACTACATCGACGGGGAGTTCCGGGACGCCGCCGACGGACGGACCACGGAGGTGGTCAACCCGGCGACGGGTGACGCGTACGCCACCGCCCCCCTCTCGGCCGCGGCCGACGTGGATGCGGCGATGGCCGCCGCCGAGGCAGCCTTTCCCGCCTGGCGTGACCTGATCCCGGCCGAGCGCCAGAAGGTCCTGCTCAAGATCGCCGACCGCTTCGAGGAGCGCGCCGAGGAGCTGATCGCGGCCGAGTCCGAGAACTGCGGCAAGCCGCTCGCGCTCGTCCGCTCCGAGGAAATCCCCCCGATGGTGGACCAGATCCGCTTCTTCGCGGGTGCCGCCCGGATGCTGGAGGGCCGCGCGGCCGGCGAGTACATGGACGGCTTCACCTCCATCATCCGCCGCGAGCCGATCGGCGTCTGCGCGCAGGTCGCGCCCTGGAACTACCCGATGATGATGGCCGTGTGGAAGTTCGCGCCGGCGCTGGCCGCGGGCAACACCGTCGTCATCAAGCCGTCCGACACCACCCCTGCCTCGACGGTGCTGATCGGCGAGATCATCGGCGGCGTGCTGGACGAACTCGGCCACTCCCGCGGCGTGTTCAACGTCATCTGCGGTGACCGCGAGACCGGCCGCCTCATGGTCGAGCACAAGGTCCCGGCGATGGCCTCGATCACCGGCTCGGTGCGCGCGGGTATGCAGGTCGCCGAGTCCGCGGCGAAGGACCTCAAGCGGGTCCACCTGGAGCTGGGCGGCAAGGCGCCGGTCGTGGTCTTCGAGGACACCGACATCGCCAAGGCCGTCGAGGAGATCTCGGTCGCCGGTTACTTCAACGCCGGTCAGGACTGCACGGCCGCGACCCGGGTGCTCGTCCACGAGTCCATCCACGACGAGTTCGTCACCGCGCTGGCCAAGGCCGCCGCGGACACCAAGACCGGTGCGGCCGACGACGAGGACGTACTGTTCGGGCCGCTCAACAACGCCAACCAGCTGGCGCAGGTCAAGGGCTTCATCGAGCGGCTGCCCGCGCACGCCAAGATCGAGGCCGGCGGCCAGCAGGTCGGCGACAAGGGGTACTTCTTCGCCCCGACCGTCGTCTCGGGCCTCAAGCAGGATGACGAGATCATCCAGCAGGAGGTCTTCGGCCCGGTCATCACCGTCCAGTCGTTCCGGGACGAGGAGCAGGCGCTGGAGTGGGCCAACGGCGTCGAGTACGCCCTGGCGTCCTCGGTGTGGACCAAGGACCACGCGCGGGCGATGCGAATGTCCAAGAGCCTCGACTTCGGCTGCGTGTGGATCAACACCCACATCCCGCTGGTCGCCGAGATGCCGCACGGCGGATTCAAGAAGTCCGGTTACGGCAAGGACCTTTCGGCCTACGGCTTCGACGACTACACGCGTATCAAGCACGTGATGACCTCGCTGGGCGGCTGAGCCGGCGGAACCGCACCGTCGCGCGGCACGGACCGCTCGACACACCGTCGCGGGCGGAGGCCCGGCAGTTGACGTTCTGTCTCTTGCCGCCTCCGCCCGCGGGCGTGAGAGTGCTCGCCATGGCTGATCTTTCGCGGCGTTCGCTGCTAAGAGGCATGGGCGGAATCGGTGCGACCGGGACGCTGGCCGCCCTGACCGGATGCGGGGTACCGCCGGCGTACGTCAAGGCGGCGGACCGCGGAACGCCCGACCGCTCGGCGCAGGACCGGAGCCTCGTCTTCGCCAACTGGCCCCTCTACATCGACGTCGACGACCACGACAAACAGCGCCGGCCCACCCTGGACACGTTCCGGCGGCGCACCGGGATCTCCGTCAGCTACACCGAGGAGATCAACGACAACGACGAGTTCTTCGGGAAGATCAGCCCCGCGCTGATGAACCACACACGCACCGGCCGCGATCTGATCGTCATCAGCGACTGGATGTGCGCCAGGTTCGTCCGGCTGGGCTGGGTCCAGGAAATGGACCGCGCGGCCCAGCCGCACGTCGCCCGGCACCTCGATCCGCTGCTGCGGTCCCCGCACTTCGACCCGGGCCGCACCCACTCCGTCCCCTGGCAGTCGGGGATCACCGGTATCGCCTACAACCGCAGGAAGCTCGGCCGGGAGATCCGGCACACCGCCGACCTGTGGAAGGACGATCTGCGCGGCCGGGTCACCCTGCTGTCCGGCCTCGACGAATCGTTCGCGATGCTCTTGCAGGGCGACGGCGTGGACATCACCCGCTGGACGGCCGACGACTTCCACCGGATGACCGACCGGATACACGGACTCGTCCGCAAGGGCCACATCCGGCGGTTCACCGGCAACGACTACATCAAGGACCTGGACTCGGGCGATGTGCTCGCCGCGCAGGCGTACTCCGGCGATGTGATCCAGCTTCAGGCGGACAACCCGGACATCGAGTTCGTGGTGCCGCAGGAGGGCGCCGAGCTGTGGGCGGAGAGCCTGATGATCCCGAACCTCGCGGACCACAAGCGCAACGCCGAGCGGCTGATCGACTACTACTACCAGCCGGAGGTCGCCGCGGCTCTGGCGGCCTGGGTCAACTACGTCTGCCCCGTTCCGGCCGCCCGCGAGATCCTCGCCTCCGCCAAGGACAAGGAGCGCGCCGCACTCGCCGAGGATCCGCTGATCTTCCCCGACGGCGCGATGCGCGAGCGACTGGCCATCGCCCGGGACATCACCGCCAAGGAGCGGGTCGCCTTCGCGAAGGAGTGGAACGCGATCGTGGGGCTGTAGGGGGGGCTGGGGGGCGTGGATGAGGGGCTGTCTCGCGGGGCAGGAGGCGGGGGGATGTGGCCTTGGTGCTGTGCAGGGTGCGGGGGTGTACGTGCCGATTGAGGCCGTGGGCCGCGCGACCGGCGCCAGCGATTCGGCGCGGTCTTCCCTATGGGCCGGGAGAACCCCTACGGGCCAGGCGAGCCCCGGCAGGTCACCTGGCGGCCCCAGGCAGCACGCCGCCGACGCCGACGCATCCGACGCCGCCGAGGCCATGGAGGTCACCGAGACCACCGAGCTCGCAGAGGACAACGGGGCGACCGGGGCCCACAGAGGCCACTGGGGCCCGCAGAGGACACCGAGGCCACCAGGGCCCACAGAGGACAGCCGGGCGGGTGTCGTGCCTACCACCCGGCCGTCCTTCACCGGGCCGTCCTCCTGCCGTCCACCGGCCGTCCCCTCCCGGCCTCAGCCCGGCCTCAGCCCGTCCTGCCGGTGACCAAGGGGCGTAGCGCGGCGACGCGGTTGGTGGTGATCGCGTCGACCCCGGCGCGCAGCAGGCGGCGCGCCGTGCGCGGGGTGTCGACGGTCCAGGCGGCGCAGGCGTAACCGGCGTCGTGCGCACGGCGGACCCGGTCCTCGGTCACCAGGCCGAAGTGGTAGTTGAGCCACTGCGGCCTGATCCGGTCGAGCAGCACCGGACGGGGCGGCGCCGCGCGCGCCCAGGAGAAGGCGATCTCGGCGTCCGGGTCCGCGGCCCGTACGGCGAGCATCGACAGGCCGCCGCCGCAGTAGTACGCGCGGCCGGCGGCGTCCGACTCGTGGACCTCGGCGACGGCGCTGTCCGCGGCCGACGGATCGGGCAGATCGATCAGTGCGCGGGCCCGGGGATAGCCGGCGGTCAGCGCGAGCGCCTCGCGCAGGGTGGGCACGCCGCCCGCCGTCACCTCGCGGACCTCGGCGAACGTCAGCGACGACAGCGGGCGGTCGTGCCCCCACAGCCGGGTGAGGGTCGCGTCGTGGAGCAGCACCGGGATGCCGTCGCGGGTACGGCGGATGTCGATCTCGACGGCGTCCGCCCCTGCCTCCAGCGCTCCGCGCAGTGCGGCGAGGGTGTTCTCGCGGTGGGCGTACGGGGCTCCGCGGTGGCCGATGACGGCCACTTCGCGGATGCCCGCCGGGCCCCGGCCGGCCGCCGTCGCCCGAGCCGGCGCTCCGCCCGCCGCTACCCGCGCCATGACGCCGCGTAGGCGTCGATCTCGGCCGCGAGCCGTGCCTTGGCCGTCGTGTCCATGAAGGAGGCCGTGACGGCGTTCTTGGCGAGGCCGGCCACACCGTCGGTGTCGAGGCCCAACAGCCGGGCGGCGATGCCGTATTCGGTGTTGAGGTCGGTGCCGAACATCGGCGGATCGTCGCTGTTGACGGTGACCAGTACGCCCGCGTCGACCATCTGCCTGATCGGGTGCTCCTCCAGGGTGCGCACCGCGCGGGTGGCGATGTTGGAGGTGGGGCAGACCTCCAGCGGGATGCGGTGCTCGGCGAGATGGGCCAGCAGCTCGGGGTCCTTGACGGAGCTGGTGCCGTGGCCGATGCGCTCGGCCCGCAGGTGGGTGAGGGCGTCCCAGACGGTCTCCGGGCCGGTCGTCTCACCGGCGTGCGGTACGGAGTGCAGGCCGAGCGCGATGGCGCGGTCGAAGTACGGCTTGAACTGCGGGCGCGGCACACCGATCTCCGGGCCGCCGAGGCCGAACGAGACCAGGCCCTCGGGCTGGAGTTCGCAGGCGATGCGGGCGGTCTCCTCGGCGGACTCCAGACCGGCCTCACCGGGGATGTCGAAGCACCAGCGCAGTATCACGCCCAGTTCGGACTCCGCGGATTTGCGGGCGTCCTCGATGGCCTCGACGAACGCGGCGTCGGGGATGCCGCGGCGCGTCGAGCTGAAGGGGGTGACGGTCAGCTCGGCGTAGCGGATGTTCTGCCGCGCCATGTCGCGGGCGATCTCGTACGTCAGCAGCCGGACGTCCTCGGCGTCGCGGATGAGCTCCACGACGGAGAGGTAGACGTCGATGAAGTGCGCGAAGTCGCGAAAGGTGAAGTAGTCGGCGAGCGCCTCGGGGTCGGTGGGGACGGTGGAGTCCGGATGCCGGGCGGCAAGTTCGGAGACGATCCGCGGCGAGGCCGATCCGACGTGGTGGACGTGCAGCTCCGCCTTCGGCAGGCCCGCGATGAAGGCATCGAGATCGGACAACGGTTCCTCCTGGTCAAGGGATTGTGCGTCGGCGTGCGGAACGGTGGTCATCGTATGCGGGGGCCGGGTGGGCGCCCGGAGCAGGTCCTAACATGACAGGACAGTCGGAGCGGGCGAGGGGGAAGACGAGCCATGGCCGAGGGGCCGGAGCCCGAACCGGGGAATCCGTGGGCGAGCCCCGCGGGGCCGTCCGGGACCTCGGCGGGCGGCGCGCCAGGGCGGTACGCCGTTCCGCCGCCACCGCCCGCGCCGGGTCCGCCGGGCGTACCGGGCGCGGGGACGTACGGGCACTCGTACGCTTCGCAGTCCGCGCAGTCCGCGCAGTCCGCGCAGTCCGCGCAGTCCGCGCAGCCGAGCGCCGTGACGCTGTACGTTCCGCCGCCGTACGCGCGGCAGTCCTGCCCCTCGCTTGCGTATCCGCCGTCTCCGTATCCGCCGCCCCCGTATCCCGGTCCGTGGCGGCCGGACCGGCTCGGCCACCCCGGCTCTCCCTCGTACGCCTCTCGCTCCCCGCACCCGCTGTACACCGGCTGTCCCGACGGCGGCTGTCCCGGCGATCTCGGCCGGTATCCGGCGATGGACCATGCGCTCTGGCTGCCGGTACGGACGGGCAACGGCTTTGGGACCGCCGCGCTGATCGTCGGTATCACCGGGGCGCTTCTCGGTGTCAGCATCGTTTTCGGCATCCTCCTCGGTGCGCCGGCGGTCGTCTTCGGAGCCGTCGGCCGGGCCAGGGCGACCAGGGGCGAGGCGGCCAACGGCGGCACGGCGCTGGCCGGGATCGTCCTGGGCGGGGTGGCACTGCTGATCAGCGCGCTGATGATCGTCCTCATCGCGGTCAACGGCCTCGGCCCGAAGGACCGTGGACCGGGCGACGGCGGCGGCCGCGGCCGGGGCGGCGGCCACTCCGACACCTACCAGGCCGCGTCGCCGGACCTCGCGCCGCCGCACGCCGCGCCGCCGGACCCTGCGCCGTCGCATCCCACGTCACTGCGCTCCGCGCCGCCGCACCCCGAGGCACGCCCCGCCCACCCGGCCGGTCTCCCACCGACAGCCGTATCCGCTTAGCCTCCCCCTCCCTGTAGCACCTCCACCCCGGCGGCCGACCTCAGAGCCTCCCCGGAGCCCCCCTCGGACTTCCAGGGCCTGCCCCAGAACCGCCCCAGACCGCCCCAGAACTACCCCTCCGCGTCGCCCCCGCTGTCCCCGTCGCCCCCATCCCCCTCGGCCAGCCGCTGACGGGCCTCCATCAGTGCGAAGCCCAGCAGATTCAGCCCCCGCCAGCGGGCCGGGTCCGCCGCGCGCTCGTCGTCGGCGGTCAGTCCGATGCCCCAGACGCAGTCCTGCGGGCTGGCCTCCACCAGCACCCGGGAGCCCGTGCCGAGCAGGAACTCGCGCAGCGCGGTGTCCCGGCCGAACTTGTGCACGCTGCCCTCGACCACCAGGCCGAAGCGGTGCCGCCGCCAGACCTCCTCGTCGAAGCCGCGGACCGCCCGGCCGGCGTCCTTGGCCTGCTTGGGGTGGGTCGCGGCTATCGCGCGCCGCGCCGCCGCCGCGTCGCCGAACAGCCGGGCCTTGCCCGCCATCATCCAGTGCTCGGCGGTGGCGTACTCGACCCCGTCGACCGTGAAGGGCGAGGGCCACCACTGGCTGAAACAGCTCGCCCCGAGAGTGCCGTCGCGACGCGGGGTGTGACCCCAGAAATGGACGTATTTGACCCGCTGCCCCGTGGCGGTCGCCGCGCGCAGTTCCTCGACCGAGCGCGGTCCGTCCGCGGTGCGCCGGTCCGTGATCCCCGTGGTGTCGTGCATCATGCCGGGATTCTGTCAGCGGGCACTGACAACGTGTCGGGGCGCCGGATGCGGAAACCGCAGAATTCGTCGCGTGACCAAAAGGCAACAACGGAATCACTTGTTGGGGTCCGGTGCCTCTGTCAGGATCAGCCATCGTTTCCGGAAACAGCTACGCCTGGCAGTGCCGCTGCGCGGCCTTGGCGCCCGGCGGAGGAGAGCACCATGGATCAGCGATTCGATGTCACCGAGCGATTCGCCGAGGGCGCGCAGTTCATCGCGGGCGGTCTCCGCAGCGGCAGTTCCGGCCGCACCCAGACCCTCGTCAACCCGGCGACGGGCGAGCCGGTCCACACCTACGAACTGGCGGGCACGGCGGATGTGGACGCCGCCGTCGAGGCCGCGCGCCAGGCACTGCCCGGATGGGGCGGGGCGACGCCCGGTGAGCGCTCCGACACCCTGCACCGCTTCGCCGCCGCGCTCGCCGAGGACGCCGCCGACCTCGCCTACGCCGAGTCGCTGAACTGCGGAAAGCCGATCAAGCTCAGCAGCGAGTTCGACGTGCCCGGTTCGATCGACAACACCGCGTTCTTCGCCGGCGCCGCCCGCCACCTGGAGGGCAAGGCGACCGGCGAGTACAGCGCCGACCACACCTCGTCCGTCCGCCGCGAGCCCATCGGCGTCATCGGCTCCATCGCGCCCTGGAACTACCCGCTCCAGATGGCCGCGTGGAAGGTGCTGCCGGCCATCGCCGCGGGCAACACCATCGTCCTCAAGCCCGCCGAGATCACCCCGCTGACCTCGCTCATGTTCGCCCAGGCCGCACAGCGCGCGGGCCTGCCCGACGGGGTGCTCAACATCGTCTCCGGGGCCGGCCGGGACGCCGGGGAACATCTCGTCGGCCACCCCGCCGTCGCCATGACGTCCTTCACCGGCTCGACGGGCGTCGGCAAGCGCGTCGCCGAGATCGCCACCGCCACCGTCAAGCGGCTGCACCTCGAACTCGGCGGCAAGGCCCCGTTCGTGGTCTTCGACGACGCGGACCTGGAGGCCGCCGTCCACGGAGCGGTGGCCGGTTCGCTGATCAACACCGGCCAGGACTGCACCGCCGCCACCCGCGCCTATGTGCAGCGGCCGCTCTACGACGCGTTCGTCAGCGGCGTCGCCGACCTGATGGCGACCGTACGGCTCGGCGACCCGTTCGATCCGGCCACCGACCTCGGCCCGCTGATCTCGCACGCCCAGCGCGACCGGGTGGCCGGTTTCGTCGACCGGGCACGGAGCTACGCGACGGTGGTGACCGGCGGTGCGGCACCCTCCGCCGACCGGGACGGCGCGCTCGCCAAGGGCGCCTACTACCGCCCCACCCTGATCACCGGCGCGGCCCAGGACAGCGAGATCGTGCAGTCCGAGATCTTCGGCCCGGTGCTGGTCGTGCTGCCCTTCGACAGCGACGACGAGGGCCTCGCGCTCGCCAACGACACCCCCTACGGGCTCGCCGCCTCCGCCTGGAGCCGGGACGTCTACCGCACCGGCCGCGCCACCCGGGAGATCAAGGCGGGCTGCGTCTGGGTCAACGACCACATCCCGATCATCAGCGAGATGCCGCACGGCGGCGCGCGGGCGTCCGGTTTCGGCAAGGACATGTCGGCCTACTCCTTCGAGGAGTACACCCAGATCAAGCACGTCATGTACGACAACACCGCGGTCGCCAGGAAGGACTGGCACCGCACGGTCTTCGGGGACCGCCCGTAAGGGACCTCGGCAACGGGACGGTCCGTGACGGGACGGCCGGCGGCCGGCACCGTCCACCGGGGACCGACCGTCAGGGGCGCCGCCCGGCCGTGCCGGGACACCCCACCCACTGCGGCCAGCGCCGCGCGGCACCGTCACCACCGGCCGAGCGCCGGGTTCACCCTGAAAGGGCACCGCGCATGGAGCACCACCAGCAGCCCGAACCTCTGTCCCCGCCCGAACTCGCCGCGCTGCGCCGCAGCATGACCGACGGCCGGCTCGCCATGACCCGGCGGTCGCTGCTGCGCGCCGGCGGCGCCGCGGCGGCCGTCATCGGCGGCGCCGGCGCCCTGTCGGCCTGCGGTATCCCGCCCGCGGGCCGTACCGACGCCGCCGGTTCGGCCGATCACTCCGCGGCGGAGAAGCGCGTCACCTTCTCCAACTGGACCGAGTACATGGACGTCAGCGACGACGGCAAACACCGGCCGACGCTGGAGACCTTCACCCGGCGCACCGGCATCGAGGTCAAATACACCGAGGACATCAACGACAACGACGAGTTCTTCGGCAAGGTCCAGGCCCAGCTCGCGGCCGGCCAGGACACCGGGCGCGATCTGATCGTGCTCACCGACTGGATGTGCGCGCGGATGATCTCCTTCGGCTGGATCCAGACCCTGGACCAGGCCAACCTGCCGCACGCCTACGCCCAGCTGTCGGCGCAGTTCCGCACCCCCGCCTGGGACCCGGGCCGCGCGCACTCCTACCCCTGGCAGGGCATCCCCGCGATCATCGCCTACAACAAGAAGGCGACCGGCGGCCGGAAGGTCGAGTCGATCACCCAGCTGCTGGAGGACCCGCAGCTCAAGGGGAGGGTCGGCTTTCTCTCCGAAATGCGCGACAGCGTCGGGCTGACCCTCCTGGACATGGGCAAACGCCCCGAGGACGTCACCGCGGACGAGTACGACGCGGCCATCGCCCGGATCCAGAAGGGCGTGGACACCAAGCAGATCCGCCGCTTCACCGGCAACGACTACACCAACGACCTGGACAAGGGCGATATCGCCGCCTGCGTCGCCTGGGCCGGCGACATCGTCCAGCTCCAGCACGACAACCCGGCCATCGCCTACACCATCCCCAAGGCCGGATACATGACGTCCACCGACAACCTGATGGTGCCGAACAGAGCGCGCCACAAGAAGAACGCCGAACGGCTCATCGACTTCTTCTACGAGCCGAAGAACGCGGCCCGGCTCGCGGCGTACATCAACTACACCTGCCCCGTCGACGGCGTACGCGAGGAACTCGCCAAGATCGACAAGGCGTTGGCGGAGAACCCGCTGATCCTTCCCGACGAGGAGATGGCCGCCAGGTCCCACTCCTTCCGTGCGCTCTCCGGCAAGGAGAGCAAGGAGTTCACCCAGAAGTACTCCGACCTCACCGGCGCCTGAGCACCACCCCCGCCCCGGGCCCGTATGAGCTGTTCCGACCTCCGACACACGGGACGAGAGACATGACCCAGACCGCGACCCCGCAGAGCGGCGGCGGCGACGTCCGCCTCCAGGGGATCAGCAAGACCTACGGCTCCTTCACCGCCGTCCACCCGCTCGACCTCACCATCCCCGCGGCCTCCTTCTTCGCGCTGCTGGGCGCCTCGGGCTGCGGCAAGACCACCACCCTGCGGATGATCGCCGGGCTGGAGGACCCCACCACCGGGACCGTCGCCCTGGGCGGCCAGGACGTCACCGCCCTGCCGCCCTACAAACGCCACGTCAACACCGTCTTCCAGAGCTACGCGCTCTTCCCGCACCTGGACATCTTCGAGAACGTCGCCTTCGGGCTGCGCCGCCGCGGCGTCAAGTCCGTCAAGAAGCAGGTCGAGGAGATGCTCGACCTCGTCCAGCTCGGCCCGATGGCGCGCCGCAGACCGCAGCAGCTCTCCGGCGGCCAGCAGCAGCGTGTCGCGGTCGCCCGCGCCCTGATCAACAAGCCGCAGGTGCTGCTGCTGGACGAGCCGCTGGGCGCCCTCGACCTCAAACTCCGCCGCCAGATGCAGCTGGAGCTCAAACGCATCCAGACCGAGGTCGGCATCACCTTCGTGCACGTCACCCACGACCAGGAGGAGGCCATGACGATGGCCGACACCGTGGCCGTGATGAACGGCGGCCGGGTCGAACAGCTCGGCGCCCCCGCCGACCTCTACGAGAACCCCGCCACTACCTTCGTCGCCAACTTCCTGGGCACCTCCAACCTCATCGAGGCCGAGGTCACCGGGATGGGCGGCGAACACCTGCTGCTCACCGCGGGCGGCACCACCCTGCGGCTGCCCACGCGCCGGTGCGGCGCCGCACCGGCGGCCCGCACCGGGGGGAAGGTCCTGGCCGGCGTACGGCCCGAGAAGATGGCCCTGATCCACGCCGATCGCGCCGACGCCGTCCCCGAGGGCCACAACCGCCTGCCGGGACGCATCAAGGACGCCAGTTTCATCGGCGTCTCCACGCAGTACGTCATCGACGCCCACGCACTGGGCGAACTCGCCGTCTACGAGCAGAACATCGAGCGCGACGGCCGCCTCGTCCCCGGCGCCGAGGTCGTCCTGCACTGGAACCCGGCGCACACCTTCGGGCTCGACGCGGCCCAGTCCCCGCTCGCCGGTACGGACCTCGACGAGGAGGCCGCGTGAGCACCACCGAGGCGCCCGCGCCCGCACCGGAGGAGGCCGCGCCGCTCCCGGTCCGCAGGCCCCCCGCGCGCAAACGGCTCGTCCCCTACTGGCTGCTGCTGCCCGGCATCCTGTGGCTGGTCGTCTTCTTCGCCGCGCCGCTCGTCTACCAGGCGTCCACCTCCCTGCAGACCGGATCCCTCGAAGACGGCTTCAAGGTCACCTGGCACTTCGCGACCTACTGGGACGCGTTCGGCACGTACTGGCCGCAGTTCGTCCGGTCCGTGCTGTACGCGGCCACCGCGACGGTGCTCTGCCTGCTGCTCGGCTACCCGCTGGCCTACCTCATCGCCTTCAAGGCAGGCCGCTGGCGCAACCTCGTGATGATCCTCGTCATCGCCCCGTTCTTCACCAGCTTCCTGATCCGCACGCTGGCCTGGAAGACGATCCTGGCGGACGGCGGCGCGGTCGTCGGCCTGCTCAACTCGCTGCACGTCCTGGACGTCACCAGCTGGCTGGGGCTGACCGAGGGCCATCGGGTGCTGGCCACCCCGCTCGCAGTGGTCTGCGGACTGACCTACAACTTCCTGCCGTTCATGGTGCTGCCGCTCTACACCTCGCTGGAGCGCATCGACCCCCGGCTGCACGAGGCCGCCGGCGACCTCTACGCCCGCCCGGCCACCACCTTCCGCCGGGTGACCTTCCCGCTGTCCATGCCCGGTGTCGTCGCCGGCACCCTGCTGACCTTCATCCCCGCCGCCGGCGACTACATCAACGCCGAGCTGCTCGGCTCCACCGACCAGAAGATGATCGGCAACGTCATCCAGTCCCAGTTCCTGCGGGTCCTGGACTACCCGACCGCCGCCGCCCTCTCCTTCATCCTCATGGCGGCCATCCTCGCGATGGTCACCGTCTACATCCGCAAATCCGGGACGGAGGACCTGGTCTGATGGCCGTCAGCGAGACCCGCCCACCCGTACGGGAGACGCGCCCCCCGGCGGACGCGAACCGCCCGCCCGTCCGCGTATCCGCACCGCGCAGGGCCCTGCGCCTGCTCCGCCGCCACCTCGTGACGATCGCGGGCCTGGGCACGCTGGGCTATCTGATCCTGCCCAACATCGTCGTGCTGGTCTTCTCCTTCAACAAGCCCAACGGCCGCTTCAACTACCAGTGGCAGCGCTTCTCGACGGACGCCTGGAGCGATCCGTGCGGCGTCGCCGACCTGTGCGGTTCGCTGGGCCTGAGCCTCCAGATAGCCGTCTGGGCCACCCTCGGCGCCACCGCCCTGGGCACGATGATCGCCTTCGCGCTGGCCCGCTACCGCTTCCGCGCCCGGTCCTCCGTCAACACCCTGATCTTCCTGCCGATGGCGATGCCCGAGGTCGTGATGGCCGCCTCACTGGCGACGCTCTTCCTCAACATGGGCATCCAGTTCGGCTTCTGGACGATCCTCATCGCGCACATCATGTTCTGCCTGAGCTTCGTCGTCACCGCCGTCAAGGCGCGCGTGATGAGCATGGACCCGCGCCTGGAACAGGCCGCCCAGGACCTCTACGCCTCGCCGGTGCAGACCTTCCTGCGGGTGACCCTGCCGATCGCCGCCCCCGGTATCGCGGCCGGCGCGCTGCTCTCCTTCGCGCTGTCCTTCGACGACTTCATCATCACCAACTTCAACGCCGGCTCCACCGTGACCTTTCCCATGTTCGTCTGGGGATCGGCACAGCGGGGCACACCCGTTCAGATCAATGTCATCGGAACGGCGATGTTCCTGATCGCCGTGTTGTGCGTAGTCGTCGGCCAACTGGCCGGCAAACGCCGCAAGAGGAGCTGAGATCCATGGCACGAGCTGCCATGCCGCACCAGACCGGGGCGACGTCCCCGGCCGTCCGCGCGCTCGCGGACGCCGTCCCCACCCCCTTCTGGCTGGACGACCCGGACCGCCCGGACGCCCGGTCCGCCCTCGTCGGCGACGAGACCTGCGATCTGCTGGTCGTCGGCGGCGGCTACTCCGGGCTGTGGACCGCGCTGCTCGCCAAGGAACGCGACCCGCGGCGCGATGTCGTGCTCATCGAGGGCGCCGAGATCGGCTGGGCCGCCTCGGGGCGCAACGGCGGCTTCTGCGCCGCCTCCCTCACCCACGGCCTCGGCAACGGCCTGGCCCGCTGGCCGGACGAGCTCCCCCGGCTCGAAGAGCTCGGCATGCACAACCTCGACGCCATCGAGGACGCCGTCGCCCGCTACGGGATCGACTGCGCCTTCGAGCGCACCGGCGAGATCGACATCGCCACCGAACCGCACCAGATCGCCGAACTGGCGGAGGCCGCCCGGGATGCCGCCCGGCTCGGCCTGGACCGCCACCGCTTCCTCGACCGGGACGCGCTGCGCGCCGAGATCGACTCACCCACCTTCCGCGCCGGACTGTGGGACCGCGACGGCGTCGCCATGCTCAACCCGGCCCGCCTCGCCTGGGGCCTGAAGCGGGCCTGCCTCGGGCTCGGCGTCCGCATCTACGAGCGCACCCGCGCCACCGCGCTGGCCTCCCGGGGCGCCGGTATGGCCGTCCGCACCCCCTACGGCCGGGTCTTCGCCCGCCGGGTCGCGCTCGGCACCAACGCCTTCCCGTCCCTGGTGCGCCGGGTACGCCCGTACATCGTCCCGGTCTACGACCACGCCCTGATGACCGAACCGCTGACCGACGACCAGCTCGCCGCCATCGGCTGGCGCAACCGCCAGGGCCTGTCCGACACCAACAACCACTTCCACTACTTCCGCATCACCGCCGACCAGCGCATCCTGTGGGGCGGCTACGACATCGTCTACCGCTACGGCGGCGGGGTGCGCGCCGAGTTCGACCACCACCCGGCCACCTACGAGAAGCTCGCCCAGCACTTCTTCCGCTGCTTCCCGCAGCTGGAGGGCCTGCGCTTCAGCCACGCCTGGGGCGGCGCCATCGACACCTGCGCCCGCTTCTCCGCCTTCTTCGGCACCGCGCACACCGGCCGGGTCGCGTACGCCGCGGGCTACACGGGGCTGGGCGTGGGCGCCACCCGCTTCGGCGCGGAGGTGATGCTCGACCTGCTCGACGGCGAACGCACCGAGCGCACGCAGCTGGAGATGGTGCGCAGCAAACCGCTGCCGTTCCCGCCCGAGCCGCTGCGCTGGGCGGGCATCGGCATCACCCAGTGGTCGATGACCCGCGCCGATACGCATGCCGGGCGCCGCAACCTGTGGCTGAAGGGCATGGACCGGATCGGCCTCGGCTTCGACAGCTGAGAGCCGACGGCTGACGGGGGCGGCGGACGGCGGGCGGTCCCGTCACCGCCGCGCCCCGACCGTCCCGGCGCTCACCCCCTCTCCCGCATGTGGGGAAAATCCCTCGCCAATCCGTGTAAGGATGCGGCCCCCGTCGTCTCTCCCCGGGGAGAGAACGGCCCGTCCGGGCCGGGAGAGCGAGGGTGACATGAGCGCCGCGGGGGCGAGCAAGGCAGTGGACTGGCTGGTATCGGTGGCTTCCGACCCGGAAGCGTGCCGGTGGGAATGGGAGCGCAACCCGCTCGGGGTGGCGCTTCTGCCGGCCGGCCGGCGCTGGGACGTAATGATCGTCGAGGGCCGGCTCGGCGCCCCGACCCTCGACGTACTGGCCGAGGCCGCCGTCCGGCCGGGCCCGGTCCTGGCCGACTTCGGCGAGACCCGGACGGGCTTCTTCGTCCCGCCGGGCACGGCCGGCCGCTGGCTGGGCACCGGCGTACGGGGCGCCGGGCGCGGCACCTGGATCGTGGTGCCCTATCCAGGGCGGTACACCGGCGGCGTCCGCTGGCTCGTCCCGCCGGACGGCACCGGCCACCTCACCGACCCGGGCCTGCTGGAACTCGCGATGCACGAGGCGGCGGCGCTCGCCGGGAGACGCGAGCGGTGAACGGCGTGCGGCGGGTCCGCGAGAACGGCGCGCGGCGAGGAGGAGCCGGGGGAGAGCCGTGCGGCGGCGGCCCGCGCGGTCGCGTACGGTCCGCCGCGCGTCAGGGCGCCGGGGTGCCGGGCTCCTGACCCGGGCCCACGTCGCGGCTTGACCGCGAGGAGCCCGGACCTGGCTGCGAGTCCCGATCTGGCCGTGGTTCCGTGCCTGGCTGTGGGTCCGGGCCCGCACAAGGTCCCGGGTCCGGACCCCGGCCGTGGTCCGGCCGCGTGTTCCGGTCGTCCGGCTGCCGGTCGCACACCGCGCACCACACCGCCAGCAGCACCCCGGCCAGACACCAGCTGCCGAGCACGTCCAGCGGCCAGTGGTAGCCCTGGCGCACCAGACCGATGCCGACACCGGCGTTGAGCAGGGCGACCCCGGCCGCGAGCGGGAGGCGGCCGGCGGCGGGGCGGCCGGTGCGTCGGCGGCCGTGCGTGAGGAGCAGGGCGGCCACCCCGTAGGCGACGGCGGCCGTGGCGCCATGGCCCGAGGGATAGAAGCCGTCGTGCGCGCCGCCCGCCATCCGAGGCGGGCCCGGCCGGGCGAGCCACAGCTTGAGCGGGACGACGAGTGCGGGCACCGCGGCCAGGGCGAGCGCGGCGGCCAGCGGCGGCAGCCACCGGCGCGCCGGGCCGGTGGCGGGGTCGCTGCGGTAGCCCCGCCACACGGCCCACCCGATGACCACCAGCAGTACCGGCAGGGCGACGGAGGCGTTGCCGAGGTCGGCGAAGAACTGGGCGAGCCAGGAGGGGACGGCGCTCGCGGAGACGGCGCGGCCGAGCCGCTCGTCGAGGGCGCGGAGCGGGCCGTGGTCCGCCACCTGCCAGGTGATCAGGGCGAAGAGCAGTGCGCAGACCAGTCCGGCCGCGGCGGCGGGGGTGCGGAGTCGGTGCCGACCGGGACGACGGGAGGGAGTGGACGGACCGGACGTACTGGAGGAGCCGGACGTAGGGGAGGGGCCGGGAGAGCCCGAGGAGCCCGCGGATCCCGAGAGACGGGAGAAACGCGAGAAACCGCGAAGGCGGGAAAAAGAGGTCGGCCGCCTCGGAACAGGGGGGGTGGTTCCGAGGCGGCCGGGCTGATCGGTGTACCGCGCGCCCCGGGGGGTGTGGGGCGGGCGGACATCCGATCGGTGAGGAATCCCGGAGCCCAGGGCTCCGGTGGTGTGCGCGAGGGCACGGCCTGGCCGGTGCCGGGGAAGCGCCGACCTGGCGTCGCCCGCAGTCCCCTGCGGGCGGGGTGTTTCTCTCATCTGCAGAAACCGTACGGCACGGCGAGCGGACCCGACAGCCGGATCACCCGGCCGCCATTGCCCCCGCACATCTTCTTCACGCCATGCCTCCAGCTACGCGCGTCGCGGTGCGCCGGGGCCCGCGACCACGCGTGGGAACCGGGAGCGCGCCGGGGACGGGGAACACCGCGTGGGTTCCCCGCCGCCAACTGCTCGCCGTTCGCGGCTCGCCGCTCAGAGCGTGGCGAACGCCGCCTCGATGATGTCCAGGCCCTCGTTGAGCAGGTCCTCGCCGATGACCAGCGGCGGCAGGAAGCGCAGCACGTTGCCGTACGTACCGGTCGTCAGTACCAGCAGGCCCTCTTGGTGGCACGCCTTGGCGAGCGCCCCGGTGGCCTGCGGGTTGGGCTCCTTGGTGCCGGACTGCACCAGCTCGATCGCGATCATCGCGCCGCGGCCGCGGACCTCGCCGATGATGTCGTACTTCTCCGCCATCGCCGCCAGGCGCGGCTTCATGACCTCGCCGATCCGCCGGGCCTTGGCATTCAGGTCCAGCTCGCGCATGGTCTCGATCGAGCCCAGCGCCGCGGCGCAGGCGACGGGGTTGCCGCCGTAGGTGCCGCCCAGGCCGCCCGCGTGCGCGGCGTCCATGATCTCGGCGCGGCCGGTGACCGCGGCCAGCGGCAGCCCGCCCGCGATGCCCTTGGCCGTCGTGATCACGTCCGGGACGATGTTCTCGTCCTCGCACGCGAACCACTGGCCGGTGCGGCAGAAGCCGGACTGGATCTCGTCCGCGACGAAGACGATGCCGTTCTCCTTCGCGAAGTTCGCGATGGCGGGCAGGAAGCCCTTGGCCGGCTCGATGAAGCCGCCCTCGCCGAGCACCGGCTCGATGATGATCGCCGCGACGTTGTCCGCGCCGATCTGCTTGGTGATCTGCTCGATCGCCTGGTCGGCGGCCTCCCGTGCGCAGTTCTCCGGACCGGTCAGCCAGCGGTAGGGGTAGGCGACCGGCACCCGGTAGACCTCGGGCGCGAAGGGCCCGAAGCCGTTCTTGTACGGCATGTTCTTCGAGGTGAGCGCCATCGTCAGGTTCGTCCGGCCGTGGTAGCCGTGGTCGAAGACGACGACCGCCGTGCGCTTGGTGTACGCGCGGGCCACCTTGACGGCGTTCTCCACGGCCTCCGCGCCGGAGTTGAAGAGCGCGGACTTCTTGGCGTGGTCGCCCGGGGTCAGCTCGGCGAGCAGCTCACAGACCTCGACGTACGGCTCGTACGGCGTGACCATCGCACAGGTGTGGGTGAAGTCGGCGAGCTGCGCGGTGGCGCGGCGCACCACGGCCTCGGCGCTGTTGCCGACCGAGGCCACCGCGATACCGGAACCGAAGTCGATGAACGAGTTGCCGTCCACGTCCTCCAGGACACCGCCGCCCGCGCGCTTGGCGAAGACGGGCAGCACGGCGCCGACGCCGTTGGCGACGGTGGCCTGCTTACGGGCCCACAGCTCCTGGGACTTGGGGCCGGGGATCGCGGTGACGACGCGACGCTCCTGGGGGAGGGCGGGGCCGCCGGTCAGTTCGGTCATGGCAGTCTCCTGGGGGTGGCACGGGACCTGACAAGGGTTTGTTCTCGCAGGCTAGGGGCGGGCGGCGGGGTCTGGCATGTTCCGTTCGGGAGAAGTGCGCGTGTTGCGTTGTCCGCGCCGGACATAGCACCGGTGTACGGCCAGTAGATTGTGCGGCGGTGCGCCCGTCCGTGGCCGGTACGGGGCGCGCGCAGGCGGCAACGACCCAGCGGGTCTTGGCTCAAGGGGGACAAGGGGCACCGGATGGACACCGAGGGCAGGCACGACGCACCGCACACCGCTTCCCGGCCGCCGGCCGGCGCGGACCGACCCGACCCCGCCGCACCGCACCCCGCGGTGCCGCCCACGCCCCCGCCCGTCGCGGCGCCCGTCGCGCCGGTGGCCGTCCCGCCGCCGCCCGCCGCCCCGCCCGCCCTGCCCGTGCCGCCGCCCGCCAAGCCCGCGACGCCGCCCGGCGCTCCGGAGCCGCCGCTGCTGGGCTGGCTGCGCGCACCACGCCCGGCCGCCCCGCCCGGCGTCTGGACGTACGGGCACCGCCCCCGCGCCGCCGAGCAGCCCGACCGGGTGCCCGCACGGCAGCTGATCAGCGGTGCGGTGATCAGCTTCCTCTGCGGCTGGCTGCTGTGGTCACTGCTGTGGAACGGCTATCTGGGCCCCTACTGGATCTGGCCGGTCAGCGTCCTCGCCCCCGACGCGTGGATCGCCGGGGAGACCCCGGGCGACCGGATCGCCTTCGCCATCGCCTCCCAGCTCTACTACGCCCTGTGGATCGGCGGCATCGCCGTCGTCTTCGGCCGTATCGGCCGCTGGCCCGAGCTCGGCCGCCGCTTCCTGATGCCGCTCGTCCGGCGCGCCCGCGACCGCGTACCGGCCGCGGAACCCGCGCCGGCCGAGGACCTGGCGCAGTGGCCCGAGCTGCGCGCCCACGGTGCGCCGGACGCCGCCGACCGGCTCGCCGCGGAGGCCCGCACGGGCCGGATGAACGATGTGGACGTGGCCCGGATCGGGCGCGCCTGGCATTCGGTGCGGGCCGGCCGGCACTCCCTCGCCTCCTTCACCGACACCGTGCTGCGCAACGGCGCGGCGGCCTGCGCGCACCCCTCGGGGCGGCGCGATCTGGCCCGCCGCACCGCCCACCACGACCTGCTCGCCCACCAGGTCCGGATCGGCACTGCCGCCGACCACCCGCGCAACCCCTACCAGCACCGCGGCGCCGGCTGCGCCCTGGAGCCGGACCTGCTGGGCACCTCCCTGCTGGCCGTCGGCCCCTCCGGGAGCGGCAAGACGACCCGGCTGGTGCGGCCGGTCGTGGAGTCGATGTGCCTCCAGTCGCTCGCCGGCCGGTGCGCGGTCGTCGCCGTCGGACCGGCCGGTGCCGACCTCGGCCCGGACGACGCCTTCGACCGGGTGGTCAGGATCGGCCGCCCCGGCCCGGAGCACGACCTCGACCTGTACGGCGGCACCACCGACCCGGACGAGGCGGCCGGCATCCTGGCCGAGGCCCTGGTCGGCGACCTCGCCGAGCAGCTGCCCGGCGGCGACAGCCGGCGCGCGGCGACCGCCCTCGCCCAGCTCCTGGGCCCCTTCCGGGGGGCGCACGACCGCTTCCCCTCGGTGCCGGAGCTGCGCGAACTGCTGGACGGCGCGCCGGAGGCGGTGGCCGCGCTGCGCACCGCCCTGGAGAGCACCGGCGCACTCACCCTGGTGCGCGAACTCGACGCCCGCACCCGGCAGTCGGCGCGGGCCGGCGATGTCGGGGTGCTGCTCGCCGACCGCATCGCCCTGCTGGACCGGCCCGCCTTCGCCGCCTTCTTCGACCCCGAGGGGGGCACCCGGCAGGTTTCGCTGCGCGAGCTGGACCGCCCGCTGCGGATCCGTATCGAGCTGCCCGAGCGCGGCCACGCCGAAGCCTCCCGGATGCTCGCGCGGCTGGTCCTCGCGCAGTTCACCGAGAGCGCGGTGGCCCGCACCGACCGCTCGCTCTTCGCCTGCCTGGTCCTCGACGAGGCCGCGCACACCATCACCGCCGAGGCGCTGCGCGGCCTCCAGCGGCTGCGCTCGGCGAACGCCGGCGCGGTGCTGACGCTGCGTTCCCTGGACGACGTCCCCGACGCGCTGCGCAGCGCGCTGCTCGGCGCGGTCGGCTGCCGGATGGCGTTCGCGGGCGTGACGACCTGGGACGGCGCGCGGTTCGCCGAGGTGTGGGGCAAGGAGTGGGTGGAGACCCGCGATGTGACGGACCGGCAGATCATCGCGGTGGGCGCCGGGATGAAGGCGTTCCACCTCTTCCGCCACCTGATCACCGGCAAGGCGGCCACCGCCAAGGCCGTCACCGTCCGCACCGTCGAACGCGAACGCTGGTCCGCCTCCGACCTCGCCAACTCCGTACCGGCCGGGCACGCGGTGCTGTCGGTGACCTCGGTACGGGGCGAGCACGCACCGCCGGTGCTGGTGGACCTGCGGCCGTGAGCGGGACCGGCCCCCTCGGGGGCCGGTCCCGCCCCGCGGCACGCCCGGCCGAGCCCTTCCGGTACCCCCGGATCCGCCGGTGCCGTACCCCGGTTTCCTCCGTTGAGGCAGAATCGATAGCAGTCGTTCATACGGGACGGCGCAATCATCCCGGCAGTGCCGCCGCCCGCCCCACCGGGCGGCGCCCGCCGCCCTGACGTCGTCATCGAAGGTCCCATGCCGCATACGCTCGCTTCCCTGGTCAACCACACCGCGCTCAAGCTGACGGTGCTCGCGGGCGAGGACCGGCTGGACGTCCCGGTGCGCTGGGCACACGCCAGCGAGCTGATCGATCCGGTGCCCTACATGGAGGGCGGCGAGCTGCTGCTCATCACCGCGCTCAAGCTGGACGCCGAGGACCCGGACGTGACCCGCAGATATGTCCGGCGGATCGCGGAGGCCGGCGTCGTCGGGCTCGGCTTCGCGATCGGCGTGAACTACGAGGACGCCCCGGACGCGCTGGTCACGGCCGCCCGGGAGGCGGGCCTGCCGCTGCTCGGGGTGCCCCGCCGGACCCCGTTCATCGCGATCAGCAAGGCCGTCTCGGCCGCGGTTGCCGCCGACCAGTACCGCGCGGTGACCGCCGGATTCGAGGCGCAGCGGGAGCTGACCCGGGCGGCGCTGAGCGCCGAGGGCCCCGCCGAGCTGCTGGCCCGGCTCGCCGCCCACCTCGACGGCTGGGCCGCCCTCTACGACGCCTCGGGCGCCGTACTCGCCGCCGCCCCCGACTGGGCCGCGCGCCGCGCCGTCCGGCTCGCCGACGACGTCGGCCGGCTGCGCGAGCGGCCCGCCCCGGCCAGCTCCGTCGTCAGCGACGCGGCCGGCGACGACCGCGTCGAGCTCCAGGCGCTGGGCACCGGCCGCCGGGCGCGCGGTGTCCTCGCGGTCGGCACCGGCGCCCCGCTCGGCACCGCCGAGCGCTACGCCGTGCACTCCGCCGTCGCGCTGCTCACCCTCACCACCGAGCGCTCCAAGGCGTTGCAGGACGCCGAGCAGCGGCTCGGCGCGGCGGTGCTGACGATGCTGCTGGCGGGGCAGCCGGACCATGCGCGGGCGGTGGCCGGCCAGCTGTACGGCGGGCTGCTCGACGCCCCGTTCCGGATGGTGGTGGCCGAATCGACCACCGCCGAGGACGCGGCCGCCCCGGCCCCGGCCGGCGCCCCGCCGGCCGTCCTGGACGCGCTCGGCGACGCGATGGACTCCGCGGCGGCCCGGACCGGTGAGGCGGTGCTCGCCGTCCCGGACGGCACCCGGCTGATCGCGCTGGTCGCGGACGGCGGGGCCGCCGCGCGCGCCTGCGCCGAGTACGCGGCCGCCGCCGAGGCCCGCTTCGAGGCGCCGTCGCGGGCCCGCGGGCGCGTGGCGCGGGCCGAGGCGGGGCGCGGCGGCCCGCCGATCGCCGTCGGCCTGTCCGCGCCGACCGGCCCGGCCGCCGCCGCGCACGCCTACCGCCAGGCCGAACAGGCGCTGTCGGTCGCCCGCCGCCGCAGCCGCGCACTGGTCGAGCACGAGGACGTGGCGGCCGGTTCGGTAGTGCCGCTGCTCGCCGACGACGCGGTACGCGCCTTCGCCGACGGGCTGCTGCGGGCGCTGCGCGAGCACGATGCGACCGGCCGCGGCGATCTCGTCGCCTCACTGCGCGCCTGGCTGTCCCGGCACGGCCAGTGGGACGCGGCCGCCGCCGACCTGGGCGTGCACCGCCACACCCTGCGCTACCGCATGCGGCGGGTCGAGGAGATCCTCGGCCGCTCACTGGACGACGCGGACGTCCGGATGGAGCTGTGGCTGGCGCTCAAGGCGACGTCGGTGCCACCGGGGGAGTGAGGCGCGGACCGGCCCGAGACGCCCGGCACCCCGCGCGAAGGCCGTCCGCCCGCCCGCGTCCCGCGCGAGCGGCGGGCCCTTCCACCGCGGAGAGACCCGCGGTCCGATTTCTACGCTTCGGACAAACGCCAGGGCGCCGCCGCACCCCTACGGTGGGGGCAGCAGAGCTGCCGCCGCAGTGCCATGCGTACCACCCCACCACTTCTGAAGGGCCGGGATCCACTGTGCCGATCCACGATGATGCAGCCCCCACCGCCTTCTGGCTGGCCGGCCGCCAGGCCACCGGCGAGGCCACCTTCGATGTCACCTCTCCCTGGGACGGGCGTCTCGTCGGCACGGTGAGCGTCCCCACCGAGGCCCAGGTCGAGGAGGCCATCGCCGCCTCCGTCGCGGTCCAGGACGAGTTCGCCGCGACCCCCGCGCACGTCCGCGCCGCGGCCCTGGACCACGTACAGCGCCGCCTGGTGGAGCGCACGGAGGAGATCGCCCAGCTGATCTCCGCCGAGAACGGCAAGCCCGTCAAGTGGGCGCGCGGCGAGGTCGGCCGGGCCGTCTCCGTCTTCCGCTTCGCGGCCGAGGAGGCCCGCCGCTTCAACGGCGGCGAGGCGCAGCGCCTGGACACCGACGCGGGCGGCGCCGGCCGGCTCGCGCTGACCCGCCGCTTCCCGCGCGGCACGGTCCTGGGCATCGCCCCGTTCAACTTCCCGCTCAACCTCTGCGCCCACAAGATCGCCCCGGCCATCGCGGCCGGCGTCCCGATCATTCTCAAGCCGGCCCCGGCCACCCCGCTGTCCGGCCTGATCCTGGGCGAGCTGCTGGCCGAGACCGAGCTGCCGGCCGGTTCCTGGTCGGTCCTGCCGGTGCCCAACGACCGGATGGCGGCGCTGGTACAGGACGAGCGGCTGCCGGTGGTCTCCTTCACCGGCTCCGAGCAGGTCGGCTACGCGATCCTGGACTCGGTGCCGCGCAAGCACTGCACCCTGGAGCTGGGCGGCAACGGCGCGGCCGTCGTCCTGCCGGACTTCTCCTCCGAGGCCGACCTGGACCGGGCGGCGCAGCGCATCGCCACCTTCTCCAACTACCAGGGCGGCCAGTCCTGCATCTCGGTGCAGCGGGTGATCGCCGACGCCGCCGTCTACGACCGGCTGCTGCCGAAGATCGTCGCCGCCGTCGAGGCGCAGGTCACCGGCGACCCCTCGGACGAGGCGACCGAGGTCGGCCCGCTGGTCAGCGAGGCCGCCGCGCAGCGCGTCGAGAGCTGGGTGGACGAGGCCGTGCAGCGCGGCGCGCAGCTGCTCACGGGCGGCAAGCGGGACGGCGCCTCGTACGCGCCGACCGTGCTCGCGGACGTGCCCGCCGACGCGACGCTCGCCTGCGAGGAGGTCTTCGGCCCGGTGCTCACCGTCCGCAAGGTCGAGGGCGAGGCGGCCGCGTTCGAGGCCGTCAACGACTCCAAGTACGGCCTCCAGGCAGGGGTGTTCACCCACGACGTGCAGGCCGCCTTCCGCGCCCACCGCGCGCTGGAGGTCGGCGGCGTGATCATCGGCGATGTGCCCTCCTACCGCGCCGACCAGATGCCGTACGGCGGCGCCAAGCAGTCCGGCGTGGGCCGCGAGGGCGTCCGCTTCGCGATGGAGGACTACACCTACGAGCGGGTCCTGGTCCTGACCGGCCTGGCCCTCTGAGACCCACCGCCACCCGACCGGCCCGGCCCGGTGGACAGCGACGGGCCGCCGTGCGGGCGGCCCGTCCCCGGCCCGGCCCCCTCGCGGCGCGCTTCGGAACCCCGTTCCGGAGCGCGCCGCGACGCGTTACGGGCCGCTGCGGTCCGCCGGCCGCCGCCGCGGGCGGGCGCGCCGCCGCCCCGCTCCGATCCGTCCCGCCGCACCACTGGTGCAACCCGCGCGAATCGGGTAACCCTCACAAGTAGCAGAGTCCGGCGTCGACCGGCCCGCCGGTACAGACGGCCGATCACCCGATCCGCGGCGAGGTGAGCTCACGATGACCGCTCCGACCACCCGCAACGTTTCCGAGCACGAGGCCCGGCAGGTCGCCGAGGCGGCCCGGGAGCGGGGCTGGCGCAAGCCCAGTTTCGCCAAGGAACTGTTCCTGGGGCGCTTCCGGCTCGACCTCATCCACCCGCACCCGGCCCCCGCGGCGGAGGACGTACGGCGCGGGGAGGCGTTCCTGGCCGCGCTCCGGACCTTCTGCGAGACGCAGATCGACGGCGCCCGGATCGAGCGCGAGGGACAGATCCCGGACGAGACCGTGCGCGGGCTCAAGGAGCTCGGCGCACTCGGCATGAAGATCGATACGAAATACGGCGGCCTCGGGCTCACCCAGGTCTACTACAACCGGGCCCTCGCCCTGGTCGGCTCCGTCAGCCCCGCGACCGGCGCACTGCTCTCCGCGCATCAGTCGATCGGCGTACCGCAGCCGCTGAAGCTCTTCGGCACCCAGGAGCAGAAGGACACGTTCCTGCCGCGCTGCGCCCGTACGGACATCTCGGCGTTCCTGCTGACCGAGCCGGACGTCGGCTCCGACCCGGCCCGGCTGGCGACCAGTGCCGTTCCGGACGGCGACGACTACGTCCTGGACGGCGTGAAGCTGTGGACGACCAACGGCGTGGTCGCCGACCTCCTGGTGGTGATGGCCAGGGTGCCGGCGTCCGAGGGCCACAAGGGCGGGATCACCGCCTTCGTGGTCGAGGCCGATGCGCCGGGCATCACCGTCGAGCACCGCAACGCCTTCATGGGCCTGCGCGGCCTGGAGAACGGCGTCACCCGCTTCCACCGGGTCCGCGTCCCCGCCGCGCACCGCATCGGCCCCGAGGGCGCCGGTCTGAAGATCGCCCTCACCACGCTCAACACCGGCCGGCTCTCGCTGCCCGCGATGTGCGTCGGCTCCGGCAAGTGGTGCCTGAAGATCGCCCGTGAATGGTCCGCGGCCCGTGAGCAGTGGGGCCGCCCGATCGCCGAGCACGAGGCCGTCGGCGGCAAGATCTCGTTCATCGCCGCGACGACCTTCGCCCTGGAGGCCGTGGTCGAGCTCGCTTCCCAGATGGCGGACGAGAACCGCAACGACATCCGCATCGAGGCGGCGCTGGCCAAGCTCTACGGCTCCGAGATGGGCTGCCTGATGGCCGACGAACTGGTCCAGATCCGCGGCGGCCGCGGCTTCGAGACCGCCGCCTCGCTCGCCGCCCGCGGCGAACGCGCCGTCCCGGCCGAGCAGATGCTGCGCGATATGCGCATCAACCGCATCTTCGAGGGCTCGACGGAGATCATGCACCTGCTGATCGCCCGCGAGGCGGTGGACGCGCATCTGTCGGTCGCCGGCGATCTCATCGACCCCCGCGCGTCCCTCGCCGACAAGGGCCGGGCCGCGGCGAAGGCGGGCGGCTTCTACGCCCGCTGGCTGCCCACGCTCGTCACCGGACCCGGCCAACTCCCGCGCACCTACCAGGAGTTCGGCCCACTCGCCGGTCATCTGCGGTATGTCGAACGCGCCGCCCGCAAGCTCGCCCGCGCCACCTTCTACGCGATGTCCCGCTGGCAGGGCCGGATGGAGACCAAACAGGGCTTCCTCGGCCGGATCGTCGACATCGGCGCCGAGCTCTTCGCGATGAGCGCGGCCTGCGTACGCGCCGAGCACCTGCGGGCCACCGGCGACCACGGCCGCGCGGCCCGGCAGCTCGCCGACGCGTTCTGCCGCCAGTCGCGCATCCGCGTCGACGAACTCTTCGGCCGGCTGTGGACCAACACCGACGACCTCGACCGCAAGGTCGTCGCCGGTGTCCTCGGCGGCGGCTACACCTGGCTGGAGGAGGGCATCCTCGACCCCAGCGACGACGGCCCCTGGATCGCCGACGCCACCCCCGGCCCCAGCGCGACGGACTCCGTACACCGTCCGATCCGCTGAGCGGACGGCCGGACCGGCGGCCCGTACACACGGCCGCCGGGTCCCCCGCGGGGGTCGCCGGACCGGCCGTGCGGTCCGCCCGGCCGGCCCCGGACCACCGGCCGGCCGACGCGGTGCTCCCGGCACCGTGCCGACCGGCCACAATGGACCGCATGACGGACTCCCTCGCCCACCCGCACCTGCGCTTCGAGCCGGCTCCCAGCGAGCCGGGAACGCCGCGCACCCTCGTGATCCTCGGGTCGACCGGTTCGATCGGCACCCAGGCGATCGACATCGTGCTGCGCCATCCCGACCGCTTCCGGGTGACCGCGCTCTCGGCGGCCGGCGGCCAGGTGGAGCTGCTCGCCCGGCAGGCGCACCAGCTGCGGGTGCACACCGTCGCGGTGGCCCGCCCGGAGGCGGTACCGGCGCTGCGCGAGGCGCTCACGGCGCAGTACGGCGCGGGCGAGCCGCGGCCGGAGATCCTGGCGGGCCCCGACGCGGCCACCGAACTGGCCGCCTCCCCCTGCCACACCGTCCTCAACGGCATCACCGGCTCCATCGGACTCGCCCCCACCCTCGCCGCCCTCAAGGCGGGCCGGGTGCTCGCACTGGCCAACAAGGAGTCGCTGATCGTCGGCGGACCGCTGGTCAAGGCCGTCGCCGCGCCGGGCCAGATCATCCCCGTCGACTCCGAGCACTCCGCGCTCTTCCAGGCCCTGGCGGGCGGCGCCCGCGCCGAGGTCCGCAAGCTCGTCGTCACCGCCTCAGGCGGCCCGTTCCGGGGCCGTACGAAGCGGGAGCTGGCCGGGGTCACCCGCGAACAGGCGCTGGCGCACCCCACCTGGTCCATGGGCCCGGTCGTCACCATCAACTCCGCGACCCTGGTCAACAAGGGTCTGGAGGTCATCGAGGCGCATCTGCTGTTCGACGTCCCGTTCGACCGCATCGAGGTCGTCGTCCATCCGCAGTCCTATATCCACTCGATGGTGGAATTCACCGACGGCTCCACCCTCGCCCAGGCCAGCCCGCCCGATATGCGGATGCCGATCGCGCTCGGCCTGGGCTGGCCGCAGCGCGTCCCGGCCGCCGCACCCGGTGTGGACTGGACGAAGGCCCACACCTGGGAGTTCTTCCCGCTCGACGAGGCGGCCTTCCCGTCCGTCCCGCTCGCCTGCCACGTCGGCTCTCTGGGCGGCACCGCCCCCGCCGTCTTCAACGCGGCGAACGAGGAATGCGTGGCCGCCTTCCTGGCCGACGGGCTGCCGTTCACAGGGATTGTGGATACGGTCGCCGCAGTGGTCGCCGAGCACGGGACACCCGCGCGGGGAACCTCCCTCACGGTCGCGGACGTCTTGCAGGCGGAGACCTGGGCGCGTGCCCGCGCCCGCGAACTGGCCGCCCGAGCGGCACGTACACCTTCGGAGGCACGCGCATGACGGCATGGATGACCATCCTGGGCATAGTCGTCTTCGTCGTCGGTCTGCTGTTCTCCATCGCCTGGCACGAGCTCGGCCATCTCTCCACGGCCAAGCTGTTCGGTATCCGGGTGCCGCAGTACATGGTGGGCTTCGGACCGACGCTCTTCTCCCGGAAGAAGGGCGACACCGAGTACGGCATCAAGGCCGTGCCGCTCGGCGGCTACATCCGCATGATCGGCATGTTCCCGCCGGGCGATGACGGCAGGCTCCAGGCCCGCTCCACCTCGCCGTGGCGCGGCATGATCGAGGACGCCCGCTCGGCGGCCTTCGAGGAGCTCCAGCCGGGCGACGAGAAGCGGCTGTTCTACACGCGCAAGCCCTGGAAGCGCGTCATCGTGATGTTCGCCGGACCGTTCATGAACCTGGTCCTCGCGGTCGTGATCTTCATGAGCGTGCTGATGGGCTTCGGCATCAACACCACGACGACCCAGGTCGGCGCGGTCCAGGACTGTGTCGTCGCGGCCTCCGCCAAGACCGACAAGTGCCCCGCGAGCGCCAAGGACTCCCCGGCCAAGGCCGCGGGCCTGAAGGCCGGCGACAAGATCGTCTCGTTCAACGGCCGGGCCGTCCCCGACTGGGGCACCCTCCAGGACCAGATCCGCGACACGACCGGGCCCGCGACGCTCGTCGTCGAGCGCGACGGCGCGCGCAAGACACTCCACGCCGACCTCATCGAGAACAAGGTCGCCAAGACCGACGGCCACGGCGGCTACGTCCCCGGCCAGTACGTCTCCGCCGGCTTCCTCGGCTTCACCCCGGCCAGCGGCATCGTCCAGCAGTCCTTCGGCCAGTCCGTGGACCGGATGACCGGCATGGTCCAGCAGGGCGTCGAATCACTGGTCAACCTCCCCGGCAAGGTCCCGGACCTGTGGAACGCCGCCTTCAACGGCGGCGAGCGCAAACAGGACTCCCCGATGGGCGTGGTCGGCGCGGCCCGGGTCGGCGGCGAGGTCTTCTCCCTCGACATCCCGCCGCAGCAGCGGGTGGCGACCATGCTCTTCCTGGTGGCCGGATTCAACCTCTCGCTCTTCCTCTTCAACATGCTGCCGCTGCTGCCGCTGGACGGCGGGCACATCGCCGGCGCCCTCTGGGAGTCCGTCCGCCGCTTCCTGGCCCGGGTGGTCCGGCGTCCCGACCCCGGCCCCTTCGACGTGGCCAAACTGATGCCGGTCGCCTACGTCGTGGCGGGGATCTTCATCTGCTTCACCCTGCTGGTGCTGGTCGCCGACGTGGTCAATCCGGTGAAGCTGACCGGCTAGGGCAGGGCCTGGCGCACCGCTGGCCGAAACCCGCTGGTCCGTCGGGGTGACGGCCGGGCGGCTCACGGGTGACCGTTGGTCCGTCCGGCCGCGGTTCTCCCGTCGCGGCGGGGCACGATGTGCCGGGGGCAACCCCGGTGACGTAATCTCGATGGCCGGAGCCCGCCGTTCTCGGGACCATGATCCACACCTTGGGGTTGCTCGCCAGATGACTGCCATTTCGCTGGGAATGCCGGACGTACCGACCAAGCTCGCCGACCGCCGGGTCAGCCGCAAGATCCAGGTCGGAACGGTCGCCGTGGGCGGAGACGCACCGGTCTCGGTGCAGTCGATGACGACGACGCGGACGTCCGATGTGGGGGCGACGCTTCAGCAGATCGCGGAGCTGACGGCGTCGGGGTGTCAGATCGTGCGGGTGGCGTGTCCGACGCAGGACGATGCGGACGCGCTGGCCGTGATCGCGCGGAAGTCGCAGATTCCGGTGATCGCGGATATCCACTTCCAGCCGAAGTACGTGTTCGCGGCGATCGATGCGGGCTGTGCGGCGGTCCGGGTGAATCCGGGGAACATCAAGCAGTTCGATGACAAGGTCCGGGAGATCGCGAAGGCGGCGTCGGAGGCGGGTACCCCGATCCGG
>JOEL01000049.1 GCA_000720995.1 Streptomyces celluloflavus
TCGCATGGTCACTATGGCGAAGAAAGACCCAAGCACGAGCCCGCATCAGCCATTACCAACGCAGAGGGCATCACGGAGTGTCGTTGCAGTACTAGGGCCGGGAAGACGGGGGTAGGCGGCGGTCGGCCCGATCACGCGCCCATGTCGAACGTCTGGCTGAGGGGTCAGACCGAGCGCCTGGGGCGCGATGCCGAGCGCGTCTGCAAAGCGCCGCAGTACCACCACGTCCGTCAGCGGCGAGACGCCCCGCTCGTATCGCGAGACCTGGGCCGCCGAGTAGCCGGTCACCGCCCCGAGCTGGGCCAGCGTCAGCCGCTGTTCCTTGCGCGCACTGCGGACCAGCTCACCGGGAGTCACGTTCACCGCAGGCACCGCCCGCGCTCCGACCGCATCCATACCGTCCCCGCTCGTAGCCGAGAGGCGCGCCGCCTCTCACCGTAGCGGCGCCCACCGGGGCGGGACAGGTGGTTTGCACCGGATGCAAGCGGCTTTGCGTTCGCCGCCGGCGCCCCTGCCGCGCAGGTGGCGGGCGCGGTGTCCTCGAAGCGCAGGCGGTCCGCAGTCGGCGGGTCGCCGCCTCGCAGTCGAAGAGGTGTGAGCAATGAGTGTGACCAAGAGGGCCGCCGTGGTGGGACTGGGCAGTCAAGCCCACAAAGACCACCTTCCCGCTCTGGCCGACTGCCGGCTCGCCGAGCTCGTCGCCGTGTGCGACGTCGACGCGGACCGGACCGAAGCCACCGCGAAGGCGCACCAGGTGCCCGGCTTCGCCGATCTGACGCGCCTGCTGGAGGAGGTGCGGCCGGACTTCGTCATTGCCGCGGTGCCGCATCACGTCGGCCGGGAGGTCATCGAGGTCTGCGCCAGGGCGGGGACGCACGTGATGAAGGAGAAGCCGTTCGCCACCGACCCGCACGAGGCCGCCGAGCTGGCCTCTCTGTGCGCGAAGACGGGGATCGAGCTGATGGTCACCGTCCAGCGCCGCCTTCACCCCCTCTACGCCGCCGCAGCCGGGCTGTTGGCACAGATCGGCACCCCGTACCTGGTCGAAGGCCGGTACACCTTCCACTGCCCCGACCCGGCCGCCGGCTGGCGTGGCCGGGCCGACCTCGCCGGAGGCGGATGCCTGGCCGACATGGGCTACCACCTGATCGACCTGCTCATCTGGTACCTCGGACTGCCCGACCGCATCCTGGCCGACACCTCGGCCGCCGCCGCACCGGGTGCGGACTACGACGCCGAGGACACCGCACTGGTCCATCTCGCCTACGACTCGGGCCTGTACGGCTCGCTGCTGGTGTCCCGCTCGGCAGGTCCCAGGACCGAGCGCCTGGCCGTCACCGGTCCGCACGGCACCGTGACCGTCGAGCGCGGCACCCTGCGGCGTCTGGACCCGGCCGGGCAGGTGATCGAGTCGCTGGTGCGCGAACCGGCCTGGCCGTGCGCGCCCGCCACGCAGATCGACCATTTCTGCCGCGTCCTGGACGGCACCAGCCCCAACCCGTCGGGCCCGGCCGCGCACCTGCCGCACGCCGCGTTCCTGGCCGCCGCCTATGCCTCACAGGCCGCCAACCGCCCGGTGGACCCGAAGGAGTTCCTGGTATGAACGACTCACCGCTCGCCCTGCTCGGCGGCGCCCCCGCCCTCACCGTCCCGGGCCCGCACTTCGCGTGGCCGCCGATCGAGGAGGCCGACCGCCGTGCGGTCGCCGCCCAGTTGGAGACGGCCGTCTCGATCCCGGACCGCTCCGGCATCGTCGCCGAGCTGGAGGACGCGCTCGCCTCGTACCTCGGCGTCCGGCACACCGTGACGACCTGCACCGGCACCGCCGCGCTGCATTCCCTGTACACCGCGGCCGGCATCGGTCCGGGGGACGAGGTGATCGTGCCCGCGCTCACCTTCCATGCGACTGCCACGCCCCTGTTCCACCTCGGCGCCCGCCCGGTCCTCGCCGACGTCGACGACGGCGGACAGCTCGACCTCGACGACGCCGCCCGCCGGATCACGGCCCGCACGAAGGCCGTGGTGGCCGTGCATCTGTGGGGGCTGCCCGAGGACATGGATGCGCTGGTCTCCTTCGCCCACGAGCACGGTCTGATGCTGCTGGAGGACGGCTCTCACGCGCACGGCGCCACCTGGAACGGCCGGCGCACCGGCACATTCGGTGCCGCCTCCGCGTTCAGCCTCAATGGCCCCAAGCCGCTGTCCGCCGGCGAAGGCGGGGTCGTCGCCACGGACGACAGCGAGCTGTACTACCGGGTGCTGCTGCACGGCCAGTACAACAAGCGGTGCCGCCGCGAGATCCCCGCCTCCCATCCGCTCGCCCGGTTCGCCGTCACCGGCATGGGCCTGAAACTGCGTATCCACCCGCTGGCCGCCGCCCTCGCGCACTCCCAGCTCCCCCGGCTGGACGGCTACCTGGCCGGGCGCCGGGCCATCGCGGCACGGATGTGCGCGGCCCTGGACGAGGTGCCCGGTGTCCGCGTGCCGCATGTGTCCGCCTCGGCCGGGCCGTCCTGGTACGCGCTGCCGCTGCGGTACGAACCGGCGGAATTCGAAGGGCTCCCGCTCCGGCGGTTCCTCGACGCGGTACACGCCGAAGGCGCTGTCGAGGCGGACCGGCCAGGATCCACCCGCCCCCTCACCTCTCACGCCCTCTTCCGGCACCCCGGGGCCCTGCTGCCCGGCTACGCTGAACGCCGGGGCCCCGCGCCTGGGGACTTCCCCGCCGCCGAGCACGTGCACGCCACAACCCTCAAGCTGCCGGTGTGGCACCGCGAGGAGGACATCCCCCTCGTCGACGCCTATACCGAGGCCATCGCCAAAGTCGCCGCCCACCACAAGGACTTGCTGTGATGTCAACCGTCGATGCCGCCCTTCTCGAAGACCTGACCCGCGCCGCTGAAGGCGATGGCATCGACAAGCTGGTCGTCGGTGCCATCATCACGGACGGGGCCGGGAAGGTGCTGCTGCTGCACCGCGCCGCCGACGAATACCTCGGCGGCCTGTGGGAGTTGCCCTCCGGCGGTGTCGACGACGGTGAGAGCCTGACCGAGGCCCTGCGGCGCGAGGTCGCCGAGGAGACCGGGCTGACCGTCGCGGCCGTCGGCAGCTATCTCGGCCACTTCGACTACCGCTCCGCCGGCGGGCGCGAGACCCGGCAGTTCAACTTCACCGCCACGGTCGACGAGGCCGGCGAAACGGTGAAGCTCACCGAGCACGACGCCCATCTGTGGGCCGACCGAAGCCGGCAGGACCAGGTCTCCAGCGCCGTTCAGGCCGTCCTCGGCACCTGGCGCAGCCAGGCAGCCTGACCGGCCGGGCCACCCGGGTCCCGACCGCCCCTCCTCGGAGGTGGTGCGGCCGGGGCCCGACGGCGTGCGGAGCAGCAGCCCGCTCCTGCCGACCGCGACCGACAGCACCTTCCCTTCCTGAGTGAAGTGATACGTCGTCCCGGCCCCACCCTCCATCAGACCTGAGTCGATCGCCCTGTTCCCCGCATGCCGGATGCGCTCGATCCCTGCCTCCGGAAACGACGGCACCCCACACCCCCACTCACCCTCCCGTGGTCTTGACGCGCACCGGACAAGCGTCAAGAATGAATCACCCGTCTGACAACGTTGTCGATCGGCCGGGGCGCATCCGCCGCCCGGTCGGCCGTCCGCTCAGCGATGAGTCTCCGGAGGTCCCGACCATGCCATGGCTCCGTCGTATCCGGCTGCGTACCGCGGGGGCGGTGCTGGCGGCCGTGCTCCTCGGGGGTGCGCTCGGCGTCCCCGGCGCGCGGGCCGCGCAGCCGGCCGGCCCGCTCACCGACCTGGTCAACCCGTTCATCGGCAGTCAGCACGAAGGCAACACCTTTCCCGGCGCCGCCGTCCCCTTCGGGATGGTGCAGCTCTCCCCCGACACCGGTCACAACACCGGCTACGACTACGACGACGACCACATCCGCGGTTTCGGCTCGGTGCATCTGTCCGGCGTCGGCTGCGGGCTGGGCGGCGATCTGCCCGTGCTGCCCACCACGGGCGACATCACCGAGACCGACTACGCGAAGTACGCGGCCGCCTACCGCCACGACGACGAGTCCGCCCGCCCCGGCTACTACCGCGTCGGCCTGTCCTCGTACGGCGGGATCACCGCGGAGCTGACCGCCACCGCCCGTACCGGCAAGCAGCGTTACACCTTCCCGGCCACCGACAAGGCCAATGTGCTGCTCAACGCGGGCCAGTCGCTGCACAAGACGGTCACCACCCGGGTCGAGGTGCTGGACTCGCGCACCGTTCGCACCACCCTCACCGGCCGCGGCTTCTGCCAGGACACCGAGCCGTACACCGTGCACACCCTCACCCGCTTCGACCGGCCGTTCGCGTCCTACGGGATCTGGGACGGCGACACGGTGACGCCCGGCGCCCGGAGCTCCACCGCCAGCGGCCGGCACGGTGCGTATGTCCGCTTCGACACCCGCGCGCACCGTACCGTCGAGGCCACCACTGCCCTCAGCTACGTGGACGCGGCGGGTGCGGCCCGCAATCTGCGGGCCGAGGGCGGCCGTTCCTTCGACGCGACGAAGACCGCGGCCGACGCCGCCTGGGAGCGGCGGCTGGGCGTGGTGCGGGCGACGGGCGGCGACACCACCCTGCGCCGGACCTTCTACTCCTCGCTCTACCGGTCCTTCCTCGCGCCGAACACCGGCAGCGACGTGGACGGCCGCTACACCGGGTGGGACAAGCGCACACACCGCGCCCGGGGGTTCACCTACTACCAGAACTGGTCCCTGTGGGACACCTACCGCACCCAGGCACCGCTGCTGGCGCTGCTGGCGCCGCGCGAGTCCCGGGACATGGCGCTGTCGGTGCTGCGGATCGGCAAGGAGAGCGGCTGGCTGCCCAAGTGGGGCTACGGAACGGTCGAAACGAACATCATGACCGGCGATCCGGTCACGCCGTACCTCACCAACGCCTATCAGCAGGGGCTGCTGACCGGCCACGAGGAGGAGGCGTACGCGGCGCTGCGCAAGAACGCCGACGGGGTGCCGCCCGCCGCCTCCCCCGCCGTGGGCCGGGAGGCCAACGCGGAGTACCTGGCGGGTGGGTTCGCCCCGTACATCAAGGGCCGCACGCACTCCAAGCCCGGCGATTCCGACTTCGACCACGGCGCTTCGGCGACCCTCGAATACGCCCTGTCGGACGCGATGCTGGCCCAGATGGCGCGCGATCTGGGCCACCGCGCGGACGCCGACCGGTACGCGGCGCGGGCCCGCAACTACCGCAGCATCTTCGACCCCTCGACGGGGTTCTTCCGGGCCCGTGACGAGCACGGCGCCTTCACCGGGCCCGCCGACCCGGCCCGGAGCGAGGGGTTCCACGAAGGCACCGCCTGGCAGTACCAGTGGCTGGTCCCGCAGGACCTGCCGGGGATGCTGGACCTGATCGGCGGCAAGGCGGCCGCCGACCGGCGCCTGGACTCCTTCTTCGCCTACCCCGAGCTGCTCCAGGACCCGGGGCGGACCGCCCGCCAGGTATGGGTCAACGGGCCGTACGACTACGACAACGCGGACAAGTACAACCCGCAGAACGAGCCCGACCTCATCTCGCCGTACACCTATCTCTCCACCGGCCGGCCCTGGAAGACGACGGATGTGGTGCACGCGGCGCTGACGCTCTTCACCGACACCCCGGCCGGGATGACTGGCAACGACGATCTGGGGACCATGTCGGCGTGGATGGTGCTCTCCTCGATCGGGGTGTTCCCCGTGCAGCCGGGCACCGGCACCTGGGGACTGAGCACTCCGGTCTTCGACCGGGTCGACCTGACCCTGGACCGGCGCTACTACCCGGCGGGCCACTTCACCGTCACGGCGCCCGGCACCTCGGCCACCGACCGCTATGTGCAGTCGGTCCGCCTGGGCGGCGCCGCGCACGACCGGACCTATCTGACCACCGCCGATCTCCGCACGGCCCGCGAACTGGCCTTCTCGGTGGGCCCGGAACCGTCCGCCTGGGGCACCGGCGACGGCGCCGCGCCACCGCCGGTGGGCCGCTCGGCACACCCGCGGCCCGACGGCCGGAGCTGAGCACACCACCCGCCGGGACCGGCACCGTACCGACGCGGTGCCGGTCCACCCTTCCGGGGCCGCCCCGGGTCCGGCCTCACGCCTCCGTACCGGACAGGCGCCGGGCCAGGTAGGGCGCGGTGCGGCTGTGCGGCGCGGCCGCGACCTCGGCCGGGGTTCCCGCGGCGACGATCCGGCCGCCGTCCGCGCCGCCGCCCGGTCCCAGGTCGATGACGTGGTCCGCGCCCGCGGCCACCCCCATGTCGTGCTCCACGACGACCACGGTGTGGCCCGCGTCCACCAGTCCGTGCAGCTGGCGCAGCAGCACCTCGGTGTCGGCGGGGTGCAGTCCGGTGGTGGGCTCGTCGAGGAGGTAGAGGGTGTGGCCGCGGCGGGTCCGCTGGAGTTCGGTGGCCAGTTTGATGCGCTGTGCCTCGCCGCCGGAGAGTTCGGTCGCCGGCTGGCCGAGCCGCAGATAGCCCAGGCCCACGTCCTGGAGGGTGCGCAGGCTGCGGGCGGCCGCGGGGAGGTCGGCGAGGAAGCCGGCGGCGGTGTCGACGGTCATCGCCAGCACGTCGGCGACGGTCCGGTCCCGGTAGGTGATCTCCAGCGTCTCGGGGCGGTAGCGGGCACCGTGGCAGTCGGTGCAGGGCACGTACGTACCGGGCAGGAAGAGGAGTTCAACGGCGACAAAGCCCTCTCCCCGGCAGGTCTCGCAGCGGCCGCCGGCGACATTGAACGAGAACCGGCCCGCCGAGTAGCCGCGGGCACGGGCCGCGTCGGTGGCGGCGAAGACCTTGCGGACGGCGTCGAACAGCCCGGTGTAGGTGGCGAGGTTGGAGCGCGGGGTGCGGCCGATCGGCTTCTGGTCGACCCGTACCAGCCGGTCGACCGCCGCCAGGCCCCGGGCGCCGGTGAGCTGGGCCCGTGCCGTAGGACCGGCGTCGGCCCCGGTGTCCGCGTCGGCGTCCGGGCCGGATTCCGCGGTCCGTTCCTCGGCCGTGGTGCCGAGGTGCTCCCGCACGGCCTCGGCCAGGACGCGGGTGACCAGCGTCGATTTGCCCGATCCGGAGACGCCGGTGACGGCGGTGAAGACGCCGAGCGGGAAGACGGCGTCCAGACCGCGCAGATTGTGCAGGGTGACGCCGTACAGGGCCAGCGTGCCCGACGGGCGGCGCGGCGTCCGGTCGGCGGGCGGTTCGGCGGCGAAGAGGAACCGGCGGGTGGCGGAGGCCGGGACGTCCGCGAGGGCGGCGACCGGGCCGCTGTGCAGCACCTGGCCGCCGTGCTCCCCGGCCCGCGGGCCGACGTCCACGATCCAGTCGGCGCGCCGCACCACGTCCATGTCGTGCTCCACGACGAACAGCGAGTTGCCGGCCTCCTTGAGTCGGCCCAGCACCGTGAGCAGCGAGCGCGTATCGGCCGGGTGGAGTCCGGCGGACGGCTCGTCCAGGACGTAGACGACGCCGAAGAGGCCGGACCGCAGCTGGGTGGCGAGCCGCAGCCGCTGGAGCTCGCCCGCGGAGAGGGTGGGCGAGGGCCGGTCCATGCTGAGGTAGCCCAGGCCCAGTTCGGTGAGCACCTCGATGCGGGCCACCAGGTCCCGGGCGAGCGTCGGGGCCACCCCGTCGTCGGGGCGCCCGGCCGTGGGGCGCAGCAGACCGGCGAGGGCGCTCAGCGGCAGACCGGCGAGGGTGGCGATGTCGTGGCCCTCGAAGGTGACGGCCAGTGCCTCGGGGCGGAGCCGCCGCCCGGCGCAGACCGGGCACGGTTCGGCGACGAGGAAGCCCCGTACGCGCTTGCGCAGCGTCTCGCTCTTGGAGTCGGCGAAGGTGTGCAGCACATAGCGCCGGGCGCTCATGTACTGCCCCTGGTAGGGGCGTTGGATGCGGCCGGCGGCGCGGACCGGCTCGACGGTGACGACGGGCTGTTCGTCGGTGAACAGGATCCACTCGCGGTCGGCCCGCGGCAGCTCGCGCCAGGGGCGGTCGATGTCGTGGCCGAGGGTGGCGAGGATGTCGCGGAGGTTCTTGCCCTGCCAGGCGCCGGGCCAGGCCGCGACGGCGCCGTCGCGGATGGAGCGCGCCGGGTCGGGGACGAGGGAGTCCTCGGTGACCCGGTGGACCCGGCCCAGGCCGTGGCATTCGGGGCAGGCGCCGGCGGCGGTGTTGGGCGAGAACGCGTCCGAGTCGAGCCGTTCGGGCGCGTCCGCCGGATAGTCGCCGGCCCGCGAGAACAGCATGCGCAGGAAGTTGGAGAGGGTGGTGACGGTGCCGACCGAGGAGCGTGCGGTGGGCGCGGAGCGCCGCTGCTCCAGTGCGACGGCGGGCGGCAGACCGGTGATGTCCTCGACCTTGGGGGCGCCGACCTGGTGGATCAGGCGGCGGGCGTACGGGGCCACCGACTCGAAGTAGCGGCGCTGCGCCTCGGCGTAGAGCGTGCCGAAGGCGAGGGAGGATTTGCCCGATCCGGACACCCCGGTGAACGCGACCAGCGCGTCCCTCGGGATGTCCACATCGATCGTGCGGAGGTTGTGCTCACGGGCTCCGCGCACCCGTACGTACGAGTCGGTCATCCCTCCATGATCGGGCACGGTCAGCCGGTGGTGACGGCACGGACCGTGGCGCGCGCCTCCTCCCACGGGACGGGGGTGGCGACGACCGCGCGCAGGGCCCGCAGCTGGCGGGGCGGGAGCCCGGCGGCCAGCACGCCGACGGCGGTGCCGCCCCGGCCGAAGAGGGCGACGGTACGGCGCTCGGCCCGGTCCAGGACGGTGGTCTCGACCTGGTCGGCGCCGTCGGTCAGCCCGTACGCCTGGATCTTGATGTCGTACTGGTCGGACCAGAAGTACGGCACGGGGGCGAAGGGGCGGCGCTCCTGGGCGGGCGCGGGGGCCTCGTCCGCGGTGGTGGTCGCCGCGGTGTCCGTGGCCGGGTCGGTCCCGGCGGCCGCCCGGGTCTCCTCGGCCAGTTCGGCCAGCAGGTTGCGGGCGGCGGCCATGCCCTGCTCGGTGGCGTTCAGCCGGTGCTCGAAGCGGAGCGGCAGGCCGTGCGCCGGATGGTCCCAGCGGGCCACGTCGCCCGCGGCGTAGATGCCGGGGGCGGCGGCGCAGTACGCGTCGCAGCGCAGCCCGTCGGTGGTGTCCAGCGCCGGGTCGCCGCGCAGCCAGCCGACGGCGGGCTCGGAACCGATGGCGAGCAGCACGGTGTCGGCGGGCAGCCGGGTGCCGTCGGTCAGCCGCACGGCGGTGACCGCCGGTCCGCCCGGTGCGTCGCCGGTCCCGGCCGCCGCCCCTTCCGCCGCCGCTGCCCCCTCTGCGGACGTCGTCTCGAATCCGTCCACGGCGCCGGTGACCAGCCGTACGCCCCGCGCGCGGTGTTCCTCGGCGAGCAGTGCGCCGACCTCGGCGCCGACGGTCCGGGCCATCGGCACCGGGCCGCGGCCGACGAGGGTGACGTCATGGCCCAACTCCCGTGCCACCGCGGCGGCTTCGCAGCCGAGTACGCCGTTGCCGACGACCACCAGCCGCCGGCCGGGGCCCGCCAGCCGGGCGCGCAGGGCCAGCGCGTCGTCGAGGGTACGCAGGGTGTGCACCCCGGCGATCCGGTCGGCGCCGGGCAGGGTGCGGGCCACGACACCGGTCGCGATGATCACCCCGGCACAGTCGAGCCGCTCGCCGCTGTCGAGCGTGAGGGTGCGGGTGGCCGTGTCGAGGCCGGTCGCCCGGGTGCCGAGCCGCAGGTCCAGGCCGAGCGGGTCGAGCTGCTCGGTGGTGCGCAGCAGCAGCCGCTCGGACTCCCAGACGCCGTGCAGCAGCTGCTTGGACAACGGCGGCCGGTCGTAGGGCAGATGGGGTTCGTCGCCGATGAGGGTCAGCGGGCCGCGCCAGCCGAAGCGGCGCAGCGCCTCGACGGCGGCGAGCCCGGCCGCGGCGGCGCCGACGACAGCGATGGGCCGGGCGGTCATGCGTGGATCCCGATGACGGCGGCCGGGCAGATGGCGGCCGCCTCGCGGACCGCGTCGTGCCGCTCGGCGGGCGGTTCGGCGTCGAGGAGGACGACCACGCCGTCCTCGTCGCGCTGGTCGAAGACCTCGGGCGCGATCAGTACGCACTGGCCGGCGCCGCAGCACGCGTCGGCGTCAAGAGTGATCTTCATGGCGGAAAGCTCCCGTCGGAGGTGAGGTGGAAAGGTAACCGGGGTACGGGTGAGCCGCCCGGCGTCACGAGGTGACGCCGGTGTGTGCCCATGTCACCAGGTGACGGGCAGCGCGTGACAGCCATAGATCGACATATCGGTACGGAACGGAATCTCCTCGACCGGTACGGCGGGCCGCATCGCGGGGAACCGGCGCAGCAACGTATCGATGACCACCTGGAGTTCGACACGGGCGAGCGCCTGGCCCAGGCACTGGTGGATGCCGTAGCCGAACGCGACATGGTGCTGGGCGTTGGGGCGGCCGGGGTCGAACCGGTCGGCGTCGGCGAAGACGCGGTCGTCGCGGTTGGCGGAGGCGACGGCCACCACGACGCCCTCACCGGCCCGGATGAGGTGCCCGTCGATCTCGATATCGGCGGTGGCGGCCCGGCGCGGTCCGTTGCGGATGATGCTGTGGAAGCGCAGCAACTCCTCGACGGCGCCCCGGATCAGGGCGGGGTCCCGGCGGAGCCGGTCGGCGGCCTCCGGGTCGCGCATCAGGGTGAGGGCGCTGAGGCCGATCATGTTGGCGGTGGTCTCGTGCCCGGCGATCAGCAGCAGCGCGGCGAAGGCGGTCACATCGTCGTGGGTGATCTCGCCGGTCCGCTGCTGTTCGGTGATCAGCCGGCCGAGGATGTCGTCGCCGGGCGCCGCCCCCTTGGCGGTGACCAACCGGTCCAGATAGTCGCGGAGTTCGCCGCGGGCCGCCGCCCGCTCGGCGTCGGGCACGGCGCGGGCGAGCAGGGTGCCGGTGAGCCGCTGGAAGGTCTCGTGGTCGTCGTAGGGGACGCCCAGCAGCAGGCTGATGACCAGCGACGGGACGGGCAGTGCGAGCGCCTCGACGAGGTCCACCGGCCCGTCCGTCCGCTCCCGGGTCCGCTCCATCGCGTCGCACAGGTCATCCGTGAGGCGCTGGATCCGCGGGCGCAGCGCCTCGACGCGCTTGACCATGAACTCCCGGGTGACCATCCGGCGCAGCCGGGTGTGCTCGGGCGGGTCCCGGCGGATGAACCCCCGGTTGTCGGTGTTGCCGCCGCCGGTCATACCACTGAGCGGGTAGCCGGGGACGGTGGGGTCGGAGCTGAAGCGGGTGTCGCCGAGAATCGCCCGGATGTCGGCGTAGCGGGTGGCCAGCCAGGCCCAGCTCCCGTCCGCGAGGGAGACCTTGGAGATCGGCTCCGTGGTGCGCAGCACGCCGAACGCGGTGTGCGGGTCGCCCCGGTCGAGCAGGTCCGCGTGCGGGGGCGGACCTGCGGGGCAGCCGCTCGGGGGCCGGACGGGCAGCGGTGCCGCGGCGGTGGGACGGGTCATTTCGCTCATCACGCTCCTCGCGCGCACACCGGCAGGGGCGTGCGCCATGGGTCGGACGTTCGCCTAACGCTTGTAAACTTACACATGTATCGACCACCTAAACGGGTCGGGGTACGGGAAATGACGTTGCTTCAGTGCGCCGGTGGGTGACGGCGGGGCAGGGAGCGGGCCGGAGCCGACGGCACCCGGGGCTCGGCGTCCGGGGCCCGGCGCTCAGCGCTCAGCGCTCAGCGCTCAGCGCTCAGCGCTCAGCGCTCAGCGCTCAAGGAGCAGAAACAGGATCTCGTCCACGAACCGGTCCAGCCGGCTGGCGTCCTTGCGGCTCGGCATGACCTGCCAGAGCATGACCCGGCCGTGCACCGACGACCACAGCATGCCCGGCGCCTCGGTCCGGGTGCCGCGCACCCGCCAGCCGGCCGCCTCGCAGGCCGCCAGCGCATCGGACCAGCTGTGCACGAGCAGCCGGGCCGGGTGCCCGGACAGCCGGTCGGGGCCGACCGGGGTCTGCCGGGTCTCGTAGAGCAGGCGGTAGGTGGCCGGGTGCGCGACGGCGTAGCGGCAGTAGGCGCGCAGCTGGGCGCGGAGCCGCTCCACCGGGTCGTCGGCGTCGGCCCGCGCGGCGGCCTGCGTCATCGCCTGCGCCAGCCGCTCGAAGCTGACCTCCAGGGTCGCCCAGACCAGTTCGGTCTTGTCGGCGAAGTGCCGGTAGATGCTCGGGGCGGCGACACCGGCCTCGCGGGCCACCGCGCGCAGCGACAGGGCGTCCTCGCTGCCGACCTCCTCCAGAAGCCGCTCGGTGGCCCGCAGGAGGTCGGCCCGCAGGCGCTCGCCCTGGCCGCGCGGGTTCCGGGGCCGGACGGCCGCACTCTCGCTCACTGCCCTCCGGTCCCTTCCCTGGCCTGGTCGCCGTGGTGCGTCACCAGGGTTTCACACCGGGGCGGCCGGGCATACGCGCGCACCGGCCGGGCCCGTGGTCATCTCCCCATCGTCAGCCCGTCCGCCGCGGCGCCCCGGCTGAGGACCGCCTTCTTGATCTTCTTGCGGACGTCGGCGTGGCCGCGGGTCCTGGTGAGATCGACCACCCGCACCTTCGGCCGCTGCACGACGAGTTGCGGGAAGTACTCGGCCTCGGTGACCTGCCAGCGTTCGCCCTCCTCGTCGGGCGGGACGAACCGGAAGCGGGCGATGGTGCCCCAGTTGCCCTGCGGTTTCCGCATGGCGCCGGAGAGCTGGTCGCCCAGACCGTAGACGACCCAGGTGCCGTTGACCTTCTCGTACGGCTGCGGGGTGTGCGCATGGGCGCCGATGACCAGGTCGATATCGGGGCGGCCGTCGGTCTGTGAGGCGGTCAGCGCGTGGGCGAGCCTGATCTGCTGCTCGTTGGGGGCGGTCCGGTACTCGGTGCCCCAGTGCGGGCTGACCACCACGACATCGGCACCGGCCCGGCGGGCCGCCCGCGCGTCCGCGATGATCTTCTGCTCGTCGAGGAGGTTCACCGTCCACGGGGCGGCCGCCGGGCGCTGCGCGCCGCCGGTGCCATAGGTGTACGAGAGCTGGGCCACCCGCGCACCGTGGGTCCGCAGCAGCGCGGGGCGGGCGCCCTCGGCGGCGCTGCGGGCCGAGCCGGCGTGCCGCAGCCCGACCGTCTCCAGGACCTTCAGGGTGTGGCGTACGCCGGGGACGCCGCGGTCCAGGGCGTGTTCGGAGGCGGTGGCGCAGGAGTCGAAGCCGGTCGCCTTGAGGGCGGTGGCGAGCTGCGGCGGCGCCTGGGCGGTGAACGGTCCGGACAGCGGGCCGATCGGGGTCTCCAGCTGGCACAGTGCGAGATCCGCGGCGGAGATCACCGGCCGCACGCCCGCCAGGATCGGCCGGTAGTCGTACTCGGCGTCCTGGTCCGGTACGTCGTCATGTGCCGTGCGGAGTACGGCGGGGTGCGACGCGATGATGTCCCCGGAGGCGACCAGGGTGAACGGCCGCTGGTGGGCGACACGGGACACGGGGGCGCCCGCGTTGCCGCGCGGCCTGGGCGCCGGGGGCGGCGGGGCGAGGTGCGGGCCGCCGCAGGCCACGGCGAGTGCGGCGAGCACGGCGAGGGCCGCACAGCGGGGGTACGCGCTCATGCCCGAACACTTACCAGCAGTCATACGTATGAAGAGCGATCTCGCGGCGGTGTCCGGGACGATCCCCTCGTACGGCCCTGCGCGGGCCGGGGGTCCGGCCGCCGCGGCCCCGGCACATCGCCGCGCGCCCGGCCGTCCCCGTACCCGCCGCCGGGCCCGGCGCCGCAGCCCCGGCGGCCCGTCGCTACGCTGCCCCGATGGCCCGCACCCCGCACGACGAAGACCGCTTCCCCGCCCAACTGCCCGTGGTCGCACAGCTGGGGCGGTCCCCGTCCGGGCGGGCCTGGCTCGACCGGCTGCCGGGGATCGTCCGGGAGGTCGAGGAGCGGTGGGAGCTGCGGCTCGGCGCCCCGTTCCACGGCGGCAGTTGCTCCTGGGTGGCGCCGTGCGAACGGCCCGACGGCTCGCCCGCGGTGCTCAAGGTGACCTGGCCGCACCGCGAGGCCGAGGGGGAGGCACCCGGACTGCGCGCCTGGGACGGCGCGGGCGCCGTACGGCTGCACCGCTGGGACCGCGAGCGCGGCGCGCTGCTGATCGAACGGTGCACACCGGGCACCCCGCTCACCGGCCACCCGCTGCCGCCCGCCGAGCGGCTGGCGCTCGCCGCCGGTCTGCTGCGCGACCTGTGGGCCGCGCCCGCGCCGCCGGAGGGCGAGCTGGAGCGGGTGGATCTGGTGTGCGCCGAGTGGGCCGATGTGCTCCAGGAGCGGATGATCCGGCTGCGGCCCGGCTACGATCCGGGGCTGGTCGCGCTCGGCGCGGACCTGCTGCGCACCCTCCCGGCGACGGCCGCCCGCGAGGTCGTGGTGCACGGCGACTTCAACCCCGGCAATGTGCTGGCGGCCGAGCGCCTGCCGTGGCTGGCGATCGACCCCAAACCGATGGCCGGCGACCCGGCGTACGACCCGTGGCCGCTGCTGATGCAGATCGACGACCCGTTCGCGCACCCGGACCCGCGGCCGGTGCTCCGCGACCGCTACGCGCTGGTCGCCGAGGTGCTGGACGAGGATCCGGCGCGGCTGCTGGCCTGGTCGGTGGCGCGGGGCGTGGAGAGCGCACTGTGGTACGCGGACACGGACGATCCCGAGGCCGGGGCAGGGGAGTTGGCGCGGGCGCGGGTGCTCGCGGAGCTGGCCGGATACTGACCGGCGGGGGTGGGAGCCGGGGCGGCTCGGCGGACCGCCCCGCCCCGCACCAGGAGCGTCCCGACGTGGTGAACGAGGTCCTCGCCCGGCTGTGGCAGGGCTGACCCGGGCCGCGCCCTGTATCGGACACCCACCCTCTTGACATCCGAGGTATCCGCCTGAAGGAGGCGCAACGGCCGCCAATTAGGCATCCCCCTCGCCCTGTTGGCGTGAGTTCATCCGATGTTTGTGGTGCCGGAGGTCTTCCGGAACCCCGGGGCTGCCTGCACTATGCGGGGGGAGTTCAGGGACGAGACCCGGAGGCGCCGCCATGACCGATCTCTCGCGAAGAGCTTTCACCGGTGCGGCGGTCGCCGGCACCGCCGGCGCCTGGGCCGCCGGATCCGGCGCCACCTGGGCCGCCACCGGCCGGGGCACCACCGCGGCCCCGCACCCGGACCCGTACGAATCCGCCGTCCGCGCCGCCGCCATGACGTGGCGCAGGCTGCCGGACGGCTGGCAGCAGGCGCCGTTCCTCGCCGACGGGCGGCTCGGCTGCCAGATCTACGCGGGCCCCACGCCCAACACCCTGAAGGTGATGCTCAGCCATACCGAGGTCCAGGACCAGCGCGGCCAATGGCGGGCCGGGATCGGCTACTCGCGGCTGCCCATCGGGTACTTCACGCTCACCCTCGCCGGGACCGTCACCGCCGTGGACTGGTCACTGGACCTGTGGGACGCGGAGCTGCGCGGCACCGTCACCACCACCCGCGGCAGTGTCCGCCTCGCCGCGCTGGTGCACACCGCCCGTTCCGCGCTGCTGCTCTCGACGCGGCCGAGCGCGGGCGAGTCCGGCGCGGCCTGGTCGTTCACCTGGCTGACCGCGGCGACCACCCGCACCTCCGGCAGACCGGCCGACTACACCCCCAACCCCGACCCCCGCACCGCCACCACGGACGCCACCCGGGTCGTCGAGCAGCCACTGCTGGCCGGCGGCGGCTGGAGCACCGCCTGGCGCGAGCGCCGGGTCGGCTCCGACCGGCTGCTCGCCGCCCATCTCGTCTACCGCTCCCCCGGCGACCCGGCCGCGACGACGCGGGAGGCCGTCCGGGCGGTCGCCGCGACCCTCGCCGCCGACCCGGACCGGCTGGTCGCCGAGCACCGCGCCTGGTGGCACGCCTACTACCGGCGCAGTCTGCTGTCGGTGCCGGACAAGCGGCTCCAGAGCTTCTACCTGATCCAGCTCTACAAGCTCGGCTCGGCCACCCGCGCCGACGGTCCCGCGCTGTCGGAGTGGGGTCCGTGGTTCCCGGAGACCGGCAACAACTGGACCGGGCTGTGGTGGAACCTCAACGTCCAGATCGCCTCCACCGGCTACCTCGGCACGAACCACCTCGAACTCGACTCGGTGACCGCCGCGTTCCGCCGCTTCGAGGCGAACCTGCCGCTCTCCGTACCACCCGCCTACCGCGACGGGCAGAGCTACGCACTCGGCCATCCCTCCGACTGGCAGCTGCGGGCCGGGGAGTGGAACGTGGGCGTACCGGGCTCCGGCCGGATCTCCGACAACTTCGGCAATCTGACCTGGGGCCTGCACAACGTCTGGCTGGCGTACCGCCACACCATGGACCGCGCGATCCTGCGCGATGTGCTCTTCCCCGTCCTCGCCAGGGCGCTGAACTTCTACGACCACTTCCTGCACGAGGGCGGCGACGGCCGTCTGCACCTGCCCACCACCCGTTCCCCCGAGTACGCCGACGCCGCCGACTGCACCTACGACCTCTCCCTCATCCGCTGGGCGGCCCGCACCCTGCTCGACGCGGCGCGCACCCTGCGGATCGCGGACCCGCGCGCCGGGCGCCGGCGGGAGATCGCCACCCGCCTGGTCCCCTACGCACAGGATCCGGCCGACGGTGTGCTGATCGGCGCGGACGTCCCGCTCGCCGCCTCGCACCGCCACCACTCGCATCTGCTGTGGCTGTACCCGCTGCGCGAACGGGTCTGGGACCGGCCCGCCGACCGGGACCTGATGCGCCGGAGCTTCGCGCACTGGGCCGGGATGCGCGACAGCTGGCACGGCTACAGCTACGCCGTGTCCTCCTCGATGTCGTCGGTGATGGGCGCGCCGGAGCAGGCGCTGGACCTGCTGACGTATTTCACCGACCGGAACACCGCCGCGGACTGTCAGCTGACCGAGAACACGATGTACCGGGAGGGGAAGAACTTCGCGCTGGAGAGCCCGCTGACGGGGGTGCAGTCGATGCTCGACATGGTGCTCCAGGGGCACGGCGGGGTACTGAAGGTCTTTCCCTCGGTCTCCCGCCGGTGGCCCGATGTCTCCTTCGCGTCGCTGCGCACACAGGGCGCGTTCCTGGTGGACGCCGACCGGTCCGCGGGGCGGACCCGCTGGGTACGGGTGCACAGCGAGGCGGGTGCGCCGCTGGTGCTGGAGCACGGTATCGAGGGCGCGTGCACGGTGTCCGACGGCCGGGGCCGGCCGCTGCCGTGGCGCTCCGCCGGGCCGGGCCGGATCGCCGTCGGCCTGCCGCGCGGCGGTACGGCGTTCGTCGCGCCGCGGGGCACCGACCCGGATGCCGGTCCGCGCGAGGTGCCGGCCACGGGCCCGGCCCGGCCCTGGGGCCTGCCGTGACCCCGCCCCGGCCGCCCCTCCCGTGCACCTGCTGCCGCCGTCTCGCCTCCGCCGCTCCTGCCTCCCCCGTCCCCCGCGCCGATGGAGAGTTCCGATGACCGGCTCCGCCTCCCCCGCTCCGTCCCCGTCCCGGCGGAGCGTCCTCGGCGCCGCCGCGCTGGCCGCCGGTGCGGCGGGTACCGCCGGACTCGTCGCGGCCGCGCCCGACGCGGCCGCCGCACCCCCGGCCCACTCGGCGGACGCCGACCCCTGGGTGACCGTCCTCGCCGACGCGGACCTGGTGTGGCAGCGGCTGCCGAAGACCTGGTACGAGGGCCCCTTCCTCGGCAACGCCCTCCTCGGGTCGGGGATCTACGCGGAACCGGACGCCAACGCCATCCGTTTCACCGTCCAGCACAGCGAAGTCCAGGACCACCGGCTGGAGTTCGGCTCCCTCTTCGGTCTCGCCCGGCTACCGGTCGGCCATTTCACCCTCGAACCGGCCGGCACGATCACCGGCGTCGACTGGCGGCTGCGGCTGCGCGACGCCGAGCTGACCGGCACCCTGACCACCGACCGGGGCACCCTGGAGCTGCGCGCCCATGTCCACAACTCCCGTTCCGTGCTGGCGGTCGAGGTCCGGCCGAGCGCGGGTGAGCGCGCCTTCCGCTGGGTCTTCCATCCGGCCGAGGCGATCAGCCCCCGCGCCGCCTTCAAACCGCTGCCCGCGGGGTACACCGCCAATCCGCCGGCGCAGGTCGCCGACCACGGCGGGGTGCGGGCCGCGGTCCAGCCGCTGCTGGCGGGCGGGCAGCATGTGACGGCCTGGCGCGAGCGGACGGACCGGGGCGGTGCCCGCACGCTGTACGCGGCCGTCGCGCATTCGCACCCCGCCACCACCGCCCTCGGCCGCGCCCTGCGCTCCGTACGCACGGTGGCCGCGCTGCCGTACGGGGCGGTGGCCCCCGGTCACCGCGCCTGGTGGCACGCCTACTACCGGCGCGGTTTCCTGTCCTTCCCGGACGCCAGGCTCCAGCGCTTCTACTGGATCCAGCTCTACAAGGTGGCCGCCGCGGCCCGCGCCGACGCACCGGTCATGGCGACCTGCGGCCCCTGGCTGGAGCCGACGCCGTGGCCCGCGACCTGGTGGAACCTCAACGTGCAGCTGGAGTACTGGCTGATCCACGGCGCCAACCATCTCGAACTCGACGCGGTGACCCGGGCGCTCGGCGAGTTCCGGGACGGGCTGTCGGACCAGTTGGACGCCCCGTACCGCAAGGACTCGGCGGGCATTGCGCGCACCACCGACACCCGGCTGCGCAACGGCGGTGACGCGGCGAACGGCGGCTACGCGGTCGGCATACCGGGCCAGGACCCGCCGACACCGGAGGTCGGCAACCTCACCTGGGCGCTGCACAACGTCTGGCTGACCTACCGTCACACCATGGACCGGCGGGTGCTGCGCGAGGTCCTCTTCCCGCTGCTGCGCCGGGCCGTCGCCTACTATCTGCACTTCCTGGAGCCCGGCCCCGACGGCAGGCTGCATCTGCCCGCGACCTTCTCCCCCGAGTACGGCGTGAACGCCCCCGACTGCAACTACGACCTGATGCTGCTGCGCTGGGGCTGTGCCACCCTGCTGGACGCGGCCGACACCCTGGGCGTGCGCGACCCGTCGGCCGGCCGCTGGCGCGAGGTGCTGGCCAGGCTGGCACCGTACCCGGTGGACGGCAACGGCTTCATGATCGGCGCCGGGGTCCCGTTCGCCAAGTCCCACCGGCACTACTCACATCTCCTCGCGGTCTATCCGCTGTACGAGGTGAACTGGGAGCAGCCCGCCCAACGGGACCTGATCGAGCGGTCGTTGCGCCACTGGGTGGGCTTCGAGGGCGCCTTGCAGGGCTACACCTTCACCGGCGCGGCCTCCATCGCGGCGCAGATGGGCCGGGGCGAGGAGGCGCTGGGGTACCTGGGCGAGCTGCTGACGCGCTTCATCCGGCCGAACACGATGTACCAGGAGTCGGGGCCGGTCATCGAGACACCGCTGTCCGCGGCGCAGTCGCTGCACGACATGGTGTGCCAGAGCTGGGGCGGGGTGATCCGGGTGTTCCCGGCGCTGCCGCGGGCGTGGCGGTCGGTGACGGTGCACGACTTCCGCACCCAGGGCGCGTTCCTGCTCGGCGCCGCCCGCGAGGACGGCCGCACCCGCTGGGTCCGGCTGCGCAGCGAGGCGGGCGCGCCCTGCGTCCTGCGGCATTCGCTGCCGGCCGGCCCGGTCGAGGTGCGGGACGGACGGGGCCGCCCGTTGCCGTACGAGGAGGTGGCGGCCGGCACGGTCCGGATCGCGCTGGACAAGGGCGGTACGGCGGTGGTCACCGCGCGCGGCGACCGGCCGCCGATGCGGATCGCGCCGGTCGCGCCGAACGAACCGGCGCCGCGCTGGGGGCTGCCCGCGTGAGCGGCGCCGCCGGGCCCGGTACGCCCGCCACGAAGGGATCCCCCATGGCCGATCTGCTGCACTTCCGGGCCGCCGGTACGAGTCTGGTGCTGGATCTGTCCGGTACCGGTCTGCCGCGCGTCCCGCACTGGGGCGCGGACCTCGGCGAGCTGTCGCCCGGCCGGCTCGCCGCACTCGTCGCCGCCGAGGCCGCGCCGGCCGTCGCCGGTGACCTGGACGAGCCGTTCGCGCTGAGCGTGCTGCCGCAGGCGTCGGCGGGCTGGCCCGGCACCCCGGGGCTGAGCGGCCACCGCGACAGTTGCGCGGCCGCGCCCGCGTTCACGGTGCGCGGCCGTTCCGTGGTGGCCGGGCAGCGTCGGCTGCGGGTCGAGGCGGCGGACGCGGACGTCGGACTCACGCTCACGCTGGAGATCGAACTCACCGATGCCGGGCTGGTGCGGCTGCGCGCCGAGGTCACCAACACCGGGCCCGGTCCGTACCACCTCGGCGAGCTGACGCCGGCGCTGCCGGTCCCGCCGCAGGCCACCGAGATCCTCGACCTGACCGGCCGGCATCTGCGCGAACGCGCCCCGCAGCGGCACGCGTTCACCCTCGGCACCCATCTGCGGGAGAACCGGCGCGGGCGCACCGGCAGTGACGCGACGCTGCTGCAGATCGCCGGTGAGCCGGGCTTCGGCTTCCGGTCCGGCGAGGTGTGGGGGCTGCATGTGGCGTGGAGCGGCAACCACCGCTCGCTCGCCGAACGCACCCCGGCGGGCCATGCCGTACTGGCCGGCGGCGAACTCCTGCTGCCCGGCGAGATCCGGCTCGCCCCCGGGGACTCGTACACCTCGCCTTGGCTCCACGGCTCCTACGGGCGGCACGGCCTGGACGAGCTGTCCGGCCGCTTCCACCGCCACCTGCGGGCCCGCGCGCGGCACCCGGTCTCCCCGCGCCCGGTCACCCTCAACACCTGGGAGGCCGTCTACTTCGACCAGGACCCGGCGACGCTGGAGCGGCTGGCGCGGGTGGCGGCCGAGGCGGGCGCGGAGCGGTTCGTACTGGACGACGGGTGGTTCCGGGGGCGGCGGGACGACCGGGCCGGGCTCGGCGACTGGTATATGGACGAGCGGGTGTGGCCGGCCGGGCTGTCGCCGCTGATCGAGACCGTGCACGGGCTGGGGATGCGGTTCGGCCTGTGGGTGGAGCCGGAGATGATCAGCCCGGACTCCGGGCTGGCCCGTGCGCACCCCGACTGGATCCTGGCCGCCACCCCCGCCAGGACGCCGCCCGCCGCCCGCCATCAGCAGGTCCTCGATCTGGCCCGCCCGGACGCGTACAGGTACGTCCTCGGCCGCCTGGACGCCCTGCTGCGCGCGGACCGTATCGACTACCTCAAGTGGGACCACAACCGCGATCTGGTGGACGCCCCGGCGCACCGTCAGACCGCGGCCGTCTACCGGCTGATGGACGCGCTGCGCGCCCGGCACCCGCACCTGGAGATCGAGTCCTGCTCCTCGGGCGGCGGCCGGGTGGACCTCGGGATACTGGAGCGCACCGACCGGGTGTGGACCAGCGACTGCATCGACGCGCTGGAGCGCCAGCGGATCCAGCGCTGGACGGGGCTGCTGCTGCCGCCCGAACTGCTCGGCGCGCACGTCGGGGCGCCGCTCTCCCATACGACGGGACGCACTCACAGCCTCGACTTCCGCGCGGGCACGGCGCTGTTCGGGCACTTCGGGATCGAGTGGGACCTGACGGCCGCGAGCGCGGCGGAGCGGGCGCGGCTGGCCGAGTGGGTGGCGCTGTACCGCGCGCTGCGGCCGCTGCTGCACACCGGGACGGTGGTCCGCGCCGACCACCCCGATCCGGCGCTGTGGGTACACGGCGTGGTGGCCGCCGACGGCGCGCGGGCGGTGTTCGCCCTCGTGCAGACCGCGACGGGCGTGCACTCCCCGGCGGGCCGGGTCCGGTTGCCGGGTCTCCCGCCCGAGGACGAGTACCGCGTACTGCCGCTCCCGCCGGGCGACCGCCCCGAGGGGCCGTTCACCGCGCCGCCGCCCTGGTGGGAGCGGGGGGTGACGCTCTCCGGCCGGGTACTGGCCGAGGCGGGGGTACGGGCGCCGACGCTCTTTCCGGAGCGGCTGGTCCTGCTGGAGGCGGTGCGGGTGGCGGACGGTCCGCGGTGAGCCGGGCGCTGCGTCCGTGACCGTCGACGCGGGGTGCCGCCGGGCCGGTCGGCTTCCGGATGCGGGCGTACGGGTGACGCGGCGCGCGCCGGGCCGCCGCCGGCCGTGGTGCGGTCCGGCGGCGGGGTGGCTCAGATCGCGCGGTCGCGGCCGGCCCAGTACGGGTCCCGCAGCCGCCGTTTGAAGAGCTTGCCGGACTCGTCGCGCGGCAGCCGTTCCTCGAAGACCACGGCCCTGGGCACCTTGTGTCCGGCGAGGCGCGCCGCGACATGGGCGCGTACCTCCTCGGCGCCGAGGTGTACGCCCGGTTCGGTCTGGATGTGTGCGGCGAGCACCTCGCCGTACTCCTCGTCGGGGATGCCGAAGACCGCCGCGTCCCGTACGCCGTCGAGGGCGAGCAGCGCGCCCTCGATCTCCGCCGGATAGATGTTGACGCCGCCGGAGATCACCATGTCGTTGCGGCGGTCGCTGAGGTAGAGGTAGCCGTCCGCGTCGAGATGGCCGATATCGCCGAGGGTGACGTATCCGGGCAGGCCCGGTGTCTCCATCGCGGTGCGTGCGGCGGGGTTGCCGAGATAGGTGAACCGCGGCCAGTTGTCATCGGGCCGGAGGTAGACCTCGCCGGTCTCCCCGGCCGGCAGGACCCGCCCGCCGGGGCCGAGGACCGCTACCGCGCAGGTCCCTTCGGCCCGTCCGACGGTGCCCGGGTGGGCGAGCCAGGCCGCGCTGTCGCACCAGGTCACCGCGCCGGTCTCGCTGCCGCCGTAGTACTCCCGGACGATCGGTCCCAGCCAGTCGATCATGGCTTGTTTGATATGCGGCGGACAGGGCGCGGCGGCGTGCACGACCGAGGTGAGCGAGGACAGGTCGTAGCGCTCGCGCACCTCCCCGGGCAGCCGCAGCAGCCGGACGAACATCGTGGGCACGACCTGGGTCTGCTCGATGCGGTGGCGTTCGATCAGCCGCAGGAACTCCTCGGCGTCGAAGCGCGGCATCAGCGTGATGTCCAGTCCGGCGGCGAGCGCGAGGGCGGCGTGCCCGCTGGGCGCGGCGTGGTAGAGCGGTGCGGGGATGAGCGTCCGCCCGCCGGGGGCGATGGCGAAGTGCTCCAGGAACGACCGCACCGTTTCGGTCAGTTGCTCGGAGGCGACCGGTGCGCGCAGAACTCCCTTGGGGCGTCCGGTCGTTCCGGAGCTGTAGATGACGGTGGACGGCCGTTCACCGGCCGCCGAGGTCAGCGGCGGGTACCCGGCCAGCCAGCGGTCCAGGAGGGGATGCGCCCCGGTGGCGGGCGGTGCGGCGATCCCGCAGGCGGCGGCGACCCCGGCGGGGACGGGCGCCTCGATGACCCGTACGCCGTCGGGGAGTGCGGCCATCACCGCGGCCAGCAGGTCGGTGTGCGCGAAGACGACCGTGCTGCCGCTGTCGGTGAGCACATGGCGTAACTCGTCTTGCCGGAAATGCCAGTTGACGGGCACCGCCGCGGCGCCGAGGAGGGCGGCCGCGGCGGTGATCTCCAGATGGGCGGGCTCGTTGCGCAGTACGAGGGCGATCCGGTCGCCCGGCCCGACGCCCAGGTCCCGCAGACCGGTGGCGATCCGCGCGGCGCGGTCGAGGAATTCGGGATAGCCGCGCGCGTGCCCGGCCGAGCGGATGGCGGGTGGTCGGACGGTGTCCATGGTGCCTCCCCTGGGGTACGGCCGCGCCCATTGAACAGGTATCCGGGCCCCCTTTGAAGAGCGCCGCGGCGGCACCGGCACGGACCGGACACCCGCCGCGCCCCGGCCGGGCGCGCTTCTCGGCCACCCGCCCCGCCCTCCCCTGAGATCCGAGGTCTGACCACCTCAACTCCCCCGACTCCCCCAACTTCGGCCTCCGTTACGGAAGATACGCGGCAGGTGCTCCGATGTTTATCGCGTCCGAGGTCTTCCGGTACGGGCGGGTGCGCCTGCACCATGCGGGGTGCACGGGAGGCACGGACGTGACCGACGGACCGAAGGAGCACGCGCATGCTGCGATGGCACAGCCGCTCGAGACCACCCCAGCTGCTGGGAGTGCTGGGACTGCTCAGCGCCCTGCTGCTGACCACCGGCGGGCCCGCGGCCGCGGCGAAGCCCGCGCCGCGGCCCGCCACGGGGCCGGGCACCAACCACGCGACCGACGATCCCTTCACCGCCGACCGCACATCCTGGTGGCGGCAGGACCGCTTCGGGATGTTCATCCACTTCGGCGCGTACTCGAACCTGGAGGGCGAGTACACCCGGCCCGACGGCACGGTCTGCCGCGACGCCGAGTGGATCAAGCGCGAATGCAAGATCCCGAACGATGCCTACGAGAAGCAGGCCGCCACCTTCAACCCGGCCGATTTCGATGCCCAGGCGATCGTCCGGGCCGCCAAGGACGCCGGCCAGCGCTATATCGTCATCACCTCCAAGCACCACGACGGCTACGCGATGTGGCCGACGAAGCAGAACTCCTGGAATCTGCGTGACCACTCCGCCTTCGATCCGCACCGCGACATCCTCGCCGAGCTGAAGCGGGCCGCCGACGCCGCCGGGATCAAACTCGGCTTCTACTACTCGATCTGGGACTGGCACGACCCGGACTTCGCCGACCCGGCGACCTTCCCGCGCTACAAGAAGCGGATGTACGCCCAGCTCAAGGAGCTGGTGGACAACTACGACCCGGCCCTGCTCTGGTTCGACGGCGAATGGGACGCGGTCGATCCCGTCAACACCTGGTCCCGCAAGGACGGCGCCGAACTCCAGACGTATCTGCACGGTCTGAACCCGGAGCTGATCGTCAACAACCGCGTCGGCAAACGCGGTGTGGTCGACGGCGACTTCGGCACCCCGGAGCAGGAGATTCCCGCGGCGCCGGTCGACGGGCAGCTGTGGGAGAGCTGCATGACGCTCAACGACCACTGGGGGTTCGCCCGCTACGACACCCACTGGAAGTCTCCGGCGACCATCGTCCGCAACCTCCTGGACGTCGCGAGCCGCGGCGGCAACTACCTGCTGAACGTCGGACCGGACAAGCGCGGCCGCGTGCCGCAGCCGTCCGTGGACCGGCTGCGCGAGGCCGGCCGGTGGCTGCGCGCGCACGGCCAGGGCGACGCGGTGTACGGGGCCGGGTACACCGGGCTGGTCGCGACCCCCTCCTGGGGCGCGGTCGCCCGGCGCGGCAACGACCTGTACGCGTCCGTGACCGCCTGGCCCGCGGCCGGCCGGCCGCTGCACCTGACGGCCAGGGAAGCCTTCACGATCACCTCGGCCCGGGTACTGGGCAGCGGCCAACGGGTGACGGTCACACCGGCCGGCGACGGCTTCGACCTCACCCCGTCCGGCGCGGCCACCGGCCCCGTCGCGAGCGTCATCCGGCTCACCATCAAGCCCCCGGCGGCGGCGCCACCCGGCACCGGGCGGGGGCTGACGGCACGGAGCTGGGCCAACGACACGTTCACCGGCCCGCCCGCGGTGACCACCGTCGATCCGACCGTGAACAAGTCCTACCGCTTCGACGGCTCGCCCGACCCGTCGATCCCCGCCGAACACTTCAGCACCCGCTGGACCGGCAGCATCCAGCCGCGCTTCAGCGAGACGTACACCCTCACGACCGTCTCGGACGACACCGTCCGGCTCTGGATCGACGGCAGGCTGGTGATCGACAGCGCCACCCCGCACGGCCCGCAGACCGACAAGGGGACCGTCACCCTGACGGCCGGGCACCGGCACGACATCCGGATCGACTACACCCAGCAGACCGGCGAGGCGTATATGAAGCTGTTCTGGTCGAGCCCGAGCCAGTCCCAGCAGATCGTGCCGCGGCGTCAGCTGTACGCCGGCTGACCGCGGACCGTCCGTACGGTGCCGGCCGGTCCGCGCCCCGCGGCCGGCCGGCACCCGGGTCCCGGCACCCCGCGCGGCGAAATCCTTTGCCCGCATTGCGCCGTACGGGCCGGCGGCGCGGGCCGGGACGGCGGCAGCGGCCGGACGGCGTACCCGGGGGTCTCGCGCGAGGCGTGATCCGGGGGTCCGCCGTGCGTCGGGGCGCGGCGCTCCGGGCCCGCTCCTATCCTCGGGGAGCATGAGCCACGACGACATCCTGCGCGCCCACGGCGAGGCGCTGAAACTCTTCGGCACCCGGGTCCACGCCGTCCGCGACGACCAGTGGGACGCCCCGACACCGTGCACGGAGTGGTCGGTGCGCGATCTGGTGAACCATCTGACCGCCGAGCAGCTCTGGGTGCCCCGTCTGGTGCGGGACGGCGCGACGATCGCGGACGTGGGCTCGGATTTCGACGGCGACCGGCTGGGCGACGATCCGGCCGCGGTCTGGGACCGGGCGGCGGTGGCCGCCGTGGCCGCGTTCGCCGCGCCGGGTGCGTTGGACCGCACGGTCCAGCTGTCCTACGGATCGAGTCCGGCCGACGCGTACTGCGCCCAGATGATGGCCGATGCGGTGGTGCACGCCTGGGACCTGTCACGGGCGATCGGCGCCGAGGAGAAACTGCCCGGTCGGCTGGCGACCGCGGCGCTGCGCGAGGTGGAGCCGTACGCGGCGGGACTCGACGGGTCGGGCCTGTTCGCTTCTCCGGTCGAGCCGCCGGCGGACGCCGACGACCAGACCCGGCTGCTCTGCCTGCTGGGGCGCCGCCCCTGATCACCCGGGGCCGGTCCGGCCGGCCGGGGGCGGCTGCCCTCGCCCGGCCGCTTCCGCCGACGGGCCGCGCCGGGCGAACGGCGCGGTCCGGTCGGCCGGCGGGATCAGTCGATGCCGCGGAAGATATACGGTTCGGCCGGATCGTCGTCACAGCCGGCGAGACGCACCGGAACGCAGCGGCCCCAGACCTCCAGGTTGCGGACCTCCTTGATCCGGCCCGGCCGGTCCACCTGCTTCAAGCGGGGCTGCTTGTACTGAACCTTGTGCACTGCCACCACGTACTCCTTCATCGAGGTATTGGTCCGACGCGGTGGCGCCTTCTTCACGAACCGGGAGGTCGGCCAAGGATTGTGGCGTTCCCGCGACGGGCCAATGGTGTTGGCGTCTCCCGTAAAGGTCGTCCGTCGTACCCCAGACTAACGACTTCACACCCGGAGCGCGCGATTTTTTCCGGCGACAGGGGCATCCGTCCGGACGGCCGAAAATCCACCCCGCCGCGCCGAGCCGCTGGTGGGCGCACCGATGACCGGCCGCCGGCCGCTCCGCACCCGCCCGGCGGCCGGTCATCTTCCGCTACGCACTCTTAATGGTCGTCCGGCAGCCGGATGACCGCGCCGCCCGCCCGCCGGGGCCGCCGGCACCGGGGCACGGCCGCCGCCCGGTCCCACTGCGGGCGCCCGCCCACCCCGCCGATCCGCCCGCCCGGGTCCCCGCCGCGCGCGCCTGTCACCCGGGCCCATGGCCGCGGTGCTACCCATGGGCGGGTGGACTGGTTCACGGATACCGACTACGGGCTCGGCCGGCTGATCTTCCAGCGGATGCTGGCCGTGCTCTACCTGACCGCGTTCGTCGCGGCGGCGCGGCAGTTCCGGGCGCTGATCGGGGCGCGCGGGATGCTCCCGGTGCCCGAGTTCGTGGCGCGGGTGCCGTTCCGTGCCGCCCCCTCGGTCTTCCAGCTGCGCTACTCCGACCGCTTCTTCGCGGCCTGGACATGGTGCGGGGCGCTGCTGGCGGCGGCCGTCGCGGCGGGCGCCGCCGATGCCGTACCGCTGTGGGCGTCGATGGTGATGTGGGCGGCACTGTGGGTGATGTATCTGTCCGTCGTCAACGTCGGGCAGACCTGGTACGGCTTCGGCTGGGAGTCGCTGCTGCTGGAGGCGGGCTTTCTCGCCGTCTTTCTCGGCAATGCCACGATCGCGCCCCCGGTGCTGGTCATGTGGCTGCTGCGCTGGCTGCTCTTCCGGGTGGAGTTCGGGGCCGGGCTGATCAAAATGCGCGGCGACCGCTGCTGGCGGGATCTGACCTGCCTCTACTACCACCACGAGACCCAGCCGATGCCGGGCCCGCTGAGCTGGTTCTTCCACCATCTGCCCAGACCGCTGCACCGGGCCGAGGTGGCCGCCAACCATGTGGCGCAACTCGGCCTGCCCGTCCTGCTGTTCACCCCGCAGCCGGTGGCCGGCTGGGCCGCCCTGGCGATGGCCGCCACCCAGTTGTGGCTGGTGTTCTCCGGCAACTTCGCCTGGCTGAACTGGCTGACCATCGCGCTGGCGCTGTCGGCGGTCGGCCCCTTGTGGACGGCCGGACCACAGGCCCCGGCTTCGCCTCCCGTCTGGTTCACGGTCCTCGTCATCGCCGTCACCGCCCTCGTCGCCGCGCTCAGCTACCGGCCGGCGCGCAATCTGCTCACCCGGCAGCAACGGATGAACACGTCCTACGAGCCGCTGCATCTGGTCAATTCCTACGGCGCCTTCGGCAGCATCACCCGCGTGCGCCGGGAGATCGTCATCGAGGGCACCACGGACGCCGCGACCGGGCCCGGCACCGTCCGGCCGGCGCACGAGCTCCACGGCGAGCCGCTGGACCGGCACCACGTGGATTGGTACCGGCGGCGCAGCGGCCAGGGGCGCCCGGTGCTCGAACGCGCCGACCGGGAGGTTCCGGCCGACGCGGGGTGGCAGGAGTACGGCTTCCATGGCAAGCCCGACGACCCCCGGCGCTGGCCGCGCCAGTTCGCGCCCTTCCATTTGAGGCTCGACTGGCTGCTCTGGTTCGTGGCCCTCTCCCCGGCCTACGGCCTGCCGTGGTTCGAGGGCTTCCTCCTGCGGCTGCTGCTGAACGACCGCGACACGCTCGGACTGCTGCGGCACAACCCGTTCCCGGACCGTCCGCCGCGGTACGTCCGCGCCCGCGTGTTCCGGTACCGCTTCACCACCTGGCGAGAACTGCGCGAAACCGGGGCCTGCTGGCATCGCGAGTACGTACGCGAACTGCTCCCTCCGGTACGCCTCACCGCACCGCCGGTCTCACGCACTCCGGCTTCGGGCGAATGAAGCGGCTCCGGCAGCCTCGCCAGGGCCGGGATTTCGCGATCAGCAGCTCACCTCGTCAGTACCGCCGCCAAGGCAGCCCTCCAGGATCATCGCGAGCCGCATGACCTGTCCGATCGACAGTGACGGAGGGATGAGCTTGTTTTCCCTGCGGGTGAGCAGAGTGGTCACCACGACTTCCGACGGCTGCGCGATGACACCGGCTGCGCGCAGGGCCCCGTCCAGTTCTTTCCGCACCACGCTCGCTGTCGGCTGCGCCGTTCCACTCACCTGGCCGCCCAGCTTCCCGGCAAGCCACCGGGCCTGCGAGAGCGACAGCGCCGGAATACGCACTCGGTTGATCTTGACGCCCTCCACTTCGCCGACCGTCACCACCGACGGTTCGGCGTCGAACCCGGCTCGGCGCAGAGCATCGTCCAGGCGTAGACGTATGTCACTTGTGACCTGATGAGGCGTCCGGATCAGCGGGGCAGCCATTGTCCTCACTCCTCGGTTGCGATGCCAATACATGGAGTGAACCGGAGAGGGCCAAGATCAGTTGACACATAAGTGCCACAACTACTGTTCGAGGGAAGGAACTTGTTGGCGCCCACATATCCGCCGGGCAGAGTGACCATATGGACAGCACGCGCACGCCCGCCGCAGGTGAGAACATTCAGGTACTCCGTAAGGCGAGGGGACTCGGGCAGACAAAGGTGGCCCGCGCTGCGGGCATCTCCGTCTCTCTCCTCCGCAAGATCGAGAGTGGCGAGAGGGCGGCCACGCCACCCAACGTGGCGTCCATCGCCAAGGCCCTTCGCGTCAGTACTGCGAGGATCTACGGGCAGCCCTTCCTGGGCCCGTCCGAGCAGAGTGACCTTCTTGAGGACGTGCGAAACGCTGTCCGGCGTCACACCCTCCCCAAGGAAGATGTGCCACCGCTCGACGAATTGCGAGAAGACCTCCGCAAGGCTGCCGAACTGAGGTCCAACACAAATTACCTCGAACTGCTCAGGATGCTTCCCGAGCTTCTGGGACGGGTGACCGCCACAGCCATGACAGCCGGCGGCGATGCCGTCGCTTGGGGCGATGTGGCTGACGTATACGGATGCGCCTACGCCGTCGCTCATCGGCTGGTTCAGCCAGACCTGGCAGAAATGATCGTGTCCCGCCAGCAATGGGCTGCCCGACAGACATGGAATCCGGTGGCAGAGGCGGCTACCGCCTGGAACGAGGCCGGAACGTACCAATCCGCAGGTCAATATGACGATGGGTTGGCAATTATCGACCGGGCCATCGTTCAGTTCGAACGCGTGATGGCTGACGAGATGATCTCCGTCGTCGCACTGGGTTCACTCCATCTTCGTGGAGTGGTGCTTGCTTCCAGGTACAAGGACAAGGCGGCCACGGAAGCGCATTCACAAAAGGCGAATGCGCTCGCCGGACGGATTCCCCGTGGGGACGTCCTCGCCCACAACCTTACGTTCGGATCGGGGAACACCGCCCTGTACGATCTCGCCGCGCTCGTGGAGCTGGACAAACCTGATAAGGCTTCCCGAATGGCTCAGCCCCTGATCAAGACTCACCCGTCCGGGCTCCGCCCTTCGAGACTGGGCCGGCTCTATATCGACACAGCGCGTGCCCGCATGGCACTCAAGGACTACGCCGGAGCCGAGGAAGCACTCAAAGCGGCCTTCGCGGTCGCTCCTCAGATGGCGGAGGTACACCCCATGAGCCGGGAAGTTCTTCGAGTTCTTTTCATCCTTCACCAGCGAAGCAGGCCGGACCTGACGGACATGGCGAAGAAGGCCGGACTGGCTGCCTGAATGTGTGAGGTGAGCCCTGCGACCCGGCATACGGAGATATCAGGTAGCGGAAATGGGAGGACCCGTTGGCGTGGACCAACGGGTCTTTCTGTTACTCACACCAGGATCTCAGGACCCTTCACGGCGGCATGGAAACCTTCTTCGCGTTTGGTCTTTCCGTCAAAGGGCTGTCACTGCGGCCGCCGCGCCACGATCCGTTCCCCGATCCGCCGCCCGCGCGGGTGCGGGCCGGGTCTTGCGGTACCGCTTCGCTATCTGGCGGGAGTTGCGGGCGACCGGGGTGTGGTGGTGGCGCAGCTCGGTACGGGAGTCTCTGCCGTCGGCGCCCCTGTCACCTCGGTGCGGAAGGCGATGACCATGTCGTGGGCGTGGCGCAGTCCGATGCGGCCGAAGTCGCGCTCCAGCTCGGCGAGTTCGGCGAGTGTTTCGTCGCGGTCGCGGCCCAGCCGGGCGCGGGACTTGGCCAGGCCCAGGCGGGACAGGGCCACACCGCGCGGTTCGTGCATCTCGCGGAACTCCCGGAGCGCGACGGTGTACATGTCCCGGGCCGCCTCGTAACGTCCGGCCCGGTAGAGGACGTTCCCGCGCATCTTGTGGTTGTAGGCGAGCGCGCTCGCCAGGTCCATCTCGCGGCAGACGGCTTCCGCCTCGGACAGCAGCGCCAGCGCCCGGTCCGGTTCCCCCTGGACGGACAGGACGTCGGCTATACCGCGCAGCGACCAGGCGCGGCCCCGGGCGTCGTCGGCCTCGGTGGCTATTCGGGCGGACTCCTCGAACAGCTCCAGCGCCTTGGCGTGGTCGCCGGTGTTGCGGTGCATCTGGGCGATACCGGACATCGCCCACACCATGTGGCGGGCCTCGCCGTGGGCCCGGCCCTGTTCGAGCAGTTGCTCGTGGAGTGCGGCGACCGCGGGGTAGTCGCCCTGTATGCGGCCGGTCTCGGCGAGACCGGCGAGAGCGTAGCCGTGAGCGAGGCGGTCGCCGCTCCCGTCGGCCAGTGCGACGGCCCGGGTGAGCAGCCGGCGGGCGAGCGGCAGCGTTCCGCACTGGCGGGCCAGGGTGCCGCCGCTCCACAGGGCCCAGGACATCGCGCCGGCGTCACCCGCGGTGCGTGCGCTGCGGTAGCTCTCGCGCCAGGCGGCGCCGGCGTCCGCCACCCGGCCCAGCCGCCGGTTGGCCTCGGCGACCGCGAGCGCGGCGCGCGCCCGCTCCAGCGCCGTACCGGCTTCCGACCGCGCACGGCTCGCGATGGTCAGCACCTCCTCGTACGAGGAGTTCACCCCCAGGGCCGCCCCCAGCTCACCCTGGTACTCGGGCGCGAATGCCTTGTCGTACATCTCTCCATGGCCTCTCGGTCATCCCCGTGTCTTGATCAAGAAACTATGGGCCGCCGACCCCGCGGCGAATCCGTCGGCGTGGGGGTTATGGCGTACAACTCCAGTGCTACGGGAGGGCCGAGGCTCATCATCGGGATGTACGGGTATGCCGGGCCGGACGGCCATCGGCGGACGCCGGTCCGGACACCGCACGGGACGGTGGCGGCGGTGCGGGAGCCCAACCGGCCGGGCCCTCGCCCCAGTTCCCCCGCGCACCACGCGTCGTCGCCCGCCCCTCTTGCCGTCGCGTACCGGCGCACGCCACCCTGACTGCCACAGCCGAGATCGCCGGACGCCGAGGGGTGACATGAGCGCGGTACGGACAAGGACCGGCAGGGGCGGAGAGCCAGGGGCCGAAACCGGGATCGCCCGGCGGCGGTTCGTCGGGACGGTCGCGGCGGGGCTGGCCGCGACGGCCGGTGCGGCGGTGGTCACGGTCGGGGACGCGGCCCCCGCGCAGGCCCGGCACCGCCCCGGCCGGCCGCTCTTCCTGGGGACGTACACCTCCGTGCCGGGCGGCGGCACCGGCATCGGCCTGGGCAGATACGACACCGGGACCGGCCGGATCACCGCCACCGGCGTCGTGCGGGGCGTCGCCGACCCCTCCTATCTCGCGCTCGCCCCGGACGGCCGCACCCTCTACGCGGTCGACGAGCGGCAGCGGGGCGGGGTGACGGCCATCGCGCTGCGGCCGGGCCGCGCGCCCAGGGTGCTGGGCAGCCGGCCGACCGGCGGCGCCGGGCCCTGCCATCTGTCGGTGCACCCCGGCGGCCGCTGGCTGCTCAGCGCCAACTACCTCTCCGGCAGTGTGGCCGTGCACCCGATCGACCCGGACAGCGGTGCGCTGGGGGCGCGTACCGATCTGGTCGCGCACACCGCCCCGCCGCCCGGCCCCGGCCAGGACGGCCCGCACGCGCACCAGATCGCCACCAGCCCGGACGGCCGCCATGTACTCGCCGTCGACCTCGGCAACGACACCGTCTACACCTACCGGCTGGACACCTCCGCCGGGAAACTGACCCAGGTGTCATACGCGGCGCTGCGGCCCGGCGCGGGCCCCCGGCATCTGACGTTCCACCCCTCGGGCGTCTTCGCCTATCTGGCGAACGAGGTGGACAACACCGTGGTGGTCTGCGGCTACGACCCGCGCAGCGGACGGCTCACGCCCGGCGCACCGCAGTCCACCGGCACCGGCGCGGGCACCAGTTACCCGGCGCAGATACTGGTCACCGGGGACGGCCGCTTCGCGTATCTCGCCAATCGCGGCGACAACAGCCTCACCCGCTATGCCGTGGCGGCGGGCGGGGCGCGGCTGCGGCTGCTGGACACCGTGCCGGTCGGCGGGGACTTCCCCCGGCAGCTCGCGTTCTCGCCGGACGGGCGGCTGCTGTTCGCGGCGAACCAGAAGTCGGCGTCGGTGACGGTGTTCTCGGTGGACGCCCGGACGGGGGCGCTGCGGCGCGCGGGCGCGCCCTTCACGACCCCGATGCCGGTGTGCGTACTGCCGCTGTGACCGGGCGGCGGTCCCGCGCCGGGCCGCCACACCGGTGCAACACTGCGGCAACGGCGCCGCACGATTGGCCCGTTAGCGTCGGCCCCCATGAGTACCGGAACGTCGCAGCACAGCACCCAGGGCTCCGCGGCACCGTCCGGAGCGGCCGCGGAGTCCGGCGGTCTCCAGCAGGGGCTCAAGCCGCGCCATATGCGGCTGATCGCGCTGGGCGGGGTCATCGGGGCCGGTCTGTTCGTCGGCAGCGGGGTGGTCGTACGGGCCACCGGGCCGGCCGCCGTGCTGTCGTTCCTGGCGGCCGGCACGCTCACCGTGCTGATCATGCGGATGCTGGCCGAGATGACCGTCGCCCGCCCGGCGCTCGGCTCCTTCTACGCCCATGTCCGCGAGGCGCTCGGGCCCCGGGCGGGGTTCACGGTCGGCTGGCTGTACTGGTACTTCTTCGTGATCGTGGTGGCCGTGGAGGCGGTGGCGGGCGGCCGGATCGTCCAGCTGTGGCTGCCCGGGGCCCCGTTGTGGGCGGTCAGCCTGGTCCTGCTGGCGCTGCTGACGGCGACCAACATGGTCTCGGCCCGTTCCTTCGGTGAGTTCGAGTTCTGGTTCTCGTCGGTCAAGGTCGTGGCGATCGTCGTCTTCCTCTTCCTCGGCACGCTGTATGTACTGGGCCTGTGGCCGGACGCCCGGGGCGGGCTGGACCAGCTGACAGCGCACGGCGGGTTCGCCCCGCAGGGCGTCGGCGCGGTCCTGGCGGCCGTGGTGCCCTGCACGGGGTTCTTCACCGGTGCGGAGATCGTGACCGTCGCGGCCGCCGAATCGGCCGAACCGGAGCGGGCGGTGGCGGGGGCGATCCGCTCGATCGTGCTGCGGGTGGTGGCCTTCTACGTGCTGTCGGTCTTTCTGGTGGTCGCCGTGGTGCCGTGGACGTCGAAGGCGATCGAGGTCAGTCCGTACGCGGCGGTGCTGGACCGGCTGGCGGTACCGGCGGCCGGCACGGTGATGAACGCCATCGTGCTGATCGCCGTGCTGTCCTGCCTGAACTCGGCGCTCTACACGTCCTCCCGGATGCTCTTCGCGCTCACCCGCAACGGGGACGCGCCGCGCGGTTTCACCCGGGTCAGCCGCGGCGGGGTGCCCCGCCGGGCGCTGCTCGCCGGGACCTCGGCCGGCTATCTGTCGGTCATCGCGGCCTGGGCCTCCCCCGATGTCGTCTTCGAGTTCCTCATCAACTCCTATGGCGCCATCGCCCTGTTCGTCTATCTGGCGATCGCCGTCGCCCAGGTGCGGATGCGGCGGAAGCTGGAGCGCACGGCGCCCGAGCGGCTGACCCTGAAGATGTGGCTCTTCCCGTGGCTGAGCTGGGTGACCATCGCACTGATGGGCACGGTGACCGGCGCGATGGCCTTTCTGCCCGGCAGCCGCCCGCAGTTCTGGCTGGGCCTGCTGACGGTGGCCGTGGTGCTGACCGCGTACGAGATCCGCCGCCGCAGGGCCCCGCTCGACGCGGGGTGAGCGGGGGCGGGGCCGGCGTCGGGCGGGGTGCGCCGGGCAAGCGGCCGGAGTGCGGGGCGTCGCGCACCGCCCGCCGGGGCCGGTGAGTACGTGCGGTGCGTCGGCGAGGGACGCGCGTACAGGGTGTCAGCGAGTCGGGCCCGGTTCGACGAACTGCCGCAGCAGCTCCCGCAGTTCGGTCTCGAACGCGGCGTAGCGGAGCCGGAGGGCGTCGCCCGGCCAGTCCGGTGGCAGCAGTCCGCCGGGGAGCAGGGGATCGGCGAGAAGGTGGCGGAGCACCGCCGCCGCGACCGTGAAGCGGTCGGCGGGGGTGCCGGCGCGGTCCAGCGCGGCCAGCAGAGCGCGCGCCCGCTCCGCCCAGCCGTCGAGGTCCCACAGCCGCCGGACCAGTGCGGCCGGGTCGCCGTCCGGGGTGCCGGTGAACCAGGTGCACTGCTCGGTGGCGACGGGCGGGCGGGGCCGGTCGAGGTTGGCGGGGCGCAGCCAGCTGCCCTCGCGGAGTTCGGCCAGCCGCAGGTCGGCCATCGCCTGGCGGAGTGCGGTGCGCTCGGCCGCGGGCCGGCGTTCGGCGGTGGCGACCACGGCGATCTCCCACTCCTCGCCCCGGCCGCCGCCCCAGGGCCGGGTCCGGGGCGACCGGCTCGCGTCCTGCCGGGTCTGGCGCGCCAGCAGCCGGGCGGTGAGTCCGTACGAGCCGTCGCGCTGGAGCAGGTCGCCCGCGGCCACCATCCGGGAGAGCGCGACGCGGACCGTGCCCTCGGCGATGCCGAAGAGCTCCCCGACCCGGACCAGGGCGCGGGCGGGCAGCCGGGGCGGATGGTGGCCGAGGAGGGTGCTCAGCACGATGGAGCGGGCGGTGAGCGGCCGCAGCGCGAGGGCGCCCGCCCCTGCGTCGCGGCCGGCGCCGGCTTCGGTCTCGGTTGCGGTGTCGGTTGCGGTGTCGTCGTTCATGTGTGCAGAAATCCTAGCCGCGCCCGGCCTCCCCGGCTCTTACAGTCTTCCCACAGCTGTTCGTAATCTGTAACGTCGGTGCCATGACCGTCACCCATGAAGTCGTGAATCAGGCACCGCCGCTGACCGGGTTCAGTACGGCGGACGAACCGGCCCTGCTGGAGGCGCTGCAGCGCGAGGGCGCCGGCTGGGGCGTGCGGGAGGTGGCCGAGCTGGGGGCGCTGGCCGGTTCCGAGCCGGTGCAGGAGCAGGCCCGGTGGGCGGAGGAGCAGCCGCCCCGGCTGCGCACCCACGACCGGTTCGGGCACCGGGTGGACGAGGTCGAGTTCCATCCGGCCTGGCACCAGCTGATGACCGTCGCGGTGGAGCACGGGCTGCACGCCGCGCCCTGGGCCGACGACCGCCCCGGCGCCCATCTCGTCCGCGCCGCGAAGTTCTACGTCTGGTCGCAGGCCGAGGCGGGGCACGGCTGCCCGGTCTCGATGACGTACGCCGCCGTCCCCGCGCTGCGGGCCGCGCCGGATCTCGCCGCCCGGTACGAGCCGCTGCTCACCGCCCGCAGCTACGACTTCGGGCTGCGCGCGCCGCTGGGCAAGGCGGGGCTGATCGCGGGCATGTCGATGACGGAGAAGCAGGGCGGCTCCGACGTCCGCACGAACACCTCGCGCGCGGTACCGGCCGGTGACGGCACGTACCGGATCACCGGCCACAAGTGGTTCACCTCGGCGCCGATGAGCGATCTGTTCCTGGCGCTGGCGCGGACCGAGGAGGGGCTGAGCTGCTTCCTGCTGCCCCGGGTGCTGCCCGACGGCACCCGCAACGGCATGCGGCTGATGCGGCTCAAGGACAAGCTGGGCAACCGCTCGAACGCGTCCGCCGAGATCGAGTACGACGAGGCGGTGGCCTGGCCGGTCGGCGAGCCGGGCCGCGGGGTGCGGACCATCGTCGAGATGGTGAACATGACCCGCCTGGACTGTGTGCTCGGCTCCGCCGCCGGGATGCGGGCCGGGCTGCGGCAGGCGCTGCACCACACCGCGCACCGGCGGGCGTTCGGGCGGGAGCTGGACCAGCAGCCGCTGATGCGCTCGGTACTCGCCGACCTCGCGGTCGAGTCCGAGGCGGCGACGGTGCTGGCGATGCGGCTGGCGGCGGCGGTGGACCGGTCGCACGCCGGGGACGCGGCGGAGGCGGCGCTGCGCAGGCTGGCGCTGGCGGCCGGCAAGTACTGGGTGTGCAAGCGGGGCAGTACGCACGCGGCCGAGGCGCTGGAGTGCCTGGGCGGCAACGGCTATGTCGAGGAGTCCGGTATGCCGCGGCTGTACCGGGAGGCGCCGCTGATGTCGATCTGGGAGGGCTCGGGGAACGTCGCCGCCCTCGACGTACTGCGGGCGCTCACCAAGGAACCGGCCTCGCTGGACGCGTTCTTCGCGGAGGTGGACGCCGCCGCGGGCGCCGACCGGCGGCTGGACGCGGCGGTGGCCGGGGTGCGCACGATGCTGGCCGGGGCGGCCGATCCGGAGCGGGCGCAGCTGATGGCGCGTTCGCTGGCGGAGCGGATGGCGCTGGTGCTCCAGGGGTCGCTGCTGGTGCGCCACAGTCATCCCGCGGTCGCCGACGCGTTCTGCGCCTCGCGGCTCGGCGGGGAGTGGGGCAACGCCTTCGGCACCCTGCCGGCCGGTGCCGATCTGGCGTCGATCCTGGAGCGCGCCCGGCTCAAGTCCCCTGCCGGGGGCGCGGAATGAGGCGTGGCGTGAACGGCGCGGGTGCCGCGCGGGGACATGGCATGGGTGCGCGCGGGGCGGGTGCGGGCCGATGACCGTACGGGTGGAACGCGCCGGGCCGGTGACGACGGTGGCGCTGTCCCGGCCGGCGGCCCGGAACGCCGTGGACGGCCCGACGGCCACGGAACTGGCCGATGCTTTCCGGGAGTTCGAGGCCGATGACGGTGCGCGCGTCGCGGTGCTGTGGGGCGAGGGCGGGACGTTCTGCGCCGGTGCGGATCTCAAGGCGATCGGCACCGAGCGCGGCAACCGCGTCGCGCCGGACGGTGACGGTCCGATGGGGCCGACCCGGATGCGGCTGTCCAAGCCGGTGATCGCGGCGGTCGCCGGGTACGCGGTCGCCGGTGGGCTGGAGCTGGCGCTCTGGTGCGATCTGCGGGTGGCGGAGGAGGACGCGGTCTTCGGGGTGTTCTGCCGCCGCTGGGGAGTGCCGCTGATCGACGGCGGTACGGTGCGGCTGCCCCGGCTGATCGGGGCGAGCCGGGCGAGGGACCTGGTGCTGACGGGGCGTCCGGTGCCGGCCGCCGAGGCGCTGGACATCGGGCTGGTCCACCGTCTGGTGCCGGCCGGTACGGCGCGCGCGGCGGCGGAGCGGCTGGCGGCGGAGCTCGCTCGGCTCCCGCAGGCGTGCCTGCGCAGCGACCGCGCCGCCCTGCTGGACCAGGAGGGGTGCTCCGAGGAGGCCGCGATGGCGGCCGAACTCCGCCACGGGCAGGCCGTACTGGCGGAGTCGCTGACGGGCGCCGCCCGGTTCGCGGCGGGGGCGGGGCGGCACGGGGAGGCGGACCGGTAGGCGGCGGAACGGCGGACGAGGGGCGAGCGGCGGTGGCCGGAGGGGCGCGGTGGTCGCAGGGCCGGACGGCGGAGCCGGACCGGTGCGGGGAAGCGGGCCGTCGGTGGCGGGGGCCGGGCGCGCCGCACCCGTGAGCGAAGAGATCGAGCGATCGTTTCGATCGTTTGATGTGAACCTCTTGAGCGTTTGACGGCCCTCGTGTTTCATACGGGCACACCGCACCGCCGACGCTCTCCCCCTCCCTCTGCGGCGTTCCGCCGTCTTCCGCCTCCCGGCCACGGAGCCCCCATGACGCACCCATGGACCCGTCGTTCCCTGCTCATCACGGCAGGCGGTGTCTCCCTCGCCGCCGGGCTGCCCGCCGCCACCGCCGCTGCCGCCGCCCGCACGGGAACCGGCACCGGCCCGGCCCGGCCCGCCGCGTCCGCCGCCGACTTCGCCGCGCTGCGCACCACTTGGCGCGAGCTGACCCTCGGCACCGGATTCAGCCCCACCGCCCAGCCGTTCAAGGACCGCCTCGCCACCCTCGGCGCCGACGCCGGGAGACTGCTCGCGAGCATGGCACCGGCCGACGGGTCGCTGTGGCCGGACGCGGTGTACGCCGACCCCGATCCGAACACGGACCCCGAGTCGTTCGGCTACTCGGAGCGGCTGCAGACCAGTTACGTCCGGCTGCGGACGATGGCCCAGGCGTACGCGCAGCCCGGCACCGGGCTCACCGGCGACCAGGCCCTCGCCACGGCCCTGCGGACCGGCCTCGACCACCTCTACGAGCAGGTCTACAACGAGCGGACCACCCGCTACGGCAACTGGTACAACTGGCAGATCGGCGCCCCGCAGGCCCTCCTGGACAGCTGCGTCCTCCTGTACGACCAGCTGGCCGCGGACCGGATCACCCGCTATCTCGCGGCGGTCGACCACTTCGTCCCGGACTCCGCGGTGGGCTCGTACACCGGTACCAGCACCGGCGCCAACCGCGTCGACCTCTGCCGCGTCCTGGCGCTGCGCGGGGTCGTGGGCGCGGACGCCGGCAAGATCGCGCTGGCCCGGGACGCCCTGACCCCCGTCTTCCCGTACGTCACCTCGGGCGACGGCATCTACGCCGACGGCTCCATCGTCCAGCACACCTACGTGCCCTACACCGGCTCCTACGGCGCCGTGCTGATCGACGGCCTCAGCAGGCTCTTCGCGCTGCTCAGCGGCTCCCCCTGGGCGGTCGTCGACCCGAAGCGCCAGCAGTTCCTGGACTCGGTCGAGCACTCCTACGCGCCGTTCCTCTTCAACGGCCTGATGATGGACGGCGTTTCGGGCCGGGCGATCAGCCGCGGGGTCGCCGCGGGCGACCCCGCCGGGACCGAGGCCAACGACCACCTCCGGGGCCACCCGGTCATCGCCTCGATACTGCTGCTCGGCGAGGGCGCGAGCGCGGCGGAGCGGGACCGCTGGCGCGGGCTGGCCAAGGGGTGGTGCCAACGTGACTACTACTCCCCCGTACTGAGCGATCCGAGCCTGTCGGTCGGCGCGCTGGCCCGGCTCAAGAACGTCCTGGACGACACCTCGGTGACCCCCGTCCCGGAGCCGTCCGGCCACCGGCAGTTCCCCGGTATGGACCGGGTGGTGCACCGGCGCCCCGGCTGGGCCGCCGCCCTCTCCATGGCGTCCCGGCGCATCACGTACTACGAGAACGGCAACGGCGAGAACGTCCGCGGCTGGCACACCGGCTCGGGGATGCTCTCGTGGTGGGGCGACACCTTCGCCAACGGCCAGTACAGCGACTCCTTCTGGCCCACCGTGGACCCGACCCGGCTGCCCGGCACCACCGCCTCGCGCAAGAAGCTCGCCGACGGCCAGGGCGGTGCGTGGGGCGCGGCCCGGCCGGACGTGTCCTGGGTCGGCGGCAGCGAGGCCGACGGCTACGCCACCGCGGGCCAGTACCTCAAGGGGCTTGCCAGCACTCTGCTCGCGAAGAAGTCCTGGTTCTTCCTCGACGACGCGGTGGTCTGCCTGGGCGCGGGCATCACCGCCAAGGACGGCCAATCGATCGAAACGATCGTCGACAACCGCAACCTGGGCGCCGCAGGTGGCGCGCCCCTCACCGTCGACGACCGTCCGCAGCCCACCGCCTACCCCTGGTCGGCGACGCTGCCCGGCGCCCGCTGGGCGCATCTCGCCGGGCACGCGGGCTATGTGTTCCCGGGCGGGACGACGCTCAAGGCGCTGCGCGAAGCGCGCACCGGCGCCTGGCGGGACATCAACGCGGGCGGCTCCCCCACCCCGGTCGAACGCCGCTATCTGACCCTGCTCACCGACCACGGCACCGATCCGGCCGGTGCCGGTTACGCCTATGTCCTGCTGCCCGGCGCGAGCGCGGCCCGTACCGCGCAGCGGGCGGCGGACGAGGGCTGGCTGCGGATCCTGGTCAACACCGATGACATCCAGGGGGTTTCGGTTCCCTCGCTCGGGTTCACCGGGGTGAACTTCTGGTTCGGCGGGACGGCGGGGCCGCTCACCGCCGACGCGCCCGCGAGCGTGACGGTGCACGAGAGGTCCGACGGCACCGCCGTCATCGGGGTCAGCGACCCGATGCGGGCCCGGACCGCGCTGACGCTGACCTGGGCCCGGCCGGTCGCGGCCGTACTGTCCCGGCCCGCGACACTCACCGCCGCCACCACCGGTTCCTCCCTCACCCTCACCTTCGGCGACCTCCGCGGGACAGGAGGGGTCACCCAGCGGGCAGTGGTACGGCTGGGGTGAAACGGGCCGCCAGGCCGTGCGACGGGGGCGCCCTCGCCCGCCGCGCGGCCCGCCGGCCGAGCCCCGCATCCGCGCCTCGGGTGGCGGGGCCACCTGCTGACGCGGCACCGCCCCAGCCGCCGCCGCGCCCTTCCGCGTGGCCGCCGGACGGGCATTCTTGAACGCGTTCAATTCTCCGCGTACCGTGTCGGACACCCGGTCACGGAAGGGGACACGGTGTCCGCAGCAGCGCACGTCCTGGTCACGCTCCTCGTCATGCTCGGCATGTTCGTCGTGATCCCGATGGGCCTCTCGCTCATCGGCGGGCGGCGGCTCACCCGTATCCGCCGGCGCTGGCCGCTCGCCGCCCTCGCGGGCTCGGCCGCGCTCTGGCTGCCGCGCGGTCCGGTCGCCGTCCTCTGCGCGGCCGGGTACACGGCGGCCACCCTGGTACTCGCCGCGCAGGCCCCGCGGCGGCTCGCCCGCACCCGCTCGCTCGCGCCGTCCGAGATCGCGGTGCTGACCGCGCTGGCCACTCCGGCCGTCGCCGGGATCGCGCTGGTCGCCGAGCGCGCGGGGCACCGGCTGCTCGGTTTCGACCTCGACACCCTGGCACTGACCGTGGCGCACTTCCACTTCGCCGGATTCGCCGCGGCGCTGGTCGCAGGGCTGGTCTGCCGCGGTGCGGGCACCGGCCGGGCGGGCCGGACCGCGGCGTACAGCGTGCCGGCGGGCACCCTGCTGGTGCTCGCCGGATACTTCGTCAACGACTGGGCCGAGCTGGCCGGCGCGCTCGTACTGACCGGCGGCATGTGGCTGGTGGCGCTGCTGACCTGGCGCGAGCTGCGGCCGCGCGGGCGGGACCGGACGACCCGCGCGCTGCTCGGCTGCTCCGCGGTCGTCCTCGTCGCGACCATGCTGCTCGCCCTGAGCTGGGCGGTCGGCGAGGCGACGGGGCTGCCGCACCTCTCGCTCGGCTGGACGGCCGCCACCCACGGCCTCGGCAACGCCCTCGGGTTCGCCCTGTGCGCCGTGGTCGCCCAGCAACGACTGCGGGCCGGGGCGAGCCCGTCCCCGAGCGCCCGCGGTCCGGCCCGCGGCCTCCCGGCACCGGCCGTCCCCGCCCCGAAGGAGCGCACCGCATGACCGACGTCAACTACCCCGAAGTGGGCGGCACTCGGCACACCCCGCTGCCGCCCGGCTATCACCATCTCCACCAGGAGATGCCGATCGGCCACGGCCGCGCCGTGCTGGCGGCGGCCGGTGAGGCGGTCACCACCTTCCGGATGCACCGCGCGGCGGGCGTCGGCATCCGGGCCGACGCGCCGCGGGCCGCCCCGGGGGGGCCGTCGAGGTCTCGCTGGGCATCGGCCCGCTGCGGCTGCGGGCACCGTGCCGGGTGGTGTGGAGCGTGGCCGAGGAGGACCGCGTCGGCTTCGCGTACGGCACCCGCGACGGGCACCCCGAGCGCGGCGAGGAGGCGTTCACGGTCACCCTGCGGGCGGACGGCTCGGTGTGGTTCACCGTCACCGCCTTCAGCCGGCCGGACCGGTTCTGGACCCGCCTCGCGGGCCCCCTGGTCCCCGTTCTGCAGCGCGCGTACGCCCGGCATTGCGGCCGGACCCTGCGCCGGCTGGCGAACCGCCCCCGCCCCGGCGGCCGTTGAGGCGCTCCGACGGGCCGTCGGGGGCGGCGCGGCCGGGACTTTGGTCCCCCGGCGGCCGGGACCACCCGGTCCCTGAGGAGGACGCCGGCGCCCGGCCGCGGGACTAGCCTCGACAACGGGCCGCCGCCGGCGGCCGGCGACAGCCGGCCGGAGCGGTGTACGCGAGGGGGCGGCCCGAAGTGCGGTGAGAACGAGGCGTCCGCACGGGTCCCCGGACCGGTACGGACGCGCAGAGGAGCGGAGATGGCCGACGCGAGGATCCCGGACCGGCACACCGCGTTCTTGGACCAGGACGCCGCGGAGGTGGTCGCGGACGCACTGGCCCGGACCCCGTACGCGGCCGGCTGCTGTGCCCGGACCGAAGCCGCGGTACTGCTGCACGGGCCGGACCCCGCCGAGGGCACCGGCGGCGTGGCCGGCCACCCCCGGTACGTCGTACGCGGCGAGGCGGTCGCGCGGCGGCTGGAGGAGCTGCTGCGGTCGTTGTGGGGGATCTCCTGCCGGACGTATGTGGTACCGGCTCCCGGCGCGGACGACGGCCGGCGGGCAGCGGCCGCGCACGGTCCGGACGGCGTCCCCCGCCCGCTCCACCACCCCGTGTCGCGCGCCTACGCGGTGGAGCCCGATCCGTCCGGCCCCCGGCCGCCCGTCGCGGAGCTCCACGGTCCGGACGAGCTGCCGCGACCGCTGCTGCTCGCTCGCGCCCGGGAGTGCTGCCGGCGGGCCGCGCTGCGGGCGGCGTTCCTGGCCGGCGGGACGGTCGTGCCGGGGGTGCGCACCGCGCACGGGATGGAGGACCGCCGGATCGAGATCGTCTGCGCCTCACCCGCCGTCGCGGACACCGTGGCCGCGCTGACCGGGGCGGTGGCGCTGCGCCCCGCCGAGATCCGGCCGGACGGACCGGCTCCGCTCGTGGTGCTGCACGGGCTGGACGCCACCCGCCGGCTGCTCTCCGCCGCCGGGCTGGCCTGGACGCCGGAGATCCAGCGGCTGCTGCGCAACACGTACAGCAGCGGGCCCACGGCCCAGGACGTCCGCGACGCGGTGGCGCGGGTCGGCGGCGCCGCACCGTCCGAGGTCCTGGAGGCCGCCCGGCTGCGCCTGGCCGCGCCCGCCGTCTCGCTGACCGCGCTGAGCAGGCTGAACGGCGGCCGGCCGTCGGTACGCACCCTCACCCTGCGCCTCAACCGGCTGATGGCACTGGCCCAGGCGCGTCCGGCCCCCGCCGCACCCGCACCGTCACCCCCGCCCGCATCGGCACCGGCTTCCGCGTCCGCTCCCGGTTCCGGAGCCCCCGGCTGATTGCCCGCCCCGTTCACCGGCTCGCCGCCCGCTCGGGAGCGGTCGCCGCGGGGGCGCGTACGGCTGTGGGCCGGGCTACGCCGTTCCGGGAATGCGCGGGTCACCGCCCCGGCCTAAGGTGAGCGCATGGCCGCGTTCCGGTGGATATCGGCCCCGGTCCGCGGCGCGCGACCGAGGGCAGGGGGCGCGCCTGTCCCGGGGCCGGGGCGCCGCACGCCATGACCGGACAGCACCGGCCACGGCGCGACGGGTACGACCCGCGTACCGGCCGGGATCCGCGCCGGGGCACGGAGGACGCGCCCGCGATGTACCGCCATGAGCCCGTCGGCCTGCACACCCGGCTCTCGCTCAACCGGATGGGCACCTTCGACTGGGACCTGGACAGCGGGCGCATGATCCTGGACTCCGGCGCGCTGGCCGTCTTCGATCTGCGCGCGGACGAGTACGACGGCAGACCGCAGTCGCTGTCCGCACGGGTACCGGCCGACGAGGGTCGGCGGATGGACTCGACGCTCGCCCAGGCCCTCCAGGACGGCAGCTCGTCCTACGGCGTGTACTTCCGCGTCCGGTGCCGCGGCGGGGCGCTGCGCTGGACGCACACCCAGGGCCGCATCCTGCACGACGGCAGCGGGCTGCCGTACCGCATCATCGGCATCGTCCGGGAGGCGACCGGTGAGCTGGCGGACTCCGCGCTGCTGCGCTCGCGCCAGCAGGAGCGGCAGCGGCAGACCGTGATGGTGCAGCACGCCACGGCGGCGCTGGCCCGCGCGCTGTCGGTCGAGGACGTCACGCGGGTGCTCGCCGACACCGAGGGCGCCCAGCGGTTCGGGGCCGACGCGCTGCTCCTGGGGCTGGTGACGGAAGGCAGGTTCGAGGTCATCACGACCGCCGGGCTGGCGGGCGAGGTGCCCGAGGGGATGACGCACTCCTGGGTGGACGACACCCTGCCGCTGTCCCATGTGGTGCGCTCGCGGCGGCCCACGTTTCTCAGCACCCGGGGCGAGCTGATCGCCCGCTACCCGCGGCTGCGCCGGTACGCCGAGATGCTGCCGGCCGGCAGTTCGGCGTTCCTGCCGCTGGTCGCCCAGGACACCGTCATCGGGTCGCTGGGGCTGTTCAACGCCGAACCGTCGGTGCAGTCGGCGGAGGCCCGGAACCTGGCGCTGGCGCTGGCCGGGGTCGTCGCGCAGTCGCTCCAGCGGGCCACCCTCTTCGACCAGGAGCGGGAGTTCGCGACGCAGCTCCAGGCGACGATGCTGCCCCGCGGGGTGCCGTCCATCACCGGCGGCGAGCTCATCGTCCGCTACCACCCGGCGAGCGTCGGGCGGGACATCGGCGGCGACTGGTACGACGTGATCCCGCTGCCGCAGGGCCAAACCGGGCTGGTCGTCGGCGATGTGCAGGGCCACGACACCCATGCGGCGGCCGTGATGGGCCAGTTGCGCATCGCCCTGCGCGCCTATGCCAGCGAGGGGCACACACCGGAGACCGTGCTGGTGCGGGCCTCCCGTTTCCTGGCCGAGCTGGAGACCGAGCGGTTCGCGACCTGTACGTACATCCAGGCCGATCTGGAGTCCGGGGCGCTGCACGTGGCGCGGGCCGGGCACCTGGGTCCGCTGATCAGTGACAGTTCCCGGCACATCGACTGGCCGGAGATCCCGGGCGGTCTGCCGCTGGGCCTGGCCACGGTCTTCGGGCACGACCACTTCCCGGAGACCCAGCTGTTCCTGGAGCCGGGATCGACGCTGCTGCTGTGCACCGACGGTCTGGTGGAGCAGCCGGGCCAGGACATCTCGGCGGGCATCGACGCGCTGTCCGAGGCGGTCCGCACCGGGCCCGCGGAGCTGGAGACCCTCGCCGACCAGCTCTCGGACCAGCTGTGGGCCGAGCCCGGTTCGGAGGACGACATGGCCCTCCTGCTGCTGCACCGGCTGCCGGGCCCGGGACCGGCCACCACACCGCGGCTGCGGCTCCACATCCACCAGGCGGATCCCGCCGGGACGGCGCAGGTCCGCTCGGCGCTGCGCCGCACCCTCGACCAGTGGCGGGCGGGCGCCGTGACGCACGATGTGGAGGTCGCCGCCACCGAGCTGATCGTCAACGCGCTGACGCACACCGAGAGCGGCGCCCTGGTCTGCGTGGAGCTGCTGCCCGGCACCCCGCGGCGGATCCGGCTGGAGGTCGAGGACCGCTCCAGCCAGTGGCCACGACGGCGCAGCCCCGGCGAGACCGCCACCTCCGGCCGCGGGCTGATGCTGGTCGAGGCGCTCGCGGACCGCTGGGGCGCCGAACCGCGCGGCTCCGGCAAGGCGCTGTGGTGCGAGTTCGACGTACCGGACGCGGGGGACGGGGCGGAGAAGGGGCACGCGGCGGACGCTCCGGGGGCTCCGGGGGCTCCGCACGCTCCCGGCCCGGAGCCCGGACGCTGAACTCCCTCACGGGCGGCGTGCGGTGGCCGGCCGTCTGTCCTTCGGGGTGCGCCCGGCCGGGAACCCCGAAGGGCCGACCTCTTTGCGTAGACGGCAAAGAGGCCATGGCGACCGCCGCCCGCCGATGGATCATGGCTCGGACGGCGGACCGCATCCGGTTCCGGAACCGGCCTGCCGCCGCGCTCGGCCAAGAACAGCTCGACGCCCCGGAGGATTCATGTCGCAACCCGCCCAGGCCACGGAACGCACCCACCGTCTGGTCCCCTCTCCCGCCGGCCGGATCCATCTGGTGGAGCAGGGCACCGGGCCGCTGGTCCTGCTGCTCCACGGGTTCCCGGAGTCCTGGTACTCCTGGCGCCACCAGCTGCCGGCACTGGCCGCCGCCGGGTACCGCGCGGTCGCCGTCGACGTCCGCGGCTACGGCCGCTCCGCCAAACCCGAGGACACGGCCGCGTACCGGATGCTCGACCTGGTCGAGGACAACGTCGCCGTGGTGCACGCCCTGGGCGAGCGGTCGGCGGTGGTCGTGGGCCACGACTGGGGCGCGACCACAGCCGCCAACACCGCCCTGCTCAGGCCCGATGTCTTCCGCGCAGTCGGCCTGCTGAGCGTGCCCTACGCCCCGCGCGGCGGACCGCGGCCCGGTGAGATCTTCGCGCGGATGGGCGGGGACGAGGAGTTCTACGTCTCCTACTTCCAGGAGCCCGGACGGGCCGAGAGCGAGATGGAACCCGACATCCGCGGCTGGCTCGCGGGTTTCTACGCCGCCTTCTCGGGCGACACCATGCCCGCACCCGGCGCACCGGACCCGCACTTCATCGGCCGGGGCGGACAGCTCCGCGACCGGTTCCCGGCCGGCAAGCTGCCCGGCTGGCTCGGCGAGGACGATCTCGACGTCTATGCCGGGGAGTTCGAGCGGACCGGGATGCGCGGGGCGCTCAACCGCTACCGGAACATGGACCGCGACTGGGCGGATCTCGCCGACTTCGACGGCGCCCCCATCCCCCAGCCGTCCCTGTTCATCGGCGGCGCTCTGGACGCCTCCACGACCTGGCTGGCCGACGCGATCGAGGCGTACCCCACCACGTTGCCCGGTCTGGTCTCCTCGCACGTCCTCGACGGCTGCGGCCACTGGATCCAGCAGGAGCGCCCCGACGAGGTGAACCGGCTGCTGACCGGCTGGCTCGCCGCGCTGCCCGCCTGAAGGGGCTCCCCGGGATCCGCCCATGTCCGCGGATCCCGGGAACCGGGCCGGTCCCCGTCCCGCCACCGGACCCCGATCGGCCGACGTTCGCCCACGTACGCTCAGTCCTGGGGCCCGTACCACACCGTGGTGATGTTGCAGAACTCGCGGATGCCGTGCCCGGAGAGCTCGCGTCCGTAGCCGGAGCGTTTGGCGCCGCCGAACGGCAGTCCCGGGTGCGAGGCCGTCATACCGTTGAAGAACACGCCGCCGGCCTGCAAGTCCCGTACCAGCCGCTCCTGTTCGGCCGCGTCGCGGGTCCAGGCGTTGGAACTCAGCCCGAACGGCGAGTCGTTGGCGACCGCCACCGCCTCGTCCAGGTCGGCGACCCGGTAGAGGGTGGCGACCGGACCGAACGCCTCCTCGTGGTGGATGCGCATCCCGGGGGTGACGCCGGTGAGCACCGTCGGCTCGTAGAACCAGCCCGCGGGGTGCCGGGGCGGGCGCCGGCCGCCGCACATCGCCCGCGCGCCCCGGTGGACCGCGTCGTCGACCAGTTCCTCCAGGTCGGAGCGGCCCTGCTCGCTGACGAGCGGCCCGACATCGGTGCCCTCGTCCATCGGGTCACCGACCGTCAGCGCGGCCATCCCCGCGGTGAACCGCTCCGCGAACGCGTCGTAGACATCGGTGTGGACGATGAACCGCTTGGCGGCGATACAGGACTGACCGTTGTTCTGGACCCGCGCGCGCACGCCGGTGGCGGCCGCCTTGTCGAGGTCGGCGGAGGGCAGGACGAGGTACGGGTCGCTGCCGCCGAGTTCCAGCACCGTCTTCTTGACCTCGTCACCGGCGATGGCGGCGACCGAGCGGCCGGCCGGTTCGCTGCCGGTCAGTGTGGCGGCGGCGATCCGCGGGTCACGCAGCACGTCCTCGACGGCGCCGGAGCCGATCAGCAGGGTCTGGAAGCAGCCCCGGGGAAAGCCCGCCCGGCGGAAGAGCTCCTCCAGGTAGAGGGCGGTCTGCGGGACGTTCGACGCGTGTTTGAGCAGCCCGGTGTTGCCCGCCATCAGGGCGGGCGCGGCGAACCGCACGACCTGCCAGAGCGGGAAGTTCCACGGCATCACCGCGAGGACGGTGCCCAGCGGGCGGTAGCGCACCAGGGCGCGGGCGGCTCCGGAGTCGCGCACGTCGGCGGGGTCGGGGGCCTCGTCGGCGAGGAGTTCCTCGGCGCGGGTCGCGTACCAGCGCATGGCCTTGACACATTTGGCGGCCTCGGCGCGCGCCGCGGCCAGCGGTTTGCCCATCTCGGTGGTCATGGTGCGGGCGATGGACTCCTGGTCGGCTTCGAGCAGTTCGGCGGCCTTGTGCAGCAGCTCGGCCCGGTGGGCGAACGATGTCGTGCGGTGCTCCTGGAAGGCCCGCTCGGCCAGGACCAGACGGTCTTCGAGCTCGCCCGCGTTGAGGGCGTCGAAGGTCTTGAGGGTCTCGCCGGTGGCCGGATTGACCGTGGCGATCGCCATGATCAGCACCTCCTCGGTGGTGCGGGGCCGCCCCTAACGGAGCGGGGTGGGGGCCGGGGACGGCTCGGGGACCGGGTCCGGGCCGGGGCCGGGCGGGCGCGGTACCGGGGAGGGCGGTACCGGGTCGGGCGGTCCAGGCGGGGGCGGTGGTCCGGGG
>JOEL01000050.1 GCA_000720995.1 Streptomyces celluloflavus
GTGATGCGTTGGGGCTGGGGCTGGGGCTGGGGCTGGGGCTGGGGCTGGGGCTGGGGCTGGGGCTGGGGCTGCTGGGACGGGGGCTGGTTCGGGTCGTGGTGGTCCGCCGGTTCGGCCGGTTGCGGCCAGGACAGACCGGTGCGGAGCTCCTCGGACAGGTCTTCCCGTTCCTGCCGGGTACCGGCCAGCGGCTCACCGGTCCGCGCGTCCCAGACGCCCACGGTCAGTTCCGGGGTACCGATGCCGGCCACGGCGGGGCGCCCCTGCCACCGGACCTCGACCAGCTCCCCGATCGCGCCGGGTTCGAGAAAGGCCGGGTGGTAGCCGCCCGGCGGCCGCCACCGCGTCCACCGCGCCCGCCACGGCATACGGATACCCGATGCCGGCAGACCGGACGCGAATACGGTGTCACCGCGCGCGGTGGCCATTAGATGGAGCCAGGCGGCCCATTCGCCCTGGGCGGGCGGTACGACCCCGTAATCCCAGAGATACATGGCGTCGGCCGCGGCATTGTTCTCCCCGACGACTCCGTTGTGCGCGCAGTGCGCGGCATCCATCAACGAGGTCTGCGGGATATGGGCGACCAGGGTGGCATCGGAAACCAGCTCGTCGAAGGTGGTCGCGGTCCATTTCTGATCGTGCTCGGCCCGGGTGGCGTGCATGGCCAACCCCATGGCGGCGTACGTCCCGAGAGGGCCGCCGGCGGCCCATCCCTCCGGGTGCCGGATTTCGTCGGACAGGGAGCGCAGCCACGTCGTCATATGGCGGTTCACCCGCGTCACGGTTTCCGCGGACGCCTCCTGGCGCAGGGTCTCGGCCAGCCCCTCATCCGCGAAAGCGACACCCCCGCTCGCCCTGTTCAGCCACTGGGGATGGTCGTCGACCAGCCGGTTGAGGGCGGCCTCCGTGACGGAATCCAGCCCCCATCCTTCGGCGAGCGCCGCCCAGACCCGCAAGGGCACCTGGCGGGGTTCCGCGAGGGCCAGGGCACGCAGTTCGTCGGGCCAGGGGACTTCGGACGGAGAGATTTCCGACGGAGAGATTTCGGGCCGCGAGATTTCGGAGTGGGAGGCCCGGTTCCGGGAATCGGTGGGCTCCGCGGGGCCATCGAGCCGGATTCCGGCATCCCGGGAGTCCAGGAGACCGGCCGCCGTATCGACGTGGGCTACGACGTGCAATCCCTTTCGGTTGCACAGTGCCTTGAGCGTGCCGCCCCACATGCGCCGCGCTTCGCACGAGCGCCGGGTCCGGCCCATGCGGTGCAGATGGCCGATCAGCACCAGACGCCTGGCGGGTTGTTTGCGCAGTTCGGAAATCCAGCGTGTACCGCCGTACCGCGAAGAGTCCACCGCCAGCGCGGCCAGGACATTCCGCAGAAGTTCCTCCGCGGTCAGCCCCGTCGCGTCCAGCAGGATGCTCGATTCGACGCGCTGATGCACCGCACGCAGGACCTGTCCGCCGTCAGTTGATACCCGTCCGCCGTCGGCCGATCGCTCGTCGACAAGGGACAGCCAGCCTTTCGGCGCCAGTGGATCCGTCCCGTCCTGCCACCACTGGACGACCCGGTCCGCCGCTTCTCCCGACGGCACCCGCTCCAACGCCGGTGTGTTACTGGCCATACCCGTACCCGTTCTCCCTCGCTGACCTCTGCGACAGCCTCATGACGACATCACGTGCAGAGTGGTTACAGCATGAGTCGTGTCGTTACGTCACGCGTCGCATGGCGGCAGCACCGCCGTGCGGCGACAGCACGCGCCGTACGACGACAGCACGCGCCGTATGACGACCACCCCATCACGACAGCATCTGCAGACGTGTCTTCGCCCAGATCTCGCCCATCGCGCTGAGGTGATCGTGCATCTCCTGGTCCATGATCTGCTCATTGGGCACCCGGTTCGCCTTGACCCTCTTGTCGATCAGCCCGTCGGTGAGCCCCGCTTTTCGAAGGCGCTCCTTCTGGGCCTTCTCGGGCAGATCCTTGACGGTGGCCAGCAGCTCTTCCTGTTCCTTACGGAGTTCGGCACGTACGGCGTCCCGACTGGGCTGGCCCTCGGGATCGGTGCGGTAGGTCGTGCTGTAGAAGACGGGGAAATGCGAGGTGCGCTTGCTGATTTCGGTGGAGCAGCGGGCATGGCCGGCACCCTCGCCGCACGGCTCGCGCTCCGTATACAGACCGGCGATGGAGTACGGCTGCTGACCGGCGGCCTCCTTGCTCTTGTTCAGCCTCTCCACCCATTCGAGCAGATGCTTCTCCGAGTGGCGCGGGGTATATCCTTCGCCGCCGGCCGGGATGGAGGAATCCACGACGTAGGTGCTCTCTCCGTGGCTGTTGACCACTTCGAGCACGGCGTAGTTCTTTCCGGAGAAATCGGGCTTGTTGACGCCGGCGGATTTGAGAAGTTTATTGACATCGGCCGGGGACACATCGCGGTCACTGTGCTTTCCCGTCGACTTCTCGCGAAGCTCCTTGAGGGCGTCATGCGTGTCACTTCCGGGCTCGCGGTGATCCGCGGGCCAGCCCGCCTTCGCCGCCTCGCGGGAGTCCGCGCCCGCGGAGATATCGAGTTCTCCGATCGGGTCCGGCAGATCGTCCTTCTTACGGGGCGGTGCGCCCTTGTACGGACTGTCCCCGTCAGGCGCCGGTTCGGGACTCCGCCCCACACCGTTGTCCTCGTGGAACGCCAGGCTCATACGTGCGAGCGTGGCGACGACCACGCCGCGCTCACCATCGTTCATGCGCGCGAAATCGTCACCGAGTACCTGCCGCAACTCCCTTTCGGTGAATGCCGTGGGCGGCATTTCCGCATGGTGGCCGGGATCGTCTTCCGCTGCCTTCCGCGCCTCGTCCGAGGCGAGCTTCCGCTCGGCCGCCGACTCCAGCAGCCGGCCCAGGCTCCCGTCCTCCGCCCAGCCCCGCATCCGGTCGTGGACGGGGTCGAGTTCGATCCGGTGCACCGGATGGTTGGGGTCCTGCCGCACGGCCTGCTGCACATCGTCCGGCGGCAGCGAGGCATGCTCCTGGGCGGCGGCTTCCGGGTGCGGAAGCGACTTGTTCCGCTCTTCGCGGGTGGCCTCGGCCGAGTCGGGGTCGTGGGGCGCCGGCTTATCGGGATCGGGGTGCGCGTGGTCGGCCCCGGAGGGGTTCTCGGGGGGAAGGTGACCGGTGCCGGACGGGTTCTCCGGCGGGCGGTGCTCGGCGGGGGTTGGAGAGGTGGTTGGGGAAGGGGATGGAGAGGTGGCTGGGGTGTGCTGGCCGGGGTGGGTGTCGGGAGCCGGGCCGCTGGGGCGTTGTTGTGGGTGCTGAGGGTGCTGCTGCGGGTGTTGGGGGTGCTGGGGGTACTGAGGGGCTTGCTGCTGGGGGTACTGCGGGTGTTGGGGGTTTTGCGAGTACTGCGGGTGAGGCTGGTTTTGGTGGGGCTGGAACTGAGGCCGGGGCGGCTGAGGGTGGTGTGGCTGTGAATGCTGTGGCTGAGGGTGCTGCTGCGGGATTGGCTGCTGCTGGTACGGGTTCTGCTGGTAGGGGTTCTGGTGGTACGGGCTTTGCTGGTATGGGTTCTGGTGGTTTTGAGGGTTCTGCTGTGGGTGGGGGGTTTGTGCGTACTGGGGTTGCTGCTGAACGTGGTGCTGGGGTTGTTGCTGGTTGTAGGGCTGATTGTGGGGTTGGTTCTGCTGTTGCTGTTGCTGTTGCTGTTGCTGTTGTTGCTGGGGGTGTTGTTGCTGCGGCTGCGGCTGCTGTTGGTTGTGCTGCGGGTTTGGCTGCTGGTTCTGGGGGTGGTTTTGGGTGGGCTGCTGGTTCTGGGCAGCCGTGGGGTCGTAGGGGGTGCGGTTTCCGTCGAGGGTGAGGTGCCAGACGCCGTCCGCGTTGGTGTGGATGGGCTGCTGGCTGATCTGGCCGGTTTGGCTGTCCACCCAGATGACGCGGCCGTTGTGGTTGACGGCGTTGAAGACGTGCGCGCCGCCGCCGGAGCCGTCGGGGTTCCTGGGCCAGGTGACGAGGACGGCGGAGGCGGACCCGTGCCCGGACCGGCGGAGTTCGTCGGCGATGCGGGAGTAGCTGTCCTGAGCGTTCTGACCGGACTGCCGGAAGTGCGTACCGGCCCAGTTCTGGATGTTGGCGGTGCCGTCGCGCTCGCCGCTGACGCGGTCGAGGCCGCCGTGGCCGTCGTTGTCGTAGGTGCGTACGGCGGACACCTGCGGGTTGCCGTACCAGGACTCGATGAACGAGCGGGTGCAGTCGGCACAGTTGTTGGAGCGGCCCGGAACGGTGGGGCCGCCGTCATTCTGGAAGCGGGCCCAGGGCTGGAACGGGTCCGCGTGGCGTTGCGGTGAGCCGTCCGGGTTGCGCGGGAAGTTGTTCACCAGCGCTTGCTGATCGTGCGGGAAGGGCGAATACAGGCCGCCCGGCTGGTGGTTGAGGCTGCCTCGTACGTCGTTGAGGCTCGCCCGGGGCGGGTGCTGCGGGGCCGGTGGCTGTTGCTGGGGTTGTTGGGGCTGTTGTTGGTGGTGGGGCTGGCCCTGCTGTTGGTTCTGGTTGTGGTGTTGGTTCGGGGGCTGGTGCTGGGACGGGGTGGGCTGCTGGTGCTGCGGCTGCTGGTTGGGGTGTTGCTGCTGTTGCTGGTGCTGGGGGTGCTGTTGGTTCGTCGGCTGGTGGCTCTGGAGGGTGGGCTGTTGTTGGCGGGGGTCCGGGCGGTGGGGCTGGGGCTGTTGCTGACGGGGGTCGGGGCGGTGAGGCTGCTGTGGCTGAGGCTGGGCGTGTTGTTGCTGCTGCTGGGGCTGGGGCTGTTGCCGGCGTGGGTCCGGACGGTTGGTCTGCGGTTGCTGTGACTGCTGGGGGTGCTGTTGCTGCGGATGGGGCTGCGGCGGCTGCTGCTGGGTGGGGGCGTGCGGATGCTGCTGCTGCGGGTGCTGGGCATCCGGGCGGGGAGTGTCCGGGCGGCGGGTGGCGTCGGGACGCGGCTGCGCCTGATCCGGACGCGTCCGCGCCTGGTCGGGACGCGTCCGTGCCTGGTCGGGACGCGTCCGTGCCTGATCGGGGTGGTGCTGACGGGTGTCGGGATCCCCGTTCCGGGGGTTCCTCGGGGAGTCCGGGTGGGAGGCATCCGGGCGCGGCCGTGGGTGGTCCGAGCGGTTCGCGTCGGGGTGTGTCCGGTTCGGATGGTTCGACGTGTCGGGACGGTTCGCGTCGGGGTGTGTCCGGTCCGGACGGTTCGGCGCGTCGGGACGGTTCGCGTCGGGGTGTGTCCGGTCCGGATGGTTCGACGTGTCGGGACGGTTCGCGTCGAGGTGTGTCCGGTCCGGATGGTTCGACGCGTCGGGACGGTTCGCATCTGGGTGTGTTCGCTCCGGACGGTTCGCCTCGGGGTGGCGGGCGTCCGGGCGTGTGGCATCCGGGCGAGGGGTGGTGTCGGGGTGCGGGTGCCGAGGCTGGTCCGGGTGCGGGTGGGTGTTCTCCGGGTGCCGGGCCTGTGGGCTCTGCCGGTCTTGCGGGGTGTGCTGGTCCGGTCGCGGGTGCTGCTGGTCCGGGCGTACGGGGTGTGACTGGTCCGGGCGGGTGGCGTCCTGCCGTACGGCGTCGGGTCGTACGGACGGGGCCTGGTCCGGTCGCTGGTGGTGTGGGGGCTGCTGGCCGAGCGGGGTGGGCTGGCTCTGGTGGTGCTGCGGGGCCTGGTGGTTCTGCGGGACTTGTGGGGTCTGCGGATGCTGCGGGACCTGTGCGGTCTGCGGATGCTGCGGGGTCTGCGGGTCCTGGTGGTTCTGCGGGGTCCGCGGAGTCTGGTGGTTCTGCGCGACCTCGGGGCTCTGCGCGTGCTGTGAGGTCGCCTGGTGTGGCTGGTGTGACTGGTGCGGCTGGGCCTGTTGGGGCTGGTGCGGGCCGTCGAGGCGGGGGTTGTGTGGGGGCGGCTCGGGGCGGCGCTGCTGCGTGGCGTCGTGGACAGGCTGGGTGCCGTCGGGGCGGCGGTTCGGGCCCGGGACGGTGGGGGTGTTGGGGCGCGGGGTGTCGAGGCGGGGGTTGTACGGGGGACGGGCCTGGCCGCGCTGCTGTGCGGTGTCGCGGATCGGCTGGGCACCGTCGGTCCGACGGCCGGGCGGGGAGGACGCGCTTCCGTTCGAGGGGGTGCCGCCGCGTGGCGGGGCGGCATTCGATGTCGCGGGGCCGCCCTGCGTCGGCATGGCGGTCGGCGCGCCCATCATCGGGCCCGCGGTCGGCGCGGAGTTCTGCGGGGACTGCTGGGCGGCGGTCGGGCCCTGCGGGGAACCGCCCTGGTCCGCGGTGTGCCGGGTGGGCGGAGGCGCGGTGAGGGTGTCCGCGGACTGGGTCCTGACCGTGGTGTCGTCGGCGGTCGGCATCGGATCGCCGGGTGCCGGGTCGCGATGCTGGACCGGTGTGCCGGTGGCGGACGAGTGCTGCACCGGGGCGCCCTGCGACGGCACGCTCATCTGCGGTGTGGCACCCCGGACACCGCCACCGCCACCGGTACCGGAACCGTCCCCGTTGCCGCCACCGCCGTAGCCGCCGCTGTTGCTGCCGTTGTTGTCGGTGCCGGAGCTGAAGTCGTGGCTGGGCGGGGTGCTGCTGACCGGGTCGGGGGTGGTGGACTGCCGCGGGGGCGGCGCCGCGTCCGGGTGTGAAGTCGCCTCGGCGGGCGGGGAGTTGTGCTGGCTGGGGGAGTGCGCTTCCGGGGCCGGGCCCGCGTCGGGCGCCGGGGCCGCGTACGGGGACGGGCCGGGGGCCGGCTGGGTCCGGACGGTCTCCGGGTCCGGGGAGTTGTGGTGCTCCGGGCGCACGGATTCCGGGGTGCTGTCGTGGGTGGGGCGGGTGCTGACGGTGTCCGGATTGGGGCGGGTGGAGTCGGCGGAGCCGTCGTGGGCGGGCTGGGTACTCACCTGGTCGTGGTGGGGGCGCGCCGCGTCGGGGGTGTTGTCGTGCGTGGGCTGGGTGCTCACATGGTCCGGGTTCGGGCGGGATGCGTCCGGGGCGGAGTCCGAGTGCGGGGTGGCGCCGGAATCCGGGTGCGGGGCGGCGTCGCGGGTCGCGTCCGCGTAGGGGCGGTGATCGCTGCCACCCTGGTAGCCGGAGTCGAACGGGGAGCGCTGGTCCGGGGGCGGCAGGGGCTGGGCCGGCGGCACGTTGCGCCGGGAGTCCGGGCCCGGAGCGGCGCTGTCGGAGGAGTGGGGGCCGGTGCCCGTGCCCGTACCGGAGCCTGCACCGGTTCCCGTTCCCGTATTCGGTCCCGAATCACCCGTGGAGCGCGGGGAGTTGGTGCCTTCGCCGCTACCTCCGTTACCTCCGCCGTCCGCGCCACGATGACCGCTGCCACCGCCCGCACCACTGCCGTCACCCGATCCACTCCCGGACCGGCCGCCGTCACCGCCACCGGAACCGCTCCCGCCACCGTCGCCGTGCCCGCTCCCCGAGCCGGTCCCGCCGCCGCTCCCGCTGCCGCCCCCGCCGTCCCCGGACCCGCTGCGCCCGCCGCTGTCCTCGCCGCCGCCGTGACCGCCGCCGTGGCTGCCGTGTCCGGCGGCGGAGTCCAGGCCGCCGCGGACGTGGTGGCCCGCCTTCGCGCCCACGCCGTCACGCAGCGACTCGGTGAAGGTCTGGCCGGAGTTCTTGGCGGTCTCGACGGCCTCCGAGGCGCCGGTCTTGATGCTGCGGTTGACGTCGAAGCCCTGCTGGGCCCCGAAGTTCATGTTCACGCCCTGCGCGATGGCGTCGGAGATCATGGCCTCCAGGGCGGAGACGGCGGGCTCCTTGAGCGTCTGCATGATCGCGTCGACCAGAGCCTTGCGCGCCTCCTTCAGGAGTCTGCGCACGATGATTCTGGTGGCCTGGGTGGCGCCCGCGGCGCCGATCTCGGACAGCCCCAGGGTGAACGGAGCCGCCGCCTGGGCCGCGATGATCTCGGCCGCGAGAATCGCCAACTGGGCGATCACCGCGATTTTCATCCCGATGATGATGGCGGCGCCCGCCTCCAGCGCGCAGGCGATCAGCTCGGCGGCGGTGCGGGCGTCGTCGAGGTGGCCCGAGCCGTTGCCGGAGAACTTCTCCCACGTCTTGGCGAAGCCGTCGATGCTGTCGCCGGCGTTCTGCGACAGGACGTCGCCCGCGGCGGTGACGCCCGCCAACTGCAACTGCTCGACCGCCGCCGCGAAGTCCCGCCACTGTGCGGCGGACTCCATCATCTTGTCCTCGTCACCCGTCGGCCAGTCGAAGCCGAGCATTTCGAGGACCCATTCCGCCCAGCCCGGCAGCATGAGTGACATGACAGCAATCCCCCGTAGGACAGCGAGATGACGAAAGAGATGACGAACGAGACGACAGGCGGAATGGCGAGTGGGACGGCGAGCGAGAGGGCGAGGTGCGGGCGGAGCGGGGCGGAAGGGAGCGGCCGGAGCCGGGCGGGAGGAAGGAGGGTGGGGCCGCCGGGGTCGGTGGGGCCGGCGGCCGGGGGCGTCAGGCGGTGTGGGGGGCCTTGACGTTGGAGATCAGTTGGCTCTCCGCCTCGGCGTTCGCGACGTGCTGCTGCATCAGCGAGTGGGTGAAGTCCTCGCCGGCCTCGTGGTTCTCGGCCATGGTGGTCAGGGCGCCGCCGACCTCCTGGAGTTTGGCGGCTAGGTGGCCCATCGACTCGTACATGCCGTCGCGCAGCCCCTCGTAGACGACGCCGAACTTCTCGCCGATGTCGTCATCGCCCCACGGCGGGGTGTCCTTGCCTTCCAGCCCGGTCAGCGCGGCCTTCAGCTTGTCCACCGCGGACTGGTAGCGCTCACCGATGCCCGTGAAGTCCTTGCCGCCGGACTTGAGTGACGGGATATCTGCTTTCAGGCCATCTCCGGCCATGGCTTCCCCCGCTTCGACATCTCTTTACGTACTGCACAGTATTGAGCCAAATTCTAGACGTGGGTGCCGGTGCGGCCTCAAGTCCACATTCGTCACAGAGCTGTCATGGCTGGGGATTCCGTGCCCGGCGAAGCGTCACCAATCAGGACGTACTCGGGCGATACCACTGGCGGTAGACCTCGACGGCCGACTCCGGCGGGAAGTTGGGGAGGGTTGTGACATCGCCGTTGAGCTTGGAGATGGCGATGTTGCTGCCACCGGGGTGCGAGGGGGGCGCGGTCGGGTCCTCGGGGGCCGGGTAGCCGGCGTGGATGAGGTAGCCGATGTCGAATTCGTGGACGAAGAGGGAGACCGGGCCGCCGGGTGAGCCGACCGGCGGGAAGTACGCGCGGCCGATCTCCAGCGCCTCTTCGGGCCCGGCCGGTACCACCTGAGCTGCGGAGCCGCCGCCGGGGACGGTGCTCGGCGGGTAGGGCGGGGGGAGTGGCGGGGTCGGCGGCAGGCCGTCCGCGGTGCCGCCGGTGCTGCCGGATTCCGTCATGGGAGGTCCCTTCCCTGTCGTGGCTGTCGTTGTCGCTGTCTCTGTCGCGTCGGCCGTCGGTGACCACCCGTCGGCCCGCCGATGTCGGACCGGCGGTACGCCGACGAGCCGTCAGCGGTCCGTCAGCGGTCCGTCACCGGCCGGTCGGCGGACCGGCGGCGGGCGTCTGGCGGCCCATGGCCGATCCTCGGCCGGCCGGAAGAAGCGCCGGCCAAACTTCGGTCAACAGGTGGTCAACCTAACCGACGCCACGGAGGCGTGTCCGGTTCGGGCGGTGGCGCAAAACCGAGGTGCGGAAGCTCACGCCGGAGGCGTCCCGCGGTCGAGGGTGCGCAGCGCGAACCACAGCTCCATACGGACATCCGGATCGTCCAGGTCCGTATCGAGGAGTGCGGAGATACGGGTGATGCGCTGGCGAACGGTGTTGCGGTGGATGCCCAGGGCGGTCGCGGTGCGGTCCCAACTCCCGTGCAGAGAGAGCCAGTTGTGGAGCGTGGTGAGGAGGGGTGGGGATGCGCTCAGGGGCGTGAGGAGGGCCTGGGCGTGCCGGCGGGCTTCACCGGGGGCGACGAGGGAGGTGATGCCGTGCGGGCCGGGGGCGCGGTGGCGTACGAGGGGGACGCGGCGGGCGAGCGCGCGGCGGAGGGCGGACGCGGCGTGCCGGTCGGCGGCGGGCAACTCCGCGACCGGAACGGGTTCGCTGACACCGAGCGTCCAGCCGGGCCGTGCGGTGACGTCGCGATCGGCGGGGAGCAGCGCGCGTAGCGTGCCCTGCCCGCTATCGGGGCCGGTACGGACATCGGGGGTGAGATCAGGGGCGATGTCAGGGGCGGTGTCGGGAACGGACGGCACCGGGTCCGGGTACGGGGCGACGAGGTGGGTGCCCAGGGCGGCGGCCAGCGCGGTGGCGGCCGGGGTGGCGGGGGATTCGGTGGAGTCGCGGCGGCGCCGGGCGTGGACGACGGTCCAGCGGGGGTGGCCGAGGAGCGGGGCGGTGTCGGCCGGGCGGGCGCCGAGGAGGAGCTGGACCAGGGCGGCGGAGTGGCCGGGGTCGGCCGGGGCGCTGCCGGTGGCGGGACCGGTGATCAGGGAGAGGAGTACGGCGGCGGCGCCCGCGATGGTGCGCGCGGGCGGATTGCCGGGGTCCGCGGCGACCACCAGGGCGAGCGCCTCGTGACCGGGGCCGCGGCCGGTGAGGGCGTATGCGGTCAGGTGCGTACCGGCGAGCGTATCGGTGGCTGACGAAGGGCCGCCGGCGCCGACGACACGGGCGAGACGGGCGGCCGCGGACCGGCAGGAGGGTGCGGGACGGGGGCCGGCGGAGCCGTGTTCGGTGCCGTCCGGCGCGAGGAGGGCGGCCCAGCCGTGTGCGTGGCGGGCCAGTGCGCGCAGCACGGAAGGGCCGGGGTCGGGGCGGGCGGCGGCCGCGGCCAGCGCCCGCTGGGCCTCGCTGAGCCGGGTCAGCTCGCGGTGCCTGGCCGCGGTCACGGCCTGCCAGACGGCGGTCTCCACGGCGGCGAACGGAGTGGCCGCCGGCACCTCGACGAGCGGCAGACCGTGCCGGTCGCAGGCCGCCACCAGGGCGGGCGGGACGGCGTCGTGCACCGGCGCGATCCCGAAGCCGAGGGCGGCGGCCCCGGCCGCGACGGTACGGGCGACGTAGCCGTCGAGGTACGCGTCGAGGGCGGGGGTGGAGACGGCGGCCGCGACACCAGGAGCGGAGGCATCGGGTGCGGAGACATCGGAGGCGGGGCCGGATCCGGAGCCGGGGCCGGCGGGGCTGCCGGTGTCCGCACCCTCCGCTTCCCCCGGACCCTCCGCTTCCTCCGCACCCGCCGGTCTCTCCGCACCCTTCAACCCCTCCAGCCCCTCCACCCCCGAACCCGCCGCCAGATGCACCCCCGCGGTCAGCAGCATCTCGCCGCCCAGGAGGTACGGCACCGGGTCGGCCATCTCGGAGGTGTGCACCCAGTGGATCGCGATGCCCTCGCGCGGCCCCGCGAGCTGCCGCAGGCCCAGGTCCGTACGGGCCAGCAGGCCGGCCAGCGGTACGGGCGGGGTGGGCGGGGGTGCGGCGGGTGCCGAGGGGCGCGGCGCGGGGTGCGACATGTGCGAACCCTCCACTTCGGGGGCGGCGAGTGGAGGAAACGTACACTTCAGCGCCGCCCGGCCGCCTCCTAGGGTCAACCCCCGAGACGGGATGACGCCGACGGCGCTTCCGACGCGTCCGTCACCCCCACGCCACCTGCCTCTCATCCCCCGTCTCGCCCTCCTCCCCCTCGTCCCTTTTGCTCTCTTCTCTTCGCTTCTCTCTCGTTCCCCTCCCCCCGGTGCAGCAGGAAGGGATGGCCCATGGCTGTCGACTATGCGGTGATCGTGCTCTATCTGGCCGGAATGCTCGCCATGGGCTGGTGGGGGATGCGCCGCGCCAAGTCCAAGAGCGACTTCCTGGTCGCCGGCCGCCGCCTCGGCCCCGCGATGTACTCGGGCACGATGGCCGCGATCGTGCTCGGCGGCGCGTCCACCATCGGCGGCGTCGGGCTCGGCTACCAGTACGGGCTGTCCGGTGCGTGGATGGTCTTCACCATCGGCCTGGGGCTGCTGGCGCTCAGCATCTTCTTCTCGGCCCGGATCGCCCGGCTGCGGGTCTACACCGTCTCCGAGATGCTCGATCTGCGGTACGGCGGCTCCGCGGGGATCATCTCCGGCATCGTCATGTGGGCGTACACCCTGATGCTCGCGGTGACCTCGACGATCGCCTACGCCACCATCTTCGACGTCCTCTTCGGCCTGGACCGCACGCTCTCGATCGTGCTCGGCGGGGTGATCGTCGTCGCGTACTCGACGCTCGGCGGCATGTGGTCGATCACGCTCACCGACATGGTGCAGTTCGTCGTCAAGACGATCGGCGTGCTGCTGCTCCTGCTGCCGATCGCGGTGATCAGGGCGGGCGGATTCGCCGAGATGCGGGCCCAGTTGCCGGACGACTACTTCGCACCGCTGGGCATCGGCGGCCAGACCGTCTTCACCTACGTCCTCATCTACTCCTTCGGCATGCTGATCGGGCAGGACATCTGGCAGCGGGTGTTCACCGCGCGCGGCGACAAGGTGGCACGGCTGGGCGGCACCGCGGCCGGTACGTACTGTCTGGTCTACGCGCTGGCCGGCGCGGTCATCGGCACCGCGGCGAAGGTGCTCTACCCGCATCTGGGCAGCCCGGACGACGCGTTCGCGACGATCGTCAGGGACGCCCTGCCGGTGGGCCTGCGCGGGCTGGTGCTGGCGGCGGCGCTGTCGGCGGTGATGTCCACGTCCTCCGGTGCGCTGATCGCCTGCGCGACGGTCGCCAACAACGACATCTGGGCGCGAGTGAAGCGCATCGCGGAGCTGCGGGGCCGCGGTCGTGACCAGGACCGGAACGAGGCTCAGGACCAAGACCAGGGCCAGGAGCACGACGAGGTGCGGGGCAACCGGGCCTTCATCCTGCTGATGGGCGTCGGGGTCATCGCCATCGCCATCGCGCTCAACGACGTGGTCGAGGCGCTCACCCTCGCCTACAACGTGCTCGTCGGCGGGCTGCTGGTGCCCATCCTCGGCGGGCTGCTGTGGAAGCGCGGGACCGGTGCGGGCGCGCTCGCCGCCATCGCGGTCGGCGGACTGACGGTCGTCGGTCTGATGACGGCGCTCGGAGTCCTGGCCAACGAGCCGATCTACTACGGGCTGCTGGCCTCGCTCCTGACGTATGTGCTGGTCAGCCTGGCCACCAAGCCCACGGACGCGGCGGTGCTCGCCGCCTGGCGCGAGCGGCTGGCGGGAACGCCGGAGCAGGAGGCGCCGACGCCCCCGCCCGTCGGTGCCGCCGCGGGCACCTCCGGCGACACCGGACGATGACTCCGCCCCGGGCCCGGGGCCTCGTCCCGCCTCGCCCCGTTCCGCCGCACCCAGCCCCGTAGCCCCGCCGCACCCGTCACTCCACCGCCCCGTCCGTGAGCCCTGGCCCGCGCCGCAAGAAAGGCAGCACGCATCCATGAGCACCACCAACCCCGCAGTTCCCGCGGTACCCGCCGTACCCACGGCTCCCGAAGCTTCCGAGGTGACGCGGGCGCGGCGCACCGGCGGTGATCTGGTCGTCGAGTCGCTGGCCGCACTCGGCGCGCGCACCGTCTTCGGGCTGCCGGGACAGCACGCGCTCGGGATCTTCGACGCGCTGCGCCGCTCCGCGCTGCGCTACGTCGGGCTGCGGGTGGAGAACAACGCGGGTTTCGCCGCCGACGCGTACGCCAGGACCACCCACGGGGTGGCGCCGCTGCTGGTCTCCACCGGGCCTGGCGCGCTGATGACGCTGGCCGCGCTGCAGGAGGCGGCGGCCGGGTCGGCGGCCGTGCTGGCGATCGGCAGCCAGGTGCCGCTGGCCGGGATCGGCGGCGGCCGCCACGGCTATCTGCACGAACTCACCGACCAGAGCGCGTCGTTCCGGGGCGTCGTCAAATCCGTCCACACGGCGCGGACGGCCTCGCAGATCCCGTCCGCGGTGGCCGCCGCCTGGGCGTCGGCACTGAGCGCCCCGCACGGGCCGGTGTGGCTGGAGATCCCGCAGGACGTGCTGCTGGCGCCGGTGGACGTACCGCCCGTGGCCGAACTCACCGTATCCGTACCGGAGTTGAGGCCGCGTGCGGAGCTGATCGCGGCGGCGGCGGACCGGCTGGCGGGGGCCCGTACGTCGGTGATCCTGGCGGGTGGTGGCGTCGTACGGGCCGGGGCCGAGGCGGAGCTGCTGGCGCTCGCCGAGCGGCTGCGGGCCCCGGTGGCGACGACGTTCGGCGGTAAGGGCGCCTTTCCGTGGGAGCATCCGCTCTCCCTCCGGTCATGGCTGGAGGACCGGCACACCACCCGGTTCCTGGAGGACGCGGACACGCTGCTGGTCGTCGGCTCCGGGCTCGGCGAACTCTCCTCGAACTACCACACGTTCCGGCCGCGCGGCCGGGTCATCCAGATCGAGGCGGACCTCGGCAAGCTGGAGTCCAACCACGCCGCCCTGGGCATCCACGCGGACGCCCGGCAGGCCCTCGGCGCGCTGGCGGCGGCGGTGGCCGAGCGCGTGGGGGAGGGGGAGCGGGGGAGCGCGGCCGCCGATGGAGGTGCCGATGGCCCCGACGCCCCCGAAGCCGCCGTCGCCGGTCTGCTGGCGCGGGTACGGGAACGGATCGACGGCCAGGGGCTCGACCTGGAGCAGCAGGTGCTGGCCGCCGTGCGCGACGCGCTGCCCGACGAGGGCGTCAGCTGCTGGGACATGACGATCCTGGCCTACTGGGCCTGGTCCGCCTTCGACGCGCGGCGCCCGAACGCCCTGCACTCCGCACAAGGCGCCGGCGGTCTGGGCTACGGCTTCCCGGCGGCGCTCGGCGCGGCCGTCGCCGAGCCCGGCCGCCCGGTGCTCGCCGTATCGGGCGACGGGGGTGCGATGTACTCGATCGCCGAACTGGCCACCGCCCGCCAGTACGACCTCCCGGTCACCTGGCTCATCGTGGACGACGGCGGCTACGGCATCCTGCGCGAGTACATGACCGACGCGTTCGGCCAGGCCACCGCCACCGAGCTGACCCGCCCCGACTTCGTGGCGCTGGCCGAGTCGTTCGGCGTACCGGCGCTCCGTACGAGCCTCGAACGGCTGCGGACGGACCTGGCGGCGGCGCTCGCCTCGCCCGGACCGTCCGTCGTCGTCCTGCCGGCCCTGCTGCGGATGTTCGCGCCGACCCACCTGGCGCCCTGACCGCGCCGCGCGCGGCTAACCGTGGGCGCTGACCCGGCCCTGGAGGAGGAGCGAGAGCGAGGCGTGGACGTCCTCGACGGAGCGGTGCGGCTGGTAGGACTGCCAGTCCAGGGCCGCCACCAGGACCATGCCGAAGAGGGCGGAGGCGGTGAGGGGGATGTCGAGTTCGTCGCTCAGCTCCCCCGCCCCGACCGCGTCGTGCAGGACGGACTCGATGATGGTGAGGACCCGTCCCCGTACGGAGGTCAGGGTGGACTGCCAGACCCGGTTCGTACGCCACAGTTCGGCAACGTAGAGCTGGGTGAGCGCCGGGTAGCGGGAGATGAAGTCCAGACCGGCCCGGATCATCGCGTCCAGGGCGTCGACGCGGGTGCCGCCCCGCGCCACCGTGCGGCCGGCGGCCTGGTGGAGCGAGTCGGCGAGCAGCTCGATGCCGTCCCGCAGCAACTCCTCGTACAGGACGTTCTTGCTGGGGAAGTTGTAGTAGACGGTGCCCTTGGCGACGCCCGCTCGGTCGGCGATCTCGTCCACCGTGGTGGAGGAGAAGCCCTGTTCGGCGATGAGCGTGACCGCGGCGTCGAAGAGCTTGCGGCGGGTGGCCCCACGGCGGGGCCGGGGCCCGGGGGCGGCGCCGTGACCGGCGCCACCCCCGGACTCGCGGACGTGCTCGGCCTGGAGGCTCACAGGCTGAGTTCCGGGTGCAGGTCCTTCATCCGGACGACCTGACGGCTCCGGGCGGCCAGCGCGGTGAGCGCCAGCGCCCCCAGGGTGAACGCCGCCAGGACGATGGAGCCCTGCCAGACGATGCCCAGGTCACCGCCGGTGATGAGCCTGCGCAGACCGTCCACGACATAACTCATCGGCAGGAACGGGTGCAGGGCACCGAAGAACCCGGGGCTGGTCTGCACCGGATAGGTACCGCCGGCCGAGGTCAGCTGGAGCATCAGCACGACCAGGGTCAGCACCCGGCCCGCCGGGCCGAACTGCGCGCCGAAGAACTGGATGATGGCGGTGAAGGCCGCCGTGGCCAGCAGCAGGAAGCCGATGGTGGCACCCGCGCGGGCCATCTCCAGCCCCAGTCCCCAGTGCAGTACGGCCATCAGGGCCAGCACCTGGACGACGCCGATGGCGAAGGCCGGCAGCCAGGAGCCCAGGGCGATCCGCCAGCCCGGCGCACCCGCGGCCAGCGCGCGCTTGCCGAGCGGCTGGAGCAGCATGTACGCGACCATCGCGCCGACCCAGAGGGAGAGCGGGATGAAGTACGGGGCCAGGCCGGTGCCGTAGTTGGGGGCCTTGTGCATGGACTTCGAGGCGAGTTCGACCGGGTTGGCCATGACCTCGGTGCGGGCGTCGCGGTCCTTCTTGTCGTAGTCCGGGATCTTGGCGACGCCGCTGTTCAGGCCGCCGGCCAGCTGGTTGGAGCCGTCCTTGAGCTTGAAGAGGCCGCCGTTGAGCTTGGCGACGCCGTCCTTGGCCGCGCCGACCCCGTTGTGCACCTGGCCGGCGCCGTCGGCGAGGGTCCCCGCGCCGTCGGTGAGCTGGGCGCTGCCGTCGGCGAGCCGGCCGGAACCGTTGGCGAGCTTGCCCGTTCCGTCGGCCAGCTTCGCGCTGCCGTCGGCCAGCTTGCCCGAACCGTCGGCGAGCGCACCGATGCCCGCGGCGAACTGGTTCGCGCCCTGGGACACCTTCTGGGCCCCCTGGTTGAGCGCGTTGATCTGGCCGATGGCGGCGTCCGCGTTGTCGGCGATCTCCGGCAGCTTCTCGGCGGTCAGCACGGCGCCCTGGTGCAGTTCCTTCAGCTTGGCGTGCAGCTGCTTCAGATCGGCCTGGGCGATGCCGTCGCTGACCCTCTGCACCTTGGTGGCGGTGGTCGCGGCGTGGTCCGCCAGCGACTTCAGCAGCGGGCAGTTGGCGGCCGCGGCGGACCCGCCGCAGCTCTCGTTGTACAGCGCCTTGGCGTCGTCGGCGAACTTCCGCGCGTCGGCGGCGGCACCGGCCGCGTCACCCGGCAGCCGGTCGAGGACGCCGTCGATGTCCTCGATCAGACCGGCGACGTCCCGGGCCTTCTCGCCGATCTCCTTGCCGTGCGCCTTGATGTAGGGCAGGTCCTTACCGGCGATGCCGTGGACCTTGTCGGCGAGCTGCTGCGTACCGGCCGCCACCTGGCCCGCGCCCTGGCTGAGCTGCTGGGCCTTCGCGCTGGCGTCGGTCGCGCCCTTGTTGAGGTCGCCGGCGCCCTTGCTGAGCTCGCCGGCGCCCTTGTTCGCGTCCCCGACGCCCTTGTTGAGGTCGCCCGCGCCCTTGCTCAGCTCGCCTGCCTTCTCGTGCAGCGTCCCGGCGCCCTTGCTGACGTCGCCCGAGCCCTTGTCGAGCTTGCCCAGGCCGTCCGTGAGTTCGCCGGTGCCCTTCGCGGCGTCGCCGATGCCCTTGTCGATCTTCCCCGCGCCGTCGGCGGCCTTGGCCGTCTGGTCGTGCAGGTCGGAGAAGGAGACGAAGATCTTGTCGAGGAAGGTGCGCGACGACTTCGCCGAGGTCTTGGCGCGGATCTCGGAGAAGACGGTCTTGGAGATCGAGCCCACGATGTAGTTGTTGGCGTCGTTCGTCCGGACCTGGAGGGCGCCGGTCTGCGGGGAGTCGCCGGAGCTGGAGGCGATCCGCTCGCTGAAGTTCTTCGGGACGGTCAGGGAGAGGTAGTACGTACCGTTCTCGACGCCCTTGGCGGCGTCGGTGGCACTGACCTCCTCCCAGTCGAAGGTCTTGCTGTCCTGGAGGTTGCCGACCAGATCGTCGCCCACGGTGAGCTTCTTGCCGTCGGCGGTGGCGCCCCGGTCCTCGTTGACGAGGGCCACCGGGATCTTGTCCAGGCGGCTGTAGGGGTCCCAGAAGGAGAAGAGGTACAGGGCTCCGTAGAGCAGGGGGATCAGCATCAGGGCGACGAGCCCCAGCCGGGGGAGCTTTCCCCTGCCGAAACGCCTGAGCTCAAGCGCGGCCAGTTTTGGCGAACGCATGCGCCGCTTCCTCCTTGCGGGTGTCGGCCTGGCCGTGCGGGGCCTGCCGGTCCTGTGAGCTGTGCCGGTCCTGCTGCTCCTGCGAGCCCTGCGGGGGGTGCTGGGCCTGGAGGGTGGGCTGGACGTGCGGGCCGTGCTGGTCGGGAATGGTGACGGGGGCGGGCTCCGGTGCCGGAGCCGCGGCGGTGTCGGCCGGTGCGGTGCTGACGAGCAGCGCGTCCGCCGGTGCGTCGGTGCAGGCGGCGACGACGGTGATGCCCGTCAGCGCGAGATCGCGCAGCAGCTGCCAGGCCAGCTCGCGTTCGTCGGCGGACAGCTTGAGGTCGATGTCGTCGACGGCGAGCAGCTGCGGGTCGTGCATCACCGCGAGCGCGATCGACAGCCGCAGCGCTTCGAGCCGCTCCAGGTCGCGGACGGTGGTGCGCAGACCCTTGGGGAGCGTGTCGGGGTCCAGCCCGGCGGCGGCCAGGGCGGCGTTGATCCGGGCGCGGGTGGCGTCCTTGTAGCGGCGGCCCCAGGGGAGCGCGCCGAAGACGGAGCCCTTCAGGCGGCGGCCCAGCAGGGCCTGCTCCTGGAGGTGCTCGCCGACGGTGAGGGCCGGTTCGAGGTCGGCGATACCGGGCACATGGGCGATGGCGGTACGGCCGCGCACCGTCCCCATCCGCTTGGGCAGCGGGAAGCCGGCGACCGTGGCGTGGCCCTCGGTGATCCGCATCCGGCCGGCGAGCGCGAGCAGGAGGCAGGTACGGCCGGAGCCCGAGGGGCCCTGGACGGCGATCAGTGCGCCCGGTTCCGCGGAGACGTCGACACCTCTGAAGGCCCATCCCCGCGGGCCCTCGACTCCGATTCCCCTGGCGTTGACCGCCGCCCCCTGACGGGTGGTGTCCACAACCCCTCCTTTGATCTGACTGGTCAGTCTAAAAGTGTGCCGCATGAGCGGCTCGTTGACCAATCGAAGGGGCGTCGTTTTGCGCACAATACGGCGATTTAACAGGAGACCTGACGAAGGATTGACGAGTTCTTGCCCAGTCGGGTCCGGTCGGGCGGGTGGATCTGGTGGGTCCGGCCGGTCCGGTCGGGCGGGTGGATCCGGGTCCGGTCCCCGGGCCGATCCCGGTGGGGAAGGCGGGACGCCGAGGGCGTCACCGGGCCCGGCGCATACGGCAACGGCGTCGGCGGCGTCGACGGCGGTGTCCTCACCGACGCCGGCGCCGCCACCGTGCCGCGCCACCCGTGCCGCCGCTCTCCGCGGCGAGCGGGCCCCGGCCTCCCGGAAGACCATCGCCGACGGGTTCCGCGTCCCCTACGGCCACGACGCGGAGCACAGGGTCTTCCAGCGGTACGCCGGTTATCGGGGCGCCACCGTCGAGCAGGTGGACACCGTTCTGCTGGTGTACCCGCTGGAGAGGCGGCTGACGCGGCGGGCGGGACGGGGGCCCCGTCCGGGACGGCGGCCGGGGCGGGCGCCGACCGGGTCCGGCCGCCCCGCCGCGAGCCGCCGATTTGTTGCGGAGGGATGAAATCCGCACGCCACGGTGTTGGCGCCTCCGGTAAGGGACGAGATGCAGGAGGCATCGGGTGACGGGGACGGACACGGCACGGCAGGGCTGGGCACGACGGCTGACGCGCGACACCTGGCAGTACAAGAAGGACGTGCTGCTCGCGCTCGGGGCCTCGCTCGCCGGGATGGCCGTGATGGCGCTCGTCCCGCTCGTGCCGAAGCTGATCATCGACGATGTCATCGTCCGGCAGGACCGCCCGCTCGCCCCCTGGGCCACCCTGCTGGTGGTCGCCGCGGTCGTCGTCTACGGCCTCACCTACATCCGCCGCTTCTACGGCGGCCGGCTCGCCCTCGACGTCCAGCACGATCTGCGGACCCGGATGTTCGGCGCCATCGCCCGGCTGGACGGCCGGCGGCAGGACGAGCTGAGCACCGGCCAGGTCGTCGGCCGCGCCACCAGCGACCTCCAGCTGATCCAGGGCCTGCTCTTCATGCTCCCGATGATGATCGGGAACATCCTGCTCTTCGCGATCTCCCTGGTCGTGATGGTGACCCTCTCCCCGCTGCTCACGGTCGTCGCGCTGGCCGTCGCCCCGGCCCTGTGGTTCATCGCCAAGCGCAGCCGCGACCGGCTCTTCCCGGCCACCTGGTACGCCCAGGGCCAGGCCGCGGCGGTGGCCGGCGTCGTGGACGGCGCGGTCTCCGGCGTCCGGGTCGTCAAGGGGTTCGGGCAGGAGGAGCAGGAGACCGGCAAGCTGCGCGAGGTCAGCCACCGGCTGTTCGCCGGGCGGCTGCGGACGGTCCGCCTGAACGCCCGCTACACGCCCGCCCTCCAGGCCGTACCGGCGCTCGGCCAGGTCGCGATGCTGGCCCTCGGCGGCTGGATGGCCACCCAGGGCCAGGTCACGCTCGGCACCTTCGTCGCCTTCTCCACGTATCTGGCGCAGCTCGTCGGGCCGGTCCGGATGCTGGCGATGATGCTCACCGTCGGCCAGCAGGCGCGGGCCGGTGTGGAGCGGGTCTACGAGCTGATCGACACCGAGCCGGCGCTCACCGAACGGCCGGACGCCCGCCCGCTGCCCGCCGACGCCCCGGCGACGGTCGAATTCGACGCGGTGACGTTCGGGTACGCGTCGCGACGGGAGGCGGAAGAGGGGGAGACGGACGGCCGGGCGGCTGACGGCCGGGCCGAGGGCGCCGGTGGCCCGACGGGCTCCGCGGCCTCGGCAGCCTCGGCAGCCTCGGCAGCCTCGGCAGGCGCGGCGGACTCCGGGGGCGCCGCGCCCGCCCTCCGCCCCGTCATCGACGGCTTCTCACTGCGCATCGAACCCGGTGAGACGGTCGCCGTCGTCGGCACCTCCGGCAGCGGCAAGTCCACCGTCTCGCTGCTGCTGCCCCGGTTCTACGACGTCTCCGCGGGCCGGGTGCTGGTCGGCGGCCACGACGTACGCGAGCTGACCCTCGAATCGCTGCGGGCCGCCATCGGGCTGGTCCCCGAGAGCAGCTTCCTCTTCTCCGACTCCATCCGCGACAACATCGCCTACGGCCATCCGGACGCCACCGACGAGCAGATACGCACGGCGGCGCGAGCCGCCCAGGCCGACGGCTTCATATCCGAGCTGCCCGAGGGGTACGACACCGAGGTCGGCGAGCAGGGGCTGACCCTCTCCGGCGGCCAGCGGCAGCGCGTCGCACTGGCCCGCGCCATCCTCACCGACCCCCGGCTGCTGGTCCTGGACGACGCCACCTCGGCGGTCGACGCGCGCGTGGAGCACGAGATACACGAGGCGCTGCGCGGTGTCATGGCCGGCCGGACCACCCTGCTCATCGCGCACCGCGCCTCCACCCTGGCACTCGCCGACCGGGTCGCCGTCCTCGACGGCGGGCGGCTGGTCGACATCGGCACCCAGGAGGAACTGGCGGACCGCTGTCCGCTCTACCGCAGGCTGCTGACCGACCCGGAGGAGCTGGGCGGCGTCGAACGGGACCCGGCGGGCGAGCTGGCCGGTGCCTTCAGCGGCGACTACGCGGCGAGCGGGCTGCTCGACGCGGATATCGAGGAGTGTCTGGACTGTCCGGACACCGATGACGCGGAGCGGGGGGAAGTGGACGGGGCGGCCGCGGGCACGTCCACCACCGCCCGCACACGCGCCGCTACCGGGGGCGCTGCGGGCACCAAGGGTGCCGACAGCGCCGACGCCGTCCCCGGCGTCACCCCCGAGCTGTGGGTCCGCCGCCGGGACGGCGCGGCGGGCACGGACGGCGCGGCCGCCGGTGCGGGCGGTGCGGCCGGACCGGGCATGGCCGCCGCGATGGCCGGTATGCCGGCCACGCCCGAGCTGCTGGCCAAGGTCGCCGCGCTGCCCCCGGCCACCGACGCACCGGACATCGACGAGGACCGCGCCACCCGCCCCGAGAGCTCCTACGGACTGCGCCGCCTGCTGCGCGGCTTCGGCGGGCCGCTGGCGCTCGCGCTCGCCCTGGTCGCGGTGGACGCCGTCGGCGGCCTGCTGGTACCGGTCCTGATCCGGCAGGGCATCGACGAGGGCGTCCGCGTCGGCGCGCTGGCCGGGGTGTGGACGGCGGCCGCGTTCGCGCTGGTCGTGGTGGTCGCCCAGTGGGGTGCGCAGATCGGCTCCAACCGGGTGACCGGACGCACCGGCGAGCGGGTCCTCTACTCCCTGCGCGTCAAGATCTTCGCGCAGCTCCAGCGGCTCGGACTCGACTACTACGAGCGCGAGCTGACCGGCAAGATCATGACCCGGATGACGACGGATGTGGACGCGCTGTCCTCCTTCCTCCAGACCGGCCTGGTCACCGCCGTCGTCTCGGTCCTGACCTTCTTCGGCATACTCGTCGCGCTGCTCGCCATCGACGTCCAGCTGGCCCTGGTCGTCTTCGCCACCCTGCCGCCGCTGATCATCGGCACGTACTTCTTCCGCAAGCAGAGCGTGAAGGCGTACGAACTCGCCCGCGAGCGGATCAGCGTGGTCAACGGCGACCTTCAGGAGAGCGTGGCCGGGCTCCGTATCGTCCAGGCGTTCCGGCGCGAGGCGAGCGGCGCCGAGCGGTTCGCCGCCCGCAGCGACGCCTACCGTGCGGCGCGCATCCGCGGCCAGTTCCTGATATCCGTCTACTTCCCGTTCGTGCAGCTGCTGTCCTCCGTCGCGGCGGCGCTGGTGCTGATCGTCGGCGCCCACCGGATCGGCGCGGGCACCCTCACCGCCGGTGCGCTGGTCGCCTACCTGCTCTACATCGATCTGTTCTTCGCCCCCGTCCAGCAGCTCTCCCAGGTCTTCGACGGCTACCAGCAGGCGTCCGTCTCGCTCGGCCGCATCCAGGAGCTGCTGCGCGAGCCGACCACCACCCCGGCCGCCGAACGGCCGCGCCGGGTGACCGCGCTGCGCGGTGACATCACCTTCGACGAGGTGCACTTCCACTACGGCGAGAACGACGAGCAGGCGCTGGCCGGTATCGACCTGACCATCCCCGCGGGCCAGACCGTGGCCTTCGTCGGCCAGACCGGCGCGGGCAAGTCCACCCTCGTCAAGCTGGTCGCCCGGTTCTACGACCCGTCCTCGGGCGCCGTCCGCGTCGACGGCACCGACCTGCGCGAGCTGGACCTGACCGACTACCGCCACCGCCTCGGCGTCGTCCCCCAGGAGTCGTACCTCTTCGCGGGCACCGTCCGCGACGCCATCGCCTACGGCCGGCCGGCCGCCACCGACGCCGAGGTCGAGGCCGCGGCACGGGCGGTCGGCGCCCACGACATGATCGCCACCCTTGAGGACGGCTATCTGCACGAGGTCGCCGAACGCGGCCGGAACCTCTCGGCGGGCCAGCGCCAGCTGCTCGCCCTGGCCCGCGCCGAACTCGTCGACCCGGACGTGCTGCTGCTGGACGAGGCCACCGCCGCCCTGGACCTCGCCACCGAGGCCGTCGTCAACCAGGCCACCGACCGCCTCGCCGGCCGCCGCACCACCCTTGTCGTCGCCCACCGGCTGACCACCGCGGCCCGCGCCGACCGCGTCGTGGTGATGGACCACGGCCGGGTCGTCGAGGACGGCACCCACGCCCAGCTGCTCGCCCGCGACGGCCACTACGCCCAGCTGTGGCGCGCCTTCACCGGCGAGGCGGAGGCCGTCCCGCCGCATCCGGGCGACGGGCGGGGAGCGCCGGTACCGGTCCGCTGAGGACCGGGCGGCCGAGGGCCGCCGGGGCGTGGGCCGGTACACGTACCGGCCGGGTGAGCGCGGTCCCGGTGCGGGCGGCCGCTAGAAGTGGTCGGGCAGCCAGGGCTCGAACTCTGCCGTGCTGCGGACGAGGGTCGCCAGAGCTTTCTCCGATACGGCGTGGACGCCGGCCATGCGGGCCGAGGTGGTGGACCGGTAGCCGCCGGCGTACCAGACCGCGAGCTGGCGCCGCGTGAAGGTCACCTGCCCCTCGACGTGGGTGGGGACGAAATCGGCCGTTCCGTCCTTGATCTGAAGCATCCACCGGCCCCAGTCGCCGGTCTCGTTCTTGATCTCCATCGGTACGGCCGTGGTGAGGTCGTTGGGCCACCCGCGGAGCCGGATGGCCTCGGGGATGTCGAGCATGCGGAGCATCCAGGGGTGCCAGGCTTCAGCGGTTGCGCGGTAGTGGCGGAGTCCGTGGAGGAGGGTGGGGTAGGGCGGGAGGGCACCGCGCCGGAACTCGATCGTGTGGGCGCGGGTGTTGTGGCGGCCGAGGAAGGCGAGCATCGCGGCGGCGGTGGGCTGGCTGGCGGCCCAGAAGTCGTGGACGACCAGGCTCATGCCGTGGCGTTCGTGCCGTTTGGTGGTGTAACTGAGCAAGCCAGTGGTGGGGTGGCCGGGCCGGGCGAAGCGGTAGGTGGCGAGGTTGCTCTTGTCCTGCTTCCACCGGCTCCACCAGGTGGGCCGGTGGACGGGGCCGTTCCACTGGCGGGCGAGGTCGCGTTGGAGGGCTTCGGCTTCGCCGGTCAGTCCGTGCTCGGCCTCGAAGTCCTCACTGGCAAAGGAGCGTTTGAGGGCGTCGGTGGCCACCGCCCAGGCGAGGACGCCGGTGGGGGCCTCCCATCCGAGGCGGCGAGCGTAGCCGGTAGAGGAGGTCACGAGCGCGGAGATCACCGCTCCGCGCTCGATCAAGGGGCGCAGTCGTTCGGTGACCATGTCGGTGGCCAGGTGCTCGCCGCGTTCCTCGGGAGCCACGCAGCCGTCGCCGAGGCAGGCGCTGGGGACGGGAGCGCCGCCGAAGAACTGGTCGACGAGGAGGCCGAGGCCGCCCGCGACGACCCGGCCGCCGCGGACGGCGACTTGGAGGTCGGCGTGCTCGCGCAGGTGGGTGATGTCGCCGACCGGGTGACCGTAGGCGCGGGTGGCGAGCTGCTCGTATTGCTCCCACAGGCAGTCATCGGCTGGGGCGAAGGTCAGTTGCTCATTCATGGTCCACCTTCAGTAGTGGGTGGCGTCGCGGGCGGCGTCGGCGTCCAAGGGGACGAGGAAGGTGCGAGCGAAGGTCAGGACGCTGATACCCGCCTGGTTGTGGGCGGTGGTGCGACAGGTGATGACCCCGGTGTCGGGACGGCTCTCAGAGGCCCGGCGGGTGAGGATCTTCGTCTCGGCGTACAGGGTGTCGCCGATGTGGACGGGCGCGGTGAAGCGCACGTGGTCGACGGCGAGGTTGGCGGTGGTCAGGCCGCTGACGCTGCGGACGGTCATACCGGCGACAAGGTTGAGGGTGACGCCGGAGCAGACCAGGATGCGGCCCCACGGGGTCTGGCTGCTGTAGTGGGCGTCGGTGTGGATGGGGGCGACGTTGCCGCTCAGGGCGGCGCCGAGGAGGTTGTCGAGTTCGGTGACGGTCCGGCCGGGCCGGTGCTCGATGACCAGGCCGGGGGCGAGTTCGGGGTAGGAGAGGCCGACGCTCTCTCGGATCCGGTCCTCGCCGGTCCGGCGATAGCCGTGGGGCAGGCCGGTGCTCATGACGTACGGTCCGCTTCGGCGACGAGCGCGCGGGCGGCATTGAAGAAGGGGGTGCCGCGCATCTGTCCGTCCACGGTGGTCACTGTTCCGCCGCTGGCGTCGGCGGCTGCGGCGATGGCGCGGGCCTGGGCGATCTCCTCGGTGGTGGGCGTGAAGACGTCGTTGATCACCTTCACGTGGCGGGGGTGGACGCAGCCCTTGCCGTGGAAGCCGAGTTCCTTGGCCCGTTCGGCGTCGCGGCGCAGGATGCCAAGGTCGTCGAGTTCCCAGGTGGGGGCGTCGATCGCGGGGATGTTCGCGGCGGTGGCGGCGTTGATGAGGGCTGAGCGGGCGTAGTGGAGGGTGTCCCAGCCCAGGCCGCAGCGGACGGAGGCGGCGTAGTCGGCGGAGCCGAAGAGGACGCCTCCGAGCCGGGGCGCGCGCATGATCGCGGGGAGGGTGTCGAAGGCCCGGGGGCTTTCGATCAGCGCCCAGATGTCGGGGGTGTAGCCGTCGGCGTCGAGCGCGGCGGCGACGAGTTCGATGTCGCGGGGGGATTCCGTCTTGGGGACCACGATGAGGTCGGGCCGGGCGGTGTAGGCGGCGAGGGCGACGAGGTCCTTGATGCCGTCGATCGTCGTGAGGCTGTTCATCCGGATGCCGAGGGTGCACGGCGGGTCGAGGAGGGCGAAGAACGCCTCCGAGGCGGTGCGGACGGTCTGCTTGTCGGGGAGGGCAACGGAGTCCTCGATGTCGACGACGGCGACTGCGGCGCCGGACTTCTGTGCGTTGACGAAGCGGTCCCTGTGCAGGCCAGGGGTGATGATCCAGGCCCGTCCGGGCCGACGGCTGGTGCTGGTCATAGGGGTGGTCACCTTCCGCTGCGCTTGCTGGTGATGAGGAGATCGAGCTGGCCGAGGGTGGCGGCGTCCTTGATGTCGCTGTCGCTGATGTCGATGCCGTAGCGGTCGGCCAGGAGGACGGACAGTTCGACGACGACCAGGGAGTCGAATCCGGCGTGGTCAAGGCTGGCGTCGTCGGTGAGCCGGTCGGCAGGCAGCTTGAGGTCGTCGGTCAGGATGCGGACGAGATCACCGGTCATGCCCGGCTCCTTCCGGGAGGCAGGTGGGGGAGAGGCCGGGCCAGGTGAGGGTGGTGGCACCCCAGGTCAGTCCGGCGCCGAACGCGGTGAGCAGGGTGCGGTGTCCGGGCTCCAAGCGGCCGTCGGCGGCAGAGCGGGCCAGGAGCAGGGGGAGGGACGCGGCGCCGGTGTTTCCGACATCACCCACGTTGCCGAGCCGACGGTCGTCGGGGATACCGAGTTGTCGGGCGACGAACGAGGTGATGCGGCTGTTGGCCTGGTGCGGGATCAGACGGTCGATGTCCGTGACGTTCCACCCGGCGGCGCCGGCAGCTTGGCGGGAGGCGGTGGACATGCGGTCGACCGCATGCCGGAAGACCTCGGCTCCGTCCATGTACAGGGCGCCGGGGCGGGGGGCCCGGATCAGGTCGGCGCCGGTGCCGTCGCTGCCCAGCACCACCGGCCCGAGCGCCCCGGCCTCGTCCGCGCCGCCGCGGCGCAGCACCACGGCTCCGGCGCCGTCACCGAACAGCGGGACGGTCGTGCGGTCCTCGGGGTCGGGAAGGGTAGCGAGGCGGTCGGCGCCGACGACCAGGACGGCCTGTGCGGTGTCGGCGGCGATGAGCCCGGCCGCAGTGGCGAGGGCGTAGAGGAATCCGGTGCAGCCGGCCGCGAGGTCGTGGGCGGGGACGCCGGTCAGCCCGAGCCGGGTGGCCACGGCGGGGGCGGTGGCCGGGCAGCAGCGGTCCGGGGTGGTCGTCGCCACCACCACGGCCTCCACCGTGACCGGTTCACCGTCGGCGAGGGCCTGGGCCGCCGCATGGACGGCGAGGTCGGTCGTGGACAGGTCCACCCCGGCGACGTGCCGTTGGGTGATGCCGGTCCGCGAGCGGATCCACTCGTCCGTAGTGTCCAGACGTGCGGTCAGGTCGGCGTTGGTCACGATGTGCGGGGGCAACGCCGCGCCGACTCCACAGACCACAGCCGCCCTCCCGGCAACTTCGGATGCGGCGGTCATCGGATGGCCGCCTTCAGCTCCCGGGCGACGTCACCGATCAGGTCTTCCTGCCCGGCGACGACCTGCCGCTCGCCAAGGGCGAGCAACAGGTCGACGGGGTCGACGCCTTCGGCACGGGCGATCTGCTGGACAGGCCGCTTGAAGCCGGAGAACACCCCGGCGAGCCCGCTGGCCACGGCGATCGAGTCGATGGACGGCGGGGCCTTCATCAGGCGGTCGGTGGCGATGTCGGCGGCGGCCAGGACCTCGCGCAGGCCGATACCGGTCTCGATGCCACGGCGTTCGAGAACGGCCACGAGGACTTCGACCTGGGTGTTGCCCGCCCCGGCGCCGAACCCGCGGGCGGTCGCGTCGATGACGGACGCCCCGGCGTCCACGGCGGCAAGGCTGTTCGCCACAGCCAGGCCCAGGTTGTTGTGGCCGTGGAAGATGACCGGCACGTCGACGGCGTCGGCGATGGCGCGCACCCGTTCAGTGACGTCGGCCGGGAGGAAGTGGCCCGCGGAGTCCATGATGCCGACGGCCTGGGCGCCGAACGCCGCCATCAGGGCGCACTGTTCTGCGAGATGGCCGGGGCCGGTCATGTGGCTCATGAGCAGGACGCCCTGGGCTTCGGCACCGAGGTCGCGGACAACGCCGAGGTGGCGTTCGGTGACGTCGGCCTCGGTGCAGTGCGCGGCGATCCGTACGACGTCGGCGCCGTGGTGGACGGCGGCCACCAGGTCGTGGGAGGTGCCCCAGCCGGGGGCCATGAAGACGCCCATCCTTGATGAGGTGAGGGCCTCGCGGACGGTGGTGAGCATCGTGGCGTCGTCGAGCCGGGCACGGCCGATCTGAAGGCTGGAGGCGCCCAGTCCGTTGCCGTGGCCTACCTCCACCACGGGCACTTTGGCGGCGTTCGCGGCGGTGGCGTAGGCGCGGAGCTGGCCGACGTCGAGTTGGTGGCCGACCGCGTGGTGTCCGTCGCGCAGGGTCGGGTCGTGCAGGAGGATCCGAGGCCGCTTGCACGGGTGTGTGTCCATGGACGGGGTTCCCTTCATCGTGAGGTGACGGCCGACTGCTCGGCAAGCAGGACTGCGGCGGCGTTGATGATGTGGACGCTTCCGGTGTGGCGGGGCAGGCGACCGCCCAAGGCGGTTACCTCCACCACGACCGAGATCCGACCCGGGGTCACGGCGAGCGAGGTCACCGCGTACCCGGGCGCGTAGGCGCGCACGGCCTGGGCGGCAGCCGCGATGCTCGTGCGGACCGGTGCGGGGCGGATGCCGTCCGCGAGGACGGTCATGGCCACCCGGAATGGCGGGGCGGGGCGGGCGGGGCTGAGGTTGACCATCACCTTCGCGTCCGGGGCGGCGGTGAAGGTCCGGATCGCGGCGGAGGTGGTGGCGATGTACTGGTCAAGGTTCAGACGGGTGGCCCGGCCGGCGCTCGCGCTCGCCCCGGTGGAGACCACCTCGATGTAGGTGGGGGTACAGCGCTGGGCGATGGCGTGCAGGACCGGAATGGCCGCCTGCCCGCCGCAGCTGACGAGGTTCAGGTGCCGGTGGGCCGTCGACCGGTAGCTGTTGACGCCTGGGACGATGACCGTGCCGAGTCCCGTGGGGGTCAGGTCGATCAGCGTGGTACCGGTAGGTTGCAGCGCTGCCCAGTGCTCGGCGTGGCTGTCGGCGTTGGTGGCGTCGAAGACCGCGTCGAAGGGGCCGCCCTCCACCACGGCGCGAATCCCGCCGTGGGAGGTCGGGTGGCCCATGTCGGCCGACCGGCGCAGCCCCAGGCTGTCGCGGTCGCGGCCTGCCACCAGGGCCAGTTCCAGCTTCGCCGACCGGCGGATCTTGTCGGCGAGGTCGATCCCGATCAGGCCCGCGCCGAGTACGGCGACACGCAGACGCTGTTCATCAGCAGCCATCGGCCGCTCCTTCGTTCAAGGGGAGGGGTGGTGCACGAGGGTGCGGCGCCGGGCCGGCCTCGGGCTCCGTGGATCAGCGCACGTGCAGCTCGACCGGCGGCAGATGCGGCGAGCGGGCGCGTACTGTGCTCCGGGCTTCCAGAGGGAGGCTGGCGTGCACGGCCCCGGCCAGGACCAGCTGCCCGGCACGCAGGCCGTCGCCGCAGCGGTGGAGCCGTCCGGCGAGCCAGACCAGGGCACGGAGCGGGTCCCCGAGGACGGCACGGCCCGCTCCGGTGACCACCGCGGTTCCGTCGACGCTGACGACCAGCGGCTCGGCGGCCAGGTCCATCTCAGCGCTCAGCGGTACCATGGACCCGGTGACGACCCGAGCGCACGAGGCGTTGTCGGCGATGCTGTCCGCGACCGTGATCTGCCAACTGGTGAACCGAGTGTCGATCACCTCCAGAGCGAGGAACACTTCCTTCACCGCCGCCCGTGCCTCGTCCTCGCTCACGTTCGGGCCTGCCAGATCACAGCCGAGCCGGAAAGCGATCTCGGCTTCTACCCGCGGCTGCATCAGCACCGACCGGGCCACGGCACTGCCGGTAGGCAGCACCCTGTCGTCCAGCAGAACGCCCCAGTCCGGCTCGCCGACGCCCATCTGCTCCTGCATGGCCTTGGAGGTCACCCCGGCCTTGTGGCCGACGACGCGGGCGCCTCCCGCGATCCGCCGGGCGACCGTCGCCTTCTGCACCCGGTACGCCGTCGCCAGGGGCAGGCCCGGCCGCCGGGCGGTCAGCGCCTCGATCGGCACCTGCTCGTACTCCGCCGCCAGCAGAGCCGACGCCGAAGCGGCGATCCAGCGATCCTCCTGGTCGTCCATGGCGATCCCTCCTCAGGGCATGGGGCATCACATGCGGTTCGCGGATGTGGGCACAGAAGCGGATCCGGGGGTGTCACCGGTACCGGCCGCCGGGATCTGGCCTGATGAAGAGTCAACCGGCGCTCGCCGCACAGCGGTACGGTGTCGGGCAGGCCAAGCGGTATATCGCGTATATCCGGACAGGTGCTCATGACCACCCGCATGCCGAACATCCAGCTCAGCGCCCTTGTCGCCGAGTCCGGCCTCACCTACGAGGCACTGGCCAAGGCGGTCTGCGCGGTCGCCGCCGAATGCGGCGACCGCTTACGCACGAACAAGTCCGACGTCGAGCACTGGCTCAGCGGATCCGTTCCCCGAGGCGACACACCCCGCTACCTCGCCCTCGCGCTCTCTCGGCGCCTCGGCCGCCTCCTGGCCCCCGCAGACCTCGGCCTGCCCTCCCCGGCAGAGTTCGACGATGACACCATCGGACTGTCCCTCGGGAGAGACCCGCTGGACACCCTGCTGCCGATGTGGAGGTACGAGTTGGACCGCCGCCGCTTCCTGACGGCCTCCGCCTACTCCGTGGCAGCCGCTGCCCTGCCCCTCAGCCACCTCCAGGACATCGCCTCCCGCACCCAGGCCGCCCGCACCGGCCACCTTGTCGGCATGGCCGAGGTCACCGCCGTCCGTGACCTGATCCACGCGTTTTCCGAGATGGACGAACGCCATGGCGGACAACACGGCCGCAGCGCCCTGGTCACCTACCTCCGCGATGACGTCGCCCCGCTGTGCCGGGCCCGGTTCCGCACCGACGAAGCCCGTCGGCAGATGCTTTCCGCCGCCGGCCGAGGCGTCCACCTGCTGGGCTGGAAGAGCTACGACGCAGGTCAGCAGGGACTCGCCCAGCGCTACTACCTCCAGTCCTACGCCCTGGCCGCCGAATCCGGCCTGCGCGGGCACGACGGATTCGTGATGCGCACGATGGCCATGCAGGGCCTCAAGCTCCACCGTCCCGAGCACTGCCTGGGCCTGGCCGAGACCGGCCTGAACCGCGCCAAGGGGCGGGTCGATGCCCAGACCGAAGCCCTCTTCCGTGTCGTCCATGCCCACACCCTGGCCAAGAGCGGCAAGCACCGCGCGGCCCTCGCCGAGGCCGAGCACGCCCGCACCCTGCTGACCGCTGCTCCCGGCGACGAGGTGCCGTTCTGGGCGCTGGCCTGGGGCCCGCCGGCCGCGTCGGTGTACTCCCGCACAGCCAAGGTCCACGAGACTCTGGGAGATCACCGGGCCGCTGCCGAGCAGTACGCGCTGGCTGCCACGGCCCGCCCGGCGGACACCTTCGCGCGGATCGTCGCCCTGGACCTGGTCGCGGGCGCCGAGATGCACCTCAAGCGCGGCAGCATCGAGCAGGCGTGCGCCACCTGGCACCGGGCCATCGACCACATGGGAGGTGTCCGCTCCGTCCGTACCCGCAACGCAGTCTCCCGCATGCGCGGCGACCTCACACGCTTCCGGGCCCGTGGCCTGCGGTGCGTGGCCGAACTCGACGAACGGGGACGCGACTTCCTCTCCGGCGTCTGACCTCAGCGGCACCCGGAGAAGCAGCGGACGATCGGCTCCAGGTAATCCGCGTGCGGACCGGCCAGAGCGGCCAGTTCGTCCGGTGAGTGCACCAGGGCGATGCCGTCGAGTTCAGGTTCGCGGCCCTGGGCGCGCTCGGCTGCCGCGGCAGCGGTGAAGTCCGCGCGGAGCGCTGCCTCGGGAAGGGCCGGGGCGAGGTAGGTCAGGCCGACACTGCCGTTCTCGCCGCGGGTGACCACCCACAGCTTCAGGCCCTCGGGGGCCACGCCGGTACCCAACTCCTCGGCCAGCTCCCGCGCGGCTTGGCCGGCCAGTGCCGACTCGTCCAGCACCGCCCCGCTCTGGGGAGGTTCCAGGGACCCCCCTGGCAGCTGCCAGCGACCCGGGGCGGCCGTAGCGGGCGACATCCTCGCCACCAGCACACGGCCGTCGTCGGTCGGCTGGACGACGTTCACGAACAACGAGGGCAGTGCGGTGGCGCCGGGAACGCGACGCAAGGCGTAGTGCCGGTAGGTCACACGCACCCACGACAGACGCAGGACGCGCGGGCCAGTCCACTCCACACCCCCACACGCCACCACAGGCCCGTCGAAGAGGGTGGGGTTGGCCCGCACCGCCATGTCCCACACCCGGTCCCGGGCCTCAGCATCCCGGGGCGGCAGCGGCGGCTCCGCAGCTTCGTCCAGCAGGAGCCGTTCAACCTCGAAGAGGTCAATGCCCACCGGGGGCAGCGTCTCGGTCACTGGCCCATCTTAGAACCCGCTCCAGGCTTGACCGCCAACTTCGCATCCATGGCCGTGCAGGTGAGTTCATGGACGCCCGGCTGGCTGCTGTTCGTCGGTGTCCGCTGGTGTTCGGGGGCCCGGCACGGTGACCGCAGCCAGGTTCAGGCGGGTATCCATGTCGAGGTTCACCTTCCCGTACGGTCGGACGTGGGACCAGAACAGCGGGGTCAGGCCGCGCCGGTCGGCGGGGCGAGATGGCCCTCGGCCTGCGGGCCATCGCGCGCGGCCTGGAGTCCACCACCTGACGCGGGAGCGTCGCCCCCACCGAAAGGAAGCGATGGAACAGCACCTGCCCGCATCCGGCCGCACCACGGAGCCGGAGGCCGCACCCGGCGGCCCGGCCGGGGCCGGGGCGTCCACGGCCCCGGACGTCCCCGGCGTCGACTCCGCACCGCCTCCCGCGTCGCGACGGCGGGACTGGGACGACCTCCCCGCCGGGGTCCGGGCGGCGGTCCGCGAGCACACCGGCCCCATCCGGGCCGCCAGGTCCGCCGGCGCCGGGTTCAGCAGCCAGCTCGCCGTCACCCTGGACACCGCGCGCGGCCGCGTCTTCGTCAAGGGCATGCGCCAGGATCACGCGGAGGCGTGGACCCAGCGGCGTGAGGCGGACGTCGGTCCGCATATCGTCCCCCTCGGCCCGAGGCTGCTGTGGCACGTCACCGCGGGCGGCTGGGACCTGCTGGGCTTCGAGCACCTGACGGGCCGCAGCGCCGACTACGGTCCGGCGTCCGCGGACCTGCCCCTCGTCGTCGAGGCCATGACGGCGCTCGGCCGGATCGCCTGCCCCGAGGTGGAGCTGGCGGACGCCGGACAGCGCTGGGCCGCGTACCTGGACGACCCCGCCGACGCCCGGCTCTTCACCGGCACCGCGCTCCTGCACACCGACTGGCACCACACCAATGTGCTCATCACCGGCCCGGACACCGCGCCGCCGGCGAACACCCCGCGCCCCACGGACACCGCGCGGCTCATCGACTGGCCCTGGGCCACCCGCGGCGCCGCCTGGATCGACCCGGCGTGCTGGATCGTCTGGCTCGGATTCGCCGGGCACGACCCCCAGCAGGCCGAACGGTGGGCCGCCAAGGTCCCCGCCTGGTCCACCGCGCCCGCCGGCGCCCTCGACCTCTTCGCCACCGCCCAGGCCCGTTTCTGGCAGGAGACCGAAGCGACGTACCCCAACGCGTGGACGCACGGCCTCCGGAGTGCGGCCGACCGGTGGGCCGCCCATCGGGCGGACGGCTGACCGGCCGTCAGCCATCCGGCCGCTCCGCTGATCGCCGCATAGGGGCTGGTGGCCGCCCCGTCGCGCCGATAGGTTCACCCCGACTTTGCTATTCCATGGGGAGGACGCATGCGCAAGGCCATCAGATGGCTGCTGTCGCTCGTCGTGCTCGTCGGCACAGTGGGTGCCGGCGGGGCCACGGCAGGGGCGGCCACCGCCGCCGAGTCGAACCGTACGGATACCACGCGCACCACCGATATCAAGGACCGGATCCTCGCCATACCGGGGATGAGCCTCGTAGAGGAGAAACCGGTCGAGGGCTACCGCTACTTCGTCCTGAACTACACCCAGCCGATCGACCACCGGCACCCGGCCCGGGGCACCTTCCAGCAGCGGCTGACCCTGCTGCACAAGTCGGTGGACCGCCCGACGGTCTTCTTCACCTCCGGTTACAACGTCAGCACCAGCCCGTCCCGCAGCGAGCCGACGCAGATCATCGACGGCAACCAGGTCTCCCTGGAATACCGCTACTTCACCCCGTCGCGGCCCCGGCCCACCGACTGGACGAAGCTGGACATCCGCCAGGGCGCGAACGACCAGCACCGCATCTTCCAGGCGCTGCACCGCATCTATGCCAAGAACTGGATCGCCACCGGCGGCAGCAAGGGCGGTATGACGGCGACCTACTACCGCCGCTTCTTCCCCCATGACATGAACGGCACCGTCGCCTACGTCGCGCCCAACGACGTCAACAACGACGAGGACTCGGCGTACGACCGGTTCTTCCGGACCGTCGGGACCGCGCAGTGCCGCGCCGACCTCGCCGCCGTCGAGCGCGAGGCGCTGGTGCGCCGCGGTGAGATGGTCGACCGCTTCCAGAAGTGGGCCGACAAGGAAGGCCGTACCTTCAAGACCGTCGGCAACGCCGACCGCTCCTACGAAGTCATGGTCACGGACCTGGTGTTCGGCTTCTGGCAGTACCAGCCGGCCGCGACCGCCTGCGCCGAGGTGCCCAAGCCGACCGCCTCCACGGACGCCCTGTGGGCGTGGATGGACAAGATCGGCGGCTTCGCCAGCTACACCGACCAGGGCCTGGAGTCCTACCTTCCGTACTACTACCAGGCGGGCACCCAGCTCGGTGAGCCCGGCTACCACTACCCGCAGCTCAAGGGCCTGCTGAAGTACCCCGGCATCAACAACTCCCGGTCGTTCGTGCCGCGGGAGATCCCGATGCACTTCGACAAGCGCGCGATGCCCGACATCGACCGCTGGGTGCGCCAGCACGCCAACCGGATGATGTTCGTCAACGGCGAGTACGACCCGTGGAGTTCGGAGCACTTCGAGCTCGGCAAGGGCTCCCGGAACTCGTACGTCTTCACCGTCCCCGGCGGCAACCACGGCTCCAACATCGCCAAGCTGAAGGACGCCGACCGCACCAAGGCCACCGCCGAACTCCTCGGCTGGGCCGGCCTCAAGGCGCCCGTGAACGGCAAGGCCACCCCGCAGGCCCCGTACAACAAGAAGCTGGACAAGCAGGAGCTGCGGCGGACGGCGACGCCGCTGCTGCCGTGACCTGGACTGCTGCCGTGACCGTGTAACGGCCGGCGCTCCGCTCCCGTACGCCCCTGGGGCGCGCTCTCCCGTTGGGGGAGCGCGCCGTCCGGGGGCGTATGTGTGTGCCCGGCCCCGTGCGGGGCCTCAGTACGTCAGGCCGTGGCCGATCGGGTAGAGCACCGTGGCCGGGGTGCCGGCGCGCAGCACCGGGACCGGGAGCCGGCCGGCCGGCTCCCGGTGGCCGGCGATCACCCGCGCGGCGGCCCGCAGCTCCACATCCGTCCACGAGTAGCTCGCCAGGCCCGCCTTGACACCGTCCAGCTGGGCGATGTCGTACGGATTGCGCACCGCCAGCTGCACCACCGGCTTCCCGCTCGCCAGGAGGGCGGCGACCAGCTGCCGCTGCGGTGAGCCGGCGGTGACGTTGTACGTCGCCACCACCACTGCGTCCCGGTCGGCGAGCGCCGCCACGGCCCGGTCGATCAGCGCCTGCGACGGCGCCGTGCCCGTGGCGAGGGCGGTGGCCGCGAACCCGAGCCCGCGCAGGGCGGTGGCCAGGACGGCGGTGGGCGGACCGCCGGTGCCGGACGGCGCATCGGCGTCGGCGCCCACCACCAGCACCCGGTGTTCGCGGCGGCGGGAGAGCGGCAGCAGCCCGTCGTCGTTGCGCAGCAAGGTGGTGGTGCGGTCCGCGATCCGGTCCGCGGCGGCGAGGTGCGCGCCGGTGCCGACCACCCGGTCCACCGCCCGCCGGGTGGTGTACGGGTCCGCGAAGAGACCGCGCCGCTCCTTCAGCAGCAGGATGCGCAGCAGCTTCGCGTCGATGTCGGGGCCGGACAGCTCGCCCTCCCGGAGCGCCTTGAGGACGGCGGCGTACGCGACGGCCAGATCCGGCGGGTTGAGCAGCTGGTCGACGCCCGCCTTCAGGGCCAGTACCGGCACCCGGGCGTCGCCGTACTTCACCCGGACGCCCTCCATGCCGAGCGAATCGGTCACCACCACACCGTCGTAGCCGAGCCGTTCGCGCAGGATGCCGGTGAGGATCGGGCGGGAGAGCGTGGCCGGGTCCCCGCTCGGGTCGAAGGCGGGGACGACGATATGCGCCGTCATGATCGAATCGATACCGGCGGCGATGGCGGCCTTGAAGGGCGGCGCGTCCAGCCGCTCCCACTCCACGGCGGTGTGGGAGATGCGGGGCAGCCCGATGTGGCTGTCGGTGTCGGTGTCGCCGTGCCCGGGGAAGTGCTTGGCGCAGGCCGCGACCCCGGAGCTCTGGTAGCCGCGCACCGCGGCGGCGGCCAGCCGGGACACGGCCTGCGGATCGGCGCCGAAGGAGCGGACACCGATGACCGGGTTGGCCGGGTTGACGTTGACGTCCGCGTCCGGCGCGTAGTTCTGCCGCAGGCCCATCGCGCGCAGCTCCGCACCGGCGATCCGGGCCGCCGTACGGGCGTCGTCGCGGGAGCCGGCCGCGCCGAGCGCCATCGCCCCGGGGAAGAGCGTGGCGGGCGCGCCGATCCGGGCCACGGCGCCGTGCTCCTGATCGGTGGAGATCAGCACCGGAACGGGGATCCGCTGGGCGGCGGCGGCCCGCTGGATGCCGTTGGAAAGGCCGGCGATCTGATGGGGTTCACGGGTGTTGTGCGCCCAGCCGAAGTAGATGATGCCGCCGACGTGGTATCTGGCGATCAGCTCGGCGGCGTCGGAGACCCCGATCTCCTTCCGGTTCGCCGCCACATCGGCCGGGTCGGGGTCGGTCGCGGAGTGCCCGTAGACCCGCATCACGAAGAGCTGGCCGACCTTCTCCTCGGGCGTCATACGGGAGATGAGACGGCGCAGCCGGGCCCGGGTCGCGGCGCCGGGGGTCGCGGGGGCCGGGACGGCGGGCCGGCCGGCGGTGGCCTGCGCGGTGGCCTGTGCTGGGGCGGTGCCGGTGGCGCAGGCGGCCGCGGCGGCCGCGGCGGTGGTCAGGACGGTACGTCGGGAGTGCATGTGCGCTCCTTCCGGAGGGGGCTCCCTCAGGGGGTCCTCGTGGCGTGCTCGGGGCTGTCTCGGGGCTGGCTCAGGGCTGTACCGGGGTCGGCTCAGGGCTTGCCCGGCGAGCCGGCGGGAATCTCTTTCGAGGTGACACGGATAGCCGGAAAACGCTTGCCGGTCAACGACTGAGAGCGAGGTGGCGCCCAGGGCTTGCGGGGCGGGCGGGGGTGTGGGATAGGCACGGCCCACCAGCACGGCATCGGCCGGGGCCTCCGCTGCCCACTCGGCCGTCGGCGTGTCCGCGTCGGGAGCCGGGAGCCGGGAGCCGGCACGCGGCCGTCGATCGTCGGTGCGCGGCCGTCGACCGTCGGTGCGGTCACGCCGGATGCCGGTGGGGCCGTGGCGCCGGGCGCACTAGCCGGGCGTACTAGGCGGTCGTTGACGCGATGGTGTCGAGGAGGTGTTGGAGACGGTCGCGGCCCGCGGCCAGCAGGGCGGGGAGTTCGGCCGCCCCCGGGTACCAGCGCTTTTCGTACTCCCAGCACAGCCAGTCGTCGGACGCCCGGCCGTCCGTCCGGCCGCCGCAGTACCTCCCCGCCCGGCCGAGGGCGGCGAGGGCGGCGGCGAGCGGCAGGGCGCCGGTGCCGAGCGGGAGCGGGGTGGTGTCCTCGGCCGAGGCGACGTCCTTGACCTGGACATATCCCAGATACGGGGCGAGCGCGGTCTGTGTGTCGGCGGGCCGTTCGCCGCCGAGCCAGCTGTGCAGTACGTCCCAGAGCGCGCCGATGCCGTGGTGGCCCACCGCGCCCAGGACGCGGGCGGCGGCGGCCCCCGTACGGTGCGAGTCGTGGGTCTCCAGCAGGACGCGGACACCCCGTTCGGCGGCGAGCGGCGCCAGCGCGGCGAGGCGGCGGACGGCATCCGCCTCCGCCGCCTCCGCCGGGCGGTCACCACCGCCGGGGAACACCCGTACGAAGGGTGCCCCCAGGTCGGCGGCGAGCAGCACCAGCCCGTTCAGCTCGTGTGCCAGCGCCGCCTCACCCGCCGCGTCCAGGGCGGCGGCGACCTTGGCGTATCCGGCCACCGCCAGGATGTCGATACCGGCGTCCGCGAACTGCCCGCGCACCGCGGCCCGTTCACGCGTACCGGTCCCGAGGTGCACCGGCTCCTCCGGATGGGCGCGCAGCTCCACCCCCTGATATCCGGTATCGGTGGCGAGCCGCAGCACCTCGGGCACCGGCATCCCGGGCACTCCGAGGGTCGAGAACGCGAACCGCACCGCCGCGCTTCTGGTGCCGCCCGCCGCGTCCCCGGCGGTTTCGTTCGCGGCGTCTCCGATCACGGGCCTTCTCCTTGGTTCTCTCGTCGGTTCACCTATCGGGCTGCTTGCCGGTTCTCTCCGGGCTTTCGCCACGGCGGTGTCGCCACCGACCGTACGGCCCCCGCCGTCACAGGATCAGCCGTCGGCCCCGGCCGATGAGGTCCTGGCCGAAGCTGTGGCGCGGCGCCTGCCGACCTGCTCGAATCCGGCGTGCTGACGGCTGCTCCCGGCCGCGCCCGGCACGGAACCGGTCCACAGTGCCGGCCCGGGAAATCCGGCAGAGTTGGCGAATTCCGCGGCGGTGAGTTGGCGCCCCACGCCGTGCCGGTCAAGGGCAGGGAACGGACGTGGACGCGCGCACGATCAACTCGGCGCGCAGCGTGGCCAGTCCGCCCGGCGGCCGTTCCTCGCGCCCCATCGCCAGCCGGCCGGCCCGCGCACCGGTCTCCTGGAGCGGCAGCCGGACGGTCGTCAGCGCGGGCGTGGCGTCCACACTGAACGGCAGATCGTCGAAGCCCGCGACGGACACGTCCTCGGGGATGCGCAGTCCGCGGTCGCGCACCGCCGCGCAGACGCCCAGCGCGGCGGTGTCGTTGGCCGCCACGATCGCGGTCAGACCTGCTTCCCTGCGCAGGAGTTCCGCGGCGGCGTCGTAGCCGGAGGCGCGGTCGTAGGCGCCGTGCACGGTACGCCGCGGGGTGTCCTCGATGCCGTACGCGGCGAGGGCGGCGCGATGGCCCGCCAGGCGCTCGCCGGTGGTGGTGCGGCCGGCCGGCCCCGCGACACAGCCGATACGGCGGTGGCCGAGACCGATGAGGTGGGCGGTCAACTGCCGTGCGCCGCCCCGGTTGTCGAACGCGAGCGTGGTGAGCGCGGTGAGCGGGACCCGGGGCGGGGCCTCGTCCGCCTCCGGGGTCTTTCCCGCCCCTCGGGCCTTCCCCGGCTCCCGGGTCTCTTCCGCCCCCTGGCTCTCGCCCGGTACCGCTCCCGTCGCCTCCGCCGCGGCCGCCACTCCCGTCGGCCGCCCGCACAGCACCACCCGGGTGCCCGCCTCCGCCAGCCGCGCCAGGGTGGCGGTCAGTGCCCGTGCATGGGCGGCGTCCTCCGAGGCGCTGCCGGTCAGGATGACCGCGGCCGCCCGCTGCCGCTGCAACAGGGTGAGATAGGTCAGTTCGCGCTCGGGGGAGCCGCCCGTGTTGCACACCACGGCGAGCTTCTCGCCTCCTTGTGCCGCGCCGCTCAGCTCCGTCTGCACGGCACCGGCGATGATCCCGAAGAACGGGTCGGCGATGTCGTTGACCAGGATGCCGACCAGGTCGGAGCTGGCGGCGGCGAGCGCGCTGGCCGGGCCGTTGACGACGTAGGCCAACTCCTCGACGGCGCGCAGCACCCGGCCGCGGGTGCCCGCGGCCACCGGGTAGTTGCCGCTGAGCACCCGTGAGACCGTCGCCGCCGAGACGCGCGCCCGCGCCGCCACATCCGCCAGCGTCACCGCCATCGCGGCCTCCCCGTGCTCCTCGTGCTTCTGGTGTTCCTCATGCTCCCCGAACTCCCCATAGGGCCCATCCTCCCCGTATGTTCCGCGCGTTCCGTGCGCACTGCGTCTGCTGTGTGATCCGTTGGGCCGGTGTGGTTCATGCGGTGCACGCGGTCCGGGTTTCCCGCACTTTTATCCCCCGGGCACCGGGCTTTCCACGCCCCGCCTCTTGTCCGTGTCCCGCACCGCAGGTTAGCTTCTCTCGCGATAGAAAGCGCTTACTGAATCTGCCTTCGCATGCCCCCTGCGGGCACCCGCACCGCCATCCGCACCCGCATCGAACGGACTGACCTGCCGTCAGTGCCGAGTGAGAGAGGCCGGGCCGTGACACGCACGACCGTACGCATCGCCATGAACGGCGTGACCGGACGCATGGGATACCGCCAGCATCTGGTCCGCTCCCTGCTCGCCCTGCGGGAACAGGGCGGCCTCGACCTGGGCGACGGGACGGTGATCTGGCCGGAACCGGTCCTCGTCGGCCGCTCCGCGCACAAGCTCCGGACGCTGGCCGAACGGCACGGTCTGGAGCACTGGAGCACCGACCTCGACACCGTGCTCGGCGACGACGGCATCGACATCTACTTCGACGCACAGGTCACCGCCGCCCGCGAGGAGGCCGTGCAGAAAGCGATTGCCGCCGGGAAGCATCTGTACGTCGAGAAGCCGACCGCCACCGGGCTGGCCGGTGCGCTGGAGCTGGCCCGGTCGGCCAGGGACGCCGGCATCAAACACGGCGTCGTCCAGGACAAGCTCTTCCTGCCCGGTCTGCGCAAGCTCCGCCGCCTGGTGGAGGGCGGGTTCTTCGGCCGCATCCTGTCCGTACGGAGCGAGTTCGGCTACTGGGTCTTCGAGGGCGACTGGCAGGAGGCGCAGCGCCCCTCGTGGAACTACCGCGCCGAGGACGGCGGCGGTATCGCGGCCGATATGTTCCCGCACTGGGAGTATGTGCTGCACGAGCTGTTCGGACCGGTCAAGACCGTCCAGGCGCAGGTCACCACGCATATCCCGCGCCGCTGGGACGAGTCGGGCACACCGTACGACGCCACCGCCGACGACGCCGCGTACGGCATCTTCGAGCTGGCGGGCGGTATCGTCGCGCAGCTCAACTCCTCCTGGGCGGTGCGGGTGCACCGCGACGAACTGGTGGAGTTCCAGGTGGACGGCACCGAGGGATCGGCCGTCGCCGGACTGCGCGGCTGCCGGGTCCAGCACCGCTCCAGCACCCCCAAACCCGTCTGGAACCCGGATATTCCGGCGAGTGAGCGGTTCCGCGAGCAGTGGCAGGAAGTCCCCGACAACGCCGAGTTCGACAACGGCTTCAAGGCGCAGTGGGAGCTGTTCCTGCGGCATGTCGTCCGCGACGAACCCTGGCGCTGGGACCTGATGGCGGGCGCCCGCGGTGTCCAACTGGCCGAACTGGGGCTGCGGTCGTCGGCCGAGGGACGCCGCCTGGACGTGCCGGAGCTGACGCTGTGACCGCCGCCGGACCCCGGGCGGGCCACCGTTCGCCGGCGGCCGCCCGTACCGTCTTCGCCGCCGCCCATGTGGTGGCCGATCCGCGCGCCGACACCCCGGTGGACGGCCCGGCCGCCATCGACTGGGACGCCACCCTCGCCTTCCGCCACCACCTGTGGTCGCACGGCCTGGGCGTGGCCGAGGCGATGGACACCGCGCAGCGCGGGATGGGCCTGGACTGGCCGGCCGCCGCCGAGCTGATCCGCCGCTCCGCCGCCGAGGCACGGACCGTCGGCGGCCTGCTGGCCTGCGGCGCCGGCACCGACCAGCTCCCGGCGCACGGCGCGTCGTTGGCGGCGGTCCGGGGCGCGTACGAGGAGCAGCTGGGGCTCGTCGAGGACGCCGGTGCCCGGCCGGTCCTGATGGCGTCCCGGCAGCTCGCCGCGGCCGCCACCGGACCGGCGGACTATCTGGAGCTGTACGGCCAGCTGCTGCGCCAGGCCACCGGACCGGTCGTCCTGCACTGGCTCGGCCCGATGTTCGACCCGGCGCTGGAGGGCTACTGGGGCAGCCCCGATCTCGACGCCGCCACCGAGACCTTCCTGCGGATCATCGCCGACCATCCCGGCAAGGTGGACGGCGTCAAGGTCTCCCTGCTGGACGCCGGCCGGGAGGTGCGGCTGCGCCGCCGGCTGCCGGCCGGCGTCCGCTGCTACACCGGCGACGATTTCCACTACCCCGAGCTGATCGCGGGTGACGACCACGGTTTCAGCCATGCGCTGCTGGGCGTCTTCGACCCGCTGGCACCACTGGCGGCCGAGGCCGTGCGCCTCCTGGACCCCGCGGTTCCCGGGGACCCGGCGGACCGCGGGGACCCGGCCGCCTTCCGGGCCGCCCTGGACCCGACCGTCGCGCTCGCCCGGCACCTCTTCCAGGCGCCGACCCGCTACTACAAGACCGGTGTCGTGCTGCTGGCCTGGCTCGCCGGGCACCAGTCGCACTTCACCATGGTCGGCGGGCTCCAGTCGGCCCGCTCGCTGCCGCATCTGCGGCGCGCGTACCAACTGGCCGACGGGCTCGGCCTCTTCCCGGACCCGGAGCTCGCCGCCGCCCGGATGCGCCAACTGCTCGCCGTGTACGGAGAGGCGGACGTATGACGGACTCCGGCCGGCCGGCCGCCGCGGCCGATCTGCTCGCCCGCCTGAGCCTCAACCAGGAGACCGTCAAACAGTGGTCGCTGCCGGAGCTCGCCGACGGGTGCGCGCGGGCGGGCGTGCGCGGGGTGGGCCTGTGGCGCGCGCCGGTGCAGGAGTACGGACCGGCCGCCGCCGCCCGGCTCGTACGGGATGCCGGGCTGACCGTCACCAGCCTGTGCCGCGGCGGTTTCCTCACCGCCCAGGACCCGGCCGGGCAGGCGGCCGCCCTGGAGGACAACCGGGCCGCCATCGAGGAGGCCGCCGTCCTCGGTACGGACACCCTGGTCCTGGTAGCGGGCGGACTGCCGCCCGGCAGCCGCGATCTGCACGGCGCCCGGGAGCGGATCGCGGACGCGCTGGGCGAGTTGGGACCGTACGCCGCGGCGCGGGGCGTACGGCTGGCGATCGAACCGCTGCACCCGATGTACGCGGCGGACCGGTGTGTGGTCTCCACCCTCACCCAGGCGCTCGATCTCGCCGAACGGTTCCCCGCCGACCAGGTGGGGGTGGTCGTGGACACGTACCACCTGTGGTGGGACGACACGGCCGGTGCCCAGATCGCCCGCGCGGGCGGGACGGACGCGGGGCCGGCGGGGACGGACACGGCGGCCGGGCCGGACGCGGTGGCCGGGGCCGGTGGTACGGGCGGCGCCGGGGGACCGGCGGGCGGTGGTGCCGGCTCGCGGATCGCCGCCTTCCAGCTGGCCGACTGGGTCACCCCGTTGCCCGAGGGCGTCCTCCTGGGGCGTGGGCAGCTCGGCGACGGGTCGGTGGACTTCCGGTGGTTCCGGGAGCGGGTCGACGCGGCCGGCTACCGGGGGCCCATCGAGGTGGAGATCTTCAACCCGGCGCTGTGGGCACGGGACGGCGCGCAGGTCCTGGCCGAGATCGTCAACCGCTTCGCGGCGCACGTCGGCTGACGGCGCCGGTGCGTACCGGGCCGCCACCTCCGGCGACCGGGCAACAGCTCGGCGGAACGGCACAACCGTTCCGCGGCCACGAAGGTCATATCCGGCGGCGGTCTCGTGTGGGGAGGGATCCGGGGGGATCCGGGGCCGGCCCGGAGGGGGAACCGAGGGGTCCGGCCCGGTGCCGGACCCCTCGATGGCGGTCCGGGCGCGCGCCCGCCGGGCGGGCGGTGGCCCGGGGACACCGGCCGGGACGTGTTGTCGGACCCGGGCGGTACGGTCGGGTCATGGTCAACGCAGCCGTGGTGGAAGGGGTCCTGGAGCGGATCACCTACGCCAACGAGGAGAGCGGCTATACGGTCGCGCGGGTCGACACCGGCCGGGGCGCCGGCGATCTCCTCACCGTCGTCGGCGCGTTGCTCGGCGCGCAGCCGGGGGAGTCGCTGCGCATGGAGGGGCGCTGGGGCTCCCATCCGCAGTACGGCAAGCAGTTCACGGTCGAGAACTACACCACCGTGCTGCCCGCCACGATCCAGGGCATCCGGCGCTATCTCGGCTCGGGGCTGATCAAGGGCATCGGCCCGCGGATCGCCGACCGCATCGTGGAGCACTTCGGCACGGACACCCTCGACGTCATCGAGGAGCGGCCCGAGCGGCTGATCGAGGTGCCCGGCCTCGGCCCGAAGCGGACGAAGCTGATCGGCGCGGCGTGGGAGGAGCAGAAGGCCATCAAGGAGGTGATGGTCTTCCTCCAGGGCGTCGGCGTCTCGACCTCCATCGCGGTGCGCATCTACAAGAAGTACGGCGACGCCTCCATCTCCGTCGTCCGCAACCAGCCCTACCGCCTGGCCGCGGATGTGTGGGGCATCGGCTTTCTGACCGCCGACCGCATCGCCCAGGCCGTCGGCATCCCGCACGACAGCCCCGACCGGGTCAAAGCGGGCCTCCAGTACGCCCTGTCGCAGTCCACCGACCAGGGGCACTGCTTCCTCCCCGAGGAGCGGCTGATCGCGGACGCGGTGAAGCTGCTCCAGGTGGACACCGGACTGGTCATCGACTGCCTGGGCGAGCTGGCCGCGGACCCCGAGGGGGTGGTCCGCGAGCAGGTGCCCGGCGACGCGGACGGCGAGCGGGTCACCGCCGTCTACCTGGTGCCGTTCCACCGCGCGGAGATCTCCCTGGCCGGCCGGCTGACCCGGCTGCTGCGGACGGACGAGGACCGGATGCCGGCGTTCCGGGACGTGGCGTGGGACAAGGCGCTGGCATGGCTCGCGAAGCGGACGGGCGCCGAGCTGGCGCCGGAGCAGCAGGCTGCGGTGCGGCTGGCGCTGACGCGGAAGGTCGCGGTGCTCACCGGCGGGCCGGGCTGCGGCAAGTCCTTCACGGTCCGTTCGGTGGTGGAGCTGGCCCGTGCGAAGAAGGCCAAGGTGGTGCTGGCGGCGCCGACCGGCCGGGCGGCCAAGCGGCTCGCGGAGCTGACCGGGGCGGACGCCTCCACGGTGCACCGCCTCCTGGAGCTCAAGCCCGGCGGCGACGCCGCGTACGACGCGGACCGCCCGCTCGACGCCGATCTGGTGGTGGTGGACGAGGCGTCGATGCTCGATCTGCTGCTCGCGAACAAGCTGGTCAAGGCGGTGCCGCCCGGTGCCCATCTGCTGCTGGTGGGGGATGTCGACCAGCTGCCGTCGGTCGGTGCGGGCGAGGTGCTGCGCGATCTGCTCGCCGAGTCGGGTCCGGTGCCGGCCGTCCGGCTGACCAGGATCTTCCGGCAGGCCCAGCAGTCCGGGGTGGTCACCAACGCCCACCGCATCAATTCCGGTGTCCCGCCGCTGACGACCGGCCTGCCGGATTTCTTCCTGTTCGCCGAGGAGGACACGGAGGAGACCGGGCGGCTGACGGTCGATGTGGTGGCCCACCGGATCCCGGCGAAGTTCGGACTCGACCCGCGCCGGGATGTCCAGGTGCTGGCGCCGATGCACCGCGGTCCGGCCGGGGCGGGCGCCCTGAACGCCCTGCTCCAGCAGGCCGTCACCCCGGCGCGCCCCGATCTGCCCGAGCGGCGCTTCGGCGGCCGGGTCTTCCGGGTCGGCGACAAAGTCACCCAGATCCGTAACAACTATGAAAAAGGCCGTAACGGCGTCTTCAACGGCACGGTCGGTGTGGTCACCGCGCTGAGCGTCGACGACCAGCGGCTGACGGTGCTCACCGACGAGGACGAGGAGGTCCCCTACGACTTCGACGAACTCGACGAGCTCTCGCACGCCTACGCGGTGACGATCCATCGCTCACAGGGCAGCGAATACCCCGCCGTGGTGATTCCGGTCACCACGAGCGCCTGGATGATGTTGCAGCGCAATCTGTTGTATACCGCCGTGACCCGGGCAAAACGATTGGTGGTGCTGGTCGGCTCACGGAGGGCATTGGGGCAGGCCGTGCGCACCGTATCCGCCGGTCGGCGGTGTACGGCTCTCGATCACCGGCTTGGCGGTGCGATGTGATGTCACCCCTTTCCCAATCGGGGCGAAAGGGAGCAGGATGGGCGCTCGGACGGCACTGAGTGCCGCGATGAGGCTCTATGGCCGACCCCGAGTGCACAGCCAAGGTCCAAATGGGGGAAGGTATAGGCAGTCAGGGCACCTCGAAGAAGAGGCACAACGTCGGTGAGGGATGACGTGAGCGACAACTCTGTAGTACTGCGTTACGGGGACGGCGAATACAGCTACCCGATTGTCGACAGCAGCGTCGGCGACAAGGGCTTCGACATCTCGAAGCTGCGCGCCCAGACCGGTCTGGTGACCCTGGATTCCGGTTACGGCAACACTGCCGCGTATAAATCCGCGATCACCTATCTGGATGGTGAGAACGGGATTCTTCGCTACCGCGGCTACCCGATCGAGCAGCTCGCAGAGCGCAGCACGTTCGTCGAGACCGCGTACCTGCTGATCAACGGTGAGCTGCCCACCGTTGACGAGCTGGCGAACTTCAAGCAGGACATCACCTACCACACCCTGCTGCACGAGGACGTCAAGCGCTTCTACGACGGCTTCCCCCGGGACGCCCACCCGATGGCGATGCTGTCGTCGGTCGTCAGCGCGCTGTCGACGTTCTACCAGGACAGCCACAACCCGTTCGACGAGCGGCAGCGGCACATCTCCACGATCCGGCTGCTGGCCAAGCTGCCCACGATCGCGGCGTACGCGTACAAGAAGTCCGTCGGCCACCCGGTCGTCTACCCGAGCAACGAGCTCGGCTACGTCGAGAACTTCCTGCGGATGACGTTCTCGGTGCCGGCCGCCGAGTTCGACCTCGACCCGGTCGTCGTGGGCGCCCTGGACAAGCTGCTGATCCTGCACGCGGACCACGAGCAGAACTGCTCCACCTCCACCGTGCGCCTGGTCGGCTCCTCGCAGGCGAACCTCTTCGCCTCGATCTCGGCCGGTATCAACGCGCTGTGGGGCCCGCTGCACGGCGGCGCCAACCAGTCGGTGCTGGAGATGCTGGAAGGCATCCAGCGCGATGGCGGCGATGTCGACGCCTTCATCCGCAAGGTGAAGAACAAGGAAGACGGCGTGAAGCTCATGGGCTTCGGGCACCGCGTCTACAAGAACTTCGACCCCCGGGCGAAGATCATCAAGGCGGCGGCGCACGACGTCCTGTCGGCCCTTGGCAAGTCCGACGAGCTGCTGGACATCGCCCTCAAGCTGGAGGAGCACGCGCTCTCCGACGACTACTTCGTCTCGCGCAAGCTCTACCCGAACGTCGACTTCTACACCGGCCTGATCTACCGGGCGATGGGCTTCCCGACCGAGATGTTCACCGTGCTCTTCGCGCTCGGCCGGCTGCCCGGCTGGATCGCCCAGTGGCACGAGATGATCAAGGAGCCCGGCTCCCGCATCGGCCGCCCGCGCCAGATCTACACCGGCGTCGTCGAGCGCGACTTCGTCCCGGTCGAGCAGCGCTGACGGCCACACGCCGAGCGCAGTGAACCCGGACCGGCCCCCGCCCCTCGAAGGGACGGGGGCCGGCCGCGTTCGGGGCCGTCGAGGGCCGCCGCCGTCGCGCCCGGCCACGGCCTCGTAAGGGCCACCGGGAGCGCCGTCCACGGCCTCGTACGGGCCGCCGGAAAGGTTGCGCAAACGAGAAGCGCCCCGCCTCCAGATCCCCCCACGGGTCCGGAGTGCGGGGCGCCTCCCTTGTCCCGGTTCGGATTCCCCCCACGGGATCCGTCCGGGCGTTCTGGGTTGCACCGCGCTCTGCCGGGACGCGCACATTCGGGAGGGCCGCTCAAAGCTCCCCGGGCGCGTCGTCCCGGCCACGCGTTGCCGAGCACGATCCCCCAAGATCGGCACGGCTTTGCAGTGCAAGCCCCGCCGGGGTGCCTGCACTGCCCGGTTAGACTCACGACCCCCCTCAATGGTTACGTTCGGATCTCTGTGATCTGGGTCTCCTGCCATAAGGGGGCGAATATGGTCAAGGGTTGCGATTTGAAGATCAAGGCTTTCCCGTATGGGTGTTGTGTCAGTTGTGAGAGCTATGTGAAAGCGCGCAGCCGCAGGCTGTTGGCAACCACGAAGACCGACGAGAAGGCCATCGCGGCGCCCGCGATCATCGGGTTGAGCAGTCCGGCGGCGGCCAGCGGGAGCGCCGCGACGTTGTAACCGAACGCCCAGCAGAGATTTCCCTTGATCGTGCCGAGGGTGGCGCGGGCGAGGCGGATGGCGTCGGCGGCGGTGCGGAGGTCGCCGCGGACGAGGGTGAGGTCGCCGGCTTCGATGGCGGCGTCGGTG
>JOEL01000051.1 GCA_000720995.1 Streptomyces celluloflavus
CGTAGCCCGTGCCCGCTACGCCAAGGGAGAGAGCGTCACCGCCATCGCCAAGGCGCTCGGAGTGCACCGGGCCACCCTCTACCGGCACCTTGCCGACAGCGCCTGAGGCAGGCGCGCAGGGGCGCACCGGTACGTCAAGCAGATGACGTACACGGTGTAGCGATGACGTACACGTTCATCACGGCCGGAACGAGCGATCGGCCCCGTGTCCCGCCGACTGAGAACTGCGACACAGGCAGGCCCCCGACGTGATGCCGGGGGCCGCTGTTACGCACGAGCGTGTACGCCCGCCTGCGAGGCCCGGCCACCCCGAGCCGGCCGCGAACCCACCACGGGCAAGAGAGGCCAGCACACAGGCGCACGGCAGGTCAGGCGGGTGCAGGCTCCGAGTCCGGAACGGAATCCGCAGGCGTCGCCCGGTTGGCGACAGTCCCACTGTCGTGCACTGCCAGGCCGAGCACGCCGAAGCCAAGCAGGTGAAGCAGGGCCCAGCTCGCGGCGAGCACCGTGCCGAGTCGGTCACGGTCCGGCGGTGCGGCATGTCGAGCCGACATCAAGCCGCCTCCTTCACGGTCACGAGGTTGGCAGCCCACTCCAGAGCAGCCATGACGTGATCAGGCTGGATGCCCTCGTGCGGGTCAGGCTCGATCAACAGGGTCGGGTTTCCGAAGGCGGTACGGTCTGCCGCCCACCGGTGGTCGAGCGGGGTGAAGTCGTCGTCGATCCACACGGCGGGAGCGGTCGCCAGCCAGTCCGCCACGTGGTTGCGCTTCCACAGGTAGCCGTCGGGGTGACTGGTCTTGATCGGCAGGTTGGGCAACTCGATGTGCTCGAAGTCCGGCACGCCCATCAGCGGGGCGATGACCCGGCGGGCATCGTTTCGCCAGCTCGTGCACCACACGGGCCGGACCAGTCCGGTGCCGATGGCGTCGGTGATGAGCTTGCCGTGGTCCGGGTTGAGCCAGACATCGAACGGCTTGTCCACGTCGTCCGTGCTCACCGTGTGGCGGGTGTGGGTTGCCGGGGTGGCGCCGTCCGGTCCGGGGAACGGGATGAAGACGCCGTCTATGTCCAACAGCAGGAACGGGGGTCGGTGCATCGGTGCCTCCCGGATTCGGTCGGGTGTCAGGGCTTTCGTGCGGTGATGAGCAAGGTGGTCGGCCAGCGGGCGTCAGCCGGGGCGAACAGGTTGTGCACGGACGTGATCAGCAGTCCGGCACGGTTGAGTGACCGCACCCACGCGGCCGGGTCGATGTCCCATCGGTCCACCGTGGCGGCCGTGCCGTCCGGCAAGGTCATCCGGTCGCGGGTGCGGGGGCTGACAGGGATGGTGCCGGTTCGCTGGGGGTGCGGTACCGAGAAGGCGAGCACGCCCTTGCGTCCGAGGCGGCGGGAGCAGGCGCCGAGCAGCGTCGAAGGTTCGTCCAGGCCGATCGCTCCGAAGACCGAGACGATGCCGTCCAGGCATTCGCTCTCACGGGTGAGGTAGTCCAGCGCTCGGGAGTGGACGAACTCGGTTCCGTGGCGTCCGTAGTGGGCGAGCGCTCGTTCGATCTGCCCCTTCGAACGGTCCACTCCGGTGACCTTCGCGCCGAGGCTGGTCAGGTGGGCAGCGTTGTGGCCGGGTCCGCAGCCCAGTTCTACGACCCGTCGTCCTGCCAGGTCCCCGCCGAGGATCTCGGCGCCAGGGCCGATGCCGGGGCGCTGCGTCCACTCCATCCGAGCGGACGGTTCGAGAGGGCGCAGCGGGCCGTCTGCCAGGCGCTGGGCAGCGTGGGCATCCCAGGCGTCCACGTCACGCCTCCAGCAGCCTGACGGCCGCGAGGAGGTGCTTGCGGACGACCTTGATGTAGAGCGGGTCGTCCTCGGGGTTGTTGATCCAGCGAAGCGCCTGCTCCATGAACCACTCACTCGCCCACACCCGATGCCAGCCCAACGCCCATCGTTCGGCGGGCAGGCCACCACGCTCGGCAAGCGCGGCCTCGTCGCCACCAGCGTTCACGTACGCCTCGATGAAGGCGCGCAACCTCTCCGGGTCCGGGTCACCAGTGGTGCCGTGCCAGGACGCAAGGTCGAGCAGGCCGGGACCAGTGAAGGCGCGGGCGAAGTCGAGCAGGCGCCAGCCGTCCTCGCCGATGTGGAGGCTGGTCGGGTGGAACTCGGAGTGCACCCAGCCGAACGGCGCCAGCTCAGCACCGGTCGCCCGCTTCTCCGCCGAGGCGACGAGGGTGCCCAGGGCCAGCGAGAGCTCGTCGGTGTCCTCGGTCCAGCGGCCGGCATCACGCAGGCGACGAAGATGGCCGAGCGCAAGCTCAGGCAGGGCGGCAAGCGCGTCCTCGTCCATCTCCCGAAGCGACGGGGCGGCGGGTGCCTGGTGCAGGGCGACAGCGGCCACGATGCCGTCAGCGTCCTGTGCCTCCCGGACCGGTTCGCCCAGGTCCTCAATGACCATGCCGAGGGTGCCCTCTCGGACGATGGAACCGATGACCTCCGGCACGGGGATGCCGGACAGGCGGGCGGCACGAAGGGTCTCGTCCTCGCTTGCGAACGGCTCGACGGCGTACTTGTAGATCGCGGTGCGCCCGCCAGGGAAGGCCAGGCGTTCGACACCCGACATGTCCCACACCCGCATCTCCTCGCGGACGGGGAGCGGCTGACCTGTGCGGGCGCAGATGTCGGCGAGGATGGTGGCGGTGAGCTTGCTGTCCACGGGGGCGGTTCCGTTCGTTCGGGGGGCGGGTCAGGGGGCCAGGCCCGGGGCGACAGCGCGCTTGCCACCCCGGGCCGTGGATCAACGCTGGGATCAGGCGGCGGTCACCCGGTAGGAGTTGACCTGCTCGATCCACTTGGCCTTCATCTCGCCGAGCTCCTTGCCGAAGGTGTCCATCGACGCGCCGTAGGGGGCGACGACGCCGCCGGACTGGTCGGGCTTGGACTGGCAGCCGTGAACCAGCCGACCGCCGAGCGCGGCGTGAGCCTTGATGCCTTCGATCCGGCGGTGCTCGTTGAACCACCCGCCGTGGTAGACCTCGTCCAGCATCTGGCCGTCCTCCTCGGAGAGGTCGAAGACCACACCGGTCGCCGAGGGGAAGAACCAGCACGGGCCCACGTTGGAGATGTGGCCGTCGAGCTCGACCTTGTTCAGGGCCATGAACGTGGCCGCCTCACGGAGCATCTTCAGGTGCGCGGCGGTGACGCCCGGCAGGCCGAGCTTGGCGAGGTGCTCGTCACGGAACAGGTACGAGTACACCTGGTAGGCGATGGCCAGGACCTCGCCCGCGTCGCTGGTCGAGCGGCCGTGGGCCTTCACGAACTCCAGCGCCATCTGCTCGACGCTCGCGGTCTCGGTCTCGTCCGCGCCCAGCAGGCCGTCCGTCACGGTCTGCCAGTCGGTGACCAGCCAGGTGTTGGCCTCGAACCGGAAGAAGTACTCGGCCGGGTCGAGGGTGATCTTCTTGCCGTCCACGGTGATGCCGGGCAGGCGGTTCCAGCGCGGGTCGAACGCGTCGGGCAGTTCGACCGTGATCGTCGCGGTGTCGACGGTGGTCACCTGTTTCTCCGTTCCGGGTATGGCGCAGCACACGGCTGCACCTGTCGGCTTGGGCGGCCACACGGGGCGGAGGGGAGCTTCTGTCATCGCCCCGAGTGGTCTGACCCTGAGTCAACCGGTGTGCGCCCGCCGTGAACATGGAAGGAGCCAGGCGGTACTTTGAAACCCTTGAAACCTGGCCCAGGGGGGCGGCCTCATGGCAGCACGCGCACGCACTCCGAACCACAAGCTCGCCGCTCTGTACGCCGAGACCCGCTGGAATCTCGGCGAGTTCGCACGCGCGGTTAACCGTGCCGGAACCGAGGCTGGTCACCGGTTGAAGTACGACGAGTCCGCCGTCTCCCACTGGTTATCCGGCACACGCCCCATGGCCAAGTCCCAGCCCGTCGTACTGGAAACCCTCACCCGCAAACTCGGCAGGCAGGTCACCGCGTTCGAAGCTGGCTTTGCCGATCAGCCCGACATCCAACCCGAGGCGACGGATACCGTTGCAGGACTGATCGACCTCGGGAGCATGGACATGGACCCATCTCGAAGGGGAGTACTTGCAGCGGGCCTGTACTCGGTCGCGCTGACCATCCCCGGCTGGCCCGACGTGCTCTCACGCTTCGAACGGATCAAGACCAACCCGCAAACGCGTATCGGCATGGCCGAAGTTGAGTCAGTGATAGCGATGACCGAGCGCATCAGCGAGCTGGACGACCAGTTCGGCGGGCGCACTGCCCGGCCCATGGCCGCCGCGTTCCTGGTGAACAACATCGCCCCATGCCTACAGGCCACGGCATCCGACAACGTACGCAAGGCCATGCTCTCGGCCGCTGCCGATCACCTCTACCTGACGGGATACATGGCCGTTGACGAGCGCTTGGACATGCTCGGCCAGAGCTACTACATGAAGGCTCTAGAGCTGGCTGGCGCAGCCGGGGACCACCTCACCTACTGCACCACCCTGCGTGGCATGAGCGTCCAAGCGGTCGAGCTGGGCCACGGTGCAGCGGCCTTGCGGTACGCGGACGCAGCGTCCGCTGCCTCACCCGAAGCCGGACCCAGGATGCGGGCGTTCCTCGCCGGACAGCAGGCACACGCTCTCGCACAGACAGGAGACCAGCGCGGGGCGTGGGCGAAGCTCCGTGAGGCAGAGGTGGCGATGGAGAAGGCGGAGTCCAAGGCCAAGGCCCACGGCTCTTACGACCCGTCGTCACTGAGCTACCACGTCTCGCAGGTGAGCTACGAGCTTGGGGAACGAGAGGGTGCCATCCGTGCCCTTCAGCAGTCCGAGAAGGTGAGGCCCGCCGTGTACCGCCGCGCCAGGGTCCGGCACCGCTCGATGCTCGCCGAGTGGCAGCTAGAGGCTGGCCGACTGGAGGAAGCTGTCCAAACCTGGCACCTGTCCCTGGACGATTACCCCCACGTCCAGTCCGGCCGCGCCGACGACCGCTTCCGGGCGATGCTCTCTGCCGTCCGGCCGCACGGTCGGAACTCCCACGTCCGCGAGCTGATCGAACGAGCCCGCCCCTTGGCTCAGGCTCGGGTCTGATCCAATCCGACCGCGCAATCCGTCGGGCGTAGCGGCGGGCAGACAGGCGTCTGCTGGGCGATCCCAGCCCCGAGCACCGAGGGGCGCAACGTGCACGGATAGGCCACTGACGCGGCTTCTGTGGCCGCAGGAAGCGCAGGTCAGCGAAGGGCCAGTGAGGATGCGTACCGGCTGGCGGCTGCGCGCAGACATGAGAGGGCCCCCGCCGTAGCGGGGGCGTCCTCTATAAAGGGCGTGGCTCAGACGGCGAGCGCCTGCTTCACCTGGGCAAGGCTCGGGTTCGTCATCACGATGTCGTCACCACCGTTGGGGGGAACTACCAGAACCGTCGGCACCGTCTGATTGCCGCCGTTCGCCTTCTCCACGAACGCCGCGGAATCCTCGTCATGCTCGATGTTGATCTCCGTGTACGGGATGCCTTCCCGTTCCATCTGGCCCTTCAGCCGACGGCAGTAACCGCACCAGGTGGTGCTGTACATCGTCACAGTGCCCGCCATGCGTTCCGTGCTCCTTCGATAAGTCTCGGTTCGAAAACCGCCGACGCTGCGCCCGACGCCCCGATCCGACCCGGCTGACCAGGGCTCTCGGACGCCGCACCCGACATGGCGGCATGGGAAAGAACGTTCGCCGAGCCCGGACCATTCCCACGCGTTCCCGGACCATTCCCGCACCTCGGCGCCGCCCGGGGCCCACTTTGCCTCGCGGCGGCTTTTGTGGCGGTGATGGGCCTTTAGCTCTTCCGGGCTGTGGCTGGGCTTCTGCGTGGGCCTTCAGATACGGGGCCTTCTGGGTGGGCCTTCCCGCGGGGACCTAACCACGAGGACCTTCCGCATGGGTCCTTCGCGGGAGCATTCCCATGCGGGTCTTCCTCACGGGTCTTCCTCATGGGCCTTCCTGTGCGGGCCTTACCGTGCGGGCATTCCGCCTTCCTGGGCCGTGATGGGCCTTACGTCTTCCCGGGCCTGCAGCGGCCTTCCCTGGCGTCCAGTCTTCGCCTGCGTCTGGCCTTCCCCGGTGTCCGGCCCTATCCGAGCGTCTGGCTTTCCTGGGCCTTCCGGCCTTCCGGCCTTCCGGCCTTCCTCGGCGTCGAGCCTTCCCCTGCGTCCGGCCCGATCCGAGCGTCTGGCTTTCCCCGGCCTTCCGTCCTTCCGGTGGCTTCCCGTGCTGTGCGGGGCCTCCTTGGATGTGAGTGCCGGTCCGCCTGCCTCCTCTTCGGGGGGCCCGCCCCCGCCCCGCCCCACCCCCCTGCCCCCGCCGACATGAGCTACATCACCCAGGCCGGGCCGCCCGAGCCACTGCACCCGAGCCGCTCTGCCCATGCCACCGCACCGAGTGCCCCCACCCCGGCCGTGCCCATGCCGCCGCCACCACCCTCCTACCGGCATCGGCACCGGCACCGCCAGCCCCACCCGCTCGGGCCACCCCCGCAGGCCCGAGCCGCGCCCGCCCGAGCCCGTCGGCTCCGGCGTTCCCCGAGTCCATCGGCTCCGGCCTCAGCCCGTGCCATGCCATCCCCATCACCTCCTGTCCCATCAGCCGCTTCCGGCCGCCGAACCCGGATTCCCGTCCGCCCGGCTCCGGCTGCCGGATCCGGCGATCCCGACCGCCTGGACACAGCAAAGCAGTGGGCGTCGACCGCAGGTCGGGGCCCCTCCACAGCGGGCGGGATAAGTACGACCGGCATCCGGACCCTGTGGACAACTTTCCCGGGCGTCTCGGTGGACCTGGCAGCATGGCGGGGTGACAGCAGCATCGGACTCCACTCTTTTCCCGCAGCTCTCCACGGCGACCCAGTTTCCGGCGACGCCGGAGGGGGCCGACGCGGTGCTCGACGGGCTCGACCCCGAGCAGCGCGAGGTCGCCACGGCGCTGCGCGGTCCGGTGTGTGTGCTGGCCGGCGCCGGCACGGGCAAGACCCGCGCGATCACGCACCGGATCGCGTACGGCGTGCGCGCCGGGATCCTCCAGCCCTCCAGCGTGCTCGCCGTCACCTTCACCGCCCGCGCGGCCGGCGAGATGCGCGGCCGGCTGCGCCTGCTCGGCGCGGGCGGTGTGCAGGCGAGGACCTTCCACTCCGCGGCGCTGCGGCAGCTCCAGTTCTTCTGGCCCAAGGCCGTCGGCGGTGACGTCCCGCGCCTGCTGGAGCGCAAGATCCAGCTCGTCGCCGAGGCCGCCGCCCGCTGCCGCATCCGGCTGGACCGCAACGAGCTGCGCGACGTCACCGGCGAGATCGAATGGTCCAAGGTCACCCAGACCGTGCCCGCCGACTACCCGGCCGCGATCGTCAAGGCCGGCCGCGAGGCGCCCCGCGACCCGGCCGAGATCGGGCAGATCTACAGCACCTACGAACAGCTCAAGCGCGACCGCGGCGCCATCGACTTCGAGGACGTGCTGCTGCTGACCGTCGGTGTGCTCCAGGACCGGCACGACATCGCCGAGCAGGTCCGCGCGCAGTACCAGCACTTCGTCGTCGACGAGTACCAGGACGTCAGCCCGCTCCAGCAGCGGCTGCTGGAGCTGTGGCTGGGGGACCGCGACAGCCTGTGCGTGGTCGGCGACGCCAGCCAGACCATCTACAGCTTCACCGGTGCCACCCCCGACCACCTGCTCAACTTCCGCACCCGCCATCCGAACGCGACCGTCGTCAAGCTGGTCCGCGATTACCGCTCCACCCCCCAGGTCGTCCACCTCGCCAACGGCCTGCTCGCCCAGGCCAGGGGCCGCGCCGCCGAGCACCGCCTGGAGCTCGTCTCGCAGCGTGAGGCCGGCGCCGAGCCCGAGTACGTCGAGTACGCCGACGAGCCCGCCGAGGCCGAGGGCACCGCCCGCCGCATTCGCGACCTCATCGCCTCCGGCGTCCCCGCCAGCGAGATCGCCGTCCTCTTCCGTATCAACGCCCAGTCCGAGGTCTATGAACAGGCACTGGCCGACGTCGGCGTCCCCTACCAGCTGCGCGGCGCCGAGCGGTTCTTCGAGCGGCCCGAGGTGCGCGAGGCCGGCATCAAGCTGCGCGGCGCCGCCCGCTTCGGCGCCAACGACGCCCTGCTCGACGACGCCGTCGATCTGCCGTCCGAGGTGCGGGCGGTGCTCAGCGACATGGGCTGGACCGGTGAGCCGCCGTCCGGCTCAGGCTCCGCCCGCGACCGCTGGGAGTCCCTGGCAGCCCTGGTGCGGCTCGCGGAGGACTTCGCCAAGGCCCGCCCGGAGGCCACCCTCGCCGACCTCGTCGCCGAGCTGGACGAGCGCGCCAACGCCCAGCACGCCCCCACGGTCGAGGGTGTGACGCTCGCCTCACTGCACGCCGCCAAGGGCCTGGAGTGGGACGCCGTCTTCCTGGTCGGTCTCACCGAGGGCATGATGCCGATCACCTACGCCAAGACCGACGAGCAGATCGAGGAGGAACGCCGGCTCCTCTACGTCGGCGTCACTCGCGCACGGCTGCATCTGGGCCTGTCCTGGTCGCTGGCGCGCTCTCCCGGCGGCCGGGCCTCCCGCCGCGCCAGCCGGTTCCTCAGCGGCCTGCGGCCCGGCTCCGGGGCATCGGCCGTCCGCCGCCTCCCGGGCGCGGCGGCGGGCGGTGTCGAGCGCGGCGGCGAGGCCGTGGGCGCGGGCCGCCGCAAGCGCCGCGGCCCGGCCCGCTGCCGGGTCTGCGGCAAGACGCTGACGGACGCGGGCGAGATGAAGCTGATGCGCTGCGAGGACTGCCCCTCGAACCTCGACGAAGGGCTCTACGAGCGGCTGCGGGACTGGCGGGCCGAGCAGGCCGGCCGGCTGAGCCAGCCGGCGTTCTGTGTCTTCACCGACAAGACCCTGATGGCCATCGCCGAGACGGTGCCGACGACCGCGTCGGAGCTCGCGGGCATCTCGGGCGTGGGCCGCCGCAAGCTCGACCGGTACGGCACCGATGTCCTGGCACTCTGCGCCGGTGAGGAGCCCGCGGGGGCGCCGCAGGACGGCTCCGGAGACGCTGCGGAAAACTCGTCGGAAAAATAGTTTGCGCGCGCGGAGTACATCCCCATAGCCTGCGGGAGCACGGAGACGACGGACCTTCCGAGTTCCGATCGATCCATGCTGTACTTGAACAAGTCTGGAACGGGATTCCCGGTCCACCGAGACGCCGAGAGGAGGCGAGCCCAGTGATCAGCATTATCAAGACCAACAAAATGACCGATCTCTCGGTCGTCGCCACGTGCGCTCTCGGCTCTTCCCTCCTTGGCACCGGTCTGTCCGGCTCCGGCCACCTGTCCGGTACCGAGGTCGTGCGCCCCGAGCCGTTCGCCGTCCTGGCGATCAACGAGCGCAGCGCGCGACCGAGTGAGGCACCTGCGGTAGCAGCAGTGGCGGCAGAAGCGAATGCCTTTGCCCGTGCGGCGGCCAATGGCGCCGAATCCCGGAAGCAGTACCAGACGAAGCACGCAATGTGGGCCACCCGCGGCCTCGAACCCTGGAGAGATCCAGCCTGATCGGCATGATCAGGTCGGCACCTTCCAGGGCCGCGGAACCCACACCGGGATCCGCGGCCCTTTTGTTTTGCCCAAGCGTCCGGCCACCAGCCGGGCCGAACAGACGAGGAACACACCACAGTGCAACTCCAGACGCACGCCCCGTCCGTAGTGACCGACCTGATCCCTCCGCCCACTCCTCAGGAGAACTCCTTGCTGCCCCTCACCGAGCTCGACAACGAGATCGACCGTCTCGGCGCCGCTGTCCCGTGCCGTACCTACGACCCCGAGGTCTTCTTCGCCGAGTCCCCGGCCGACGTCGAGTACGCCAAGGCGCTGTGCCAGACCTGTCCCGTCCGTGAGGCATGCCTCGCCGGGGCCAAGGACCGGCGTGAGCCGTGGGGTGTCTGGGGTGGCGAGCTCTTCGTCCAGGGCGTCGTCGTACCGCGCAAGCGTCCGCGTGGCCGTCCGCGTAAGAACCCGGTCGCGGCATGAACACCCCTGGCGCAGGAACGATCGACCGTCCCGTCACACGGGATCCCAAGAAGCAGGACCCCACGATGAACCCCTCTTTCACCGATACACCCGCCCCCGCGAACTCCGGCGCGATCGAGTCGCGCCAGAACAGGAACCTCGAAATGCAACTCATGCCAGAAGACCTGGCGCGTGCGCATATGCACGAACGTCTTCAAGAAGCTGAATCGGAACGCAGAGCACATCGGCTCGCCGCCGCGCGGCGTATGCAGCGCCGCGCCGAACGCGCGTCGCTCCGCGCCCGCCGCGCGCTGGCCATAGCGGTGATGCAGTAACGCGACACACCGAAGCCGCCCACCACGGGGCCGTCCGACAGGGCGGCCCCGTGGCCGTGGTGCACCCGTTTCACAGGAAGGGTGTGGACACCGCCGGACGGCGGATCGGAAGACGTAGGAACAGGCGGGTTCGATCGCCGAGCGCACGGCGCGTGCGCGCCCGCCTGTGGCACGGTCTTCGAGGGCATCCCGCCGACCCGGATCTGCTCCGTCGAGAGCGGCGGCCGCGGCTCTGCCTGCGACGACAGCGCGGGAGAGCCCTCGGCAGTCGGAGGCTGCCCGGACGCGAACCGGTGGCGAGGTGGCACACCCGCCGACCCGGCGGTCGCACCGCTTCGTCCGGCCCCGGCCGGGCGGCCCGGGGAACACGGCCGGCCCCGAGCGGCTCGGCCGGTCCGGGCTCCGTCAGGCCGTGCTCTCCTCGCAGAGGTCCCCGACGGCCTCCGGTGCCGCGGTCTCCTCGGCGACGAAGCCCGGCATCCACGCCGTCAGCTCATCGCGCAGCCGCACCGTCGCCCCCAACTGGCACAGCACCCCGATGGTGCTCAACGTCACACGATGTATCAGGAGATACGAGGGCGGCAGATTGAGCTGTTTGCCCAACTGGTGCGCGGGGGAGCGCGGATCGCCGATCCGCGTCGCCTGATGACGCATCCAGCCCCGGGTGAAGGTGAACTCCTCCACCTGCGCGGGCTCGATGATCGGCAGCAGATAGTCCAGCACCGCCTCCGGTTCCAGCGCGATGGACTCCTTGACGAAGCCCTCCTCGCACAGGTGCCGGTAGACCGCGTCCGCCTCGCCGGCCAAGGCCATCCGCAGCGATGTGCCGATCGTCGGCGGCAGCCCGTCGGGCAGCCGGTCGACCGTGCCGAAGTCCAGCACGCCCAGCCGCCACTCCTGCGCGGGCCCGTCCGGGGCGTGGCCGGTCAGCAGCCGGAAGTTGCCCGGATGCGGATCGGCGTGCAGCAGACCCGTCCGGGCGGGACCGGAGAAGAGAAAGCGCGCCAACAGCTGCCCGGCGCGGTTCCGCTGCTCCTCGGTGCCGTTCGCGATCACCTCGGACAGCGGCACCCCGTCCATCCACTCGGTCACCAGCACCTGATCGCCCTGATGCACCACGGCCGGCACCAGCACATCCGGATCGTCGGCGAACTCCTCGGCGTGCGCCTGCTGGGCCTCCGCCTCCAGGGCGTAGTCCAGTTCCTCCGAGACCCGGTCGCGCAGCTCGGAGATCAGCGGTTTGACGTCCATGCCTGGGATCAGCGGCCCCAGCAGCCGCGCGAACCGGCTCAGCTGTGTTAGGTCGGACAGCAGCGCCTTCCCGGCCCCCGGATACTGCACCTTGACGGCCACCGCACGGCCGTCGTGCCACACCGCCCGGTGCACCTGCCCGATCGAGGCCGCCGCCGACGGCTTGTCCTCGAACTCCTCGAACAGCTCCCGCCAGTCCTCGCCGAGGCGCTCCGCCAGCACGGAGTGCACCGTGCTCGTCGGCATCGGCGGCGCCGCCTCCTGAAGCTTGGTCAGCGCGGCGCGGTACGGTCCGGCGATCTCCTCGGGCAGCGCCGACTCGAAGACGGACAGCGCCTGCCCGAACTTCATCGCACCGCCCTTGAGCTGCCCCAGAGTCGCGAAGAGCTGTTCCGCGGTGCGCTGCTGCAACTCGCTGGCGATGATCTCCGCCGAACGTCCGCCGATGCGTTTGCCGAGCCCGAGTGCCGTGCGTCCGGCGAACCCCAGCGGAAGAGCGGCCAGTTTGGCCGTGCGGACCACTGCCTTACGCGGCAGATCAGACATGTGCGCGCCCCTCCGTGGTTTCCAGTGCGCGGCGAGCGCCGTGTGCGCGGAGCGGGGGCGCGGCACCGTGACGGCCGGCGCCGCCCGGCCCACCGGATCCCGTGAAAAACCCTGCCGCGGCGCGCTGTTGAAGTGCACGGCCGGCGAACCCCGGTGGCAGCGCGGCCGACCCGGCGGCGCGGGTGACCGTCTCGCGCGGAAGTCCAGACATGCGCCCCTCCAACTCACACTGCCCCCTGCCGGGGGTTCTCCGTCATTGTGGCGTGTCACGGCCGAGGATCCGAGGCAGTCGCGGCATCGGAATCCGCCGCACCGCAGCCGCACTCCGGATGCGGTGTCACCGGCACTGTCCGCAGGCTCGCACACGGCAGCGCCAGCTCCATCCGCGCCCCCGTACAGGGCGGCAGTTCGCCGTCCAGGAACGCCAGGGCCTGGACGGCGGCGAGCCCCGCCACCATCGTGGCCAACGCGGCATCGCAGGCCGGCACCGCGGGGGAGCCGCGCCCCGACCGCCACTGCGCGAGCAGCCGCGGCCAGGCCGGTTCCGCGTCCGTACGCCGCAGTTCGTCGCAGCGGGCGCAGGCCGAGCTGCCGGGTAGCACCAGCGGTCCCACCACGCCCGTGCCCTCGACCACACCGGCGTACAGATGCGGGATACCGGCTGTCAGCAGTGGCTCGGACAGTACGGGATCGGGGGCGTAGGCGCCGAGGCCGTCGCGCGGTGTGAGCACCACGAGCGAGAGCCCTGGTTCGCCGGCATCGCTCACCGGGCCGACCGGGCGCGGTCTGCGCGTCCAGGGGGAAGCGCGGTGGACCAACTGCCGTGCGGAGGCGTCGCGCCGCTCACCGACCCGCTCGGCGGGCAGCCCGCCCGGCACGACGTCCCACGGTTCGACCGTCCCGCCGTCCAGCACGTCCACCCGGCCGACCCCCGCGGCCGACAGCAGGGCCGCGACCGAGGCCCCCACCCGTCCCGTCCCGCGCACCCGGACGCGGACCGCCCGACGTGCCCCTATCCGGCCCAGGGCGCCCGCCGCCTCCGGATGCTGCACCGACAGCGAGGCCAGATCGGGCCGGAGCCGCTCGAACGCCGGGCCGTCCGCCCGTACGGCCTCGGCCGCCGGGCCGCCCGCGGCCGGCGCGTCCAGCAGTCCGGCCGCGCCGAGCCGGTCCACCACACCCCGCGCATGCCCGGCGGGCAGACCGAGCGCTGCGGCGTCCGCGGTCAGCCGGCTCATGCTGCGGGTGCCGTCGATCATCCCGAGGAAACTGCCGGTCGCCGTGTCGACCGGGCCGACCACCACCGCATGGGCCGGCGCCACCCCGAACCGCACCGTTTCCCTGTCCCGCCAGCCGCGCCGCAGCGCGGTCTTGAGCATCGGATGCATGACATCCGCCCCCGTCCTTCGCCGTCTCCTCCGTCGAACGGTTCTCAGCATGCGCCGAGTGCCGGACCGACGGAGAAAGTTGTCCACAGGCGATGGGCATTAGTCATATAAATCGTCCCCGTCATGGAGTGTTTCGGGGACGAACCGTCGGCGGGGCAGGACTTCCCGCAGTGCCAGCAGGTAACGTCGGGCGCGTGCCCGCCGACCCTTCCCCTCGCGGCGCCGGGGAGACCCCCCTGCGCCGCGCCGCAGACACGACACGCCGGGCTGTCCCGAGCCCGGAGGCCCGAGGGCCAGGGACGAGCGCGGTCGAGGTGCGCCGTAGCTCACGGCGCCGCAGAACGGTTTCCGCGTACCGCGAGGGCGACCGCACCGTTGTCCTGATTCCGGCCCGTATGTCCGAGGCCGAGGAACAGCGCTGGGTGACCGTCATGCTGGACCGGCTCGCCGCCCAGGAGAGCAAGCGCATGCTGGGCGACAGCGAGCTGGCCGAGCGGGCCGAGCGGCTGGCCGGCCAGTTCCTGGACGGCCGGGCCCGCCCCGCGACGGTGCGCTGGGTCACCAACCAGAACACCCGCTGGGGATCGTGCACCCCGGCCGAGGGCAGCATCCGCCTGTCGCACCGTCTCCAGGGCATGCCCGAGTACGTCATCGACTACGTCCTGCTGCACGAGCTCGCGCATCTCCTCGTCCCCGGCCACGGCCCGCAGTTCTGGCGGCTGCTGGAGGCGTACCCGCGCACGGAACGGGCCCGCGGATACCTCGAAGGGGTCGTCGCGGCCGACCGGCTGCCGCAGCTACCCGCCGCACGCACCGAATGACGGCCCCGGCAGCCCGGATCCGTCGCGTCCCCGCGGCACCGCCGCGGCCCGGCCCGGAGACGCAGCAGCCCGCGCGCCTCCCGGGAGCCGCGCGGGCACAGACCGCCGAAGCAGACCGCTAGAGAAGCGCCCGGGTGCGGTCCACCAGGCGTACCACCGACGTGTCGGCGACGCCGGCCACCTCGTCGTACGCGAACCACCGCAGGTCCAGCGACTCGTCGCTGATCGCGGCCACCGCGTCCGCGGGCGCCAGCGCCGCGTACTGCACATCCAAATGCCAGGCGCACGGCGTCTGATGGCGGTCCAGCCGCACCGGCCCGCCGGGCAGCAGCGTCAGCCCGCGGGTGATCCCGGACTCCTCGCACGCCTCCCGCAGCGCCGCGTCCGCCAGCGTGGCGTCCCCCGGCTCACAATGGCCGCCCATCTGGAGCCACATCTTCAGCTTGCGGTGCAAGGTGAGCAGAACCCGGCCGCGGGCCGGGTCGATCACCAGCGCGCTCGCCGTGAGGTGACCCTCCGCGCAGCGCCGCCACATGCCGTCCCGGTGGTCGGCGAGATGGTCCAGATAAGACAGCCGGAGCTGTTCCTGTTCCGGCGACGGCGCGGGCCACTCCTTGAGCACCCGCGCCGCCTCCTCGCGCAGACTCATGCGCCGCCGTCGCCCTTGCCCTCGCCGGGAACGTCCGGGCCGTCGGCGCCGTCCGCCGCACCGCCGGCCGCCTCGGACCCGCCGGCCGGCGCGTCCTTCGCGGGCGCCGCCTTCAGGCCGTCGGTCTCCGTGGAACCCGCCGGCTTGGTCAGATCCGGCTTGCCGCCGCTCGCGGCCTCGCCCAGCATCTTGTCCAGCTCGGAGAAGTCCAGCTGCTCGTGGTGCACAAAGCCGTCCGGGTCGTCCAGATCGGCCGCCGTCGGCAGCATGTCCGGGTGCTCCCACAGGGCGTCGCGGCCCTCCATGCCCCGCGCATCGGCCAAGGAGGCCCACAGCCGCGAGGCGTCCCGCAGCCGCCGCGGACGCAGCTGGAGACCGATCAGCGTCGAGAACGTCTGCTCGGCCGGGCCACCGCTCGCCCGGCGCCGCCGCAGCGTCTCCCGCAGCGCGTCCGCCGCCGGCAGATGCGGCTTGGCGGCGGCGTGCACCACCGCGTCCACCCAGCCCTCGACGAGCGCCAGCGCGGTCTCCAGACGGGCCAGCGCCGCCTTCTGTTCCGGCGTGTCCTCGGGCTGGAACATGCCCTGCTGGAGAGCGTTCTGCAACTCCTCGGGATGCTGCGGGTCGAGCTGGCCGACCACATCCTCCAGCTTGCTCGTGTCGACCTTGATGCCGCGCGCATAGCCCTCGACGGCACCGAACAGATGGGAGCGCAGCCACGGCACATGGGCGAAGAGCCGCTGGTGGGCGGCCTCGCGCAGCGCCAGATACAGCCGCACCTCCTCGTCCGGTACGCCCAGGCCCGCCCCGAAGGACGCGATGTTCCCGGGCAGCAGCGCGGCCTTGCCTGCCGGACCCAGCGGCAGCCCGACGTCCGTCGAGCCGACGACCTCGCTCGCCAGGACGCCCAGCGCCTGGCCGATCTGCGTGCCAAACATCGCGCCGCCCATGGAGCGCATCATGCCGAGCAGCGGGCCCGCCATGGCCTGCATCTCGCCCGGCAGCACATCGCCCATGGCCGCCCCGACGCGCTCGGCGAGCGGATTCACCAGGTCCTGCCAGACCGGCAGGGTCTCCTCGACCCACTCGGCGCGGCTCCACGCCACCACCGAGCCGGACCCCGACGGCAGCGACGTCACACCGTCCAGCCACAGGTCCGCCAGTCGCACGGCCTCCTCGACCGCGGTGCGCTCACCGGGCGACAGGCTCGCGTCCTTGCTGCCGTCCTCGGCGCCCTGCGCGACGGTCTGCCGCGCAATGTCCTTGGCCATGTCCCAGTTCACCGGGCCGCCCTCGTACGAGAGCATCTGGCCGAGCTTCTGGAAGGCGGCGCCCAGGTCGCCAGGGTTCATCTGGCCACCGGGGCCGCCCATGCCGCCGAAGAGCGCCGCGAACGGATTGTCCGCGCCGCCGCTCCCGCCGCCGAACCCGAAGGGGTCCGCGGGGCCCTGGCTACCTCCCTGGCCGCCCTTCTTCTTGCCGTTGTCGCCGTCCTCCGGCTCCTCCGGCGGAAGGCCGAATCCAAACGGGGTGTCACTCACGGGTTTCCTCGGCTCGTAAGGCCGCCGGCTCGGGCCGACGGCGACTGCCCGACATCACCTCCAGCGTAGACACCCGGACCGCCCCGGGGCTCGGTGCTTCGCTGTCCCGATGCCTGCGGCAGGATGGACGCCACCTGGTACGTACGTGTCAACACACGTGCGTACTGAAGACAACCGCTGGAGACGCCCGGTGAGTTCCCCAGATCCGACCGTTCGCGCTGCGCGAAACACCGCGGCCAAGACCGAGCAGACAGACGGCACCACGGACCGGTCACGGCGCCGGCCCGTCGTCGCCGTCACCGGAGCCGCATCCGGAGTCGGTGCGCTGCTCACCCGTGCCCTCGTCGCATCCGACGAGGTCAAGCGGGTGGTGGCCATCGACGAGCGACGCGGCGACGAGGCCGAGGCGCACTGGCACGTCCTGGACGTACGGGATCCCGCTATCGCCGACAAACTGCGCGGCGTGGACGTCGTCGTCCACCTCGCGCTCGACCTCGACCTGGAGACCGACGACACCGCCCGCACCGCCTACAACGTGCGCGGCACCCAGACGGTCCTCACCGCCGCCGCGGCGGCCGGCGTCCACCGGGTCGTGCTCTGCACCTCCGCCATGGTCTACGGGGCACTGCCCGACAACGACGTGCCGCTGGCCGAGGACGCCGAACTGCGCGCCACCGCCGACGCCACCGGTGTCGGCGACCTCCTGGAGATCGAACACCTGGCGCACCGCGCCCCCCGCGCACACCCCGGCCTGAACGTCACCGTCCTGCGCCCCACCGTCCTGGTGGGCGGCACGGACACCGCCCTGACCCGCTACTTCGAGTCACCCCGCCTCCTGGTCGTCGCCGGATCCCGCCCCGCCTGGCAGTTCTGCCACGTCGAGGACCTGGTCAGCGCCCTGGAATACGCCGCCCTGGAGAAGGTCGAGGGCGAGCTCGCGGTGGGCTGCGACGGCTGGCTGGAGCAGGAGGAGGTCGAGGAGCTGTCGGGCATCAGACGCATGGAACTGCCCTCCTCGGTGGCCCTGGGCGCCGCCGCCCGGCTGCACCGCATCGGCCTGACACCGTCCCCCGCCGGGGACCTCGCCTACACGATGCATCCCTGGGTCGTCAGCGGCAGCCGCCTCCACGAGGCGGGCTGGCGGCCCCGGTGGACCAACGAAGAGGTCCTCGCCGAACTGCTGGCGGAGGTCGCGGGCCGGCACACTGTCGCCGGCCGCCGGCTGGGCCGCAAGGACGCCACCGCGGCCGGTGCGGCCGGGGCCACCGTCGCCCTGCTGGGCACCGCGGCCCTGGTCCGGCGCGCCCGCAAGGCCCGCCGCCGCATCTGACCGGGGGCGGCCGGCCGTACGAGCCGCCCCCCGGCGACCCGTATGCCAGGGGTGCGGCCGTTCCCCATCGCGTCCCGGGTACGGCACGATGGGGGTATGTCTGGCACGCACGCCCCTCCGGTTCCCGCCCACTTCCACCCCGGTGAGCAGGGTGCGGCGGATCCGATCCGGCTGCTCGCGATCCGCGACACCCCGCTGTCCGTGGACGAGGTCTTCGCGGCCGTCCAGGACCCCGCGGCGGGCGGCATGGCGCTGTTCGTCGGCACGGTCCGCTCACACGACGGCGGCGCCGACGTCGACGCCCTGGGCTACTCCGCGCACCCGACCGCCGAGGCGGAGATGCGCCGCGTCGCCGAGAAGACCGTCGCCGACTTCCCCGTCCGCGCGCTGGCCGCCGTCCACCGGGTGGGAGACCTGGCCATCGGCGATCTCGCCGTCATCGTCGCGGTCTCCTGCCCGCACCGCGCCGAGGCGTTCGAAGCCTGCCGCAAGCTGATCGACGACCTCAAACACGAGGTACCGATCTGGAAGCACCAGACGTTCTCCGACGGTGCAGAAGAGTGGGTCGGCGCGTAGCGCTGTCTTCTGGGGGTGGTGGTCGGGTGACGGGTGGGCGGGTCGGCGCCTAGCACTGCCTTTCGGGGGCGGTGGCCGTACGACGGCTGGGCGGACCGTCGCGTAGTGCCGTCTTCCCGGGACGGACGACGGGTGGGATGGTGGGTGCATGGCGCCGTCTTTGGAAGACGAGGCGCATGCCCGCGCCTGAGTGTCATCCGGGGCCGTCGCGCCGGTAGCGGGGCCGAATCGGTGCCGTGCGTTCCGGTTGCGTAACCCGTCCGACGGCATGAGCGTGGACCTGTCGGATGGTTAAATCTGCTTATTGGTCGATTGCGGTCGTGCAAGGGGTTGGGAGGTCGCCATGGGTGCGCTCCTCTGGCTGCTGATTCCGGTTCTCGCCGCGCTCGCCGCCACCCTGTGGAGCACCTGGGTCATGCGCAACCGCAAGTCCGGGGACGTCGCGGAACTCGCAGGGTACGCCCGGTTCCGCGCCGCGATGGAAAAGGAACCGCCCGCTCCGGACCCGGCCTCCGACACGGTCTGACGCCCCCGGGCGGGTACGCGTACGCGGCAGGATTCCGGCGTGCGCCGGTGCGTCCCCGTACGGACGGCCCCGCGGGCGGGTTGTCATACCCGTCCCGTACTGTCGTTCCATGCCCCGCCGCACCGTGACGCTGCTTGCCTCGTTCCTGATGCTGATCGTGCTGCTCTGCGTCGGGGTGTCGATCCCCGTGCCGTACGCCGAGATGTCTCCGGGCCCGACGGTGAACACCCTCGGTGATCACGAGGGTGAGCCGGTGCTCCAGATCTCCGGGCGCAAGACCTATCCGACGAGTGGTCACCTCAACATGACCACGGTCCGTGTCACCGGCCCTGACTACAGCATGAACCTCTTCCAGGCGCTCTACGGCTGGCTGGACCGCGACAGCGCCGTGGTCCCGCACAAGACGCTCTACCCCGAGGGGCAGACGGCGGAGCAGGCCGACCAGGAGAACGCCGAGGAGTTCAGCCAGTCGCAGGAGAGCGCCAAGGTCGCCGCGCTCAACCAGCTGCACATCCCGGTCGCCGCCCAGACCGTCGTCGGCTCCGTCGTCAAGGACAAACCGGCCGACGGGCGGCTGCATGCGGGCGATGTGATCAGGGCGGTGGATGGCAAGGAGGTCAAGGAGACCGCCGACGTCGCCAAGTTCGTCACCCAGCGGAAGCCGGGTGAGCAGACCGTCTTCACGATCATCCCCGCCAAGGTGGCGGCCGCCGCGGAGAAGAAGGGCCAGCGGCCCGAGACCGGGGAGAAGCAGGTCACCCTGACCACGGCCAAGGCGGAGGACGGCCGGGCCATCGTGGGCATCCAGGCCCGGGTCGACCACATCTTCCCGTTCACCATCGACGTCAAGCTCGCCGATGTCGGCGGCCCCAGCGCCGGGCTGATGTTCGCGCTCGGCATCGTCGACAAACTCACCCCGGGCGGAAACCTGACCGGCGGCAAGTTCGTGGCCGGTACGGGGACGATCGACGACAAGGGCAAGGTCGGCCCGATCGGCGGCATCTCGATGAAGACGATCGGGGCCCGGGACAAGGGCGCGGAGTTCTTCCTGACGCCGAAGGACAACTGCGCGACCGCCGCCAAGGACACCCCGGCCGGTCTGACGCTCGTCAAGGTCAACACCATCGGCGACGCGATCAAGGCGCTGGAGAAGATCAGCACGGGCGACACGGCCGGCCTGCCGAGCTGCAGCACGGCAGGCCGGTAGCGGGCTCCGGCCGTGGCCGGGCCGCCGGGGCCCGGCCCGCGGGTCAGGACTCGAAGGTCGCGGCCAGCGCATCCGCGAGGCCGGGCACCAGCGCCGAGCCGGTGAGCACCTCGGACGTGGAGTCCTTCTCGCGCAGCCGCAGCGCCGATTCACGGGAACCGTCCCGCAGCACGGCCACCGTCATCCGCACCTCCTGCCGGTCCGGGTGCTTGGCGACCCACGTGGCGAGCTGGGCGTCGTCCATACCCTCGGGCACGGAGTCCTCGGCGGACGGCGGCAGCATCAGCCGCTCCACGGTCAGCGCGCAGCCGGCGACGGTGTCCGGCCAGGCGATGGTGGCGAGGAATTCGTCGAGCGGGGCCCCGGTGGGGATCTCGTCCTGCTCCACGGGGGTCAGGGAAGCGGTGGTGGTGTCGTCGATGCCGAGCTGGGCGGCGAGCGAGGGCTCCTGGGCACGCAGCTTGGCGGTGTCGACGAGGGCGAACAGGCGGGCGGGCTGATCCCAGCCGAGCCCGGCGCTGTACTCGTCGATTTCGAGTACGGCACGGGTCAGCGGACCGGCGGCGAGGGGGGTGCCGTCAACAGGGAGGTTGGTCATGTTCAACATCGTGCCTTGTGGACCCCGGAAATCGGGAACCGAGTAAAGCCTTCGTAAGTTGCATCAGTGGGTCCTACTATCGCCGGGCCTGCTCCACACGACAGCGAACTTCTGAGGTGCGCACCTTGGCTTTCCAGATGCCGGACCGCGGCGGAGGCCCCACCGGGCCACGGATCAGGGTCGGCCGGCCATCCCGGCGGGTCCGGACCCTGCTCATGACACTGGGCGTGCTGGCGGTGCTGGCCATGCTCTTTGTGATGTTCTCCGGGTTCTGGACCGACTGGCTCTGGTACCGCTCGGTCGACTACTCCTCGGTCTTCACCACCACCCTGTGGACCAAGATCGGACTGTTCGCCTTCTTCGGTGTGCTGATGGCCGTGGCCGTCGGCGTGAACATCTGGCTGGCCCACCGGCTGCGGCCGCCGCTCAGCGCGATGTCCATGGAGCAGCAGAGCCTGGACCGCTACCGGATGGGCATCGCCCCGTTCAAGAAGTGGGCGCTGATCGCGGTCACCGCGGTGATAGGTCTGATCGCCGGGGCCTCCGCCTCCGGTGAGTGGCGCACCTGGCTCCAGTGGATCAACGGCGTGCCGTTCGGCCAGAAGGACCCGCAGTTCGGCAAGGACGTCTCGTTCTACGCCTTCGACCTGCCCTGGTACCGCTTCCTGCTGAGCTTCGGTTTCGCCTGCGCGGTGCTGTGTCTGGTCGCCGCGGCGCTGACGCACTACCTCTACGGCGGGCTGCGGCTGACGAGTCCGGGCTCCCGGGCGACCGCCGCCGCGACCGGCCATCTGTCGGTGCTGCTGGGCATCTTCGTCTCGCTCAAGGCGATCGCCTACTGGCTCGACCGGTACGGCCTCGCGGTCAAGTCCAGCGGCCTGAAGTCGGCCGACAACTGGACCGGGCTGCGTTATGTGGACGCCAACGCCTACCTCCCGGCGAAGACCATCCTGTTCTTCATCGCGGCGATCTGCGCGGTGCTCTTCTTCGCCACCCTCTGGCGCCGCACCTGGCAGCTGCCGGTGATCGGCTTCGGCCTGATGGTGCTCTCCGCGGTCCTCATCGGCGGTCTGTACCCGGCGATCGTGCAGAAGTTCCAGGTCCAGCCGAACGAGCAGGCCAAGGAAGCGCCGTACATCAAGCAGAACATCAAGGCGACCCGGGACGCGTACGACATCCAGGACACCGATGTCACGCCGTACAAGGGCGACTACAAACCCAAGAACGACACGGACAGCCAGCGGCTGCGGGACAACGCCGACACCACGGCCAGCATCCGGCTGCTCGACCCGAACGTGGTCTCGCCGGCCTTCCAGCAACAGCAGCAGGTGCGCGGGTACTACCAGTTCCCCTCCACCCTCGACGTCGACCGGTACAAGGACAAGAACGGCGTCGAACAGGACACCGTGATCGGTCTGCGCGAGCTGAACATCGCCGGTATCCCCGAGCGCAACTGGATCAACGACCACTTCAAGTACACCCACGGCTACGGCGCGGTTGCCGCGAAGGGCACCGAGACCGCCGACGACGGCGGCCCGGACTACACCGAGTCGGACCTGCCGGCCAAGGGGCAGCTCGGCACATACGAGCAGCGGGTGTACTACGGCGAGAAGACCACGCAGTACTCCATCGTCGGCGGTCCGCAGAAGGAGCTGGACTACTCCGACGACAGCGGCGAGAAGAGCTACAGCTACCAGGGCAAGAGCGGGGTGGATCTCGCCAACCCGATCAACCGCGCCGCGTACGCGGTGGCGTTCGGGGAGCCGCAGATCCTCTACTCCGGCGCCATCGGCGACGGCTCGCGGATCCTGTACAACCGCACGCCCAAGGAGCGCGTCGAGTCCGTCGCCCCCTGGCTGACCATCGACGGTGACGCCTATCCGGCGGTCGTCGACGGCCGCATCCAGTGGATCGTGGACGCCTACACGACGAGCAACGGCTATCCGTACGCCTCGCGCACCACGCTCGGGGACACCACGGCCGATTCGCTCACCAACGGCCAGCGGACCGTGATGGCCCAGCAGAACCAGGTCAACTACATCCGCAACTCCGTCAAGGCGACGGTCGACGCCTACGACGGCTCGGTCAAGCTCTACCAGTGGGACACGAAGGACCCGGTCCTCAAGACCTGGATGAAGTCCTTCCCGGGCACGGTCGAGAAGCGGGAGGCCATCAGCCCGGCGCTGATGGAGCACCTGCGGTACCCGCAGGACCTCTTCAAGGTGCAGCGCCAGCTGCTGACCACCTACCACGTCACGGACCCGGGCACCTTCTACACGGGCTCCGAGCGCTGGCAGATCCCGAACGACCCGACGACCAAGTCGGGCAACGCCGTACCGCCGTACTACCTGAGCATGAAGATGCCGGACCAGAAGGACCAGTCCTTCTCGCTGACGACGACCTTCACGCCCAACAAACGCGACAACCTCGGCGCCTTCATGGCCGTCGACGCCAACGCGACCAGCGGTGACTACGGCAAGATCAGAATCCTGAAACTGCCCTCGCAGACACCGGTGCCCGGCCCACAGCTGGTGCAGTCGAAGTTCAACTCCGATCCCAGCATCGCCAATGAGCTCAACATCCTCAAGAAACTCGGCGACTCGGAGATCGAGTACGGCAACCTGCTGACGGTGCCACTGGACGGCGGACTCCTGTACGTCGAACCGGTCTATCTGCGCGGCGCCAACACCAACTACCCGCTGCTGAAGAAGGTGCTGGTCAGCTACGGCGACAACAAGCCCGTCCTGGAGAACACCCTCAAGGACGCGCTGGACGTCGTCTTCGGCAAGAAGGCACCGAGCACCGGCACGGAGAAGCCCCCGGGCGGTGGCGAGAAGACCCAGCCGCCGCCGGCCGGCCAGACGGTGCAGCAGGCCCTCGGCGACGCCGAGAAGGCGTACGAAGAGGGCGAGAAGGCCCGCGCCTCGGGCGACTGGGCCGGTTACGGCGAGGCCCAGAAGAAGCTCAAGGCGGCGCTGGACCGAGCTGCGAAGGCGTCCCAGAAGGGCGGCACGCCGGGCGGCTGACAGGCCCGGCACGGCGCAGCAGGCCGAGCGGCCGCCGGGTTCGTCCCGGCGGCCGCCCGGCAGCGGGTGGTCAGGGGTCACCCCGATGCCGTGATACCTTGAGTACACAACGACGCGGGGTGGAGCAGCTCGGTAGCTCGCTGGGCTCATAACCCAGAGGTCGCAGGTTCAAATCCTGTCCCCGCTACTCAAGACGAAGGCCCGGATTCCTCAGAGGATCCGGGCCTTCGTCATGCGTGCGATTTCCTGCCAAGTACGGCCGGGTCGTACCGCCGATGTGGGAAAACTGTGTGCTTGAGTTTGACAAGTCGTCGTATCGGGAAGTCGACAAACCGCTGAAGTGACCTCACTGGCTGCGGTATACCAGGTGTACGCGGGTTACGGGTGGTGCGACGATGGCTCTTATGGGGGACAAGGCAAGGTTGTTGGAGACAGACCGGTTTGTACATGCGCCCGACGAGGGGCGCGAATCCGAGCTGGCGATGGACGCGATGGAAGCGGCGGAGGCCGCCGAAGCGTCGGACGCGGTGACCGAGACGGGGCACCGCCGGGCCGCCGAAGCAGGCGACACCGGGGCCATGAGTGTGCTCGGCGCGCTGCTGCTGCGGCGCGGTGATCTGGACGGCGCCGAGCCGCATCTGCGTTCCGCCACCGCGGCCGGGGACCGCGCCGCAGCGAACAATCTCGGCGTCCTGCTGCACCAGCGGGGCCAGACGGACGAGGCGGCCGGCTGGTGGCGCACCGCGGCCGTCGCGGGATCCGCCGCCGCGGCGCACGCCCTCGGCCGCCACCACCGCGAGCGCGGCGACGAGCCGGCCGCCGAGTACTGGCTGAGCCAGTCCGCGGAATCCGGTCACTGCCTGGGCGCCTACGCCCTCGCTGACCTGCTGGAGCACCGTGGCGACACCGGCGCCGAGCGCTGGTTCCGGGCGGCCGCCGAGCGCGGCCACCGCGAGGCCGCGTACCGCCTGGCCCGGCTCATCGAGGAAGGCCGTGACACGGACCGCCGGACGGTGCCCGCCTACGGCGAGCTGACCCGGCAGACCGAGGCCGAGCAGTGGTACCGCCAGGCCGCCGCGCGCGGTCACCGGCGGGCCGCGTTGCAACTGGGCGCGCTGCTGGAGGACCGCGGTGACATCCAGGAGGCGGGCCGCTGGTACCTGTCCGCCGCCAAGGACGGCGAGCCGCGGGCCGCCTGCGCGCTGGGCTTCCTGCTGCGCGACGCCGGCGACGAGGAGAGCGCCGCGGAGTGGTGGCGGCGCGCGGCCCAGGACGGCGACGGCAACGCCGCCAACGCGCTGGGCGCGCTCCACGCCGACCGCGGCGAACTCCAGACCGCCGAGCGCTGGTACCGCGCCGCGCTCGATGCCGGTGATGTCAACGGCGCCTACAACCTCGGGCTGCTCTGCGCCGCGCAGCGCCGGGCCGGACGCGGTGAGCAGTGGTACCGCCGGGCCGCGTACGCCGGGCACCGCGAGGCCGCCAACGCGCTCGCCATCCTGCTGCTGCAGCGTGGCGACGCCTCCGGGGCCGAGCCGTGGTTCTCCAAGGCCGCCGAGGCGGGCAGTGTGGATGCCGCCTTCAACCTCGGCATCCTGTTCGCCGGACGCGGCGAGGAGCGGATGGCGCACACCTGGTACGAGCGTGCGGCGGCGGCCGGGCACACCGAGGCGGCGTTGCAGGTCGCCATCGTGCAGCTGCGCGAGGGCGATGCGCAGGACGCGGAGCGGAATCTGCGCTGCGCGGCCGGCGGCGGCAGCGCCGAGGCGGCCTTCCGGCTCGCCGACCTCCTGGACCGCAGGTCCGCGGAGGCGGACGGCGCCGGGCGGGCGGGCGGTGCGCGGACGCCGGACGCCGAGAGCACGCAGTGGTACGAGCGGGCCGCGCGGCAGGGGCACCGGCGTGCTCAGGTCCGGGTTGGCATGTTCGCGGCGGCTCGGGGCGATGTGGTCGAGGCCGCGACCTGGTACCGCGCGGCGGCCGAGGCCGGCAGCCAGAACGGCGCCTTCAACCTCGGGCTGCTGCTGGCCCGCGAGGGGAGCCTGCCCGAGGCCGCCCTGTGGTGGCAGCGCGCCGCCGAGGGCGGGCACGGCCGCGCGGCGCTGCGGCTGGCGTTGCTCGCCGCCCGTCGGGGCGCGCTCGCGGAGGCGCAGAGCTGGTGCGCGCGGGCGGTGGAACTGGGGCCGCCGGAGGTGGCGGAGCGTGCGGCGCGGCTGCGCGCGGCGCTCCAGGAGGAGCTCAGCGCGTAGTACTCCGGGGCCGGGTCCAAGGGCCCGGCCCCGGAGCCGTGGAAGGGATTTGCTCTGCTCGTCGGCGCCGGGTTAGAGTAAAGGCACAACGACGCGGGGTGGAGCAGCTCGGTAGCTCGCTGGGCTCATAACCCAGAGGTCGCAGGTTCAAATCCTGTCCCCGCTACTCACAAACGAAGGCCCGGATTCCTCAGGGAATCCGGGCCTTCGTCATGTTCGGTCGGCGGTCCGGCGTCCTGCGGGGCGGCGGGCGGCCCGGACAGCCCGTCGGCGGGGTCAGGGAGTGGCGCAGCTGGGGCAGATGCCCCGGTAGGTCACGGTGACCTCGGAGACCTGGAAGCCGTAGCGCTCGGGCTCGGGCAGGGCGGAGAGCGGGTCGCTCTGGATGTGGACGTCCCGGATCGTGCCGCACCGCGAGCAGATGAGGTGCTGGTGGTCGTGGTGGGCGTTCGGGTCGTAGCGCTTCGCGCGGCCGTCGGTGCTCACCTCCAGTACCTCACCGAGCGAGACCAGCTCGCCGAGCGTGTTGTAGACGGTGGCGCGGGAGATCTCCGGGAGGCGGTCGGTGGCGCGGGCGTGCACTTCGTCGGCGGTGTAGTGGACGTGGTCCCCGTCGAGGACCTCGGCGACGACGCGCCGCTGCGCGGTCAGCCGCCAGCCACGTCCGCGGAGCCGTTCCAGCAGGTCACTCATGCCATTCACCTATCAGTCAGATAAAGCAAGGGTAGCAGCGGCCGGTTTGTCCCCGGATCGGGTATGAGTTTCGGGTTCTTCTTGACTTAGACATTGTCCAATGTAGGATCGGAAGCGGCGTAAGCCAAGGGCAGGCGTAAAGACTTCAGGAGGCGCACGTGTCGGTAGAGAGCACCACCGGACCGCTGACCACGGAGTCCGGGGCTCCGGTCTCGGACAACCAGAACAGTGAGACGGCCGGCATCGGTGGACCCGGCCTCATCCAGGACCAGCTGCTGATCGAGAAGCTCGCGCACTTCAACCGCGAGCGCATTCCGGAGCGCATCGTGCACGCCCGTGGCGCCGGTGCGTACGGCACCTTCACGGTGACCGCGGATGTGACCAAGTACACCCGCGCGAAGTTCCTGTCGGAGATCGGCAAGCAGACCGAGACGTTCCTGCGCTTCTCGACGGTCGCGGGCAGCCTCGGTGCGGCGGACGCGGTGCGTGACCCCCGTGGTTTCGCGCTGAAGTTCTACACCGAGGAGGGCAACTACGACCTCGTCGGCAACAACACCCCGATCTTCTTCATCAAGGACGCCATCAAGTTCCCGGACTTCATCCACACCCAGAAGCGCGACCCGTACACCGGCTCGCAGGAGGCGGACAACGTCTGGGACTTCTGGGGCCTCTCGCCGGAGACCACCCACCAGGTGACCTGGCTGTTCGGTGACCGCGGTATCCCCGCCTCGTTCCGCCACATGAACGGCTACGGTTCGCACACCTTCCAGTGGGTCAACGCCGCGGGCGAAGCCTTCTGGGTCCGGTACCACTTCAAGACCGACCAGGGCATCAAGAACCTGACCCAGGCCGAGGCCGACAAGGTCGCCGGTGAGGACCCCGACAGCCACCAGCGCGACCTGCGCACCGCGATCGAGCGTGGCGACTTCCCGACCTGGACCGTCCAGGTGCAGGTCATGCCCGTCGCCGAGGCGGCCGCCTACCGCTTCAACCCGTTCGACCTGACCAAGATCTGGCCGCACGCCGACTACCCGCCGATCGTGTTCGGCAAGCTGGAGCTCAACCGCAACCCGGAGAACATCTTCGCCGAGGTCGAGCAGTCGGCCTTCTCTCCGAGCCACTTCGTGCCGGGCATCGGGCCGTCCCCCGACAAGATGCTCCAGGGCCGACTCTTCGCGTACGCCGACGCCCACCGCTACCGCGTCGGCATCAACGCCGACCACCTGCCGGTGAACCGCCCGCACGCCACCGAGGCGCGCAACTACGGCCGGGACGGCGCGCTCTACGACGGCCGCCACGGCCGGCAGAAGAACTACGAGCCGAACAGCTTCGGCGGTCCGGTCGAGACCGGTCAGCCGCTGTGGCAGTCGGTCGCGGTGACCGGCCCGTCCGGTGAGCACGAGGCGCCCACGCACGCCGAGGACAACGACTTCGTGCAGGCGGGCGACCTCTACCGCCTGATGACGGAGGACGAGCGGGAGCGTCTGATCAACAACCTGGCGGGCTCCCTCTCCCAGGTTTCCCGTGAGGACATCGCGCAGCGCGCGATCGAGAACTTCCGCAAGGCGGACGCGGACTACGGCAAGCGGCTGGAGGCCGCCGTCCAGGCCCTGCGCGGCTGACGGGCGCTTGCCGTACCACCGAAGAGGCCGGACGCCAGGGGGCTCCGGCCTCTTCGTGCGTCCGGCCTCCGGTGTGCCGGGCCGTACGGTGTGCCCGGTCTCCCGGAGTGCTGCCCGCCCGGCGTGACCGGTGTCAGGCGGGGACGCCGCTCACGCGCTCGGTGACGGCGGACCGGCAGCGGATGATGTCGCGTACCGACACGATGCCGACCGGCTCGTACCCGTCCAGCACGATCAGATGGCGGAATCCGCCGCGCACCATGGCGTCCGCGGCATCGTCCAGCGTCCAGTACGGTGCGGCGAAGACGACGTCCGGGGTGGTGTGGGTCTGGGCGATCTCCCGGTCGGGGTTCTCGCCGGCGCCGAGGGAGTTGAGGATGTCGCGCTCGGTGAGGATGCCGAGGCCGCTGGTGTCGGTGTCGAGGATGACGGCCGCGCCGACGCGGCGGGCCGCCATCAGCTGGGCGGCCTGGCGGAGGGTGTGAGCGGGTCCGATGGTGAGGACGACCGTGCTCATGGCGTCTTTGACGTACACGGGCATGGAGGGGAGCCACCTCCTTGGTGTGAGTGCCTTGCGAGCGAATTCACAAGTTCACAAACGGGGGGAGTTTCATCGTCACATGCGGGTGCCGTGGTCACAAGGGGGCAAGCGTCCGGACAGCCGTCCGACACCCGCCCCGTTCGGGCGTCAGCGCCGGGCGTCGCCGACGTAGGCCAGCAGATCCTCGTGGAGCAGGCCGTTGGAGGCCGCGGCGTTCCCGCTGTGCGGGCCCGGCTTGCCGTCCAGACCGGAGAAGCGGCCGCCGGCCTCCTGGACGACGACGGCGCAGGCCGCCATGTCCCACAGCGAGAGTTCCGGCTCCGCGCAGATGTCCACCGACCCTTCGGCGATCATCATGTACGGCCAGAAGTCGCCATAACCCCGGGTGCGCCAGCAGTCCCGGGTCAGATCGAGGAAGCCGGGCAGCTTGCCGCGTTCCTCCCAGCCGGTCAGCGAGGAGTAGGCGAACGACGCGTCCTGGATGCGGCCGACCTGCGAGACGCGCAGCCGGGAGGCGGAGCTCAGGCTCCGGCCCGTGAAGGCGCCCAGGCCCTCGGCGGCCCACCAGCGGCGGTTGAGCGCCGGCGCCGAGACGATGCCGACCACCGGGCGGTCGCCGCCCTCGCCGCGTTCCATCAGGGCGATCAGCGTGGCCCAGACCGGCACCCCGCGGACGTAGTTCTTCGTGCCGTCGATCGGATCGATGATCCAGCGACGCGGGCCGGAGCCCTCGCTCCCGAACTCCTCGCCGAGCACCGCATCGCGCGGCCTGGCCCGCTGGAGATGGCCACGGATCAGCTCCTCGGCGGTTTTGTCCGCCTCGCTCACCGGCGTCATATCCGGCTTGGTCTCGACCTTGAGGTCGAGCGCCTTGAACCGCTCCATGGTCGCGGCGTCCGCGGCGTCCGCGAGGACATGGCCGAGACGAAGATCATCGTGATAGTCGGGCATGTGCGAAGAGTATCGACTGGTTATACGCAGGAGCCACATACGGCTCCGCTCGGCACGGCGGCCACAGGACGCACAGCGCGCCGGCCCGCGCGCCCGGAACCGCCCCGCGACGGCTCTTGACAGTCCCCGGCACCGCGTCAATTCTGTGCGCACACCGGCCACATGGGCGGGCCGGGGAGGAGGCGACGGATGCCCGCAGCGCGTGAATCCCTGCTGGACGCCGCCTATACGGCGCTGACCACCCGGGCGTGGGGCGCCATCCGGATGGCCGAGGTCGCGGCCGCGGCCGGGGTCTCCCGGCAGACCCTCTACAACGAGTTCGGCAGCAAGGAAGGGCTGGCCCGCGCCCTGGTGCGCCGGGAGACCGACAACTATCTGGCGGGCGTCGCACGGGCGTTGACCCGCGACGGGCGGACGGCCGCCGGGCCGCCGGGTGACGCGGCGGGCCGGGTGGCGGCCGCGGCCGCCTGGACGCTGCGCACCGCACGCGCCAATCCGCTGGTCCGGGCCGCCCTGACCGGCTGCTGGAGCGACCGGCTGCCCACCCCGCACGGGGCGGCGGACCCGGCCCCTGTACCGGCCGCGCGGACCGGCGGGCCCGCCCGGCGTACCGCGGGCGCCGGCGACGGGCCGCTGCCGGGCCCCGCCGAACTGGTCGGCGGATTCTGCGCCCGGGCGGTGGCGGCGCTGGAGGCGGACTGGCCCGCGGAGGAGCTGCCCGCCCTCGGCACCGCCTGCGAGACCGCCGCGCGGCTGACGCTCTCGTGCGTGCTCGCCCCGGCGGGTCCCGCCGCGCCCCCGGGGCCGTCCGCCGGCCCGGAGGCGGCGCCCGGACCCGGCCGGGTGGCGGAGACCACCGGGGGAGCGGTGCCGCAGCGGCGGCGGGAGGCCGAGACGGAGACGGTGTCGCGGCTGGTGCGCGGTGCGTTCGCCCGGTTGCCGGGCGAACGGCGGCGGCCGGCGGGGGTGCCGGGAGTGCATCGTGGTGGGTGGGGGCCGCAGCGGCGGCGGGAGGCCGAGATGGAGACGGTGTCGCGGCTGGTGCGCGGTGCGTTCGCCCGGTTGCCGGGCGAACGGCGGCGGCCGGCGGGGGTGCCGGGAGTGCATCGTGGTGGGTGGGGCCGGTGATGTCGGCGGTGCTGTGCGGGTCGGGCCCGGTGATCTTGAGGGTGGAGACCACATCGCCGAGGAAGACCATGCCGTAGAGCGCCGTACCGGCCGCGCCGATGCCGGTCCAGACCGCGTACGCCGGGCCGACGTCCAGTTTCCGCAGCGCCAGCGTCAGCAGGCCGAAGCTGGCGAGGGCGAAGGACGCGAAGGCGATGGTCGGCCACAGGCGGGTGAAGCCGTGGGACAGCTTGAGGCAGACCGCGAAGCCCGTCTCCAGGATCCCCGCCACCACGACCAGCAGCCACGCCATGTCCCATTGCCTCCGTCAGCTCGGTGACCGCTTCGCCAGCCTTGGTGTGATTATGCATTTACCTCGGACGGACGGCAGCAAACTTCGGCGATCAGTCGCCCTCGCGCCGTTCCCGGGTGGCCAGCAGACGGCGCAGCGAGTAGAGGCGGGCCGGGTCGGCGTGGCCGTCGGCCACCCACTGGTCCAGCGCGCAGTCCGGTTCGTCGTGACTGCAGGCGCGCGGACAGCCCTCGGTGCCGGGCACCAGATCGGGGAAGGCGAGCACGACCCGCGACGGATCGACATGGTGCAGTCCGAAGGACCGGACGCCCGGGGTGTCGATGACCCAGCCCGAGTCGCCGGGCAGCGGGAGCGCCAGCGCGGAGGTGGTGGTGTGCCGGCCGCGGCCGGTGACCGCGTTGACGTGGCCGGTCGCCCGGTTGCGGTCCGGGACCAGCGCGTTGACCAGGGTCGTTTTTCCGACGCCGGAGTGGCCGACGAAGGCCGTCATACGGCCCGTCAGATGGGCCCGGACCCGCTCGGCGGCGCTGCCGTCGGCCAGTTCGTCGCGGTTGGTGACCACGTACGGGACGCCCAGCGCACCGTAGGACTCCAGCAGCGGGCCGGCGGAGGCCAGATCGGACTTGGTCAGCACCAGCAGCGGTTCGAGCCCCGCGTCATAGGCGGCGACCAGGCAGCGGTCGATGAGGCGGGGGCGCGGTTCGGGGTCGGCGAGCGCGGTGACGATCGCGAGCTGGTCGGCGTTGGCGACCACGACCCGCTCGAAGGGATCGTCGTCATCGGCCGTACGGCGCAGCGTGGAGGTGCGCGGTTCGACCCGGATGATCCGCGCGAGGGTGTCCTTGGCGCCGGTCAGATCGCCGACCACGGAGACCCGGTCGCCGACCACTGCGCTCTTGCGGCCCAGTTCGCGGGCCTTCATCGCGGTGACCGTACGGCCCTCGATCAGACAGGTCAGACGGCCCCGGTCGACGGTCAGGACCAGGCCCTCGACGGCGTTCTCGTGCTTGGGGCGGATGGAGGTGCGGGGACGGTTGCCCTTGGGGTTGGGGCGGACACGGATGTCGTCCTCGTCGGGGTTCTTGCCGTAGCGGCGCATGGCGGCGGTAACTCTCAGACGCTCCGGGCGGGGGCCGGATCGAGCATGTCCGTCCACATCGCGGGGAAGTCGGGCAGGGTCTTGGCGGTGGTCGCGACGTTCTCCACCTGCACGCCGGGGACGGCGAGGCCGATGACCGCGGCGGCGGTGGCCAGCCGGTGGTCGTCGTAGGTGTGGAAGATCCCGCCGTGCAGCGGGCGCGGCCGGATGTGCAGGCCGTCCGCGGTCTCGGTGACATCGCCGCCGAGCTCGCCCAGCTCCTTGGTGAGCGCGGCCAGCCGGTCGGTCTCGTGCAGCCGCAGATGGGCGACGCCGCGCAGCGTGGAGGGGGAGTCGGCGAGGGCGGCGACGGCGGCGATGCCCGGGGTCAGCTCGCCGACCTCGCTCAGGTCGACGTCGATGCCGTGGATCCGGCCGGTGCCGGTGAAGGTCAGGCCGTCCTCGGTCAGCTCGCAGGAACCGCCCATGGTGGTGAAGATCTCGCGCAGCGCGTCGCCGGGCTGCGTGGTGTGCGCGGGCCAGTCGGGAATGGTGACCCGGCCGCCGGTCACCAGCGCCGCGGCCAGGAACGGCTGGGCGTTGGAGAGGTCCGGCTCCACGACCAGATCGCGGCCCAGCAGCGCGCCGGGGGTGACCCGCCAGACGTTCGGCTCGCCGCCGGACTCCGGGGCGTCCACCTGGGCGCCGACGCTGCGCAGCATGTCGACGGTCATCCGGATGTGCGGCAGGGACGGCAGCGCGGAGCCGGTGTGCCGTACCTCGACGCCCTGGTTGAAGCGCGGCGCGGACAGCAGCAGGGCGCTGACGAACTGGGAGGACGAGGAGGCGTCGATCTCGACCGGGCCGCCGTCCAGGGCGCCGCTGCCGTGCACCGTCATGGGGAGCGCGCCGCGGCCGTCGTCGTCGATCCGGGCCCCGAGGGCGCGCAGTGCGTCGATGACGCCGCCCAGCGGACGCTCGTAGGACCGCGGGTCGCCGTCGAACCGGACCGGGCCGTCGGCGAGCGCCGCGACCGGCGGGAGGAAGCGCATGACCGTGCCGGCGTTGCCGACGTCGACGGTGGCCGGGCCGTGCAGTCCCGCGGGAATCACCCGCCACGCCTCACCGCCGCCGCCCTGCGCCGTGGCGCCCGCGGAACTGGAGGAGGCGGTCTCCTCGATGCCGACGCCCAGGGTGCGCAGCGCCTCGGCCATCAGGAGGGTGTCGCGTGAGCGCAGCGGGCGGCGCAGCCAGCCGGGCTCGGAGGAGAGGGCGGCGAGTACCAGGCCGCGGTTGGTGACCGATTTCGAGCCGGGCACGGTGACGGTGGCGTCGACCGCCCCGGGTGCGAGGGGGGCGGGCCACAGGGCGGGAAGTGCGGGGCTCTCGGTCATGCCCTCACTTTAATGGCTGGGCAAGGGGCCCGATCTTGATCAAAAGCGGTGCAACCTGTACGAAACACGGCACTGATAGTGCACCCGCCCGCCGGGGGCGCGGAGATACGGGATACGTACGGGCTGCAGGGGTGCGGACGTACGGGACCGCGTACGCCGCCGTTCGGGACACCGGCCGCCGGTCAGACGCCGAGCAGCCAGCGCCCGCCGCCTATCAGGGAGCAGAGCGTCACCACATGGAAGAGGCCGAGCCAGACGGCCGCCGGGACGTTCGTGAGGCGGGCCAGCTGGTCCGGATCGGAGTCCACCGCCCCGCCGCGCCGCCGCTTGCCCATCAGCTCGAACGGCGGCCGGACACCGCCCAGCAGCAGGAACCAGACCACGGCGTACGCGAACGCCGCCTGGACGTCCGGTGCCGTCAGCCAGGAAACGAGGAGGAACGCGGCACCGGACAGCACGACGGTGAGCACACCGTAGGCGTTGCGGATCATGACGAGCATCACGAGGAGCAGCGCGGTGGCGCCCCACAGCAGCGCCGTGATGTGCCCCGAGGCCAGCAGCGCGGCGCCCCCCAGGCCCAGCAGGGACGGTGCGATGTAGCCGGCCGCGGCGGTCAGTATCATCCCGGGCCCGGTCGGCCGGCCGCGGGAGACGGTCAGCCCGGAGGTGTCCGAGTGGAGCCGGATGCCGTCCAGGCGGCGGCCGGTGAGCAGCGCGACCAGCCCGTGCCCGCCCTCGTGCGCGATGGTGACGGCGTTGCGCGACAGCCGCCAGGCGGTGTGCGGGACGACGGCGGCCAGCGCCAGCACCGCGGTGACGATCACCAGCCAGAACGACGGATCGGGCTGCGTCCCGAAGACTCGGCTCCATACGTCGGTGATGTGGTCGGTGTCCATGTCTCCCCTTCGTGTGGCATGGCAGTGTGGCATGCATGTGCGGTAGGTATGCAGCGAGTCGCAGCCCCGAGGACCTGGTGGGACTTTTCGGGGTGCAGCGGTGGGAGCCGACGGAGACCCTGGCACCCGACTGGAACATCGCCCCGACGAAGAACGTGCACGCGGTGCTCGAACGTCCCCTGAAAGGCGCGGCGGCCGCGGAATTCCCGCCGGGCCGTCCGGTGCGCCAGCTGCGGGCGCTGAAATGGGGGCTGGTCCCGTCGTGGTCGGCGTCGCCCGACGGCGCGGCGAAAATGATCAACGCGCGGTCCGAGACGGTGCACGAGAAGCCGTCCTTCCGGCAGGCGTTCGCGGCCCGCCGCTGTCTGCTTCCCGGTGACGGCTATTTCGAGTGGGTCACCGACGCCGCCGAACGGCAGCTGGAGGAGCAGGGCAAGAAGAAGCGGAGCCGCAAGCAGCCGTACTTCGTGACGCCCGCCGACGGCTCCGTGATGGCGATGGCCGGACTGTACGAGTTCTGGCGGGACCGCACGCTGCCCGGCGACCACCCCCTGGCGTGGTGGGCGACCTGCACCGTCCTGACCACCGAGGCCGAGACCACGCCGCTGGCCGGGGCCACCGGTGGACCCGGCCCGCGGTCGCTGTCCGAAATCCACCCCCGGATGCCGCTGGTGTTGCCGCCGGACCGCTGGGACGCCTGGCTCGACCCGGCCCACACCGACCCCGATGAGCTGCGCGCGCTGCTGGCACCGCCGCCGGCCGGGCTGATGCGCGCCTATCCCGTCCCGACGGACGTCAGCAACGTCCGCAACAACGGGCCCGAGCTGCTCAAGGAGCTGGACGGGCCGGAGGTCGGCACGCTGTTCTGACCGGTACGCGGCACGACGCGGTACGGGCGCGTTGCAGGATGGGAGCCATGAGCGCAGGAAGCACAGGGCACCCGGAGAACGCAGGGACCACGGGGAACACAGGCAGTCCGGGGAACACAGGCAGCACATCGCTCCCGGCGGCGTCCGGGACCGAGACGGTCGGGACGCCCGCCGGTGTGGCCCGGATCACCTGGCACCGGGCCGGGGCGCCGCGGGCCGTACTGGCCCTGAGCCACGGTGCGGGCGGCGGTATCGAGGCCAGGGATCTGCGGGCCCTGGCCGCCGCGCTGCCGGCCCGCGGCTACACCGTCGCGCTGGTCGAGCAGCCGTGGCGGGTGGCCGGCAAGAAGGTGGCGCCCGCGCCGAAGACCCTGGACACCGGATGGACCGCGCTGTGGCCCGCGCTGGCGGAGCCGGGGCTGCCGGTGGTCGCGGGCGGCCGCAGCGCCGGTGCCCGGGTGGCCTGCCGGACGGCGCGGGAGCTGGGCGCGCACGCCGTCCTGGCGCTCGCCTTCCCGCTGCATCCGCCGGGCCGGCCGGAGAAGTCGCGGGCGGACGAGCTGACCGGCGCCGGGGTGCCGACGCTGGTCGTCCAGGGCGCCCGCGACCCGTTCGGCCGGCCCGGGGAGTTCCCGCCGGGGACGGAGCTCACCGAGGTGGCGTACGGCGACCACGGATTCGCGGTGCCGAAGTCGGCGGGCGTCACCGAGGCGGCGTCGATGGCCACGCTCACCGACGTGGTGGCCGGCTGGCTGGACGGGCTCTTCGGCTGACGGCGGGCGCCGGCGCGGCGCGGCGGGCGCTCAGCCGGCCCGGTGGTGCGGGCCGGCGCGGACATGCATCCGTTCACCCTGGCGGCCGAAGAGGCTGATGAGTTCCACCGGCCGGCCGCCGGCGGGCCCGAACCAGTGCGGCAGCCGGGTGTCGAACTCCGCCGCCTCCCCGGCCCGCAGCTCCACATCGCGGTCGGCCACCAGCAGCCGCAGCCGCCCGGACAGGACGTACAGCCATTCGTAGCCCTCGTGCGTACGCGGTTCCGGCGGGCCGGTGGCCGGCTCCATGACGAGCCGGAACGCCTGGAGGGCACCCGGTTGGCGGGTCAGCGGCAGAACGGTCAGGCCGTCGTGGTTCCGGGGCGTCGCCCGCACCCGCGGATCGCCCACCTCCGGGGCCCCCACCAGCTCGTCCAGCGGCACCTGATGGGCGTGCGCCAGCGGCAGCAGCAGCTCCAGGGTGGCCTTGCGGCCGCCCGACTCCAGCCGCGAGAGCGTGCTCACCGAGATACCGGTGGACGCCGCGAGCGCGGCCAGCGTCACGCCCCGCTCCTGCCGCAGCCGCCGCAGGCCGGGCCCCACATCGGACAGCACCCGTGCGTAGTCGTCGTCGATCACCTCTCCATTGCCGAACCCGCAAGGCGGTGTGTCAAGCCGCACGGTCCGCGCGGGGCACAGCGGCTCCGGGACCGCAAGCGCCGCACGGGCCGTACGGAACCGTGAAAGGCGGGAATGAGCCACGGGGCCCGGCTGTTGTGCCATGCGTAGGAACGCGTACGTCCGGCGAAGCATGAGGATGGGGAGTACACCGCATGGGAACCGCTTGCCTGGCCCGACGGGCCGCCGACCTGCCGTGGTCACCGACGGAGGTCCCGCAGCACGCCATGGCTGGAGCGGCGGGGGCAGTAGATCGTCGTCTATTCTCCGATTCGAGTGGATCCGCATCCGGATCCGTCACGGCGTTGGAGGAGGTGGGTCCGGTCACTGGGACCGACGCAGGGACCGACGGCACGGCTGAGGAGAGCCCTGCGAGCCGGAAGGAGAGCGACGCCGAGCGCAACGCGCGCTTCGAGCGGGACGCGCTCACCTTCCTGGACCAGATGTACTCCGCCGCGCTGCGCATGACGCGCAATCCGGCCGACGCGGAGGACCTGGTGCAGGAGACGTACGCGAAGGCGTACGCGTCCTTCCACCAGTTCCGGGAGGGCACGAACCTCAAGGCGTGGCTCTACCGCATCCTCACGAACACGTTCATCAACTCCTACCGCAAGAAGCAGCGCGAGCCGCAGCGCAGCGCCGCCGAGGAGATCGAGGACTGGCAGCTGGCGCGCGCCGAGTCGCATATGTCGACGGGGCTGCGCTCCGCCGAATCGCAGGCGCTCGACCATCTGCCCGATTCGGATGTCAAGGCCGCGCTCCAGGCGATTCCCGAAGAGTTCCGCATCGCGGTCTATCTCGCGGATGTCGAGGGCTTTGCGTACAAGGAGATCGCGGACATCATGGGGACACCTATCGGCACGGTGATGTCCCGTCTGCACCGCGGCCGGCGCCAACTGCGCGGCATGCTGGAGGACTACGCCCGTGAGCGCGGGCTGGTCCCGGCCGGTGCGGGGGCTGCGAACACGCAGGCCGCGCAGGCGTCGGGGTCGCACGACCGGAAAGGCTCGGGATCATGAGCTGCGGAGACCCGCACGACAAAGACTGTTCAGAGGTCCTTGATCACCTCTACGAGTATCTCGACCGCGAGATGCCCGCGGGGGAGAGCGAGAAGTTCCAGGTGCACATCGACGAGTGCTCGCCGTGCCTGGCGACGTACGGCCTGGAACAGGCCGTCAAGAAGCTCGTCAAGCGGTGCTGCGGCCATGACGACGTCCCCTCCGACCTGCGCTCCAAGGTCATGGGCCGGATCGAACTGATCCAGGCCGGCGAAGTGGTGTCCGAGGCGAGCGTGCGCGACCAGGCCGCCCGTGAACAGGCGCAGCGGGAGCGGGCGGCCGACGCCGCGAGCTCCGGCTCCGCCGCGGCCTGCGCCGACGGCGACGCGGGCGATGCACGCCCCGAGGCCGCCCGCGCCGAATAAGGCGGCGCATCACCCTAAGGGGTGAGGGGCGAGGTGATTCGTCCCGCCCGATCCGCTGATGTACCTTCTCCGGCGCCTCAGCCCCTCTATTCTCACCGAACTCACGCGTGTCACGGATGCGGACGCGTGCGACGAGCGGTGGGCACGGGGGAGGAGGCGCGATGCGGGAACTTCCGGCGGCCGCGCGGGGGTACATCGCCGGCGCGGCCCTGGCCGCGGCGCTGTGCGCGGCCCCCGCGGTACTGCTCGGCGCCGAAGCCCCCTGGGCCACCGCTCTGGTACTGGCCGCCCTGTACGGACTGTGCGGGCAGGTGCGCCGCTGTGAGGTGACGGGCTGTCATCTGCCGTTCACCACGGGCTTGTTCCTCCCCGTCCTGCTGACCGCGGTCTTCCTGCTGCCCCCGCCGCTCGCCGCCCTGGTGGCGGTCCCGGGAGCGCTGATCGCCCCGGTCGAGGAACGGTCGGCCGCCGCCCGCAAGATCTGGCACGCCGCCGAGCTCGCGCTGGCGACCTGCGCGGCCGCCCACGTCTTCCGGGCCGTCGGCCACCAGCCGCTGTCCGCACCGCAGTTCCCCCTCCTGCTGCTGCCCGCGGCGGCGGCCGCCGGCACCTTCAGCGCGGTGCTCGCGGTGCTGGACGGCGGGGTGCTGATCGCCGCCGAGCGGCACCCGGCGCGCACCGCCTGGCGCGGGCTGCTGCCCCGCTCACTGGGGCCGCATCTCGTCCACGGGCTCGCCGGGCTGATGATGGCGGTGCTGTGGCACAGCTCGTACGGGCCGCTCGCGGCGCTGCCGGTGCTGCTGCCGATGCACATCTCCTGCTGGGTCTTCGCCCAGTACCACCGCGAACGCGCCGCCCACCGGGCCACCGTCCGCGCCCTCGTCCAGGCCGTGGACATCAAGGACCGCTACACGCGCGGACACAGTGAGCGGGTCGGCCGCGCCTCGGTGATGATCGGCCGGGAGCTGGGCCTGGCCGAGGACCGGCTGGAGGTGCTGCGCATCGCCGGCATCCTGCACGACGTGGGCAAACTCGGCGTCCCCACCCGGCTGTTGCGCAAGGACGGGCCGCTGACCCCGCAGGAGCGCGACGCCATCGAGCTGCATCCCGAGTACGGGCACGAGATCGTCCGCGGAATCGGCTTCCTCGGCGAGGCACGGGCCGCGATCCTGCACCACCACGAGCGGGTGGACGGCCGCGGCTACCCGCACGGCCTGTCCGGAGCGCAGATCCCGGAGCTGGCCCGGGTGGTCGCGGTGGCGGACGCCTTCGACGCGATGACCTCCACCCGCTGCTACCGGCGGGCCCGCCCGGTGGCGGCCGCACTGGCGGAACTGCGTAACTGCGCCGGGGCGCAGTTCGACCCGCGGATGGTCCGGGCGCTGGCCGCGTCGCTGGAGCGGCACGGCTGGCATCCGGATCCGGTACCGCCGGCGGAGGCCGGGGCGGGCGTGGCCGGGGATGCGGCGGTGCGCGGCGCCGTGGTGCCCGTCGGCGCCGCGCAGGCGGACGCGGGCGCCGCGCCGGGCGGCAGAGGAAACGTCCCGCCCCGGCGGCCGGAGGCGGCGCCGGAGAGCACGGGGGCCCGGCCGGGCGACGACACCGGCGGGCGGGGGGACCGCACGGGCCACGCGGCGGCCGGACCGGCGGGCCGCGGCGGGCGGCCCGGTCCCGCCGGGCCCGGCCGGCGGGACGGGCGCCCGGGGCGGGCCCGGCGGGACGGTGCCAGGTGAGCGGCGGACCGGGGGAGCCCGCCGGGGGGCCCTTACGGGGCGCGCGCCGCCGGGGCGAGCAAGAGGAGCGGGCGGCGGACCACGGCCCGGCGGCCGGGCGCGCGGACGGCCGGACGCCGGGTGGGCGCGGTGGAGGCGGCCGGGCGGCGGACGCCCCCGGTGGCGGGCACGGGACCGGCCCCGGTACGCAGGGCCGCCGCCGCGGCGCCGCCGTCGTCGTCGCCGGTGTCCACACGGCGGCCGCGGCGCTCGTCTGCTGGGGGCTCGTCCGCACGCTCCGCGACGGCGTGGCGGAGCCCGAGATCGCGCTGGTCTTCGGGCTGCTGATCGCGGTGGGCGAGGTGCTGCGCCGGGGGCCCGTACGGACGGCCCCGCCCGGCCGGGGATCCGGCGAGCGGGCGAGCGCGCCGCTCGGGGCGGCCGGCGCGCTCGCCTACGCGCTGCTCGGGGCGGCCGGCGGCCGGCCGACGACGCACGGGGTGGCGCAGACCGTGGCCGTGGTCGCGGCGGCCTGCCTCGCCGGGCTCGTCCCGCGGGTGGCCGGCGGCCGGGGCGCGGCCGCCGACGATCTCGTACGCCGCGTCCTGACCGCCGGATTCGCCGCCGCCTGCTTCCAACCCCTCTACAACAGCGGCACCTTGACCGGCTGGCTGGCGGACGGCCCCGCTTATCCGCTCTTCATGGTCACGGTGCTCGCGCTCGCCGCGCTCTGCGACGCGGTGCTGGCCGCCACACTCACCCGCGCCCGTACCGGCTGGCCGTACGGTCCGCTGCTGCGCGACGAGTTGCGGTCGCTGCTGGGCATCGGCTCCGCCATCTGCGCCACGGGGGTGGTCATCTCGCTCGGCACCGCGGTCGCCGGGCTGTGGGCGCTGCCGGTGTTCTGTCTGCCGCTGCTGCTCACCCAGTTCGCCTTCCGCAGGTACGCCGCCGTACTGGCCACCTACCGCCAGACCATCGCCTCGCTCGCCCGCGCCACCGAGATCGCCGGCTACACCCGGCCGGGCCACGCCCGCCGGGTGGCCCGGCTCAGCCGCGCGGTCGGGCGGGAACTGGGCCTGGGCGCGGCGGACTTGGACGTACTCGAATACGCCGCCCTGATGCACGACATCGGACAGCTCTCGCTCCTGGACCCGGTGCCGGCCGGTGCGACCGCGCCGCTGGCGCCCGCGGAACAGCGCCGCATCGCGCTGCTGGGCGGCGCCGTGGTGCGGCAGACCGGGGTGCCGGAGGCGGTCGCGGTGATCGTCGAGCGGCAGGCGGATCCGTTCCGGGACCAACCGGTCACGGCGCGCATCGTCCGCACGGTCAACGCCTACGACGATCTGGCGGCGGAGTCTGCCGGACCCGGGGGCCCGGCGCGCGCCCTGGAGCGGCTGCGGCGCGCCACCGCGCGGGAGTATGAGCCACGCGTCGTCGAGGCGCTCGCCCGGGTCCTGGCGCGCGGCGGCCGTACGGCGTGAGAGGGGACCGGAGCGCGGGTGTTCGCGCGACGCGGAACAGGAATGCCGCGCTCCGCAGGGCGGGCGGCGCCCCGCCGGGAGACCGCGTCCGCCCCGTACTCCCTCAGGTGCCGTACCCGTCGTCCAGGCCCCGAGGGCGGCACCAGAAGGCCGGGGAAGCGGCTCTGCCGCAGGTCCGGGGCGTCCTGGCCCGCGCCGGGCCCCCGGGCGTCCCCGGGTGGCGCGCGGCGGCTCGTCTCACATGGTGGAACCGATGGGTAATGAGCGCCCGCCGAGACGGGCATGGTTGGATGCGAAGGAAGCCCCTCCCAAGGGGGTTCAGGGGGGCGGCGGAGGGCAAGGAGCCGCACAGGGGCGCAGTTACGGGCTGACCCCGGCGGCAATCTGTGGCAGGTTGTCGAGTGAGCCCCCAAGACGGCCCCGGGCACCGCTCGGGACACCTTCGCAGCGGCATCGAGAACAACAGCAGGCGGGAATCGTGAGGATCTTCGGCAAGGTACGGCACCGGCCCTCCGCCTCGTGGCGGCAGGCGACCGACCGCGCTTTCACGCTGATCGGCGACGGCCGTTACGACGACGCGGGCGCACTGCTGACCCGTGCCGCCGATATGGAGCCGTGGCTGTCGGAGTCCTGGTTCAATCTCGCGCTGCTGCACAAGTTCCGGCACGACTGGGAGCAGGCGCGGGCCGCCGGGCTGCGCGCGGTCGCGCTGCTGGACCGCGAGTCCGGGGCGCCCGACTGGTGGAATGTCGGCATCGCCGCCACCGCCCTCCAGGATTGGCCGCTGGCCCGCCGCGCCTGGCAGGCGTACGGCCTCCGGGTCCCCGGCGAGGGGTCGCCGTCCGGTGAACCGGTCGGGATGGACCTGGGCAGCGCCGCGGTCCGCCTCTCGCCCGAGGGTGAGGCCGAGGTGGTCTGGGGCCGCCGGCTGGACCCGGCCCGGATCGAGGTGCTGTCCATCCCGCTGCCGTCCTCCGGGCGGCGCTGGGGCGAGGTGGTGCTGCACGACGGCGTCCCGAACGGCGAGCGGATCACCGCGGCCGGGCCCTCGTACCCGGTGTTCGACGAGATCGAGCTGTGGGCGCCCTCACCGGTCCCCACCTGGGTGGTGCTGCTGGAGGCGGCCACCGAGGCCGACCGGGACGCCCTGGAGCGGCTGGCGGCCGACGCCGGTTTCGCCGCCGAGGACTGGTCGTCGTCGGTGCGGCTGCTGTGCCGTACGTGCTCGGAGAGCCGGATGCCCAGCGACGAGGGCGACGGCGAGCACCTGGACCCGCACGACCACAGCGAGCCGGGCCACCCCGGGCCGCTCGGGCACCGTACGGCGGGTTCCGGCTCGCTGTGGCTCCCGGAGCGCGAGTGCGGGATCGCGGCGCCCGCCGCCCTGGTGCGCGGGCTGCTGGACGGCTGGGTCGCGGACAGCCCGGACAGCAGGGAATGGCGGGACCTCGAAGAGGTCTGCTGAGCGCCCCCGTAGTCTGTAGGGCGACTAATCAGGGATTTCAGGAAGGCGTACGGCGGAGATGGCCCAGCAGCCTGTGTTTGACCAAGACGGTGAGCAGCGCGTGGACGACGCGTTCATCGACGACACGACGGACGCGGCAGAGCGCGAGGCCGCCCACCGCGAGCGCGGCACCTCGCGGCCGATCACGGTCGTCGGCAACCCGGTGCTCCACAAGGAGTGCAAGGACGTCACGGAGTTCGGCGACGAGCTCGCGCAGCTCATCGACGACATGTTCGCCAGCCAGCGGACCGCCGAGGGCGTGGGCCTGGCCGCGAACCAGGTCGGCGTGGACCTGAAGGTCTTCGTCTACGACTGCCCGGACGACGACGGTGTCCGGCACACCGGCGCGATCTGCAACCCCGTCCTGGACGAGCTGCCGCCCGAGCGCCGGATCCTGGACGACTCCAACGAGGGCTGCCTGTCGGTGCCCGGCGCGTACGCCCCGCTGGCCCGCCCCGACTACGCCGTGGTGCGCGGCCAGGACGCGCAGGGCAATCCGATCGCGATCGAGGGCACCGGCTACTTCGCGCGCTGCCTCCAGCACGAGACCGATCACCTCTACGGCTACCTCTACATCGACCGGCTCTCCAAGCGTGACCGCAAGGACGCGCTCCGGCAGATGGCCGAGGGCGAACCGCGCTACCCGGTCGTCGCCAACGCCTGACCGGCACCGCACACGCGACGCCGCCGGGCCCGGATTCCGCCGGGCGCGGCGGCGTCGCGCTGTCGTGGTGCCGCGGGTGCGGCTCAGGAGCTCAGGGGGTGCCCTGGTAGGCGGCCCAGATCTGGGGCGGAATGGACGTGCCCAGCTCGGTCTTGGGACCGCCCACGCCCTGCATGGGCAGCAGCTGGGGCGCTCCCGGCTTGTTGCGGAACATGGTGATGGCGGTGGTCGGTTCGCCGGCGGTGACCGGTTCACCGGCGTCGGGCGCACCGCCGGTGGGGCCGGGGGTGCCGATGAACCACGCCGACTTCTGCCGGTCACCGGGCAGGGTGGCGCCCGCCGCGACCGGCTTGTCGTCCGGCGCGGCGGGCACGGCCTGGCGTCCGCCCGCATCGTCGGCCGGGTCCGTGCCCTTGGCGTCCGCGGCCTCCTCAGGTTTCAGGCGCGTCGTGAGCCAGCCCAGCGACTCCAGCACCCCGGCCATCTGCCGGGCCTGGAAGGGCGTGAGGACCTCCTTGGGCGCCGGGCGGGTGAAACCGTCCACCGGCTCGCCGTCCAGGGTCATTTTCGTCACCGCGTACGGCTCGGAGTGCCGCCCCCCGTTGGCGAAGGTGCCGTACGCGTTCGCCAACCGGATTGCGCTGGGCGCCGAGGTGCCGAGCGGGAAGGTCTGCTCCAGGCGGGCCATGCTCTCCTTGCGCAGCCCCGCGGCCACCGCCATGTCCCGGATCTTCTCCAGCCCGAGGCTCTTCCCGGCCTGGACGAACGGCTGGCTCTTGGAGTTCAGCAGCGCCCCGCGCAGCTCCCCGAAACGGCGGTCCGCGGTCGCCATCACCGAGGGCGAACCGCTCCGCTCGCTCAACTCCTGTGCGGCGGCCGCCAGGACGAACGGTTTGAAGGCGGAACCGGCCGGGACGGCGGAGGTGTCCGCGTTGTTGATGAAGTGCTTGGTCGCGTCGGCGCCGCCGTAGAGGGCGAGGATCGCACCGTCCTTGGGCCGCACGGACGCCGCGCCGAACTCCACGAAGGTGTCGGCGGCGCGCTGCTTCGGGTCGATCGTCTTCTTGCGGACATCGGTCACGGCCTTTTCCAGCCGGCGGGTACGCGCTTTGTCGAAGGTGGTGTAAATGCGGTAGCCGCCGCGCAGCAGGTCCTTGTCGGTCAGATCGGTGGCGCTCTTGATGAACTTGTTGGCGACGTCGATGAGATAGCCGGTCTGGCCGGCCTGGCTGGTCGGCTTGACCAAGGCGCGCGGCTCCGGGAACTCCCGGTATTTCGCCCGCTCCGCCGCGGTCATCACACCGGTCTCCACCTCCCGGTCGAGTATCCACTTCCAACGCTCCTCGGCCCGCTCGTGGTTGGCCTTGTTCAGGCCCGGGTCGTACAGCTCGGAACCCTTCAACAGGGCGGCCAGCAAGGCGCCCTGACTGGCGTTCAACTCCTTCACGTCGACGCCGTAGTACGCGTGCGCGGCCGCCTGGACACCGTACGAATCGCGGCCGAACCAGCTGGTGTTGAGATATCCCCGCAGGATTTCCTTCTTGTCCCGCTGATTGCTCAGTTTCAGTGCGATGAAGAATTCCTTGACCTTGCGGGTGACCGTCTGGTCCTGCGAGAGATAGGTGTTCTTCACGAACTGCTGGGTGATGGTGGAACCGCCCTGGGCGTCCTCGCCGGAGACCATGTTCACCACGGCGCGGCCGATGCCCTTGAGGGAGACGCCGGAGTCGCTGTAGAAGGTCTCGTTCTCCGCGGCGATCACGGCGCGCTGGACGGACTCCGGCACCCGGTCGAGGGGGACGTTCTGCCGGTTGACGGCGCCGACGCTCACCATCTGGCTGCCGTCCGCCCAGTAGTAGACCGTCGCCTCCTTCCGCGCGAGGGCGTTCTCGCCCGGTATGTCGACGTTGGCGTAGATGATGGCGAACGCCGTCGCGAGGGCGAGGACCCCGCACGCGAAGACGCTGAGCCACTGTCTCCACGACGGCAGCCAGCGGCGGGGGCCCTCCCGTCCCCGACGTGGATAGTCAATGAACCGACGACGCCCCTTCGTGCCTTTCATGCCCACCTAGATGTGGTGGGAGAGGCTCCGGTTGCCACCTGACCGAATGGTCGGCTTTGGGGGCGGCCGGGTGAAGGGGCGTCGCAGCGTGGGGTGTTGAGGATTTCGGGCGGTGGGGGACGTACCGGGAGAGGTCCCCCGGCACGCCCCCGGAACGTCTCCCGGGGCGGACCCTAGAACTCGTCGTCGAAGGAGACCGAGCCCTCGACGGCGGTCTGGTAGGCGGAGGCCCGGCGCTCGAAGAAGTTGGTCAGCTCCTGGACGTTCTGGAGCTCCATGAAGGAGAACGGGTTCTGCGAACCGTAGACCGGCGCGAAGCCCAGCCGCTGGAGCCGCTGGTCGGCGACGCACTGGAGGTACTCGCGCATCGACTCGGTGTTCATGCCCGGCAGGCCCTCGCCGCACAGGTCCCGGCCGAACTGGAGCTCCGCCTCGACGGCCTCCTTGAGCATGTCCGTGACCTGCTGCTCCAGCGTCTCGTCGAAGAGGTCGGGCTCCTCGGCGCGCACCGTGTCGACCACCTCGAACGCGAAGTTCATGTGCATCGTCTCGTCGCGGAACACCCAGTTGGTGCCGGTCGCCAGGCCGTGCAGCAGACCGCGCGAACGGAACCAGTAGACGTAGGCGAAGGCCCCGTAGAAGAAGAGCCCCTCGATGCAGGCCGCGAAGCAGATGAGGTTGAGCAGGAAGCGCCGGCGGTCCGCCTTCGACTCCAGCTGGTCGATCTTCTCGACCGAATCCATCCACTTGAAGCAGAACTGCGCCTTCTCCCGGATGGACGGGATGTTCTCCACGGCCGCGAAGGCGGCGGCGCGGTCGTCCGGGTCGGGGAGGTAGGTGTCCAGCAGCGTCAGATAGAACTGGACGTGCACGGCCTCCTCGAAGAGCTGCCGGGACAGGTACAGCCGCGCCTCGGGGGAGTTGATGTGCTTGTAGAGCGTCAGCACCAGGTTGTTGGCCACGATCGAGTCGCCGGTCGCGAAGAACGCCACCAGCCGGCCGATCATGTGCTGCTCACCCGGTGAGAGCTTGGCCAGGTCGGCCACGTCGGAGTGGAGGTCCACCTCCTCCACGGTCCAGGTGTTCTTGATCGCGTCGCGGTAGCGGTCGTAGAAGTCCGGGTACCGCATGGGGCGCAGCGTCAGCTCGAAGCCCGGGTCGAGAAGGTTCTTGGTGCCGGTCGCGGGACCGTTGCCGAGGGCGGCGGCGGGGGCCGGGACGGTGGTCTGGTCGGGGGAGGGGTGGGACATTACTGGCATGCCTCGCAGGACTCGGGGTTTTCCAGGGAGCAGGCGACGGCCTCGGGGTCGGTGGCCTGCTGCGGAACGGGGACGGTCGGGGCGGCGGTGGCGGCGGCGGTGCCGCGCGCCGACTGGGCGATCCGGGTCGCCGGGCGCGAGCGCAGGTAGTACGTCGTCTTGATACCGCGCTTCCACGCGTAGGCGTACATCGAGCTGAGCTTGCCGATGGTCGGCGACGCCATGAAGAGGTTCAGCGACTGGCTCTGGTCCAGATAGGGCGTACGGGCCGCGGCCATGTCGATCAGGGCGCGCTGCGGGATCTCCCAGGCGGTCCGGTACCGCGCCCGGATCTCCTCGGGGATCCAACCGAGGTCCTGCACCGAGCCGTTGGCCTCGCGCAGCGCGTCACGGGTGCGCGCGTCCCACATGCCGAGCGACTTGAGTTCCTCGATCAGATACGTGTTGACCTGGAGGAACTCGCCGGACAGCGTCTCACGCTTGAAGAGGTTGGAGACCTGCGGCTCGATGCACTCGTAGACGCCCGCGATGGAGGCGATGGTGGCGGTCGGCGCGATGGCCAGGAGAAGCGAGTTGCGCATCCCGGTCGCCGCGACCCTGGTCCGCAGCGCGGCCCAGCGGTCCGCCCAGCGGGGCTCGGCGTCGGGGTAGTGGTCGGGGTGCAGCACACCGCGCGCGGTGCGGGTCGCGGACCACGCCGGGTGCGGGCCGTGCCGCTCGGCGAGGTCGGCGGACGCCTCGTACGCGGCGAGCATGATGCGCTCGGAGATCCGCGTCGACAGCTCCCGCGCCTCGGGCGAGTCGAAGGGCAGCCGCAGCCGGAAGAAGACGTCCTGGAGGCCCATCAGGCCCAGCCCGACCGGGCGCCAGCGGGAGTTGGAGGTGCCGGCCTGCTCGGTCGGGTAGAAGTTGATGTCCACGACGCGGTCGAGGAAGGTGACGGCGGTGCGGACGGTCGCGTCCAGCCGCGCCCAGTCCATCTCGCCGTCCTCGCCCAGGTGGGCGGCCAGGTTCACGGAGCCCAGGTTGCAGACGGCCGTCTCCCCGTCGTCCGTCACCTCCAGGATCTCGGTGCACAGGTTGGACGAGTGGACGACCTTGCCGGGCTCGGCGGTCTGGTTGGCGGTGCGGTTGGCGGCGTCCTTGAACGTCATCCAGCCGTTGCCGGTCTGCGCCAGGGTGCGCATCATGCGGGAGTACAGCAGCCGGGCCGGGATCTGCTTGAGCGCCTTGCCCTCGGCCTCGGCCCTGCGGTACGCGGCGTCGAACTCGTCGCCCCACAGGTCCACCAGCTCCGGCACGTCGGACGGCGAGAACAGCGACCAGTCGGCGTCCGTCTCGACCCGGCGCATGAACTCGTCCGGGATCCAGTGCGCGATGTTCAGGTTGTGCGTACGGCGGGCCTCCTCACCGGTGTTGTCGCGCAGCTCCAGGAACTCCTCGATGTCGGCGTGCCAGGTCTCCAGGTAGACGCAGGCGGCGCCCTTGCGCCGGCCGCCCTGGTTCACCGCGGCCACCGAGGCGTCCAGGGTGCGCAGGAACGGCACGATGCCGTTGGAGTGGCCGTTGGTGCCGCGGATCAGCGACCCGCGGGCGCGGATCCGGGAGTACGAGAGGCCGATACCGCCGGCGTGCTTGGAGAGCCGGGCGACCTGGTGGTAGCGGTCGTAGATCGAGTCGAGCTCGTCCAGCGGCGAGTCCAGCAGATAGCAGGAGGACATCTGCGGGTGGCGGGTGCCGGAGTTGAAGAGGGTGGGGGAGGAGGGGAGGTAGGAGAGCGAGCTGGTGAGGCGGTACAGCTCGGCGACATCGTCCAGCGCGGCCACCGAGTCGTTCTCCGCCAGACCGCAGGCCACCCGCAGCAGGAAGTGCTGGGGGGTCTCGATGACCTGCCGGGTGGTGGGGTGGCGCAGGAGGTAACGGGAGTGCAGGGTGCGCAGCCCGAAGTAGCCGAACCGGTCGTCGGCGCCGTCGGCCAGGGCCCGGCCGACGAGCGCGTCCAGGCGGGCCGCGTGGGTCCGCACGAACGCGGCGGTCGCGTCGGCGATCAGGCCCTCGCGGTGGCCGGTCTCGACCGAGGCGGAGAAGGAGACGGCGCCCTGGCCCGCGGCCTCCTCCGCGATGGCGCGGGTGAGCAGGCGCGCGGCGAGCTTGGAGTACTGCGGCTCGTCGCCGATCAGTCCTGCCGCCGCGTCGATGGCCAGTGACCGCAGCTCGGCCTCGTCGGAGCCCGGGTGCCGGCCGCGGAGCGCGGCGGCGGCCACCTTGCCGGGGTCGGTCGCGGTGAGGTCCTCGGTCAGCTCGGTCAGGGTGCGCAGCAGGGCGACCCCCGGACCGTCCTCGCCCGCTCCGGCACGGCCGGCGGGGACGCCGGGCGTGGCCACCGCGGGCTGTCCGACCTCGGCGTCTGACGCGGGCTCCGTTGGCGCGATGGTCACGTGGTGCTCTCCCTCACTCGGCGGGGGCCAGGAGGGGCGGGGCGCGACGGGCGCACGCGGGCATGCGGCACCCCGATACGGTTCGGGATGCGCGGGCACACCGCGCGGCGTCCACCGGCCCAACCCGCGAGGCCCGGACGTATCGACACCCGCACCGATGGCGGCGCGGACGTACCGTCGGCAGGTCCTCGGACTCACGGGCGCGCGAAGGGGCCGAATGGCCATATATGCGCGCTCATACACCGTTGCGGGACAGTTCCGGATTCCCACCGGATTTCCCTGCGGCGACAGCGAGGACGAGCATACATGTGGGGGTGGCCCCTCGCGCGCACCCCCACATGTAGTGAGTCGTGAGTGATGGAGCGGTATCTGTCAGTGGCCTCCGCTATCGTCGGTTCTACGATTCCTGCTCCCTCTGACAGCGAGGAGAAGGCCCCATGACCGCGCTCGCCGACCGGCCGCACATCCTGCTCACCGAGCACTTCGAAGAGGCCGCCCGGATACTCGCACGCTTGGAGGAAGGCGCGCGGCTGGAGTTCATCGACGGGAAGATCAGGAGCAAGCCCATGCCGGACGGGGATCACGGGCGGATCGTCGAGTGGCTGATGCGTCATTGCATCCAGTCGCGCCCCGAACTGTGGCTCTACCCGGACCAAGGACTCAAGGTGCAGGCGTACCGCAGCGGCCGCGCCCGTCCGGACGGCTCGCTCGCGGCCAGTGGTGCTTTCGTCGGCCAGGGCGAATGGGCCGATCCCGACCCGGTGCTGATGGTTTTCGAGGTCACCTCCTACGACTCCGACACCGACCGGCGTGACCGGGTGGAAAAGCCCCGCGCGTACGCCGAGACCGGTATCCCGCTCTTTCTGCTGATCGACCGCGAGGCCGGTCAGGTGACGCTCCACAGCGAGCCCGACGGCGTCCGCTACGAGGATGTGCGCACCGTGCCGTTCGGCCGGACGCTCCGTCTGCCGGACCCGGTGGGCATCACGCTCGAAACCGAGGCGCTCAAGGACTGGGTGGGCTGAGCAGGCGCGGACGGTGCGCCTCGCTCCGGCACACCAACGGGCCGCCGCGCCCCGGAGGGGACGCGGCGGCCCGTTGACCGCGTGTGAGATGCCGGTTCAGTGCCCGGCCGGGGAACTCACCGTGGCCGGGGGCAGGTCGGGGGTGGTGCCCTTGTCGCCGACGTCCGCGGTGTAGTCGGCGGGACTGGTCTCGTCGACGCCGTCGGGGGCCTTCACGGCCCGCAGGACGACCGTCAGGACCACCGTCACCAGGACGTTCAGTGCGAACGCGGTGAGGCCGATGTAGCCGATCTGGCCGATGCCGGGGATCTCCTTGCTGGAGCCGCCGAAGTGCGCCTGGGTGGGGCTGGCCACGCCGTACGCCGCGAGGGTGCCGTAGAGCATGCCGGCCGCCCAGCCGGCCAGCAGCGCCCAGCGGTGGAACCAGCGGGTGAACAGGCCGCCGACCAGCGCCGGCATGGTCTGGAGGATCCAGATGCCGCCCAGCAGCTGGAAGTTGATCGCCACGGTCTTGTCCATGGTCAGGACGAAGATCAGCGCGCCCACCTTCACCAGCAGGGACACCAGCTTGGCGACCTTGTGCTCCTGCGCCGCCGTCGCGTCGGGCTTGAGGAAGTCCTTGTAGACGTTGCGGGTGAAGAGATTGGCGGCGGCGATCGACATGATGGCCGCGGGTACCAGCGCGCCGATGCCGATGGCCGCAAACGCGACGCCGGCGAACCAGCTCGGGAACATGTCCGCGAACAGCTGCGGGATGGCCAGCTGCGGATTGCCCTGGATGTCCGTACCGGCCTTGATCGCCATGAAGCCGAGCAGCGCCAGGAAGCCCAGCATCAGGGAGTACAGGGGCAGGATGGTGGTGTTGCGGCGGATCACCTCGCGGCTGCGCGAGGAGAGCGTCGCGGTGATGGAGTGCGGGTACATGAAGAGCGCCAGCGCCGAGCCGAGCGCCAGCGTCGCGTACGCCCACTGGCTGCCGGCGCCGCTCACCAGCTCGCCGCGCGGTTTGCCGGTCGGCCCCGGCTCTGCGAACGCCTTCCCGGCCGCATCGAAGATCGCGCCGAAACCGCCCAGCTTGATCGGGATGTAGATGATCGCGACCGCGATGACGAGGTAGATCAGCCCGTCCTTGACGAACGCGATCAGCGCGGGCGCCCGCAGCCCCGAGGAGTAGGTGTACGCGGCCAGTACGGCGAACGCGATCAGCAGCGGCAGGTCCTTGACGAACCAGCCGGTGTGCTCGCCGCCACCGACGCCCAGCACGTCCAGGACGGCCTGGATGCCGACCAGTTGGAGCGCGATGTACGGCATCGTGGCCAGGATGCCGGTGAGTGCGACGGCCAGCGACAGGCCCTTGGAGCCGAAGCGGCCGCGTACGAAGTCGGAGGTGGTGACGTAGCCGTGCCGGTGCGACACCGACCAGAGCCGGGGCAGGAAGGTGAAGATGAGGGGGTAGACGAGGATCGTGTACGGGACGGCGAAGAAGCCGGCCGCGCCCGCCGCGTAGATCGCCGCCGGGACGGCGACGAAGGTGTACGCGGTGTAGAGGTCGCCGCCGAGCAGGAACCAGGTCACCCAGGTGCCGAAGCTGCGGCCGCCCAGGCCCCATTCGTCGAGGTTCGCGGACTGTTCGGCCTTGCGCCAGCGGGCGGCCAGGAAGCCCATGACCGTCACGGCCACGAAGAAGAACACGAAGACGGCGAGCGCGACGCCGTTCACGCCCTTGGCCGCGGCGGCGGCCAGCTGGTCGGACCCGGTCGAGGGGAGTGCCGCGGTCACTTGGCCGCACCGCCCTTGCGGGCGCGCTGCTCACGCAGCACGAGCCGGTACGCGAGCAGGGTCAGCGCGGTCGAGATCAGCACCCAGAGCATCTGGTACCAGTAGAAGAACGGGATCCCGATGAGGGTCGGTTCGACCTTGGCGTACGAACTCACCCACAGCATCGCCACGAACGGAGCGATCAGGCATACGGCGGCCACCACACGTGTGGGGGTGACGACCTGTCCGGTATCCGGTGATTGGGCTGGCTCTGGCATGGTGACGGCTCCGTCCCTGGTGATCTCCTGTGTGATCGGCTAGGAAATCTATGGCAGGGGCGTGGCGCGCGTCACTAGCTGTCCGCATATCAGTACGGACACGGCGGCTGCCGCGGTGGCGCCGTCGCCGCGTCGGCGGCGGCGGGGTCCCGGCCGGGAATCCGCCGCCGTCCGCGGGCCGTTCAGTCGGTGGGGCGGCGCAGCCGGGCGACGAACTTGTAGCGGTCGCCGCGGTAGACCGAGCGCACCCACTCCACCGGCTGCCCCTGGGCGTCGACGGAGTGCCGGGAGAGCATCAGCATCGGGAGCCCGACGTCGGTGCCCAGCAGACCGGCCTCGCGCGGGGTGGCGAGCGAGGTCTCGATGGTCTCCTCGGCCTCGGCGAGCCGTACGTCGTAGACCTCGGCGAGCGCGGTGTAGAGGGAGGTGTACTTCACGAGGTTGCGGCGCAGCGCCGGGAACCGTTTGGCCGAAAGATGGGTGATCTCGATCGCCATCGGCTCGCCGCTGGCCAGCCGCAGCCGCTCGATGCGCAGCACCCGGCCGCCGGCGGTGATGTCCAGCAGCCCGGCCAGCCGGTCGTCGGCGGTGACGTAGCCGATGTCCAGCAGCTGCGAGGCCGGTTCCAGACCCTGGGCGCGCATGTCCTCGGTGTAGGAGGTCAGTTGCAGCGCCTGGGAGACCTTGGGCTTGGCGACGAAGGTGCCCTTGCCCTGGATGCGCTCCAGGCGGCCCTCGACGACCAGTTCCTGAAGGGCCTGCCGCACCGTCGTGCGGGAGGTGTCGAACTCCGCGGCGAGGGTGCGCTCCGGCGGGACCGGGGTGCCGGGTGGCAGGGTCTCGGTGATCTCCAGCAAGTGCCGCTTGAGGCGGTAGTACTTGGGCACGCGGGCGGTCCGCGCGCCGCTGCCGCCGTTCTCGGCACTGCCCCCGTCGGTCTCCATGACCCGCCTCTCCGACTCCTGACGCGCTGCCGTCACCGGCTCCTCCGTACGTAGCGGCTCACATCGTGGCACGGCCGCGACTCCCGTGTTCACCTGCTGGTCCCGGCCTGCCAGATGTCGGTCCGGTAACGGACCTGACAGCGACTCTTATACACCCTTGACACCCCAAAAGGTCTAGGCCAAGCTGCGGGAACTGGTCTAAACCATTAAAGACCACATCCGGCCTTTAGGGGAGAGCGCAATGAAGCGTGGACTCATCACAGCGACGGCAGTCGCGGGAATGCTGGTGAGTGTCGCTGCCTGTGGGTCCAGCGACACCAAGAAGGCGAGTGCCGATGGCTTCAAGGGCCAGAAGCTGACCGTCTGGGTGATGTCGGGTTCCAATCCGGAGCAGTGGACCAAGCAGGTCTCCGAGCAGTTCACGAAGAAGACCGGCGCCACCGTCGACTTCAAGGTCCAGCAGTGGAACGGCATTCAGCAGAAGCTGAGCACCGCCCTTTCCGAGGACACTCCGCCGGACATCGTCGAAATCGGCAACACCCAGACCGCCTCGTACGCCAAGGCCGGCGCGCTCGCCGACCTCGGCGACCTGAAGAAGGAAATCGGCGGCGACTGGAACGACGCCTTCAACAAGGCCGCGATGGCGGACGGAAAGCAGTACGCGCTTCCGTGGTACGCCGGAAACCGCGTCGTGATGTACAACAAGAAGATCTGGGCCGAGGCCGGTCTCAAGGACACGCCCAAGACCCGCACCGAGCTCTTCAAGGCATTCGACACCATCAAGCAGAAGACCGATGCCGAGCCGCTCTACCTCCCCGGCCAGAACTGGTACTTCTTCGACGGTCTGACCATCGGCACCGGTGCGGACCTGGTGAAGAAGGACGGCGACAAATGGGTCTCCAACCTCGGTGACCCCAAGGTCTCCAAGGCCATGGACATCTACAAGCAGTACCAGGCGTTCAGCACCGCGCCGAAGAACAAGGACGAGGCCACCCCGCAGCAGGCCGAGGTCTTCGCCAAGGGCAAGACCGGCGCCGTCATCGCCATGGGCTACGAGGCCAAGACCGCCATCGCGGCCAACCCGAAGATCAAGGACGACATCGGCTTCTTCACCATCCCCGGTGAGAGCGCCGACAAGCCCGAGGGCGTCTTCCTCGGCGGCTCCAACTTCGCCGTCGCCGGTATGGGCAAGAAGCAGGACCTCGCCAAGGAGTTCCTGAAGATCGCCCTGTCCAAGGAGAACGACGGACAGATGGTCAAGGAGGTCGGCTGGACCCCCAAGTCCCCCGACCTGGCGGCCGCCGCCAAGGAGAACCCGGCCGCCGAGGCCGCCGCACCCGCCGCGGCGAAGTCCGGCGGCACCACGCCGCTGATCCCGCAGTGGGCCGCGGTGGAGAACGTGCCGAACCCGATCAAGAACTACATGACCGCGGTTCTCAACGGCAAGGCCCCGGCGGACGCCGCCAAGGACATCGAGTCCGAGATCAACTCGCGCCTCGCCAAGCAGTAGGCACCGGCCCGCCGAGGAGAGCTCGGCACGCGGTACCCGCCACGTGCCGATGACCGATACGGGATACCGATACCGGTCATCGGCGCGTGGCCACCACTTCACCAGTCACCCTGTGCTCTTCACCGAGCGGTACGCACCGGACAGCGACCGGGTACCCGCCGGACAGCGGTGACACCAGGCTGCGTACGGGCCGGCCGTCCCCGGCCCGTACGCGGTCCCAGCACGCGCACCACCGGTTCGATGGGGAGAAGACGGCCATGGCAGTGCAGCTCGACGACGCGGTGGGCAAGTCCGCGCCGCGGATCGGCAAGGGCGGCGCACCGCCGGCCCGCAGCGGCTCCGGCAGCAGGCGGATCGCGCGCGGCGCCCCGTATCTGCTGCTGCTCCCGGCCGTGGCCGCCACCGCGGTCTTCCTGGGCTGGCCGATGGTGCGCAACATCCTGCTCTCCTTCCAGAACCTCAACATGAAGGAGCTGATCCAGCACCTCACCGAGTGGCGGGGGATCGGCAACTACCAGGAGGTCCTGGGCAGCGAGCAGTTCTGGCGGGTCACCCTCCGCACCATCGTCTTCACCGCCGTCAACGTCACCCTGATCATGCTGTTCGGCGTGCTGATCGGACTGCTGCTGGCCCGGCTCGGCAAGAAGATGCGGCTGACCCTGTCCGTCGCGCTGGTGCTGGCCTGGGCGATGCCGGTGATCGCCGCCACCACCGTCTTCCAGTGGCTCTTCGACTCCCGCTACGGCGTCGTCAACTGGGTGCTGGACAAGCTCGGCTGGCACTCCATGGCCGGTTACGACTGGGTCGGCACCCAGCTGTCGACCTTCTTCGTCATCACCGTCCTGATCGTGTGGCAGTCGCTGCCCTTCGTGGCCCTGAACCTCTACGCCGCCACCACGACCATCCCCAAGGAGCTCTACGAGGCGGCCCGGATGGACGGCGCCGGCACCTGGAAGGTCTTCACGTCGGTGACCTTCCCTTTCCTCAAACCGTTCTTCCTGGCCACGACGTTCCTCGAAGTCATCTGGGTCTTCAAGGCGTTCCCGCAGATCTTCGCGATCAACCAGGGCGGCCCGGACCGGCTCACCGAGACCCTGCCGGTCTACGCCTTCACCGAGGGCGTCGGCAATCTGCACTTCGGCATGGGCGCCGCGATCTCGCTGCTCACGATCGTGGTGCTGCTGGCCATGACCGCGTACTACCTGCGCCTGACGCTCAAGCAAGAGGAGGACGAGCTGTGAAGCGCTCGTTGGCCGGCCGGATCTGGCCCAACGCGACGGCGGTCGTGCTCGCGATCGGCTTCGTCTTCCCCGTGTACTGGATGTTCAACACGGCCTTCAAGCCGACCCAGGACATCGTCACCGAGGAACCCGTGTGGTTCCCCTTCCACGGCACCTTCGAGCACTTCGTGACGGCCGTGCACGCCCCCAACTTCTGGACGCTGGCCGGCAACTCGGTCCTGGTGACCGTGCTCGCGGTGGGGCTGTCGCTGCTGATCGCGCTCTGCGGGTCGTTCGCCATCGCGCGGATGCGCTTCAAGGGGCGCAAGAGCTTCCTGCTGACCTTCATGGTCGCCCAGATGGCGCCCTGGGAGGTCATGGTGATCTCGATCTACATGATCGTCCGGGACGCGGACATGCTCAACAGCCTGGTGCCGCTCACCTTCTTCTACATGCTGATGGTGCTGCCCTTCACCCTGCTGACGCTGCGCGGGTACGTCGCCGCGGTGCCCAAGGAGCTGGAGGAGTCCGCGATGGTCGACGGCTGCTCCCGCCGCCAGGCATTCGTCAAGGTCGTCTTCCCCCTCCTCGCCCCCGGCCTGATGGCCACTTCCCTGTTCGGCTTCATCACCGCCTGGAACGAGTTCCCGCTGGTGCTGGTGCTCAACAAGGAACCGGCCCAGGGCACCCTCCCGCTGTGGCTCTCGCAGTTCCAGAGCCAGTTCGGGGACGACTGGGGAGCCACCATGGCCGCCGCCTCGATCTTCGCCATCCCGATCCTGGTGCTCTTCCTGTTTTTGCAACGCAAGGCGGTCGGCGGTCTCACCTCCGGCGCAGTGAAGGGATGACACCCCGCATGACCACCCTCGTACGCTCCACCGACACCCTCACCCGCGACGCGCTCGCCGTCCTCCAGCCCGGTTTCACCGGCACCACCGCCCCCGACTGGCTGCTGCGCCGGCTCGGCGAGGGCCTGGCGGCGGTCGGCGTCTTCGGCCGCAATGTCGCAAACGCCGAGCAACTCGCGGCGCTCACTGCCCAGTTGCGCGGCGAACGCGAGGACGTCCTCGTCGCCATCGACGAGGAGGGCGGCGACGTCACCCGCCTCGAAGTGCGCGGCGGCTCCTCCTTCCCCGGCAACCTGGCCCTCGGCACCGTCGACGACACCGCGCTGACCCGCGAGGTCGCCCGGGAACTCGGCCGCCGGCTGGCCGGCTGCGGTGTCAACCTCAACTGGGCACCGTCCGCCGACGTCAACTCCAACCCCGACAACCCCGTCATCGGCGTCCGCTCCTTCGGCGCCGACCCGCAGCTGGTCGCCCGGCACACCGCCGCGTACGTCGAGGGCATGCAGTCCTCCGGGGTGGCCGCCTGCACCAAGCACTTCCCCGGCCACGGCGACACGGCCGTCGACTCGCACCACGACCTGCCGCGGATCGCCGCCGATCTGCCCACCCTTCAGGAACGCGAACTGGTGCCGTTCCGCGCGGCCGTCGCGGCCGGCACCAAGGCCGTGATGAGCGCGCACATCCTGCTGCCCGCCCTGGACGGCAGCCGGCCCGCCACGCTGAGCCCGGCCGCCCTGCACGGCCTGCTGCGCGCACCCGCCGACGAGGGCGGCCTCGGCTTCGACGGTCTGATCGTCACCGACGGGATCGAGATGCGGGCCATCTCCGCCACCTACGGCATCGAACACGGCACCGTCCTGGCCATCGCGGCCGGTGCGGACGCGATCTGCGTGGGCGGCGGGCTGTCCGACGAGGACACCGTGCTCCGGCTGCGCGACGCCCTGGTGCGGGCGGTGCACGAGGGCGAACTGCCCGAGGAGCGGCTCGCCGACGCCGCGGCCCGGGTGCGCGCACTGGCCCGCTGGACCCGGAGCGCGGGCGCGGCGGCTGCGAGCGCGCCCGCACCCGAGGCCGGCCTCACCGCCGCCCGCCGCGCCCTGCGCATCACCCCCGACGGGCCGTTCGAGCCGCTGACCGCCCCGGCCTATGTCGCCGCCTTCACCCCCCTCGCCAACATCGCCGTGGGCGACGAAACGCCCTGGGGGGTCGCCGCCGAACTGGCCCGGCTTCTGCCCGGCACCGAGACCGCCGCCTACACGGCGGAGGCAGCCGTCGCGACCGGCACCCCGGCTCTGGTCACCGGCCTGCTCCAGGCCGCCGGGCACCGCCGCATCGTCGCCGTCGTGCGCGACGTCCACCGCCACCCCTGGATGGCCGCCGCCCTGACCGCCCTCGTCGCCGCCCGCCCCGACACCGCGGTGGTGGAAATGGGCGTCCCCCGGTCACTGCCCCAGGGCGCCCCCCATATCGCCACCCACGGCGCCGCCCGCGCCTGCGGCCAGGCGGCCGCGGAGGCACTGACGGGGGTCATTGGGAGCTGAGGGCGAATGCGGGGGGAGGGAGCTGGAGCCGGGGCGCTGGGGTGGTTTAGGGCTGACGGGGTACGGGGGGCTCCTGAGGCAGGTTCCGGGGGCCGGTTCTGGGGGCTGAGGGGCTGAGGGGCGGTACGGGGGAGCTGGGGCGGCCGGGGCTCTGGGGGAGGGCCTGTCTCGTGTAGCAGCCCGCTGCGCCCGGGGGGCCTGCGGCTCCTGGTCTGCACGGCTGGCCTGGGGCCTGCTGCTCCAGCTTCGCCGGGGCAGCTTCGTCTTCGCCGTGGCAGGGGCCAGATGCTCCTGTCCGGCCCGGCTGCGCCGGGGTCCTGCCGCTCCCGTTCCGCCCCCGCCGTCCGGGTCCGCTCGCTTCTGCCCGGCCCGGCTGTGCCCGGGGCCTGCTGCTTCTGTTCCGCCTGAGCTGCTTCGTTTGCTCCTGCGCCGTTGTGCCCCTTCGCTCCTGCCCGGCTGCGCCGGGGCCCTACCGCTTCGGTTCCGCCGGGGCTGCTTTGGCTCCGCCGTGGGCGGGTCCCCGTGCTCTTACCTGGTCCCGCGGCGCAGGGGTCCTACCGCTCCTGTTCCGCCTCTGACGCCCCGGTCCGCTCGCTTCTGCCCGGCCCCGCTGTGCCTGGGGCCTACGGCTCCTGGTCTGCCCGGCTGGCCCGGGGCCTGCTGCTCCAGCTTCGCCTGAGCTGCTTCGTCTCTGCCATGGCCGGGTCCCGTCGTTCCTGCCCGGCCCCGCTGCGCCGGGGTCCTGCCGCTACTGTTCCGCCTCCGCTGCCCGGGGTCCGCTCGCTTCTGCCCGGCCCTGCTGTGCCCGGGGCCTGCTGCTTCTGTTCCGCCGGGGCAGCTTCGTCTTCGCCGCGGCCGGGTTCCGGTGTTCCTGTCCGGCCCCTCTGCGCCGAAGTCCTGCCGCTCCTGTCCCGCCCCCGCCGCCCAAGTCCGCTCGCTCCTGCCCTGTCCCCGCCGCTCTTTGCCACGCCGCCGCGTGCGCCTAGCCCGCCCAGGGCGCGAATCCTGGCGCACGTCCGGGCATCGGCCGGGTGGCCAGCCGTCGCACCCCGGATACGACACAGCCGGGACATCCCGCAGGGACGTCCCGGCCGTTGCGCGCCGCACTCGGCCGGCCGGGCCCGTAGGGGTTCCGGTGGCCGAGCGGGGCGCGGGTGCGCGTGGTGCCCGGTGGCTAGAGGCCCTGCCAGGCCGGCTTGGCGGCGTAGGTGGCGCGGAAGTAGTCGGCGAGCTTCAGCTTGGAGGCCGCGGCCTCGTCGACGACGACCGTCGCGTGCCGGTGCAGTTGCAGGGCCGAGGCGGGGACCAGCGCGGCGACCGGACCCTCCACGGACTGTGCCACGGCCTCGGCCTTGCCCTCGCCGGTGGCCAGCAGGACCAGGTGACGGGCCTCCAGAATGGTGCCGATGCCCTGGGTGATGACGTGGTGCGGCACCTCGTCGGGGCTGTCGAAGAACCGGGCGTTGTCCGCCCGGGTCTGCCGGGTCAGCGTCTTGATGCGGGTACGGGACGCGAGCGAGGAGCACGGCTCGTTGAAGCCGATGTGGCCGTCGGTGCCGATGCCGAGCAGCTGGAGATCCACACCGCCGGCCTCGCTCAGCGCACGGTCGTACGCCTCGCAGGCGGCCTGGACGTCCTCGGCCGAGCCGTCGGGCCCTATGAAGGAACTCTCGTCCAGTCCGAGCGGTTCGACGACCTCGCGCAGGACCACCGAACGGTAGGACTCGGGGTGACCGGCGGGCAGGCCGACGTACTCGTCGAGCTGGCAGATGCGGGCGCGCGAGGCGTCCACCGCACCGGCCCGGACCTTGCCCGCGAGCGCCTCGTAGATGGGCAACGGGGTCGAGCCGGTGGCCACACCGAGCAGAGCGTCGGGCTTGCGGCGCACCAGGGACGCGATGGCCTCCGCGATGAGTTCGCCGCCTGCCGTGGCGTCCGGGACGATGACAACTTCCACGCTGGGCCTGCCGTTCTGGAGAATGGACTCATGTGGTATAGACCAATCTATCAGAGGGTGGGCCCCGAACCCCAGGAGACTTCGGGCGGCGGCCGGGCCCCGGCCCCGCGGCGCCGCGGAGGGGAAGCGGGCCCCCGCTCCGAGCGTCGCACGGGCGGCGGGCCCCGGTCCCGGCGGGACGGCGGCGGGGCCGGTTGGCACCTCCGCTAGAGGAACGAACCTCCCGTCGCGTCGATCCACTGACCGGTCACCCAGCGGCTGTCATCCGAGGCCAGGAAGGCCACGATGTCGCCTATGTCGGTGGCATCCGCGATCCGGCCCAGGGGTGACATCGCCCGGACGGCCTCGCGCGCACCGGCGTTCTCCTCGCCGCGCAGCCAGTCGGCGTTCATGTCCGTGTCGACCACGCCCGGGGCCACGGCGTTGACCGTGATGCCGCGCGGGCCGAGCTCCTTGGCGAGGGTCGCGGTGAAGACGTCGATCGCGCCCTTCGTCATGGAGTAGGCGATCAGCTCGGGCATGGCCGCGCCGTGCGTCAGACCGGTGGACGTGTTGATGATCCGGCCACCGTCCCGCAGCCGGCTCAGCGCGGACCGGGTGACGAAGAACGGGGCCTTGGTGTTGAGCGCGAAGACGCGGTCGAAGTCCGCTTCGGTGGTCCCGGAGATCGGCTCGCGGGCGCCGGCTGTGCCGGCGTTGTTGACCAGGATGTCGAGCCGGCCGTCGGACCGGGCGTCGAAGGCCGACCACAGCGCCTCGGCGCCGCCCGGCACCCCCAGCTCCGCATGCACGGTGAACGCCCGGCCGCCCGCGGCCTCGATCGCCGCCACCGTCTCCTCGGCCGCCGCCTCGTCATGGCCGTAGTGCACGGCGACCCGCGCGCCGTCCCGCGCCAGCCGCTCCGAGATCGCCCGGCCGATCCCCCTGCTGCCGCCCGTCACCAGTGCCGTCCTGCCGTCGAGTGCGCTCATGATGCTTCCCCCATGTCGTCCGTACGCCGCCTGCGCAGGGTGCGCGGGCGTGACCGGTTCCCCGGTTCCGCGACGAGTGATTTATATATCGCTCGCTACAGAAAAACCGTAGCACGCTTTCCCTATCGATCGCTATAGAATTGCCGTCATGGCGAGCAAGGAAACGAAGCAGCGCGGGCGGCCCCGGTCCTTCGACCGGGAGACGGCCCTGGAGCAGGCGATGCGGTCCTTCTGGGAGCAGGGCTACGAGGCCACGTCGATCTCCGACCTGACCCGCACCATGGGCATCGGTGCCCCCAGCCTCTACGCCGCCTTCGGCGACAAGCGGGCGCTGTTCGACGAGGTGGTGGCCGCGTACGGGCGGCGCCACGGCGGCTTCATCGACCGCGCGGTGGCCGAGGAGCCGACCGCCCGCCAGGGCGTCGGACGGGCGCTGCGTGAGGCCGCGGTCGAATACACCCTGCCCGGCCGCCCCCGCGGCTGCCTGGTCATCAGTGCCGCCCTGAACACCACCCCGGCCTCCGCCGAGGTCGCCGCGTCGCTGCGTGAGATGCGGCGGTCGAACATCGGGCAGATCGAGAGCCGGATCCGCGCGGACATCGTGTCCGGCGAACTCCCCGCGGACACGGACGCGAGCGCGCTGGCCCACTATGTGGGCGCCGTCATCCAGGGCATGTCGCAACAGGCGCGGGACGGTGCGGACCGGGCGATGCTGGCGGACATCGCCTCTCTCGCGATGCGGGCCTGGCCGGAGACCGCCGAGGCCGGTGAGGGGGAGGAGACGGCAGAGGAGGCCGGGGAGACCCACGGGGATCCGGCGGCCGACGGCGGCGCGCCGCATCCGCGCCGCGCGACACTCGCGCACCCCGCCCCGTAAAACACCCGCGGGCCGCGGCGCCAGGACAGGACCCTCAACCTGTCCGGCACCGCAGCCCGGAGCTGACATCGGCCGGCCCCGTTGCCGGACGGGGGGTGCCCCGATGTGCGGTAGGGGCACGGTCCCCGTCCCGGGACCGGTCGATCGGAGGCCGCGGCGCAGTCAGGGCAGAGAGCGCCTCGGACCTCGTTCCGCTCTCCTGTGCGGGGAGAGCGGAGGTCTGTGCCCAGCATTGTGGACTAGACCATTCTCATCTGTCCATGCCCTTGCGGGGACAACCGATACACCGTACGCCGGTAGGCTCCCAGACGTGCCCTCCATGAACGATCTCGTACGCCAGCACACCGCTCTGAGCGACTCCGACCTCGAGTGGCTGCATCTGCTGGTCTCGGAGTGGCAGCTGCTCTCCGATCTGTCCTTCGCCGACCTCGTCCTGTGGGTGCCCACGCGCGACGGCACCCGCTATGTGTCGGTCGCCCAGATGCGGCCCAATACCGGCCCCACCTCCTACCAGGACGACATGGTTGGCCACCTCGTTCCGCGCGGCCGCCGTCCGATGCTGGACTCGGCCCTCGACGAGGGTCGGATCGTGCGCGAGGGCGACCCGGAGTGGCGCGAGGAGGTGCCGGTGCGCGTCGAGTCCATCCCGGTCCGCCGCGAGTGCCGGGTGCTCGGCGTGATCGCCCGCAACACCAACCTGCTGACCGTCCGCACCCCCAGCCGCCTGGAGCTCACCTACCTCCAGAGCGCCTCCGACCTCGCGCAGATGATCGCTGCCGGAACGTTTCCCTTCCCCGGGCAGCAGGTCGACATGGACGCCTCGCCGCGCGCGGGCGACGGCCTGATCCGGCTCGACGCGGACGGCGTCGTCCAGTACGCCAGCCCCAATGCGCTCTCCGCCTACCACCGGCTCGGCCTCGCCGCAGACCTGGTGGGCCACCACCTCGGCCAGACCACGGCGGAACTGGCGCCCGCCCGCGGCCCGGTGGACGAAGCCCTGGTCAAACTGGCCAGCGGCTGGGCCCCGCGGGAGTTCGAGGTCGAGGGCGCGGACGGCGTGATCCAGCTGCGCGCGATCCCGCTCAAGCCAAAGGGGACGCACATCGGCTCGCTCGTGCTGCTGCGCGATGTGACCGAGCTCCGCCGCCGCGAGCGGGAGCTGATCACCAAGGACGCCACCATCCGGGAGATCCACCACCGGGTGAAGAACAACCTCCAGACCGTCGCCGCACTGCTGCGGCTCCAGTCCCGCCGGATGGACTCGGAGCAGGGCCGCGAGGCGCTCAACGAGGCGGTACGCAGGGTCGGTTCGATCGCGATAGTGCACGAGACGCTGTCCCAGAACCTCGACGAGCGGGTCGAGTTCGACGAGATCGCCGACCGGGTGCTGGCCATGGTCGCGGAGATCTCCCCGGGCAGGGTGACCGCCCGCCGCACCGGCCGCTTCGGCATTCTGGACGCCGAGGTCGCCACACCGCTGTCGATGGTGCTCACCGAGGTGCTGCAGAACGCCCTGGAACACGCCTTCGACCAGGGCGAACAGGGTGTGGTCGAGGTCGGCGCGGTGCGCGGCGGCAGCCGTACGGAGCCGCGTCTGCTGGTCACCGTCCGGGACAACGGCCGCGGTCTGCCCGAGGGTTTCGATCCGCATCGCGCCGGAAACCTGGGGCTTCAGATCGTACGGACCCTGGTGGAAGGGGAGTTGGGCGGGAAGTTCGACATGGTGCCCGGCCCCGAGCGCGGCACCCAGGTCATCCTGGACGTGCCGGTCTGCGCCGAGAAGCGGAGCTGAGGCGGCGTCCGTCCGGGGCGCCGGCGCCGGAGAGTAACCGCCCCCGAACAGCAGCAAGCCCCGGACCGTTCGGTCCGGGGCTCAAAGCTTTTGCGATGCGGTTACCGCCAGGCGTTCAGCTCTGGGGGAGCATCGGATACTGCGCGCTGCGGCTCGGGGGCCACGGGGCGGCTGGCTCAGGCGCTGGCGTTGCGCGCCCGGTTACGAGCTGCACGGCGCTTCATTGCGCGGCGCTCGTCCTCGCTCAGACCACCCCAGACGCCGGAGTCCTGGCCGGACTCGAGCGCCCACTGCAGGCACTGCTCCATGACGGGGCAGCGGCGGCAGACGGCCTTGGCTTCCTCGATCTGCAGGAGCGCAGGACCGGTGTTGCCGATGGGGAAGAAGAGCTCGGGGTCTTCTTCGCGGCAAACGGCGCGGTGACGCCAGTCCATGGCTGCTCCATCTCCTCGTGTGACGGGAACGTTGCTTGTGAATGTGAACGCTTTCACGAATCCCTCCGCAAGGGAAGGGCCGAAATCCAGTGAAGAACTGGCGCGGTCCAGTGGAATGAGGAGGGGATTCGGGCTCTCAAGGGGGCCGAAAAAAGCGGCCGTCCCGATCGCCATGAAGAGACTCGCAAACCTCGGCGACGGATACAACCCCTTCTGGAAACTTTTTTTTGAATCCTTGGTGTCGCCTAGCTCACAGCCGTACTTCCAGGGGGTGGAAGACAGCCTAAACGTTCGAGTGGAAGGACTTTAGCCCCTACTGCTCACACAATCACACGCAGTGCACGGCGAACGCCTGTGAACGTCACGCTCGTACGCAGTCCCAGGTGGTCGCCGTCCATCTGGAAGGGCAGTGGCGCCTGGGAATGCAAGGTGAAGTCCGTCTGGTCGTGCAGGGAGACCACGTGCTTGCCGTGGGGGCCGCGGTCCGGCGTCGAGGTCAGCAATTGGGTGGCGTACCGGGTCACCGCGGGGGCCGAAAACTTACTCAGCGCGAACAGGTCCAGGGCCGCGTCGAACGAGGCTTCCGGGGACGGGTAGACCGGGCGATTGCCCAGGTAGGTCCAGGGGGCGGTGTTGCAGATTATCGACATCACGAGGTCCTCGGTGACCTCGGTGGAGCCCTCGGCCTCGCCCGGCCGCTCCAGGGTGATGGTGCCGTGCCGGCGGTTCGTCTCGCCCAGGAACTGCCGTACGAACTGCCGCAGGTACAGCGCGTGAGTCGAACGCTTACCGCGCTCGCGCTGCTGTTCGACACGGCCGACGACCCCCGCGTCGAAACCGAAGCCCGCGCAGAAGGTGAACCAGCGCTCCGGAATGCCCTCGTCCTCGGTGCCCGGGGTGCCCGAGGCGAGGCCCAGGCCGACGGTGCGCTCACTGCGGTCACGCAGCGCGTCCAGGAGGGCGCCGGTCGCCTCCACGACGTCGTTGGGCAGCCCCAGCGCGCGGGCGAAGACGTTGGTGGAGCCGCCGGGGACGACGGCCAGCCGGGGGTGCGAGTCCGGGTCGGGGCCCTGGGTGAGCAGTCCGTTGACGACTTCGTTGACGGTGCCGTCGCCGCCGAGCGCCACGACCAGCTCGATCTGGCCGCCCTCGGCCGCCTCCCGCGCCAGGTCGCGGGCGTGTCCGCGGTACTGCGTCTCGGCGACCTCCAGCTTGAGGTCGTTGGCGAGCGCGTGGGTGAGCACTTCACGGGTGCGGACACTGGTGGTGGTGGCGGCGGGGTTGACCACGAGAAGTGCGCGCATGAGCAGCAGAGTACCTACCTGCCGGTACCCGTCTCACTTCCGTCCACCGCCGGCGGCCCCTGCAGCCGGCGCTACCCTGCTGGGGTGAGCAGTCAGCAGAAGCAGTCCGCGACCCGAGCCGCCGGCGCCCCCGCCGTGCCCGAGCCGAGCGGTCCGCGGCCCGCCCGGCTGAGCGCCGCCGCGGTGCTCACCGGTGTGGAGGGTGTGGCGTTGGCCGCACTCGGCGTGTACATGCTGATCATGGGGCTGGCCGGGTCGCCCGACAGTCCCCAGCAGGCGGAGATGGGCGGGCTGACCGTGCTCGCGCTGGCGGCGCTGCCGCTGGTTGCCGCGCGCGGGCTGTGGCTGCGCCGCCGCTGGAGCCGCGGCCCCTCGCTGATCACCCAGATCGTGGCGCTGCCGGTGGCCTGGACGCTCATCAAGGGGGGCGGTGCGCTGATCGCGGCCGGCGCCGGGCTCGGTGTGGCCGCGATCCTGGTGCTCGCCCTGCTGGTCAACCCGACTGCCACCCAGGCGCTGGGCATCAGCCCGAGGGAGTAGCGGAAACGGGCGGTGCCGGCCGGAGCCGGCCCGCGCCGGTCACTCCTCGATGAGGAGCTTGTCGCGCAGCTGGGCGAGGGTGCGGGCCAGGAGGCGCGAGACGTGCATCTGGGAGATGCCGACCTCCTGGGCGATCTGCGACTGGGTCATATTGCCGAAGAACCGCAGCAACAGGATCTTCTTCTCGCGCGGCGGGAGGTCCTCCAGCAGCGGTTTGAGGGACTCGCGGTACTCCACGCCCTCCAGCGCCTCGTCCTCGGCGCCCAGGGTGTCGGCGACGGCCGGGGACTCGTCGTCGGTGTCCGGGACGTCCAGCGACAGGGTGCTGTAGGCGTTGGCCGACTCCAGGCCCTCCAGGACCTCTTCCTCGGAGATCCCGAGATGCTCGGCCAGCTCGTGCACCGTGGGGGCGCGGCCGTGCCGCTGGGAGAGCTCGGCGGTCGCGGTGGTCAGGGACAGGCGCAGTTCCTGGAGGCGGCGCGGGACGCGGACCGCCCAGCCCTTGTCGCGGAAGTGCCGCTTGATCTCGCCGACGACGGTGGGGGTGGCGTACGTGGAGAACTCCACGCCCCGGTCCGGGTCGAAGCGGTCCACGGACTTGATCAGGCCGATGGTGGCGACCTGGGTCAGATCGTCCAGCGGTTCGCCGCGGTTGCGGAATCGGCGGGCCAGATGCTCGACCAGCGGCAGATGCATCCGGACGAGGGTGTTGCGCAGCTCCGCGCGCTCCGGGGAGCCGTCGGGAAGCTCACGCAGCTCGTAGAACATCGCCCGAGCGCCGCCGCGGTCGTGTGGATCGTGCGGCTCACGGGGAGTGCGCGGCTCGTGGGGCTTTCGTGGGTCCTGGGGGTGCTGGTCGGGCCGGGGCGGATCATGCTGATGCGCCTGCTGCCCCTGCTGCTCGCTCTGGTCCATGTGGTCCGCCCGCTCTGCCTGCTCCGCCGCGTCCAACCGGCCGCCGTGGTCATCCACCCCCACCGGGTGCGGCCGGGCCTGCTGCTCGGGGATGGCCACCCTGGGTGCCATCCGCGAGCCGCGTTCGAGATCTTTCACGGGGCCCCCTGTTCGGTCATGACGGTCCGGGACCGGCGCCGCGCTCCTTGTACAGGCTGATGGTGACCGTGCGGTCCTCGGCGACGGTGGAATCGACCTTGCCGGCCAGTGCGGAGAGCACCGTCCAGGCGAAGGTGTCACGCTCCGGGGCGCGGCCGTCGGTCGTCGGAGCCGACACGGTCACCTGTAGCGCGTCGTCGATGAGACGGAAGACGCAGCTCAGCACACTGCCGGGGACGGCCTGTTGCAGCAGGATCGCGCAGGCTTCGTCCACCGCGATGCGCAGATCCTCGATTTCGTCGAGGGTGAAGTCCAAGCGGGCTGCGAGTCCGGCGGTGGCCGTACGCAGCACGGACAGGTAGGCACCCGCTGCGGGCAGACGGACTTCCACGAAGTCCTGGTTCCCGGGCTCGCCTGCGATCTGGGACACCCTCACCTCCAAGGTGGCACAAGCTGGTTGAGCTGGTATGCGTGCTCTTCGCGATATTTCGGGCTGTCCGCGCCGGGCGATTCCCCTGTCGGGTCGAGAGGGGAACGATCCGGCGCAGCACATGGTTCGGCTGCGACGCTATCGCGATCTGCGGGCCGGTGTCGCCCAGAAGGAGCACGGCTGCCATCAGGACGGCGATCCGGCACGCGGTCACCCGCCACCGTCGGTGTCACTGATTGTAAACATATGAGTACGGACAGTGGCTAGGGGTCGGTGGTGTCAAATCCATGCCGATTACGCTGCGTTGACGCGCGAGGTGTCCGCCAGATCGTGCAGCTCCTCTCCAGTGAGCCGGAAGACCGACCATCCGTCCATGGGCCGGGCGCCGATCGACCGGTAAAAGCCGATGGACGGTTCATTCCAATCCAGGACCGACCACTCGAAACGCTCGTAGCCGCGAGCCACGCACACCTGAGCGAGGGCGGCCAGCAGCGCCTTGCCGTGCCCGCCGCCGCGCGCCTCGGGCCGTACGTACAGATCCTCCAGATAGACACCGTGCGTGCCCGTCCACGTCGAGAAGTTGCGGAACCACAGGGCGAAGCCCACGGGAGCACCGCCCGCCCCTGCTGCCTCGTCTGACTCCGCTATCAGTGCGAAAGCCGCCGGCTGGGCGCCGAAAAGGGCCTCGTGCAGTTGCGGCTCGGTGGCCTGCGCCGCCTCGGGGACGCGCTCGTAGGCGGCCAGCTCGCCGATCATGGCGAGGATCGCGGGGACATCGGTGGGGACGGCTTCACGAATCATCCCGAAAGGCTAACCAGACACCCCGGGACACCTCACACCAATTGCTGGTCGGGGAAGCACCAGCGCCAGGACTCGCCCGGTTCGAACGACCGGATCACCGGATGGCCGGTCTCCTCGTAGTGCGCGGTCGCATGGCGGTACGGGGAGGAGTCGCAGCAGCCGATGTGGCCGCAGACCAGACAGAGCCGCAGCTGTACGGGATGGCTGCCGACCGCCAGGCACTCCAGGCAGGTGACGCTCAGCGCGGGCGGTTCGGCGCGCGGCAGGTCGGGAACGTGCGTGCACTCGCTCATGATGGCCAGGTTAGATCGCCGGGACGGGTGACCACGAAGACCACGGGGACGGGGACGGGCCGATGAACGTGATGCCGCTGCTGTTGTTGATCGCGGGGAGTACGGCGGTCGCCGGACTGGCGCGGCGCACCCCCGTCGCGGCGCCGCTGCTGCTGGTCGCCGCCGGGCTCGTGGCCGGTTACCTCCCGGGCCTGCCGAACTACACCCTCGATCCGCACGTCGTGCTGCCGCTGCTGCTGCCCCCGCTGCTGCACACCGCGGCGCTGGAGAGCTCCTACCTGGACCTGCGGGCCAATCTGCGGCCGGTGGCGATGCTGTCGGTCGGCTACGTCCTCTTCGCGACCGTCGCGGTCGGCTACGCCGCCTACCTGGTCATCCCGGAGCTGCCGCTGACCGTGGCGCTCGTCCTGGGCGCCGTCGTCGCGCCGCCGGACGCCGTCGCGGCCACCGCCATCGCCCGCAGGCTCGGGCTGCCCAGCCGGATCACCACGATCCTGCAGGGCGAATCCCTGGTCAACGACGCCACCGCGATCACCGCCTACAAGGTGGCGCTGGGCGCGGCCGTCGGGGTCGGCGTCACCTGGGGCGGCGGCATCCGGGAGTTCGCCATCGCCTCGGTGGGCGGGGTCGGGGTCGGCGTGGTGCTGATGGTGCCGCTGCACTGGCTGCGCCGCCGGCTGCGGAATTCGGCGCTGCTGGAGAACACGCTCTCGCTGCTCATCCCGTTCGTGGCGTACGCGGCGGCGGAACAGGTCGGCGCCTCCGGGGTGCTCGCCGTCGTCGTGGTCGGCCTCTATCTGGGGCACCGCTCCTGGCAGGTGGACTTCGAGACGCGGCTCCAGGAGGCCGCCGTCTGGAAGATGGTCTCCTTCATCCTGGAGTCCGCGGTCTTCGCGCTGATCGGACTGCAACTGCCGGTCGTCCTGCGCGGCCTGGGGGAGCTCGGCGCCGCGCGGGCCGCCTGGTACGCGGCCGCGGTGTTCGCGGCGGTGGTCCTGGCCCGCTTCGTATGGGTCTTCCCCGCCACCTTCCTGCCGCGCGCCCTGTCGGCCCGGATCCGGGCCCGGGAGCCCGAGGTCACCTGGACCGCGCCGGTCATCGTCGGCTGGGCCGGGATGCGCGGGGTGGTCTCCCTGGCCATCGCCTTCTCCATCCCGGCCACCGTCCACAGCGGCGCCCCCTTCCCGGCCCGCAACCTCGTGCTCTTCCTGACCTTCACCACCGTTATCGCCACCCTCGTCATTCAGGGGCTGACGCTGCCGCCGCTGATCCGCGCCCTGAAACTGCCCGCCCGGGACGTACAGGCCGAGACGCTCGCCGAGGCGCAGGCGCAGAACGACGCCTCGCAGGCCGCCGAGGCCCGCCTGGACGCCCTGCTGGCAGACGACCGCAACGCCCTCCCAGGGCCCCTCTCCGACCGGCTGCGCACCGTCCTGGAGCGGCGCCGCAACGCGGTGTGGGAACGGCTCGGCACGGTCAACGAGGAGACCGGGGAGTCCGCCGACGACACCTACCGGCGCCTGACCCGCGAGGTGATCGACGCCGAGCGGCGGGTCTTCGTCCAGCTGCGGGACGCCCGGCGGATCGACGACGAGATGCTGCGGACGCTGCTGCGCCGGCTGGACCTGGAGGAGGCGACGGCGTACCGCGAGCGCGCCTCGTGAGGCGTGCGGGCGGCGCCGGGCCCTCAGGACGACGGCCGGCCGCAGCCCCTGGGTCGGTGACAGACGCGGCGGATACGCCCTGCTGATGGCCCGGGTGACGCCCGGCAGCGCCGCCGGGTCCGGGTACACCGGATACAGCGGGTGGTACTCCGGCCGGAACTCCGCCTCGAAAGGGAGCAGCGAGCGGAAGCCGTGGACCGGCTCCGGGCCCGCCCTGCGGGAGTCGAGCAGGCGCGGGAGAGGGAGCGGCGGCCCGGTGGTGCCCTGACGAGACGGTGGCGCGCCCGACGGGCTCAGGAACGCCGCACCCTCCGCCCGGAGGTCAGCGTGCGGAGCCCCAGAACCAGGAGGACGGACGGGGCCGCGCCGGAGACCGGCGACCGGTCGAGCGGGCCGTCGGCAAGCGCGGGGAGGGGCAGGCGGCGGCATCCGGTGCGGTCCCTCCTCCGCGCGCCCTACGGGTTCTCGACGACCTCGTCACGGGCCGTGCCGCGGTACACGCCGGGCGGGAGCGGAAGGGTGACGCATGGCGGACGGGCGCGTGGCGGACGGGCGTTCAGCGGCCGGGGCCAGGGCAGGGTTCGGGGTCGGGGGTGCCGGTGATCACGGCGGCGATGGTGCTGCCCGGTGCGAAGGCCCCCTCGTCGGCGAGTGTCGTCAGGCCGAGCAGCATCTTGGCCACGTAGAGCCGTTCCAGCGGCAGGCCGTGCCGGGCCTCGAAGGCGTCCGCGAACGCGTCCAGCTCCGGGGTGCGGCGGGCATATCCGCCGCAGTGGAAGCGGTCCGCCAGCCGCCAGTCGCCGCGCGGCCCGCCGAACGCCGCGTGCTGGAGCCGCTCGACGGCCTCCTGGAGGAAGTGCGGGCGGCCGCCCTTGAGGACGGGGAAGCCGAGAGCACGCTGACCGGGGCCGAGCCCGGCGGCCAGCCCGGCCAGGGTGCCGCCGGTTCCGCAGGCCACCGCGACCGTGCCGGCCGCCCCGCGCAGCTCCCGGCCCAGCTCCGTACAGCCCTGGGCGGCCAGGGAGTTGCTGCCGCCCTCCGGTATCAGGCGGAAGGCGCCGAAGCGGTCGCGGAGCGCGCCGAGGACCTCCGGGCCGTCCTTGCGGCGGTAGCCGGCGCGGTCGAGGAAGTGCAGCCGCATCCCGTCGGCCGCGCAGCGGGCCAGCGACGGGTTCAGCGGCGCGCCGGCCAGCTCCTCGCCGCGTACGACGCCGATGGTGGCGAAGCCCAGCAGCCGGCCGGCCGCCGCGGTGGCGCGCAGATGGTTGGAGTACGCGCCCCCGAAGGTGAGCAGCGTCCGGTCGCCCGCCGCGGCGGCGGCACGCAGATTGGGCGCCAGCTTGCGCCACTTGTTGCCCGGCAGATCGGGGTGGATCAGATCGTCCCGTTTGAGCAGCAGCCGGATGCCGCGGCGGGCGAACGGCGCGTCCTCGATCTCCTGGAGCGGGGACGGCAGGCACGGCCGCAGCGCGCCGGGCGCGGGCGGCGGCCGCCGGTTCGGTGGCGGGGCCGGCGGGTCGGGGACGGTGCTGGTCACGCCCTCATTGTCCCCGCGCGCCGCGGGCCGGCGCGGGCCGGTGTCCGGCGCGCGCCGACCGGCGGCCCGGCTCACTTCAGCCGTTCGGCGATCCGCTCGCGCAGCGCGTCCATCGTGAAACCGCGCGGATCGACCTTGCCGGGCTGCCACTCCAGATGGCCGATCACCGAGCGTTCGTGCCAGCCGTGTGCCCGGCACAGGGCCGCCGCGGCCTTTTCGACGGCGGCCATCTGGGCCGCCGGCCACGGGTCCGAGCCGTCGCCGAGGTTCTCGCACTCGAAGCCGTAGAAGTAGTGATTGCCGTCCGTATCGGCCTTGGTGACCGGGGGCAGCCGCTTCTCGGCGAGTACGGCGCGCAGGACGTCGCCGTCGCCGAGGCCCGCGTGGTTGGCGCGGCCGCAGCCGACGAGATGCACCGTGCCGTCCTTGGTGATCACGCCGTGGCAGAGCGGACCCGGCAGGTCCGGGCGGCCCTCCCGGCAGAGCCGGACGGTGCTGTCGGACCCGGTGGTCGCGGTGTGGTGGATCACCACGCCGTGCACCGGGCCCCACGGACCGTGGCCGTCGCGATTGTGCGTCTGCCAGTCGCCGACCTCGACGACCCGCAGCCCCTCGGCTTTGAGGGCGTCGAGGAAACGGGCGGCGGACAACGGTGTGGCCATGGCCGACTCCGATCGGTGCGCGGCGGCCGCCGACCGCGCACCGCCCCCTGTCTCGCTTGTACGGGACGGAGCGGTACCGGGGGAGGGGGAAAACGGAAGACGGACCGGCCGTTCGGTGTCCGTGCGAGCGGTTTCGGCCGTCCGGCACGCGGCCGTCCGGCACGCGGCCGTCCGGCACGCGGCCGTCCGGCACGCGGCCGTCCGGCACGCGGCCGTCCGGCACGCGCGCCGCCGCCCCGGCCGCGGCGGAGCGTCGCCGGACCGCCCGCCGTCAGCCGGGCCGCTCGACCGCCCCGCCGCTCGGGTCAGGCGCCGCGCAGGAAGCCGTCCCCGTGCGTGTTGATGTGGGACTCCAGGGCCTGGAGTGCGCTCTGGGTCGCGTCGGGTGTACCGCTGCCGCGCCGTTCGGCGTAGTAGGCGGCGCCCAGCTTCTTCAGCAGGTCGTTGCCCGCCCGCTGCTGCTGTACCTCGTCGACCTTCTGCTTTCCCTGCTCCAGAGCGTGCTGTGCCTGCTCCTTGGCGCGGTCGAGAAACCCTGCCATGTGCTGCCTCCGTGAAGGTCGGTGTCGTAATGGATCAACGGCGTACCCGGCTGCCCGGTTCCCGTGCCAGGCTGGGGCATGTGGGAGAAGAGCGCGACAGGGGCGGACGGCACGGCGGGTTGGGCCGGACGGGTGAGGGCGGCGCGCGGGCCGTTCCCAGGGCTCGTACGGGGTGTGGTGACGAGGCCGGGGACGGCGGCGCGGACACCGGCTCGGCGGCGCCCGCCGGGCACGCCGCGCACAGCGCGTACCGCGAGCGGGCGTCCCGGCTGTCCGGCGCGATGCTGTGGACCCACGCCACCGCGGGCCCGGCCCGGCCGGTGCTGCCCGACGGCTGCACCGATCTGATCTGGAGCGAGGGCCGGCTGCTGGTGGCGGGGCCGGACACCGGCCCGCACCTCCCGGACGCCGCACCGCCCGGCACCCGCCACATCGGGCTGCGCTTCGCGCCCGGCCAGGGCCCCGCCGTCTTCGGCGTTCCGGCCCGTGAACTGCGCGATCTGCGGGTGCCGTTGGCGGACCTGTGGCCCGCGGCACAGGTGCGCGAGCTGGCCGGGCGGATGGCGGCGGGCGGGGCGCCGGACCGGGTCCTGGAGGAGACCGTGGTGGCCCGGCTCCGGGCCGCGGCCGACCGGACCGCAGCCGGCCCCGCCCGGTCCGCCCCGCCGCCCCGGTCCGGCCGTACCGCCGCGATCGCGGCGGCGCTCGACCGCGGCCGCCCGGTCGCCGAGGTCGCCCGCGCCGTGGCGCTCGGCGAGCGCCAGCTGCACCGCCACTGCCTCGACGCGTTCGGCTACGGCCCCAAGACCCTGACCCGGGTGCTGCGGTTCGTCCGGGCACTCGGCCTGGCCCGCTCAGGGATGCCGTACGCACATGTCGCGGCGTGCGCCGGCTATGCCGACCAGGCGCATCTCGCGCGCGAGGTGAAGGCGCTGGCGGGGGCCCCGATGGGGGTGCTCCTCGGCTCGGGTTAGCGTGTCCGTCATGGACTACCAGGCCGTTCTCGAAGAGGTAGCGGCCTACGCCAGGCCGTATGCGGGGCAGGGACAGGTCGCCGACTACATCCCCGCGCTGGAGCGGGTGGCCGCCGACCGGTTCGGCATAGCCGTGGCCGACATCAACGGCGAGGTGTACGGCGTCGGCGACTGGGAGACCCCGTTCTCCGTCCAGTCGATCTCCAAGACCTTCTCGCTGGCACTGGTGATGGCCCATTCCGGTACGACCGAGGACATCTGGAGCCGGGTCGGCCGCGAGCCGTCCGGTACGCCGTTCAACTCGCTGGTCCAGCTGGAGTGGGAGAACGGCATCCCGCGCAATCCGTTCATCAACTCGGGCGCGCTGGTCGTCACCGACCGGTTGCAGACCCTGACCGGTGACGCCAGCACCACGATGCTGCACTTCCTGCGCGAGGAGAGCGGCAACCCGGACCTCGCCTTCGACCAGGCGGTGGCCGGTTCCGAGGCCGAGCACGGCGACCGCAACACCGCCCTCGGGTATTTCATGTCGTCCTTCGGGAACCTGGAGAACCCCGTCCCCAGCGTCATCGAGCACTACTTCTGGCAGTGCTCCATCGAGATGAGCTGCCGGGACCTCGCCGCGGCCGGTGGCTTCCTGGCCCGGCACGGCCTGCGCGCCGACGGCAGCCGGCTGCTGGAGGCCCGCGAGGCCAAGCGGATCAACGCGGTGATGCTGACCTGCGGGACCTACGACGCGGCCGGCGAGTTCGCCTACCGGGTCGGGCTGCCCGCCAAGAGCGGTGTCGGCGGCGGCATCATCGCCGTGGTCCCCGGCCGCTGCACGCTGTGCGTCTGGAGCCCGGGTCTCGACGCCCGCGGCAACTCCGTAGCGGGCGCCGCGGCCCTGGACCACTTCACGACGCTGACCGGATGGTCGGTGTTCTGAGCAGCCGGCGGGTCCCGGCGGGGCGCCCGCTGGCGTTGTGGGCACCCGCCCGCTGACGCATCGTGGGCGGTAGGAGGTGCACCGCGATGGAGCACGAGATGCGCGCCGAGTACGAGGAGAGCGGTCCGCCGCGGGCCGACGCCCCGGTCAAGATCTGGCACATGGTCCGGCTGGACGGGGCGCACGCGATGTGCGGACGCGAACTGGACCCGGCCGCCGCCACCCAGTCGGCCGAAGCCTGGGGGACGCCCGCCGGAGAGCCGTTCTGCCACTCGTGCGGTGCGATGTACCTCCGCGAGCACCCCCAGGACACGGGATAGGACGGGTACGGGGGCGGCGCCGCCCGGAACGGCTCCGTCCGGGGCGGGGCCGCCCCCTCGTACGCGTGACCGCTCCCGGCTACCGCGCTTGCCCGGACCCGGCCGGCGGCAGCGGGGCGAAGAGGTCCACGCCGTGGCCGTCCGGGTCGCGTACGACGGCGTAGCGCTGGCCCCAGGGCGCGTCCCAGGGGGCCTTGTCGCCCGCGTAACCGGCGGCGGTGAGTTCCGCGTAGACCGCGTCCACCCCGGCGGCGTCGGCGCAGGCGAAGGCGAGCCCGGTCGGGGTGCCGGCCTGCGGCGGCGTCCAGTCCGGGTCGATGGCGCGGGCGATCTCGTGGGTGTCCCACATCAGCCGCAGGCCACCGGGGAGGGGGGCCTCGACGTGCGGGGCGGTGTCGGCGTCGGCGGGGATGTCCAGGCCGAGGCGGCGGTAGAAGGCGAGGGAGGCGGCCATATCGGCGACGGTCATGCCGATGGCGGAGAAACGCGGGGCCGGGGCGTGCCCAGCGGTCTCGGGCTGGGCTTGGTGCGTGGTCTGGTGCGAAGTGCTCATGCGGCGAGCGTAGGCAGCGCGGCCGGGCCCGGTCTTGAACGAATCGGACGCCGGGGCGGCGGCTCCGCGTACGGTGCGCACCCCGTCCGGGGGCCGCCACCACACGGGAGTCCGCCGGGCCCCGGCGCCCGCGGCCACCCCCGCCGGGCCCCGGCGCCCGCGGCCACCCCTACGGGCAGCGGATGACCTGGCCCGCGTACGAGAGGTTGCCGCCGAACGCGAACAGCAGCACCGGGGCACCGGAGGCGATCTCGCGGCGCTCGACGAGCTTGGACAGGGCGAGCGGTACCGAGGCGGCGGAGGTGTTGCCGGAGTCGACGACGTCCCGGGCGATCACCGCGTTGACCGCGCCGAGCCGCTCCGCGACCGGCTCGATGATCCGCAGATTGGCCTGATGCAGCACGACACCGGCCAGCTCGTCGGGCCGGACGCCGGAGCGTTCGCACACCTGGCGGGCGATGGCCGGCAGCTGGGTCGTCGCCCAGCGGTAGACCGTCTGGCCCTCCTGGGCGAACCGCGGCGGTTCGCCCTCGATGCGCACCGCGCTGCCCATCTCCGGGACCGAACCCCACAGCACCGGTCCGACCAGCGGTTCCGGCGAGGCGGTGACGACCGCGGCCCCCGCGCCGTCGCCGACCAGCACACACGTCGAACGGTCCGTCCAGTCGACCATGTCGGTGAACTTCTCCGCGCCGATGACCAGCGCGTTCTTCGTGGAACCGGCCCGGATGGCATGGTCCGCGGTGGCCAGCGCGTGGGTGAAGCCGGAGCAGACGACGTTGATGTCCATGGCGGCGGGCGCGTCGAGGCCGAGCCGGGCGGCGACCCGGGCCGCGGTGTTCGGGCTGCGGTCGGCGGCCGTGCAGGTCGCGACCAGCACCAGATCGATGTCGTGCGGGGCCAGCCCGCTCGCGGCGAGCGCCTTGGCGGCCGCGGCGGACGCCATCGCGTCCACGGTCTCGTCGGCCGCCGCGATATGACGGGTACGGATGCCGGCCCGGCTGCGGATCCAGGCGTCATCGGTGTCGACGATCTTCGCGAGATCGTCGTTGGTGAGCACGTCGGAGGGCTGGTAGTGGCCGAGAGACAGGACGCGTGACCCCGTCATGAGTTCCCCCTGTACGTGGGCGAGCGATACCCGACCAGTCTCACCCGCCGGTTCGGGCGGACGGTTGCGCGATCCGCCAATCTTCGGCCGCCAGATCTGGAGATATCCGACCGCTACACATCCCCCACGGACGCCTCGCATCGTGTAGGGGACGTACGTACACGGCAGGCGGCTGCCCGCGGCGCTCCCCGGCGCCGTGGGGTGGGTCGCGGCCGTTCCCCGGTCCAACGGCGGGCGCAGGGCGTCCCGTTGGCATCGCTCCGGCCGGGGCGCGTACCGGCAGCTCTCCGCTGCCGTCCCGATGGGACCGAAGTCCCGGTGCCTTTGGGCAGGAGGGGCCGAACGGCCGGTGACACGGCGCCGGTACGGGCAGAGGCTGGCAGGTGCAGAGGCACGGACGCCCGGACGGAGTGACGGGCAGGTGCGGGGCGGGACGGGACGAGGAGGCAGGACATGGGCACGGAGTACGGCGCGGTGAAGGTCCGGTTCGAGACGGACGGCGCGGTCATGGACATCACGGATGCGGACGGCTGCATTCTGGCGTCGGCCACTCTGCTGCACTACGAGGCGGTGGGGGAGGTCGAACGCGGTGCGCTGCGCTTCGCGCGGGAGCGGGGCTGGCTGCCCGAGGAGAACGGCTCCCACTGGCTGATCGGTGCGGGCGGGCTGATGACGCGCCGGGTGCGGCGCGAGGCGGCGGCGGAGGGGGCGCGGGTGCCGGTGCCGTAGGCGGCCGCTCTTCGTTGAACGCGTGGCCGTGGTCCTGGCCGTGGCCGTGGTCGTGGTCCTGGTCATGGTGCGGGGGCGGTCCCGGCAGCCGGTGCTGCCGGGACCGCCCCCGTCGGTGCCGAGGATCAGCCGCGTGTCCTCGCTGTATCCGCCGTCTCCTTCGAACGCGTCGCACCCGTCGTACCCGCTGCACCCGCTGCACCCGCTGTACCCGCTGCACCCGCCGTCTCCGCCGCGGCGGGCCGGGACGTCAGGGCCCGGAAGCGGCGCAGGCGCAGGCTGTTGCCGACGACGAAGACCGAGGAGAAGGCCATTGCGGCGCCCGCGATCATCGGGTTGAGCAGTCCGGCGGCGGCCAGCGGGAGTGCCGCGACGTTGTAGCCGAAGGCCCAGAAGAGGTTGGTGCGGATGGTGCCGAGGGTGGCGCGGGCGAGGCGGATGGCGTCGGCGGCGGTGCGGAGGTCGCCGCGGACGAGGGTGAGGTCGCCGGCTTCGATGGCGGCGTCGGTG
>JOEL01000052.1 GCA_000720995.1 Streptomyces celluloflavus
CCCGAAGCCCGCCCCCACCCCCGTTCACCCGCTCCCGGAGCACTACGCGCCGGTGCCCCGTCAACCGCACGCCGGGCACTCCACGGTGACCACGACCCTGCTGATCACCACCCCGGCCGTCCTGGCCGCCGCCGCCCTGCGCCCCCGTTCGCGCTCCTCGTCCGGCTCCGCCGGACGCCGTTCCCCGTAGGAGGTCCTCATGTCGCAATGGCTGGTACTGGGCATCGCCATAGCCTCGGTCTGCGGCGTCGTCCTGCTCATCATGGTTCTCAAGCAGCGCCGGATCGGCGACGACGACGATCCGTCCGACACCCCCGATGCCATCGAGTACATGACGATGATGGTCGGAGTGGTCTACGCGATCGTCCTCGGCCTCGCCATCGCCGGTGTCTGGGAGGCCCGGGGCGCCGCGGAGGACACCGTGCGGACCGAGGCGCAGTCCCTGCACGAGATCAGCGCACGGGCCCGCGCGTACCCACCGGCGGTACGCGATCACCTCCGCGCGGACGTCGACGCCTACGTCTCGTACGTGGTGCACAAGGAATGGCCGGCGATGGCCGACCGGGAAGAGGTCACCCGGCGCGGTACGGATCTGCTCGCGCAGGTGCGGGCCGATGTCACCGACTACCACCCGCGCAACGACTTCGAGGCGCGCTCCTACCAGCCCCTCACGGATCAGCTCGCGGTCGCCGACGGGGCCCGTACCTACCGTGCCGACAACGCCGGTTCGACGCTGCCCGGTGTGGTCTGGTTCGGACTGATCACCGGTGCCGTGATCACCATCGGCCTCATCTTCGCCCTCCAGATCCGCCGCTCCGGAACGGAGTTGCTGATGGCCGCGGTCTTCAGCACCCTGATCGCCCTGCTGCTCTTCCTGGTGTGGGACTTCGACGCCCCGTTCACCCGGGGACTCTCCGCCGGCCCCGAATCCTTCACCGGCCTCTTCCCGCATCTCTGAGGCCGTTCCGCCGTCCACGAGGCCGTTGCGGTTCCCGTAGCAGCGGGGAACGTACGCCGCCGGCCGGTCCGTCCCGTCGGCCGGCGGCGTGCACCGGCCCCCGGCCCGTCCTCCTCGCCGGGACGGGGCGGGGGCGGAACGCCGGGTCCGCCCCGCTAGTCGAAGAGATCCGGCTCGCTCCGGGCGATGTCCTGGTACAGGGGCTGGTAGTTGATCCACGCCACCAGGTCGCTGCCGAGCTGCTCGCGGGTACGGACGGCGTCGTGGTGGCCGATCGGCACCGGATTGCCCGCGGCCCTGGCGGTCAGCTGTACCTGGCAGGACCGTTCCATCGCGATGAACCACCAGGCCGCCGCGTCCACCGAATCGCCGACCGTCAACAGCCCGTGGTTGCGCAGGATCACGGCCTTGTGCGGCCCGAGCGCGGCCGCGATCCGGCGCCCCTCCTCCTCGTCCACGACGACGCCCGTGTACCGGTCGTAGAGCACATGCGCTTCGTAGAAGGCGCAGGCGTCCTGGGTGATCGGGTCCAGCAGTTCCCCGAGGGAGGAGAGCGCCCGCCCGTAGGTGGAGTGGCTGTGGGCCGCGGCGACGGCGTCCGGGCGGGCCCGGTGGACCTGCGCATGGATCACGAACGCCGCCTGGTTGACGTGGTGGCGGCCCTCGACGACCTTTCCGTCGTGGTTGACCAGGATCAGTTCGCGCACCGTGATGTGCCGGAAGGCCATCCCGAAGGGGTTGACCCAGAAGCAGTCGGTGAACTCCGGGTCGCGAACGCTGATATGGCCCGCGACGCCCTCCTCGAAGCCCAGCCGGCCGAACAGGCGCAGCGCCGCGGCCAGGCGTTCCTTGCGGTACTGCCGCTCGCCCTCGACGGTCGCATGCCTCGGCGGCATCGCGAACCGCAACTGCTCGGTGGGCACGGGCGTCGGTTCGGGCATCTCGGCTCTCCTCCTGGCGGTACGGCACGGCCCGGCCGTACGGGTCGCGGCCGCCGCACGGCCGGCCCCCGGCCGGCTCACGGCTGACTCACCGCGCTCGGGGCGGAAGCTATCCCCCACCGCGCGAGGAGGCCAGAACTCCGGCAGGCCCGGATGCCGGCGGGCCCCGGATGCCGGCCCGGCCGACCGCCACCGCAGTCCCCCGCCGGGCCCGTACGGTCCGGTTCCGCGACCGGGCCGTACGGGCGGGTGCCGCGGCCTACGACACCAGCCGGGCGCCCGGTTCCCGGCGCCACACCGAGCCGCGGCGCTCGTGTTCCAGGGTCTCTTCCATCTCCACCGCCAGGTCGGCGCCGAGTTCGCGCTGGACCATCCAGAGGGCCAGGTCGATCCCCGAGGTGATCCCTCCGGAGGTAACGAGGTCCCCGTCGTCCACCACGCGGGCGTCGCGCAGCAGCGCGCCCTGGGCCCGCAGGGTGTCCTTGACCTTGTGGTGGGTGGTGCAGGGGCGGCCCCGGGTGAGGCCGGCCGCGGACAGCAGCAGGGCGCCGGTGCACACCCCGGCGAGGGTCAGCCCGGGTCGGCGGGCGGCCGCCAGGGCCCGGGGCAGGGTGCCGCGGCGGATCTCCCGCAGCACTCCCGGGCCACCCTTCCCGTCACCGCCGCCCCCGGGCACCACGAGGATGTCGGCCGCGCCCGGCGACCAGCCGTGGCCGACGGCGATCCGGGTGCCGTAGACGGCCGTCACCGTCCGGGGCCCGTCGAGGGTGACATAGCGCGTCTCGACGGCGCCGCCGAACCGCTTCGCCCCCGAGAAGACCTCGTACGGGCCGATGAAGTCCTGCTCCTCCACCCCGTCGAAGAGCAGGACCTGTACGCGCAGCGGTCCGCGCCGGGGCCCGCCCGCCCCGCCCGTGGCACCGGCCCCGGGTGCCGGCCGGGCGGCCGCGGCGGCGCTGCCCGCGGTCCCGAACGCTCCCGCCACCGCCACCGCCGGTGCCGACCTCAGAATGTCCCTGCGACGCACTGTTCCTCCTCGTCCCCCGCGCCCCTCTGTCCTTGCCGGATCAGCCTCGCGCCCGGCGGCGGTCCGCCGAAAGTGGCACGCATGCCGCCGTGCGATAGGTTCTGGCCATGCACACCGTCGCCGTCCTCGCCCCCGACGGGGTGTCCGGATTCGACCTCTCCGCGGCCTGCCAGGTGTTCGCCAGCGCCCGGCTGCCCGATGGTTCGGCGGCCTACGAGGTCAGGGTCTGTGCGGCGGGCGACGCCACCTCCTTCGCGGCCGGTGTCCCCTGCTACCAACTGCGGGCGCCGTACGGCATGGCCGACGCCGCCGACGCTGACACGATCGTCGTCCCGGGGATCGGGGACTCCGCCGCCGAGCCGCCCGCCGAACTGCTCGCCCTGCTGCGCGCGGCCGCCGGGCGCGGGGCGCGGGTGGTCTCGATCTGCACCGGGGCCTTCGTGCTGGCCGCGGCGGGGCTGCTGGACGGACTGCGCGCGACGACCCACTGGGCCCTGGCCGGCCGGCTGGCCGAGCGGTACCCGCGGATCGAGGTGGACCCCTCGGTGCTGTTCGTGGACAACGGCCGGCTGCTCACCGCGGCGGGCGCCGCCGCGGGGTTGGACATGTGCCTGCACCTCGTCCGCGCGGACCACGGCGCGCGGGTCGCCGCCGAGACCGCGCGCCTGGTGGTCATGCCGCTGCAACGCGGCGGCGGCCAGGCCCAGTTCATCGCGCAGGCGATGCCGGAGGGCGGGGACGCGGGCGTGAACCTGCAACCGGTCCTGGAGTGGATGCAGCGCAATGTGCACCGCGCGCTCACCCTGGACGAGATCGCCCACCAGGCGCACCTGAGCGTACGCAGCCTCAACCGGCGGTTCCGCGCGCAGACCGGCACCACGCCCGTGCAGTGGTTCCTGCGCGCCCGGATCCACCACGCCCGCGCGCTGCTGGAGTCCACCGACCTCCCGGTCGAGCAGGTGGCCGCGGCGTCCGGCTTCCGGTCGCCGGTGACCCTGCGGCTGCACTTCCGGCGCCAGGTGGGGACGAGCCCGGTGGGGTACCGGACGGCGTTCCGGCCCCCGGCGCCCCAGCCGCCCGCCTGACCGGGACCGGTATACGCCGACGCCGCCGCTCAGCGGGTGAGCGACGGCGTCGGCGGGACGGGCGGGGTACCGGTCAGGTCACTCCCACTCGATGGTGCCCGGCGGCTTGCTGGTGACGTCGAGGACGACGCGGTTGACGTCGGCGACCTCGTTGGTGATGCGGGTGGAGATACGGGCCAGCACGTCGTACGGCATCCGCGTCCAGTCCGCGGTCATCGCGTCCTCGGAGGAGACCGGACGCAGCACGATCGGGTGGCCGTAGGTGCGGCCGTCGCCCTGGACGCCGACCGAGCGGACGTCGGCGAGCAGCACGACCGGGCACTGCCAGATCTCGCGGTCGAGTCCGGCGGCGGTGAGCTCCTCGCGGGCGATGGCGTCGGCCTCGCGGAGCAGGTCCAGGCGCTCCTTGGTGACCTCGCCGACGATCCGGATGCCCAGACCGGGGCCGGGGAACGGCTGCCGCTGGACGATGGCGTCCGGCAGGCCCAGCTCGGTGCCGACCATCCGGACCTCGTCCTTGAAGAGCTGCCGCAGCGGCTCGACGAGCTCGAACTCGATGTCGTCCGGCAGGCCGCCCACGTTGTGGTGCGACTTGATGTTGGCGGTGCCGGTGCCGCCGCCGGACTCGACGATGTCCGGGTAGAGGGTGCCCTGGACGAGGAACGCCACCGATTCGCCGCTGGCGCCGGCCTCGGCGACGAGCTCGGCCTGCGCCTGCTCGAAGACGCGGATGAACTCGCGCCCGATGATCTTCCGCTTCTCCTCCGGGTCGGACACCCCGGCGAGGGCGGTCAGGAAGCGCTCCTCGGCGTCGACGACCTTCAGCTGGACGCCGGTGGCGGCCACGAAGTCCTTCTCGACCTGCTCGGACTCGCCCTTGCGCTGAAGCCCGTGGTCGACATAGACGCAGGTCAGCTGGTCACCGATGGCCTTCTGGACGATCGCGGCGGCCACCGAGGAGTCCACACCGCCGGACAGCGCGCAGATGGCCCGCTTGCTGCCGACCTGCTTGCGGATCGCGGCGACCTGCTCCTCGACCACGTTGTGGGTGGTCCAGTCCGGCTCGATGCCCGCGCCGCGGTAGAGGAAGTGCTCCAGGACCTGCTGGCCGTGGGTGGAGTGCAGCACCTCGGGGTGGTACTGGACGCCGTAGAGCTTCTTCGCGTCGTTCTCGAAGGCGGCGACCGGCACCACGTCGGTGGAGGCGGTGACCGTGAAGCCCTCGGGGGCGGCGGAGCAGGCGTCGCCGTGCGACATCCACACCGACTGCTCGGCCGGGGTGCCCTCGAAGAGCGTGGAGGACGGGCGGGAGACGGTCAGCGGGGTGCGGCCGTACTCGCGGGCCCCGTTGTCGTCGACGACGCCACCGAGGGTGGTCGCCATGAGCTGGAAGCCGTAGCACATGCCGAAGACCGGGACACCGGCCTCGAACAGCGCACGGTCGACGCTGGGGGCGCCGTCGGCGTAGACCGACGAGGGGCCGCCGGAGAGAATGATCGCCTTCGGGTTCTTGGCGAGCATGTCGGCCACCGGCATGGTGGACGGCACGATCTCGCTGTAAACCCGTGCCTCGCGGACGCGGCGGGCGATGAGCTGGGCGTACTGCGCGCCGAAGTCGACTACGAGGACGACGTCCGGGGCGGCGGCAGGGGGTCCTGATGGCACTTCGGCGGCCTTCCGGCGGTGTGACAAGGGGTTGGACTTTCAATTCTAACGGGCTCATACTGAGCCTCATGTCCCAGCAGATGACCTTCGTCTTTACCTATGGCACCGGCCCGTCCGGCTGCCATGGTCGTTCTGCTTGATCAACTGACAGGCAACTTCCCAGGCGCCCCGGGCCGACAAGGCCCGGGGCGTCTGCGTGTGCCGGGCCAATTCTCGGCTCCGGGGCCATCACCCCAGGAGACACGGATATGAGCACCGACACCACGGCAGCGGTCACCGGCACGACGGCGGCGGCCGGCGCGGGCCCCGCCCCCGACACCGGGGCGCGGACCCCGGAGGCCGCCGGCGTGATCACCGATGCCCGCGGCCGGATCGACGATCTCGACGGCCGGATCATCGCCCTCGTACAGGAACGGATGGGCGTCTCGGCCGTCATCCAGCGCGAGCGCATCGCCTCCGGCGGGCGCCGGGTGAACCTCTCCCGCGAGATGGAGGTCCTGGCCCACTACCGCGACCGGCTGGGCAAGCCGGGCACCGCACTGGCGATGACCCTGCTGGAGCTCTCCCGGGGCCGGATCTGAGCGGTCGGCGCGGGCCGGCACGGGGTCCGGCGCACGGCACGGCCGCCGCATCTGAGTTCGGGTCCGCTCTCACCCGTACGGCGCGTGACCGGCCGCCGAGAGGCTTCGTTGTTCCCGGTGCCACGTCAGCCAGGCGCGGCCAGTGGGACTACGCGTAGACGCCGCCCCTCGGGCGGAAAGCCGGAGCGATGAGACGCCGACCGCTTGCCGTGGTCCGTGTCGTGGGACCTCGTTCCGGTGCGGTGGCCGGTCAGCAGGGGACAGCAGCCCGGTCACATCCGAGTGGGGTGGTCGGTCCTGGGGACGCCCGGGGCCGACCGCATCCGGTCGGAACGGTTGCGCCCGGTGAGGCGCGTCCAGGGCGATGCCTGACGAACCACCTGCCGTGCGTACGGTACGGGTCGGCGCCCGGTGCGCACCGTACGGCACCACCTCCAGCACCACCCCAGAGCCAGCGGTGCCACCCCCCGGCGCCGCCCGTCGGTACCGGCGACGCCCTGACGCCGGCGCCGAAAGCCAAGGGCCCCGTGGCCGGCCGCGAACCCCCCTCGCGGACGGCGTTCCGGGGCCCTTCGCTCTGTCCCGGACGCGACCCACGGCCCGTATCGCGCGACGGCTCGCCCGCCCTCAGGACACCTCGCCGTCCGCGGCTTTTCCTTCCCCGTCCGCCGTCCGTTTCGGCGGCACCGGCGGTACGGCCAGGAACGGCAGGTTCAGGGCGCCGAACGCCTTCTCGGGGACGGCGGGGCGGACCGGCGCGACCGGCGCGAGCCGCCGGTACGGCCGGCCCGGGGCGGGGCGGGGATCCCGTTCGCCCTTGTTGGGCCAGAACGACATCGCGCGTTCGGCCTGGGCGGTGATCGTCAGGGACGGGTTGACGCCGAGGTTGGCGGAGACCGCGGAACCGTCGACGACGGAGATGCCCGGGTGGCCGTGGAGGCGGTGGTAGGGGTCGATGACGCCGTGGTCCGCGTCCTCGCCGATCGGGCAGCCGCCCAGGAAGTGCGCGGTCAGCGGCGTACCCATCAGCTCGCCGATGTTGCTGCCCGCGAAGCCGTTGATCTCCCGGGCGATGAGGGTGGCCGCCGCGGTGGCCTCGGGGATCTGCTTCGGGTTGGGCGCGCCGTGGCCCTGGCGGGCGGTGAGCAGGCCCTTCCCGATGCCGCCGGGTTTGCGGTACGTGGTCAGGGAGTTGTCCAGTGACTGCATCACCAGGCCGATGATGGTGCGCTCGGACCAGCGGCGGTTGGAGAGCGAGCGGAGCAGCAGCGCGGGGTGGCGGGCGCAGTTGGCGAGCCAGGCGGCGGCGCGCGGGGCCCGGGTGCCGGCCGGCACCTGGAGGATGGACAGGGCGCCCATCGCGTTCGATCCCCTGCCGTAGCGGACCGGTTCGATATGGGTGTCGGCGTCGGGGTGGATGGACGAGGTGATCGCGACGCCGCGGGTGAAGTCGGGCCGGGTGCCGTGTGCCGTGCGGTAGCGGCGGTTGTCGGTCTGCGCGCCCACCAGCGCCTCGGAGTTCGTCCGGGTCAGCTCGCCCAGCCTGGCGGAGATGCCGGGCAGCAGACCGCTGTCCCGCATCGTGTGCAGCAGGGTCTGGGTGCCGTACGTACCGGCCGCGATGACGACCCGGCGGGCGGTGAAGGTACGGCCGCGGCCCCTGCGCCGGCGGCCGGTGGGGAGGGTGGCGACGGCGAAGCCGCCCCGGGAGTCCTCGGTGACGGTGACGGCGGAGGTCATCGGGTGGACGACCGCGCCGGCCTGCTGGGCGAGGTACAGGTAGTTCTCGTTGAGGGTGTTCTTGGCGCCGTGCCGGCAGCCGGTCATGCACTCGCCGCACTCCGTGCACGCGGAGCGGGCGGGGCCCTGCCCGCCGAAGTAGGGGTCGGGGACCTCGGTGCCCGGCGCGGCCTTCGCGGTGCCGGTCCTTTCCCCGCCGACGGCGTCCAGGCCGTCGCCGAAGAAGACGCCGACCGGGGCGAGGTGGAAGGAGTCGCCGACGCCCATCTTGTCGGCCGCGGCCTTGAGGTGGACGTCGGAGGGCGTCATCGTCGGGTTGAGGCGGACCCCGAGCATCCGCCGGGCCTGGTCGTAGTAGGGCGCCAACTCGGCGTGCCAGTCGGTGATGTGGCCCCACTGGCGGTCCTCGAAGAACTGCCGTGGGGGGACGTAGAGGGTGTTGGCGTAGTTGAGCGAACCGCCGCCGACACCGGCGCCCGCGAGCACCATCACATTGCCGAGCAGATGGACGCGCTGGATGCCGTAGCAGCCGAGTGCGGGGGCCCAGAGGTAGTTGCGGATGTCCCAGGAGTTCTTGGGGAGCGTCTGCCGGGTGAACCGCCGGCCGGCTTCGAGGACGCCGACGCGGTAGCCCTTCTCGGTCAGCCGCAGCGCGGAGACGGAGCCGCCGAAGCCGGAGCCGATGACGAGGACGTCGTAGTCGTATCCGGCGTACCCGTCGGCGCCGGTTTCGTCCGGGTCCGCCGCCCGGGTCCGGGCAGAGTGGTCCTGGGGCACTGGCTCTCCTGGGTTTCTGGTGGGCGGGTCCCGTGGCTCCCTCAGCGCAGCCGCAGTGCCTTCATCGCGCGCAGGCCGCGGGACATGAACCGGGCGTACTGCTCGTCCGTCATCCCGAGCGACGGCCCGAGCGGCAGCACCCGCTGCTGGGCGACGGTCTGCGCCTCCGTGTACTTGAGGATGCCCTCGGAGCCGTGCCGGCGGCCCAGCCCCGAGTCGCCCATGCCGCCCATCGGCGACTGGACGCTGCCGTAGCCCGCGGCGTAGGACTCGTTGACGTTGACGGTGCCGGTGCGCAGCCGGGCGGCGACCGCGTGGCCGCGGCGGCCGTCCTTGGTCCAGACGCTGGAGTTCAGGCCGTACGGGGTGGCGTTGGCGAGCGCGACCGCCTCGTCCTCGTCGCCGAAGCGGTAGACGGAGACGACCGGGCCGAAGGTCTCCTCCTCGCAGACGGCCATCGGTGCCCGTACGCCGTCGAGGATCGTCGGCTCGTAGAACAGCGGGCCGATGTCGGGGCGGGGGCGGCCGCCGGTGACCAGCTCGGCGCCCTGGGCGACGGCCTCCTCGACATGGCGGGTGACGGTCGCCAGCTGGCGTTCGCCGGCCAGGGAGCCCATCTCGGCGCCGTAGGCGAGGGCGGTGCCCAGCCGCATCGCCCTGGTGCGGGCGGCGAAGCGCCGGACGAAGTCGTCGGCGATGGACTCGTGGACGTACAGCCGCTCGATGGAGATGCACAGCTGGCCCGCGGAGGAGAAGCAGCCGCGCACCGCGCCGGCCGCGGCCTTCTCCACGTCGGCGTCGTGCAGCACCAGCATGGCGTTCTTGCCGCCGAGTTCGAGGGAGACGCCGACCAGCCGGGCGGCGGCGCCCTGGGCGACCTCGCGGCCCGTACGGGTCGAGCCGGTGAAGGAGACATAGTCGGCGTGCCCGACGACGGCCGGGCCGATGACCGGGCCCTCGCCGATCACGACCTGCCAGACGTCCTCCGGCAGCCCGGCCTCGATGAGCTGCTCACGGGCCCAGAGCGCGGTCAGCGCGGTCTCCGTGTCGGGCTTCATGACGACGGCGTTGCCCGCGGCGAAGGCCGGCAGCGCGTCGCCGACGGAGAGTTCGAAGGGGTAGTTCCAGGGGGCGATCTGGCCGACGACGCCGCGCGGCTGGCGCAGTTCGGTGACCTTGGTCAGGGTCGGGACGACACCGGTGTGGCTCCTGGGCCTGAGGTACGCGGGTGCCTTGCGGCCGTAGTGGCGGGCGGCGACGGCGACCGCCTGCACCTCTTCGTGGGCGTGCAGCCGCGCCTTGCCGGTCTCCAGCTGGATCAGGTCGAGCACCTCGGCCTGGCGGCGCAGCACCAGGTCGTGGAAGCGGAGCAGGACGGCGGCGCGCCGCTTGACCGGCACCCGGGCCCAGCGCCGCTGGGCGGCACGGGCCCGTTCGAAGGCGGTGGCGACATCCGCGGGGGTGGACTCCGGCAGGTCGGCGAGCTTCTCCCCGGTGAACGGGGTGTGGTTGGCGGTGCGGCCGCTGCCGACCACGCCGCGGGTGAGCCGGGCGGCCACCTCGGGGGTGACCACGTCCGCGGCGGTGCGGGTGCCCGCCGCGGTGGGCGCGACCGGGTTGCCGTCGGCGGGCGCGGGGGCGGGCGCCGGGGCCTCGTCGGCGGGGGCGGCGGCTGTTCCGGTGTCCTGCGAGTCCGTCATGTCGGCGAGGGTATTCCTCCCCGCGCGCTTTGTGTACCAGGGAGTAACGAGTTTTCGCGCGGGCCGCGGAATCGCGCCAGTGGCCGCTGGCCGTAAGGGGCCTGGTCAGCACGGATGGCGTGGCGCGCGGGCTCCGCGCTCAGCGGTCCGTGCCCTCGTACGCGTCCTCGTCCGGCTCCTCGTACGCGTCCGGGTCCGCCGCCCGGAAGGTGCCGAGCGCGGTGGCGAAGTGGCGCCTGGACTCGGCGAGTTGGCCGACGGGGGCGGAGACCCATACGTCGATCATCCGGCCGTCCTGGTCCCAGCTGAGGTCGTAGGTGTGGCGCGGGCCGCCGTCCTCGGGGCCGCCGTCCCAGGAGAACTCCCAGAGGGCGGCCGGATGTCCGTGGTGGGTGGTCCCGGTGACCCGGCCGGCGTGGTAGCCGGGGTAGCTGCCGGGGCCCTGTGCGTGCGCCGCGCGCATCGCGCCGAGCGGCCCGTCCGGCGCCGGCCGCTGGAGGTGGATGCCGAGCCGGAAGCGCCGGCCCGCGGAGTAGTAGTAGACCCGCGGCTTCTCGTAGGAGCGGGTGAACCCGTGCGGTACGGCGAGCGCGAAGCCGGCCGGGTCGCGGACGATGCCGTAGCCGGCGGGGGCGTCGGCGGTGTCGCCCGGGGCGGAGGGGACGGCAGTGACGGCGGTGCCGGGTGCGCCCTCCGGGTGCCGAGCGCCCGGGGCGGCGCGCCGGGGCCGGATGTCCTGGGTGGGATGCGGGTCCGGCGCCGGCCGGTACCGGCCGGTCCCGGCGCCCCTGCCGTCCGTTACGTCCCCGGTGTCCCCGCCGTCCGCGCCGCTCCGGTTCATGATCAGTACCGCGATACCCGCCCCGGCGCCCCCGAGCACGAGCACCGCCAGCACGATGAGCAGGACGGTGCGGATCCGGCCGGTGTGCGGGCGGGCGGCGGCGGCCAGCGCGCGGTCGTCCAGCGCGTCCGGGATCGGGACGCCGGGGGTCCGGCCGCCCGCCCGGCCCGCGGTGCGGCCGCCGCGGCCGAAGGACGGACGGCCGTGGGCGCGCCCGTCCGGAGTGCGGCCGGCCGGCCCGGGTCCAGGCGCGCCGCCCGCCGCCGGGAACCGGCCGTCGGCCGGGTCCTCGCCGGCCGGATGTCCGCTCGGCGGCCCGTCGCCGGGCCCGTCGTGGAGCGGGGCGTGGGTGGCGGGGCGGTCCGCCTCGGGGCGGTGGGCGGCCGCCGGTGCGCCGACGCCGCCCGGTCCGTGCCCCGCCGCCTCGCGTTCCGGGGCGCGGCCCGAATGGAGATAGCCGCGCAGCAGCCGTTCGGTCTCGCCGACGCCGAGCCGGCGCAGCGGATCGCGCTCCAGCAGGCCGCCGACGACGGCGAGCAACGGGCGGGCCGCCTCCGGGAGTTCGATCGTGTCGTGGATGACGGCGTGCAGGATGCCGCCCAACGAATCGCGGCGGAAGGGCGATTCGCCGCTGAGGGCGGTGCAGAGCAGCACGCCGAGCGACCACAGGTCCGCTTCGGGGCCGGCGCCCTGGCCCGCCATCCGCTCCGGCGCGGTGTACTCGGGCGAGCCGACGAACCCGCCGGTCTCGGTGAGCGTGCTGACGCCGGGGACCTTGGCGATGCCGAAGTCGGTGAGCACGACCCGGCCGGTGCCCGCCTCCATCAGGACGTTGGCGGGCTTGAGATCGCGGTGCAGCACCCCGCGCGCGTGCGCCGCCCGCAGCGCGCCCAGCAGCGCCACCCCGATCCGGGCCGCCTCGCGCGGGGCGACGGGACCGCCGCCGGAGAGCCGGTCGGCGAGCGAGGGGCCCTCCACCAGCTCCATCACGATCCACGGCCGGCCGTCCTGTTCGACGACGTCGTGTACGACGATCACGTTCGGATGTTTGATCCGGGCGACCGTGCGTGCCTCGCGCATCGTGCGCTCGCGCTGCACCTGCTGCGCGGGCTCGCCGGGGTCGTCGTCCAAGTGCAGTTCCTTCACCGCCACTTGACGATCCAGCAGCTGGTCGGAGGCCCGCCAGACCGTGCCCATACCGCCACGGCCCAGCCGTACTCCCAGGCGATAGCGGCCCGCGATCAGCCGGCCTTCGCCCCCGAAGCTCCCCATGGGCCCATCTTGCCGCACCGTCACCGCACCGGCAGTGGCGGCGCCCCGCACACCCGCCCCGTGTCGCCCGCCCGCCGCGCCGGCCGCCGGCCCGCCCCGGCGCCCGAGCCCGGCGACACACGGGCCGGGGCCCCGGCCGTACGGGAGCCGGCCCCCGCGACACGCGGCGCACAACCCCCGGCGCACCGGGCGCGCCGCCGACACACGGGGTGGAACCTCCGTCGGCCCGCGGGCCGTCCTTGACACAGTGAAGCTGCCGTACCGTACCGGACCGGCCGGTGCGGGAGCCGGCGCGGGCGGAGCGGGGGGTCGGCCATGGTGATGCAGGACGGCGGAGCGGTGGATGTCCGGCCGGACCCCGACCCCGGCCGGGCCGCCCAGGAGCACAGCGGCGGGTATCTCGCGGCCGGTCTCTGCCTGGCCGTGTGCGGTGGTGCGCTGGCGGCGTGGACGGTCTACGACACCGTCCAACGGGGCGCCGGCGCCGGTGATTTCGTCGAGAGCCTGTTCAACCCGGGCGCGTTCTCGGCGACGCAGGTGGTCGGTCCCGGCGAGTGGGCGTTCGCCGCGGCGCTGCTGGTCGTGGCGGTGCTGCTGCTGGCGCAGCGGCGGGTGGCGCGGACCGCCGCGCTGCTGTGCGGGTTCGTACTGCTGGCCGCCGCGCTGCGCGAGGGCGTGGGCCTGCTGGACGCCGCCTACCGCGCCCAGTACGACGCCGACCCGCGGGGCGGCTGGGCGCTCGCCACCCATGGGCTCGGCCTGGTGACGGCACTGGTGGTACCGGCCGCGCTGCTCCCGGCCACCGAGCGCCGCGACCCGCGCGCCCGGACCGGCGCCGGCGCCCGGCCCGGACCGGACGCCCGCAGCGGTCTCGCCCCCGGCGGCTGGTGGCGCCGCCCGTCCCGGATCTGCGGGGTGCTCTTCCTGGTCCTGGGGGTGGCGCGGCTCGCCTGGACCGTCTGGGATCTGACGTCCGGGAGGCTGGATACGGCGCGCTATCTGCGCGGGGTGGTCGACGCCGCCGCGCCCGGCGATCTCCGGCTGGCCGCCACCGCCGGGTTCACGACCGTGGGAACGGTGATCGCGCTGCTGCTGCTCGGGGTGCTGGCGTTCCGCGGCCGACGCGATGTGCGGGGCGCGCTGCTGGTGTGCGCGGCGGTGCAGCTGTATCTGACCGTCCGGGGGGTGGTGTGGCTGACGGTGTCGGGCTTCTTCAACCACGCCTTCGACACAGTGACGGGCGCACTGTCCATGGCGCTGACGGCGTACGCCCTGGCGGCGACGACCTCGGTGGTGGTGCTGGCCACCGGCCGCGCCCGGGGGCCGTACGGCGGGGTCCGCGCGGAGGCGTTCCGCGCGGCGCCGGACGGGCGGTACGGGGAGCGGTAGACGGCCGGATACGCCACATGGCGCATGCATGGCGCCACATAGGCTTGCGATGGCACCACGATGGTGCCATGATGACGTCATGGACCTCACCCCGTACGTCGACAACCTCCGGCACGAACTCGCGGTCGCCGCGGACGCCGGCGGCGACGAAGCCCGCGCACTGGCCGAACGGCTCACCGCCCCCCTGGAGTCGGCCGCCCGGCTCACCCTGCTGAACGTCCTCTCCGCCGCGATGGGCGAAGTCACCCGCGACCTGGCGCCGGGCTCGGTCGACGTACGGCTGCGCGGCCTCGACCCCGAGTTCGCGGTGACCCCGCCACCGGCTTCGGAGCCGTACCAGCCGGCCGGGGAGCGCGAGAGCGCGCCGAGCGGCGTACGGGCGTCCGCGCCGCCCGCCCCCGCGGAGGGCGACGAGGGCGGTACGGCGCGGATCAACTTCCGCCTTCCCGCCCACCTCAAGACCCGGGTCGAGGACGCCGCGGGGCAGGAAGGGCTGTCGGTCAACGCCTGGCTGGTCCGGGCCGTCGCCACCGCTCTGGAACCGGACGGGCGCGACCGCCCCACGGGCCGCAGCCGCCACGGGGGCCGGCAGGGCTTCACGGGGTGGGTCCGCTAGCCGGCCCCGGCGTACCGCGCACCGCCTCCCCTTCACCCCCATCGCCCCCTTCACTCCCTTCGCTCCTTCACCCGCCCGACCGGCGGGAACACACACCACAGCCATGAGGACGGGACAGCCATGCCTGCTTTCGACACCCCCGAACCGATCTCCGTCACCCTCGAATTCGAGATCGGGACCGCCCGCATCACCGCGGGCAGCCGCACGGACACGGTCGTCGAGGTCCTGCCGACCGACGACACCGCGGACGCCGACGTGCGGGCCGCGCAGCAGACCAAAGTCACCTGCTCGGACGGCACCTTGGTGGTCAAGGGGCCCAAGAAGCGCTCCCCGTTCGGCCGGAACGGATCGCTGGACGTGCGCATCGAGCTGCCGGCCGGCTCGGACGTCCAGGGCACCTCGCCCATCGGGGACTTCATCTGCGCGGGCCGCCTCGGGAGCTGCCGGCTCAAGACCTCGGTCGGTGACATCCAAGTCGACGCGGCGGCGGCCGTGTATCTGAAGACCGATCACGGCGACATCCGCCTGGACCACGCGGCGGGGGACGCCGAGATCACCGGATCGGGCCGGATCGACGCGGGTCTGTTCGCGGGTGCGGCGACGGTCAAGAACAGCAACGGCGAGACCACGCTCGGCGAGGTCACCGGCGAGCTGCGGGTGAACGCCGCCAACGGCCGGATCTCCGTCGGCGTCGCGCACGCCGGGGTCGACGCCAAGGCCGCCAACGGCGGCATCCGGATCGGCGAAGTGGCGCGCGGCCAGATCGTGCTGCAGACCGCCGTCGGTGATCTGGAGGTCGGCATCCGGGAGTCCAGCGCCGCCTGGCTCGACGTACACACCCGCCTCGGCGGTGTGCGCAACACCCTCGACCCGTCCGAGGGCCCCGAAAGGTCCGACGAGACCGTCGAGGTACGCGCCCGCACCGGGCTCGGCGACATCGTGATCCACCGCTCCTGACCGGCCACACCACCGCAGAGACAGGGAAGAGACACGACCGCCATGACCGTCACGACCGGCCCGACCACACCGACCGCAGCCGCCACGGCCACCCGTCCCCCGGCGATCACCGCCACCGGGCTGGCCAAGTCCTACGGCGACAAGGTGGTCCTCGACGGCATCGACCTGCGCATCCCCGAGGGCACCGTCTTCGCCCTGCTCGGGCCCAACGGCGCGGGCAAGACCACCACCGTGCAGATCCTCTCCACGCTCATCCCCGCGACCGCCGGCGAGGCGCGCGTCGCGGGCCACGACGTCACCCGGGACGCCGATGCCGTCCGCGCCGCGATCGGCGTCACCGGCCAGTTCTCGGCGGTGGACAACCTGCTCACCGCCAGGGAGAACCTGCTCCTCATGGCGGACCTGCACCATCTGGACCGCCGCGAAGGCCGGCGGCGCGCCACCGACCTGCTGCGCCGCTTCGAGCTGACCGAGGTGGCGGCCAAGCCCGTCGTCACCTTCTCCGGCGGGATGCGGCGCAAGCTCGACCTCGCGATGACCCTGGTCGGCGATCCGCGCGTCATCTTCCTCGACGAGCCGACCACCGGTCTCGATCCGCGCAGCCGCCGCACCATGTGGGAGATCATCCGCGGCCTGGTCACCGACGACGGCGTCACGATCTTCCTGACGACCCAGTACCTGGAGGAGGCCGACCAGCTCGCCGACCGCATCGCCGTCCTGGACCACGGGAAGCTGGTCGCCGAAGGCACCGCGGAAGAGCTGAAGCGGCGTATCCCCGGCAGCCACGTCCGCCTCCAGTTCGCCGACGCGGACGGGCTCGCGGCGGCCGCCGCGCTCTTCGGCGCCGGCACCCGCGACAGTGAGGCGCTCGCCCTGCACCTCCCCGGCGACGGCAGCATCCCCGCCCTGCGCGCCGTCCTCGACGCCCTCGACGCCGCGTCGGTCCGGGCCGAGTCGCTCACCGTGCACACCCCCGATCTCGACGACGTCTTCCTCACCCTGACCGGGCAGCCCCGGCCCGGCCACCCGGCCGGTTCACCCAGCACATCGAACTCGTCGAACTCGTCGAAGGAGAACGCGCGATGACCACCCTGTCCTACGCCGTCAGCGATTCGGCGACGATGCTGCGGCGCAATCTGAAGCACGCGCTGCGCTACCCCTCGATGACGGTCTCGGTCGTCGCGATGCCCGTCCTGATGCTGCTGCTGTTCAACTACGTCTTCGGCGGCGCCCTGGGGACCGGTATCGGCGGGGCGGCCAAGGGCGGTGCGGGCTATATCGACTACGTCGCCCCCGGCATCATCCTGATGGCCGCGACCTCGGGGGCCGTGTCCATCGCGGTCGGCGTCTGCGTCGACAAGACCGAAGGCATCGTCAACCGGTTCCGCACCATGGCGATCTCCCGCGCCTCCTTCCTGACCGGGCATGTCGTCGGCGGCGTGATACAGACGATGGTCAGCATCGCGTTCGTCATCGGCGTCGCGCTCCTCATGGGCTTCCGGCCCGACGCCACGCCCGTCGAGTGGCTCGCGGCCATCGGCCTCCTCGCCCTGCTGACCCTGGCCCTCACCTGGCTGTCGGCCGCGATCGGCCTGGTGGCCAAGACCCCCGAGACCGCCAGCAACATCCCCATGCCGCTGACGTTCCTCCCCTTCCTCGGCAGCGCCATCGTCCCCCCGGAGTCCATGCCGACCGGGCTCCGCTGGTTCGCCGAGTACCAGCCCTTCACCCCGGTCATCGAGACCCTGCGGGGCCTGCTGACGGGCACCGCGATCGGCGACAGCGCGCTCATCGCCGTCGCCTGGTGCGCCGGCCTCACCCTGGTCGGCTACCTGTGGGCGCGGGCGGTCTTCCGCCGCGGCGCCACACGCTAGGGGGCTTCTGACGGACCTCCGGGACGACCCCCTGGGGCTGTCGGAGCGGACCCCCAACGGCCGTCGCGTGCACCACGCGGCGGCCCTCGTCCGGTGGGGCCGCGCGAACGTATTCGGAGCCCGCGCGGAACGCGGGCAGCGCGTCATACGCCCGGCGGCGGCTTCCTCGTACGGGCGGAATTCCCGTACGGGGCCGGGCGAACGGGGCGGCGGAATCTCACGCGCCGGAGTGAATCAGCGGCGGGCGGCCGGGGTCCCCGGGGCCGGACCCGACCGGATCGGACCCGGAACGGGACGCCCGGAGAACGAGAGCGACCGACAACGGCCGGGCGGTGAACGGGTCGGGCCGCCGGCGGTACGGGCCATGAACGGGCCGGGCCGTCAACGGCGCGGGCCGCGACCGCGTCAGGCCGTCAGCGGTGCGGCCCCCTCGTCGACGGCCGTGTGCAGGTCGGGGTAGACCTCGAAGAGCCGGCGGACGCCGAGCGCCGCCAGCACACGGTTGACGTGCGAACCGTCGACGGCCCCCTGCGCGGGGAGGATCAGCCGCAGCCGCCCCTGGCAGGAGCGCATCAACCGGCGCGCGGCGATCAGCACTCCGACGCCGCTCGAATCGCAGAACAGCACCTCGGAGAGATCGAGCACGATGCTGCGCCGGCCGTCCGCCACCGCGTCGTGCACATGCTGGCGCACCGCGGGCGAGGTGACCAGGTCCATTTCACCGGAGACCTGGAGTACGGCCCATGCGCCCTGTGCGTCCTCCGCCACCTTCAATGACACGCGCTCGAAGCCTTTCGCTCGCTTTCGTGCTGGATGCTCCCCAGATGTACCGGGAAGTCATCCTTCCCCGGCACGAGTGCCCGGCCTCGCTCCCCTGAAACTCTTTCGAATCCTTAGCGCAAGAGGCCGTTCCCACCCAACTATGCCCATGAAGAGGCCCCCATTCCCACGGATCCGGTCACACACGGATAACACATCGCCCGATACGGGCACGAACGATCCACTTCGCTGCGCTTCGATCCGCCCCAATCGGGCATTACCACCACGAAATGATGCACCTCCGCCGCCTCGTCACCGCCCGCGTACTCCCGCGGGCACCGTTTGCGCGAAGGGGCATGCGTTGTCGGACCCGCGCACTACATTCGATGACACGGCGGACCGTGTGATCGTGAGCACAGATCCGGGCACGGGTACCGGCAGATGTGTGAGCACGGCGGCGACGGGCATGGATGGGGGTCCGATGGGAAACGACGCACCACCCCGCTGGGACAGGCGGATGCAGCAGCGGCTGGCCCGTGGCGAGGCGGCCGCGCTCGGCGAGCTCTACGACCGCTTCGCCTCGCTCGTGCACAGCCTGGCGCACCGCGTCCTGGACGACGAGGACGCGGCCGACCGCATCACCCGCGAGGTGTTCGGCTACATCTGGGAGCACCCGGACTCCTACGACCCCAAGCAGGGCTCGCTGCGCTCCTGGGTCGCCGCCCTCACCCGCCACCAGGCCGTCCAGCGGCTGCGGCAGACCGAGGCCGACTCGGCGCGCGACAGCGGTCCCGACGCCCCGGCGCCCGCCGAGATGGAGCGGAAGATCCGCGAGGCGTCCACCGCCGCCCGCGCCGACTACATCGTCACGTCCATGCCCGCACCGCTGCGCGCCGCGCTGGAACTCGCGTATTTCCAGCGGCGGGACTACCGCCAGACCGCCGCCGACCTCGGCGTCACGGAGGACGAGGCGCGCCGCCGGCTCCGCCTGGGCCTGCAACTCCTGTCCACCGCCCACAACCACCAGTCCCCGCCGCCCGTCGCATCCCGCTCCGCCCGTCCCCCGCACTCCCCGTCCGCGCCGTCCCCCGCGTCCCAGCCGCCGCACACTCCCCTCGGCCCCCGGCCGCACACCCCGCACGCGGGCCCGGGGATGAGCCCGCCGCCCGGCACGGACCACGGACGGCCGTGGTGAACGGCCCGGACGAGTACGGCGGTTACGACGGCACCGGGGAACCGCACGATCCGGAGGACCACGAGGGCCGCCCCGGTCCGCGGCCCGACCGGCACGGCCCGCGTGGACCGCAGAACCCGCAAGAGCCGCAGGGACCGCAAGGACCTCAGGGTGACGCTGTGCCCGGCGTGCCCTTCGGCCTGCCGCGGATACCGGCACCGCGTTCCGCCGCCGAGGACCACGGCCCGCTGCCCGACGTCGCACCCGCCCCCGGCCCGGTGAGCGGCCCCACCCGGACCGGCTTCGGGCACGCGCCCGCGCTGCCGTCCGGATCCCCGCCCGAGCCCGCCCCGGCGCCCCTCCCGTTCCCGGTCCCGGGCACGCCCGCCGGGTCCGCCGCGCCGCCGCACCGGGTCCTCAAGTCGCTGCTCGGCGCCTGGGCGCTGGCCGCCTGCTCCGCCGAGGAGACGGCCCTCGTCGAGGCGCATCTCACCGACTGCGCCTCCTGCGCGGACGAGGCGCTGCGGCTGCGCGACGCCGTCGGCCTGCTGCACCCCGCCGACAGCCTGGACCTCGATCCGCTGCTGCGCTCCCGCGTCCTGGCGGGCTGCCTCGGCCGCCGTCCGGCCCGTATCCCGGTGCCCGAGTGGGCGACTCCGTACGACGCCGAGACCGCCAAACTCGACGCGCTGCTCCGCGATATGGGCCAGGCCGAGTGGCGCGCACCGGTGCGGCTGCGCTGGTTCGAGGGCGACCGGCCGGTCGAGCGCGAGACGACCGTGGCCGGTGTCATCGGGCATCTGACGGCGGTGGACGGCATGGTCGCCGCCTCGCTCGGGCTGGCCGACCCGCTCGGCGCCGTCCCGCCGGACAACCGTGGGCCGACCGTCCGCACCGAGGCGTTCTGGCGGACGGCGCACGGCGAGCACCGCCCGTCGGCCGCCCACGGCCCGTGGCGCGAGCAGAGTCACACGCTGATAAGGACGGCGTCGTTCGGCGGCGCCCAGGTGGCCGAAACCGCCGTACCGTACGGCCATTTCGGCCTTCCCGTGCGCGACGCGTTCCTGGACCGCGCCTTCGAGTGCTGGGTACACGCCGGAGACATCGCGGACGCGGTGGACTATCCGTACGAACCCCCGGTCTCCGGGCATCTGCACCGGCTGGTCGATCTCGCCGCCCGGCTGCTGCCCCGTGCGCTGGCCCACCGGCGCCGGGCCGGGCTGGCCTCGCCGCCACGGCGGCTGGTCGAGGCGGGCACCCCGGGCCGTACGCTCCATCTGGAGGTCGAGGGCAACGGCGGCGGTGACTGGTTCATAGCCCTGGACTCCCCGGCCGCCCTCGGCACGCGGGAGCTCACCGTCGCGCATATCGCGCTGGACAGCGCCGAGTTCTGCCAGCTGGCCGCCGGTCATGTCGCACCGGACGAGGCCGCCGCGGGCCAGCACGGTGAACGCGAGGCGATCCGCGAGGTCCTCTTCGCGGCCGCCTCCCTGTCCCGCCTCTGACCGGCACCTGCGGGCGGGACGGCCGGGCCGGTCGGAGGACGGACCGGGCCGGCCCGCGCGAAGCCGGACGGGCTGCGGACTACGGGCGCGGGCTACGGGCTACGGGCTACGGGCTACGGGCTACGCGAAGACGACCGTGCGGCTGCCGTTCAGCAGCACCCGGCGCTCGCTGTGCCACTTCACGGCGCGCGCCAGCGCCTGGCACTCCACATCGCGGCCGATCGCCACGAGCTGGTCCGGCGTGACGCCGTGGCCGACCCGCTCGACCTCCTGCTCGATGATCGGGCCCTCGTCGAGATCGGCCGTCACGTAGTGGGCGGTGGCCCCGATGAGCTTCACACCGCGGGCGTGCGCCTGGTGGTACGGCTTGGCGCCCTTGAAGCTCGGGAGGAAGGAGTGGTGGATGTTGATGATCCGGCCGGACAGCGCCTTGCAGAGATCGTCGGACAGCACCTGCATATAGCGGGCGAGCACCACCAGCTCGACGTTCTCCTTGCGGACCAGTTCCAGCAGCTCCGCCTCGGCCGCGGCCTTGGTGTCGCGGCGCACCGGTACGTGGTGGAACGGGATGCCGTACGAGCCGACGAGCTCGGCGAAGTCCGTGTGGTTGGAGACCACGGCCGCGATCTCCACCGGCAGCGCGCCGATCCGGGAGCGGAAGAGCAGATCGTTGAGGCAGTGCCCGAACTTGGACACCATCAGGATGATGCGCATCTTCTCGTCGGCCCGGTGGATCTGCCAGTCCATGTGGAAGGAGTCGCCCACCGCGGCGAAGCCGGCCCGCAGGTTCTCGACGCTCGCCGCGGCGTCCGCGCTGAAGTGGACCCGCATGAAGAACAGGCCGGTGTCGTGATCGCCGAACTGCTGGCTGTCCTCGATGTTGCAGCCGGTGATGAAGAGGTAGCTGGACACCGCATGCACGATCCCCTGCTTGTCCGGGCAGGACAGCGTCAGGACGTACTGGTCGGGCCGACCGGGCTGGGGGGACTGCGACTCGCTCATGACCTCATAGGGTCGCACACCTGTGGGACCGGTCAGGCCGGGGAGTCCGCCCTGCGCGTCATGATGGCCAGGACCTCCAGCGAATGCGGCGGCACGTCCGGGTCCTCGCCGTCCGCCACCGCCAGCCGCACATGCGCCTCCCGGGCCGCCCGTACGGCCTCCGGCCAGGCGTGGTGCCCGACGTAGGCGGCGACCGGGGCATCCGCGCCCACCTGGTGCATGATGCGCAGCACCCGCAGCACGGCGAGGTCGACCAGGGCCGCTTCCTGGGTGTCCCGGAAGACCGTGCCGATGTATTTGTCGGCGGACCAGTTGTCCAGCCAGGTGTCCTCGACGAGGCGGTAGACCGCGTCGGTCACGTCTCCGTACCCGGGGAGACCGGCCAGCCAGGCTTCCTGCTGGAAGGCGGGGTCGGAGAGCATGTGCAGCGCGGAGCGCACATTGCTGCGCCAGCGCCACCACGGCATGTCTTTGAGTGGCATACCGCCCATGGTGGTCGAGCGGCGCCCGCGACGGGAAGACTTCTCCGAACCTTGCACAGTGTTCGATCGTACGTTCCCCGCCGATGGGCTGCGGCGGGCCCCCGGAGTTCACGACCGTGTCACTCTCCGTTGACCCGTCTTCACTCATCCGTTTCGAGCGGCGCGGAATCTTCCTGAGCATGACCGGACGGCGCCGTACCTTCCCCCGCCCCTTCCCGCCCGCGACCGCTTCGGCGGTGGCGTGTGCGGCGGCCGTCGCGTCGCTGGTGACGGGCTGCGGCGCCCTCCCCTGGGCCTCGGGCGACTCCGGGGACAAGTCGCCGGTCACGGTGATGACCTGGGCGCCGGAGGGCACCAAGGCGACCAATATGCCGGGAATGCCCGCCATGGCGCAGGCATACGCCCGGTGGGTCAACTCCCGGGGCGGTCTCGCCGGGCACCCGCTGACCATCCTGACCTGCAACGAGCGCAACGACTCGGTGGCCGCCGCCCGGTGCGCGCAGCGCGCGGTGGACGAAGGGGCCGTCGCCGTCGTCGGGTCGTACAGCCAGTTCGGCCGCTCGTTCATCTCGCCGCTCGAAGCCAAGGGCATCCCCTTCATCGGCGGCTACGGCGCCTCCGACGAGGAGTTCGCCAGCCCGCTCTCCTACCCCGTCAACGGCGGCCAGGCGTCGTTGCTCGCCGGGAACGGACGGCAGCTGGCGGCCGCCTGCAAGCGCGTCGCGCTGGTGCGGCCGGACACCCTCCAGGGCGACCGGATGCCCGAGCTGCTCAACTCCGGTCTGGAGAGCGGCGGCCGGGACCCGGCGAAGGACATCCGGGCGCCCGAGGACGGCACCGACTACGCGGACGCGGTGACGCGCACGCTGGACGGCGTACGCGCGGCGGCGGGCGGGACGGCGGCGGGCGGCTGTGTGACCGCCTCGCTCGGCGACCACACGGACGCCTTCTTCGACTCCTTCCGGCGGCTCCGGGACGACCGCGCCAAGGTGCGGATCTCCTCCGTCCAGGGCAGCGTGGACCAGTCGCTGGTGAACCGTACGGGCGGCCGGTCGGGGCCGCTGGAGGGCGCCTATCTCACCGGCTGGTACCCGGTCGCGAGCGACGCCCGCTGGAAGCCGATGCGCAAGGTCATCACCGATTTCGCGTTCGGCGACAACCGCATCGACCCGGCCGACCAGGGCGTCCAGACGACCTGGATCGCCTACACCGCGCTGCACGCCCTCGTCCGGCAGCTCGACGACGAGGGCGTCGAGGACATCACCTCGCACGCCCTCCAGACCGCGCTGGACCGCGGCGGCCGGGCCATCGACACCGGCGGCCTGACCCCGAAGCTGCGCTGGCGCGCCGCCGACATGCTGGCGGTACGGGACTTCCCGCGCATCGTCAACGCGATGGTGACCTACCAGACCGTCCGGGACGGCCGGGTGGTCGCCGCCCAGGACGGCTTCGTGAACGTCACGACGACGCTGGAGCGACGCCGCACGGGCGGCTGAGGAGGTACGGGACCGGCCGCGGATGACCGGGGCGGCCGGGGCCGGGAGCCGCGGGCCGGGGATCCGCCCGCCGCCCGGAACCGTCCGGCCCCCTCGCCGACCGCCCGGCCGCCGCTCAGAGCTGCTCGGGGCGGCGCTCCGTCAGACCGTACTTCTGGGCGATCGGGTTCCAGATCTTCGCCGCCTGCTGCTTGGCCTTGGTCGCCTCGCCGCTGGCGGTGTTGCCCTGGACGGCGCGCTCGGTGCCGCGGGCCTTGCCCTTGTGGCAGCCCTTGTCGCCGCCGACCTGGTCGGCCCAGGCCGCGTAGTGGTCGTCCGCCGCCGCGGACGACTGCCATGCCGTGGTCAGCGCCGCGGTCAGCTGGTCGTTGCCCGGGATCTTGTCGACGGGCAGCTGCTTCAGCCGGTTCACCAGATCGTTGCGCTGCCCGGCCGCGGACCGCAGGTCCTTGGCCGCACCGTCGAGGTTGTCGCAGCTCTTGATGTTCTTGACGGCGTTGACCACGGCGGAGCGGCTGCTGTTGCTGTCGCCGAGCAACGCCTCCAGGCCCTTGGCCTGCGCCTCGGCCGGATCGCCGGCGGACTGCGCCGGCGGCTTGTCCTTCGCCTTCTGCGCCGGCTTCTCCTCGCTCGTACCGGCGTCCGGCTTCTTCGCGGTGTCGTCGCCGCTGCCGCCGCTCAGCGCCCAGCCGACGCCGAGCCCCACCCCGGCCAGCGCGACCACGACGATGCCGATGACCAGGGCGGGCGCCGGTTTGCGGCGCCGCCCGTCGTGGCCGTCGTCGTACGACGCCTGCGGCTCATGGCCACCGCCCTGCGGCGGGACCGGCTGCTGCCCGTGGCCCGGCCGGCCGAACGGCGGCCGGCCCGGCTCCTCGAAACGCGGCAGCTGCGCGGTGGAATCCGGGGTCGCGGCCGGTCCCGGCGTACCCGGCCCGCTGCGGAACAGCCCGTCGAACTCGGCGGGCGTAGGCCGCTCCTCGGGCGCGCCGGGGCGGCTCCCGAACGGTGCGCCGGGCGGCGGGGTCGGGCCCCCGCCCGGCGGGGGCGGCGTACCCGGGCCGATCGGGGGGATCAGCTGAGTGGGCGCCGAACCGTCCACCGCGCCCGCGGCGAGCGGCTGGGACTGCCCCGGGGGCGGGCCCTGCTGCGGTTTGACGCGGCGCAGCATCGTGGTGGACTCGCCGGGCGTCTCGGGCCGCGCGTGCGCCCCGGGCAGCGGCGCGGCGCCCGGTCCGCCCGGCTGCGCGCCGATGGGCGGTATCAGCGCGGTCTCCTCCGCGTCGCTCACCGCGGGCGGCAGCGGCGCACCGGGCTGCGGGGTCGCCGGTACGAGCTGCCCGGAGGCGGCCTGCGGCGGCTGCTGCCCGTACGCCTGCGGCTGGTGCTGGGGAAGCTGCTGACCGTACGTCTGCTGCCCGTGCTGCTGGGCGAAGTTCTGCTGATGTCCGTAGCTCTGCTGCTGGGCGAAGTTCTGCTGCCCGCCGTACGACTGGCCCTCGGGCGGCAGCGCGCCGGGGGCACCGGGGCCGTCGTGCGCGGCGATGGGGGGCAGGAGGGCCGTCGCCTCGGCGTCCGCGGCGGGCGGGGGCGCCTGCTGCGCCATCGACGGCGGCGGCATGGGCGGCACCGGCGGCTGCCCCTGGGCCGGCGGGAACGCCCCGCCCTGCGGCGGGAACGGCTGTTGCGGCGGGAGCGGCTGCGGGGAGAAGGACTGCTGCGGTGCGAAGGGCTGCTGCGGCATGGGGGCCTGGCCGTAGGGCTGTCCCTGCCCCTGTCCCTGTCCCTGCCCCGGTATCTGGTGGGAAGGCTCCCCCTGAGGGGAGAACTGCCCCTGGTGGGGAGGCTGTCCCTGGACGGGCGGCTGCCCCTGGGCCGGAGCCTGGCCGTACGGCTGAGCGCCTGGCTGCTGGCCGCCGGGCTGCTGGGCGGTCTGGCCACCGGGCTGACCGCCGGAGTGCTGACCGGGTCCCCAGGGCTGGCCCCACGGCTGGCCGGGTGGCGGAGCGGCCTGGTGGTCGGGCGCCCACGGCTCGCCATGGGCGGGCAGCACACGGCCCTCTCGTGCGGGGCCGGCCGCAGAATTCTGCGGGTCCTGGCCCTGTCCGCTCTGCCTCACCGGGACTCCTACCATCGCGCAGACCTACGGAATCGTCGGCTCACGCTACCGGTTCGCAGCGGCGTTCGACCATGTCGCCTGGTCACCACCCCCGCCCTCCCCAAGGGGCGGCGGGCGGACCCGGGCCTCCGGTCCGCCCGCCGCGGACGGCCAACTCCCCACCATCCCCGCCATCCCCGCCATCCACCGATATCCCCGGCATCACCGAATATCCCCGGCACGCCGTCCTGTCCCCGGCCGGCCCCGCGGGCTTCTCCGGACCGCTTCCCTTCGCCGCCCCTGTGCCCGCATTCCTCGGGCGGAACGGCTGGGGGCTTCTGACGGATCTCCGTGGCGGAAGGAGCGGTGCCTGGTGCGTGCGATCGCAAGTCGCCGGGATGCCTTCACAGCGGAGCCATGGGGACATCCCGGCAACGCCGCGTGGGGGTACCTCCCGGCAGCAGCCGGGCGAGGGCGTGCCAGGCACCGCGACGCCGCGGAGACCGACAGAAGTCCGCTAGGCCGCCGCGACGGCCTTCAGCTCCATCCGGGCGCTGAATTCCCGTACCACCGGTTCGTCCCGGTACGGTTCGAGCCGCAGCTGGAGGTCCTCCACGTACTCCGCGCCGCGGTCCGAGCGCAGTCCGCTCAGCAGTTCCACCGCCTGCGTGCCCGTATAGCAGGCTTGCTCGATCTCGCGCTGCTGCGCCTGGGCCCCGGCCAGCAGCACCAGATCGATGGCGCGGCGCCGCACCCGGCCCTCCGGATGCCCGTCGAGCGCCTCCTGCGCACGCTGGCCGGCCGGACCCGGCTGTCCCAGGTCCCGGTGGCAGTGGGCGAGTTCATCGGCCAGGTACGCCTGGTCGAAGTGGCTGATCCAGGCCGGGTCGTCGCCCGCTTCGGACGCCGCCTCGGCGCGCTCCAGCGCGGCGACGGCCCGGCCGGCCACCGTCTGGAAGGCGCGGCCGTCACCCAGCAGCGCGTGTCCGCGCGCCTCCGCCGCGAAGAACATCGCCTCCACCCGCGGGGTGACCTGGCCGCGGGCGCCCTCCTGTGCGGCGCGGGCGAGCTGGGCGATCTCCCGCGGATTGCCGAGCGAGGCGGCGAGATGGCTCATGCTCGCGGCCAGTACGTAGCCGCCGTAGCCGCGGTCGCCGGCCGCTTGGGCCAGCCGCAGCGCCTGGATGTAGTAGCGCTGCGCGAGGCCGGGCTGACCGGTGTCGACGGCCATGTAGCCGCCCAGCTCCGTCAACCGCGCCACCGCCGCGAACAGTTCGCGGCCTACGGATTCGCGGTACGAGCCCGCCAGCAGCCCCGAGACGACGCTGTTGAGGTAGTGCACGACGACCGGCCGGACGTGGCCGGCGCCGAAGCGGTGGTCCAGCTCGCCGAGCGCCGAGGTCATGGCGCGGACGGCCGCGACGTCCGAAAGGCCGACCCGGGCCCCCGCGTTCCGGGCGACCTGCGAATCGGCGCCGGTGATCAGCCAGTCGCGGCTCGGCTCCACCAGCGCCGAGGCCGCCACCGTCGAACCGCTCAGGAAATCGCGGCGCCCGACATCGCTGCGCCACAGCTCGCAGACCTGCTCGATCGCGCCGAGAACGGTCGGGGAGAACTGGAGCCCCACCCCGGACGCGAGGTTCTTGCCGTCGGCCATCCCGATCTCGTCGATGGTGACCGTGCGGCCCAGTTTGCGGCCCAGCGCCTCCGCGATGACGGCCGGGGCGCGGCCGCGCGGCTGCTGTCCGCGCAGCCACCGGGCCACGGAGGTCTTGTCGTACCGCAGGTCGAGGCCGTGCTCCGCGCCGCACATGTTGACGCGGCGGGCGAGCCCGGCGTTGGAGCACGCGGCTTCCTGGATCAGCGCTTGCAGCCGCTCATTGGGCTGCCGCGCGACGAGTGGCCTGGCGGCCATGCTTGTACCCCCTGTTACTGCGGCGCGTTCACCGTCGAACGCCGTTCCCTGCGATCAATTCCCCACAGATATCCCGGATACCCGAGACTTCCGGGACATCCTGAATACGAGTGATACGAGCGATACGCACTTTGCAAGGGATGCAAGGGATAGACGGAAAACGAGCGGTTTGGGCGGTACCCTTTGCATCCTCGTGCGAAGCCGGCCCGTATCCGGACCCGTATCCGGGTCCCAGGAGTTGACCTGCGGGATGAGAATGGCGCGCGGTGCCCACGTACAGATCGCGGCGCCGCCGTGCCCGGGACTGCCGGTGCACCGGGGGCTGCCGTCGGGCGGCCTCTCCGCCCGTCACGCAGGTGGCTACCCGCTCCCCGGACCACGTCCGCATACGCGCCCCCGCCGATGCACCCATGCGCCCTACGTGCGAGAACGATGCGCCGGGGCAGCTTCGGGCAGGCCGTAACCCTTGGTGACAGCCAAAGTTGACCCCTGCATGGAAGAGACCATCGGAGTCACAGCAGTCACACAGCTCCCACGGCAGCGGGACGAGCAACTGCTCGACGCTGCGGTGCGTTACGCGGAAGAGCGGCACTGGGACGTATTCCCCGGCGCATGGCTGGAGCACGACAGCGGAGCGCCCCGCTGTTCGTGCGCCGATGCCGGTTGCACCGCGCCCGGCGCACACCCCACCGCGCCCGGCTGGACGGGCCAGGCCAGCGGCAGCGCGAGCGCGGTGCGCCGGATGTGGACCAAGCAGCCGGGCGCGTCGATCCTGCTGCCGACGGGCCGGACGTTCGAGGCGGTCGACGTACCGGAGACCGCGGGCTGCCTGGCGCTGGCCCGGATGGAGCGGCTGGGCCTGCCGCTCGGCCCCGTCACCCGCACCCCCGGCCGCCGGATGCTCTTCCTCGTACTGCCCGGTGCGGCGGCCAAGGTGCCGGACCGGCTGCGGGGTCTGGGCTGGTCGCCGGCCGGCCTCGACCTGGTGTGCCGCGGCGAGGGCGAGTACATCGCCGCGCCGCCGACCCGGGTGGGACCGTACGGCTCGGTGCAGTGGGCGCGCCGCCCGACCGCCACCAACCGCTGGCTGCCGGACGCGGACGATCTGATCAGCCCCCTCGCCTACGCCTGCGGGCGGGACGCGGCGGCTGCCCGCGGCGCCTGATCCGCCCGCCGTCCGCCGTCCACCCGCCCGCGTCCGCACCCTCTCCGACCCGCTGCCGCACGCCGTCACGGGTACCCGCCACCCGGCACCTTGTAAGGACATTGCACGTATTGTGGGCGCTTGACGGGGGCACGACCGCCCCTGCGGGGACGTCGAAGGGCAGGACCGGTGGCAAACGAGCCGGAGCACATAGGTCAGCGGAGCGAGTCGGCACCGCCGGAGAACGGGGCGGCCACTTCCCAGGGTGAGCCGCAGGGAGCGTCTAGGGGGGACGCCGTTCAGGGGGGCGCGACGGCGGCCGGCGGCGGGGCCGCGGCCGGTCCGCCCGCGGTACGCATCCAGGGGCTGTGGAAGAAGTTCGGCGACCAGATCGCCGTCAACGGCATCGATCTGACGCTGCCCGCGGGCCGTTTCATCGGGCTGGTCGGCCCCAACGGCGCGGGCAAGACCACCACGCTGTCCATGGTGACGGGGCTGCTGCGGCCGGATGCCGGAGTGGTGGAGATCGGCGGGCACGACGTCTGGCGTGACCCGGTGGCCGTCAAGTCCCGGATCGGCGTACTGCCGGAGGGGCTGCGGCTCTTCGAACGGCTCTCGGGCCGCGAACTCCTGGGCTACATGGGGCGGTTGCGCGGGCTGCCCGGCGACGAGGTCGACAAGCGGGCCGGTCAGCTGCTGGACGTGCTGGACCTGGCCGGCTCCCAGAACAAGCTGGTCGTGGACTACTCCACCGGTATGCGCAAGAAGATCGGGCTGGCCGCCGCGCTGCTGCACAACCCCGAGATCCTCTTCCTCGACGAGCCCTTCGAGGGCGTCGACCCGGTGTCGGCGCAGACCATCCGCGGCGTCCTGGAGCGCTACACCGGCTCCGGCGCGACCGTGATCTTCTCCAGCCATGTGATGGAACTGGTCGAATCGCTCTGCGACTGGGTCGCGGTGATGGCCGGCGGGCGGATCCGTGCCGACGGCCCGATCGCGCAGGTGCGCGGCGACGCGCCCTCGCTCCAGAACGCGTTCCTCGAACTCGTCGGCGCGCAGGGCCGCGGCGCCGGGCAGAACCTGGACTGGCTGGGCGGCGGCGCCCGATGAGTACCCGATCCGCCGCCCCGGCCGCGCCCCCGGCCGCCGCGCCGTCGCTGACCCCGGTCTTCGTACGGCTGAAACTGTCCCTGCTGCGCAACGGGCTGCGCCAGTCGACGGGGCGCACCCTCGCCTACGTGGCGTCGGTCGTCGTCGGCCTGCTCTTCGCGGCCGGTGCCATGGCCGGGCTGATCGCGTTGCGCGGCAATGCGCACATCGGCTCGCTGGCCGTGCTGCTCACCGGGATCGTCACGCTGGGCTGGGCGGTGATGCCGCTGTTCTTCCCCACCGGCGACGAGACCCTCGACCCGACCCGGCTGGTCATGCTGCCGCTGCGGCCGCGCTCGCTGATCGTCTCGCTGCTGACCGCGTCGCTCATCGGCATCGGACCGGTCTTCACCGTGGCGCTGGTGACCGGCTCGGTGATCGCGGTCGCCGACGGTCCGGTCGCCGCGGTCGTCGGCGTACTCGCCGCCATCCTGGTGGTGCTGGTGTGTGTCTCGCTGGCGCGCGCCGTCGCCACCGCGTCGGTGCGGCTGCTGACCAGCCGCCGCGGCCGTGATCTCGCCGTACTGGGCGGTCTGTTCATCGCGATCGGCGCCCAGGGCGTCAACATCGCCGCGACGAAGCTGGGCCGCCCGGACGGCCTGTCCGCGCTGGAGCCGGTGGGCGAGGTGCTGCGCTGGGTGCCGCCGGCCTCCGCGATCAGCGCCGTACAGGACGCGGGCCAGGGCGCGTACGGGCGGGCCGTGGCCGGTCTCGCGCTGACCGCGCTGGCGCTGGCGCTGCTGCTGTGGTGGTGGCAACGGACGCTGACGACCGTGATGACCTCGCCCGACTCCTCCACCCTCCAGGCGGCGGGGAAGGACAGCGGGCGCAGCTCCCAGCCGGGCGACCGCGGACTGGCGCGGCTGCTGCCCGGCGGGCGGACCGGCCCGGTCATGCTGCGCATGATGCGCTACGCCTGGCGCGACCCGAAGACGAAGATGGCCTGGGCGATGGCGATCGGCGTCGGCCTGATGGTGCCGGTCGTCTCGTCCCTCCAGGGCAACGGCACCATCTACACGTCGTTCTCGGCGTCCGCGCTGCTCGGCATGCAGATGTACAACCAGTTCGGGCAGGACACCTCGGCGTTCTGGATGGTCGCCTCGACGATCTCCACACCGCGGGACGCCTATCTGGAGCTGCGGGCCCGCGCGTTCACGCTGGCGCTGGTGGCGGTCCCGTTCGTCACGGTGGTCGTGGCCGGTACGGCGGCCTTCATCGGCCCGTGGTCCGACTTCCTGGAGGTGTACGGGCTCTCGCTGGCCCTGCTGGGCGCGCTGCTGGCCACCGGGGCGCTCGCCTCGGCGCTCTTCCCGTACTCGATCCCCTCGGAGGGCAACAAGAACGTCGCTCCGGGGCAGGGCTCCATCGCCTGGTTCAGCCTCTTCGGCGGCATCGTGGTCGGCAGCCTGCTGAGCTCGCCGATGCTGGCGCTGACCCTCTGGCTGCATCTGGCGGACCTGCACGGCCTGTTGTGGATCCTGCTGCCGGTCGGCGCGGTTTACGGAGTGCTCATCGCCCAGCTGGGGCTGCGGGTGGCCGCGCCCCGGGTGGCGCGGCGGCTGCCGGAGATCCTGCAGGCGGTCAGCAAGGGCTGACACATCCGACGGAAGCGGGCGGGGCCGGGTCCTGACGGACCCGGCCCCGCCTTTTCCACACCCTCCGCGCTGCCGGGGAGCCACCGCACGAGCGTCGCCGTGACGTTGTCCACAGGCTCCGTCGGCCGGGGCGCGGGGGCGGTAGCGTCATGGAGCGACACGGACAACGGGGGGTGGTGCGGGGTGAAGGCAGTGCTGCGCGCCGGAATGGTGCTGCTGGCGGGCTGGCTGACGGTGGTGTGCGCCGCGGGTACGGGACAGGCCGCGCCCGCGCCGCCGGACGACCGGGCCCAGACCGCCTATCTCGCCGACCGGCTGCGGGAGAATCCGGTCTACATCAGCGATCAGTTCCCCCGCGAGGTTCCCCGCTCGACCGCACCCGAATTCGCCGAGCAGGCCCGGCGGGTCGGCGTTCCGACGTATGTGCTCGTCCTGCCCGGCTCCTCCCTCACGGCCAGCCCGGCCGGGCTGCTCGCCGGCGTCCACGACCGGCTGGGCCGCCCGGGTCTGTATGTCGCGGTGGACCGATCGGGCCTGGCCGCCGTGGAGACCTACGGCGTGAGCCTGCCCGAAGCCACCGACGCGCGCCGGGCGACGCTGTACGAGCTGCCGTACGACGCCACGGCCCGCGAGGTGTTCCGGCACTTCGTCGACGTGCTGACGTCGGGGAAGGCCCGTCAGCGTCTCGACGCGGCCGATGCCGGGCACGACGGCGCGACGCGGTCGCACGAGCCGGCGAGACTGCACATGACCCGCACCGACCGCGAGAACCAGAGCTTCGTGACCGGTCTCGCGGTCACCGGAATCCCGCTCGCGGCCCTGCTCGTGACGGTCCATGTGTGGCGGCGCCGCCGGGTCCGCCGGGCCCTCTCGGCGCCCGTCCCCGCGCCGGGCGGCGGCCGTCCGGACGCCGCCCCGGGCGTGTCCCTGCGGAAGCCGGCGGCGTCACCGCCCCGGTCGCCGTCCGCGGCGCCCGCGCCCGCGCGGCGGGGGCGGGCGGGCCTCGCTTCCGGCCCGTTCCCCCGCGCCCTGCTGATCTCCCTGACCGTGGCCGCTCTCGCGCTGTCCGGGCTGATCGCGTTCACCGCGTCGCGGCTCTTCACCGACACCACCTCGGGCGACGGTTCGTACCCGACGGCCGCCGATATGCGGGCCCGCGTCGACCGGGTGGCCGACGGACTGCGCCGCGACCCGCTCTATGTCGACCCCGAGAGCCCGTCGGCGCTGGACGCCGCGGACCGCGCCCGCCTCCGCGCCCGGCTCGGCTCGCTGCGCGTCCCGGTGCTGATCGCCGCGGTCCCCACCTCGTCGGGCGACGAGTCCGGCGGCAACCCGGCGCTGCTGGCCGCGGCGCTGCACGACCGGCTCCACCGCGACGCCCTGATCGTGATCGCCGACCCGGCGACCGGCAGTATCGCCCCCTTCAACCACGGCGCCCCGGTCAACGGCGGGTACCTCATCGAACGTCCGCGTGAGACGTACACCGGCGGCACCGACCTCGCGCTCGGCTCCCGGCTGGACGCGTTCCTCGGCTACGTCGCCAAGTCCCCGCCCGCCAAGGCGGGGGCCACGCCGTACCCCCCGGAGCCGGCGACCGACCCGGTGCAGGAGAAGGCGCTGCCCGGCCTCTTCACCGGGGACTTCCGGCCCGGCCTGCTGATCGGTGCCTTCCTCGGGGGCCTGGTCTTCGCGCTGGTGGCGCTGGCGCTCTCGCTCGCCCGCCGTCTCCGCCTCCGTCCCGGGCAGTCGTCCGCGGCGGCGGACGGGGCGCGGGGCGACGCCGCGACGCCGGAGGCCCCGGACCGGCCCGATCCGGCGTGGCTGCGGCGCACCGCCCGGGAGGAGATCGCCGCTCTCACCGCCGCGCTGGACCCGGCGGATGCGCTCTCCGCGGAGGCCCGGCGCCGGGCCTGGGAGTGCCTGGACGCCACCGCGCTGCTGATCGACGGCGACAGCGACGGCCGGATGGACGCCGATACCGCGCCCGCCGACCTCGCCTGCGCGGTCGTGCTGGCCCGTGCCGGACGGACCGCGATCCGGCGGCCCGACGCCGCGGCGCAGATCTGCCATCGCAACCCCCTGCACGGTGCGGCCTCCGGGCGCCGGCAGATACGGACCGCGGGAAGCGGCCGGGCACGGTCGTTGCCCGTGTGCCAGGCATGCCGGGCGGTCCCCGGTCCGGTGCTGCGGCTGGGTTCTTCGCCACGTACCAGGCACGACGCGTACGTCCCGTACGCCACCCTTCCCGGGCCGCTGGCCACACTGGCCGACGGCGCCGGAATCGATCAACTCACCCGCACCGTCCGGGAGTACTTCGGTGTCCACTGACCCCCGCCGCCACCCCGCGCCCCTCGCCACCGCACAGGGGGCCGCGCCGACCGCGCTACCGGCCGCCGCCGTGGACCACCCGGCCGCGACCGGCGCGGCACACCGCACCGTGGCGCGCCGCGGCGTGCTCCGCCCGCGCCCCGTCCGCCCCGCGCGTCCGTCGCTCCCCGCCGGTGGTGCGCGCCGCTCCTCGGTGAGCGGGAAACCGGGCCGGCGTATGTCGTGGTCCGGTGGCGCGCGCCGTCCCGTCCGGACCGCCGCCGCGCTCCTCGCGGCATCCGTCGCCCTGCTGTTCTGCGCCGCGTCGCCCGGGGTGGCCGCGCAGAGCCCGGGACAGCGGATCGCCGACGCGCTGCGCACCTCACCCGTCTACGTCGATCCCTCCCTCTCCTCGGCCGTCGACCCCGGCCAACGGCAGCAACTCGTCGACCGGATCCACCACTCCGGCCTGCCGATCCGTGTCGCGCTGGTGCCACTGGTCGAGGGCGACAGCTGGGGCGGCGACGCCCGGCAGCTCGCCGAGGTGATCCACGACCGGATGGGCGGCGGCCCGTCCATCGTCATCACGCTCGGGGAGTTCTCCCCGTCCATCGCCGCCCACGAATGGCCCGCCGACACCCACCATGCACAGCAGGCCGCCGCCGCGGTCTTCCACCAGCGCGATATGGCGGGCGCGGGGCTGCCCAAGCGGCTCGCCCGCGCGATCGACATCATCGAGGCGGGCAACGGCGACAAGGTGTACGAGCAGGCCACGGCCGGCCTCCGGGCCCCGGCGCCCAAGGCCGATGCGTCGTCCTCCCCGCTCGCCCGGCTCCTGACCCTCGCCATCGGCCCGGTGCTGCTGCTCGCGGCGGCCGGGCTGCTGCTGCGGCGGCGCTCACGGATGCGCGATCTGTCCACACCGTTCGCGCTGCCGCGCTCCGTCTTCGCCGCCGCCCGCCGGGCCGACGAGGCCCAACTCCGCGACCGCGCGGGGGAACAGGTCGTACGGCTCGGTACGGAGGCGCGCGCCGCGCAGGGCGATCCAGCTGCCATCGAGCGCGCCCTCGACGCCTACGCCGCGGCCGGTACGGTCCTGGACCGGGCGCGCGGAATCCCGGATCTGGCCGGTGTGTTCGCGCTGATCGCCGAGGGCCGCGCGGCCCTCTCCGCCGCGCCGGACCCGCTCCCCCTGTGCTTCTTCCACCCCCTGCACGGCCCCGCCGTCCGCCGCATACCCTGGCGCCCCCTCGGGCGCCGCGAGGAACTCCGGGTGGCCGCCTGCGAGACGTGCCTGCGCGCCGTACGGGCCCGCCGCGCACCGGAGGTGCTCACCGACCGTCTGGACGGCCGCCCGGTCCCGTACTTCGAGGTCCCCGCCGACACCAGCCTCTGGGCGGCCACCGGCTACGGCTCACTGCTCACCGAGGACGCCGAGGACGCCAAGGGCTCCCTGACCGCCCGCGTCCAGCGCGGCGACTTCACCCGCACCTTGCGCTGACCGGCCGTGCACGGTCTCCGTCCACCCTCTTCCGGTCCGCGTACCCGGGCACACGCCCGAGGCGATGTCATCGGCATCCGCGCGCTTGCGCACCACGCCGGGCCTTCGCCGACGGCGGGACAACTACGGCACCGCGATCCTTGGCGAAGGCTTGCCGGAGCGCCTTGGCGGGGCCTTACCGGACCGCCTTGCCGGACCGCCTTGCCGGACCGCCTTGCCGGACCGCACCGGCCGACCCCGCCTCCCCGACCAACGCCCCGCCTCCGGCCCCGGCCTGCATCCCTGGTTCACGCCCCCACTCACGAACCCGGCTCACGCCCCGGCTCATGGCTCCGGTTCACGCCCCGGCCATGGCCCCGACTCGCCTCCGTCGCCGCCGCCGTGTGGCGGGACGGCCGACCGCAGGAACGGTTCGATCACCCGGCGCCATTCGCCGGGGTGCTCCCAGGGGAGCAGATGGCCGGCGTCGGGGAGTTCGGCGTAGGAGCCCTGGGGCAGTACGCGGACCATTTCCTGGGCTTCGGCGCGGCCCAGTTCGCCGTCGAGGCCGCGGACGACGAGGGCGGGGCACCGGACCTGGGCGAGTTCGTCCCAGTGGGCGTCGCGGACCCAGGTCTCGCGGGCGGTGAGCATCTGGCGGCGGGAGAAGACGGGGCGCCAGCCGTCGGCGCGCTCGGCCATCACCTCGGCGAAGAACTCGCCGCGGGCCGGTCTGGGCCGCTCCAGAACCGGGTCGTCCGCACCGAACCACTTGCGGACGTCCGCGAGGGTGGCGAACGGGACCGGCCAGGTGCGGAACCACTCGGCCCATTCGCGCTGCGAGGCAGCGCCCAGCGCCGCGGCCCGCATATCGCAGATGACCAGCGCGCTGACCAGGTCCGGGCGGCGGGCCGCCAGCTGCCAGGCGGTCAGGGCGCCCATGGAGTGCCCGATGAGGGCGACCGGTGCCAGCCCGAGCTGCTCGATGGCGGCGATGGCGTCATCGACATACGCCTCGCGGTCGTACGGACCGTCGGCGGGCTTCTCGCTGCGGCCGTGGCCGCGCTGGTCCAGGCCGACCGGGCGGTGTCGCGCGCTCAGCCAGCGGGCGGTGTCCGCCCAGTGCACCGCGCGGCCCATCAGACCGTGGAGCAGCAGCACTCCCGGGCCGGGCGCGCCCTCCCCCGGACCGCCGCCCGCCTTGGGCGGGTCGGTGAACTCCCAGGCGGCGAGCCGGACACCGCCGGCTCCTGTCACATCGATGCGCCGCGCCATCTGCCCTGGCACCCCCCATCATCCCGTGCACAACCCCACAGTATCGAACCTTTATTCGAACGCACTGTCCGCACACCCAACACCGCTCGTTCGAGTGACTTCGCTCAGGGATAGGCCGCACCCCGCGAGGGGAGACAGCTACCGGGAGGCGGGCCCTACCGGGAAGGGGGCCCGCAGGGGAAGACCCTGGGAGCTCGGGGCTCCGGGTCTCGACGGGGGGACATGGGGAGGCGGGGCCCCGGCTGCTCGCAGCGCCGGGGCCCCGATCGTCCACCGCCACACGGCAGCCCGCACCACTCGGCGGCCCCTCCCGCCGCGGCCGCCCCCACCACGGGCCACTCAGCAGCCCCCACGGTCCCGGCAGTCCAATCGGCCCCGGCGGCTCCGGCAGTCCCGCACCACCTCGGGCCCCGCCCCGTACACCACGCCACGGCCCCACCGGAACCGACGGGCTCGGCCGAGCCGACCGGGCCATCCGGTCCGACCCGGCAGCCCAGTGCGGCGAATCCAACAAGCTCGGCCAAACCCGCACACCCGACGGACTCAGCGAATCCATCCGAGCCCCCTCCCCGACCCGCGGAGCCGACGGCGGGTGCCCCTGCCCCGTACCAGTTCAGCCGCCCGGCCCCGGAATTCCGGCGGCACGTGGGTGCCGACATGACTTGTCCGCGTCGGCGCCAGCCTGACATGGCACCCGGCCGTACCGCACGGATTCCCACAAGTCCGTTCACCGGAGCGGGAGTCGGCACACCCGGCAGGCGGTATGGACGAGCCCGCCGAGCGGCGCGTCGGCGCGGTTCGGCGGGCTCATGGGAAGCGGTGGAGGAGCGGGCGGACGGGGAGGGTGGGTGAGCGGGAGATACGGAGCGCGGGCGGGGACGGGGCGGGCGCTACGGGGTCAGCGCTTGGCGACGAAGACGTGGGAGGCGATCTCGGCCTCCAGCTCCGCGGCCTCGCCGCTGCTGCCGACCAGCACCCCGGCCGGCGACTCCGTGACGCTCACCACCGCGCCCGGCTGCACACCGGCCCGCCGCAGCGTGTACATCAGCTGGGCGTCGGCCTGGATGGGCTCGCCGATCCGGCGCACCACGACCGTCTTGCCGTCGGTCCCGGCGTCCAGCTCCGTCAGGCTCACCATGCCGGAGTCCAGGAACGGGTCGGCCCCGGACATCTCGCCCAGCTCCTCCAGCCCCGGGATGGGGTTGCCGTACGGCGACTCCGTCGGGTGCCGCAGCAGCTCCAGGACGCGGCGCTCGACCGCCTCGCTCATCACGTGCTCCCAGCGGCACGCCTCGGCGTGCACCTGCTCCCACTCCAGCCCGATGACGTCGACGAGCAGGCATTCGGCGAGGCGGTGCTTGCGCATCACCCGCGTCGCCAGCCGCCGGCCCTCTTCCGTCAGCTCCAGATGCCGGTCACCCGCGACCGTCAGCAGGCCGTCTCGCTCCATGCGCGCCACTGTCTGGCTGACCGTCGGGCCGCTCTGTTCGAGCCGCTCCGCGATCCGGGCGCGCATGGGGACCACACCTTCCTCTTCGAGTTCGAGGATGGTGCGGAGATACATCTCCGTGGTGTCGATCAGTCCGGACATGCGTGCCCCTCGATATGTCGTGCGGTGGCCCTGGACTCAATTCTGACGCATCCCACTGACAACGGGGTCTCCTTCCTCGTGCGCCGGACCCTGCACTCGTATTGACAGGGCACTGGTCCAGACCGCAACGTGATCCGCGCCACGACTGCCCGGCCGCCGGAATCTGGCGATACCGCGGTGGCCGTGACACGGGTGGCCCGACGGTACGGCGGACGACATCCGATGAGATCCGACGAGATTCGACCAGTTTCGACGAGAGGGGCCGCGGCAATGGCTGAGAGCGACCGGTTGGCCGGGCAGTACTTCGACGCCGCGATCGACCTGCTGCGGCAGGTCCGCGACGGGGAGGGCGACCGGATCACCGCGGCCGGGCAGCTGATCGCCGACACCTTCGAGGCGGGCGGCCGGGTCTTCGCCTTCGGCGCCGGGCACTCCTCGCTGCCCGCCCAGGACACGGTCTACCGCGCGGGCGGCCTCGCGATCATGAATCTGCTCTCCGTCCCCGGCGTGGTCGGCATCGACGTCCGGCCCGCGACGCTCGGCAGCGCGCTGGAGCGGGTGGACGGGCTGGCCGGGGCCGTCCTGGACACCAGTCCGCTGGAGCCGGGCGATGTGCTGGTGATCATCTCGCTCTCCGGGCGCAACTCGCTCCCCGTCGAGATGGCGATGAACGCGCGGGCGCTCGGCCTGAAGGTCATCGGCGTCACATCGGTGGCGTACGCGGACGCGACCAAGTCCCGGCACACCTCCGGGACGTTCCTCAAGGACCACTGCGACATCGTTCTGGACAGCCGGATCCCGGTCGGCGACGCGGAGTTGACGATGCCCGGCATCGAGGCGCCCTTCGCCCCCGCCTCGACGGTCGTCACCAGCGCGATCATGCAGGCCGTGGTGGCGACGGCCGCGGGCGCGCTGGCCGAGCGGGGCATCGTCCCGCCGCTGCTGCGCTCCGGGAACGTGGACGGCGGGCACGACTGGAACGGCCGGGTGATGACCGAGTACGCGGACCGGATCTACTACCGGCAGTAGGCGGCGAGCCCGATCCACTGCCGGCGGCGGGCGGATCCCCTACCGGAAGCAGCAGCCCGGCGGCCCGCCTCGGGACACCGCCGCCCCGCCCCCGCCCGGCGCTCCGCCCGGCCGCGTCGTCAGCCCGTCCACGTCTGCGTCCAGCTCTCCGTCCCCGCCCCGGCCAGGTCGAGGGCCGCCGCGATACGGGCCGCGACGTCCTCGGCGTAGGCGGCGTCCGCGCGGTCGAAGGGGCGGCGCGAGGGCACCCGCAGGAACGTCGCGACGCCGAGCGTGCGGCCGCGGCTGCGCAGTGCGACGCACAAACCGTGCACCGTGCCGTCCGGCCATTTACGGGCGGCCGCCCAGCCCTCGGTGGCGGCGCCGCCCGCGCTGGTGCGCACCGATCCGCGGCGTTCGTACGCCTGGGCCGCCGGATGGCCCGGTCCGTACGCCACCGGGATGCCGGTGGCCGGCAGCGCCTCGGTGGGGCCGGGTGAACCGGCCGGGGAGGCCAGCGCCCGCACCAGCCGTGGCGAGCCGCCCCGCCACGCATCACCGCCGCCGGGCCCGGCCGCCCCGTCACCACGACGGCCCGCCCCGGCCTCGGGGACCGCGCCCCCGCCCGTGGCGGTCTCCGTATACGTATCCGCATCGGCGTCCACCGCCCCGTACGCCGCCGGTGCCGACGCCGTCGCGAGGTCGATCAGGCCGTGGTCGGCGAAGCCCGCCAGGGCGAAGTCGAGGTGGAGTGCGGCGGCCTCGGCCGGGTCGGGGCACTCGGCGGCGGCGCGGCCCGCGCGGTGCAGCTGATGGAAGCGGAAGCGCAGCAGGGAGCTCTCGCGTTCGGCCCGTTTGGCGTCCGTCACGTCCTGGAAGAGCCAGGCGACGCCCAGCGGGACCGGTTCCTCGGCCAGCGGGGAGGCCAGCCGTACGAAGCCGCTGCGCCAGCACCGGCGCGGCTGCTCGTCCTCCTCGGAGCGCAGCGTCACCCACAGGTCGGCGGCGGCCGGCGGGGTGCCCTCGGCCAGGACGTGCTGGAGCGCGCTCTCCAGTTCCTCCACGCCCTGCGCCAGGAGGCCGGCCAGCGGGCGGCCCAGCAGGGTCGTCCGCCCCACGCCCAGGGTGCGGGCGGCGTGGGTGTTGACGGCGGCGGGGCGCAGATCGGCGTCGACCAGGATGACGCCCCACGAGGCGTCGTCGAAGAGCGCCTCGCTCAGCGCGATGGACCGCTCCAGGTCGATCTGGGCATGGGCCTCGCTGAAGGCGCAGTACACACCGGCGGCCCGGCCGTCGGGCCCGCGGACCGCGGAGGACTGGGTGCGGACCAGGACGCGGTGGCCGTCCTTGGTCAGCAGGGCGAACTCATGGACCTGGCGGCCCGGGGCGCGCATCGCGGCCCGCAGCGTCGCCTCGATCTCGTCGGCGTCCTCCTTGCGGACCGCCCAGCCGGCCAGGCCCGTACGGCCGACCGCCTCCGCGGCGGTCCAGCCCAGGATGCGTTCGGCCTCGTGGTTCCAGTGGGTGACCGCGCCGTCCGCCCCGAGGGCGAGCAGGGCGGCGTCCATACCGTCCAGGAGGGCGGCGAGCAGACCGGAGTCGTCGTTGTCCGGTGGCCGGTCGTGGTCCGCCGCCGGGTCGGACGCCGGACCCGGGGATCCCTGGGCCGGGGCCCGGTCCGCCGCACCGGGCGGCGCCGCGGAGCGGGCGGCCGAGGACGACGGCGGGTGGGACGGAGAGGAGGGAGACGACGCTGATGAGCCAGATGAAGCAGTCACTGGCACCCCTTACGAACGCGGCCGCACGTGCTGCACCTCGGCACATTCAACTCGAACGTGACCCAGCCCACACCCGATTCGCGGAAATCGTTGCCTCCCGGAAATTCGGTTGTCCGGCGTGCGTCGGCTTCCTAGGGTGTGGAGCACACAAGAAGGGAGGTGGTTCGGCAGATGATTTCGCACCGGACATGTGAGGTGGCTGCGGGCTGACGGCCCGTCGCTTCACGTAGTGCAGTGCCGGACCGGCGCACCACGCAGGTGCGCAGCCGGCCAATCCCAAGCAGTCACCCGACCCGCGGGCTGCCGGTTCGTCCGACCGGCCCTTCGCGCCACCGAGCGCGGGGGAAGCAGCCCGCGGGTCGTCTGCGTGTACGGACCCCGAGCCCTTCGGGACGGCCCGCGGGTGCGGCGGTCACGGGCACGCCCGAGGCGCGCCCGCCCGCGTCAGGGTGCCAGCCGCTCGACCCGCCAGAGGGCCCCGCCGGTGCCGCCGTTGCGGCCCGCCCGTACGTACCGCAGCCGGTCGTGCAGGCGGTTCTCCCGGCCCTGCCAGAACTCCGCCGCCTCGGCGGTGACGCGGTAGCCGCCCCAGTGCGGCGGTACGGGCACCTGCTCGCCCTCCGGGTAGCGGGCCGCCAACTCCTCGTAGGCGCGCTCCAGTTCGGCGCGGGAGCCGACCGTCGAGGACTGGTCGCTGGCCCAGGCACCCAGTTGGGAGCCGTGCGGACGGGTGCGGAAGTAGGCGGCGGTCTCATCCCGGCCGATGCGTTCCGCGGTGCCGGTCACGATGACCTGGCGGGCCAGGGAGTGCCAGGGGAACAGCAGGGAGACGTAAGGGTTCTCGGCCAGTTCGCGGCCCTTGCGGCTGGTGTAGTTGGTGAAGAAGACGAATCCGCGGGCGTCGAATGCCTTGAGGAGCACGGTCCTTGAGCTCGGCCGGCCCGCGGCGTCCGCGGTCGAGACGATCATCGCGTTCGGCTCGTGCAGACCGGCGGCGGCCGCGTCCTTGAACCAGCGCGCGAACTGCTCGTACGGGCCGGCGGCGAGTTCGGACTCGACGAGTCCCTCGGCGCGGTAGTGCTTGCGCATGGACGAGGGGTCGGGGGCTGACAGGAGGTCGGAAGTTTCGTCGGGGGAGGGCGCGTCGGCGGAGTGCACGGCCTCATCTTGCAGCATCGGGCCCGCCGGGGGCACCGGGCGGGCCGGAAGTCTGCCCCCCGTCGACCGGCCGTAACCCTCTCGTCAGCGAATCGACCCGTGTGCCGGACATCACGCTTCCCCGCACGTCGCGGACCCGCCAAAATCAGGCTCCGCCCACTGTGGCCTCCGGACCTCGGGAGCTATCGTGTCCCGCCTGAAGGGACACGGGACACGGCTGCGTGCCCTGGCCGTCCCGCCGCGGGCACCACGCCGCGTGGCGCATGCCCCGTCGGGGGCATACCGCGCATACCGCGCATGCGCGATGACCGGTACGGACCGCGAGCTGCCCGGCGCAGCCGCGTACCCTCGCCAGCACCGCACACCAGACTCGACCGCACGGCATCCGGTCACCATCCGCTTGCCGTCCCCATCTTGAGGAGCCGCGTGATGTCCGACTTCGTACCCGGACTTGAGGGTGTCGTCGCGTTCGAGACGGAGATCGCCGAACCGGACAAGGAGGGCGGCGCGCTCCGGTACCGCGGCGTCGACATCGAGGATCTCGTCGGGCAGGTGTCCTTCGGGAACGTCTGGGGCCTGCTGGTGGACGGGGCGTTCAACCCCGGTCTGCCGCCCGCCGAGCCGTTCCCGATCCCGGTGCACTCCGGTGACATCCGGGTCGATGTGCAGTCCGCGCTGGCCATGCTCGCGCCCGTGTGGGGCCTGCGGCCGCTGCTGGACATCGACGAGCGGACGGCCCGCGACAACCTCGCCCGCGCCGCCGTCATGGCGCTGTCCTACGTCGCCCAGTCGGCGCGCGGGCAGGGCCTGCCGATGGTGCCGCAGCGCGAGATCGACACGGCGGAGACGGTCGTGGAGCGCTTCATGAAGCGCTGGCGGGGCGAGCCGGACCCCAAGCACGTCGCGGCAGTGGACGCGTACTGGACGTCGGCCGCCGAGCACGGCATGAACGCGTCCACGTTCACCGCCCGGGTCATCGCCTCGACCGGCGCGGATGTCTCCGCCGCGCTGTCCGGCGCGGTCGGCGCGATGTCCGGACCGCTGCACGGCGGCGCGCCGTCCCGGGTCCTGGGCATGATCGAGGAGATCGAGCGGACCGGCGACGCGGCGGCCTACGTCCGCCGGGCCCTCGACAAGGGCGAGCGGCTGATGGGCTTCGGGCACCGGGTCTACCGCGCCGAGGACCCCCGGGCGCGGGTGCTGCGGCGTACGGCGCGCGAGCTGGGCGCGCCCCGGTTCGAGGTCGCCGAGGCGCTGGAGAAGGCGGCGCTGGCGGAGCTGCACAGCCGCCGCCCGGACCGGGTGCTGGCCACCAACGTGGAGTTCTGGGCGGCCATCGTGCTGGACTTCGCGGAGGTGCCGGCGCACATGTTCACGTCGATGTTCACCTGCGCCCGGACGGCCGGCTGGAGCGCGCACATCCTGGAGCAGAAGCGGACCGGCCGGCTGGTGCGGCCGTCGGCGCGGTACGTGGGGCCCGCCGCCCGTGACCCGCGGGAGATCGCGGGGTTCGGCGACATCGCCGGCTGAGGCGCGCGGCGCGGGGGTACGGGGGACGGGCGGGGGCCGGCACGGTCCGCCCGTCCCCCGCCGCCCGCGCTATCCCGTCACCGGGTTCAGTACCCCGTCGAGGATCCTCGACCACTGCGACACGACCCGCTCCCGGCGGGCCGAATCGTCCGTCAGCAGGTTGGCCAGGCCCAGGCCGCGGGCCATGTCCAGCAGGCCCTGGACGGTCTCGCGCACGCCGGGGACGGTCTCGTCGGCCGCCAGGAGGGCCACCGCCGTACGGTGTGCCTCGCGGCCGACGCGCGCCTCCAGGGCCGTCACCCGCTCGCGCAGCTGCGCCTCGTCGCCGGCGGCCACCCACAGGTGGAGCGCGGCCCGGAACAGCGGGCCCGTGTAGAGGCCGACGAGTTCCTCGACGATGATCCGGGTACGGGCGCGGGAACCGGGCGGCGGCAGGTTGTCCGCGACCGCCTGCACGGCCCCCTGGCGCATCTCCGCGACGTGCTCGACGGCCGCCGTGAAGAGGTCCTCGCGGGTGCGGAAGTGGTGCTGGGCGGCGCCCCGGGAGACGCCCGCCCGCTCGGCCACGACGGAGACCGTGCTGCCGCTCCAGCCGTGGTCCGCCAGACAGGAGATGGCGGCCTCCAGCAGTCTGCGGCGGGTGGCGCGGCTGCGCTCCTGCTGGGGCTGCCGGGCGCCGCGGGCCGGGGTCACCGTTGCCATGCCGGGGCCCGTCGCCCGAGGAACGCGGTCATGCCCTCCCGGGCCTCGGCGGAGCCGAAGAGCCGTGCGGAGCGGGCGGCCAGCGCGTCGGTGTCGCGGTCGAAGACCCGCAGCAGTTCGGCGGTGACCAGCCGCTTGGACTCGGCCAGGCCCTGCGGCGAGCCCTTGCGCAGCCCGTCGAGGACCGGTGCGAGTCCGGCGTCCACCTCGTCCGCCGCCAGCGTCACCAGCCCGATCCGGGCCGCCTCCGCCGCGTCGAACCGTTCCCCGGTCAGGTAGTAGCGGGCCGCGGCGCGCGCGTCCAGCCGCGGCAGCAGCGGCATGGAGATCACGGCGGGGGCCAGGCCGAGCCGGGCCTCGGTGAAGGCGAAGGTGGCGCCGGGCCCGGCCACCGAGATGTCGCAGGCCCCGAGCAGGCCCAGACCGCCGGCCCGTACGTGCCCGGTGACCCGGGCGACGACCGGTTTGGGCAGCTCCACGAGGGTGCGCAGCAGCCGGGCGAGGCCGAGCAGTCCGGCCGTGGCGGGATCGGTGTCGGTGACCGTCGCTGGCGCCGTGGCGGTGGCCTCCGTGAGGTCGGCGCCGGCGCAGAAGGTGGTGCCGGTGTGGGTGAGGAGGACGGCGCGGGTGTCCTCGGACGCGGCGGCCGCCGCCAGCCCCGCGTACAGCTCGGCGACCAGACGGGCGGAGAGCGCGTTGCGGTTGTACGGGGAGTCCAGGGTGAGGGTGGTGATCCCGCGGTCGAACGCGATCCGGACCAGCGGTTCGGGCGGGGCCGCAGCGGTGGCCGAGGCGGCGTCCGAAGCGATATCCGGGCCGGCGTCCGTACCCGCTTCCGTACCCACGTCCTTTCCCACATCCGTACCCGCCGCCGTACCGGCCTCCGCACCGGTGTCCGTCACGCCGTCCCCCGTCCGCGCCTCATGTGCCTGCCCGTCACGTGCCCTCCCGTCCTGCGCATTCCTGTCATGTGCCCTCCCGTCGTCCGCTCCCGCGTCCCGCGTCGTCTCGTTCATCGGGCCGTCGAGCTCCCTTCCCTGGTGCGCAGTTCACGCCGCAGGATCTTGCCGGTGGTGGCGCGCGGCACGCTGTCCAGGAACTCCACGCGGCGCACCTTCTTGTACGGGGCGACCTGCCCGGCAACGTACGCGATGACCTCCTCGCCGCTCAGCGCGCTCCCCGGCCGCCGTACGACGAACGCCTTGGGGATCTCGTTGCCGTCGCCGTCCGGGACGCCGATGACCGCCGCGTCGGCGATGTCGTCATGGGCGAGCAGCAGCGCTTCGAGGTCGGCGGGGGCCACCTGGTAGCCCTTGTATTTGATCAACTCCTTGACGCGGTCCACGACATACAGCCAGCCGTCGCCGTCCACCCGCCCGACGTCCCCGGTGTGCAGCCAGCCGTCGGTGTCGAGCATCGCGTCGGTCTCGGCCGGACGCCCCAGATACCCCTTCATCACCTGCGGGCCGCGGATGAGGATCTCGCCGGTCTCCCCCACACCGAGGTCGGCGCGCGGTCCCGTACCGCCCCCGCCGTCGCCCTCCGCCACCGGGACGATGCGCATCTCGGTGCCGGGGAGCAGCTTGCCGACGGCGCCCGGCGGCGGGTTCTGCGCGCCGAGCGGGACGACATGGGTGGCGGGCGACAGCTCGGTCATGCCGTACGCCTGCATGACCGGGGGCAGTCCGAGCCGCCGGGAGCAGGCGGCCGCCAGTTCGGCGTCCAGGGGCGCGGCGGCGCTGACGAGGTACCGGAGGGAGGAGAGGTCGTACTCGGCGACCAGGGGGTGTTTGGCGAGGGCGAGCACGATCGGCGGTGCGACGTACGCGGCGGTGATGCGGTGTTCCGCGATCGCCGCGAGGAAGCGTTCCAGGTCGAAGCGGGGCAGCACGACGACGGTGCAGCCGTTGCGCAGCGGGGCGTTCATCAGGGCGGTGAGGCCGTACATATGAAAGAAGGGCAGTACCGCCAGGACGCGGTCACCGGGGCCGCTGGTGATCAGCGAGTCGAGCTGGGCGAGGTTGGTGGCGATGCTGCGGTGGGTGAGCATCACGCCCTTGGGGGTGCCGGTGGTGCCGGAGGAGTACGGCAGCGCGGCCAGGTCGGTGGCGGCGTCGAGGGTGACGGCGGGTTCCGGGGCGGTGCCGGCGAGCAGGTCCTGGACCGAACGGTGGCCCTCGGCGCGGTCGCAGACGAAGATCTCGGTGATCCGGCCGGTCTGCCGGGCCGCGGCGCGGGCGGTGTCCAGCAGCGCCGATACGGTGACGATCCAGCGGGCCCCGGAGTCCGCCAGCTGCTTGCCGAACTCGGCTTCCGTGGCGAGCGGGTGGACGGTGGTGACGGCCGCCCCGCAGCGCGAGGCGGCGTAGAAGACGACCGGGTAGACGAGGGAGTTGGGGCTGTGCAGGGCCAGCACCTCGCCCTTGCGGACCCCGGCCGCGGCGAGGGCGGCCGCGAGCCGGCGGGTGGCGTGGTCCAGCCGGGCGTAGCTGAGGATGGTGCCGTCGAGACCGTCGATCAGTGCGGGGCGGTCGCCGTAGGAGGCGGCGGGGCCGAGGACGGCCTCGTGGATGGGGAGTTCCACGGGCGCGATGTCGGCGTACTCGCTCCGGTACACCCGGGACGCGGGTGGCGCGGCGGACGTATTGGAGACACGGGACGTGGAGAACACCATGACCGGTCCTGCCCTTCAGCGGTGAGAGTGCGGCTCAACGGTGCGAGTGTGGCGCGGTTTCCCTGCCCTCGGTGCACATCCCCCTACCGTTCCTAAACAGTGTTCAGGAGTGGCATTTGCTGCCAGCTCCCGGAACTGCGCGCGTCCCGAACGGTGTTGGATGCGCTGGTCTCCCGCGTTCGCT
>JOEL01000053.1 GCA_000720995.1 Streptomyces celluloflavus
GTGCGGTGCGTACGGGGGTGCGGGGGCAGGGGGGTGCGGGCCCGGAGGTGCGGGGCGTACGGATGTGGCGGTGGGGGCGGAGGAGGTGCCGGGGCCGGGGCGCCGTCGGCGGTGTCCCGGGCGAGGTCACCCCGTGGCCGCGGTGACTGGCCTACCGTGCCCTCATGAGCGATGTCCGCCGCACCGTTCGCCGGCCGAGGCCGCGGCTCACCCGCACCGGCCGGCTCATCCTCGTCATCTGCCTGTGCGTCCTGGTCATCCTCGCCGTAGTGATCGTGCCGCGGCTCTTCCGCGGCGGGCCGGAGCGCGCGGCGAAGCTCACCATCCCGGAGGGCCGGCGCGCCACCCAGGTCTACGCCGCCGCCGACAAGGCCCTGCGCCTCGCGGACGGCACCACCGCGAAGGCCGCCCGGACCACGCCGCTCAGCCTGCCGGACGAGGCGAAGGGCAACCCGGAGGGGTACCTCTTCCCCGCGACGTATCCGATCGACCGGGACACCACCCCGGCATCCCTGCTCACCACCATGGTCGAGACGGCCAACCTCCGGCTCGCCGACTACGGCATCGCCTCCTACCGGACCGTCGTGATCGCCAGCATCGTGCAGGCCGAGGCGGACCGGCCGGGGGACATGGGCAAGGTCGCCCGGGTCATCGACAACCGGCTGGCCAAGGGCATGCCGCTGCAAATGGACTCGACGCTCAACTACGCGCTGGACCGCAGCACTCTGCACACCAGCCACGCCGACACCAAGATCGACAGCCCGTACAACACCTACGAGCACCGGGGCCTGCCACCCACCCCGATCGACAACCCCGGGGCGGACGCGCTGAACGCGGCCGCCGCACCGCCCCCGGGCGACTGGCTGTACTTCGTCACCGTCAAACCGGGCGACACCCGCTTCACCGCCGACTACCAGGAGCATCTGAAGAACGTCCGGGAGTTCAACGCCGGGCAGCAGAGCCCGACCGCGCGGCGAAGCCCCGTCACATAGCGGAGCCCGTCACGTAGCGGAGCCCGAGGGCGCGGCGGCGGGGCCGGGGCGGCGGTGGGGCCGGGGCGGCGGCCGTCACCGCCCGGCCCCCTCCCGCTACTCCTCGCCTGCCAGGGTCAGCGACTTCAGACGGTGTCCGGCGTACCAGGTCGCGACGACCGTGACGGCCACCAACAGCCCTATCGCCAGGGGAAGTTGGACGCTGGAGGAGAGCGCGCCCTCCGCGCCGACCCGCTGCCCGACCGCGAGCGCCCACTGCTGGATGCTGAGGGTGCGCGCCCCGGGGACCAGGCTCCCGACGAAGGATTCCCAGACCAGGGCGTAGACCAGGCCGAAGACGACGGCGTGCCGGGAGATGGTGCCGAAGAAGAGGAAGAGCGCGCTGTAGGCGAGGGAGGCGACGGCCGCCGCGACGGCGTACGCCACCGCGATCTGCTGGCTGTTGCCGTTCAGGACGAACCCGGCTATCAGAACCGGGACTGCCGAGAAGACCACCGTCACGCCGATCGCGACGAGCAGCTTGGTGAAGATGATCGTCTGTCGCGATACGGGCTTGGACAGCAGATAGACCACCGAGCCGTCGTCTATCTCCGGGCCTATCGCGCCCGTACCGGCGATGACGCCGATCAGCGGCACCATCGTGGCCAGTGCGAAGCCGCCCAGGATGCCACTGGCGGTGGCGTCGTCGGCGCCGGACAGGGCCCGGACGGCGGCGGCGATGATCACCAGGAGGGCGGGCAGCGCGAAGAGGATCAGGGCGCGGCGCCGGCCGAGCAGGGCGCGGTAGGTGAGCCGGGCGACCGTCGGGTGGAAGAACGTGGCTCTCGGCGGGGTCGTGGCCGCCGGCCGGGCAGTCGGAGTGGTCGTGGACATGCGTCAGGGCTCCTTTCCGGCCTCAGGCCGCTACGAGGTAGGAGAAGACGGATTCCAGCGACTCGTCGGAGGGCGAGACCGTCAGCAGGCGGATGCCGTGGTCGCGGGCGATCCGCGGCAGGAGTGCGGTGAAGCGGCCGAAGTCGACGGCCTGGACGCGCAGCGCGCCCTCGGCGAGGTCCACCTCGATACCGGCCGTCGAGGGGTCGGCGATCAGCGCCCCGGCCAGCGCCCGGTCGTTGTCGGACCGGACGAGGTAGCGGTGCGGGCGGTCGGTCATCAGCCGGCGGATCTTGCGGAAGTCGCCGGACGCGGCGTGCCGGCCGGCCACCACCACCTCGATGTGCGAGGCCAGTTGCTCGACCTCTTCGAGGATGTGCGAGGAGAACAGGACCGTGCGGCCCTGGTCGCCCATCCGCCGCAGCAGCTCCATCAGCTGCATCCGCTGGCGCGGGTCCATGCCGTTGAACGGCTCGTCGAGCAGCAGCACCGACGGGTCGTGGACCAGCGCGGAGGCCATCTTCACGCGCTGCCGCATGCCCTTGCTGTACGTCGAGATCTTGCGGTCCTGGGCGTACTCCATCTCGACGGTGGCCAGCGCCCTGGCCGCCTCGGTCCGGCCGAGTCCGTGCAACTCGGCGTTGGCGAGGACGAATTCGCGGCCGGTGAGGAAGTCGTACATCGCCTCGCGCTCCGGGACGATGCCGATGTGGCGGTAGATGCTCTCGTTGCGCCAGATCGTGGCGCCGTCGAGGGTGACGGTGCCGTTGGAGGGGGCGAGGAAGCCGCCCATCATGTTGATGAGGGTGGACTTGCCGGCGCCGTTGGGGCCGAGCAGGCCGGTGACACCGGGGGCGATGGTCATCGTGATGTCGTTGACGGCGACGACATTGCCGAACCAGCGCGAAACGTGGTCGATGGTCAGTGTGGTCATGGGCGCGGCCCATTCCTTCGGAGAGTGGTGGCGGGCCGGGGGCACCGCGCGGCGGAAGCCGGGATCGGGCGGGCGGTCACAGCCCGGCCTTCCGGTAGCGGAGCGACAGCAGGGCATAGCAGCCGGCGATGACGCCCAGCGTGACGAGGAGGTAGACGAATCCGGCGGCGGTCGACGGCGCCAGGCCGTTGGGGAAGGAGCTGGTGCCGCCGAGGAACGCCGACTGCACGCCGTCGATGAGCGTGACGGGGGAGAACAGGCCGAGCCAGCCGACGGCCGCCTCCTTGCCCTGGACGAAGGCGATGCCCTGGATGGCGCTCACGGCGCCGTAGGGGACGGTCAGTACGGCGATCACGGCGGCGACGCCGAAGCCGCGGCGCGGGGTGAGTGCCGAGACCACCAGGCCGATCCCGCCGAACAGCAGCGAGAGCAGCGCCACGCAGACGAGCCCCTGGGCCAGGCCCTTGGTCTGGTCGAGGAAGTCCAGCTTCGCCAGCAGCGCCCCGGCGTAGAGGATCAGCAGGGGCACCGAGGTGAGGATGAACAGGGCGCCCGCCATCGCCGCGAACTTAGCCGCGACGTAGTCGCTCCGCTCGATGGGGCGGGAGAAGTACAGCGGCACGGTCTTGAAGCGCAGATCGCGGGAGACGGACTGCGGTGCCTGGGCGGCGAGGTAGAGGGCGATGACGGCCTGGAGGTAGATCGCGAACCGGGTGTACTCGACCGGGAGGCTCTTGGCGTGGGTGAACATCGTCACCGCGACCAGGATGCCGGCGGTCAGGGACATCACCCCGAAGAGCAGCATCGGCAGCACCTTGGACTTCGCCGAGCGGCCGAGTCCGTAGGAGCCGCGCACGCTCTGCGAGAAGAGCGACCGGCGGGCGTAGGCACGGCCCAGGCGGGGGCCGTCGTAGTGGCGGTAGCCGATGTTGTGAATGACGTTCGGCGCCGCGGCGGGTGCGGAGGTCGTGGTCTCAGGCGGCATCGTGGGCGCCTCCGTCCTGGGTGGCGTGGGGGGCGCCCGGGGCGCCCGCGGTGGCGGGGACGGTCGCGGGGGTGCCGGCCGCCGCGTCCGCCGTGCTGAACACCTCGGCTATCCGGTGCCGGCGCTGCTCCATCCGGATCAGGCCGAGACCGAGGCCGGCGACGGTGTCCCGCACCAGGTCGTAGGTCTCCTCGCCGGGGGCCTCGACGTAGAGGAGGTGGCCGGAGGAGACGACGCTCGCCGCGCCGGCGGCGTCGGTGCTCACCGCGGCGCCGGCCGAGACCAGCGCCGCGCGCAGCGCCTCGGTGCCGTCCGGGTGCGTGTCGGTGTCGGTGACCTCGACCGCCAGCGAGGTGGTGACCTGCGTGAACTCGTCCGTGGCGGAGGAGCGGAGCAGCTTGCCGCCGTCGATGACGACGACATGGTCGCAGGTGCGCTCCAGCTCGCCGAGGAGGTGGGAGGTCACCAGGACGGAGATCCCGAAGTCGGTGTGGACTCGCCGGATCAGGCCGAGCATCTCGTCCCGGCCGACCGGGTCCAGGCCGTTGGTCGGCTCGTCCAGGAACACCAACTGCGGGTCGTGGACGAGCGCTTGGGCCAGCTTCACGCGCTGCTTCATGCCCGTCGAGTAGCCGCCGATGGGGCGGTAGCGCTCCTCGTACAGGCCGACGTGGCGCAGCGTATCCGCGGTGCGCTCGCGGGCGGCGGTCGGCGGCAGACCGGACATCCGGGCCATGTGCACGACGAACTCGGTGGCGGAGACGTCCGGCGGCAGGCAGTCGTGCTCGGGCATGTAGCCGACCCGCTCACGGATGGTGCTGCCGTCCTTGGTCACGTCCAGCCCGAGGACGTGCGCGGTCCCCTCGGTGGCCGGGGCCAGCCCGAGAAGGATCTTGATCAAAGTGGACTTGCCGGCGCCGTTGGCACCCACCAGGCCGGTAACGCCGGGGGCGATGTCAACGGAGAGCCGGTCCAGAGCGGTCACCCGCGGGTACCGCTTGCTCAGGCTTTCGGTCACGATCACAGTCACGGCAACGACGGTATCGGCGCCTCGCGCACCGGTCGTCAACCCAGGCGGTTGGATGCCTCTACCTCTCCGGGAGTAGAAGCCCGTAGGGGACCCCCTCCTCCCGGCGCACCGGGACTCGGGGTCGCACCCCTCTTGACGCAGCCGTCAGTCATTGTCACATTCATCAGTGTCAAGTTACGGGCACGTACCGCGATGGACCGCTTACGGACGGACGGTTGACGATGGCCTCAGTCACCCCAGCGACCCCAGCAGGAACCGGAGACCTCGCCGCCGGGCTACGGGGGTTCAAGGAGGTCCAGCGGCTCGCCTACGCCTGCGCGGAGGCGGTGGCCGGGCAGCTCCGGCCCGGGATCACCGAGCGCGCGGCGGCCCGGATGCAGCGCGAGTGGCTGCGCGAGCGCGGGGTGCGGGACTGGTTCCATCTCCCGTTCGCCTGGTTCGGCGACCGCACCGCCTTCGTCAACTTCCGTGTCCCGTTGCAGTTCTTCCCCACCAACCGCGCGCTGGAGCCGGGGATGCCCTTCATCCTCGACATGGCGCCGGTCCACAAGGGGTACACGGCCGATATCGGTTACTCCGGCTGCCTCGGGCTCAACCCCGTGCACGACCGGCTGCTCGCCGATCTCGAAGCGCATCGTGAGCTGATCCTGCGCGAGGTCCGCGAACGGCACTCGCTGCGGGAGATCTACGAAAACGTCGAGCGCCTCATGGTGCGTCAGGGGTATGCCAACCGCCACCGCGCCTACCCCTTCGGCGTCATCGCGCACAAGGTCGACCGGGTCAGGGAGCGCCGCTGGTCCCCCACCCTCTTCGGCTTCGGCACCCAGTCGCTCAAGGGCCTGGCCTCCGACGCCCTGCACGGCCACCGCGACGGCTGGTCCCCGCTGTGGAGCCCGTACACCTTCTCCGACCACCCGCCGCAGCCGGGGCTGTGGGCGGTCGAACCGCACCTCGGGTTCCGGGGCACGGGCGCGAAGTTCGAGGAGATCCTGGTGGTCACGGACTCCAAGGACCCGCAGGAAAGCGCCTTTTGGCTGGACGACGATCTGCCGCATGTGCGGCGCTGGCAGGAGGAGAAGGCCGCGTGAACACGGGACGTGGACAGGGACCTCGGCGGGGACGCGGAGGGGGACGCCTGCGGGCAACCGGACGGGGCAAGGGCCGGGGGCCGGGGCCGTCCCCGGGTGCCGGGCCGGGTGCGCGGTCGGTCCCGGGGACAGGTCCAGGGACAGAGAGCGAGACGGAGGGGGGAAGCGGGCCGGGGCTCGCGGGTGCGCGTGAACGCCGGGTGCGGACCGGCGGGGTCGAGCTGTGCGTCGCCGAACTGGGCGACCCGGCGCTGCCGACGGTGATGCTGGTGCACGGCTATCCGGACAGCAAGGAAGTGTGGTCCGAGGTCGCCCGCGGACTGGCCGCCCGGTTCCATGTGGTGCTCTACGACGTCCGGGGCTGCGGCCTGTCCACCGCCCCACGGCCGCTGCGCGGCGGGTTCACCCTGGAGAAGCTGACGGACGACTTCCTGGCCGTCGCGGACGCCGTCAGTCCGGACCGCCCGGTCCACCTCGTGGGCCACGACTGGGGCTCGGTGCAGTCCTGGGAGTTCGCCACCGTCCGGCGCACGGAGGGCCGGATCGCCTCCTTCACCTCCATGTCGGGACCGTCCCTGGACCATTTCGGCCACTGGATCAAGAAGCGGATGACGCGCCCCACTCCCCGGCGCACCGCCCAGCTCCTCGGCCAGGGCGCCAAGTCCTGGTACGTCTACCTGCTGCACACCCCCGTGCTCCCCGAACTGGCGTGGCGGGGCCCGCTCGGCAGAAGCTGGCCGGGAATCCTGCGGCGGATCGAAAAAGTGCCCGACGGCGGCTATCCGACCGCGTCGCTGCCGGGCGACGCCGCCCACGGCGCCTGGCTCTACCGCGACAACATCCGCGCCCGGCTGCGCCGCCCGCGCGCCGACGCCTATGCGCACTGCCCGGTCCAGCTCATCACCCCGACCGGCGACGCCTTCCTCTCCCAGCGGCTCTACGACGACCTGGAGCAGTGGGCGCCCCAGCTGGTGCGCCGCACCCTCCCGGCCAAGCACTGGGTACCGCGCACCCGTCCGGATCAGCTGGTCTCCTGGATCACCGAGTTCGTCAACGCCAAGGAGGAGGGCGACCCGGCGAAGGAGGTCATGGCCGCCGGCCCCCATGCCGACCGTTTCGGCGGGCAGCTGGTGCTGGTGACCGGCGCGGCCAGCGGCATCGGCCGGGCGACCGCGTTCGCCTTCGCGGAGGCCGGTGCCCGGATCATCGCGGTCGACCGGGATGCCGAGGGGGCGGCGCGGACCGCCGATATGGCGCGGCTGATCGGCGCGCCACAGGCATGGGGCGAGGCCGTCGACGTCGCGGACGAGGCGGCGATGGAGAAGCTCGCCGACAAGGTCGACGCCGCCTACGGCACGGTCGACGTACTGGTGAACAACGCCGGTATCGGCCTGTCCGGGTCGTTCCTGCAGACCAGCTCCGAGGACTGGCGGAAGGTCCTGGACGTCAATCTCTGGGGCGTCATCCACGGCTGCCGGATCTTCGGCAGGCGGATGGCGGAGCGCGGGCAGGGCGGCCATATCGTCAACACCGCCTCGGCCGCCGCCTTCCAGCCGTCCAGGGTGCTGCCCGCGTACAGCACGTCCAAGGCGGCCGTGCTGATGCTCAGCGAGTGTCTGCGCGCCGAGCTGGCGGGCCAGGGCATCGGCGTCTCGGCCATCTGTCCGGGGCTGGTCAACACCAACATCACCGCCACCTCACGCTTCACCGGTGTCCCGGCGGACGAGGAGAAGCGCCGCCAGGCCAAGGCCGCCCGGATGTACGGCATGCGCAACTACCCGCCGGAGAAGGTCGCCGACGCCGTCCTGCGCGCGGTGGTCCGCAACCAGGCGGTGGTCCCCGTCACCCCCGAGGCCCGCGGCGCCCGCCTGATGTCCCGCTTCGCCCCGCGTGCCCTGCGCGCCCTCGCGCGCATCGAACCGCCGCTGTAGACCGCCCGCAGACCCTACGCACGGCGCTCCCCGGGCCGGCGAAACGGCCGGCCGGGGAGCGCACCCGGCTGACTCCCGTCACCGCCTCCGGAGAACTGCGCACGTCAGGAGCCGCGCATGAGTACGCCACCCCCTCAGGAGCACCGCCCGATCGCACCTCGCCGCGTCTCGTTCGACTGGCGTGAGACGCCGCTGCACTGGATACCGGACGAGCCCACCGCCACCCACGTCATCAACGTGCTGCATCTGCTGCTGCCGGCGGGTGAGCGGTGGTTCGTCAAGGTCTTCAAGGAGGCCCTGCCCCTGGTCCGGGACGAGGAACTCCTCAAGGACGTCAAGGGCTTCATGGGCCAGGAGGCCACCCACAGCGTCCAGCACGCCTACGTACTGGGCCACTTGGCGCACCAGGGCCTGGACACCGGTCCCTACACCCGGCATGTCGACTTCCTCTTCGAGTACCTCCTCGGCGAGCGGCCACCGCTCGGCGTCCCGGTCCCGGAGCGGGAGTGGCTGCGCTTCCGGCTCTCCCTCATCGCCGCCATCGAGCAGTTCACCGCGGTGCTCGGCGACTGGGTGCTGGACGCCGAGGCCCTGGACAGCGCCGGCCCCGACCCGGTCATGCTCGACCTGCTGCGCTGGCACGGCGCGGAGGAGGTCGAGCACCGCGCGGTCGCCTTCGACATGTATGAGCACACCGGAGGCGCGGAGCTCTCCCGCTACCTCCGCCGCATCCTGGGCATGTCCGTGACGGCCCCTGTCCTCTGGTATCTCTGGGGCCGGGGCGCCGCCTATCTCCTCCGGCACGACCCGCAGCTCGCCACCCGCTCCCGCTATTCGCTGCGCGAGCACAACCGCGCCGTCCGCAAGGGGCTGCTGCCCACCTGGCGCGCGCTGGGGGCGGCGATACCGCGGTACCTGCGGCGGTCGTACCATCCCTCGCAGGAAGGGTCGCTGCACACGGCCGTCGCCTACCTGGCGTCCTCCCCGGCCGCACGGACCGCGGCGGGCGCGGTGGGCCGCGCGGCCCTCTCGTAGCGCGCGGCCATCTCTTGAGGAGCACCACAGTGACCGAGCAGCCGCCGGCGGCCGAATACCGCATCGAGGACCTGGCCCACCACAGCGGCACCACGGTCCGCACGATCCGCGGCTACCAGGACCGCGGACTGCTCCCCCGCCCGGAGCGACGCGGCCGGGCCAATGTGTACGGAGCCGCTCATCTGGCCCGGCTGGGCCAGATCGCCGGGCTGCTCGACCGCGGCTACACCCTCGCCAGCATCAAGGAACTGCTGGAGGCGTGGGACGCCGGGCGTGATCTCGGCGGCGTCCTCGGGCTGGTCGCCGAGATCGACGGACCGTGGACCGACGAGGAGGCGTCCCGGATCAGCCGCGCCGACCTGGACGCCGCCTTCGGCGGCATCTCCGACGACGCGGCGGTGGCCGAGGCCGTCGAGCTGGGCGTCCTGGAGCGTGTCCCGGGCCGGGATCACGAGTTCCGCGTACCCAGCCCGCAGGAGCTCGCCGTCGCCGCCGAACTGCACTCCGCGGGCGTGCCGCTGCCGGCCATCTCCCGGCACCTTCGTGAGGTGCGCGGCCAGGTGGAGCACATCGCCTCCCGCTTCCTGGACTTCACCGCCGAGCATGTCTTTCACTCCTTCCTGGACCATCCGCCCAGCGAAGCCGATGCCGTGGAAGCCGCCGAGCTGGTGCGTCGGCTGCGCCCGCTCGCCCAGCAGACCGTGGACGCCGAACTGGCCCGTGCCATGCGCACCCTGGCCACCCGGTTCCTCCGCCATCACCTGACCGAAGCCCTCCCGGCCGGTGTGCGGGTGACCACCGCGTCCGGCGAGACGGCGGAGGAGCGCAGGACAGACGGCGGGGAGGGCGGGATGGGGCCGGGGAGCGCGGAGGGGCCGACCGCGGCGGAGCCGGTGGGTGCGGCGGCGGAGCCCGCGGGTGCAGCGGCGGCCGCCACCACAGCAGTGACCGCCGTCCCCGTTCCCGCCCAGGGGCATCCCCCCGAGCCCGAGCCCGTCGCGGCCCCCCGTCCCGCGACTGGTTCGGAGCCGGTGCCGCTCCCCGCCGAAACCGTGCTGGCCGTGCGGACCCTGGTGGGCCCGGAGAACACGGCCGCCTTCATCGCCTCCGCCGCACACCGCGAGGTCCAGGCCCGCACGATGGACGCCCTTGTCGTCCCGGCGATCCGCGTCGCTCCGGCCGACAGCTACACCCCGGCCGATGGCGTCACCCCGGCCGGCGGTGCCACCCCGGCCCGCGGTAGCGCTTCGCACGACCCCGAAGCGCGGCACGGCGCGCGCCCCTCCCCCCGTCGCTGACCCGGCGCCCTGCCAGGGCGCCGGGCTCCGGGCGCGGGGCACGGCAGCACCGCCCGCCGCCCGCGCACGCAGCCGCCCGCGGGCCTGCCCCCTCACACAGCGGCCTCGCACCGCGCCTTGCACTCTCTTCAGTTGTCAAGGATCAGGTTGCACACTGCTCACTCGGCGCGTCCGGCCTTCACTCGGGAATGCCCGGTCTGACGTCAACTGACCGGGTCCGGGATCCAGTTGCCGTGGAAGCCATAGGGCACGCGCTGTGGAAGCGGGACCGTGGCCACGGGGTCGGCGGATATGTCCTCCGCGTCCAGTACGACGAGATCGCTGGTGCCGGTGGTCGCGTCGTAGACGTAGGTGATCAGCCAGCCGGGTCCACCCGGGCGGTCGTCCGCCGGTGCGAAGGCCGCCTCCCCCGGGATGCGCCCAGGGCCGAAGTCGTGCCGGGCGACCGCGCCGGTGTGCAGGTCGTAGCGGAGCAGGGCGCCGGGATTCCGGTCCGCACCGAGAGACAGGCCGGAGGCGGCGTAGCCGAAGCGGGCCTCCTGGCCGGCCAGCCGGTCGTCCACCCGGGGGAACTCGGTGAAGTGGTCGTCGAGTTGTTCCTCGGTCACCGTGCCGGAGGCGAGATCGAGCGTCCAGCGCCAGAGGAAGGCGGGCACGTTGTCGCCGTATTCGGCGTAGCGGGAGACGTAGAGGACGATCCGCTGGTCGCCGTCGTCATGGGCGTTGAGGGCGTGGAAGACATAGCAGGGGTCGATGGGCAGCCAGCGGACCTCGCCGTACGGATCGTCGCGGCGCAGCACGCCGAGCCGGGCACCGTACTCCGGCTCCCAGCCGTACGGCATACCGGGGCGGTTCCGGTTGAAGACGACCGGGAGGTCCATGAAGACGACATGGCGGGCGGTCAGATGGAAGTCGTGCATCATCGTGTGCCCGGGGACGTCGATGGGGCGGCTGATCACCAACTCCCCTGCCGCGTCGGCCCGGTGATAGGTGAGATAGGGCGGGGTGACGCCGCCGTACCCGAAGAAGTGCAGTTCACCGGTGGTCGGGCAGGTCTTCGGGTGGGCGGTCATGGCCGTGGTGAGCCGGCCCCCGAAGTCGTGGACGCCGAGGGTCTCCAGCTCATGACCGGGGCGGCAGTCGATCTCGTACGGAAACGACGACTCGACCAGTGCCAGGGTGCGGCCGGCGTGCCGGACGACGTGGGTGTTGGCGGCACCTGCCGTCAGATCGCGCTGCCCGTCCTCACCCCGGACGCGCACGCCGTCGGTGAAGGTGGAGGTGCGGACCCAGCGGTTGCGATAGGAGACGGCCCGGCCGCCCTCCAGGCGCACGCCGTGGACCATACCGTCGCCGAAGAACCAGTGAGGCGAGTCGGCGTCCTTCGGGTTGGGGCCGTTGCGCAGATACCAGCCGCTGAGCTCGGGCGGGATCGCGCCGGTGACCGGGAGGTCGTAGGCGGTCAGCTCGTCCGTCACCGGGGCGAAATTGCCCGCCAGGTGCGGCATCGGGCCGCCCCTGTCCCCGGACGTCCGACCGGCCGATACGGGTGCGGCCGGCGCGGCAGCAGCGGAACCGGACGCGGTCGATGCGGCCGCCGTGGGCTCAAGCACGGTGGATCCGGGCGCGGTGGACGCGTGTGTGGTGGATCCGGGTGTGGTGGATCCGGGTGTGGTGGGTTCAAGCGTGCCGGATTCGCCGGTGGTTGATCCGGGTGTGGATGCCGCGGTCATGAGATGAGGGCTCCTTGGCTCTCGGGCCGCACACCGGACTCTCGGAAAAAGCGGGCACGGGCCCGCTCCGGATAGGCGGCGGTGAATCGGATGGGAAGGATGAAGCCGGCGGCCTGGACGAGGACCGAGAAGATCAGGCTCAGGTCTTGGGCGGAGACGATCGCCTGGGCGATCGCGGTGAGTGTGAAGGACAGCGCCCAGACCGCCGTGAGCACGGTGTTGATCCGCCGGAACAACGGGGTCTCCCAGACCTCCGGCGGCGCCATCCGGCGCGCGATGGCCATCGTGAAGGGGCGCCGGACGGCGACCGACAGCCAGGCGATGAGCGCCAGCCAGCCCACCGAGAGCGCGCTGCCATACGCCTGGAGGCCGCTGTCGGGACGGGCGAAGGCCAACGCCGTGAGGGCCGCGAAGAACACGATCGTGCCGTACTCCAGCACGCGCGTTTCCAGCGAGAGGCCCGCGGCGCGGTCCGCGGCGAGCAGCACCACGGCGAGCACCAGACCGGCGAGCGCGCCCCACTGCCAGCCGATCGATGACACCCCCGCATAGACCAGCCATGGGATGAAGCTCCGCAGGTAGTTCATGATCCCCTCGCCCCCCAGCAACCACATTCCAACTTCGACATGTCGAACATAGAGAGTGCTGCTTTGATATGTCAAGAGTGGAAGGTAAAGTTGGGTCATGAGCCTGAAACACGCCGTGCTGGGCCTGCTGGCGGAAGCCCCCGCGAGCGGCTACGACCTGATGAAGCTGTTCGACGCCTCGCTCGCGAACGTCTGGCCCGCCACCCAGAGCCAGGTCTACGGCGAGCTGGGCAAGATCACGACCGCGGGACTGGCCGAGGTCGCCGCCCACGGCCCCCGCGGCCGCAAGGAGTACGCGATCACCGACGACGGCCTCACCGAGCTGCGCCACTGGCTCACCGAGGTCGAGCCCAGCAGCCGCACGCGCGACGACGCCCTGCTGCGGGTCTTCTTCCTCGGCGTCCTCACCCCGCTCGAAGCGCGTACCTATCTGTTGCAGCTGGAAGAGGCCGCGGGCCGCGACCGCGCCGAGTACGCGCACATCGAGAAGTCCGCCGAGTGGGACGACGAGATGATCTCGGTCTATGGGCGGATCGCACTGGAGTACGGCCTGCGGATGTCCGCGATGGAACAGGAGTGGGCCCGGTGGGCCGCCGAAGAAATCAACGGCGCGCGGGCCAGAAAGGCGAGCGATCTCGCCGAGGAGCACCGGCCGCAGGCGAAGTGAGGCAGGAGTTCAGGTGCCGCCGGGCCCATCCGGCGGCCTCCGGGACGGTGGCGCGGTGCGCGCGCTGCCGGATCAGAGTCCCGGCGCGCCCCATACCGGGAACCACCGGTTGAGTTCCTTCTCGACCGTCAGGTCGTCGCCGAGCATCGCCCGCACCTGGAGTTCGAGCGGGCTGTCACGCTTCTCGCCGCCGTCCACCCGCGGTGCGAAGGGGTAGAAGGTGCCGCGCTTGTAGAGGTAGACCAGCGCCAGCGGCCGCTCCTGCGCATCGCGGAAACCGATCAGCGAGCACAGCAACTGCGGGCCGAAACCCGCTTCCTCCAAGGACGTGTTGACCGCGTGCAGGTCGTTGACCAGGCCCGCCGTGTCCTCCGGCGCATGGCGGGCGAGCAGCCAGGTATAGCCGTACTCGTCCTGACTGAACTCCACCGGGCCGCCCAGCAGGGCCCGTACATCCGACTGGATCCGTGAGAACGCCCCGCCCTCGACGCTCGCGAAGCACACCGAGCCCAGTCCGGTGGGCTCGAATCCGGCCGCGGCCTGCAAGGTGATGGCGGCCGAGGGCAGTGCGAAGAGCTGGTCGAGATCGGGCCGGACCGGCTTGCTGCGGCCGAGGATGGCGTCCAGAAATCCCATGCGCGACGTACTCCTTGATCGCTTGACCACTTGCTTTGATCAGTTGTTTTGATCAGTTGTTTTGATCTGTCGCTTCGGTCGTTGCCTTGAATCGGTTGCTTTGGCTCTCCGGGACAGCGGCACCGGCCGTCACGGCCGTCCCAGCTGCGCCGAGATCCGGCCCAGCTGGTCCAGCCGCTGTTCCAGTGTCGGGTGCGAGGACAGCAGCTGGTTGAAGGTCTCCTTGTTGAACGCCGGGGCGAAGAAGAAGGCGTTGAACGGCTGGGACTTGCGCAGATCGTCGGTCGGGATCCGCGCGATCTGCCCGGTGACCTTCGTCAGCGCGGAGGCCAGCGCCGACGGGCGGCCGGTGAGTATCGCGGCGGCGCGGTCGGCGGACAGCTCCCGGTAGCGCGACAGCAGCCGCGTCAGCAGGAAGCTGATGGCGTAGACGACCGCGCTGACGGCGGTGACGACCAGTACGGCGACGGCGGCGTTCTGGTCCCGGTTGTTGCGCCCGACCCCGCTCCACAGCGCGGCCCTGGTGATGATCCCGGCCAGTACGCCGAGGAAGGACGCGATGGTCATCACCGCGACATCGCGGTGCGCGACATGCGAGAGCTCATGGGCCAGCACGCCCTCCAGTTCCTCCGGCTCCAGCCGCCGCAGCAGGCCCGTCGTGGCGCACACCATCGAGTTCTTCTGATTGCGGCCGGTGGCGAACGCGTTCGGCACGTCCGATTCGGCGATCGCGACCCGCGGCTTGGGCATATCGGCCAGCGCGCACAGCCGGTCGACGGCGCCGTGCAGTTCGGGTGCCTGCTCCGGAGTGACCTCGCGCGCGCCCATGCTGAACGCCGCGATCCGGTCACTGAACCAGAACTGCGCGATGAACAGAGCCCCCGCGATGACCAGTACCACCGCCCAGGCGCCCTTGAGCAGCACCACCAGCGCGCCGACGACCACGACGTACAGCAGTCCGATGAAGAACATCGTCACGACCATGCGCGAGGTCAGTCCGCGGTCGGGGGCGAATCGGGTCTGTGCCATGGCTCCTCCACAACGCGCGCGCTTCACTTCGCGCAGTGCGCCGGACCCGCGGGTGGTGCGTTCGTTTCGGCACCACGCCGGGTCCTGCACACTGCGCCGCTGTCTTGATTCTCCCTCTTGCGCGCTACATACGGGGTAAAGCCCAGGCCAGCGATCTGCCCGGCCGGGGCACGGGCCCGCTCTGCCGGTCCCGTGCCCGTATCCGCCGGCTACCTGGTGACGTCCGTCCGTACGTCCATCGGCGCCGTCTCCTGGCCGGCCAGTTGCGCCAGCCCCTCCGTCGCGATCCGTTCGAAGACCGCGGCGTCGGCGGCGAAGACCGAATCGGCGATCGGCCAGTGGATGACGATCTCGTCGACGCCCAGTTCGGCATGCGCCCCCGCGAAGTCCACGAAGGCGTCCAGGGAGTCCAGCGGCCGGTCCGGCGTGAAGCCGGTCAGCACGATCTTGCGCAGCTCCCCGCAGTCCCGGCCGACGTCGGCGCACGCCTTCTCCAGCCGCTCGATCTGCCCGCGGACCACCTCCCGCGACGCGACCGGGGTGCCCGTCGCATCCTTGAGATCGCCCGTCGTCACCCATGCCTGGCCGTGGCGGGCCGCCAGCCTCAGCCCGCGCGGCCCGGTGGCCGCCACCGCGAACGGCAGCCGGGGCCGCTGCACGCAGCCGGGGATGTTACGGACCTCGTGCGCGGTGTAGCGCTCGCCCTGGTGGGAGACGACGTCCTGGGTCAGCAGCTTGTCCAGCAGCGGCAGGAACTCGCCGAAGTGGTCGGCCCGCTCCCGCGGCGACCACGGCTCCCGGCCGAGCGCGGTGGCGTCGAAGCCGCTGCCCCCGGCGCCGATGCCCAGGGTGACGCGGCCGTCACTGATGTCGTCGAGCGAGATCAGTTCCTTGGCGAGAGTCACCGGGTGCCGGAAGTTCGGCGAGGTGACCAGGGTGCCCAGCCGCATCCGGGAGGTCGCGGTGGCGGCCGCCGTCAGCGTCGGGATCGCGCCGAACCACGCCTGGTCGCGAAAGCTTCGCCAGGAGAGGTGGTCGTAGGTGTACGCGGTGTGGAAGCCCAGTTCCTCGGCGCGCTGCCACACCTCCTTGCCACCCTCGGACCAGCGGCGGACGGGAAGTATCACGGTGCTCAGTCGCATGCCCCCGAGCCTACGGCGGCCCGCACGAACCGAAGGTCCCGGCCGCGCGCCGAGGTGGGCGGCCGGCCTCGCCTCCCCGCCCGGCTCATCCGCGCGACCCACCGCACCCCTGTGCGCGGCGGTACGCGAAGATGGTCACCGTGACCGATGCCCCCGCCACGCCGTCCCCGGCGCCCGAGCCGGCCGTAGCGCCCCGGCTGATCGCCACCGACCTCGACGGCACCTTGCTGCACGACGACAAAACGGTCTCCGACCGGACGATCGCCGCACTCGCCGCCGCGGAGCGGGCCGGTATCGAGGTCTTCTTCGTCACCGGCCGCCCGGCCCGCTGGATGGACGTGGTCAGCGACCATGTACACGGCCACGGCCTGGCGATCTGCGCGAACGGCGCGGCCGTCGTCGATCTGCACCGCGGCCGCCGGATCGTCGAGGTCAGCCCCCTGGACCGCACGGTCGCGCTGGACGTGGTGGACGTGCTGCGCGGCGTCGCGCCCGGCACCACGTTCGCGGTGGAGCGCACCGGCGGCAGCCACTACGAGCCGCAGTACCCGCCCCTCCACCGCGACCCGGCCGCGGTCGTCGCCCCGGTGGAGAAGCTCCTCGCCGAGGACTTCGGACCGGGCCCCGGCACGGATACGGGCATGGCCGCCGACACCGTCACCGTGGCCCCCCTGGGCACGCCCGCCACCTTCGACACCACCGGCCCCGGCCAGCCCGTGCTCAAGCTGCTCGCGCACCACGCCGAGCTGGACCCGGACGCCTTCCTCGCGCTGGCCCGTACGGCGGCGGGCGCCCTCGCGTCCATCACCCGGTCCAGCCCGACCGCCCTCCTGGAGATCAGCGGCCTCGGCGTCAGCAAGGCGGACACCCTCGCCCGCTGCTGCGCGGAGCGCGGGATCACGCCCCAGGAGGTCGTCGCCTTCGGGGACATGCCCAACGACATGGAGATGCTCACCTGGGCCGGCACCTCGTACGCCATGGCCAACGCCCACCCGGACGTCCTGGCCGTCACCACGGGCCGCACGGACTCCAACAACGACGACGGCGTCGCGGCCGTGATCGAGCGGATACTTCAGTCGGGCCCGGCGGGCGGCTGACGCCGTCCCGGCAGGCTCCGCCGCCGGGGCCCGCCCTCACAGCGGCGCCTCCCACGTCACCATCGTGCCCGTACCGTCCTCGCCCAGCCCCGGCCCGTAGGTGCTCGACCCGCCCAGCGACTCCGCGCGCTTGCTGAGGTTCTTCAGGCCGCTGCGCCGGCCGCCCTCGGGGATGCCGACGCCGTCGTCCGCGACGGTCAGCCGTACGCCGTCGGTGCCGTCCGGCAAGGTGATGGTCGCGTCGACGACGACCTCGATCCGGGAGGCTCGAGCGTGCCGGAAGGCGTTCGACAGCGCCTCGCGCAGCGCGGCGATCAGGTTCTTGCCGGTCAGCTCGCCGACCCGGGAGTCCACCGCGCCGATGAAGTTCGCGGACGGCTGGAAGCCGAGCGGTACGGCGGCGGTGCCGATCTCGCGCAGCACCCGGGTGCGCAGCCCGGACGGTGCCTCGGCCGGCCCCTGCTGGAGCGCGAAGATCGCGGTGCGGATCTCCTGGATGGTGACGTCCAGTTCGTCCACGGCCTTGCCGACGCCCCGGATCACCTCCGGCGCCTCGGACCTGCGGTGCGCGCTCTCCAGCATCATTCCGGTCGCGAACAGCCGCTGGATGACGAGGTCGTGCAGGTCACGGGCGATCCGGTCGCGGTCCTCGAAGACGGCCAGCCGCTCGCGGTCGCGCTGTGCGTCGGCCAGCACCAGCGCCAGCGCGGCCTGCGCCGCGAACTGCGTGGCCAGGGTGCGTTCAGCCTGGGTGAACGGGCGGGCGCCCCGGGACCGCGGCGTCGCGAGGGTGCCGAGCACCCGGCCACCGCTCTTGAGCGGCAGCATCATGCTGGGCCCGAAGCGCTCCGACACATGGGTGACCATCCGCGGATCGGTGGCCGAATCATCCACGAACACCGGTTCCCCGGCGAGGAGTTGTGCCGCCACCGGGCTGTCGGGCGGTATCTGGGTCCCCATGATCCCGGCGGGCTCGTCGGCGGACACCGCGACGATCTCCATGCCACCGCGATCGTCGGGCAGCAGCACGATGCCGGCCGCCGAGTCCGCCAGCTTCCTGGCCTGTTCCGCGACGACCGCGAGCGCGTCGTCCACATCGCTGCCCGCGAGCAGTTCGGTGGTCACCGCCACCGAGCCGTCGATCCACCGCTCGCGCTGCCGGGTCGCCGCGTACAGCCGGGCGTTGCCGATCGCGATACCGGCCTCGGTGGCGAGCACCCGCACCATGTGCAGGTCCTCCTCGCTGAACTCCGCGCCGCCGCGCTTCTCCGTCAGATAGAGATTGCCGAAGATCTCGCCCTGGACCCGGATCGGCACCCCCAGGAACGTCCGCATCGGCGGATGGCCCGGCGGGAATCCGGCCGAGCGGGGGTCCTTGGTGAGGTCGGCGAGGCGCAGCGCCTTCGGGTCGTGGATGAGCGCGCCGAGCAGGCCCTTGTGGCCGTCGGGCAGCGCGCCGATCCGCTCGTGCTCCTGCGCGGTCACGCCGTACGTGACGAAGTCCGACAACCCCTCACGGGCGTCGTCGATGATGCCTATCGCCGCGTAGCGGGCATCGGCCAGCTCGGCCGCGGTCTCCACGATCCGGTCGAGGGTGATGTGCAGGTCCAGCCCCGCGCCCACGGTGCGCATCGCCTCCAGCAGCTGGGGCACCCGCGCGGTCAGCTCGGAGGACAGTCCTTGCAGACTGCGGGTGGCCTCGGTGGCGGCGTCCATGGGATCGGGCACCGGACCGGCCCGCCCGGTGTCCATGGGATCTGAGGGTCCTGCCGTGACTGCCATGCCATGAGCCTAATAAGGGCGCTTTTCCGACGAAAGTCCAGATATACGGAGAAGCCCGCGCGCGGCCCGCCGGCTACCCGCGGAACGCCGGGGTACGGCCCGGTGCGCGGCGCGGTGCGGAGATCGCCACCGGCAGGTCCCCGTACGCCGCGTCCACCGCCCGCTCGCGCTCCAGCATCCGCCGGAACGGGCCGTCGGTCGCGGCCAGCTCCGCGTATCCGCCGTGCTGTACGGCCCGGCCGCGGTCCAGCACCAGCACCTCGTCCACCGCGTCGAGACCGGTGAGCCGGTGGGTGATCAGCACCGTCGTACGGCCCTCGGTCGCGGCCAGCAGATCGGCGGTCAGCGCATCGGCGGTGGCCAGGTCGAGGTGCTCGGCGGGCTCGTCCAGGACGAGGACCGGGAAGTCCGCGAGCAGCGCACGGGCCAGTGCCAGGCGCTGGCGCTGACCGCCGGACAGCCGGGCGCCGTGCTCGCCGACCATGGTGTCCAGCCCGTCGGGCAGCCCGCGCACCCAGTCCGCCAGCCGCGCCCGGCCGAGCGCGTCCCACAGGTCCCGGTCGGCGGCGTCCGGCGCGGCCTCGTCATCGGGGCGGCTCCGGCGGGCCAGCCTGAGGTTCTCCCGCAGCGAGCTGTCGAAGAGGTGCGCGTCCTGTGCGCACAGCCCCACCAGCCGCCGGACGTCGTCACCGTCCACCGCCGCGGCATCCGTCCCGCCCAGCGTGTACGTCCCCGCCTCCCGGTCCAGGAAGCGCAGCAGCACCTGTGCGAGCGTGGTCTTGCCGGAGCCGGAGGGGCCGACGACGGCGAGCCGCCGCCCGGCCGTGAGGGTGAATCCGACGCCGTCCAGCGCCGGCTCGTGCTGTCCCGGGTGGCGCGCGGTGAGGCCCTGTACGGCCAGCGGGAACGGCGTGTCCGGAGCGGCGGCGGGCGTGGCCGGTTCGCGCACCGGCGCCGGAGCGTCCAGCACCTCGAAGACCCGCTCGGCGGCGCGCCGGGTGCGCTGGCGGTACTGCACGGCGAGCGGCAGCCCCGTCACCGCCTCGAACGCGGCGAGCGGGGTGAGCACGACGACGGCCAGCGCCACCCCGTTCAGCCGCCCCTCGTGCACCGCCTGGACACCGGCCACCGCCGCCGCGGCGACGGTCAGCCCGCACACCAGCGCCGAGAGTCCGGCGCCCACCCCGGCCGCGGCCGCCGAGCGGGAAGCCAGGCGGGTCAGGTCCCGGTCCGCGTGCCGTGCCGCGTCCGTACGGGCCCCGATGGCGCCGGCGACCGTCAGCTCGGCCGTGCCGGTGAGCAGGTCGACGACGCGGGTGGCGAGCACCCCGCGGGCCGGGGCCAGCTGACGCTCGGCCCGCCGGGCCAGGGCGCCCGAGAGCACCGGCACGCCCGCGCCCGCGAGCAGCAGTCCGACGGCGAGGATCGCGCCCGCCTCCGGCAGCAGCCAGCCGGTGAAGCCGACGGCGGCGGCGCCGACCAGCACCGCGGCGCCAGCCGGCAGCAGCCAGCGCAGGAAGTAGTCCTGTACCGCGTCGACATCCGCGACCAGCCGCGAGAGGAGATCGCCGCGGCGGCGCTCCTTGAGCCCGGCCGGCGCGAGCCGCTCCAGCCGCCGGAAGACGGCCACGCGTACATCGGCGAGCATCCGGAACACCGCGTCGTGCGCGACGAGCCGCTCGGCGTAGCGGAAGGCGGCCCGCCCGATGCCGAACGCGCGGGTGGCGGTGACCGCCACCATCAAATAGAGCACCGGCGGATGCTGCGCCGCGCGCGAGATCAGCCAGCCGGACGTCGCCATCAGGCCCACCGCGCTGCCCAGCGCGAGGCTGCCGAGCAGCAGCGCCAGCGCGAATCGCGCCCGCCGGGCACGCGCGATCCGCCGCAGCCGGGTCAGCGCCGAACCACGGACGGGAGTGGCGTACGGGTCCGGGCCGGGGTTCGAGTCCTGCTGTCGGGGCCCGTCGGCCGAAGTGGTCGCGGCGATGTCATCGGCCGCGGCGTCCCGGCCCGTGCCTTCCGGCCCTCCGTCGGAGGCACCGGCCACCTCCGCGGTCCGGTCGGCCGGGTCGGCCGGAGCGGGCAGCCGCACCGTGCGGTCGGCCACCGCCAGCAGCGCCGGCCGGTGCACGATCAGCAGGACGGTACGGCCGACCGCGAGCCGCCGGACGGCCGCCACGATCGCCTCCTCGCTCTCGCCGTCCAGGTTCGCGGTCGGCTCGTCCAGCAGCAGGATCGGCCGGTCGGCGAGGAAGGCACGGGCGAGCGCGATGCGCTGCCGCTGGCCCGCGGAGAGACCGGCACCGGATTCACCGAGCCGGGTGGCCAGGCCGTCGGGGAGCGCGTCGACGAAGTCCAGCGCCCCGGCGTCGTCCAGAGCGGTGCGCACCGCCGCGTCCTCGGCGTCCGGGCGTGCCAGCCGTACGTTCTCGGCGATGGTGCCTGCGAAGAGGTGCGGATGCTGCGGCACCCAGGCGATCCGCTGCCGCCAGCTCTCGGGCGAAAGGGCGGCGATGTCCTGGCCGTCGACGAGGACGCGGCCCTCGGACGGTTCGGTGAAGCCGAGCACCACGCTGAGCAAGGTGGATTTGCCGGCGCCGGAGGGGCCGACCAGCGCGACGGTCTCACCGGGCCGGACCTCGAACGACGTCGCGGGGAGCGAGTCGGCGGTCCGTCCCGGGTGGCGGACGACGAGCCCCTCGACCGCCAGTGCCGTGCCCGCGGGCGCGGGCGCGGTACCGGCCGTCCGCAGCGGGGTCTCCAGCACCGCGAAGATCTCCTCCGCGGCCGAGAGCCCTTCGGCGGCGGCGTGGTACTGCGCACCCACCTGTCGAAGCGGCAGATACGCCTCGGGCGCCAGCACCAGCACCATCAGCCCGGTGTAGAGATCGAGATCGCCGTTCACCAGGCGCATACCGATGCCGACCGCGACCAGGGCGACGGAGATGGTGGCGAGAAGTTCGAGCGCGAAGGAGGAGAGAAAGGCGATCCGCAGCGTGCGCAGGGTCGCCCGGCGGTACTCGCTGGTGATCGCGCGGATGGAAGCCGCCTGGGCCTTGGCCCGCCCGAAGACCTTGAGGGTGGGCAGCCCCTCGACGACGTCCAGGAAATGCCCGGACAGCCGCGAGAGCAGCCGCCACTGGCGGTCCATCCGCGACTGGGTGGCCCAGCCGATGAGGATCATGAAGAGCGGGATCAGCGGGAGGGTGATGACGATCGTCAGGGCCGAGATCCAGTCGCCGGTGACGATCCGGGCCAGCACCGCGACGGGGACCACGACCGCCAGCCCCAGCTGCGGCAGATAGCGGGAGAAGTAGTCGTCCAGAGCGTCGATACCGCGCGTGGCGAGGGTGGTGAGTTCGCCGGTGCGCATCTCCAGCGTGCCCGCGTCGGCCGCAGACGGGCCGCCGTCCGGGCCGGTGGCCTTCGGGTCGCTGTCCGGCCGGCGGATCGCCGCGCCCGGACCGAGCAGCGCCGCCCGCTCGACCAGCCGCATCCGAAGCTCGGACTTGACCGCCGCACTGGCGCGGTGCGCGGCCAGTTCGGTGAGCCAGGAGACCAGCCCGCGGCCGACGGAGACCGCGGCGAGCAGCATCACCGGTGTGGTCAGGCCGCCGAGATCGAGGTCGTGCTGGAAGGCGCCGACCACGATCTCGGCGATGAGCATGGCCTGGCCGACGACCAGGCCCGCCCCGGCAAGCCCGAGCACCACCACCGCGATGAGGAAGACGCGGGTGGCGCGGGCGTATCGGAGCAGGCGCGGGTCGACCGGTTTCACGTGAAACTTTCCGTCCTGATGAGGCCGCCCCCGAAGGGGCGGGACTCAGCTAGTGGGCGTCGGCGATGTGCTGGGTGCCGATTCGCTTACGGAACACCCAGTACGTCCACCCTTGATAGAGAATCACAACCGGGGTGGCGATACCGGCGCACCAGGTCATGATCTTCAGGGTGTAGGGGCTGGACGAGGCGTTGGTGACCGTGAGGTTCCAGCTCTCGTTCAGCGAGGACGGCATGACGTTCGGGAAGAGCGTCAGGAAGAGCATCGCGACCGCGGCCGCGACGGTGATCCCGGAGAACGCGAACGCCCATCCCTCACGCCCGATCTGATTGGCGCCGAGCGCCGCGACCAGCGCGACCACCGCCACGATCATGGCGACCAGGCTCGTGCCGTTGCCGCGGTCGAGCTGGGTCCAGATCAGGAAGCCGAGCGCGAGCACGGCGGTGATCAGTCCGACGACGGTCGCCAGCTTGCGGGCCCGCTCCCGTATGTCGCCCAGCGTCTTGAGCGCGGCGAACACCGCGCCGTGGAAGGTGAACAGCGTCAGCGTCACCAGTCCGCCGAGGATCGCGTACGGGTTGAGCAGGTCGAAGAAGGTCCCGACGTACTCCTTGTGTGCGTCGATCTTCACGCCGCGCACGATGTTGCCGAACGCCACGCCCCACAGGAGCGCGGGGATCAGCGAGGTCCAGAAGATCGCGTGTTCCCAGTTCCGCTGCCAGCGCTCCTCGGCCCGCTTGGCGCGGTACTCGAAGGCGACTCCGCGCACGATCAGACAGACCAGGATGACCAGCAGCGGCAGGTAGAAACCGGAGAAGAGCGTGGCGTACCACTCGGGGAAGGCCGCGAAGGTCGCGCCGCCCGCACTGAGCAGCCAGACTTCGTTGCCGTCCCAGACCGGGCCGATGGTGTTGATCAGTACCCGCTTCTCGCGCCGGTCCCGGGCGAGCAGCTTGGTGAGGATGCCGATTCCGAAGTCGAAGCCTTCGAGGAAGAAGTACCCGATCCAGAGGACGGCGATGAGGACGAACCAGACGTCGTGGAGTTGCACAGCCGCCTCCTAGTACGAGAAGGCCATCGGCCGGTCGGCGTCTTGGGAATCGCCGCCGATCTTGGTGGGCGGGTTGAGGTCGGAGTCGGTCAGCTCCGGGGGTCCGGCCTTGATGTACTTCACCAGCAGCCTGACCTCGATCACGGCGAGCACCGCGTAGAGCGTGGTGAAGACGATCATCGAGGTCAGCACCTCGCCCTGCGAGACACTTGGCGACACCGCGTCGGAGGTGCGCAGGACGCCGTAGACGACCCAGGGCTGGCGGCCCATCTCGGTGAATATCCAGCCCCAGGAGTTGGCGATCAGCGGGAAGCCGAGGGTGACGAAGGCCAGTGACCAGTACCACTTGGTGAACCGGGCGCCGAGCGCCTTGTTCTTGGTGACCGCGAGATGCGGGGGTTCCTCGTCGCCCGTCCGCAGCGACGGCGCGAGCCAGAACTTCCTGCGGGTGAGCCAGAGCCCGGCCAGTCCGATGGCGAAGGACGCCATACCGAAGCCGATCATCCACCGGAAGCCCCAGTAGGCGACCGGGATGTTGGGCCGGTAGTCACCGGGCCCGAACTTCTCCTGCTCGGACTTGTTGACGTCGTTGATCCCGGGCACCGGCGAACTGAAGTCGTTGTGCGCGAGGAAGGAGAGCAGACCGGGGATCTCGATGGCGACCTTGTTGTGCCCCTTGTCGACATCGCCGTAGGCGAAGACCGAGAACGGCGCCGGTTCCTCCTTGTCCCACAGCGCCTCGGCCGCCGCCATCTTCATCGGCTGCTGCTCGAACATGACCTTGCCCAGCGTGTCACCGCTGATGGCGGTCATGATGCCGGCGATCACCAGGGTGACCAGGCCCACCCGCAGCGACGTCCGCATCACCTTGATGTGCTTCTTGCGCATCAGGTGGTACGCGGAGATGCCGACCATGAACGCGGCGCCGGTCAGGAAGGCGGCGGTCAGCGTGTGGAAGACGACGACGAGGGTGGTGTCCTGGGTCAGCACCTTCCAGAAGTCGGTCAGCTCGGCGCGCCCGTTGGCGGCGTTGTACTTGTAACCGACCGGGTGCTGCATCCAGGAGTTGGCCGCGAGGATGAAATAGGCCGACAGGATCGTGCCGACCGCGACCACCCACATGCACAGGCAGTGGATCTTCTTCGGCAGCTTGTCCCAGCCGAAGATCCACAGGCCGATGAAGGTGGACTCGAAGAAGAAGGCGATGAGCGCCTCGAACGCGAGCGGGGCACCGAAGATGTCACCGACGAACCGCGAGTAGTCGGACCAGTTCATACCGAACTGGAACTCCTGGACGATGCCGGTGACGACGCCCATCGCGATGTTGATCAGGAACAGCTTGCCCCAGAACTTGGTGGCCTGGAGGTACTTCTGGTTTCCCGTTCGCACCCAGGCGGTCTCAAGTCCTGCCACCAGAGCGGCGAGGGAGATCGTGAGGGGGACGAAGAGGAAGTGGTAGACGGTCGTGATGCCGAATTGCCATCGCGCCAGGGTCTCTGGCGCCAACGCCAGTTCCACGTCGGGCTCTCCTTACGTCGCCGTTCCTACGGCAGTTTGCCCCTTGCGTCACAGAGAAAGCAGGACATAAAGGGACACGCTTGTGAACGCGTTCACATTCACAAGCCATTATCTCCTACCCTTTTCGGCCATCCTGATGGGGGGGGTGGGTGACCGCGGTCACCCCCCACATGCCAGAGGCCGCAGGTCGGTGACCTGCGGCCTCAGCCTCGCCCGAAGGCGTTCACACCGGCATTCACATAGCGTGAACGCGTCAGTACGTCTTGCGGAATTCCTCCGCGGCCTCCAGGAAGAGATCCATCGCCGCGCTCTCGCCGATCGTCACCCGTACCCCCTCGCCGGCGAACGGCCGCACGACCACCCCGGCCCGCTCGCACGCCGCCGCGAAGTCCGCCGCGCGGTCCCCCAGCCGCAGCCACACGAAGTTGGCGTGCGACTCCGGCAGCGTCCAGCCCTGCCCGGCCAGCGCGCCGAGCACCCGGGCCCGCTCGACGACCAGCGCGTCCACCCGCTCCATCAGCGCCGCCTCGCTGCGCAGCGAGGCCACCGCCGCCTCCTGGGCGAGCTGGCTCACACCGAAGGGCACCGCCGTCTTGCGCAGCGCGGCCGCCACCGGCTCGTGCGCCACCGCGAAGCCGATCCGCAGCCCCGCGAGGCCGTACGCCTTGGAGAACGTCCGCAGCACACACACATTGGGGCGGTCCCGGTAGAGATCGATGCCGTCCGGCACCTCGGCGTCGCGGTTGAACTCGCGGTACGCCTCGTCCAGCACCACCAGCACATCGCTCGGCACCCGGTCCAGGAAGGACTCCAGCTCGGCACGGCGTACGACGGTGCCGGTGGGGTTGTTGGGGTTGCAGACGAAGATCAGCCGGGTCCGGTCGGTGATCGCGGCGAGCATCGCGTCCAGATCGTGCACCTCGTCCGAGGTCAGCGGGACCTGCACGGAGGTGGCGCCGGAGACCTGGGTGATGATCGGGTACGCCTCGAACGACCGCCAGGCGTACATCACTTCATCGCCGGGACCGGCGGTCGCCTGGATCAGCTGCTGAGCCACCCCCACCGACCCGGTACCGGTCGCCAGATGCTCCACCGGCACCGAGAAGTGCTCGGCCAGCTCCGCCATCAGCCCCGTACAGGCCATGTCCGGGTAACGGTTGAAGGAGCCGGCCGCCGCCACCGCGCTCTCCAGGACGCCCGGCAGCGGCGGATAGGGGTTCTCGTTGGAGGACAGCTTGTACGAAACGGGGCCGTCGGCCGCCGCCGGCCGGCCCGGCTTGTAGGTGGGAATGCCGTCCAGCGCAGCACGCAGCTTCGGGGTTTTCTCGCTCACCGCAGGTCCTCCTCGACCGTCCCTCGACTCCAATACTGCACACCTTATGAGGATTGCCCCGTCCGGCGGCAGCCCCTGATTCACCGGCGCCCGGCAGCGGCGGCGGACGCAGGCCGCATCCGACCGCCTCGCGCGGAAGCTTTAGGGAGCGCTCCGCTGTCTGTTACGCGCTGGTGGCCCGCGCCGTGGCGCGCATCCCCCGTGGAGGTGACTTGAGACCTCTTCGAGACCTGAACTCATCGGCAGGCGAGGACACCCGCTCTCCCCTCCAACGATTGCGGGAGGAATCAACTCCCTCAATTTCCATGGAAATTGAGGGGATACGACCTTGCAGAAACGTGCCTTCTCGCGAGCTCCGGACGACCCCCTCGAACGGGTTGCCCGAGCCCTACTATCGGCTCGCCATGACAGCAGCAGGGAAGCACCAGGTGAGCCGGTCGACCGGTCGCCGACTGGGACGGGCGGGCATCCGGGACGTGGCCGCCGCAGCCGGTGTATCGATCACGACCGTCTCCGACGCGCTCAACGGCAAGGGCCGGCTTCCGGATGCCACCCGTAGCCATGTCCGCGAGGTGGCCGACCGGCTGGGCTATCGCCCGTCCGCAGCCGCCCGCACCCTCCGTACCGGCAAGTCAGGACTCATCGGCCTGACCGTGACCACGTACGGGGATGAACCTTTCACCTTCACCGAGTTCGCGTACTTCGCCGAGATGGCCAGAGCCGCCACCTCGGCGGCGCTGGCCCGCGGCTACGCGCTGGTCATCCTCCCCGCGACCTCCCGCCACGACGTGTGGTCCAACGTCGCCCTGGACGGCACCGTCGTCATCGACCCCGCCGACGGCGACTCCGTCGTCGCGGAACTGGTCCGGCACGGCATCCCCGTCGTCTCCGACGGCCGCCCCGGCGGCGCCCTCCCCGTCACCGGCTGGGTCGACAACGATCACGAAGCGGCCGTCCTCGGCCTGCTCGACCACCTCGCCGACGCCGGCGCCCGCCGCATCGGCCTGCTCACCGGCACCACCACCGACACCTACACCCGGCTGTCCACCACCGCCTATCTGCGGTGGTGCGAGCGGGTCGGCCAGGACCCGGTGTACGAGTCCTACCCGGCCCACGACCCCTGCGCGGGTGCCGTCGCCGCCGACCGGCTGCTGGCCCGTCCGGACCGCCCGGACGCCGTCTACGGACTCTTCGACCCCAACGGCACCGATCTGCTCGCCGCCGCCCGCCGCTACGGCCTGCGCGTCCCCGAGGATCTGCTGCTGGTCTGCTGTAGCGAGTCCACCGGCTACGCCAGCACCGAGCCGCCCATCACCACGCTCTCCCTCAAGCCCCGCCGCATCGGCACCGCCGTCGTCCAGATCCTCATCGACGCCATCGAAGGGCTCGGCGACGGCCGGCCGGTCGAGCAGGTGATACCGACGGATCTGATCGTCCGGACCTCCTCCCAGCGGCGGTCCCCGCGGACGACCATCAGCCCGCCGCGGGGTCCGGCCGGCAACTGAGCGTGCTCCCGTGGACGGCGGACCGGGCCCGCCGGCTGCGGCCCGGTGTCTCCTCCGGCCAGGAAAAAACAGGGTGATCACGGGAGAAATCAGCCGCGATCGGCAGGCTCCGGCCGATTGACCACCCCCGGGTGCGTCACAACCCGCGAGCGGCATTCCTATGATGGGCGCACGACACCGCGGACCCGCCGCCGACCAGGCAGAGGTCCCAGAGGTGCACGGCGCGCGATGGTGGAGGGGTCGATGACTCAGGGGGCCGGTCAAGGACCCATGGTGTGGACCATGGCGGAAGAAACTCCGGCGTCCCCTCCGCCGCCCGGACCGCCCGCGGGGCCACCGCCCCTGGCCCCCGTCGGGCCGCCGAGGCATCTGCCCGCCGGCCCCCCGGCCGCGCCCCCCGTGGTACCGCCCGACGCCCGGCCGGACGAGCCGCCCGCGGAGTACACCCCCACCGAGCGCGACCTCCCGGTCATCGGCGCGGTCCGTACGGACACCCTCGTCGACCTCCCGGCCGCGGGTCTCGTACCGGCGCCGGAGACGGCCACGGACCCCGAGGTGCCCGACGGGCCGGGCCCGCTGTATGTCGTCGGCGATGTGCACGGCTTCTACGAGGAGCTGCGCGAGGCACTGGCCGCCGAGGGACTGATCGACGCCGACGGCGACTGGTCGGCCCGCAACGCCCGGCTGTGGTTCCTCGGCGACTTCACCGACCGCGGCCCGGACGGCATCGGCGTCATCGATCTCGTCATGCAGCTCTCCGCCCAGGCCGCGGCGGCCGGCGGCTACTGCAAGGCCCTGATGGGCAACCACGAACTGCTGCTGCTGGGGGCCAAGCGGTTCGGCGACACCCCCGTCCAGTCCGGCGCCGGTACCGCCTCCTTCCAGGCCGCCTGGCTGCTCAACGGCGGCCAGAAGACCGATATGGACCGCCTGGAGGACCACCACCTCCAGTGGATGGCCCGGCTGGATGCCGTGACGGAGGAGGACGGGCATCTGCTCGTGCACTCCGACACCACCGCCTACCTCGAATACGGCGACTCCATCGAGGACGTCAACGACACCGTCCACGAGGTGCTGACGCGCAGCGAAGCCGACGAAGTCTGGGAGCTCTTCCGCAAGTTCACCAAGCGGTTCGCCTTCCGTGACGACGGCGGGGCACAGGCCGCCCGGGAACTCCTGGACGCCTACGGTGGCGAACGCGTCGTCCACGGCCACAGCCCGATCCCGTATCTGCTGGGCGAGGTCGGCACGGAGGACAGCGAGGACGAGGGCGTCGCCGTCGACGGTCCGCATGTCTACGCCGACGGGCTGGCCATCGCGATGGACGGCGGAGTGACGATGGCCGGAAAGCTGCTGGTCGTTCAACTCCCCTTGAATGACTGAGCGTTACCGGGGCAGGTATACGCAAGGTCGGCAGGTGATCGGCCGGGTGCGCGGTGAGGCGAAAACCGGTCGTGGCCGGTCGCAATTTCCCAACTCCCTGTCGCCCCGTGCCGGAGGCGCTCTACCATCGGTCCATCCGTAGCAGGCTCTCCGCCCATTCCGCCCAGTGCCGGCCGCTGTCGGCCGGTATGGCCCTACGGAGCATCGGGGGATGCAGATGAACAGCGCTTCACACCTGCTGAGCGAGGATCGCGAGGAATTCGCACGCATCCTCGATGACGCGCTGCGTACCGCCGAATACCGGCCGGAGGGCGTGCTCTCCGACGCGGGTCAGCACCTCAGTACCGAGCAACTGCGCGCGATGGCCCTCGATGCGACGGCCACCATCGCCGCCTGCGCGGCAGCCGAATACCACCACTACGTACAGCTCCGTGCCGAGCTGCGTGACCCGGCGTCCGTACCGGCGTACGCCGGGGCCGGCGCAGGCGGCGGGGAAAGAGACCAGCCATCCGGCGGCCCGGCCGGTCCGGCCACGGCGACCGCCGTCACCACGGCGACCGGGACGGCCGGCGCGGGGGTGGGCGCCATGGTCTCCGTCCTCGCCCCGGTCCTCGCGGGCATCGCCGCCGTCCTCTTCCTCCTCTTCGGCTACCTCCTGCGCGCCCTCGGCCCCGGACACGCCATGGCCCAGCCGCTGATCAGCGTCGGCTGGATCTTCGCCGCGCTGGCCGCCGTGGGCTCCCTCCTCGGGATGGGCGGCCTGATCGTCACGGCCCTGCGCAACGGCTCCGCAGAGCCCGCCGCGCAGGACGGACCGGCGGCGGAGCTCGAACACGCCCGGGACGCCTGGCGGCACGCCCTCCTGATCCGCGGTCTGCTGCCGTTCCTCCGCCGCGCGCTCACCGGCCCGGCCCCCGGCCCGTACCCCTCCGGCCGCGGACCCGGTCAGGGGGCACCCGGGAGCCGTATCCCGACCCTCGGCTACTCCCGCCCCGACTTCACCAGCCCGGACAGCGGCCCGGCCGGACCGCACCCCCGTTACGCCAGCCCGGACTTCAGCAGCCCGGACTACGGGGGCCCTGACCACCGGCCCGAGTAGCGCCCGACGGCCCGACGTCGCCGCGCGGGACGGTGACGTCGGGCGGGTCCCGGCGTGGCGGTGGGTCAGTCCGCGATCGGCAGATAGACGCGGTTGCCCGCCGCCGCGAACTCCTTCGACTTCTCGGCCATACCGGCCTCGGGGTCGATCGCCAGGTCGCCGCCGTGTTCGCGGCGGATGTCCTGGGAGATCTTCATCGAGCAGAACTTCGGCCCGCACATCGAGCAGAAGTGCGCCGTCTTCGCCGGTTCGGCCGGGAGCGTCTGGTCGTGGAAGGAGCGGGCCGTGTCCGGGTCGAGGGCCAGGTTGAACTGGTCCTCCCAGCGGAATTCGAAGCGGGCGTCGGAGAGCGCGTCGTCCCAGTCCTGGGCGCCCGGGTGCCCCTTGGCCAGGTCCGCCGCATGGGCCGCGATCTTGTACGTGATGACGCCGGTCTTGACGTCGTCGCGGTCCGGAAGTCCCAGGTGCTCCTTGGGCGTTACGTAGCAGAGCATGGCCGTGCCCCACCAGGCGATCATCGCGGCGCCGATACCGGAGGTGATGTGGTCGTAGGCGGGCGCGATGTCGGTGGTCAGCGGGCCGAGCGTGTAGAACGGGGCCTCTTCGCAGATCTCCTGCTGGAGGTCGATGTTCTCCTTGATCTTGTGCATCGGGACGTGTCCCGGGCCCTCGATCATCGTCTGGACGCCGTGCCGCTTGGCGATGGTGTTCAGCTCGCCGAGCGTCCGCAGCTCCGCGAACTGCGCCTCGTCGTTGGCGTCCGCGATGGAGCCGGGGCGCAGACCGTCGCCGAGGGAGTAGGTGACGTCGTACGCGGCGAGGATCTCGCTGAGCTCCTCGAAGTGCGTGTAGAGGAACGACTCCTTGTGGTGTGCCAGGCACCAGGCGGCCATGATCGAGCCGCCGCGCGAGACGATGCCGGTCTTGCGGCGGGCGGTGAGCGGGACGTAGCGCAGCAGCACGCCGGCGTGCACCGTCATGTAGTCGACGCCCTGTTCGGCCTGCTCGATGACGGTGTCCTTGTAGATCTCCCAGGTCAGTTCCTCGGCCTTGCCGTCGACCTTCTCCAGGGCCTGGTAGAGGGGGACGGTGCCGATGGGGACAGGAGAGTTGCGCAGCACCCACTCGCGGGTGGTGTGGATGTTGCGGCCGGTGGACAGGTCCATGACCGTGTCGGCGCCCCACCGGGTGGCCCAGGTCATCTTGTCCACCTCCTCCTCGATGGAGGACGTAACCGCGGAGTTGCCGATGTTGGCGTTCACCTTGACCAGGAAGTTCTTGCCGATGATCATCGGCTCGATCTCCGGGTGGTTGACGTTGGCGGGGAGCACGGCGCGGCCGGCCGCGATCTCGTCGCGTACGAACTCGGGCCGGACGTTCTCGCGGAGGGCGACGTACTCCATCTCCGTGGTGATCTCGCCGCGTTGGGCGTACGCGAGCTGGCTGACCGCGGCGCCGTGCCGGCCGCGGCGCGGCTGGCGGGGGCGGCCGGGGAAGACCGCGTCGAGGTTCTTGAGGCCGCCGCGCGGCGAGGTGTGCTTGAGTCCGTCGTCCTCCGGGCGCGGCGGGCGGCCCGCGTACTCCTCGGTGTCGCCTCGGGCGATGATCCAGTTCTCCCGCAGCGGGGCGAGCCCGCGGCGGACGTCGGTGTCGATCTGGGGGTCGGTGTACGGCCCTGACGTGTCGTAGAGCGTCACGTCCTTGCCGTTGGTGAGGTGCACCCGCCGGACCGGGACCCGGAGGTCGGGGCGCGATCCGGCAAGATAGCCCTTGTGCCAGCCGATCCGCTCTCCGGTGCCGTCGGCGGCGCTTTCGGGCGTGCGTGCATCCTTCAGAGTCATGAGACCCAACTCCCTACGCCGGCATTACCCGGTAACAGGTTCGGCGGTCGACGCAGCGGCTTCCGTGGGTGGCGTACCGGCATCGGCCGGCCGTCCCCGCGGAGGTCAGCGCCCTCTCAGCCCGGTGCTCCGAGCTCCCGCGATTGCAAAGGTGCCACCCACCGTAGCGGCCGGTGCGACGCGCTGAACAGGGGGCCCCATGAGTTCTTGCGATGATCGGGCGGTGAGCAGTTCTGAGCACCCGCCCCACGCCCCCGCGCACTCCCATGCGCACGGCCATGCGCCCGCCGCGCCTGTTTCCCGGCATCTGCGCAAGGTGATCGCGGCGGTGCTGATCCCGTTCGCGGCGGCGGTGGTGGTCGGTCTGGTCGTGCTGTGGCCGGGCGGCGCGCCGGCGCACAAGCCGTCCGGCGTCGGCTTCGACCAGCCCTTGGAGAAGGCCAGGGTGGTCAAGGTGGACGAGGTGAACTGCGCGGACGTCCACGCCGAGCAGCAGCAACAGCCGGCGTCGCCGGGTGGACAGCCGCCGGGCACGGGCGGCGGGCGGGCCACGAAGTGCGAGCAGGCGACGATCAAGGTCACGACCGGTGACAACACCGGGCGGACGTTCCAGACGGTGGTGACGCCGGACGCCTTGCGGCACTACACGGCCGGGCAGGACGTGGTGGTCGCGTACTCCCCCAAGGCGCCGAAGGATCTCCAGTACGCGGTCAGCGATGTCGACCGGACCGTGCCGATGTGGGTACTGGCCGGGGTCTTCGCGTTCGCGGTCGTGCTCGTCGGCCGGCTGCGCGGGGTGCTCGCGCTGGTGGCGCTGGTGGCGAGCTTCGGGGTGCTGACGCTGTTCATCCTCCCGGCGGTCCTCAAGGGCTCCGATCCGCTGGTGGTGGCGGTCATCGGCGGCAGCGCGATCATGCTGATCGCGCTCTATCTGTGCCACGGGCTGACGGCCCGGACGTCGGTGGCGGTGCTCGGCACCCTGGCATCGCTGCTGCTGATCGGTCTGCTCGGGTCGGTGTTCATCGACTGGGCGCTGCTGACCGGCAACACGGACGACCTGACCGGGCTGGTGCACAGCCTGTACCCGGGTATCGAGATCCACGGTCTGCTGCTGGCGGGGATCATCATCGGGTCGCTGGGGGTGCTGGACGATGTGACCGTCACCCAGACCGCGGCGGTGTGGGAGCTGAAGGAAGCGGACCCGACGGCGGGTTGGCGCAAGCTCTACGGAGCGGCGATGCGGATCGGGCGCGATCACATCGCGTCCGTCGTGAACACCCTGGTGATGGCCTACGCGGGCGCCGCGCTGCCCCTGCTTTTGCTGTTCTCGATCGCACAGAGCGGTATCGGTACGGCCGCCACGAGCGAGGTGGTCGCGGAGGAGATCGTGCGCACGCTGGTGGGCAGCATCGGACTGGTCGCGTCGGTGCCGCTGACGACGCTGCTCGCGGCGCTGGTCGTCTCGGCGGACCGCACGGCGCCGGGCGGTCCGGGCCCCACGGACACACCGGGTCCGCCGGTGGAAGCCGTGGTCGCCGGGGGTGGACGGTCCGGGCGGCGCGGAGCGCGCGGCAAGCGCCGTAAGCGGTGAGTGCCGTAAGCGGTGAGTGCCGAACGGGAGTGAGTGGCGTACGGGGTGCCGTGACCGGCTGGGCCGGTCCGTTGCGGAGGGATCAGCCGGCCGGGGCCTCCGTGAGGATGCGGTCCAGTACGGCGTCCAGGGTGTCGCACACCTCCTCCTTGCCGAGCGGGACCAGTCGGTCCGTACGGTCCAGGAAGGCGACCAGTGGTGGCGCGCTGACCCTGAACAGCGCGCGCTCGGCGCCGACTTGGAGGCTGATGAAGACATCACTGAGGTACTCGGCGGAGGACGGTTCGATGCGTACATCGCCCTCACCGGACGGCCGACTGAGCCCGTCCAGCAGCAGTTCGCGACTGAAAGTCCAGGTCACGGGCACATCGCCGGGGAGATCGAAGGTTAGACGGATGGCGTACGGATCGGCACTGTCGAAGTCCAGTTCCACCGGGATCCGGAACGCGAGCTCCTCCGAGACGAGGAAGCTCATGATTACTTCTGCCTGAACTGTGTCGTTCATCAACCACTGCCCCGCACTTGAGATCGGAGATGGCCGGGAATCGTCCCCCGAAGGCCCATTGACGCCATCGTCTGTCACGTGCAAGCAGATCACAAGGAGTGAGTTTTCAGATACTGATAGAGAAGGCGAGTGTCGTTAGTGTCTTCTCCGCCATTCTTCGTAGTCGATTCGTAACGGAACGCAACCGGTGCGCTTCGTCCACGGGCAACGAAACCGCCAATGTGGCGGCGGCCGCGCCGACTTGGATGGGTATGGCGGAGCACACCGTGCCCAGCGCGTATTCCTGGTACTCGTAGGCGACGTTCTGACGGCGTACCGCGTCCAGGCGGTGCAGCAGATCGTCCTCCGATCGCACGGAGAACGGCGTTATGGACTGCACGGGATAGCGCGCCAGGTGCTCCTTCCTGGACGCGTCGTCGAGCTGCGCGAGCAGGCACTGCCCGATCGCATGGGCGTGTGCGGTGGTGCGGAAGTCGACCCACTCCTCGACCGGTGGCCGCTCCGGGTCGTCGGACACCGCCACCACCTCCACCTCGCCCGCACGGTAGACCGCGAAGTAGACCGCGGCGTCCAGTTTCCGGCCCGCCACGGCCAACACCTCGGTGATATGGGCGCGTTGCCGGCGCAGGGAGCCGGCCTGGCCGATGGAGTCGGCCGCCTCACCGAAGACGAAGACGCCGTTCTCGCGGCGCAGATATCCCTCGTGGGTCAGGGTCCGCAGCAGGTGATAGGTGGTCGGGAGGGGCAGGCCGGCCTCCCTGGCGAGTTGCTTGGCGGGCGCCCCGTCGGCGTGTGCGCCCACCGCCTCCAGCAGGCGCAGCGCGCGCTGCACCGATCCGATCAGGGTGGGCGGGGAAGCGGATTCGCCGTTCACGTCTGCCAACGCCAACCCCCAGGTCCGATCGCCGCGGGGCACGGGACCCCCGGCGCGGGAACTGCTCCCGCACCGCGCGCGTCTCCCAGGCCCCCATCGACGACGTCCGCCCGGCCTCGCCACACTCGCTATTTTCCGGAATGTCAGCATCCGGAAGACACTGCGAACCGCACTCTAACTCGGCTGGTCGAGGCGATAGGCCGAATGGCTTGCGAGTTAACTCACCTGGCTCATTTCTTGGCATCCGGTGACTTGGTGGAGTATCGCGTACGCATTCAGTGATCGATTGACGCCCCATGGAAAGCGCCGGCGGCCCCATCCGGAACGCCGACCGGCTCCGCGAGGACCCCAACAGCCGTCTCACCGAGCGTCGGACGGCCCGCCGGGAACGCCGATGCCCCGCTCCGGAAGCGGAGCGGGGCATCGGTCGGGATCCGGACAGTGTCGGTCGGACGGTGTCCGTCAGGCGGCGTGCGCCGGACGGCGCCGGCCGGCGCCGCGGTTCACCAGTCGCTCTTCGACGAGGACGAGGAGGAGCCGGTGAACCGGCGCACCAGATAGATCACTCCGGCGATCAGCGCCGCCGCGATCAGCACCTTGAACAGCACGCTGATCAGGAAGCCGAGCGCGGTGGCGAGCAGTCCGCCGAAGACGACGATCAAGATGACGGGCACCACGACCCAGGTGACCCACCACGGAAGCCCTGCGAATATCCCCTTACCAGCCACTGCTCTGCCCTGCTTTCTCTGTCAGTCGCGTCGATGCCGCCGACCGCGTCCCTGCGCGTTGGCCGCGGCGTCTGTCCGGTTCCCCCTTCACCATCGATGCTAGGGCGCCGCGGGCCGCTTCGGGGCCCGCGCAGCCCCGGCCCGCCCCTGACCCTTCCCCTACGGGTCCCCGGGGCCGGCCCTCATTTCTCGGGCGGAGAGAAGACCACCAGAACCCGCAGGTCCTCGCTGATGTGGTGGAACTTGTGGGCCACACCGGCCGGCACATAGACGACGCTGCCGCGCGCCACCGACTGCGTCTCCATCCCGACGGTGATCGCCGCCCGGCCGCTGACCACGAGATACACCTCGTCCTGGGCATGCGGCTGTTGCGGATCGGTACCGCCCGCGTCCAGCGCGTACAGCCCGACCGACATGTTCCGCTCCCGGAGGAACTGGAGATACGCGCCATCGTTGGCGGCCCGCTCCGCCTCCAGCTCGTCCAGCCTGAAAGCCTTCATCCGTTCGTTCCCCTCGATGTGTCCGTCGCGTCTGGGACGATCTCACCATGAAGCATTTTCTGGTCAAGACGCTTGCCAATGCCGCGGCACTTGCAGTGGCCATCTGGCTGCTCAAGAACATCACGCTGACCGGTGACAACACCGGCCGCAAGGTGCTGACGCTGATTGTCGTCGCGCTGATCTTCGGGCTGGTCAACTTCATCGTCAAGCCCGTGGTCAAACTGCTGGCCTTGCCCCTGTTCATCCTCACCCTCGGCCTGATCACGCTCGTCATCAACGCCCTGATGCTGCTCCTGACGTCCTGGCTGGCGGACAAATTTCACCTCGCGTTCCATGTGCAGGGCTTCTGGACCGCAGTGCTCGGTGGCGTGATCATCTCGGTCGTCTCGTGGGCGCTGCACATGGTCCTTCCCGACCAGGACTGAGCAGGACTGAGCAAGACTGACCAGATGAGCCCCTCCTTCCGCGTCTGCTTCGTCTGCACCGGCAACATCTGCCGCTCGCCGATGGCCGAGTCGGTCTTCCGGGCCCGGATCGCGGACGCCGGGCTCGGCGATCTGGTCGAGGTCGGCAGTGCGGGCACCGGCGGCTGGCACGAGGGGGAGGGAGCCGACCCGCGCACGGTCGCCGTACTGCGCGCGGGCGGCTACGAACACACCCATACCGCCCGGCAGTTCCGGGCCTCCTGGTTCGACCGGCTGGAGCTGGTCATCGCGCTGGACTCCGGACATCTGCGCACCCTGCGCCGCCTGGCCCCCACCGCTTCGGACGCCGCCAAGGTCCGTCTGCTGCGCTCCTACCAGCCGGGCGGCACACCGGCGGGCGGACCGGATGTTCCGGATCCGTACTACGGCGGGTCCGCGGAATTCGCGGAGTGCCTGGACATGATCGAGGCGGCGAGCGACGGCCTCCTGGCGGCGGTCCGCGCCGCGGTCACCATCGGAGAGCCCGCGCCCGGAGAGCCGGTATCCGGGGACACGCAGCACCCGCCGCGCGGCACACCGCCTGCAGAAGACGCAGGATGAGCAGGAACAGCGCCGTTCAACGGGCTCAGCAGGTTCAACCGGCTCAACAGATTCACCAGGTTCACCAGGAGCGAGGAGAGCGCATGACGGGCGACGGCACACGTGTCGTACGGGCCGGGCTTCCGGAGCCCGCCGCCTTCGAACCGGCCCTCCCCGGGCCGGTCTTCGCGGCTCACTACCACCTACCGGGCGACGCCGTCGGCCCGTATACGTACGGCCGCGACGGCAACCCCACCTGGACCCGGCTGGAACAAGCCATCGGTGAGCTCGAATCGCCGGACGAGGCCGCGCACACCGTCGCCTTCGCCTCCGGGATGGCGGCGATCACCGCCGTCCTCTTCTCCCAGCTGCGCGCCGGCGACACTGTGGTGCTCCCCAACGACGGCTACCAACTGCTGCCGGCCGTCCGCACCCGCCTGGAGAGCTACGACATCGAGGTCCGCACGGCGCCCACCGCGCACGACGCGCAGCTCGACGTGCTGGACGGCGCCCGGCTGCTGTGGATCGAAACGCCCTCCAACCCCGGTCTGGACGTCTGCGACATCCGGCGGCTGGCCGAGGCCGCGCACGCCCGCGGCATCCTGGTCGCCGTCGACAACACCCTCGCCACTCCGCTCGGCCAGCGCCCCCTCGACCTCGGCGCCGACTTCTCGGTCGCCAGCGGCACCAAGGCGCTGACCGGCCACGGCGACGTCCTGCTGGGCTATGTCACCACCCGCGACGCCGCGCTGGCCGATTCCGTACGGCTGTGGCGCAAGACGGTCGGCGCGATCCCCGGCCCCATGGAGAGCTGGCTCGCGCACCGCTCGCTCGCCACCCTGGCGCTGCGGGTCCGCCAGCAGGCGGACGGGGCGCTGGCGCTCGCCGAGGCGCTGCGCGACCGTCCCGAGATCACCGGTCTGCGCCACCCCGGCCTGCCCACCGACCCCGCCCATCCACTCGCCGTACGGCAGATGCGCCCCGGGCGCTTCGGCTGCGTGGTGTCCTTCGCGCTCCCCGACCATGCGCATGCGGAGCGGTTCCTGGCCGCGCTGACGCTGGTGGACGACGCGACGAGCTTCGGCGGTGTCCGGTCCACCGCCGAGCGGCGGGCCCGCTGGGGCGGCGACGCCGTACCGGAGGGCTTCATCCGCTTCTCGGTCGGCGTCGAGGATCCGGCGGATCTGGTCGCGGATGTCCTCGGCGCGCTGGACTCGGCGGCGCGGAACGGCTGACTCCGGCGGAGCGGCTGACCCCGGCGGGGCGGACGGGTTCGGGCCGGAAGGCTCGTTCGGGTCGGAATGGCTGATCCCGGCCGGAAGACTAGCTTCACGCCGACAGGACTCGTCCGGGCCGGAATGGACGATCCAGGCCGGAGTGGCCGATCCGCCCTGAACGGCCGCCGGAGCATCAGGCTCCGGCTGAAACTCACCCGCCCCGGCCGGAACGGCTGCTGGAATGTCCGGATCCGGCACCGGCTGCCCGTCGGCCGGACTCGTCACCGCACGAATCCGGCCGGCAGGGTATCCCCCCTCGTCACCCTGCCGGCCGCGGTTCACGGTGCAACGAACCGCTCAACAAAGGCTAGTTGACTCAGCGTCAGTGTCCAATCACGCTAGTGACACAGCCCCATCGACAAATTTATGGCGGTCGCGGCCGGGCTTCCGAGGGGCGCAGGAGGTACGCAATGGAACTGGCTCTGCTGCGCACCTTCCTCACGGTGCACCGGGCCGGCTCCCTCACCCGCGCCGCGGTGCTGCTCGGCCTCTCCCAGCCCGCGGTGACCAGCCAGATCCGGACACTGGAGCGCCGGTTGGGGCGCCCGCTCTTCCTGCGCAACGCCCGCGGCGTCACCCCCACCACCCTCGGCGACGAACTGGCCCACAAGGTGGCGCCGCATCTCGACGCACTCACCGAGATCACCGAGGCCGGTCTGGACGAGGGGTCCGCCACCCGCACCCTGCATCTCGCCGGACCTCCGGAGTTCACCGCCGAGCGCGCGCTGCCCGCGCTCTCCCCGCTCATCGCCCAGGGCCTGTCCATACGCACCGCGTTCGGGCCCGCCGAGGAGCTGCTGACCGGCCTCGCCGCCGGTCACCACGATCTGACCGTCACCACCGCCCGGCCGCGCGGCGGACTGCTCACCGCCACCCCGCTGTGCGATGAGGAGCATGTGCTGATCGCCGCCCCGCGCTGGGCGGAGCGGCTGGGCGGACCGGACGCGCTCCGGGCCGGCGGGGTCCGCCTGCTGGATCCCGTACCGCTCGTCGAGGTCCACGAGAGCCTGCCGCTGATCGCCCGCTACTGGTCGGCGGTCTTCGAGGCCCGGCCCGCCGCCTCCGCCGCCGTCATCGCCACCGACCTCCGGGCGGTGCTGGCCTGCGTCGCGGCGGGCGCCGGGCTCGGCGTGCTGCCCCGCTATCTGTGCACCGAGGCGCTGGACAGCGGCCAGGTCGTCGCCCTCCTCGACCCGCCGGTCCCCCCGCTGCGCACGTATTTCCTGGTCGTACGGACCGGGACGCTCGGCCGGCCGCACATCGCGCGGGCGCACGACTGGCTGCTGCGGACGGCCGCCGACTGGTGAACCGGGGCGGGAAGGGGGAGCCGGGGAGGGCGGGAAAAAATATGCGGCGCGGTGTAGTGGTGTGTGGCGATATGGCGTGGGTCGTGGGTTTCGCGGGGTGCTGACTGCGGCATCTGTCCCGTATGACCGTACGGCCAGTCGTAAAACGTACCGCCCGCGCGATTCTGCTCGACGGCGCGGACCTCGTACTGATCAAGCGCACCAAGCCGGGCCGGGCACCGTACTGGATCACCCCGGGCGGCGGGGTGGAGCCCGAGGACACCACTGTCATCGACGCCCTCCACCGCGAGCTGGACGAAGAACTCGGCGCGAAGATCACGGACGTCGTGCCGGTGTTCGTGGACACCGTCGAGCACTTCAGCGACGGCGGGGTGGACGGTGTCAAGGTGCAGCACTTCTTCGTCTGCCGGTTGGAGTCGATGGACCCCGCGCGCCGGCACGGCCCCGAGGTCGAGGAGCCCTGTGGCGAGTACGAGATCGTGCGGGTGCCGTTCACCCGGGTCGGGATCGCCTCCGTCGAGGTCGTACCGCTCTCACTGCGGCACTATCTGGACGGCAACATCGAGGGCGTACGGGCCATGCACGCCCCCGATTTGGGCTGAGCCGTCTGCTTCGGCAGAACGGGACGCGCGGCCCGCGTGCCATGCGCTCGCGCCGACACCTTCGCGGCTGCGGGATGCGCTCGGCGCGGTGGACGTACGCCGCTTCGGCCTCGGACGTGCCCCACTGCTGAGCGCGCCGACCGGCTACCGGGTCGGACGGCAGCCCGGGGTGGCTCAAGTGCGGCTCCTCCCGCCTCACCCGCACCCGGCCGTTGACGTGCCTCCGGTCTCCGCTACCGGTATCCCGTCGTGACCAGTTCTTCCACCGAGTCGTGCCGGATACGGTCGGACGGGATGCCGACCCCCAGCAACGCGTCCACACCGCTGCGGATCAGCCCTGGCGGCCCCGAAAGATAGGCGTCGTACTCCCGCCACGGCCCGTATCGGCGTACGGCGTCGGGGAGTTGCCCGCTGACGCCGTTCGGCCGGCCCCGGACCGCACCGGTGGCGACGACCGGGCGGACCGAGAGCCAGGGGTGGACCTGCTCCAGGCGCAGCATGGTGTCGATGTCGTAGAGGTCGTAGTCGCTGCGGGCGCCGTAGAAGACCTCGACGGGGCGCCGGATGCCGCGTTCCGCCACGTCCTCCACCAGAGCCTTGATGGGCGCGATGCCGGTGCCGCCGCCCACGCACAGCAGGCCGTTGCGGGTGGTGTGATCGACGGTCATCGAACCGCCCGGGGCGCCGAGCCGGATGACGTCCCCGGGGCGCGCGCGGCGGACGAGGGCATTCGAGACCCAGCCGGCCGGGACCGCCTTGACATGGAACGAGAGCAGACCGTCGGCACGGGGTGCGGTGGCGAAGGAGTAGTGCCGCCAGACCCGTGGCCACCAGGGCGTTTCCACGGTGGTGTACTGCCCGGCGAGGAAGGGATACGGCTGGTCGGGGCGGACGGTGACCACCGCTATCTCAGGCGTCCGCAGCTCGTGCGCGACGACCTCGGCCTGCCACCAGGCGGGGGCGACCGCCTCGTCCTCGGCGGCCGCGTCGATCATGATCTGCGAGACCGCGGTGTACGCGCGCACCCACGCGGCCTCGGTCTCGGCGCTCCAACTGGACGTGGCATGGCGCGAGAGCGCGCCGAGCAGGCATTCGCCGACCGCGGGGTAGTGGCCGGCGAGAGTGCCGTATTTGCGGTGCCCGCGGCCGAGATGCGAGAGGTACTCGGTGAGTATTTCGGCGTCATCGACATGCTTGGCGGCGGTGACCAGCGCCTTGAACAGCCGGTCACGCTGGACATCCATCGCGGCGGGGAACATCACCCGCAGATCGGGATGGCGCAAGAACAGCAGCGCATAGAAGTACGAGGTGACCTTGTCGGCGACCGGCTCGATTTCGGCCATGGTGCGACGGATGAGAATCGCATCCGGGGAGGCGGGGGTGGCCGCAGTGGCGGACGAGACCGCGGCGGTGAAGGAGTCCAGGGTGGGCTCAGGGGCAGGAGGCCGTGGCGCGGGGGCGGGGTGGTCTATGGGGTACGTGGGAGGTGTGGGGGACGTGTGGGACGAGGGTTGCTGTCTCCGGTGGTCTTGCGGCTCGCGCGGCCCTTGCGGCTTTTGTGGCTCTCGCAGCTCGCGCGGCTCTTCGGGCGAATTCTTCAGCGGCGTGAACCAACCCCAGTCGCCACTGCTGTCGTCGGAAGAGCCGCTATCGGCCGTCGCGGTGGTCGGAGCGTCCATGGTCTCTGCCTCGCCTCGAACGTCTTTTGGTTGTCGTCATTTCGCACCTCCGCGGATCGGAAGGCCCCTGCGATTCCCCCCACCCCGCTTCTGAATCAATGCGCGATCGACTCAAGCCGTTCCGGCGAAGCCTGATGAAGCGGGCAAAATCCATAAAGTCTCGGTGCTCCCGATGATGGGGACAGAGACCACCTCGGTAACATGCCGCCGAGGGTTGCCGCGGAGGAAAAATAGTAATAAGTCCGGCTTTCAAGGGCTACCACGCCGCTACGTCGGCAGGCTTCGCGCACCCTTCGCAGACCCACGAAAACCCTCACCTCCATCGGGCCGGCCGCGACCTCACCGGCAGCAGCTGGAACCACAACCCCTGGACGGGAACTCTGCACGCATTCCCGCCTTCCCGAATTCTCGCGATCCGATATCCCGTCCCTCCCCGACATCCTCGCTCCTCCCCACAGCACGCATTCTCAGCACATACCGCGGATGAATCGACCGTGGAATTCCCTGAATTACGGGCCGGTGCGGACCAGTTCGTACGCCTCCCGCAAATCACGCCCCGCATACGCATATGAGGCCAGGTCACTGACGTGGTGATCCGCGTTCACGGCCACCGATGCCGGTACCGCGGCGAACAGGTCGGTGTCCGACATGGAGTCCCCGTACGCCACACAGTCGGCCCGGGTCAGTCCGTACCGCGCGCAGAGTTCGTCGGCGATCCGTACCTTCGCCGCGGACGAGAGGATGCCGGCCGGCTCCACCCGCTCGCGGATCGGCACCGCGGGCCAGCGCGAACCGTGCGCGGCGTCCGCGCCCCACGCCAGCAGCCGTTCGACGAAGAAGCTCGGCGAGAGCGAGATCACCGCGCACCGCTCGCCGCGTGCCCGTATGTCCGCCCAGACCTCCTGAATTCCGGCCAGCCACGGTGCGCTCTCGAAGGCAGCCGCCACCTGCGGTTCGGTCAGCTCGGCGGCCCATAGATCGCACGCCAACTGGGCGAACTGCGGCGGTGTCAGCTCCCCCGCCGCGAACCCGCGCTCCAGCTCGTCGATCTCCCGCTCCAGCCCGAGTTGCCGGGAGATCTCGATGGCGGCAGCGGATCCGTAGAGCAGGGTCCCGTCCATATCAAACAGATGCAGCTTCCCCATACGCCGGAGCCTAAGACGCCTGGTGGTCGAAAGCACGCACGAGCCCGCAGGAGGGTGCGGGGACGACGGAGGCAACGGAGGAGAGTGCGAGGGGAGGTATAGGAGTGGCTTGTGTAGCTGCAGGAGTGGCCTGGGTAGGTGCAGCAGTGGTTTCGGAGGGTACTGGAGTGGCTTCGCCACCGGCCTGCCCAGCTCAGACCCCGCACGTACTCGGCCCCACGTACCTGCGGATACTCCCGCCGTCAGATGCCTCGCGGTCGCCGCTCGTCACCGTGGAGCGCATGCCTCGCCGCAGTCGTCCCGCCCGCCGGGCCACCCTCGTCGTTCATATCGCCGTATTCGTCGGCTGGTTCGGGCTCACCCTTGGGCTGCTCATCCTCGGGCTGCTCGCCCTGAGCATCAACGGCTTCACCACCGGCTGCCCCCGAGATGGCGGCCGTCATCTACCGCGCGATGAAGGTCCTCGGTGACTGACTGCTGCTCCGCTCCCCATCGCTCTGGCGTCGCTGGTCAGCGGACTCGTACTGGCCGTGGGTGCGTGGTGGGGGCTGGCCGGGTATCGCTGGGACCACATCAAGTTCTGGCTGCCCCTGATCACCGCGCTGGTGTCGGTCTTCCTGCTCCGGCCAGGCATCAGCCGTCTCGCGGCCGGGGCCGCCGCGGGCGTGCCGGCCCCCGACATCAGCCTCCGCGTCGCGCCCTCGGTCGCCACGGTCACCTGCCTCTTCCTCACCGCGGACTCCGTTCTCAAGCCCTGGCGACCGACCAAACGCGGCAGCCGACTGCGCACGGCACAGTCGGCAGAGGTCCGCGGACGGGGAGGGGAGAGAAGCTCTAACGGGTACGGGGATAGCGATCGACAACGAGAGCGGGCGCGGGAGCGGGTCTACGGCGCGAGCGCTCGCCGTCGGGTGCCCACCTCGGATCAGCGGTGACGGGGCGGCTTCGTCGGAGAGAACGGCCGGCCGTCGGAACGCGGGCCCTCGCCGGCAGTCGCGGGACCTCCCTCAGACGAGCTGTGCCGCCTCCCGCGCCTCGGTGGCGATCCGGTGGTCCTGCTCCGGGGTGCCGCCGCCGAAGCCGATCGCGCCGATCAGCCGGCCGTCCCGATGGACCGGTACGCCGCCCGCGATGAAGAGCAGCGGGCGGTCCAGCGCGGTGGGCAGGGTGTGGAAGAGCCCGTCGGGACGTACGAGGTCCACAAGGTCTGCGGTCGGCGCGTCCAACTGGAGCGCGGTGTACGCCTTGCGGGTACTGGTCTCGCCCGAGATCAGCACCGCCTCGTCATGCCGCCGGAAGCCGAGCAGCTGACCACCCGTGTCCAACACGGTGACGCTGCCACGTACCCCGAGACCATCGGCGGCCCGACGAGCAGCCTCGATAAGGACATCGGCGTCACCCGTGGTGAGGGGACGCACGGTGGGAATGGCGGTGGTGGTGCGGGCGGTGGTGCTCATGGGGTGGTGCTCCTTGTGATGTGTGGGGGGAGGTGCAGTGGGTCAGGGGGTTCGGTTGGTTGGGGTGTTCGGTTGGCTGAGGGGGTTCAGGTCGTGCGCATGCCCCTCGACGCTGTGCGGGCGGTCCGGACTCAGCAGCGGTCGGTACGTTCTCGTCAGCGGCGATACGTGCTGATCAGTGGTCGGTACGTACTGGTCAGCAGTCGGGTACGTACGGGAACTGGAGGGAATCCGATCCGTACTGGACGGTGGTCGATCTGTACCGGACGGCGGCCGATCCGTACACGTCGAGAATCTCTACGCAGTGATCGGCAACTGCCCGTACTAGGACTTGTCCGGTCGATCATGTTCGTAGCCAGATGGTGATGGCGGCTGCCGTTGCGGTGCCGAGGAAGATGTAGCCGCGTTTGTCGTAGCGGG
>JOEL01000054.1 GCA_000720995.1 Streptomyces celluloflavus
CATAATCGAGTCCCGGTCCGAATTCCGGCATGCCGAAATTGTTCCCGGTGAGGGACCGTGCAGTAGTGGTGTGCCGCTGAAGCGGCGGGATGGCTGCCGGGGGCCTGTCGGCTCCGCGGCAACTCGGAGAACACTACACGAGGGGGTCAGGTGCATCAAACCCGTGCCGGGCGGGCGTTGGCGGGGTACGTTGAGGCCATGACTACGCATGCGCTCGTACAGCAGTGGTGGCCCGCCTGACGGCGGCCGACCACCAGCGCATGCAGACCACGGCCGCCGCTTCGGCGGCCGTTCGCGTATCTCCATCTCGTAGCCGGCCGGCGAGGGCGACGGTCCCGACAGCGGTACGGGAGAGATGGATTCATGGACGACATGGCGAAAACGCGCATCTTCAGTGGCGTAAAGCCGACGGGACACCTGACGCTCGGGAATTACCTCGGGGCGATGCGACGCTGGGCCGACGAGGACCAGCACCGTGCGGATGCCTTGTTCTGTGTGGTGGATCTGCACGCGCTGACCGTGGAGCACGATCCGGCGCGGGTGCGGCGGCTGAGCCGGCAGGCCGCGACGCTGCTGCTGGCCATGGGGCTGGATCCGGAGCGGTGCACGGTGTTCGTGCAGAGCCAGGTGGTCGAGCATGCGCGGCTGTCGTATCTGATGGAGTGCACGGCCACGGACGGCGAGATGCGGCGCATGATCCAGTACAAGGAGAAGGCCGCGGGTGAGCGGGCGCGGGGCGGGAGTGTGCGGCTGTCGCTGCTGACGTATCCGGCGCTGATGGCGGCGGACATCCTGGCGTACGGGACGCACGAGGTGCCGGTCGGCGAGGACCAGGCACAGCATCTGGAGCTGACCCGGGATCTGGCGGTGCGGTTCAACCAGCGGTACGGGCCGACGTTCGTGGTGCCGAAGGCAACGCATCCGCAGGTGGCGGCGCGGGTGATGGACCTGACGGAGCCCACCTCGAAGATGGGGAAGTCGAACGGTACGACCGCGGGGATCGTCTATCTGCTGGACGAGGCGGACGTGGTGCGCAAGAAGGTGATGCGCGCCGTGACGGATGCGGGCCGGGACGTCGTCTACGACAGGGCGGAGCGGCCGGGAGTCGCGAATCTGCTGGATGTGCTGGCGGCCTGTACGGGTGGTGAGCCGGCGGAGCTGGCCGGGGCGTACACCTCGTACGGGGCGTTGAAGAAGGACACGGCGGAAGCGGTGGTGGAGCTGTTGCGGCCGGTGCGGGAGCGGCATGCGGAGCTGGCCGCGGACGGCGGGTACGTCGATTCCGTGCTGCGGGCCGGGGCGGACCGGGCGCGGGAGATGGCGCGGCCGCGGGTGGATGCGGCGTACCGGGCGGTGGGGCTGCTGCCCGGGTGAAGCGCGGCGGGGCGGCCGTCCCTGTGCAGTCGGGGCGGCCGCCCGGTGGTGGGTGTGCGGGGTGTGGGTCAGCTGTTGCCGGAGGCGAGTTCGCGGCTGCGGTCGCGGGCCGCCTCCAGGGCGGCGAGCATGGCGGCGCGTACGCCGTGGTTCTCCAGTTCGCGGATGGCGTTGATGGTGGTGCCGGCCGGGGATGTGACGTTCTCGCGGAGCTTGACCGGGTGTTCGCCGCTGTCGCGGAGCATCACGGCGGCGCCGATGGCGGCCTGCACGATCAGGTCGTGGGCCTTGTCGCGGGGCAGTCCGAGGAGGATGCCGGCGTCGGTCATCGCCTCGACGAGGAAGAAGAAGTACGCCGGACCGGAGCCGGAGAGCGCGGTGGCGGCGTCCTGCTGGGACTCCGGGACGCGCAGGGTCTTGCCGACGCCGGAGAAGATCTCCTCGGCGCGGGTGAGGTGGGCTCCGGTGGCGTGGGTGCCGGCGGAGATGACGGACATCGCCTCGTCCACCAGGGCGGGGGTGTTCGTCATGACGCGGACGACGGGGGTACCGGCGGCCAGCCGCTCCTCGACGAAGGCGGTGGGGATGCCGGCCGCGCCGCTGATGACCAGCCGGTCGGCGGGGACGTGCGGGGCCAGTTCGTCCAGGAGGGTGCCCATGTCCTGGGGTTTGACGGTGAGGATGAGGGTGTCGGCGGACTTGGCGGCCTCGGCGTTGCTGACCGCTTCGACGCCGTAACGGGCGCGCAGCTGTTCCGCGCGTTCGGGGCGGCGGGCGGTGACCAGCAGGTCAGCGGGCGCCCAGCCGCCTCGGATCATGCCGCTGAGCAGGGCTTCGCCGATTTTTCCGGTGCCGAGTACGGCGACCTTCTGGGTCATGCTGCGGTTCACCTCGCCGGTGGTGCCTGATCGGTTACGCCGTCATCCTCGCACCCGGGGGCGCGCGGTGCGGGGGCGTTCCGCGGGCCGGGACGCCGTGGTGCGCCCAGGACGCCGGGGTGCAGACGGTAGGCCGTACGGCCGGGCATCGGTCTCGGTCGTCGGGCCGTACGGCGGCGGGCGGCGCCGCGGGGCAGTGCGGGGAGGACGCAGTCGGTGACGACGGCGGGGGGGACCCTTCGGCTGCGTCGGCCGCCGGAAAGCGCGTCGGGGTGAGGCCGATGTCCTCGATGGCGCGGGGAGCGGCTCTCGCGGTGCTCGGGGCGGGTGGCCCGGCCGGGGTGCGGGGTGCGTGCGGGGCGCACAGCGCGGGCACACGGGCGGCATACGGACGACTCACGTACGACCGGCGAACGGCCACGTACGCCCGCACCCGGCCCCACCCACGAGCCGGGCCACGATCGGCCACGGCCCGGACCAGAAGTCGTTCACGCGTAGTCCAGAAGCAGCACAGAAGCGATCCAAGAGCCGCCCAGCAGCAGCCCGGTAGCAGCCCAGAAGTAATCCACACATGGTCAGCGCCCGGTCGAAGGTGGGCATATCGCGAGCCGTCCCACGGGACACATCACGGGACGCCTCACGAACGCGGGAGAGACAGCGAGACATATAGCGGAGCGCAATGCCAGCTAATGACCGATAACGCCTCACATGACCACAATCCCCCATCCAACCGGAAGTGACCGGCGTTGAGCCGGAAATGACCGTAGGGTCGGGGAAATCGCGAACGACGAACTCGTGAACCACGAACTCGTGAACGAATTGAGGAGTCCTGTGAACCGCCGGCCTCTCCGCTCCTGCGGTGCGACTGCTGCCCTGTCCGTCGCCCTGCTGCTGTCCTCCTGCACCAACGGGGCCGTGGGCGGCGGCGCGGCGGGCGCGGGCGGGGTCGGCGATCCGCTCTTCCCGGCGCTCGGCAACGGCGGCTACCGGGTCAGCCACTACGGGCTCGATCTCGACTACGACGTGCCGACGAAGCGGCTGGCCGCGACCGCCGAGATCACCGCCGATGCCAAGCAGGACCTGCGCTCCTTCCAGCTCGACCTCCAGGGGCTGACGGTGTCCGGCGTCCGGGTCGACGGCAAGGACGCCTCCTTCACCCGCAAGGGGCACAAACTGACGGTCCGGCCGCCCGACGGGCTCAAGAAGGGCGCGAAGTTCCGCACCACCGTCACATACGGCGGGATACCGCAGGAGATGACGGACGCGGACGGCGCCACGGAAGGCTGGGTCAAGACCGCCGACGGCGCGTTCGTGGCCGGTGAGCCCGCCGGGTCCATGACGTGGTTCCCCGGCAACAACCACCCCAGCGACAAGGCCGCGTACGACTTCCGGATCACCGTGCCGCAGGGCTACACCGCCGTCGCCAACGGCGAGCTGCGCTCGAAGAAGACCGCCCGGAGCAAGACGACGTACGTATGGCACAACGGCGAGCCGATGGCCAGTTACCTCGCCACCGCCACGATCGGCCAGTTCGAGGTCCACGAGTCGCGCACGCCGGACGGGCTGCCGCTGTACGTCGCGGTGGAACCGTCGCTGGCCGCGGAGAGCGCGAAGCCGCTGGCGCGGCTGCCGGAGATCCTCAAGTGGGCGAGCGGCCAGTTCGGCGCGTACCCCTTCTCCTCCGCCGGGGCGATCGTCGACCGCACGCCGAAGCGGGTCGACTGGGGCGCCCTGGAGACCCAGACCAAACCGATCTACGCGGGCGCGCCGTCGACCAAGACGGTGGTGCACGAGACGGCTCACCAGTGGTTCGGGGATTCGGTGACGCCGAAGACCTGGCAGGACACCTGGCTCAACGAGGGCTTCGCCACCTACGCCGAATGGCTGTGGGAGGAGCGCGAGGGCGGCGAGAGCCCGCAGGAGCAGTTCGACGCGCTCTACGACACGGACGAGGACGACAAGGTCTGGCACTTCCCGCCGGGCGACCCGGGCAAGCCGGAGAACGTGACGGGCACGCCCGTCTACGAGCGCGGCGCGATGGTGCTCCAGCAGCTGCGGAACGCCGTCGGCGACAAGACGTTCTTCTCGATCCTGAAGGAGTGGCCGGCCAAGTACCGCCACGCCAACGCGGACTCGGAGGACTTCATCGCCTTCTGCCAGGAGCGCACCGACGAGGACCTGACCGACCTCTTCGACGACTGGCTGTACGGGGAGGGCAAACCGGACTGGGAGTACTGACAACCGGTCCACAGGCTTGCGGGCCTACGGGACGGCGGGACTGCCGGCTTATGGGACAGCGGGACTGCGGGCTTACGGGTTCGCGTCCCCTCTCCCCCGGGTCGGGGCGGCCGGCCGGAGGGTGACGGTCAGTTCGAGCGCGTACGCCTCCGCCACGATGCCGTCGGGGAAGACCTCCAGCAGCGCGGCACGTTCGGCTGCCAGGACGGGAGCAGTCGATGAGGGCGGCCCCGCCGCCCGGCCGGTCAGCGGTGCTTTTTCCCCTTCGGGCGGGTCTTCCGGGCCGCCGGGTTGCCGGTGCGGGCGCCGCGGCGGCGCTCGAAGCGCTCGCGGGCCGTTTCGTACTCGGTGCGGCGCAGTTTCTCGCCGGGGGCCTCGACGATGCTGCGGCAGAAGTAGGCGAGCAGCGATCCGATGAAACCGATGAGCATCAGGCTCTGCCCTGACTTGTCGGCCGCGCTCCGGGCGGCCGGGTCGGGGCGGCGGACGAAGCCGTCCCAGGTGCGCCGGAAGGCGAGCGCGCTGCAGATGGCGAAGGCCGCCACGACGAGGAGGCCGACGAACGCGCCGACGTCGGCGACCTCCAGCCCCTGGAAGGCGAAGCGCAGCACCAGCGCGCCGGCCACGGCGAGCACGAGCGAGCCGGCCGCGACACCGGCGCGGCGCAGGCCGTAGCCGCCGTCGTGGTGAACCCAGGTGGTGCCGAAGAACCGGATCTCCTCCGGCTCGGGGCCGCCCTGCTCGGGACCGTCCCGCTCGGGGCCGCCGGGCGTCGTCTGCGCATCGCTCATGGCATCGATTATCCCCGGGCGGCCGGGGACGGCGGCGTGGCCGGCCGGGCGGTTCAACCGGTGCAGCGCGGCGCCACCATGCCGCTACTGCCCGTGTAGACGTAGGTGTCGGAGATGTACTGGCCGGGCGCGATGTTGTCCCAGATGTCCGAGGTGCCGTACGGGCCGCTGACCGACTGGCCGCGCCGCTGGCAGCGGACCGCGACCCGCGCGTCGTACGCCAGCTGCCGCACGATCGGGGTGTCGGTGCCCGGCCCCTTGCGGACGTTGACGCGGTAGCCGGGGGCGATGGGGAAGGAGAGGGTGGCGGCGGCCGCCAGGAGGGTCGGCTCCGCCGTGTCCCCGGCCGGTCCGGCCTCGGGTCCGGCGGTCGCTTCCGCGGCGTCCGGGTAGCCCTGATCGGGCGCTGTGCTCATATCGTGTTCCCCCCATTGGCTGGTGCCCGCCGCGGGGTGCCGTCGGCGGCGCCGCGCCGGGCCGCGCCCCGTAACCGGGCGCTTAGGTCCTGCGACGCGCACGCTAGCAAGCTTCAGCCGTTTCGTACGCGCTATCGACTAGGCTCCGCGCGTCGCAGCCGCGACCGAAATACGCGGGAAACCACGCGAGAACCACGCGGGGACAACGCGAGCAACAACGCGGGGAACATCACGGGGGTGGAAGGATGCCGTCGCTGCGTGATTCCGGGGCCGGCCCGGAAGCGGAGCATCCGGAATACGCCGGGCAGTACCGGCTGGAAGCACGGCTGGGCGCCGGCGGAATGGGCGTGGTCCATCTGGCGCGCTCGTCCTCCGGACTGCTGCTCGCGGTCAAGGTCATTCACGCCGAATTCGCCCAGGACCCGGAGTTCCGGGGGCGGTTCCGGCAGGAGGTGGCGGCCGCGCGGCGGGTCAGCGGGGCCTTCACCGCGCCCGTCGTGGACGCCGATCCGGACGCCGGCCGGCCCTGGATGGCGACCCTCCACATCCCCGGCCCGACCCTCTCCGACCATGTGAAGCGGAACGGCCCGCTGCCGCCCGCCGCGGTGCTGCGGCTGGCGTCGGGACTGGCGGAGGCGCTGCGCGACATCCACCGGGCGGGGGTGGTGCACCGCGACCTCAAGCCGGGGAATGTGCTGTTGGCCACCGACGGTCCGAAAGTCATCGATTTCGGCATCTCGCGCCCCTCCGACAGCGAAATGCGCACCGAGACCGGCAAGCTGATCGGGACACCGCCGTTCATGGCGCCCGAGCAGTTCCAGCGGCCGCGCGAGGTGGGCCCGGCGGCGGATGTCTTCGCGCTGGGTTCCGTCCTGGTGCACGCCGCCACCGGGCGCGGGCCGTTCGACTCGCACAGTCCGTACCTGGTGGCGTATCAGGTCGTGCACGACGAGGCGGATCTGACGGGTGTGCCGCACGAGCTGGTGCCGCTCGTCGAGAGCTGCCTGGCGAAGGACCCGGCGGACCGGCCCACACCGGACGCCCTGATGGCGCTGCTGCGCACCGACGTCCCCACACATCCGCAGATCGCGCCGGTGCACGAGCTGCTCGCCTGGACGCGGGGCGGACCGGCGGAGGACGGGCCGGCTGAGGACGGACCGGCGGAAGGCGGTCGGGTCGGGGACGGTCCGGGCCGGGACGGTCCGCCGGACAGCCGTGGTGCCGCGGACCGTACGGGTGCCACGGGCGGCGCGGGTGCCACGGACGGCGCCGCCGGAAGTCCGCAACCGCGGGTACCGGGCCAGCGGCAGCCGGTGCGCGACCGGTTCACGTCCGCGCGGGCCGAGGACACCCACGTCCGCGCCCGTACGCCGGAGCGGTCACGGGCCCTCGCGCCGCCCGCCGCCACACCTCCCGCCGCGGCCCGTACCACCGCAGCCCGTACCACCGCGGCGGACGCCCCGGACCCGGCCGCCCCCGGCTCCCCCCTGCCCGCCGGTAGAGCCGCCGGCCGCCGCACCCGGCCGCGCCGCCGCTGGCCGGTCTGGGTCGCGGTGGGTCTGGCCGTCGCCGGGGCGGGGACGTTCGCGGGCGTCCGGGCGGTGTCCGGCGGAATCCCGGACCACGATCCGGCGCTGGAGACGCATCCGCCGCGCACCGGCCCCGCCGACTTCCGCCCCTGGCGGACCCCGCTCCTCCAGCGCCCCGTGGGCTACGCCGCGGAGATGCCGTTCTGCACCACGGGTACCGGCGGTGACGCCCCCTCGGCCCGTCCCGCCCCCGCCGTCTTCTGCGTCCAGTCCGGAGTGCAGGCCGCCCGGCTCGACCCGGACACCGGCCGCGTGGTCTGGCGGCGTACCGGCGGCCCCGCGGGCAAGGCCGACGCCCCGCCGAGTGCGCCGGTGCTGTCCGGCGGCCTGCTGTACGTCTTCTCGCCCGACGGCACCCGGCTGACGGCGCTCGACCCCTCGGCGGACGGGCAGGGCGCGACCCGCTGGACCCAGGACCTCACCGGCTACCCGGGCGGCGCCGCCGTCATCGGGGACCGGGTACTGCTGGCCGCCGGGGACGGCACCGTCACCGCGCTCGACAGCGCGACGCACCGGCAGCGGTGGCGCAAGCGCTTCCCCGGGCACGCGCCGGCGGTGTTCACCACGTTCGACGCCGGACGCACCGCGTACGCCGCCACGCCCGCCGCCGACGGCACCGGCACACGGGTCACCGCCATCGATCCGCGGGACGGCACGGTCCACTGGGCGCGGCGGCTGGCCGGTTCGCTCACCCCGGTGGGCACCGGCGCCGGCGGCGCGCTCTATCTCACCGCCGCCGACCCGAGGCTGGACTTCCGTACCTCCGCCGTCGTCCGCCACGACCCGCGGACCGGGCGCACCGAGCGGCTCCCGCTGACCGCGCCGCTCGACGGGGTGGCCGCCGTGGTGCGCGGCGAGACGGTGTACCTGCTGGCCGAGGGCGGTGCGCTGCAGGCCGTCGGGGAGCGGACCTGGGATCTGGAGACCTCGGTCAGCCGGGGCTCGGCGCCGGTGGCGGCCGCGGACGGCCGGCTGTACTTCACCGCCGCGGACGGCCGGCTGCTGGCCGTCGACGCCGCGAAGGGGGCGCTGCTCGGGCAGACCCGGCCGCGGCTGGCGGCCGACCGCCACCACGGCTACCTGGAGTCGCTGCCCGCCCCGCTGGTGGACGCGGCGCGTGGCCGGATCTACGCGGCGGCGCCCGACGGCACGGTCTTCGGCACGGCGACCGAGGACCCGGCCCGGTGGTGACGGCGGCCCCGTAAAACCCGGCCGCCGGCCTTCAAGTGCCGCGCCGTACCGGGTCGGACCACACACGCGGGCCCCGTCCGCCGGGAGCAGCGGACGGGGCCCGTGTCCCGTACGGGGGGGCCGGCGGTCAGCCCAGCTTGCTCACATCGCGCACCGCGCCCTTGTCCGCGCTGGTCGCCATGGCCGCGTAGGCGCGCAGCGCCGCGGAGACCTTGCGCTCGCGCGTCTTCGGCGCGTACACCCCGCCCAGGGCCTCCCGGCGGGCCGCCAGCTCCGCGGCGGGGACGACGAGTTCGATGGTGCGGTTCGGGATGTCGATCCGGATCCGGTCGCCGTCCTCGACGAGCGCGATGGTGCCGCCGGACGCCGCCTCGGGCGAGGCGTGGCCGATGGACAGACCGGACGTGCCGCCGGAGAAGCGGCCGTCGGTGACCAGTGCGCATGCCTTGCCCAGGCCGCGGCCCTTGAGGAAGGACGTCGGGTAGAGCATCTCCTGCATACCGGGGCCGCCCTTGGGACCCTCGTAGCGGATGACGACCACGTCGCCTTCCTTGACCCGCTTGCCGAGGATCTTCTCGACGGCCTCTTCCTGCGATTCGCAGACCACGGCCGGGCCCTCGAAGGTCCAGATGGACTCGTCGACGCCCGCCGTCTTCACGACGCAGCCGTCCTCGGCGAGGTTGCCCTTGAGGACCGCCAGACCGCCGTCCGCGGAGTACGCGTGCGCCAGGTCGCGGATGCAGCCGCCGGCCGCGTCGACGTCCAGGGTGTCCCAGCGCTCGGACTGCGAGAAGGCGGTGGCGGAGCGCTTGCAGCCGGGGGCCGCGTGCCACAGCTCGACGGCCTCGGCGGACGGCGAGCCGCCGCGCACGTCCCGCCCGCCCGTCTCCCGGCCACCACCCCCCGATGACGCGGCTTTGCCGCGGATGTCCCATTTTTCAAGCCAGTCGGCGAGCGAGGCGCTGTGCACCGTGTGGACTTCCTCGTTCAGCAGTCCGGCGCGGTAGAGCTCACCGAGGATGGCGGGGATGCCGCCGGCCCGGTGCACGTCCTCCATGTAGTACGTACCGCCCGGTGCGACGTTCGGTGCGACCTTGGCCAGGCAGGGCACCCGGCGCGAGACCTCGTTGATGTCGTCCAGGTCGAAGTCGAGACCGGCTTCCTGGGCCGCGGCGAGCAGGTGCAGGATCGTGTTGGTCGAGCCGCCCATCGCGATGTCCAGGGCCATCGCGTTCTCGAAGGCGGCGCGGGTGCCGACGTTGCGCGGCAGGACGGTGTGGTCGTCCTGGTCGTAGTAGCGCTTGGTGATCTCCACGACCGTCCGGCCGGCGTTCTCGTACAGCGCCCGGCGGGCGGTGTGGGTGGCCAGCACCGAGCCGTTGCCGGGCAGGGAGAGGCCGATCGCCTCGGTCAGGCAGTTCATCGAGTTGGCGGTGAACATGCCGGAACAGGAGCCGCAGGTCGGGCAGGCGTTCTCCTCGATGCGGAGGATGTCCTCGTCCGAGACGTTCTCGTCGACCGCGTCCGAGATGGCGTTGATCAGGTCCAGCTTGCGGACCGTGCCGTCGACGAGGGTGGCCCGGCCGGCCTCCATCGGGCCGCCGGAGACGAAGACCGTCGGGATGTTGAGGCGCATCGCGGCCATCAGCATGCCGGGCGTGATCTTGTCGCAGTTGGAGATACAGATCAGCGCGTCCGCGCAGTGCGCCTCGGCCATGTACTCGACGGAGTCGGCGATCAGATCGCGGGAGGGCAGGCTGTAGAGCATGCCGCCGTGGCCCATGGCGATGCCGTCGTCGACCGCGATGGTGTTGAACTCGCGCGCGATACCGCCCGCCGCGTGGATCGCCTCGGAGACGATCCGGCCGACCGGCTGGAGGTGGGTGTGGCCCGGTACGAACTCGGTGAAGCTGTTGGCCACGGCGATGATCGGCTTGCCGAAGTCCTCGCGCGCTACGCCCGACGCCTGCATAAGGGCGCGGGCGCCGGCCATGTTGCGGCCATGGGTAACGGTGCGGGACCTCAGATCGGGCACGATGGTCACTCCCTCGGGGTTCGTACGAAGCCGTCCACGACACCGGGCGGGCCACACGGGGGAGCCACTGCTCCGCGGCGGGTATCCGCGCCATGTACCGGCCAGGTATCAGCTGACGCCGAGGTTACGCCCCCGATCCAAGATCCGGACAGCGACTCCGGAATATGAGACGGCTGACCGGACTGCGGACACCGGGCGGGCGGCGCTCCGGAGGGGCGCGGTACGGGGACGGGGGCCGGTGCCCGGCCCCGTCCTTACGAGCCCGGCACCCGGGTGGGCGACGCCAGATGCAGCCTGGTGAAGGCCAGCGCCTCGGCGAGGTCCGTCTCGCGTTCCGCGGCGGACATCGCCCGGCGGGTGTTGACCTCGACCACCACATGGCCGTCGAAGCCCGCGACGGCCAGCCGCTCCAGCAGTTCGGCGCACGGCTGGCTGCCGCGCCCCGGCACCAGGTGCTCGTCCTTGGCGGAGCCGTTGCCGTCGGCGAGGTGGACGTGGGCCAGCCGGTCGCCCATCCGGTCCACCATCTCCAGCGCGTCACTGCGCGCGGTCGCGGTGTGCGAGAGGTCGACGGTGAAGTGCCGGTAGTCGTCGGTGGTCGGGTCCCAGTCCGGGGCGTACGCCAGCATCTCGCGGTCCCGGTAGCGCCACGGGTACATGTTCTCGACGGCGAACCGGACGTCCGTCTCGTGCTCCATCCGCCACACACCGCGCACGAACTCCCGCGCGTAGCTGCGCTGCCAGCGGAACGGCGGGTGGACGACGACCGTCGTGGCGCCCAGCTTCTCCGCGGCGTTGCGGGCGCGCTGCAGCTTGACCCACGGGTCGGTGGACCACACCCGCTGGGTGATCAGCAGACACGGCGCGTGCACGGCCAGCACCGGCACCCCGTGGTAGTCCGACAGCCGGCGCAGCGCCTCGATGTCCTGGCTGACCGGATCGGTCCACACCATGACCTCGACGCCGTCGTAGCCCAGGCGCGCGGCGATCTCGAAGGCCGTCGCCGTCGACTCCGGATAGACCGAGGCCGTGGACAGGGCGACCTTCGCATCGGGGATGCGCACCACTGGCTCTGTCACGAGGGACAGCGTACGGGCCGCGGCCGCGCGCCGGGCAGGAGGTACGGACGGCCGGGCACCGCCACCGGGGCGGCGGTGACGCGTGCCACACGAGGCCGGGGAGCGGCGGCCGGTCCGGTCACGGCGCCGGAAGATGGTCCAGCCGGCGCAGGATGACGCCCTCGCGCAGCGCCCACGGGCAGATGTCCAGGGTCTCCACCCCGAACAGGTCCATCGCGGCCTCGGCGACCAGTGCCCCGGCGAGCAGCTGGCGGGAGCGGCCCTCGGACACGCCGGGCAGCGCGGCCCGGTCCCGCCCGGACATCCCGGCCAGCCGCGGCACCCACTCCTCCAGCGTCTTGCGGGACAGTTCCCGCTGGATGTACAGGCCGTCGGCCGACCGTGCCGCGCCCGCGATCCTGGCCAGCTGCTTGAAGGTCTTGGAGGTCCCGACGACGTGGTCGGGGCTGCCGTACCGGGTGAAGTAGCTCACCTCCCGGGCGATCTCGGCCCGTACCCGGCGGCGCAGCGCCCGTACGTCGTCGGCGTCCGGCGGGTCGCCCCGCAGCGCGGTGGCGGTCAGCCGGCCGGCGCCGAGCGGCAGCGAGGCCGCCGCGTCCGGCTCCTCGTCCAGGCCGTAGGCGATCTCCAGGGAGCCGCCGCCGATGTCCAGCACCAGCAGCCGGCCCGCGGACCAGCCGAGCCACCGGCGGGCGGCGAGGAAGGTGAGCCGCGCCTCGTCCTCGCCGGACAGCACCGCCAGTTTCACGCCGGTCTCCTGGGCGACCCGGCGCAGCACCTCCTCGGCGTTGGCCGCCTCGCGGACCGCGGAGGTGGCGAACGGCAGCACGTCCTCGACGCCCTTGTCCTCGGCGACCTGCATCGCCTCCCGGACGGTCGTCTCCAGCCGCGCCACCCCGGCCTCGCTTATGGCGCCGTCCGCGTCGAGGAGTTCCGCCAGGCGCAGCTCCGCCTTGTGGGAGTAGGCAGGCAGCGGGCGCGCGCCGGGGTGCGCGTCCACCACCAGGAGGTGGACCGTGTTCGAACCCACATCGAGGACACCGAGTCTCATACGGGAAACCTAACCGGCGGCGGCGGGGAACCGGTGACGGCCGCCTTAGTCTGGAGTGGTGGCAAAGACGAAAAAGGCGAAGCAGGAAAAGGCCCTGAAGAAGGCGGAAAAGCGGCGCGCCCAGGCAACGGCGGAAGCGCGGCGTCCGTCCGACGAGGTCGGCCTCGACTTCGCCCGCGCCTGGGTCACCTTCCCCGACCCGGCGGACGACGAGCAGCTCTTCCGCTGCGACCTGACCTGGCTGACGTCCCGCTGGACGTGCATCTTCGGCAGCGGCTGCCAGGGCATCGAGGCCGGCCGCGCGGACGACGGCTGCTGCACGCTCGGCGCGCACTTCTCGGACGAGGAGGACGAGGAGCGGGTGGCCGGGCACGTGGCCCGGCTGACGCCCGACCTGTGGCAGTTCCACGATGTCGGCACGGACAGCGGCTGGATCCAGGAGGACGAGGACGGCGACCGGCAGACCCGGCGCTGGCAGGGCTCGTGCATCTTCCAGAACCGCCCCGGTTTCGCGGCCGGCGCCGGCTGCTCGCTGCACATCCTCGCGCTGCGCGAGGGCCGCGAACCGCTGGAGACCAAGCCGGACGTCTGCTGGCAGCTGCCGGTCCGGCGCACCTACGACTGGATCGACCGGCCGGACGACACCCGCGTCCTCCAGGTGACCATCGGTGAGTACGACCGGCGCGGCTGGGGTTCCGGCGGCCATGACCTGCACTGGTGGTGCACCTCCGCGACCTCCGCGCACGGTGCGGGCGATCCGGTGTACGTCTCGTACGCGCCCGAACTGACCGAGCTGATGGGCAAGGAGGCATACGCCACGCTCGTCCAGCTCTGCGAGGAGCGGCTGGCGGCGGCGCTGCCGATGGCGCCGCACCCCGCGGACCCGCGCCCGTAGCGCGGGCGACAGGCACCCCGCCGGGGGCCGCCGGGCACCCGCCCGGCGGCCCCCGGCGCGTTCAGCGGACGGGGCCGGCCGGGAACGGCCGCCACCCCGGCCCCGCCGGGGCGAAGGCCGCCGCCGGACCGGTCGCGGTGGGGGCGGGCACCGGGGCCGGCGGCGTGTGCGGGCGCACCGGTACGGGCGCCGGGGCCGCGGGGCCTGACGGGGCCGGGGCCGGGCCGCGGCCCTCCATCAGGACGGCGCCGCCGCCGGGGCCGATGGCGATCCGGGACCGCCAGGGCCCCGCGGGCTCCCGGTCGCGGTCGACCTGGACCCGGACGTCCGAGGACTCACCGGGCCGCAGCTTCCCGGCCGTGTGGCTCAGCCGCAGCCAGACCGCGTCGGCCGACGCCGTCCAGCGCACCGGCGCCCCGCCGGAGGCGCTGAGCGTGATGACCGTCGCCGGGCCGCTCGGCTGCGCCGCGACGGTCAGCCGGCCCGGCCCCCGCCGCGCCCGGCCCGCCGCGAGCGACCGCACCGGGGTTCCGGCCGCGCCGCTCACCCGGGCCGGGGCGGCGGGCGTCCCCGCGGTGTCCGGCGGACCGGGCGCCGGTGGCCGGGCCGGGATCGGGGTCGGAGTCGGAGTCGGAGTCGGAGTCGGCCGCAGGCTGCCCGCGTTCTCGTACGGGCGGCGGCCCGCCCGGTCCCCGGCGTCCGGTCCGCCGGCCGCCGTCGCGGGGGAGCCGCCGGCCTCGTCGGCCGCCGGGGCGCCGCGGTACGCCACCCACAGGACCGGCACCGCCGCCGCCAGCACCGTCGCCACGACGGTCGTGGTCAGCGCCCGGCCGCGCAGCCGGGCACGGCGGGCGGCCCGGCCGCCGCGGCCGAGCGGGAATCCGCTGCGGTCATAGCGTGGAGAACCGTTTGTCCTACTCATTCGGCTCATCCGGCTCATCGGGACAGCACGGCCCGAACCCGGCGCGCCCGCGCCCGCCACCCCCTCGGCGCGCCCCGACCGGGACCGCCGGGCCGCCGCCAGCGCCCCGAACACGGCCTCCCGCGGGGCCGGGACCAGCGGCAGCGTGCCGTGCGCGGCCGGTGCGGTGCCCGGCCACGGTCCGGCGGCGGTGGCCCGCTCGGCCGTCCGGCGGCACTCCGCGCAGTCGTCCACATGGCGCACCAGCACACGGCGGAGCACGGCGCCCAGCAGCATCGGGGCCTCGTCCGCGAGCCGCGCGACATCGGGACAGCGGCCGTACTCGACGACGGCCAGCGCGGCGCGGGTCCGCTCGACCTCGCAGGACGCGGCGGCCAGCAGCGTGCGCAGGGCGGCCGGTTCCGCGCCGAGCACCGCGGCGACCTGGCCCGCCGGGAGGCGGTGGCGCACCGACAGCTCCAGCGCCTCGCGCTGCTCGGGGGTGGTGCCGACCGCCTCCGGCCAGGCGAGCGCCGACAGCTCCAGCCGTCGCCGCCGGCTCGCCGGGCGGGCCGGTCCGGCGGCCGGACCGGGCCGCTCGGCGAGCCGGCGCAGACAGGCCCAGCGGGCCAGGGCGTAGAGCCAGGGGCGGTAGAGGCCCGGGGCGGCGGGGCCGCGGCCGCGGTGCCGCTCGGCGAGCGCGAGCACCTCGCCGAGGACCGCACTCGCCGCGTCGTGGTCGCCCAGGACGGACAGGCAGTACGTGAACAGCCCGTCCAGATAGAGGTGGTAGCGGTCCGGACAGTCCTCGCGGTCGAGCCGACCGCGGTGGTCGGGGTGGTCGGGGCCGTCGTGCGGGTCGGGGCGGTCCGGCCGCCGGTGCCGCGCGGCCCGGCCGGCGGGCTGCGGCTGCGGCCGGCTCCGGTGCGGGGCGCCGCTGCGCGACCGGTGTGCGCCGGTGCCGTGCGTGGGGTGCTCGGGCCTGCTGCTCATCACCCGGCGACGGTAGGCGGATGGTGCAGCCGCTCTCGGCCGCCCGGAACACTTTTAACCCTTACGGGTGACGATCTCCCTCAAAAGGGGACACGAGGCGCCCCGCACCCGCCGTATCCGCCGCGCCCGTACCCACCCACACCCACCCATCCCCTACTCGCCGGTGCGTCCGATCGGCGCAACGGGCGGCACCGTCATCCGTTGTCGTACCCCGCCGATACGGTGACCTCATGGCAACCCGTAAAACGTCGGCCAAGGAGCGCCCCTCCTATCGCTGCACCGAGTGCGGCTGGACCACCGCGAAGTGGCTCGGCCGCTGCCCCGAGTGCCAGGCGTGGGGCACGGTCGAGGAGTTCGGCGGCGCCCCCGCGGTGCGGACGACCGCGCCCGGCCGGGTCACCACCGCCGCGGTGCCCATCGGCCAGGTCGACGGCCGGCAGGCCACCGCCCGCTCCACCGGGGTGCCGGAGCTGGACCGGGTGCTGGGCGGCGGGCTGGTCCCCGGCGCGGTCGTGCTGCTCGCGGGCGAGCCGGGCGTCGGCAAGTCCACCCTCCTGCTGGATGTCGCCGCCAAGGCCGCCTCGGACAACCACCGCACCCTCTACGTCACCGGCGAGGAGTCCGCCAGCCAGGTGCGGCTGCGCGCCGACCGCATCGGCGCCATCGACGACCACCTCTATCTGGCGGCCGAGACCGACCTCTCCGCCGTGCTGGGCCATCTGGACAGCGTCAAACCGTCCCTCCTGATCATGGACTCCGTGCAGACCGTCGCCTCACCCGAGATCGACGGTGCGCCGGGCGGGATGGCGCAGGTCCGCGAGGTGGCCGGGGCGCTGATCCGGGCGTCCAAGGAGCGCGCGATGTCCACCCTCCTGGTCGGCCATGTCACCAAGGACGGCGCCATCGCCGGCCCCCGGCTGCTGGAGCATCTCGTCGATGTCGTGCTCAGCTTCGAGGGCGACCGGCACGCCCGGCTGCGCCTGGTGCGCGGCGTCAAGAACCGCTACGGCACCACCGACGAGGTCGGCTGCTTCGAGCTGCACGACGAGGGCATCACCGGCCTCGCCGACCCCTCGGGCCTCTTCCTGACCCGCCGCGCCGAGCCGGTGCCCGGCACCTGTCTGACGGTCACCCTGGAGGGCCGCCGTCCGCTGGTCGCCGAGGTGCAGGCGCTGACCGTCGACTCCCAGATCCCCTCCCCGCGGCGCACGACCTCCGGTCTGGAGACCTCCCGGGTCTCGATGATGCTCGCCGTCCTGGAGCAGCGCGGCCGGATCAGCGCCCTGGGCAAGCGGGACATCTACAGCGCGACGGTCGGCGGGGTGAAGCTGACCGAGCCCGCCGCCGACCTGGCCGTGGCGCTCGCGCTGGCCAGTGCGGCGAGCGACACCCCGCTGCCGAAGAACCTGGTGGCGATCGGCGAAGTCGGGCTGGCGGGCGAGGTCCGGCGGGTCACCGGTGTGCAGCGCAGGCTGTCCGAGGCGGCCCGGCTCGGTTTCACGCACGCACTCGTACCGTCCGACCCGGGCAGGATCCCCGACGGGATGCGGGTGCTGGAGGTCGCCGATGTCGGCGCGGCGCTGAGCGTGCTGCCCAAGCGGGTGCGGCGGGAGGCTCCGCAGGAGGAGGAGCGGCGCCGGTAGACTTTGCCCTGGTCTCGCCCGTCACCGCAGTACTGCCCCGGCACACGCACCTCCGCCGGCGCGTCCCACGACGAGGGCCGGGCGGCCCGCGGACCGACAGACTTGCGACGGAGGAGTGCAGTGGCAGCCAACGACCGGGCATCGTCTCCCGGCAGGTCCGGCGGGAGCCCCGGCACCGAGGGCCTGATGCGCGCCTCGCTGAGCGCCGTCGCGCCCGGTACGGCGCTGCGCGACGGTCTGGAGCGCATCCTCCGCGGCAATACGGGCGGACTGATCGTGCTCGGCTTCGACAAGACCGTCGAGTCGATGTGCACCGGCGGTTTCGTGCTGGACGTGGAGTTCACCGCGACGCGGCTGCGCGAACTGTGCAAGCTGGACGGCGCGCTGGTGCTCGACAAGGACATCACCAAGATCCTGCGGGCCGGTGTGCAGCTGGTCCCGGACGCCTCCATCCCGACGGAGGAGACCGGCACCCGCCACCGCACCGCCCAGCGCGTCTCGATCCAGGCCGGTTTCCCGGTCGTCTCGGTCAGCCAGTCCATGCGGCTGATCGCGCTGTACGTCGACGGTGAGCGCCGCGTCCTGGAGGAGTCGGCCGCGATCCTCTCCCGCGCCAACCAGGCGCTGGCGACGCTGGAGCGCTACAAGCTCCGGCTGGACGAGGTCGCCGGCACCCTCTCCGCCCTGGAGATCGAGGACCTGGTGACGGTCCGCGATGTCACCGCGGTCGCCCAGCGTCTGGAGATGGTCCGCCGGATCGCCACCGAGATCGCCGAGTACGTCGTCGAACTGGGCACGGACGGCCGGCTGCTCACCCTCCAGCTGGACGAGCTGATCGCCGGTGTGGAGCCCGAACGCGAGCTGGTCGTCCGCGACTACGTCCCCGAGCCGACCGCCAAGCGCTCCCGTACGGTCCCCGAGGCGCTCGCCGAGCTGGACGCGCTCACCCACACCGAGCTGCTCGAACTCCCCATCGTGGCCCGCGCGTTGGGCTACAGCGGCTCGCCCGAGACGCTGGACTCCGCGGTCTCGCCACGCGGTTTCCGGCTGCTGGCGAAGGTCCCCCGGCTGCCGGGCGCGGTCATCGACCGCCTGGTCGACCACTTCGGCGGCCTCCAGAAGCTGCTCGCCGCGAGCGTGGACGACCTGCAGGCGGTGGACGGTGTGGGCGAGGCCCGCGCCCGCTCGGTCCGCGAGGGCCTGTCCCGGCTCGCCGAGTCCTCGATCCTCGAACGGTACGTCTGACCGGCGGCCTCCTCCTGGCGTTCCCGGCCCGCGCGGCGCACCCCGCGCGGGCCGTATGCGTTCCGCCCGTACGCATTTCGCCCGTACACGTTCCGCCCCGGGCCGGAGCCTCAACCGCCCAGTACCGCCGCCTCCTTCTCCGGGGGCAGGCCGACGGCCGGGCGGTCGGGGCGCTGCGGGGCCACCCCGCCGATGGAGCGCAGCCAGGACCAGGTGTCGGCCACCGTCTCGCCGACGGGGCGGCAGCGCAGGCCGGTGGCGACGGCCCTGGACACATCGCCGGCGTGCAGCGTGTCGTGCAGTTCCCCCGGCGGCAGCCAGACGGGCAGTTCGGACCAGGGCTCGATACCGGCCGCGAGCACGTCCGCCGGGTCGGTCCAGCGCAGTTCGGCGGCCGCGCCGGTGACCCGTACACAGCTCTCCAGCAGTTCGCCCATGGTGCTGTGTCCCTGCGGGCTCACCACGTTGTACGCGCCGCCGAGCCCGTCGCGCACCGCGTCCAGCGTCCATTCCGCGAGATCGCGGGCGTCGATGTACTGGAGGGGCAGTTCGCGCGGTCCGGGCGCGAGCACCGGGCCGCCGCGGGCGATCCGGGTCAGCCACCACGGCAGCCGGCCGATGTTCTCGCGGGGGCCGAGGATCAGCCCCGGGCGGACCAGCAGCGCCCGGTCCCCGAAGGCGCCGACCGCGGCCAGTTCACCGCCGCGCTTGGCCGCGGCGTAGTCGTCCGCGTCCGTGGCGTCGGGGGAGCCGGTCACCAGTGGGCCCTGTTCGTCGAGACCGGCCGCCGACGGGAAGGTGTGGACGGACCGGCTGGAGACATAGACGTACGTTTCGGCCCGCCCGGCCAGCAGCCGCGCCGCGTCCCGCACCGCCGACGGTGCACCGCTCCAGGTGTCGACGACGGCGTCCCACTCCCCCGTCGCCAGGTCCGCGAGCCCCGCTGTTTCCTCCGAGCCGCCGCGGTCGCCGTGGCGGACCGTCACCCCCGGCGGCGGCGCGTGGTGCCCGCGGTGGAACACCGTCACCTGCCAGCCCCGGGCCAGCGCCGCCTCGGCGACCGCCCAACCCACGAACTCCGTACCACCCAGTATCAGAAGCCTCATACGGGCGACTGTGCCCCACGCGCACCGCGCCGACCAGTACGGTGCGGCACGCTCTCAGCGGAATCCCGCCCCGCTCAGTCCTTGGTGAGGACGAAGGACGTCCGGGCCGCGGACAGGCCCGGCACCTTGGCCTCGATGAGGTACGTACCGGCCGGCACCGCGGCCGCGCTCGGCGTCGCGCAGTGCGGGGCGCTCGCCTTGCGGTCCCACTCGACGGTGCGCTTCATGGCGCCCTTCGCCGGCACCTGGAGCAGCGCGGGGCCGGTGGCCGACGGGCAGTCGTCGGAGGCCCACACCCGGTCGTCGCCCGCGGTGTCGGTGATGGTGAGCACCGCGGACTTCCGGCCGAGGTCCACCTTGCAGGCGGCGTCCGCGGAGTTCTTGACGGTCAGCTCGAACTTGGGCTTCGTGTCCGGGCCGTAGGAGTTCTTGACGCTGTGCAGCGCCAACTCGGTGGTGTCCGTGGCGCAGTTCGCGACGGCGGCACCGGCCGCCAGTGCGTCCTTGCCCGAGCCCTCGCCGATCGGGACGCCGGCCCCGGCGCCGCCGCCGGAGCCCGTACCGCCGCCGGAACCTCCGCCGCCGCCCGGCTCGGAGCCGCCGCCCGCCGAACCGGAACCGGAGCCGCCGCCGCCCGACTCATCGCGTCCGCCCGGCTTTTGGCTGATCGCCGGGCCGTCGGAGGACGGTCCCGGCGTGATGGACGTCGCGGGCCCCGACCCCTTCGATCCCTTGCTCTCGTCGGCGGTCTTCGCGCCGGTGCCGCCCAAGTTGACGGCCCACACCACCAGGAGGGCGAGTACGGCGACGATGGCCAGCGCAACGGCCCTCCGCCGCCAGTAGATGGAGGAGGGGAGCGGCCCGATCGGATTGCGCAGTGATCCCACGCGGAAACTCTACGAGAGAACGGCGCCCGCACCGTCCAGTACCCGCCGTACGAAGCTGCAACTTTTCTCATCATCGGCCCGGAAGCGGTCCGGAGACGAACCGCCCGCCCCAATTTCCGCCCATTTCGCATGAATCGGACGGTAACGGACCGTTTCGGACTGCTTACGATCGACTACGCAATCCGACTTTCGTCAGATGTACCTCCGGCCGATCGCCGGATGCGAGAAGGGGTTCACCTTCCGTACCGTCAACGTCCATGAACAGCACCGATCTCTATCGCGACATCACCGACCTCGCGCATGACTCTCCCGACTGGATACGCACCTTGGCCGACCTGGGCACCTCGGGCGGGCTGCTGCTCTTGATGGCGGTGGCGGTGCTGGGCTGGTGGCGGTCGCGGCGCGGCGAGGCGCGCGCGGTCGCGCTCGCGGTGCTGGTGCCGGTGGCGACCATCGCGGCGTATGCCCTGAGCGAGATCGTCAAGAGCCTGGTGAACGAGGAACGGCCGTGCCGGGCCGTGGCGGGGGCCGCCGCCTCGATCGTGCCGTGCCCGCCCGAGGGCGACTGGTCCTTCCCGAGCAACCACTCCACGCTCGCGGCGGCGCTGGCCGTGGGCATCGTCTTCGCCTGGCGGGCCGCCCTCTGGCTCGCGCTCCCGGTCGCGCTGCTGACCGGCTTCTCCCGGGTGTTCGTCGGCGTCCACTACCCGCACGACGTACTGGTCGGCCTCGGCCTGGGCACCCTGGTGGCGGCACTCTGCGTGGCGCTGCTCACGGGCACGGTGACCAACCTGGTGCTGCGGATGCGGTCGGGCCGCTGGCGGATCCTGGTCTCCGCGTAGCCGACCGCCCGGCGCGGGCCGGCCGGTCAGGGGGCACGGCCGTCCGCCGCCGGACGGTCCGGCCGGCCGACCCCCCGCCGGACTACGGGCCCGCCGGGGCCCGCCACTCCTCCTTGTGCCCGAAACCCCGCCCGTTGTCGATCAGCCGCAGCCAGTCGGGGCGCAGCTCCCACAGCGCGGTCCGCTCCAGCGCCGCGCGCAGCCGCTCGCTCTCCCCGACGAACGGGAACCGCTCGGTATAGACGCGCCAGCCCGCCGCCCGCTCGGCCCCGGCCAGCGGGCGGCACCGCCCCCGGCCCTGGAGCCCGGTCAGCCCGCTCCACTCCTGGCCGTCCCGCTGCGCCGTGAACGCGACCCGCGCCCCGGACTCCCCGAACGCCCGGCCGTGCCGCGTGGTGAGCGCCGTGACGAAGTACAGCACCGGCCCCCGCCCGCCCCCGCCCACCGCGTACAGCACCGCACACGCCTGCGGCCCGTCCTCGTCCACATACGCCAGCGTCATCGTCGAATGCGCACCCAGCGCCTGCCGGATCCCGTCGGGGCAGTCCACGGCGGCCACCTGCGCGCCCTCTGTATCTCCCATACCTGCATCCTCACCCGCCCCGCCTGCCGTCCCCGCACGCGGCCCGTCCCGTACGTCGCGGTAACCGCCCCCGGCCGGCTCGCGACCGGCACGGGGGCGGCGGTCACTCGGCGCGGCCCACCTCGGCGTAGTCCACGAAGGCACGCCGGAACCGGCCGTGCCCGGTGTCGGCGCGGTGCGCCCGCATCCACACCTCGACCGGATGCGGGGTCAGCCACTGCCCGGACTCTTCGCCGCAGTCCTCGACGTCGCCGGACACGCAGACCGCCTCATACGTCGGCGCAGCGGTCACGTCCTGCGCGGTCTTGTACGGCACGAACCTCATCACCGAGCGGGTCATCAGCGCCCCTCGTGAGGGTGCCGCCGGATCTCGATGTTGAGATCGGACACCCGCGACATGTCATGGGCCCTACGAGCCGAACTCCGCTGTTCGGCCAGCGCACCGCAGACATCGCAGTGCGGTACGGGCTCCGGATCCGTCATGGGCGGCGTCACCAGCGGCTCCGGTGCCATCGTCCCCTTCGGTTTCCCGTAGTTCAGGTGCATATCCCACGCCCTTACGCTCGCGCACAGCCAATGACGGCCACCCAGAATGAGCAACCTAGGTCACTGTATCCATGAACTAGGTTTCCTTCCTGGGGATCGAGCAAACTAGTACGCTCAAGAGTGAACTAGATCGCCGATCGCATGGAGTCACGGACATGCCCGACAGCGGCACACCCAAGACATTCGCCCGGATCGCCCATCACTACCGCGAGAAGATCCTTTCCGGCGGCCTCGAACCGGGCGCCAAGCTGCCGACCAACAAGGAGATGGCCGCCAGCTGGGGCGTGGCCGTCGCCACGGTCGGCCGGGCGCTGCAACAGCTCCAGGTCGAAGGGATCATCCGGACCAGCCCGCGGGGGACGTTCGTCGCCGACGACCCCATGGCGGGAGTGTCGGCCCGCGACCGGCTGGCCCGCGTCCAGCGGGTGCGGTCCCTTCTCATGGAGGGCGAGACCAGCGCGGTCAGCTCCGCTTCGCTGGTCGTCCCGCCGCTGTACATCGCCGAAATCTTCGACCTCGACCACGGGGATCAGGTGGTGCGGCGGCAGTACACGACCGGCCGGGGCGGTACGCGACTCACCTTCGGCGTGAACTGGTACCCGGCGCACTTCGCGGCCATGGTGCCCGACCTGCTCAGCACCGGCCGGAAGAAGAACGACGACCTGACGGCGCGGGTCCTGGAAGCGACCGGCCGCCGGATCACCTACGCCCGCGACGATATGCACGGGCGCGCGGCGGACGAACGGGAAGCCTCGCATCTCGGCCTACCGGTCGGTACGCCCATCCTCGCCGGAGCACATCGGTGGGCCGACGACGACGGTGTGATCGAGTACGGGGAATGGTGCCTGCCGCCCCGGATGACGATCGGGTACGAGTACCTGCCCTGACCGGCCTCGGAGCCGCGGCCGGGCCCTGGGCCCCGCCGGCAGCAGCGGCACCGGCGGCGCCCGCCGGGCCGCCCGGCCGCCCGTCACCGGGACAACCGCCCGTCGCCGCCCGTCCCACCGGACGGCGACGTCGGCGACGCGAGCTCCACAAGGCGGCCCCGGCGCACCGGTGCCCAAGGCCGGGGGGCCGCCGCCCGCCGCCGCGTACCCCCGGTAGCGGCCACCCGTACGCACTCGGCCGTCCGGCATGCGGGTGGGCGTGCGCTGCCGCGGCCCGGTGCGTTTCCCGGGTGACCGTGCTCGTGTCAGGATCTGCGGTGCCATGACTTCGACGCCTGCCACCCCCACTGCCACGACCGCCGCCGCCGAGACCGTCTCCGCCGCCTTCCCGGCCGCGGAGTCCGCCGACGGGACCGGCCTGCACGGCCCCGTCACCGACTGGTTCGACGAGCACGCCCGCGATCTGCCCTGGCGCCGCCCCGAGGCGGGCGCCTGGGGCGTGATGGTCAGCGAGTTCATGCTCCAGCAGACGCCGGTCAGCAGAGTGCTGCCGGTGTACGAGCAGTGGCTGGCCCGCTGGCCGCGCCCCGCCGACCTGGCCACCGAGGCGCCGGGCGAGGCGGTCCGCGCCTGGGGCCGGCTCGGCTATCCGCGCCGCGCGCTGCGCCTGCACGCCGCCGCCTCCGCCATACAGGAGCGGCACGGCGGTGACGTACCGCGCGAGCACGCGCAGCTGCTGGCGCTGCCCGGCGTCGGCGAGTACACGGCGGCGGCCGTCGCCTCCTTCGCGTACGGGCAGCGGCACGCGGTGCTGGACACCAATGTGCGCCGGGTGTTCGCCCGCGCGGTGGCCGGCCGCCAGTACCCGCCGAACGCCACCACCGCCGCGGAGCGCAAGCTCGCCCGCGCCCTGCTGCCCGCGGACGAGGACCTCGCGGCGCGCTGGGCGGCGGCCACGATGGAGCTGGGCGCGCTGGTCTGCACGGCGCGCGGCCCGGAGTGCGTGCGCTGCCCGATCGCCGCGCAGTGCGCCTGGCGGCTGGCCGGTTCCCCGGCGCACGAGGGCCCGGCGCGGCGCACCCAGACGTACGCGGGTACCGACCGGCAGGTGCGCGGCAAGCTGCTGGCCGTACTGCGCGAGGCCGTCACGCCGGTGCCGCAGACCGTGCTGGACGCGGTGTGGCACGAGCCGGTGCAGCGGGCCCGCGCGCTGGACGGGCTGGTGGCGGACGGCCTGGTGGAACCGCTGGCGGGCGGCCGCTACCGGCTGCCCCTCACCTAGGGCGTCCACCCGGACGAGAGGGTGCGCGGCGGCCGCCGGAGCGGCCGCCGCGGGCGTTTGCGGGCCCGTCCGGTGGCGGCGGTGCCCCTCCGGTGACGACGGACGCGTCCCTGTCGTGTTTCGCGCCGGATGACCGGAAATCGCCTCTGTACGGCCTGATTCCGCCTGTACCAGGGGCAGTCGGCCTTCCGGCGGGGGCAGTCGTCCCCCAGGAGTATGAGCCGCCGCTACCTCTCGTCCATCCACGGGATGACCCCCGGCCCGCTGTTACACAACCGAGGGTTTTCCGTGCACTCCCTGTGGGGCCCACGCACATTGCGCCGCAACACCCCCTCCGTAGCGTCTTCCTCGTGCTGGAGATGACCACCGGCACGGTCAACGTGGGGAACGCAAGCGGATCGGAGGCGTCGGGATGGCGACCAGCGGCGGCAAGGTACTGGACTTCGAAGAGTACGTACGGACGCGGCAGGAGGCCCTGCTGCGCAGCGCGCGGCGCCTGGTGCCCGACCCGGTCGACGCCCAGGACCTGCTCCAGACGGCCCTGGTCCGCACCTACGGGCGCTGGGACGGCATCGCGGACAAGTCCCTGGCCGACGCCTACCTCCGCCGCGTCATGATCAACACGCGGACCGAGTGGTGGCGGGCGCGCAAGCTGGAGGAGGTGCCCACCGAGCAGCTCCCCGACGCCAGCGTCGACGACGGCACCGAGCAGCGCGCCGACCGCGCCCTGCTGATGGACATCCTCGGGGTGCTGGCGCCCAAGCAGCGCAGCGTCGTGGTCCTGCGGCACTGGGAGCAGATGAGCACGGAGGAGACCGCGGCGGCGCTGGGCATGTCCACGGGGACGGTCAAGAGCACCCTGCACCGCGCACTGGCCCGGCTCCGCCAGGAGCTGGAGAACCGTGACATCGACGCCCGGATCCTGGAGCGCGGTGAGCAGGAGCGGGAGCGGTGCGCGGCCTGACGGGCGGCGCGGGGCCCCGGGCGACCGCCGCGGCACGGCGCACAGCCGGACGCGCGACAATCGCCGCAGGAACGGCAGCGGGAGCGGTGGCTGTGCGAGCAGCGCGGTGAGCGGGAGCGGTTTGACCAGGTACAGGTTGACCAGGAACGGGTTGACCACAGGAGGCGCGGCCACCGCGGGGGTGGCCGCGCTGGGCCTTTTGCTGGCCGGCTGTCACACCGGGGGCGAGGGCGTCCGCGCCGAGGGGACGGCGAGCCACACCCCGGCGCCCCCCAAGGGCGCGCTGAGCGCCTCGCCCGCGCCGAAGCCGAGCGCCGCGTACCAGAAGGTCGACGCGGTGGCGCTGCTGAAGGGCGATGCGAAGGTCGGCGACGATGTGAAGAAGTCCCTCGCCAAACCGTGCGCCGCAGACGAGTACCCCCTCGACGTGACGTATGCCTCACTGACCGGCAGCAAGACCCCCGATGTCATCGTCAATGTCATGACCTGCGCGGACTCCGTCGGCATCGGCTCGTACGTCTACCGGAAGCGGAGCGGTGCGCACACCGGGTATGACAACGTGTTCACAAATGAACAGCCGACCGTCTACGCCGGGGTCAACAAGGGTGAGCTGGAGATTTCCAAGCAGACCTATGCCGCGGGGGACAAGGTGTGCTGTCCTTCCGGTGAGGACGTACTGACCTACCGTTGGGCGGACGGTCACTTCACCGAGTACGACCGCTATCACACCGACTACAGCAAGACCGACGCCGACGAACCCCAGCCGGCGGACACGGGATCGGAGGGTTAGACAGCCGCATGGCCGATACCCATGTGCTTTTCGTCGAGGACGACGACGTCATCCGCGAGGCCACCCAGCTCGCCCTGGAGCGGGACGGCTTCGTGGTCACCGCAATGCCCGACGGTCTCGCGGGCCTGGAGGCGTTCCGCGCCGACCGCCCCGACATCGCGCTGCTGGACGTGATGGTGCCGGGGCTCGACGGCGTCAGTCTGTGCCGCCGGATCCGCGATGAGTCCACCGTCCCCGTGATCATGCTGTCGGCCCGCGCCGACTCCATCGATGTGGTGCTCGGCCTGGAGGCCGGCGCCGACGACTACGTCACCAAACCGTTCGACGGTGCGGTGCTGGTCGCCCGGATCCGCGCCGTGCTGCGCCGCTTCGGCCACGCCAGCGGCCCGGACGGGGCGGGCGGCGGCGCGGCGGACGCGGACGTACCGGCCGAGGCCGTACTGCGCTTCGGTGATCTGGAGGTGGACACCGAGGGCATGGAGGTCCGCAAGGGCGGCGTGAACGTCGCGCTGACGCCGACCGAGATGCGCCTGCTGCTGGAGTTCTCCAATGCGCCGGGTACGGTCCTCTCGCGCGACCGGCTGCTGGAGCGGGTGTGGGACTACGGCTGGGGCGGGGACACCCGGGTCGTGGACGTCCATGTCCAGCGGCTGCGCGGCAAGATCGGCCAGGACCGGATCGAGACGGTCCGGGGCTTCGGATACAAGCTGAGAGGCTGACACCTGCGGTGGTCAGGCTGGCCCTGCGGACGGGCCTGAGATGGAAGCTCAGTGCCGCGATCGCGCTCGTCGGAGCGCTGGTCGCCGTCGCACTGAGCCTTGTCGTGCACAACGCCGCCCGCGGTTCGATGCTCGACAACAGCCGGGATGTGCAGATCGAGCGGCTCAACTTCACGCAGAAGATCTTCGAGTCCACCGGCCGGCTCCAGTTCGGCGCCAAGATCGACGACCCGGCGCTGCCGAAGGCGCTGCGCGCGGCGGTCGCCAAGAACAAGCGCGCGACCTTCCTCCAGGACACCGGGCAGACCGCCCCCGAGGTATGGGCCGCCGCCCCGGCCGGCAGCGGCCGGGTGCTCTCCCTCCACGACCGGTTCCCCGACCGGTTCGCCGTCCTGGACGATCTGGACCAGGCGCTGCTGATCGGCTCCACCGCGGTCGTGGTCGGCGGCTGCGCGCTGGGCGTCCTGGTCGGCGGCCGGCTCTCCAAGCGGCTGCGCAAGGCCGCGGCCGCCGCGGGCCGGCTCGCCGACGGCGACACCTCCGTCCGTATCCGTGACGAGGTCGGCGGCCGGGTCAGGGACGAGACCGACGATCTGGCCTGGGCGGTGGACGCCATGTCGGACGCCCTCCAGCAGCGCATCGAGGCGGAGCGCCGGGTCACCGCCGATATCGCGCACGAGCTGCGCACCCCGGTCACCGGTCTGCTGACCGCCGCCGAGCTGCTGCCGCCCGGCCGCCCCTCCGAGCTGGTCCGCGACCGCGCGCAGGCGATGCGCACGCTCGTCGAGGACGTCCTCGAAGTGGCCCGCCTCGACGGCTACGCGGAACGCGCCGAACTCCAGGACGTCGCGCTCGGCGAATTCGTCACCCGCCGGGTACGGGCCCTCAACCCCGACATCAGCATCGACGTCGTACGGGACGCGGAGGTCACCACCGACCCGCGGCGGCTGGAGCGCATCCTCGGCAATCTCATCGCCAACGCCGCCCGGCACGGCAAACCGCCCATCGAGGTCACCGTCGAGGGCCGGGTGCTGCGGGTCCGCGACCACGGCACGGGCTTTCCCGAGGCGCTGCTGCGCGAGGGCCCCAGCCGCTTCCGCACCGGCAGCAGCGACCGGGCGGGCCGCGGCCACGGCCTGGGCCTGACCATCGCGGCGGGGCAGGCCCGGGTGCTGGGCGCGCGGCTGACGTTCCGCAACGCCGAGGAGCTCACCGACGGTTCGACCGGCGCCGTCTCCGTCCTGTGGCTGCCGGAGAACGCGCCCACGGACACCGGCAGCTTCCCGGTCATCCACCTTCCCGACCGCTGACCGCTGACCGCTGACCCCTGATCGCTGGCTGCCAGCTGCCGGCTGCCGGCTGCCGGCTGCCGGCTGCCGGCTGCTGATCTTTGCCGTCGGCGGCGGGAGCGGCCGTGACCCGCGGTCCGGCCGGGGCCGGACCGCCGCTCGCCGGGCCGCCATCCGGCAGCGGTGGTTTTCCCCGAACGCGGAGCGGGCCCCCGGCACATGCGCCGGGGGCCCGCTCAGGCCGGGTGACGGACCAGGTCAGATGACCTCGGCCACCGCCGGGCGGTCCGCCGGGGCGTCCCCGCCCTCAGTCTTGCCACTCGTTGCGGAGGGGCCGCCGCGCAGCGGGACCTCCTTGAGGAACCAGGCCGCGGCGAAACCGATGACGCTGATCACCGCGCCCCACAGGAAGACATTGTGGGTGCCGGTGGCCACCGCGTGCAGATAGGCGTCCTTGATCATCGGCGGGAGCTTGGCCAGGCCCTTGGGGTCCAGCTGGGCGGTGCCGGAGGGCAGCGCCCCGCCGGCCTTGCCGAGCCGCTCGGCCATCGTGCTCTGCACCCGGTTGGTGAAGACCGCGCCGAGGATCGCGACGCCGAAGGAGCCGCCGATCGTCCGGAAGAGGGTGGCGGAGGACGAGCCGACGCCCATGTCCTTCATCTCGACGCTGTTCTGCGCGATCAGCATCGTGGTCTGCATCAGGAAGCCCATACCGGCGCCGAGCACCGCCATGAAGGCACCCGAGGTGAAGCGGGTGGTGTCGGTGTCCATCAGGGACAGCAGCGCCAGCCCGACCGTGATCAGTGCGCCGCCGACCACGACGAAGATCTTGTACTTGCCGGTCGTGGTCGTGACCCGGCCCGCGAACAGCGAGACCACCATCATGCCCAGCAGCATCGGCAGCAGCAGCAGCCCGGAGTTGGTGGCCGAGGCGCCCTGCACGGTCTGCTGGAACAGCGGCAGGAACGTCATCGACCCGAACATCACGAAGCCGACCAGGAAGCCGATGAGCGTGACGAGCGCGAAGTTGCCGTTGCGGAAGATGTGCAGCGGCAGGATCGGCTCCTTGACCTTCCGCTCCACCAGGACGAAGGCGGCCAGCGAGACGACGCCGAGGATGCCGAGCCCGATGATCTGGCCCGAGCCCCAGTCGTACTCCGTACCGCCCCAGGTGGTGATCAGTACGAGCGAGACGATGCCGATGGTGAGCAGCGCGGCGCCGACGTAGTCGATCCGGGCCTGGGAACGCTTCTTCGGCAGATGCAGCACCGCGGTCACCATGACCAGGGCTATCGCGCCGAGCGGCAGGTTGATGTAGAAGCTCCAGCGCCAGCCGAGGTGGTCGGTGATGGCACCGCCGACCAGCGGTCCGCCGATCATCGCGACGGCCATCACACCGGCCATCATGCCCTGGTACTTGCCGCGCTCCCGCGGCGGAATCAGATCGCCGATGATCGCCATGACGCCGACCATCAGACCGCCCGCGCCCAGACCCTGGACCGCGCGGAAGCCGATCAGCTGTCCCATGTCCTGGGCCATACCGGACAGCGCGGAGCCGATCAGGAAGAGGACGATGGATGCCAGGAAGACACCCTTGCGTCCATACATGTCGCCGAGCTTGCCCCAGATCGGGGTCGAGGCCGCGGTGGCGAGTGTGTACGCCGTCACGACCCAGGACAGATGCTCCAGCCCACCCAGCTCACCGACGATGGTCGGCATCGCGGTGCCGACGATCATGTTGTCCAGCATCGCGAGCAGCATCGCGATCATCAGCGCGAAGAGCACCATTCGCACACTGGCCGGCTGCCTGCCCCCGGCCTTCGCCGGTTTTTCTGTTGTTTCCCCCGTTGGGGTCGCTGTCTGCGACATCCCCGTCCTCCACTTACTTGCCGCCCGGCTAGTTTCAGTACAGTGTTGAAGGTAAAGCGCTACTTGCCGGTCGTCAAGTAAGTTAATCGGGGCGGCCCGGGGGCCTGATCGACAACGCAGGAGAAGCACCATGAGCACACCGCAGGCGCGCAGAGGGAACACGCGGCAGCGCATCCAGGACGTCGCTCTGGAGCTCTTCGCGGAACACGGCTACGAGAAGACCTCGCTCCGCGAGATCGCCGAGCGGCTCGATGTGACCAAGGCCGCGCTCTACTACCACTTCAAGACCAAGGAAGACATCGTCATCAGCCTGTTCCAGGACCTGGTCAGGCCGATCGACGAGCTGATCACCTGGGCCCAGGAACAGCCGCGCACGCTGGAGACCAAGCGCGAGGTGATGCGCCGCTACAGCGAGTCGCTGCACGGTTGCGCCCCGCTCTTCCGCTTCATGCAGGAGAACCAGGCCACCGTACGCGATCTCAGCATCGGCGAGACCTTCAAGCGGCGGATGTACGACCTCTTCGAACTGCTCAACGAGCCCGATGCGGAGCTGCGCGATCAGGTGCGCTGCATCACGGCGCTGTTCTCGATGCACGCGGGCATGTTCATCCTCCAGAAACTCCACGGCGACCCCGAGGACAAGCGCAAGGCTGTCCTGGAGGTCGCCACGGAACTGGTTACGGCGGCCAACCCGCCGAGCCGCCGGCCAGCCCGGCCGGACTCAGCTCAGACAGCGGCGCCGTGAGCCCGCAGGAATCCGGTCGGCTCGATGCCCGACCCGTAGTTGGGACCGGTGCGGACCTCGAAGTGCAGGTGCGGGCCGGTGGAGTTACCGGTGCTGCCGGAGAGGCCGATCTGCTGGCCGGCACCGACCTTCTCGCCAACCTTGACCTGTATCGACGACAGGTGCGCGTACTGGGTGTACACACCGTCGGAGTGCTTGATCACGATGGCGTTGCCGTACGCGGGGCCGTCGCCGCCACCGTTGGGGCCGGCCTTGACGACGGTGCCGGCGTGCGCGGCCTTGACCGGGGTGCCGGTCGGCACGACGAAGTCCTGACCACTGTGGTTGTGCGACCAGTGGGTGCCGGCCAGACCGAAGGTCGAGCCCAGCGTGTAGTTGTCGACCGGCTTGACCCAGGCGTCGGCCTTCTTCGCCACGTCCTGCTTGGCGGTGGCGGCCTTGGTCTGCGCGTCGGCCTGCGCCGTGAGGGTCGAGCCGACGGCCGACGTGATGTTCGTCAGGCCCGAGTCGGCCGCCACCGCGACACCGGCGCCCAGGGCGGCGGTGGCGCCGAGACCGGCGACGAGAATGGCGGCGCGGGTGCGCAGCGCGGACTTCTTCGGGCGACGGATCTTGGTGAACTTGGACATGCGGGTTTGACCTCCAGAAAGGAATGAGCCCCGGCTGCGGACCGGGATCGCCATTCCTTGGTAACCCGCCTTCGCCGCCCCGCCAAGACCCCTTTCTACTAACCCGCCCCGTATCGGACGCCGAGGGAATTAAAGCCCTTCCGGTACCCCGGCCGTACGGGATCAAACGCCCGGCAGAGATCGACCAGGCGTCGGACAGTCTCTCCTCACACCCGCTTCGACCTGCGCATTTCCCCCTGCGCACCGCCACCGGCCGACGCCCCGCCGCACCCCGTCCGCACTGCCCCCGCCGCAATGGCGCGCGTCCCCCACATCACCGCCGGGTATCCCCCCTATTTCCTCTAGTAGGGTCCGAATCGCCTGTGCGCCATGTCACCGCAGAATAAGATCCAATGCATTTCCGCGGGCCTTCCGCCCGTCCGTTTCGGGACCAAAGCCCTTTGTGGCGGGGGTCACTCAAAACCCGCCGGATAACGGAATTACCCGCTCTCCGGGTCCCTTCATCCGCACCGTCCGGCGGGGGCCCGGCGTACCGCCGTCGCCTGCCACCGACGGCCTCCGTCGGCCGGGATCAGCCGGGATCGGCCACAGTCACCAACGATCCGCCCCGCCTCACCGGTCCCGCCCCGAGCCGCTTGTCCCGCCCCTGGCCCGCTCCCCTGGCCTCACGCACCCGCCCCGCGTGCACGCACCGCCCTCGACGGCCTCCGGCCCCGTACCGCCCGCCCAGCCACCGAGCCCCGCACGCACCCGGCCGGCCCCCGTCAGCCGAGCCAGGCCGTCGACCGTGCGGCCCGCACCGCCCCCACCCACCCCCCACAGCCACACCGACCCGGCCCGTCGGCCGAGGGCCCCCGTACGCCCCACCTGCCCCGCACAGCGCACAGCAGCGCCCCACACACACAGAACCGCCCCGGAACCGTAGGAACGGTTCCGGGGCGGTACCCGTGTGCGGGGCGCGAGACGCGGGGTCCAGCGCCCTCGCGGTTACGCTTCCTTGCTCAGGTTCGGTCCTGCGCCACCGGCGGTGGACTCGACCGGCGGGGCGTCCGGCAGGGCCGACTTCTCCTCGCCGCGGAAGGTGAACTTGGCCTTCTCCCCCTCGCCCTCGACATCGACGACCACGATGTGGCCCGGCCGCAGCTCGCTGAAGAGAATCTTCTCCGAGAGTGCGTCCTCGATCTCGCGCTGGATCGTGCGGCGCAGCGGACGGGCGCCGAGCACCGGGTCGTACCCGCGCTTGGCCAGCAGCGACTTGGCCTCGCTGCTGAGCTCGATGCCCATATCGCGGTCCTTGAGCCGCTCGTCCACCTTGGCGATCATCAGGTCGACGATCTGGATGATGTCTTCCTCGGTGAGCTGGTGGAAGACCACGGTGTCATCGACACGGTTGAGGAACTCGGGGCGGAAGTGCTGCTTGAGCTCTTCGTTGACCTTGTTCTTCATCCGCTCGTAGCTGGACTTGACGTCGCCCTGGGCCGCGAAGCCGAGGTTGAAGCCCTTGGAGATGTCCCGGGTGCCGAGGTTGGTCGTCATGATGATGACGGTGTTCTTGAAGTCCACGACCCGGCCCTGGGAGTCGGTCAGCCGACCGTCCTCCAGGATCTGCAGCAGCGAGTTGAAGATGTCCGGGTGGGCCTTCTCGACCTCGTCGAAGAGCACGACGGAGAACGGCTTGCGGCGCACCTTCTCGGTGAGCTGGCCGCCCTCTTCGTAGCCGACGTAGCCGGGAGGCGAACCGAACAGCCGCGAGACCGTGTGCTTCTCGCTGAACTCCGACATGTCGAGGGAGATCAGCGCGTCCTCGTCGCCGAAGAGGAACTCCGCCAGCGTCTTGGACAGCTCGGTCTTACCGACACCGGACGGGCCGGCGAAGATGAACGAGCCACCGGGGCGCTTGGGGTCCTTCAGACCGGCACGGGTACGGCGGATGGCCTGGGAGAGCGCCTTGATGGCGTCCTTCTGGCCGATGACGCGCTTGTGCAGCTCGTCTTCCATCCGCAGCAGCCGCGAGGACTCCTCCTCGGTGAGCTTGAAGACCGGGATGCCGGTGGCGGTCGCCAGGACCTCGGCGATCAGGTCCTCGTCCACCTCGGCGACGACGTCCATGTCGCCGGCCTTCCACTCCTTCTCCCGCTTCGTCTTCGCGGTCAGGAGCTGCTTCTCCTTGTCGCGCAGACCCGCGGCCATCTCGAAGTCCTGCGAGTCGATCGCGGACTCCTTCTCCCGGCGCACGTCGGCGATCTTCTCGTCGAACTCGCGGAGGTCCGGCGGCGCGGTCATCCGGCGGATGCGCATCCGGGAGCCGGCCTCGTCGATCAGGTCGATCGCCTTGTCCGGCAGGAAGCGGTCGGAGATGTAGCGGTCGGCGAGGGTGGCCGCCGCGACCAGGGCGGAATCCGTGATGGAGACGCGGTGGTGCGCCTCGTAGCGGTCCCGCAGGCCCTTGAGGATCTCGATGGTGTGCGGCAGCGACGGCTCCGCGACCTGGATCGGCTGGAAGCGGCGCTCCAGGGCCGCGTCCTTCTCCAGGTGCTTGCGGTACTCGTCGAGCGTGGTGGCACCGATGGTCTGGAGCTCGCCTCGCGCCAGCATGGGCTTGAGGATGCTCGCCGCGTCGATCGCGCCCTCGGCGGCGCCCGCACCCACCAGGGTGTGGAGCTCGTCGATGAACAGGATGATGTCGCCGCGGGTGCGGATCTCCTTGAGGACCTTCTTCAGGCGCTCCTCGAAGTCACCGCGGTAGCGGGAGCCGGCGACCAGGGCGCCGAGGTCGAGGGTGTAGAGGTGCTTGTCCTTGAGGGTCTCGGGCACCTCGCCCTTGACGATGGCCTGCGCCAGGCCCTCGACGACCGCCGTCTTGCCGACGCCGGGCTCGCCGATGAGGACCGGGTTGTTCTTGGTGCGGCGGGACAGCACCTGCATGACCCGCTCGATTTCCTTCTCGCGCCCGATGACCGGGTCGAGCTTGGTCTCCCGGGCGGCCTGGGTGAGATTGCGGCCGAACTGGTCCAGGACGAGCGAGGTCGAGGGCGTGCCCTCGGCCGGGCCGCCGGCGGTGGCCGCTTCCTTGCCCTGGTAGCCGGAGAGCAGCTGGATGACCTGCTGCCGCACCCGGTTGAGATCGGCGCCCAGCTTCACGAGGACCTGGGCGGCGACGCCCTCGCCCTCGCGGATCAGGCCGAGCAGGATGTGCTCGGTGCCGATGTAGTTGTGGCCGAGCTGAAGGGCCTCGCGGAGCGACAGCTCCAGCACCTTCTTGGCACGCGGGGTGAAGGGGATGTGCCCGGACGGAGCCTGCTGGCCCTGCCCGATGATCTCCTCCACCTGCTGGCGGACCGCCTCGAGCGAAATCCCGAGGCTCTCCAGGGCCTTAGCGGCGACACCCTCACCCTCATGGATCAGGCCCAGGAGGATGTGCTCGGTGCCGATGTAGTTGTGGTTGAGCATCCGGGCTTCTTCCTGAGCCAGGACGACAACCCGCCGCGCACGGTCGGTGAACCTCTCGAACATCGTTAATCGCTCCTCAGAGCGGTCGGGCAGTTAGGGGTCGGTCCCCTCCCTGTCCTTCCGCATGCTAGTCCCGCAGGACGGGACAGCTCATTCCGACTGCCGACATCCGTCCGGATCACCCCCCGCGACGGAGGGGAAATCTGCTGCCGAACAGCCGACATCTGCTCCAACCCGATGGTGCGAGACGATGTTCCCGCAGGCCAGGCATATACGCCGACCACCACTACGCCCGTGGCGAACGCGGGCCTCACCGGCCCCGCTCCCCCACCGCCGCGCCGTCGGCGCGGGCCGGGCGCATTGCGCGCCGTCACACCGTCTTTTCCCACTGGGAATGTCTTACCCGCTGCCACTGACACTCCATGCGGCGCGGCCCCCTGCCATCCGCTACGGGCGAACAGCCGCCCGCCACCGAATGCACCCCGCACCCCCTCCCGGAGACACCCCGCGTATCCGTACGGCAACCCAGCGTAACTTCCCGGGTTCACCGGAGTTTCACCGGGCATGCCCCGCGCGCTTCCGCGACCCCGCCCCCCTCTCGCCGCCGTGCGGTGGTACGAGGAGGAGATGGGCTGGCCGACCACCGGCGCGGAACCGGCGGAGCTGGTCACGGGCGTGTGCTTCGACGTCCTGGAGATGCCGGCGGACGCCGGAGGCGCTGTGCTGCGGCGACTGCCGCGCACCGGGCCGGTGGCGCTCCTCGGGCCCTCGTACGGCGCGCGGGGCCCGTACGGCCCGCACAGTCCCCGCGCGGGGGAGCGTGGCGGCGCGTGCGCCGGGGCCGGCCGGAGCGGGGATCGCCCGGTCGGCCGGCCGACCTTGCTGCTGCTGATCGCGGCCGGCGGTGCGGCCGAACTCCCCGGAATCCTGGAATGGCTGGAGTGGGGCGCTCTCGCACCGGATCTCACGGCGCGTGGCCCCGGCGGCCGGATGCCCGCGCCGTCGTTCACCGCCGCCGGGCCGTCGCCGGGCGGATTCGGCTCACGGGAGGCCGCCCGTTGGGTGCGGCCTCCCGTGTCTGTGCACGAGGTCCGGAATTCCCTGCCCACCACGGGGTTCGGGACAGGAATCAGGGACGGTGAAGGCGCCCCCGACCTCGTACGGCTGGTGAGCGCGGCGGCGTCCGAATGCCACCGGGCCCGGTTGTTGCGTGCCGGTAATGACCAATCGGATCGCCCGAACGGCGATCAGCCGTTGGCCTTCTCGAATGCCTCGCGAATGTCGGCGGGGACGCGGCCACGGTCATTGACGTTGTAGCCGTTCTCCTTCGCCCAGGCACGCACCTTCGCGGTGTCCTGGTTGCCGGCGGAAGCGGCACGCACCTTGCCACGGCCCGTGGCGGCACGGCCACCGGTACGGCGGCCCGCCTTCACGAAGTCGGCGAGCGAGTCACGCAGCTTGCCGGCGTTGGCGGTGGTGAGGTCGATCTCGTAGGACTTGCCATCGAGAGAGAACGTCACGGTCTCGTCGGCCTCGCCGCCGTCGAGGTCGTCGACAAGAAGAACCTGAACCTTCTGTGCCACCGGGTTTCCCTTTCATCGAATGTGGATTACGACGGAAAGCAAACCGCTTTTCCGGGGAAAACACAAACCCTTGGGTAGGCTTCAGTTGCCCACCGGCCAGTGAAGACCGGGTTCCACAGCCATGAGATAGGGGAGCGATTCGGACATAGAACACTGATCACAGGTGCAGAAGCATGCGACTGTTACCCAGGGTGTTGGGCTTCACTCGTTCGAGACCGAGGAACTCGGCAACGCCCTCGTCATAGGAACGCAGCAGCTCGCTGTACACATCACCGTCTACGGGAGTCTCACCGATCTCCACGAAGCCGTGCTTGGCGAAGAAGTCGACTTCGAAGGTGAGACAGAAAATGCGCCGCACTCCGAGCCAGCCCGCGGTGCGCAGCAGCTTGTCGAGGACCTGGTGTCCGACACCCGAGCCCTTCAGCTGCGGATCCACGGCCAGAGTGCGCACCTCCGCGAGGTCTTCCCACATGACGTGCAGCGCTCCGCAGCCGACGACCTCGGCGTCTTCGTCGCGCTCGGCGACCCAGAACTCCTGGATGTCCTCGTAAAGCGTGACGGTGGCTTTGTCGAGCAGGATGCCGTCACGGGAGTAGGAGTCGATGAGGCGGCGAACGGCCGGTACATCACCTGTCCTGGCACGGCGGACGGTGAGCCCTTTTGAATGCGGAGGCATGCGGGGACGCTATCGCCCCTTGTCGGCCGGGTTCGCCCCGGGTTCGCCCCCGGCCCCTTCCGCCGCTTCTCCCCCGCGCTCTTCCGCGGTCTCTTCCGCGGTCTCTTCCGGGATCTCTTCGCGAGTCCCTTCGCTAGTCCCTTCGCGAGTCCCTTCGGGGGGTGCCGGTTCTTCCGCCCGTCCGGCGCCTTCCGCGGGTGCGGCCGGTGCGGCGGGTTCCCGCGGCAGATCGCTCTGCACCATCCGTACGGCGTCCCACAGGGCCTGCCGTTGTTCCGGCGACATCATGCCGAAGAAGGCGACAAGAGCGGCCGCGGGGTTGTCACTGGCGGACCACGCTTCGTTCATCAGTGCGGCCGAGTAGGCGGCGCGAGTGGAGACCGCCTCATATCGATAGGCGCGGCCTTCTGCTTCGCGGCGCACCCAGCCCTTCTGATGAAGGTTGTCCAATACGGTCATGACCGTCGTGTAGGCGATCGACCGTTCCTTCTGGAGGTCTTCCAGGACTTCTCGAACGGTGACCGGGCGGTTCCACTCCCAGACCCGCGTCATGACCGCGTCTTCCAGATCACCCAAGGCTCTCGGCACACCAGAACAATAGTGGGAGATGTCGCGAATGCCGGTTGATCTCGTTGCGTTTGCACCGGAAAAAGGTGTACGGCCCGGGAGGAACAATCCCGGGCCGTACGGTGCGTGCGGGCCGCCGAATTCGACGGCGGGTGGATCAGGCGCCGTGCGCCTTGGGCTCCTGGTGGGCGGCGTCGGTCCGGCCGAGAACGGCGTCGACGGCGGCGTCCTCCTTGGACTTGTTCTGGCCGCCCTGGCTCTTCACTATCGTCACGATCAGCGCGATGAAGGCCACGGCCATCACTACCGGCGGAACGAGCGCTGCGACGTAATCCATGGCATGGACCTCCTTGACGGCCTGAGTTTTCCCAGAGTACGCAGCCGTCAGGCGGTGCGGCCCGCGGGGGGCTGTACCGGCTTGCGGCGCGGCGGGAAGACCTCGCCCGGCGTGGGGACGGGGCGGTCCGGCCGGGGGGACGGGGGCCGCGGCTGCTGCGGCGCGGGCCGCGGTTCAGGTTCCGGTTTCCGTTCCGGTTCCGGTTCCGGGCCGGCGGCCGTCCGGCCGCCGGGCAGGGCGCGCAGCCGGGCGCGTACGGAGTGCTCGGCCAGCCGCTCGCAGTGGCGCAGCAGGGCGGTGCGGCGGTCCCGCTCGGCCGGGGCGGTGCGGTGCGCGTTCAGCGTCCGCAGGGCGGCGAGATCGTCGGGGCCGGGGACGTAGCCGGCCGCCAGCGCTTCCCGGAGCCGGTCGAGGTAGCCGGCGGCCGAGCCGGGCAGGGTTTCGCGGTAGCGGGCGAGGTCGGCGAGGAGGAAGGCGCGCAGCCGGCCGCCTTCGCGGACCGCCTCGTCCACCGCCGCGGCCAGCCGGAGGTATTCCTGGATGTCCTCCGTCAGCTCCGCGCCGAGGGCGCCGAGCGAGGCGGAGAGGGACGTCGTCTGGAGGGCATGGGCGAGGGCGCGACGGAGCACACGCAACTCATCGGCGCTGAACGCCATGCCGCCGCGGGATCCGTATGGCATAGGCATGCGGTGACTTTACGACCGTTTCGGACAAAAGCCGCTTAACCGCTGTGCTGTGGCGCGGTCGTGACCGGCCCGCCCGTGGGGCGCCCCGACGGGTGCCCCACGGGCGGCGTTCAAGAACGGGCGGTTCAGGAACGAGCGACGTTCCGCTCGTAGACCAGCCGCAGGCCGATGAGGGTGAGCCAGGGCTCGTGCTCGTCGATCACCGAGGACTCGCCGAGCACCATCGGTGCCAGCCCGCCGGTGGCGATGACGGTCACCTCTTCCGGGTCCTCGGCCAGTTCCCGGGCCATCCGCTTCACCACGCCGTCGACCTGGCCGGCGAAACCGTAGAGGATGCCGGACTGCATCGCCTCGACGGTGTTCTTGCCGATGACGCTGCGCGGCCGGGCCAGTTCGATCTTGCGGAGCTGGGCGCCCTTGACGCCCAGGGCCTCCACCGAGATCTCGATGCCCGGCGCGATCACGCCGCCGACGTACTCGCCGCGCGCGCTGACCGCGTCGAAGGTGGTGGCCGTACCGAAGTCGACGACGACCGCGGGCCCGCCGTACAGCTCGACGGCCGCCAGCGCGTTGATGATCCGGTCGGCGCCGACCTCCTTCGGGTTGTCCATCAGGATCGGCACGCCCGTCTTGACGCCCGGCTCCACCAGGATGGCGGGGACGTCCCCGTAGTAGCGGCGGGTGACCTCGCGCAGTTCGTGCAGGACGGAGGGGACGGTGGAGCAGATGGAGATGCCCTCGATGCCGTCGCCCAGTTCGTCGCCGAGCAGCGGGTGCGTCCCCATCAGGCCCTGGAGGAGCACGGCGAGTTCGTCGGCGGTGCGGCGGGCGTCGGTGGAGATCCGCCAGTGCTCGACGATCTCCTCGCCGTCGAAGAGGCCGAGGACGGTGTGGGTGTTGCCCACGTCAATGGTCAGCAGCATGGCGGTCAGCGGTCCTCGCGCGGGTCGTCGTCCTCAAGGCTGCCGTCGCTCTCGCGCAGGTCGAGGCCGATGTCGAGGATCGGGGAGGAGTGCGTGAGCGCGCCCACGGCCAGGTAGTCGACGCCGGCCCCGGCGTACGCGCGGGCGGTGTCCAGGCTCAGCCGGCCGGACGACTCCAGCACCGCGCGCCCGGCGACCAGTTCGACGGCCTCCTTGGTCTGCTCCGGCGTGAAGTTGTCCAGCAGGATCAGGTCGGCGCCCTCGGCGAGGATCGGCGGGATCTGGTCGAGCCGGTCCACCTCCACCTCGATCGGCACACCGGGGAACTCGGACCGTACGGCGGTGAACGCCTCGGCGACACCGCCCGCCGCGATGACGTGGTTGTCCTTGATCAGCGCCGCGTCCGACAGCGACATGCGGTGGTTGACGCCGCCGCCGCAGCGCACCGCGAACTTCTCCAGGGCGCGCATGCCCGGGGTGGTCTTACGGGTGTCCCGGACCTTGGCCTCGGTCCCGTCGAGAACATCGGCCCAGGCGCGGGTGGCGGTGGCGATACCGGACAGCCGGCACAGCAGGTTGAGCGCGCTGCGCTCGGCGGTGAGCAGGTCGCGGGTGCGGGTGGTGACGCTCAGCAGCCGGGTGCCGGCCGCGACCCGGTCGCCGTCCTCGACGTGCCGCTCGACGGCGAACGCGTCGGTGCAGACGAGGGAGAGCACCGCCTCGGCGATTCGCAGCCCGGCGACCGTACCGGCCTCGCGGGCGGTGAAGTCGCCGGTGGCCACCGCGTCTTCGGGGACGGTCGCCACGGTGGTGACGTCCACGCCCTGGTCGAGGTCCTCCTCGATGGCGAGGTGCGCGATGTCCTCCACCTGGACGGGGTCGAGACCGGCGGCGGTCAGGAGCGCGGCCAGGTCGGGGTCCAGACCGCAGCTGAGCGGGTCGAGGCCGTACGCGTCGTCCTCGTCCCCACCGCCGCAGCCGCAGGCGTCGCCGCAGCCGCCGCCGGTGGGGGGCCCGGCCTGGAGCCCGCCGATCTGGAGGAGGGGGAGGTCGTCGGAGGTGCTGCTCACGGGGTGCGCTCCGTATCCGGGGAGGGGGTGGGGGTGGAGGTGGGGTTGTGCTCGTGGTGGTGTGTGGGGGCGGTGTGGTCCGGCCCGGTGATGGTGGCCGGGAAGGCGTCGGTCCCGGTCGTGCCGACGCGCAGCGTGCGGTCCGCGTCGAGGGTGATGCGGAAGTGGCGGCGCCAGGAGGCGTCGTCCCGGTCGGGGTGGTCCTCGCGCCAGTGGCAGCCGCGGGTCTCCTCGCGGCGCCGCGCCGCGGCGACCAGCACCCGGGCGACGCACAGGAGGTTGGTCGCCTCCCATGCCTCCACACCGGGCTCGGGGGTCTTGCCGTCGGGGGCGGCCTCGGTGGTACCGGTGTCGCCGGCGGTCCCGGTGTCGCTCACGGTCCCGGTGTCCGGTTCGGCGGGGGTCCCGGGCCCGGCCGCGTCGCGGTGGAGGCGGTCGAGTGCGGCGGCGGCCCGGTCGAGGCTTTCGGCGCTGCGCAGCACGCCGGCGCCGGCGGTCATGATCCGCTGCACGGCGCCACGGGTCTCGGGCGCGACGAGGCGCAGAGGGGTGGACGCCGGGGCGGGGACCGGGGCGGGGACCGGCGAGCTGCCGTGGCGCGTACCGGGGCCGTCCGCATCGCCGTCGTCCGTACCGCCGTCGTCGTCGCCGTACGCCGGGTTCGGGGCGCTCCCCGAGACGATGTCCGCGGCGATCCGTTCCGCGAAGACCAGGCCCTCCAGGAGGGAGTTGGAGGCGAGCCGGTTGGCGCCGTGGACACCGGTGCAGGCGACCTCGCCGCAGGCGTAGAGGCCCGGCACGGTCGTCCGCCCGTACAGGTCGGTGCGTACGCCGCCGGAGGCGTAGTGGGCGGCGGGGGCGACCGGGATGGGCTCGGTGACCGGGTCGATGCCGTGGTCGCGGCAGGCGGCGAGGATGGTCGGGAAGCGGTTGCGCCACATCTCGGCGCCGAAGTGGCGGGCGTCCAAGTACATGTGGTCGACGCCCTGTTCGTGCGCCCGGCGCATGATCGCCTTGGCGACGATGTCGCGCGGGGCGAGCTCGGCGAGCTCGTGCCGGCCGGCCATGAAGCGGACGCCGTCGGCGTCGACGAGATGGGCGCCCTCACCGCGTACCGCCTCGGAGATCAGCGGCTGCTGGCCCTCGGCGTCCGGCCCCAGGTAGAGGACGGTGGGGTGGAACTGGACGAATTCGAGGTCGGACACCTCGGCACCGGCGCGCAGCGCCAGGGCCACCCCGTCGCCGGTGGAGACGGCCGGGTTGGTGGTGGCGGAGAAGACCTGGCCCATCCCGCCGGTGGCCAGGATGACGGCCGGAGCGTGCACGGCCCCGACGCCGTCGTGCTGGCCCTCGCCCATGACGTGCAGGGTGACACCGGCGGTGCGGCCCGCGGCGTCGGTGAGCAGGTCGAGGACGAGCGCGTTCTCGACGGTGCGCAGCGCGGCGGTGCGGACGGCCTCGACGAGGGCGCGGGAGATCTCCGCCCCGGTGGCGTCGCCGCCGGCGTGCGCGATACGGCGGCGGTGGTGGCCGCCCTCGCGGGTGAGGGCTATCTCGTCGGTGCCGGGCGCGGTGTCGAAGCGCGCGCCGCTGCCGATCAGCCGGTGGACGGCGGCCGGCCCTTCGGTGACCAGGGTCCGTACGGCCGCCTCGTCGCACAGGCCGGCGCCGGCGACGAGGGTGTCGGTCAGATGCTGTTCGGGGGTGTCGTCCGTGCCGAGCGCCGCGGCGATACCGCCCTGGGCCCAGCGGGTGGAGCCGTCGTCGAGGCGGGCCTTGGTGACGACGACGGTCCGGCGGCCCGCGGCGGCGCAGCGCAGCGCGGCGGTCAGCCCGGCCACGCCGGATCCCACGACGACGACATCCGCGTCGATGGACCAGCCGGGGGCGGGGGCGGTCAGGCGTATGCCGGGGGTGGTGGCTCCGGTACCCGTGCAGGTGCCGGAGCCGGTGCCAGTGGCGGTCATCGGGTCGCTCCGAGGGGGCCTTGGGGGGCGGTGGGCGTGGTGGGGGCGGTGGTGTGGCCGGTATCCGTGCCTGTGCCCGTGACCGGATCCGTGTCCGTGTGCCGCTCCGTGTCGGCGTCTGCCGGGCTGTTGGGGGGCGTGGCGCCGAAGGTGAGGCGGATGTTGTCGATGAGACGGGTGGTGCCGACCTTGGCGGCGACGGCGAGGATCGCCTCCCCCTCGTACCCGTCCGGGATCTCGGTGAAGCCGGACGGGTCGACCAGCGCCAGATAGTCGAGGACGAGCGGCGGGTCGAGGAGGGCGGCGTCCGCGAGGACCGCGCGGGCCGCGGCGCGGGCGACGGCCGGACCGTGCGGCGGGCCGGCCGCGTACGCCACGGCGTGCGCATCGGCGGCGGCCCGGTCCTCGCCGAGGGCGGCGAGTGCCGCGGAACGGTGGTGTGCCCGGTGGCCGGTGGTGGTGGCGCGGGCGCGCAGCGCCTCTTCGGCCGCGAGCCGGTCGCGGGCCGCGAAGAGCGCCGCGGAGAGCGCGAGGGCGGTGTGCCGCTCCGGGCGGGAGAGGTAGCGGTTGCGGCTGGAGAGGGCGAGGCCGTCGTCCTCGCGGACGGTGGGGACGCCGACGATCTCGACGGGGAAGTTGAGGTCGGTGGCCATCCGTGTGATGACGGCGAGCTGCTGGGCGTCCTTCTGCCCGTAGAGCGCGATATCGGGTGCGCAGAGGTGCAGCAGCTTGGCGACGACGGTCAGGACGCCGTCGAAGTGCCCGGGGCGGCTGGCGCCTTCCAGGAGGGTGCCCATGGGGCCCGCGGAGATCCGGATCTGCGGTGCGCCGCCCGGGTAGACCTCGTCGGCGGACGGCGCGAAGACGGCGTCCGCGCCGGCCGCCGCGGCGAGTGCGACGTCCGCGTCCAGGGTGCGCGGGTAGCGGTCGAGATCCTCGCCCGCGCCGAACTGGAGCGGGTTGACGAAGACCGTCACCACGACCTGCCCCCGCGGCCCGACCCGGCCGCGGGCGGCGCGGATCAGCGTGGCGTGGCCCTCGTGCAGGGCGCCCATGGTCATGACGACGGCGCGCGGGCCGCTGCCGCGCGGGAGCGCGCGCAACTCGGCGGCGGTGTGGACGAGTTCCGTACGGGAGGTGGGGGTGGGGGTGGCGGTAGCGGTGGGCAGCGGGTCCGCGGCGGAATGCGGGTGGGGGGACGGGTGCGGGGTGGTCATCGGCGGCCTCCCGTGGGGCCGTCGCCGGAGGCGTCCGGGCCGTCCGGGTCCGGGCCGGGGACGGGGCCGTTCGGGTCGGGGGTGGCCGGGCCGCCGGGGGGCCGGCCGGGGGACGCCTCGGCGAGCACGCCGAGCAGGTCCTCGGCCAGCTCCGGCTTGAGGAGGCCGTGGGCCAGCGCCCGGTCCGCGGTCATCCGGGCCATCGCGAGATACCCGGCGACACTCTGCGGCGCATGCTGGCGCAGCTCGGCGACGTGGGCGGCGACGGTGCCCGCGTCGCCGCGCGCGACCGGGCCGGTCAGCGCGTCGTCGCCGGAGCGCAGCGCGTTGTCCAGGGCCGCGCCGAGCAGCGGGCCGAGCATCCGGCCGGGGGCCTCGACCCCGGCCGTGCGCAGCAGTTCCATCGACTGGGCGACGAGCGTGACCAGGTGGTTCGCCCCGATGGCGAGGGCCGCGTGGTAGAGCGGACGGGCGGATTCGGCGATCCACACGGGCTCGCCGCCCATCTCGATGACCAGCGCCTCGGCGGCCATCCGCAGTTCGTCGGGCGCGGTCACCCCGAACGAGCAGCCGACCAGCCGCTGGACGTCCACGGAGGTGCCGGTGAAGGTCATGGCGGGGTGCAGGGCGAGCGGCAGGGCGCCGGCCCGGGTCGCCGGGTCCAGTACGGACGTTCCATAGCGCCCGGAGGTGTGCACGAGCAGTTGTCCCGGGCGGACGGCGCCGGTCTCCGCGAGGCCGCTGACCAGGTCGGCGAGGGCGTCGTCGGGGACGGTCAGCAGGACGAGGTCGGCGCGCGCGAGGACCTCGGCGGCGGGCACCAGGGGCACCTCGGGCAGCAGCTCCGCGGCGCGTCGCACGGAGGCGTCGGAGACTCCGGACACGGCCACCGGGCGGTGTCCGGCGAGGTGCAGTGACGCGGCGAGGGCGGGCCCGACGCGACCCGCGCCGACGACTCCGACGGTGAGCCGGGCGGGGCGGTCCTGGGCCTCGGTGGGTGGGATTGCATTCACGCGGCGATGGCCTTCCGTTCCAGTCCGCGGGGGGTACCGGACGATTCATCGCCATGCTACGCGAGTGTTTCCGGCGGGCTTCAGGGCTGCGCGAGGGTGAGACGAGGGACTCATCGACGCGTTGTCCACAGAAGTTTTCCACAGGGGTCGCGGGCCGTGCGGGGGTGCGTCATGATCCAAGCGACGGCGCGAACGGCGGGTGTACGGAAGGGCAGGTGGGGGCCGTGGACGAGGGCGGGCTGGACCGGGAGCGGGGTCTGAACGGGCGGCCGGGATCGGGTGGGTCGGATGATCGGGGCGGGGCGGTAGGGACC
>JOEL01000055.1 GCA_000720995.1 Streptomyces celluloflavus
GTCGATGCCGACTTCGGTGGCGACGGCGCGGGCCACGGCTTCGTTGTCGCCGGTGAGCAGGACGGGGGTGAGTCCGAGGGCGCGGAGCCGTCGGACGGCTTCGGCGCTGGTGGGCTTCACCGCGTCGGAGACCGCGAGCACCCCGCGCGCCCGGCCGTCCCAGGCCACCACCACGGCGGTACGGCCCGCGACTTCGGCGGCCGTCAGCGCGCTCCGCAGCTCCGGCGGCAGCGCGATCCCGGCCCGCTCGGCCAGCGCCGCCCGCCCGGCCAGCACCCGGTGCCCGGCCACGACACCGCGGGCGCCCAGTCCCGGCACGTTCACGAACCCTTCCACCGGGGGCGGTTGGCCCACCCGCTCCGCCGCGCCCGCCGCGACGGCGCGGGCCACCGGATGCTCCGAGGCGTGCTCCAACGCACCGGCCAGCCGCAGCAGTTCGCCCTCCGTGACACCGTCGGCGGCGGTGATGTCCACCAGGCTCATCCGGCCGCTGGTGACCGTGCCGGTCTTGTCCAGCAGGACGGTGTCCACCCGCCGGGTCGATTCCAGCACCTCCGGCCCCTTGAGCAGGATGCCGAGCTGGGCGCCGCGGCCCGTACCGACCATCAGCGCGGTCGGTGTCGCGAGGCCCAGGGCGCAGGGGCAGGCGATGATCAGGACGGCCACCGCGGCGGTGAACGACGCCGTCGCGTCGCCGGTCGCCAGCAGCCGGCCGGCCAGTGTGCCGGCCGCGATCAGCAGCACCACCGGCACGAAGACCGCGGAGACCCGGTCCGCCAGCCGCTGCACCTCGGCCTTGCCGCTCTGGGCGGCCTCGACCAGCCGTGCCATCCGGGCGAGTTGGGTGTCGCCGCCGACCCGGGTGGCCTCGATCTCCAGCCGCCCGGCGGCGTTCACCGTCGCCCCCGTGACCGTGTCGCCGGGGGCGACCTCGACCGGGACGGACTCACCGGTGAGCATTGACGCGTCCACCGCGGAGGACCCCGCCACCACCCGTCCGTCGGTGGCGATCTTCTCGCCGGGGCGTACGACGAACCGGTCGCCGACGCTCAGCTCCGCGATGGGGACGCGGACTTCGCGGCCGTCGCGCAGTACGGCGACGTCCCTGGCGCCCAGTTCGAGCAGCGCCCGCAGCGCCGCGCCCGCCTTCCGCTTCGCACGCGCCTCCAGATGGCGGCCCAGCAGCAGGAAGACGGTCACCCCGGCCGCGACCTCCAGATAGATCGCCGAGGAACCCTCGGTACGCGAGACCGTCAGATCGAAACCGTGCCGCATCCCGGGCGCGCCCGCGTCGCCGAGGAACAGCGCCCACAGGGACCAGCCGAACGCGGCGAGTGTCCCCAGGGACACGAGGGTGTCCATGGTGGCCGCGCCGTGCCGCAGACGCGTCCAGGTGGCGCGGTGGAAGGGGTAGCCGCCCCAGACGACGACCGGCGCGGCGAGGGTCAGCGACAGCCACTGCCAGGAGGTGAACTGGAGCGCGGGCACCATCGCCAGCACGATGACGGGCACGGCCAGCGCTGCGCAGACCAGCAGCCGCTGCCGCAGGGCGCCGGTGGAGCCGTCGTCGCCGGCCGGTGGTGCGCCGGGGGCCGTGGTGGACGGCGCGGGCTCCGCGGGCGCGGGCGGACGCGCCGTGTAGCCGGTCTTCTCCACCGTGGTGATCAGGTCCGCGACCGAGACGCCGTGCCCGTAGGAGACCTTCGCCCGCTCCGTCGCGTAGTTGACGGTGGCGGTGACGCCCTCCATGCGGTTGAGCTTCTTCTCGACGCGCGCCGCGCACGAGGCGCAGGTCATCCCGCCGATGGCGAGTTCGACCCGCGCCTGCGTGCCGGAACCGGACATCGCGGTCAGGCCGCCTGGCCCACGAGCTCGTAACCCGCCTCGTCGACGGCCGCGCGCACGGCCTCGTCGTCGAGCGGGGCCTGCGACACGACGGTCACCAGGCCGGTCGCCGCCACGGCCTGCACCGAGCTGACACCGGTGATCTCGGAGATCTCGGACGATACGGCGCCCTCGCAGTGACCACACGTCATACCGCTGACCCGGTAGGTGGTGGTCACCGCGCCCACCTGGACGTCGGTGTCGCCGGAGTGGCAGGACTCTTCGGAGGTGCAGCAGGAGCTGTTCTCGGCCATGGGTCTCTCCTTGTGGTGCCGATGTGTTCCGCGTGATGCCGGTGTTGTACGAGGGGCCCCGGTGTCACCCGGTGCTTCCCGATGCCCCCACACTGTATACCCCTAGGGGGTATCAATCCAACTGTGTGCCACCGCGCCGCGCGCCGCCACCCCACGACGCGACGAGCGGTGTCCCGCCGGAGCGCGCCGGATCGTACGCGTTGCCGTGCGCCGCGCCGCGCGTCAGCCTTGGGGGTACGGCTCGGGGTGGATCCGAGGAGGCGGCCGGATGGACGCGTTCGCCCTGTACGGCCTGCTGGCGCTCACCACTCTGCCGCCGCTGGTCCCCAATTCCGCGCTGCTCGTCACCGCCGGTGTGCTCGCCTCCGAGGGGCACGCCTATCTCCCGCTGATCCTGCTGGTCGTCGCGGGCAGCGCCACGCTGGGTGACCTCCTGATCTACCTCGTCGCCCGGCGGTTCGGCGGTCCCGTACGGGCCTGGATGCTGCGCAGGCCCCGGCGCCGGGCGATGCTGGAGTGGACCCTGGGCCGGATCGAGCGCTACGGCCTGCCGTTCGTGATCGGTGTCCGGTTCCTGCCCAGTGGACGGATCGCCGGCCCGTTGGCGGCCGGTGTGCTGCGCTATCCGGTCCGCAGGTACGCGCTCGGTGCCGCGTTCGCCGAGACGACGTGGGCGACGTACTCCATCGGCCTCGGCTACCTCGGCAGCGCCGCCGCGGGCGATCCGTTCTTCGCCGCGGGGGTCGGCGTGGGCGTCTCCTGCATGGTCGCCGCGGTGGGCACGGCGATCCAGTGGACGGCCCGCCGCCGGTCCGCGAGGGTACCGGGCGACGGGAGCGGCAAGGGCGGCAACGGGCCGGAGGGGCAGGAGGGGACGAAGGGACCGCGGCGACGGGCCTCCCGGGCGGCGGGCGCGCTCGGCCGGCCGTCCGGCTGATCGGGGTTGATGACGCGTGGCTGCGGCCGGCCGGGGGGCGCGACCGGGTGTTTGCGCAGATCAGCGGCGTTGTCAGTGGCCGCCCTTACTGTGTGGACAGGGCGAAACGGGGGCGGGTGCAGACGCAGATGAAACCGCAGCGGACGACGCAGGCAGAGACACCGGCAGAGGCACAGACGCAGGCGAAGGCGGGGACGGGGATGAAGAGGGGGACGGGGGCGTGGGTACGGACGCCACCGCGGGTGCGGATCGAGCCGTGGGGCACGGACGGTCTCGATCTGCTGCGCAGGCTCAACGCACCGGAGATGACCGGGCATCTGGGCGGCCCGGAGACGGAGCGGCAGTTGCTCGCGCGGCACCGGAGATATCTCGGCCTGGACGGGGCGGGGCAGATGTTCCGGGTCGTACTGCTGCCGGACGGTGCGCCGGGGGATGACGAGGGGGAGCCGGGTGCTCCGGCGGGCGCCGTGGTGGGGTCGATCGGGTTCTGGGAGCTGAGCTGGCAGGGTGCGGCGGTGTACGAGACGGGCTGGGGCGTGCTGCCCGAGTTCCAGGGCCGGGGCATCGCGGTGGCGGCCGCACGGGAGGTCATCGGGCGAGCGGGGGCCGAGGGGCTCCACCGCTCTCTGCACGCGTTTCCTTCGGTGCACCACACCGCGTCCAACGCCGTCTGCCGGAAGGCGGGATTCGAGCTCATGGGGGAGTGCGAGTTCGAGTATCCGAAGGGGCGCCCGATGCGGTCCCATGACTGGCGGCTGGATCTGACCGCCATATCCGGGGGCGTGCCGGGTGGGGCCGTGTCGGCCGGCGGGGGCGCACCGGCCGGCGGGGGCGCATCGTCCGGGGGCGCGTTCCCGGACGGGGGAGGGGGAGTCGTGGCGGCCCGCAGCTGAGGAGCGGCACCGGTCCCGGGGTGGCGCCGCGCGCGTCGACACCGCCGAGGGGGCCCGGGAGACCCCCACCGGCGGCTCGGCGTACCCCGGCGCACCGAGCGGTCCGTGGCCGGTGCCGGTGGTCTCTGGTGCAGCTGCCGATGCACCCCGGCGCGCCGAGCGGTTCGACGTCGCGGCCGGGCACCCATCCGCGGCCGGGTGCCCGGCCGTGGTCGGTCAGGCGTCCGCGGCCGGTCAGACGTCCGTGGTCGCACCGCCGGCGGCCGCGGCGCGGATGTCCGCGACGGTGACCGGCTCGCCGGTCCGGCGGGAGTGTTCGCACGCCTCGGCGATGTACAGCGCCTCCAGCGCCTCGCCGGGCGAGCAGGGGCTCGGCGTGCGGCCGGCGGCGACCTCGGCGAAGACGCCCAGCTCCGTGACGTACGCGTCGTGGAAGCGCTCCATGAACGTGGCGTACGGGGCCGCGGCGCGCTGCCAGGACAGTCCGGTCTCGGCCGACGGCAGCGGCGCGCGGTCGTCCAGGCCGACGATCCGGGCGCCCTCCGAGCCGCAGACCTCCAGCCGGACATCGTGGCCCGCGCCGTTGTAACGGGTCGCGGTGACGGTGGCCAGGGTGTCGTCGTCGAAGCGCAGCAGCGCCGCACAGGTGTCGACGTCATCGCCCGCGGCGAAGAAGGGCGCGCCACGGTTGGCGCCCTGGGCGTAGACCGAGACCACCTCGCGGCCGGTCAGCCAGCGGAGGATGTCGAAGTCGTGGATGCTGCAATCCCGGAACAGGCCGCCGGAGGTGGGGATGTAGGCGGCGGGCGGCGGCGTCCGGTCGCTGGTGCAGGCGCGCAGGGTGTGCAGCCAGCCCAGCTCACCGGAGCGCAGCGCCGCGCGGGCGGCGCGGTAACCGGCGTCGAAGCGCCGCTGGAAGCCGATCTGCACGGGGACGGTGCCGGCCTCGGCCCGCGTCACCACGTCGCGGGTGCCCGGTACGTCCAGGGCGACCGGCTTCTCGCAGAAGACCGGCACCCCGGCGTCCAGGGCCTGGTGGATGAGCGAGGCGTGGGCACTGGTCGCGGCGGTGATCACCACACCGTCCAGGCCGTCCGCGTACATCTCCTCGACGCTCGTGGCGGCGCGCACGCCGAGGGTGTCCGCCAGTGACGCGGCGCGCGTGGGGTCCGCGTCCGCGACGACGATGCCGGTGACGCCGGGGACGCTGCGGAGGGTCTCGGCGTGGAAGGCGCCGATGCGCCCCGTGCCGATCAGGCCGATCTTCATGCCCGGTTCCTTTCCAGGGAGGGGGAGACAGAGGGGAGGGGAGGTGTTCTGTTGCCATGCGTGGGGATGGCGGGGGCGGTGGGACGGGACTGGACGCACGTTAAGGTGCGTGGTGGACGCGAGCTTTGGAACGGTCCAACACCGCCGTCCCGGCACCCTGCACGTCCGTATGTCCGTATGTCAACCCCCGGGACGGCCCGGGTGGGCCGCCGCGGGGCCGTCACGCCGGCTCGCGTTGACGCCGGTCCCGCCGAATGGAAGGATTTCCGCCCATGGAACGGTCCAATGAACGGCCGAGTGCGGACCGGCCCCCGACGATCCGCGGTGTCGCCGAGCGCGCGGGTGTTTCGAAGTCGCTGGTCTCACTGGTGTTGCAGGGCTCGCCGCGGGTCAGCGACGGCAAGCGGCAGGCCGTGCTGGAGGCGATCCAGGAGCTGGGGTACCGCCCGAACGCCGCGGCCCGCAGCCTGGTGGCGCGCCGTACGCACACCGTCGGCGTCCTCCTCGACGACATGCGCAACCCCTGGTTCGTGGAGGTTCTCGACGGTCTGAACTCGCTGCTGCACGCGCACGGGCTGCGGATGCTGATGGCCGACGGGCGGCTCGACCGGCGGGCCGGCCAGGACTTCGCCCGCACCTTTCTGGAGCTGCGGGTGGACGGCATCGTCGTCGTCGGCACGCTGCCGGACAGTGCGGGCCTGGCCGCGGTCGCCGAGCGGCTGCCGACCGTGATCGCGGGCGACCACGGGCCCCGGCTGCCGCGGGTCGACATCGTCGCCAACGACGACGAGCGCGGCGCCCGGCTCGCCACCGAGCACCTCATCGGCCTCGGCCACACCCGGCTCGCCCATATCGCCGGACAGGGCCTGGTGGGCGAGGCGCGCAGACGCGGTTTCGAGGCCGCCGTACGCGCGCACGGGCCGGGACTGTCCGCCGTCGTGGAGAGCGGCGACGGGACCGAGGAGGGCGGCTACCGCGCCGCCGTCCGGCTGCTCAACCCGGTGCGCGGCGGTGAACGCCCCACCGCCCTCTTCGCGTTCAACGACATCTCGGGTGTCGGCGCGCTGTCCGCCGCGGAGGAGCTGGGCCTGGCGGTGCCCGCCGACCTGTCCCTCGTCGGCTACGACAACACCTACCTCTCGCGCATCCGGCATCTCTGGCTGAACTCGGTGAACAACGCCAGCCACGAGGTGGGTCGCCGCGCCGCGCGCTGCCTGCTGGACCGGATGGAGCGCCCGGACGGGCCCGCCGCCCGTCAACTCGTCGCCCCGGAGCTGGAGATCAGGGGATCGACCGCCCCGCCGCGGCCCGCCTAGGACCGGCGGCCCGGGACGATACCGAGTCGACCCTTGTCAACTTCGCGACGGGGCGATATAGAGGGAAATGGCCCGTTTGTAGCGGCATCCTGGGCGCGAAGTGGCGGGATGCCGGTGCCGGTGCGGACCGGCTCTTTCCGCTGGCCGCAGACAGGCGGCGGAGCGGGAGCCGGGCGCGGAACCGGAGCGTGAGGAGGGAGCGCCGATGGCTCTGTCGTGGGACGCGTTCCTGGCCGCCGTGCAGGAGCGGGGTCAGTACCCTTCGCGGCGCGAGGCGGAGCGGGCGGCCCGTATCGTGCTCGGCCTCCTGGGCGCGCACCTCGTGGGCGACGAACGGGCGGAACTGGCCGCCAGGCTGCCCGCGACCTGTGTGCTGGTACTGCTCAATCCGCTCCCCGCCGCCGAACCGCTCGGCCCCGACCGCTTCGTACGGGCGACTGCCGCGTGGATCGAGGGCGCCACCGAGGAGACCGCCACCGGGGATGTCGGCGCCGTCCTCAGCGTCGTGGCCGAAGCCGCCGGTGAGGAACTCATGCGGCGCGTCCTGCTCCAGCTCCCCCCGGGCTATGACCTGCTCTTCGGCCCTCCCCGGCAGATCTGACGCACCCGGCCCCGCCAGTCGCCCGCCGACGGGCGAGGGCACGGGCACCCCCGAAAGCCACGGGCACCCCCGAAAGCCACGGGCACCCCCGAAAGCCACGGGCACCCCCGAAAGCCACGGGCACCCCCGAAAGGCACGAGCACACCCGAAAGGCACGGGCACCCCGCCGTACCCGGAGCGGGGCCCGGCTCACTCCCACCACCCGCGCCGCCCCCGGCTGCTGAGGCGCCGCGCCGCCCACGCCCGGACCGTGTCGGCGAACCAGTACGGTCTGCCGCCTTCGACCAGGTCCGGCTCCGGCAGCAGTCCGTGCTTGCGGTAGGCGCGCACGGTGTCGGGCTGCACCTGGAGGTGTGCGGCGATCTCCCGATACGACCAGAGTCTGCGATCGGTCATCTCCGCGCACCTCCAGGAGCCGTGCGCGGGGCCGGTCCGAGGGGCCGGCGGGGTACCGCGTTCGGCTTGGCGGTCACTCGGACCGGCCCGGTCGGCGGCGCCGGGTGAGGGGTGTGGAGAGCTGTCGACCGGCTGTGACGGAAGTCCCGCGCAACGGTGCCAGCCGTGACCGGGGCGGGACAGCCGGGGCGGTGGCCGGAGCGCGGTGGCCGGGCCGGGGCCCGGCCCGGCGGGCCGTCAGTGCGGGGTGGCCGCCTTGCGCAGTTCGTGTTCGAGGTCCTCCAGGGCCAGGCCCTTGGTCTCCGGTGCGTACCGCTTGCAGAAGAGCAGGGACAGGACGCACATCACGCCGAAGAACCAGAAGGTGACGCTGGCGCCGACCGCGTCGAGCAGCAGCGGGAAGACCAGTGCGACGGAGAAGTTGACCAGCCACATCACGAAGACCGCGGCGCCCATGGCCAGTCCGCGCACCTTGAGCGGGAACATCTCGGCGAGCAGCAGCCAGACGCCGGTGTTGAGGGTGGCCTGCATGAACGCCATGTAGAGGACCATCAGGCCGAGCACCAGATAGCTGACGGCCGTGGAGCGCGGCAGGTGGAAGGACGCGCCGAGCAGGGCCAGCGCGACCGTCATACCGGCCAGTCCGGAGATCAGCATGGGGCGCCGGCCGACCCGGTCGATCAGCGACATCCCGATCGCGGTGGCGATGACGGAGACGGCGCCGACGGCGATGGTGGCGGTGATCGCGGTATTGGTGCCCAGACCGGTGGCGGCGAGGATCTTGGGCGCGAAGTAGATGACGGCGTTGACGCCGGTGATCTGCTGGACGATCGCCAGCCCGATGCCGACCAGCAGCAGCCGCCGCACCCACGGTGTCCGCAGCTCGTCCCAGGCGCCGCGCCGGGCGTCGGCCTCCAGCCCGCGGGCGTGGTCGATGCGGGCCAGTTCCCCGGCGACGTCCTCGGCGGGCAGGGTGCGGCGCAGCACCCGGGCCGCGTCGTCGGGCCGGCCCTTGCTGATGTACCAGCGCGGGGTGTCCGGCAGGAAGAACAGCCCGATGAAGAGCGCCACGGCGGGCAGTGCGGCCAGGCCCAGCATCCAGCGCCAGGCTTCCCAGTGCGCCAGGACGGCGTTGATGAGATACGCGAGCAGCTGACCGCTGACGATCATCAGGGAGTTGAAGGAGACCAGCCGACCGCGGATGTGCGGGGGCGCGATCTCCGACAGGTACAGCGGGGTGATGACGGAGGCGCTGCCGACCGCGAGGCCGAGGACGAAGCGGGCCACGGTCATGAACGGTACGGAGGGGGCGAGGGCCACCGCGAGCGCGCCGCCGATGAACACGGCGCCCGCCCACAGCAGGGAGTTGCGCCGCCCCAGCGCGTCGGACATCCGGCCGCCGGCCAGCGAGCCGAAGGCCGCGCCGATCAGCAGCGCGCTGGTGATGACGCCCTCGCCCAGGGAGGTGAGGCCGAAGTGGCCCTCCATGAAGGGCAGGGCGCCGGAGATCACTCCGGTGTCATAGCCGAAGAGGGCGCCGCCGAGGGCGGCGATGGCGGCGATGGAGACGATGAAGCGTCTGGCGCTGCGGGCCCGGGTGTTCCCGTGCGGGCCGGTGGGCGCCGCCTGGCTGGTCGGAGCGGCCATGGTCAGCTCCGGTTCGCGGTGGCGCGGCGGCCGTTGGTCTCGCGCGGGAGGCGGGCGGTGGCCTCGGCGCGGCCCTCCCGCCCGTAGCCCGACTCGGCGGCCGAAGTGGGCGGTTCGAGCGGTGCGGTGGGGTGGGACGGACAGGGATCAGGGGTGGTGCGCATGGTGCGGGGGCCTTTCGGGGTGGTGACGAGGGGCGCCTTTCGCGGTGCGGCGGATGCGGCGAGTGCGGTGGGTGCGGCAGCCACGGCGACTGTGGCGGCGTGGTGCGCGGCGCTGCGGCCGCGCGGCCTCAGCGGTACAGCGCGGGGCGCTCGGCCAGCTCCACGGCGACGCGCTCACCGGTGGCCTGGGCGCGTACCCCGGCCTCGCAGACCGCGGCCGCCGCATAGCCGTCCCAGCAACTGGGGCCCTTGACCGCACCGCGCCGGGTCGCGTCCACCCAGCGCTGCACCTGCCGGTCGTACGCCTCCTCGAAGCGCTCCACGAAGCCGGGGGTGATGGCGCCGCCCCAGTGGCCCGCGGCGTTCACGAAGACCCCGCGGTCGTCGCCGATCCGGGCGGTGCCGTCCTCGCAGACCGCCTCGCAGCTGACCTGGTAGCCGAAGCGGCAGTTGACGAAGAGTTCGGTGTCCACGACGCGGCCGCCGGCCGTCTCGAAGAGGATCAGCTGCGGGTCGCCGAGGCCCTCGGGGGCGTGGCCGGTGGGGGCCGGGCGGAGCACCTGGACCGCGGTGATCTCCTCGTCCAGCAGCCAGCGGGTCACATCGATCTCGTGCACCACCGAGTCGTGGATCATCATCGCGTTGCTGAAGCCGGGCGGGGTGTCGGCGTTGCGGTGCTTGTTGTGCAGCATCAGCGGACGGCCGTAAGTGCCCTTGTCCAGCAGGGACTTGAGGGTGAGGTAGTCGGCGTCGTAGCGGCGCATGAAGCCGACCTGGACGCGCCGGTGCCCGAGCGCGGTCTCGGCCGCGACGACGCGCAGCGCGGAGGCCGGGTCCGGGGTCAGCGGCTTCTCGCAGAGCACCGGCAGATCGCGCGCGAAGGCGGCGAGCAGTGCGTCCTCGTGGGCGGGGCCCGGCGAGGCGATCAGGACGGCGTCCACCCCGGGGTCGGCCATGGCGGCGGCCGGGTCGGTGTACGGGGTACAGCCGTCGATGCCGTCCGCGAGGCGCCGCACGCGGTCCGCGTCGATATCGGCCACCGCCGCCACCCGGGCGCCGCTGATGACGTCGTTGATCCGGCGTACGTGGTCGGCGCCCATCCGGCCGGTGCCGATGACCGCTACGCCGAGGGTCTGGTGCTGGCTCATCCGTGTCTCTCCTGCTCCGTGAGTCCGTAGGTCCGTATAGGGGGCGGGGGTTGTCAGGCGCCGCAGGAGCGCAGGAAGCGCCGGGTGCGCTCGGCGATGGGGAACGGCTGGTCGGGCGGGCAGGGGTACATGTCCTGCTCGACGATGGCGAAGAGATCGACGTCCAGCGCCTGGGCGGCCTCCAGGACGGGCGGCAGGGCGGGCACGCCGAGCGGCGGTTCGCACATCACGCCCTGCTGGACGGCCGGTCCGAAGGGCGTGCCCTTGGCGACGACGCCGGCCAGGATGTCCGGGTCGACCTGCTTGAGGTGCAGGTAGCCGATCCGCTCGCCGTAGGTGCGCAGGAGTTTGACGCTGTCGCCGCCGCAGTAGGCGTAGTGGCCGGTGTCCAGGCAGAGGCCGACCAGGTCGGCGTCGGTGCCGTCGAGGAACCGCGCGACGTGCTCCTCGGTGTCGATATGGGTGTCGGCGTGCGGGTGGACGACGATGTCCAGGCCGAACTCGTCGCGGACCCGCTTGCCCAGCCGCTCCATACCGGTGGTCAGGTGCCGCCACTGCTCTGTGGTCAGTTCGCGCGGTTCGATCTCCTCGGCGGTCTTGTCGTCGCGCCAGAAGGAGGGGATGACGACGAGGTGGCCCGCGCCCATCGCCCTGGTGAGGGTGGCGACTTCCGAGACATGGGCCCAGGTCTTGTCCCAGACGGCCGGGCCCTGGTGCAGGGAGGTGAAGATCGTGCCGGCCGAGACCTTGAGCTGCCGGCGGGCGATCTCGTCGTGCAGGACGGCGGGGTCGGTGGGCAGGTAGCCGTACGGGCCGAGTTCGATCCACTCGTAGCCGGCCTGGGCGACCTCGTCGAGGAAGCGCTGCCAGGGGACCTGCCGCTCGTCCTCGGGGAACCAGACCCCCCAGGAGTCGGGGGCGGAACCGACGCGGATTCGGTCCAGAACGGGCGCAACGGCACGGGGTGCGGACATGCTGCGGCTCTCCTCTCGCCGGTCGGCGGTGACCGGGAGGCGCTGGGGCGGGGTTGTGGGGCACAGCCTCGCTGCCGCCCTCAAGAGTGTCAAGACTTCGTCCTGACATAAGGACTTAAGGACTTTGTAACCCGGAGGGCGGTCCGGCCGGGTTTCCCTCGCTTTTCCTGCTCGACGTCAGAATGTAAGGACAAACTATTGACAGGGTCTGATCCTCTTCGTTAGACCTGTGCTCAGAGCCGAACCCGCCGAACCCGCCGCGCCGGCCGAACCGAAGGGGCGCACATGACCGAGCCGTACGACCTGATCACGATGGGCCGCATCGGAGTGGACATCTACCCGCTCCAGACCGGCGTGCCGCTGGCCCGGGTGGAGACCTTCGGGAAGTTCCTCGGCGGCTCGGCCACCAACGTCGCGGTCGCCGCGGCCCGGCTCGGCCGCCGCACCGCCGTCATCAGCCGCACCGGCCGCGACCCGTTCGGCGACTACCTTCACCAGGCACTGCGCGAGTTCGGCGTGGACGACCGCTGGGTGACCCCGGTGGACGCCTACCCGACCCCGGTCACCTTCTGCGAGATCTTCCCGCCGGACGACTTCCCGCTCTACTTCTACCGCCGCCCCAAGGCCCCCGACCTGGTGATCCGCCCCGAGGAACTGGACCAGGACGCCATCCGGGCCGCCCGCGTCTTCTGGATCACCGGGACCGGACTGTGCGAGGAGCCCAGCAGGTCCGCCACCCTCGCCGCGCTGGCCGCCCGCGCCAAGTCCGGCACGACCGTCTTCGACCTCGACTGGCGGCCGATGTTCTGGGGCGGCGAGGGCGGCGCCTCCAAGGACGGCGGCGCGTCCGGCGCCGCGGCGATGGCCACCGCCCGCCCGTACTACGAGGCCGCCCTCGCCCACGCCACGGTCGCGGTCGGCAACATCGACGAGGCCGAGGTCGCCACCGGCCTGCGCGACCCCAGGGCCTGCGCCGAGGCGCTGCTGGCCATGGGCGTCGAGCTCGCCGTCATCAAACAGGGCCCCAAGGGCGTGCTCGCCGTCCACCGCGACGGCCGCACCGCCGAGGTCCCGCCCACCCCCGTCGAGGTCGTCAACGGTCTGGGCGCCGGTGACTCGTTCGGCGGCTCGCTCTGCCACGGTCTGCTCAACGGCTGGGACCTGGAACGGATGATGCGCCACGCCAACGCGGCCGGCGCCATCGTCGCCTCCCGGCTCGCCTGCTCGTCCGCGATGCCGACCGCCGCCGAGGTCGACGCCTTCCTCGCGGAGCGGTGACACCCATGGCCGCCCCCGCCCCCCTCGCCGTCCGGGCCTCCGCCGCCCCACCCCTCGCACCTGCCGCCCCCGGCGTACCTGTGCACTCAAGAAGGTGAGTTACGCCTTGACCACTCGGATCAGTGACCTCCCGACGCTGCGGGCCCGGCACCCCGAAGCCGTCGCGGAGGCCGCCGCCCGGCGCGCCCGCCGTCCGCTCCTCGGCGCCGGTGGCCGGCTGATGATCATCGCCGCCGACCACCCGGCCCGCGGCGCGCTCGCCGTCGGCGACCGGCAGCTCGCCATGGCCAACCGCGTCGACCTGCTCGAACGCCTCGTCCTGGCGCTGTCGCGGCCCGGTGTGGACGGGGTCCTCGCCACCGCCGACATCCTGGAGGACCTGCTGCTGCTCGGCGCCCTCGAAGGCAAGGTCGTCATGGGCTCCATGAACCGCGGCGGCATCGCCGGCGCCGCCTTCGAGATGGACGACCGGTTCACCGGCTACCGCCCCCAGGACATCGCCCGGCTCCGCTTCGACGCGGGCAAGCTCCTGCTGCGCATCGACTACGCCGACCCCGGCTCGCTGACCACCCTGGAGACCACCGCCCGCGCCATCGACGCGATGGCCGAACGCGAACTGCCCACCTTCGTCGAACCGTTCCTCTCCCGCCGGATCGACGGCAAGGTACGCAACGATCTGAGCCCCGCGGCCGTCACCCGCTCCGTCGCCATCGCCTCCGGCCTCGGCGGCACCTCCGCGTACACCTGGCTCAAGCTGCCGGTCACCGACGACGCCGACGCGATGGCCCGGGTCTGCGAGACCTCGACCCTGCCGACCGTGCTGCTCGGCGGCGACATCGGCACCACCGTCCAGGCCCAGGAAGCCGCCTACGAGAAGTGGCGCAAGGCGCTGCGGCTGCCCACCGTGCACGGGCTGGTCGTCGGCCGCTCCCTCCTCTACCCGGCCGACGGCGATGTGGCGGCCGCCGTGGACACCGCCGTGGGACTGCTGTGACCACCGGCCGCCGGGCGCGTGCCGACCGGACCGCGGCGCCGGCCGGCACACCCACCGCCACCACCGCGACCCCGCAGGAGACTTGGCACCATGAGCACTGAATTCCACCTGAAGGCCGGCGCGGCGGCGCGCGACGCGTACGCCCTGGACATCGACCCCGCGCGGGCCGGCTGGGGCCACTCCGCGCTGCGCGTCCTCGACCTGCCGGCCGGCGGCCACCACTCCTTCGCCACCGGCGACAGCGAATGGATCGTGCTGCCGCTGGCCGGCGGCTGCACCGTGCGCACCGACAGCGGCGAGACCTTCGAACTCACCGGCCGCGAGAGCGTGTTCAGCGGTGTCACCGACTTCGCCTACGTACCGCGCGACGCGCGGGTGCGGATCGACAGCGGCGCCGGCGGCCGGTTCGCGCTCACCGGCGCCCGCTGCGCGCGGCGGCTGCCCGCCCGCTACGGCCCCGCCCACGAGGTCCCCGTCGAACTGCGCGGCGCCGGCCACTGCTCCCGCCAGGTCAACAACTTCGCCGCGGCCGGCGCCTTCGACTGCGACAAGCTCATCGCGGTCGAGGTGCTCACCCCCGGCGGCAACTGGTCGTCCTACCCGCCGCACAAGCACGACGAGTGCCGGCCCGGCGAGGAATCCGAACTGGAGGAGATCTACTACTTCGAGATCGCCGCCGCGCACGGTACGGACGGCGTCGGCTACCAGCGCGTCAGCCCCTCGGGCCACGGCCGCGGTACCGACGTCCTCGCCGAGGTCCGTACCGGCGACGCCGTCCTGATCCCCGACGGCTGGCACGGCCCGTCCATCGCCGCCCCCGGCCACACCCTGTACTACCTCAACGTCATGGCCGGGCCCGGCGCCGACCGGGAGTGGCTGATCTGCGACCACCCCGACCACGGCTGGATCCGCGGCACCTGGCCCGACCAGCCCGTCGACCCCCGCCTCCCCCTCTACGAAGCGCCCGCAGGAGACGCCCGATGACCGCGAAGCCCCCGCCCGGCCCGTCCCGCACCCGCCGGCTGACCGTCGCCCAGGCACTGGTGGAGTTCCTCGCCCACCAGTACACCGAGCGGGACGGCCGCCGCCACCGCCTGATCAACGCCTGCTGGGGCATCTTCGGCCACGGCAACGTCGCCGGCATCGGCCAGGCCCTGCTGGAGTCCCAGGACGCGCTGCCCTACCTCCAGGGCCGCAATGAACAGGCCATGGTGCACGCCGCCGTCGGCTACGCCCGCCAGTCCGACCGGCTGAGCGCGCACGCCGTCACCACCTCCATCGGCCCCGGCGCCACCAACCTCGTCACCGGCGCCGCCCTGGCCACCGTCAACCGCCTCCCGGTCCTGCTGCTGCCCGGCGACGCCTTCGCCACCCGGCCCGCCGACCCCGTCCTCCAGCAGCTCGAAGTCCCCCACGCCGGCGATGTATCGGTCAACGACGCGCTGCGCCCGGTCTCCCGCTACTTCGACCGCGTGCACCGCCCCGAGGCGCTGATCCCGGCCGCCCTCCAGGCCATGCGCGTCCTCGCCGACCCCGTCGAGACCGGCGCGGTCACCCTCGCCCTGCCGCAGGACGTCCAGGCCGAGGCGTACGACTGGCCCGAGGAGTTCTTCGCCGACCGCGTCTGGCGGATCGCCCGGCCCGCCCCGGACCCCGATGCCCTCGCCGCCGCGGTCCACGCCCTGCGCACCGCCCGCCGGCCGCTGCTGATCGCGGGCGGCGGCGTCCACCACAGCGAGGCCGAGGACGCGCTGCGCGCCTTCGCCGACCGCACCGGCATCCCCGTCGCGTCCACCCAGGCCGGCAAGGGCTCGCTGCGCCACGACCACCCCGCCGACATCGGCGGCATCGGCCACACCGGCACCGCCACCGCCGCCGCGCTCGCCCGCGAGGCCGACCTGGTCCTCGGCGTCGGCACCCGCTACACCGACTTCACCACCGCCTCCGCCACCCTCTTCGCCGCGCCCGAGGTGCGCTTCGTCAACCTCAACATCGCCTCCTTCGACTCCCACAAGCTCGGCGCGCACGCCCTGGTCGCCGACGCGCGGGCCGGTCTCGAAGCCCTCACCGAGGCGCTGTCCGGCCACCGCGTGGAGGAGGCGTACGAGGCGGGCTACCGCGCGGCGAAGGACGGCTGGGAGGCCCGGGTGGACGCCGCCTACGCCGCCGGCGACGCGCACGCGCGCCCCTCCCAGACCCAGGTCCTCGGCGCCCTGGACGCGCTCGTCGACGACACCGACATCCTCGTCAACGCCGCCGGCTCCCTCCCCGCCGACCTGCACAAACTCTGGCGCGCCCGGTCCCGCAGGCAGTACCACCTCGAATACGGCTACTCCTGCATGGGCTACGAGATCCCCGCCGCGATCGGCGTCCGGCTCGCCGCCCCGGACCGCCCGGTGTGGGCGCTGGTCGGCGACGGTACGTATCTGATGAACCCCACCGAGATCGTCACCGCGGTCCAGGAGGGCGTCAACATCAACCTCGTCCTCGTCCAGAACCACGGCTACGCCTCCATCGGCGGGCTCTCCCAGGAGACCGGCGGCGAACGCTTCGGCACCGATTACCGCTTCCGCGCCGCGGACGGTACGTACACCGGCGCGCCGCTGCCCGTCGATCTCGCCGCCAACGCCGCCTCGCTCGGCATGGAGGTGCTGCGCGCCGCCACCGTCGGCGAGCTGCGCACCGCACTCGCCGCGGCGCGCGCCACGAACCGGCCCACATGTGTCTATGTCGAGACCGAAACGGCCGACACTGTGCCGGGCGCGCCGGGCGCCCAAGCCTGGTGGGATGTACCCGTTGCCGAGACCGCGACGCGGCCGGCGGCGGTCGCCGCCCGCGCGGTGTACGACCGGCACGCCGCCGGCCGCCGCCGCCACCTCTGACCCGAGCTCGTTGTCGTCACCCAGAAAGGCCCCCGCATGAAGACCATCAGCCACTGGATCGGCGGTAAGCCCGTCGAGGGCGTCTCCGGCAACTTCGGTCCGGTCTACAACCCGGCCACCGGCGCCCAGGAGAAGCAGGTCGCCTTCGCCTCCCCCGACGAGGTCGACGCCGCCGTCGCCGCCGCCAAGGAGGCGTTCGCCGGCTGGGGCGTCAGCTCGCTGGCCAAGCGGACCTCGGTGCTGTTCAAGTACCGCGAGCTGGTCGACGCGCACCGCGACGAGATCGCCGCGCTGATCACCGCCGAGCACGGCAAGGTGCACTCCGACGCGCTCGGCGAGGTCGCCCGCGGCCTGGAGATCATCGAGCTGGCCTGCGGCATCCCCGAGAAGCTCAAGGGCGAACTCTCCACCCAGGTCTCCACCCGGGTGGACGTCTCCTCGATCCGCCAGTCGCTCGGTGTGGTCGCCGGCATCACGCCGTTCAACTTCCCGGCGATGGTGCCGATGTGGATGTTCCCGCTCGCCATCGCCTGCGGTAACACCTTCGTCCTCAAGCCGAGCGAGAAGGTGCCCAGCGCCGCCTTCAAGCTCGCCGAACTGGCCGCCGAGGCGGGCCTGCCGGACGGCGTCCTCAACATCGTCAACGGTGACAAGGTGGCCGTCGACGCCATCCTGGCGCACCCGGACATCGCCGCCGTCTCCTTCGTCGGCTCCACCCCCATCGCCCGCTACATCCACACCACCGGCACCGCCAACGGCAAGCGGGTCCAGGCGCTGGGCGGCGCCAAGAACCACATGCTGGTGCTGCCGGACGCCGACCTCGAACTGGCCGCCGACGCCGCCATCAACGCCGCCTACGGCTCGGCCGGCGAGCGCTGCATGGCCATCTCCGTCGTGGTCGCCGTCGGTGACACCGCCGACCCGCTGATCGGCAAGATCAAGGAGCGCGCCGCCAAGCTGCGGATCGGCCCCGGCGACGACCCGGCCTCCGAGATGGGCCCGCTGATCACCAAGGTCCACCGCGACAAGGTCGCCTCGTATGTGACGGGCGCCGCGGCCCAGGGCGCCGAGGTCGTCATCGACGGCACCGGCTACACCGTCGAGGGCTACGAGGACGGCCACTGGATCGGCGTCTCGCTGCTCGACCGCGTCACCCCGGCCATGGACGCCTACCGCGACGAGATCTTCGGCCCGGTGCTCTCCGTCGTCCGCGTCGAGACCTACGACGAGGCCATCGCCCTGATGAACGCCTCGCCCTGGGGCAACGGCACCGCCATCTTCACCCGCGACGGCGGTGCGGCCCGCCGCTTCCAGCTGGAGGTCGAGGCCGGCATGGTCGGCGTGAACGTGCCGATCCCCGTCCCGGTGGGCTACCACTCCTTCGGCGGCTGGAAGGACTCGCTCTTCGGCGACCACCACATCTACGGCAACGACGGCGTGCACTTCTACACCCGCGGCAAGGTCGTCACCACCCGCTGGCCCGACCCCGCCGACGGCGGCATCAACCTGGGCTTCCCCAGCAACCACTGACGGCGCGGCCACCTCGGCCGGCCCGCAGACGACCCCCTGCCGCACCACCCGTCGGCAGGGGGTCCGCCGTGTCCGCGCCCCGGCGCCGCCGCCCCCGCGCAGGGAGGTGGCGGGGGTCACTCCGGGGGACGGGGCGCCCGGTGCGGGGCGTACCTAGGATTCACGTATGGATCTCCGACTGCGCGGGCGGCGCCGCTACGCGATCGCCGGCGCGCTGGCCCTGCTCATAGGGGGCGGCACCTGGACGGCTGCCTCCTCGGACGCCGCGCCCGCCGTACACCGCGAGGACCGGGTGCTGGCGATGCCTGGGACGGCGGACGGCGAGAAGAACGGCGAGAAGCAGAAGGAGGTGTCCCTCGACACCTCCTTCTTCACCGCGGCGGGGACGGACGGCGCCCGGCGGCCCGCGGTGCTGCTGGGCCACGGGTTCGGCGGCAGCAAGGACGACGTCCGGGCACAGGCCGAGCAACTGGCCCGCGACGGCTACGCGGTGCTGACCTGGTCGGCGCGCGGCTTCGGAAAGTCGACCGGGAAGATCGGACTGAACGACCCGAAGGGCGAGGTCGCCGACGTCAGCCGGCTGATCGACTGGCTGGCGAAGCGGTCCGAGGTGCAGCTCGACAAGCCGGGCGATCCGCGCGTCGGCATCGCGGGCGCCTCGTACGGCGGTGCCATCGCGCTGCTGGCGGCCGGCCACGATCCGCGGGTCGACGCCATCGCCCCGCAGCTCACCTACTGGAACCTCGCCGATGCGCTGTTCCCGCACGGCGTGTTCAAGAAGCTGTGGGCCGGGATCTTCTTCACCACCGGGTCGGCGGGCGCAACCGCCGGCGCACCGGCCGCACCGGCCGGATCCCCCGCGGCGAGCGGCTGCGGACGGTTCACGGCGGAGCTGTGCGCGATGTACGAACGGGTCGCCGTCGCCGGTGAACCGGACGCCGCCGCCCGCGCCCTCCTGACGGCCCGCAGCCCGTCCGCCGTCGGCGACCGCATCAAGGTGCCCACACTGATCACGCAGGGCCAGACCGACTCGCTGTTCCCGCTCGACCAGGCCGACGCGATGCAGCGGACGATCCGCGAGAACGGCGCACCCGTCGATGTCGACTGGATCGCCGGCGGGCACGACGGCGGCGACCGCGAGAGCGCCCGCGTCGAGGCCCGCACCAAGGCATGGTTCGACCGCTATCTGAAGGGCGAGCAGAAGACGGACACCGGGCCCGCGTTCCGGGTCAGCCGGAGCGGGGGAGTGGACTCCACCAACGGCGCCCTGCGACTGCGCGGCGCGAGCGGCGACCGCTACCCCGGCCTGGCCAACGATCCGCGGCGCATCGCGCTGGCCGGCCGCGAGCAGACCTTCGGCAACCCCGCCGGCGCCGGTCCGCCCGCCATCTCCGCGGTGCCCGGCGCCGGTGCGCTCGGCAGCCTCTCCGCCCTCGGCGCCGGGCTCTCCCTGGACTTCCCCGGCCAGTACGCCCGCTTCGACTCGGCGCCGCTGCGCACCCCCCTCCACCTCACCGGCAGCCCCACCGCCACCGTGCGGCTGCACGCCAGCTCCCCGGACGCGGTGTTCTTCGCGAAGGTCTACGACGTCGGCCCGGACGGCAAACGGCAGGTGCTGCCCGCCCAGCTCGTCACGCCCTACCGGGTCGAGGGCGCCGGGAAGGGCCGGACCGTCCAGCTGAAACTGCCCGCCGTCGACCACGACTTCGCGGCCGGCCACCGGCTGCGGCTGGTGCTCTCGGCGACCGACCTCGCCTACGCCTCACCGGTCGAACCCGCCACGTACACCGTCTCCCTGGAAGGCGGCGCGCTCACCGTGCCCACCGCGCCCGAGGTGCGCGGCGCGGCCGCCGTGCTGCCCGCGTGGACCTGGGGACTACCGGCCGCCGCCGCCGTGCTCGCGGCGCTGCTGCTGCTCACCGCCCGGCGCAGGACGGCGGCGCCCGCCCCCGACCCCGCGCTCGCCGAGGTACCGCTGAGCATCACCGGACTGGGCAAGCGGTACGCGAAGTCCGCCGACCGGTACGCCGTACGGGACCTGTCGTTCCGGGTGGAGCGGGGCCAGGTGCTGGGGCTGCTGGGGCCCAACGGCGCGGGCAAGACCACCACACTGCGGATGCTGATGGGACTGATCCGGCCCGACGCGGGCGAGATCCGGGTCTTCGGGCACGCGATCCGGCCGGGCGCACCGGTGCTGTCGCGGGTCGGCGCGTTCGTGGAGGGCGCGGGCTTCCTGCCGCATCTGTCCGGGCGGGCCAACCTCGACCTGTACTGGCAGGCCACCGGCCGGCCCACCGCCGACGCGCACCTCGACGAGGCGCTGGAGATCGCGGGCCTCGGCGACGCCCTGCAGCGCGCCGTACGCACCTACTCCCAGGGCATGCGCCAGCGGCTCGCCCTCGCCCAGGCCATGCTCGGCCTGCCGGACCTGCTGATCCTCGACGAGCCGACCAACGGACTCGACCCGCCGCAGATCCGCGAGATGCGCGAGGTGATGATCCGCTACGCCGCCGCCGGCCGCACCGTCATCGTCTCCAGCCATCTCCTGTCCGAGGTCGAACAGAGCTGTACGCACCTGGTCGTGATGGACCGCGGGCAGCTCGTCCAGGCCGGTCCGGTCGCCGAGATCACCGGCTCCGGAGACACCCTGCTGGTGGGCGTCGCGGCACCGGCGGAGCTCTCCGACGCGCTGGTGGAGAAGGTCGGCGCGCTGCCCGGCGTCGCCTCCGCCGTCCGCGCCGAGGAGGGCCTGCTGATCCGGCTCACCGCCGCGGCCGGCACCCCCCAACTGCTCGCCGACCTCATCCGGCTGGAGATCCCGGTGCTCAGCGTCGGGCCGCACCGCCGCCTGGAGGACGCCTTCCTCACCCTGATCGGAGGTGACCGGTGACCGCCGTCACCCCACCCGCCCCGGCACCGTCGGAGCCGCCCGCCGCGCCCGGCTACCGCGCGCACCGCACCCTCCCGCTGCGCGTCGAGGCGCTGCGCCAGCTCAAGCGGCGCCGCACGCTGGTGATCGCGGCGATCCTGACGCTGCTGCCGTTCGTCCTGGTCGTGGCGTTCGCGATCGGCGGTGACCCGAGCAGCCGCAGCCGCGCCAACGGCCGGATCAGCCTGATCGACACCGCCACCGCCTCCGGCAGCAACTTCGCCGCCACCGTGCTGTTCGTCTCCGCGGGTTTCCTGCTGGTCGTCCCGGTGGCGCTGTTCTGCGGTGACACGGTCGCCTCGGAGGCGAGCTGGTCCTCACTGCGCTATCTGCTCGCCGCGCCCGTCCCACGGGCCCGGCTGCTGTTGAGCAAGCTCACCATCGGGCTGCTGAGCAGCGCCGCCGCGATGGTGCTGCTGCCGCTGGTCGCGCTCGCGGTGGGCACCGCCGCGTACGGCTGGGGCCCGCTCCAGCTGCCCACCGGCGGCGCGCTGCCCGCGGGCGAGGCGGTGCCCCGGCTGGCGGTGGTGGTCGGCTATCTCTTCGTCAGCCAGCTGGTCACCGCGGCGCTGGCGTTCTGGCTCTCGACGGTGACCGACGCGCCGCTGGGCGCGGTCGGCGGCGCGGTCGGCCTGACCATCGTCGGCACCGTCCTCGACCAGGTCACCGCACTCGGCGACTGGCGCGACTTCCTGCCCGCCCACTGGCAGTTCGCCTGGGCGGACGCCCTGCAACCCCAGCTGGAATGGCCGGGGATGATCCAGGGCTCGGCGGTCTCGGTGGCGTACGCGCTGGTGCTCTTCGCCCTGGCCTTCCGCGGTTTCGCGAAGAAGGACGTGGTGTCCTGACGGCGGCCCGGCCGGGGGCCTGACCGGGGGCCCGGCCGGCGCGGAGCTGACGGACCGGCTGCGCACCGGGCCGCCGCGGATCACCGCCGTCCGCGCGTACCTCCGCCCGGCGCGAGCCGCCCCGTCCGCCACCGCCGCGGGCCGGTGCCCGACCGCGGCCCGGCGGGGCGGCGAGGTCCGCCGGGAGCGCCGGGGCCCGGTCCGGTGACCCGGCGCGCCCCGGCCGCGCTCAGGCGGACGGCCCCTGCATCTGCGCGCTGACCCACTGCATCGTGCCCTCGTCGAGACCCTGTACATAGGTCTGGCCGCTGTGCGTACCGCCCGGCACGATCTGCAGCCGGGTCTTCACCGGCCCGTGCCCGTACTGCGCGATGAACTTCCGGACCTTGGGCAGCACCGTGCCCTCCTGGGAACCGTCCTGGAACGCCAGGTAGACCGGCGGTCCGCCGCGTGCGATCAGCCGCCGGGCCAGCACCTCGGGGTTGTTCTCGCGCTCCGCCGTGGCGTGGCCCTTCCACAGCGGGGAGTCCGGCACGATGTCCGGGCCGTTGGGGATGGCCACCTTGAACGTGTCCGGGTTCTGCAACACGTTCTTCAGCGCCGCGAAGCCGCCCGAGGAGGAGCCCATGATGGCCCAGCCGTTACGGGTCTTGAGGGTGCGGAAGTTCTGCCGGACCAGATCGGGCACGTCCTTGCTCAACCAGGTGCCGATCTTCGGCTGCCCCGGGATGTCGCTGCCGTCGTAGTACTGCTTGTCATTGGGGTTGAGCACCGGCATCACGACGATGAACGGGAGGCTGGTGCCCGCCTTGGACATCTGCGCCAGGCTCTCCTCCAGCTTGAGGTCCGAGCCGATCCAGTAGTTGACGGGGTATCCGTAGGCGCCGGGCAGCGCCTCCATCACCGGGAAGCCCTTGTCCGCGTTCTCTTTCTTGTAGTACTCCGGCGGCGCCCACACCCACACCTTCCCGGTGAAGCCCGACTTCGGGCCGTGCAGGGTGGTCAGCGCGATCGGTGTGTTCTCCCCGGCCCCGCCGACCCGGCTCGTCTCCTGGAAGGTGATCGGGTGGGTGGGCAGCTGCGCCAGCGACCCCTTGCCCGGCGGCGGGGCGTGCATCGCCGCCCCCGCCTTCGGACCGCCGAAACGTACGGCGGAGGGCGGCGCGTCGCTCGACCCGCACCCGGCCGTGGCGGCGAGAACGGTCAGGGTGATCAGCGTGACCACCGGGGTGAACAGGGCTTTTCGCACGGGGCCTTCTCCTTGCCGAACGTGCCGGGACATCTCCCGGCTGGCCAGCAAGAGGGCGCCGCGGTGGCCGGGGGTTTCCCTTCCGGGGTGTCTGGTTGCTCGCACCGGCCGGACCGCCGTCGGCCAACACGCTGTGACCTGTGGGGTTTACGCGGAGCAGAAGACGGGTTTACCGTCATTTTCCCGGCAGCGCCGTAACCCGGCACCGGAAAAGCCGCGACAGGGGCGTTCCGAAGCGCCCGGCAACGGACCGTATTCTCTCGGTATGACCTGGTCGCGCGCGCTGAAACAGACCGCCCGCTCCGGGCTGACGATCGAGCGGGCCAAACTCACCCCGGTGATCGCCGTCCGCGGCACGATCGGCGTCGCCATCGTCATCGGCCTGGCCCTGTGGTTCGGCAACCCCACCCTCGCGGTCTCCTCCGCCTTCGGCGCGTTCGCCTCCGGTATCGCCACCTTCCAGCGCAGCATGCGGCCGCGCCCGGTGCTGGCGCTCGCCGTCGCCGCCGGCCTGGCCGTCTCCACCTTCCTCGGCTATCTGGCCGCCTCCCATATCGTCTGGTTCCTGCTGCTGCTCGTCGGCTGGACCTTCCTCGCCGGGATGGCCTGGGCGATCGGCCCGGTCACCGGCCTGGCCGGCACCCAGACCGTGGCGATCATGCTGGTCACCGTCACCCTGCCGACGTCCGTCCTGGGCGCCCTGACACACGCCGCCCTGATCGCCTTCGGCGGCCTCGTCCAGGCCACCCTGATCGTCGTCTTCCCGGTCCGCCCCTGGGGCGTGCAGCGCGACGCGCTCGCCGACGCGTTGGCCGCCGAGGCCGACTACGCCCGCCGGCTGCGGCACGACCCGGTCGCCCCGTTCGACCCGCAGCCCCTGATGGACGCCCGGCTGGCCTCCGCCGTGACCCCGCGTCAGGCCAAGCGCCGCCCCGTCCAGCTGCACGGCCCGCGCGGTCTGGCCGAACGCGTCAGACCCGTCCTCGCCTCGCTCGCCGACCCGGTCGTCGGCGTACCCCTGAACGGGCCGGAACGGGACCGCGCCCGCGATCTGCTCGGCGCCGCCGCCACCGTCCTGGACGCCGTCGCGAGCGCCGTGCGGCACGCCCGGCCCGTCCGGCTGCCGCCCGAGGCCATGGCCACCCTCGAAGTCCCGGTCAGCGGCCCGATGCTCACGGGGGCCGCCCGCCGCTCCGCCTACCGCCTGATCTCGCTGCTCGCCGACGCCGTCGAACTCACCGATGAGCCGGTCCGGGCCACCCGCCCCACCACCCCGGCCGAACGCGGCCATCTGCTGCGCCCCAGCGTGCCCCGGCTCGTACCGGTGGCGCTGCGCGCCCTGCGCCGCGAGGCGCGCTGGTCCTCGCACATCTTCCGGCACGCCCTGCGGGTCTGCGCGGTCGCCGCGGCCGGCTATCTGCTGGGCACCGCACTGCCCTTCGGGCACGGCTACTGGGCGCCGCTCACCTCCGTCATGGTGATGCGCCCCGACTTCGCCCAGACCTACTCCCGCGGCGTCGCCCGCTTCAGCGGCACCCTCGTCGGGGTCGCCATCGGCGGCGCCATCATGGCGCTGGCCCACCCGGGGATGTACATCTGCGCCGCGCTCGCCGTCGTCTGCGTGCTGCTGATGTACCTGCTGATGCGCACCGGCGTCTCGGTGACCTCGGCCTGCGTGGCCGCGTATGTCGTCTTCCTGCTCGGCATCGCGGGCGCCGGCTGGGAACAGACCGTCCTGGAACGCATCGTGCTCACCCTCGTCGGCGGGCTGCTCGCGATGCTGTCGTACGCGCTGTTCCCCGCCTGGGAGACGCCCAAGCTGCGCGACCGGCTCGCCGAGTGGCTGGCGGCGAACGGCCGCTACGCGCTGGCCGTGCTGGACGGCTACGCCCGGCCCGCCCAGCGCCGCCCGCGGCAGGTCCGCGAGGCCCTGCTGGACTCCCGCGCGGCCCGCGCCGCCTGGGAGGAGAGCGAGGCGCGGGCGGCGAAGGAACCGGTGCGCCACCGCGGCCTCTCGCGTTCCACGGCGGACGCGGCCAGCGCCGCGCTGGGCACGATGGGCCGGGTCACGATGATCTTGGAGGCCCACCTCCCCGGCAAGGACGCCGAACCGTCACCCGGCGCCGCCGCGTTCGCCACCGAACTGCGCGCCTCTCTGGAGCGTGCGGTGCAGGACGTACGGGAGCGGCGTGCACCGGACTGGGGCGCGCTGCGCGCCGTATGGGAGGACTGGGACGCCGGGAGCGGTGGCCAGGACGTCGCACTGCGCGCCGCCGATCTGCTCCTCGACGCCCTGGACGAGCTCGCGCAGGCGCTGTCGCGCGGACCGGGCGGCCGCAACCGGGCGGCACGCGGGCCGGAGCGGCGCGGGGACGGCGGGACGCGCGGGGAACGCGGGACGGCAGCGGCTGACGAGAACGGCTGACGGGAAACGGCTGCGGAGAACGGCTGATGTGCGCCGCCTGACGTGCGCGGCAGCCGGCGGGCGCGCCCCCTTGGCGGACCGGGCGCCAAGGGCTCCGGGGCGCCGGCCGGCCGCTCCGGACGAGCGGGCGCCGCCCACCGGTACAGTCCGGGCAGGAACCATTTCGCCCCTCCAGTAGTCTTCATAATTGCCCGTAATTGACGCCTTTGGTGAACCACTGGTGCCGTCTTGGGCCCGCGATGTCCGAGGCCCCCCTCTCGGGGGACTGTCGTCCAGTCGAGAGAGAGCAAGCGAACTCCCCATGGCGTCCAGCACTTCGTCCGGTACGTACGACATAGGCATCGACCTCGGCACGGCGAACACCCTGGTGTACGCGCGTGGCAAGGGCGTGGTGCTGAACGAGCCGTCCGTCGTCGCCGTCAACGCCGCGGGCGAGGTCATCGCCGTCGGGGCGGAGGCCAAGCGGACCATCGGCCGCACCCCCTCCGGGATCACCGCGATGCGCCCCCTCAAGGAAGGCGTCATCGCCGACTTCGACGCCGCCGAGCAGATGCTGCGCGCCCTGATGAAGAAGGCGCTGCCCAGCCGCCGCTTCTCCAAGCCGCGGGTCGTCATCTGCGTGCCCTCGGGTATCACCGGTGTCGAGCGGCGCGCGGTCATCGACTCCGCCCGGGGCGCCGGGGCCCGCGAGGTGCATCTCATCGAGGAGCCGATGGCCGCGGCGATCGGCGCGGGGCTCCCGGTGGACGAGCCGGTCGGCTGCATGGTGGTGGACGTCGGCGGCGGTACGACCGAGGTCGCGGTCGTCTCCATGGGCGGCCTCGTCACCGCCCAGTCCGTACGGGTCGCGGGCGATGCGCTGGACGCCGCGATCAGCGCGTACGTCAAGAAGAAGCACTCGCTGGCCATCGGGGAGCGCACCGCCGAGGACATCAAGATCGCCATCGGTTCGGCGGCCCCGACCCCGATCGGCGTCGACGAGGACGGTGAGCCCGACCACCGCGCCTCGTACACCATCCGAGGCCGCGACCACGTCAGCGGGCTGCCCCGGATCCAGGAGATCACCGAGGAGGAGGTCCGCGACGCGCTGGCCGAGCCCGTCGAGGCGATCGTCCGCGCCGTCCACCGCACCCTCGACGAATGCCCGCCGGAGCTCTCCGGCGACATCATCGAGCACGGCATCTCCCTCACCGGCGGCGGCGCCCTGCTGCGCGGTCTGGACCGGCGGCTGCGCGAGGAGATGGGCGTCCCGGTGCGGGTCGCGGACCAGCCGCTGGACTGCGTCGTCAACGGCACCGCCAAGTGCGTGGACGAGTTCGCGTCGCTGCACGGGCTGCTGACGGGCGCGAAGGACCAGCCGCGGCGGACCGTCCGGCTGTGAGGAACCGCGCGAGCGGACGCTGACGGCGGCGCCGCCACCCTCGGTGTGGTGGTGGCGGGTGTGCGCGTGACCGGTGGCGGTGTGCCGGGTGTCTGCCGTGTGACCGATGTGAGCGGTGTGACCGTGTCAGCGGTATGAGTGGTGCGGTCGGCGGCCCCTGACCGGTCGGCCGTGCCGCGCGCCTGCCCGGTCCGGCCGCCTGCCCGGTCCGTCCGTGCGCCTGCCCGGCCCGCGTCAGCTGCCGGCCGTGCGCGCCGAGAGGTAGCTCTCCAGCCCGTCGAGGATGCGCTCCAGGCCGAACTCCAGTGCTTGGCCCCGTGCGGCGGCATCGGCCTCGACGGACGCGACCGCGGCGGCGAGCGCGGGGAACCGGTCGGAGCGGCCGACGAGCAGTTCGTTCAGCGCGGCGCTCATGACCTGCTCGGGCTCGCTCGCCCGTGCGCTGCCCACCCCCATGGACGCCGACACCTGGCCGATGGCCCGGAGGTGGCCGCTCACCACCAGCACCGCGTCCAGCTGCTCGCCGCCGGTCAGGCCGGTGCCGGCGAGGGCGGCCACCGCGCGCTCGGTCCAGCCGAGTTCGTTGGGGCCCATGACGCGGGGGCCGACGGTCGCGCCCAGCAGCCAGGGGTGGCGCGCGAAGACCGCTGACAGCTGCCCGGCCCATTCGCGCAGCGCGGCCCGCCAGCCGTCGGGGGCGTGGCCGGCGGCGTCGGCCCGCACGGCCGGGGGTTCGCCCATCGCGGTGTCGATCATGAGCGCGACCAGCTCCGTCTTGCCCGGGACGTAGCGGTACAGGGACATCTTGGTGAAGTCCAGTTCGCCCGCGACCCGTTGCATGGAGACCGCCCCGAGCCCGCCGATGTCGGCGAGGGCGATGGCCGTACGGGTGATCCGGTCCAGACTCAGCGCCGGTTTGGGACCCCGGCTGGGGCGCTCGCGACCGCCCCACAACAACTCGGCGCTGCCCGCCTGATCCCCGAACACGCTGCTCTTCCCGTCTCCAGCCACCCCCGCATCCTAAAACCGTGTCCGAGGTATACGAAACTGCGTCCGGGGTATACAGAACAGTGTCCGTCGGATACGGTTTTTCTTGTGAGTGCGGCGGATCGACTGGCCGGCGCGGTGGACAGGCCGCGACGGATCGACGTGGGGAGCGTGTGATGGCGTACGGAGCGATGGCGGGCCGGGTGGCGGGGGAGCGGCCGGCGGTGCTGATCTCGGGGGCGAGCGTGGCCGGCCCGGCACTGGCCTACTGGCTGGGCCGCTACGGCTTCCGCCCCACCGTGGTCGAGGTGGCACCGGCCCTGCGCGGCGGCGGATTCGCGGTCGACTTCCGCGGGGCGGCGCAGCTGGACGTGCTGGCGCGGATGGGCGTCCTGGGCGAGATCCGCCGGTCCGGCACGGGCGGCGGCCCGATGCACTTCATCGACGACCAAGGCCGCCAACTAGCGTCACTGCCCCCGGAGTTCGCGGGCGGCGACGTCGAGATCCTGCGCTCGGAGCTGTCCCGCATTCTGTACGAGCGCAGCTTGTGCGGGGGCGGGCTGTACGGGCACGGGCTGTACGAGCACGGGTCGTGCGGGCGCAGTCTGAACGAGCACGGTCCGTACGGGGCCGCGGCTGGGGCGGCCGCCCCGGGTGCCCCGCCCGTCACCGAATATCTCTTCGGTGACTCCGTCACCTCGCTCACCGAGTCCGAGGACGGGGTCCGGGTCACCTTCGAGCGGGGCGCGCCGCGCACCTTCGACCTGGTGGTCGGCGCGGACGGTCTGCACTCCACCGTGCGGCGGCTGGCCTTCGGCCCCGAGGAGCGATTCGTCAGCCACCTCGGCTACTACGTCGCCGGCTGGGACCTGCCCGCCGCGGCCCCGGGCGGCGGTGTTCCGGCCGACGGCGTGCCGGTCGACGGCATGCCGGGCGGTGGTGTCCGGGGCCTCGCCGACCGGCCGGTGGGGTACGGCGAGCCCGGCCGGCTGATGAGTGCCGGCCGTACGGCCCGGCGGACCGGCGAGGCGGGGTACGCGGGCGAGGCGTTCTGCGTCTTCGCCGCCGCGGAGCTGACGTACGACCGGCGCGCTCCCACGGCGCAGAAGAAGCTGATAGCGCAGGCGTACGCGGGCGCCGGCTGGCGGACGCCGGAGCTGATCGAGACCCTGTGGGGCGCCAGGGACCTCTACTTCGACGCCATCAGCCGGGTCGATGTGCCGCGCTGGTCGGCGGGCCGGACCGTCCTCCTCGGCGACGCCGCGTACGGCGCGACGGTCGGCGGTATGGGCACGGGCTCGGCGATCGTGGGGGCCTACGTCCTCGCCGGTGAACTGGCCGCCGCGGGCGGCGACCACCGCGCGGCCTTCGCCCGCTATGAACGGCGCCTGCGGCCCTATGTCACACGGTGTCAGGAAGGCGGCCGGGGCGTGGGCGAGTTCCTGGCGCCGGCCACCCGGGAGGCGATGGCCGCGCGCAATGCCGCGCTGAACGACCCGGTCGCCGTCGCGGCCATGCTGGCGCAGGGTCAGGACCTCGCCGCGGACATCGTGTTGGAGGACTATCCGGCCAGGTGTGGCGGGGTGGCGCCATCGGTGACCGATGGCGGCGGATCCATACGCGGTGCGTGATGACCGGCAGCCGGTGTCGCGGAATGACGTGATCCACATTTGTCAAGGACTGGTGACCAGCGGTCAACAAGTGATCAAATCCGGTTATGCTACTTCCGGTTCGGCTACGGGCAGTTGCCACAGGTGACGTCTGTGGCGGCACCGTCCGTGGAGCCGTGGCCCATGAGTCGTCCTGTGATCTTTCGATGGTTTGAGGGTTTTGAGGGTGCAGATGGTGCGAGAAGGATCGTCGCCCGGGGGTCCGCGTCCCGCCTCGGTTCTCGCGTGGCTCGTGCCCACCGCGGTGACCGCCGTGGCCGCGGCCGTCGCCGCGGTGACGGTGCACTCATTGGCGCGGACGTCGGTCGTGTGGATCGGTGTGGCCGCCACCGTGGCGGTGGCCCTGGTCACCGCCGAGCTGTCCCGCCGCGGCCGGGTGATCGCGGAGCTGCGTGCGCGGGCCGCGGCGCAGCAGGCCGTGCTGGTCCGCCAGGAGGCGGAGAGCGTCCGGCTGTCGGCGGAGCTGCTGCCCGAGGCGGTGGCCCGGCTCGGCCAGGGCGAGTTCCCCGAGGACGTGCTCGCGTCGCTGTCGGACCGGATCGCCCGCCAGGCCCGGGAGGCGGGGCTCACCCCCGAGTTCGCCGCCGCCCACCAGGCCGTGCTGCGGTCCGTCCTGGAAGCCGTCGTCGCGGTGGAGGACCTGCGCGAGTCCGCCCAGCGGGCGTTCGTGAACATCGCCCGCCGGGTGCAGGCGATCGTCCACCAGCAGGCCCAGGAACTCCGTGAGATGGAGGACCGCCACGGCCAGGCGCCGGACGTCTTCGGCGACCTGCTGCGACTGGACCACGGCACGGCCCTCATCGGCCGCCTCGCCGACTCCATCGCGGTGCTCGGCGGCGCCCGCCCCGGCCGCCAGTGGAGCCGGGCGGTACCGCTGTTCAGCGTGTTGCGCGGCGCGATGTCCCGGATCATCGACTACCAGCGCGTCGAACTCCACTCCATCTCGGAGGTCGCGGTCGTCGGTACGGCGGTGGAACCGCTGATCCACGCCCTCGCCGAACTGCTGGACAACGCCACCCGCTACTCCCCGCCGCAGACCCGGGTGCATGTGACCGCCGTAGAGGTGCAGTCCGGTATCGCCGTGGAGATCGAGGACGGCGGCGTGAGCATGAGCGAGGAGGCCCGCAAGCGCGCCGAGCGGATGCTGCGGCAGGCCCAGCAGGGCATCGACGTCAACGACCTGGGGGAGACCCCGCGGCTGGGCCTGGCCGTGGTCGGCCGGCTCTCGCAGCTCTGCAACTTCCAGGTGTCGCTGCGCACCTCGGCGTACGGCGGGGTCCGCGCGGTCGTGATCGTCCCGCAGGACCTGATCACCACCGCCCCGGCGACGGGCCGCGCACACGGCATCGGCACCGCGTCGGGCCCCCGGACGGTCCGCACGGAGCACGCCGCCGCGCAGATAGCCGCGCACATACCCGCACAGGGCTCGCCGCGGACCGCGGTGCCCCCGCCGGCCGCGCCCGTCGCGCAGGCCCCGGTGGCGCCCGAACCGCCGCGGGCGGCGGACCTGCGGGACGACACCCTGGGCGACCTCCCGCAGGTGGCCGAGCGGACCTCGGGCGGTCTGCCGCAGCGGCGCCGCAAGGCGCGGGCCACGGCTCCCGCGGCGCCGCAGGTTCCCGGGGCCGCCCCGGCCCCCGTCACCGCTTCCCCCGCCCCCGCACCGGACGACGCACCGCAGGTGCAGCCCGGTATGTGGCTGGCGGCGTTCCAGAGCGGTCTGTCCGGCGAAAGCCAGACGCCCGCGTCCGCCGGCGCCTCCGGTGCGGCCGGTGCAGTCCGTGAGAAGAGTGACGAGCCGTCGGAAAAGAGTGAGTAGCCATGATTCAGCACCGGCCCAACATGGACTGGATGCTCAAGGACCTCGCGGAGAGCGTTCCGCAGACCCGACACGTCGTCGTGCTGTCCTCGGACGGCCTGCGGATGGCCCAGTACGGCACGGACACCGACACCGCGGACAGACTGGCGGCGGCCTGTGCCGGACTCCAGAGTCTGGCGGGCGCCGTCTCCGCGGAATTCCCGCAGAGCGACGGCCGGATGCGGATGGTCGTCATCGAACTGGACGGCGGCTTCTTCTACTTGATGGCGGCGGGCGCCGGGGCTTATCTGGCGGTGCTGGCCGACGAGGGAGTGGACGCGGGGCTGATAGGCCAGCGGATGCGGGATCTGGTCGCCCGCATCGGCGAGCACCTCAGCAGCCCACCGCGCCACGACGGACAGGCCGGATGAACCGGCCCGCCGAACGGCAGGGCAGGGCCGGGCGAAGCGGGGCGCAGGCATGAGCGAGGCGGACCAGGACTGGGAGGACCAGAGCCCCGAGCGGCTCTATGTGATCACCGGCGGGCGCAGTGGCACCTCCGGGAAGTCCGCCTCCCTCGACCTGGTCACGCTGATCGTGTCGAAGGCCGGCCCCAGGCTGGGGATGCAGCCCGAGCACGCCGCGATCGTGCGGCTGTGTCACTCCCCGCTGTCCGTGGCGGAGCTGTCCGCCTATACGCGGCTGCCGGTCAGCGTGGTCACCGTGCTGCTGGGTGATCTGCTGGCCGACGGCCGGGTGGTGGCGCGTGCGCCCGTCCCACCCGCTCAACTTCCCGACCGTGCCCTGATTGAGGCGGTGATCCATGGACTTCAACAGCTCTGAGACGCTTCTTGAGCACCCGGCCGAGGGGCCGCGGGCCGAGGACGAACTGCCGCAGACGGCCGCCGCCGCGGTCAAGGTGGTGATCGTCGGCGGCTTCGGCGTCGGCAAGACGACCCTGGTCGGTTCGGTCAGCGAGATCCGGCCGCTGACGACCGAGGAGACGATGACCCAGGCCGGTGTCGGGGTGGACGACATCGTGGGTGTCGAACGCAAGACCTCCACGACCGTGGCGATGGACTTCGGCCGCATCAGCCTCAACGACGAACTGGTCCTCTACCTCTTCGGCACCCCCGGCCAGCAGCGGTTCTGGTTCCTGTGGAACGGCCTGTTCGACGGTGCCCTGGGCGCGGTGGTGCTGATCGACACCCGGCGGCTGGAGGTCAGCTTCGACGTCATCGGGCGCCTGGAGGAGCGCGGCGTCCCGTTCGTGGTGGCCGTCAACACCTTCCCGGACGCGCCCGTCCACGGCATCGAGGAGCTCCGCACCGCCCTCGATCTGCCGGCGGAGGTACCGATCATCGACTGCGACGCGCGGCTGCGCACCTCCAGCCGCGATGTGCTGATGGCGCTGATGCGCTATCTGCACTCCCTCGCCGCGGCCTGAGACCCGCCACGGAAAACCGGAGAACGGGAACGCCGGGAGACCGGAGAACAGGGACACCGGAGAACGGGGACACCGGGGCAGTGGAGGGCCGGAGAACAGGAGAGCCGAGGAGGCGGAGAGGTGGGAGAACCGACGAGCCGCCCGGCGATTCCCTCCCCCCCGGTTGTCCTGAAGTATCCGGAGCCGGGCGCCGGATGCCGGGCTCCCGATACCTTGATCCGGCAGGCGGGGCAGCGGTGCGGTACGGCCGTACGGGACCGGCCCCGGGACAGGCAGGGGGAGTTGCGGCATGGTGGATCCCATCTCGATCGGTGCGGTCACGGCGGTCCTGGGCACGGTGACGATGTCCATGGCCAACGAGGCCGGGAAGCGGGCCTGGGAATCGGCCGGCGTACTCGTCCGGCGGATCGCCGGGCGGGAGACGCCCGCGCCGGACGGCAGCGAGGCGCGGGCGGCCCTGGCCGGACTGCTGGTCGAGGGCGCCCAGCGCGATCCGGCGCACGCCCGCGCCCTCGCCGCCTGGCTGAACGGCGCCCCGCGGCCCGGCGGCGCCGACGCCGTACCGCGTCAACTCCCCGTCTCCGTAAGGTTCTTCACCGACCGGCAGGACCCGCTCAAGCGACTCGACCGGGAGGCCGGGCGGCCGGCCGACGGGCGGCCGCGGCTCGCCCTGGTCCACGGCCCGGACGGTATCGGCACCAGCGCGCTGGCCGTCCACTGGGGCAACGCCCACCTGGCACGCTTCCCCGACGGGCAGCTGTACGCGGACCTGCGCGGCCCGGCGCCGGACGGCGCGCTCGACCAGGCCACCGTGCTGCGCCTCTTCCTCCGGCAGCTGGGGTTCCCGGACGGGGAGATCCCGCCGGCCGTCGAGGACCGTGCCGACCTGTACCGCACCAGCGTCGCGGACCGCCGGCTGCTCGTCGTCCTCGACCACGCGCAGTCCGCCGCCCAGGTCCTGCCGCTGCTGACCTCGGCGGCCGGGGTGTTCACGATCGTGGTGGCCCGCCGCCCGCTGAGCGGCCTGGACGCCGTACCGGTCCCCGTCGGCCCGCTGCCCGAGAAGTACGCCCGCGACCTCCTCGGCCAACTCACCGGCGAGGAGACCCTCGCCGCGGCGCGGGCCGCGCTGCCGGAGGTGCTCGCCCGGTGCGCCGGCTCGCCGTTCGCCCTGCGTGCCGCCGCCGTACGGCTGGCGGAGCCGGCCCGCCCGCACCAGGAGCCGCCCGTGCGCGACGACGACCCCGTCCACACCGCCGCCGAGGACGCCTACCAGGACCTCGCCCCGGACGCCGCGCGGCTCTACCGCCTGCTGGCGCTGCGCCCCTGGCCCGCCATCGGCCCCGGCCTGGCCGCCGCCACCGCGCAGCTCACCGCTCCCCGGGCCGCGGCGCTGCTCGCCGAACTGGCCGCCCACCGGCTGCTGGAGACCACCGCCACCGGCCACTACCGCTACCGCCCCTCCGTACGGCGGCACGCCGAGACGGCCGCCGCCCGCGAGGACGGCATCGCCGGCTGCACCGCCGCGGTGACCCGGGCGGTGGCCGCCTCACTGCGGTTCGCGGTACGTGCCGACCGCGCCGTGCTCCCCCAGCGCTGGCACCTGGGCCCGCTGTACGCGACGCTGGAGCCGGGCCCGTACGCCGACCAGGGCGAGGCGCTGGCCGCCCTCACCGGTGAGCTGGGTCGGCTCCTCGAAGCCGTCCGGGCCGCCGAGGAGTTCGCAGATCCGGACTCCGTCTGCCAGCTGTGCGAGGCGCTGTGGGCGGTGCAGCTCAAGGCGGGCCGCCATGACGAGCTGCTGCCCGCCCTCCGCGCGGGGGTGCGGGCCGCGGACGCGCTGGAGGCCGCGGCGCACGCCACCGTCGGCGCCCCCGCACCCGCCCCCGCCGCCGACGGCCTCGCCGCCCGCTCCCGGATGGCCGGGCGGATGCACACCCAACTGGCGCTGGCCCTCACCGAGGTGCGGCACTACGAGGAGGCCGAGTCCGAACTCCGCGCCGCCGCCGAGGCGGAGCGCCGGGCCGGCCACCTCCGCGGCCGGGCCACCGCCGTCGAGACCCTGGGCCTGCTCCGGCTGCGGCAGTGGCGCTACCGGGAGGCGTACGACCACTTCGACGAGGCCGCCGCGCTGCTCGCCGGTATCCCCGAGGACGGTGAGGGCGCCGCCGATCTGCCGCGCGCCCGTGCGCTCCTGGAGCGCCACCGCGGGCGTGCGCTGCGCGGCCTGCTCGACTGGGACGACGCCCGGGAACGGCTGGGGCGCGCCCTGCGCTTCTTCCGGGACAGCGCCGAACCGTACAACACCGCCCGCACCCTCACCGACCTCGCCGAGACCCACCTCGACGCCGGTGACCCGGCCGCCGCGCTGCCCTTGATCGACGAGGCGGCCGCCCTGCTCCAGGAGGAAGGGGCGGCCTTCCCCCTCGGCCTCCTCCGGGCGTTGCGCGAGCGGTGCGTGGCGGAGGCGGAGTGAGGGGGACGGGGTGAGGGGAAGGGCGGGCGTCAGCCGAGCGGGGTGACCGTGAAGTGGTGGGCGGTGGAGCCCGTCCGTACGGTCAGTCCGTCCGCCACCAGTTCCGCCGGTGCCGTGCCGCCGGCCAGTGCGGCGTGCAGCGCGGAGGCGCCGGCGGCCGGATCGGCGGCCGACGGCGCGGCGGTGAGCCGCAGCAGATCGCCCGCGCGGGTGCGTACGGTGCAGTCGCCCGGCCCCGTGACGTACGCGGCGAGCGCGCAGTGCGGCCACCGGGCCAGTACCTCGGCGCACCAGTTGGCCGGTGGTCCCAGCCGCGGATCGGCCGCGTCGCCGTACCGGAAGATCACATCTGCCGACGCCGCCGCCCCGGGGTCCGCGGTGTCCTCGTGCACCGCCAGATGCGCCGCCACGTCTCCCGCCGACCCCTCGCCCGGCGGTTCGCCGGCCGGTTCGTGGACCGGTTCCGCGAAGCGGCGCAGCGCGACCTCGCCCGCCCGCGGCAGCCGGGTCAGTACCCGCAGCGGGGCGGTGCGCAGCGGCGGATCGTACGGCGGCAGGGGCAGCGGGTCGAGCAGCGCGGGCCAGGGGGGCTCGGGAATCCCGATGAGGCGGTAGAAGACCTTCCGCAGCAGCGCCGCCGACTCGCCCGGCGCGGAGGTGGTCAGCGCCGCCGGGCCCGGCAGCGGACGGTGTCCGTCGAGCAGCGACTCGACCTGCCGCCGCAACGGCGCCCGTGGATCGAGACGCGGCGCCGTGCGGACGAACTCCGCCACCGGGGAGCGCGGGTCCAGCCCCGAGAGCGGTGCCGCGCCCAGGAGGACGGGGACGCCGAGCGCGGCCGCGTAGTAACTCACCGAACCGTGGTCCCCGATCACCGCGTCCGCGGCGAGCAGCGCCTGCCGCCACCCCTCCAGGGGGTCGAGCAGTGCCAGGCCGCCGCGCCGCGCCCGGTGCAGCCAGGCCCTGATCTGCCCGGGGCCGTGACCGTGCCAGATATTGGGGTGCAGAACGGCCGCGAGCCGGTACTCGTCGGCGGGGAGTTCGCCGGTCAGCCGGGGGAGCAGGGAGGGCAGCAGGTCCTCGGCGCCGCCGTCACCGAAGAGCGATTCCGGGTTCCAGGTGGAGTTCAGGACGAGCAGCCGCTGTCCGCGCCGTACGCCGAGGGTCCGGCGGAACCGGTCGCGGTGCGGACGGGCGGCCAGCATCCGGTCGAAGCAGGGATCCCCGCCGAGCACGGCGGTCGGCGCCGCCGACGGGCACGCGGCCCGCAGCCGTACCAACTGCTCGGGATGGGAGAGCACCATCGCGTCCGCGATGGGCGTACCGTCCGCGAGCAGCCACTCCGGCGACATCCCGAAAACAGGGGCGCCCGATCCGGTGTCGGGTGTCCGGCTCCCGGCTCCCGGCTCCCGGCTCCCGGCTCCCGGCTCCCGGCTCCCGGCTCCCGGCTCCCGGCTCCCGGCTCCCCGCTCCCCGCTCCCCGCTCCCGGCCGAGACGGCCAGGGCGACCGGTGTCCGCAGCGCCTGCTCCCACGGCAGCACCGGCACCGCCACCTCGGCGAGCAGCTGGGCCACCCCGGCCTGGAACGGCGACGACCCCGTACAGGTCGCCAGCAGCTGCACCCTGGTGTCGTCGCGGAAGAGCGGCAGCACATCCAGCAGCCGGGTCGCGGACGTGACGTTGTGCACCACGAACAGCACCCGCAGGCACCGCCCCCGGGTGTCCCACCGCCCGGACTCGTCCCCCACCGGGACGCGTATCCATCCGTCCGGCCGCTCGTCCACCCAGCCCCCTCGTCGCCTGTCCCGCCACACTGTCACCACGCGTACGGCCAGTCACGATAGCCGCGGGCGCGAGGGAGGGTGCCGTCCGGTGGTGGTAGCGCTACGCCGTCGTCGGCGCGGGGATCTCGCCGGCGCGGTCGACCGCGGCCCTGGTGAGGATCGCGGAGGTACCGACGACGGTTCCGGCCGGGCCGGCCTCGCCCGCCTCCGTGAGGACCGTGCGTTCGCCGAGGAACGCGTAGGTCGTCCGGTCGAAGATCCACTGGGTCTGGCGCCCGTGTGCCGTACGGGCGACGGCGACGCCCTCGCGGCCCGCGGCGTCGGCGGCCGTCCGGACCACCGTGACCCCGGGGATCTTCGCGGCGGCCCGGTAGAGCGCGGCGCCGACCCGCGGTGGTGCCCAGGTCTCGGCCAGCAGATCGCCGATCGCGGTGAAGGCCCGCTGGTCCGGGTCCCCGCCGCGGCTGCGGGCCTCGTCCCGGATCAGCTTCAGCAGGGCGTCCGGGTCGGTGGGCAGCGACGCGACGTACACATGGGTGGGGCTGTCGACCGACGGGCCCGCCTTGTGCAGCCTGCCCGGCCGGGGCGTCGCCCCCGGGCCGTCGAGGGTGTGGACGGGCCCGTCGGCACCGAGCGGGGAGGCGGGCCCGCCCCCCTCGCGCAGCAGGCCGGGGCGGCTGCCGTCGGCGGACAGCCACACCTGCCGGGTGTGCACGGGAGCCTGGGTCGCGGCGCCGCCCGCGGCGTGCTGCGCGGTGTAGGCGACCTTGCTCTCGATGTACACGAACTGGTCGGCGCGGGCCGTCGGTTGCCCCCCGTGGGCGGCGGCGAGTGCGATGCGGTCGAGGAGCCTGGTCGCGTCGGGGGCGCCGGGCGCGCCGCCGTCCGCGACCGCGGTGGGCCGGCCCCCGGGCGGGTCCGCGAGGTTCACCACGACGATGCCGCCGGCCGCCAGGGCGCAGGTGAGCGCCGGCACCATGATCCGGACCAGCCGCCGGCGCGGGCGCGCGGCCCGGAGGGTGCGGCCGCCGGCCGGTTCGGTGCAAGCGGCCTCGCGCAGCAGCGTTTCCTTCAGCAGCAGCGCGCGGTCGGGCTCCAGACCGGGGACCGGCGGCGGGGGCAGCAGCGCGGTGCGGCCGAGGCGTTCGGCCTCCTCGGACCGGGGGTGCGGGGTGGTGTTCATCGGTGGTTCTCCTGGGTCGAGGACCGGGCTGCGGGGATGCGGACCGGTACGGGCTTGCCGGGGGCGGCGGCGGGTGCCCCGCGCTCCGCCGCGAAGGGCCGTCCGGCGCCGGCCCGTACGGTCCGCGCGCGGGTGGCGAGGGTTTCCGCGTCGGCGAGTTCGCGCAGCCGGGTACGGGCGCGGGACAGGCGTGAGCGGACGGTGCCGACCGGCACCCCGAGCGCCTCGGCCGCGGCCGCGTAGTCCAGGCCGGCCCACACCACCAGGGTGAAGACCTCCCGGTCGCGGCGGCGCAGCCGGGCGAGTGCGGCGTGCGCGGCGCGCAGTTGCTCGGTGTCCGCGAGCCGGGTGACGAGATCGTCGGCGAAGTCCGGCACCGAGCCGCGTTCCGGGACGCGGGCGAGCGCGCTCTCGCGGCGCCGGCGGGCGCGGGCGTTGCGGCGCATCAGATTGGTGGCGATGCCCAGCAGCCACGGGCGCAGACCGTCCCCGTCGGGGCGCAGCTTCTCCCGGCCGCGCCATGCCTCCAGGAAGGTCGCCGAGACGATGTCCTCGGCCTCCGCCCAGTCACCCGTCACCCGCAGGGCATAGCGGTACAGCACTTGGGCGTGCTCGTCGTACAGCTCTCCCAGGGCGTCGCGGTCTCCGCCGCGGAAGCGATTCCTCATGAGCGTTTCCACACTCCGCCCTGCCCGGTCCGTTGCGCCGGTTCCGGTGACGTGCGCCACACCCGCCGGCCGGGGCCGCCCGGTGTGAGGCGGCTCACGGGAACTCCGGTGCCCGGCGGCGCAGTACAGATCATGAACTCTTCTTCCGTACCCCGCCGGAGGGTCCTGCGGATTCTGGCCGTCACCGTCGCCCTGGCCGGCACCGCGGCGTCCGCGGGAGGCACCACCGCCTTCGCCGCGGAGCCGGCGACGTACGCCCTCACGATCACCCATCTCGACCGCGGCGGCCACCGGACGGGGAACTACGCCACCAACGTCACCGGAATCTCCGGTCCGGGCGGCGGCGAGGCCGTCCATCCTTACGACGCCTCCGGCACGACCACCGTGCGGCTGCCCAAGGGCCGGTACCTCCTGGACAGTTCGCTGACCACCGGTAACGGCGCGGACGGTACGGACTGGATCGTCCAGCCGCGCCTCGACCTCGACCGCGACACCACCCTCACCGTCGACGCGCGGACCACCGCCCCCGTCGACGTGCGGCCGCCCGACCGCTCCGCGGGCTTTCTGCACAGTGCGATGTTCGTCCGGGTCACGCACGACGGCGCCACCCGGGACGCCAACCTGATCTCCGCCTCGCCGAACCTGCGCGTCGCGCATCTGGGCCCGGACGCCGAACCCGGCACGGTGCGGCAGTGGTTCGACGCGTACTGGACGACCGGGACCGCCGGTTACGCGCTCGGCCACACCGCCACCGGCAACCGCGCCCTGACCGGGCTCGTCCGGCACCCCGCCGCGAAGGACCTGGCCACCGTGCGGATCCGCGGCGCGGCCCGGCCGGGCACCGCGGAGGCCGCGACCGTCGACCTGCAGCCGACCGCCGGACCGACCGTCGGCGTCACCCGGAAACTCGCGGTCCCCGGCACCGCCACCTACTTCGTGACACCGGAACGCGGCACCTGGGACGTCACCTACACGGCCCCCGGTGCGCCCGGCGCACCGGCGAACCGCTACGCCGCCGACTCCATCGCCGTGCGCGCCGGGGCCACGACCACGCACACCTTCGACAACGCCGTCTTCGGCCCCGGTCTCGCCGGCCGCCCCGGTGTCGTACGCGACGGCGACCGTCTCACCGTCGATGTCCCGCTGCTCGCCGACGGCGAGGGCCACCTGCCGTCGGCACCGCCGTACGCCGCGGCCTCGACCACGCTGCACCGCGACGGCGTGCTCGTCGGGACCCGGACCGGCGCTCCCGGACGGGGCGAGTTCACCGTGCCGCCGGGGCGCGCGGAGTACCGGGTCACCAGTACGGTGCGGCGCGACGGCGGACCGGGCGCCGCGACCCGGGTGACCGCGTCGTGGACCTTCACCTCGGGCACCACGGGCGGACCGGTCCCGATGCCGGTGAGCGCCGTGCGGTTCGCGCCCGGACTCGACCCGGCCGGCACCGCGGCGGCGAACGCGCCACTGCGCGTCCCCGTCTCGGTACAGGGCGCCGCCGCGGACGGGCGCGTCCGTGCGTTGGCCGTCTCGGTGTCCGTGGACGGCGGCGCCTCGTGGACGCGGGTCCCGGTGGAGCGCGGCGCCGTCACGGTCCGCAACCCGCGCGCGGGCACCGGCGTCTGCCTGCGCGCGGAGCTGACCGACACCGGCGGGAACACCCTCACCCAGACCGTCATCGACGCCTACCGCACGCGGTGACCCCGCCGGCCGGGCCGGTGAACGACGCCTGAGCGCACCGGTTTCCGGCGGGTGCCGTCGCCGCGGGAGGCGCGCGGCGACGGTGGCCAGGGGCCCCGGCGGCCCCGGCGCTCATCTCGCCGGGCTCGCCGGTGCGGCGGCGTCCAGGTAGGCGAGGACGGCCAGTACCCGGCGGTGCACACTGCCGCCCTCGGGTGGCAGGCCGAGCTTGTCGAAGACACCGCGGATGTGTTTGCTCACCGCCCGCTCGGTGACGACCAGGCGTTCGGCGATGGCGGCGTTGGCCAGCCCCTGGGCCATCATCTCCAGCACCTCGTGCTCACGCGGCGTCAGGCTCCGCAGCGGCCGGGCGGCGGCCTTCCGGCTGACGATCTCGGTGACGACCTCGGGGTCGAGCGCGGTGCCGCCGTCGGCGATCCGCTCCAGCGCCTCCAGGAACTGCTCGACCCGCCCGACCCGGTCCTTGAGCAGATAGCCGATCCCGCGCGCGCCCTGCGCCAGCAGTTCGGCCGCATAAGCCTGTTCGACGTACTGCGAGAGCACCAGGATCGGCAGCTCGGGGAGCTCGCTCCGGGCCTGCACGGCGGCCCGGAGCCCCTCGTCGCGGAAGGTCGGCGGCAGCCGCACATCGAGTACCGCGGCGTCCGGCCGGTGGGTGCGCAGCGCGGGCAGCACCTCGGGCCCGGCCGCGCAGGTCGCCACCACCTCATGGCCGTTGATCGTCAGCAGCAGGACCATGCCCTCCCGCAGCAGCGCATTGTCCTCGGCGATCACGATCCGCACGGCAGCTCCACTCTCAGCTCGGTCGGCCCGCCCGGGGGGCTGGTGAGACCGGTCGTACCGTCGAGCGCGGCGACCCGGCGGCGGATGCCGAGCAGCCCGCTGCCGCCATACTCGTCGGCCCCGCCGGCCCCGTCATCGGTGACGGTGACCCGCAACAGGCCGTTGGTCCGGGTGAAGCGTACCGACGCCCGGGTGGCGCGACTGTGCTTACGGATATTGGTCAGCGCCTCGGCGACCGCGAAGTACGCGGCGGCCTCGACCGAGGCGGGCAGCCGGTGGCCGCTCTCCACGGCGCTCAGGCCCATCTCCACCGGGATGGCTGACGAGGCCGCCAACGCGCGCACCGCACCGGCCAGTCCGCGGTCGGTGAGTACCGGCGGATGCACCGTCCGCACCACCTGCCGCAGTTCGGCCAGCGCCCCCTCGACGCCCTCCTGCGCCTCGTCCAGCCGGGCCAGCGCCGCGTCCGGATCCGCCCGGACCTGCTGTCTGGCCAGGCCGATCCGCATCGACAGGGCCACCAGCTGCGCCTGGACGCCGTCGTGCAGATCCCGTTCGATGCGCCGCAGTTCCGCGCTGTGCGCCTCCACCGCGCCGGCCCGGGTGTCGGACAGTTCGGCGACCCGCTCGGCCAGCCGCGCGGACGCCGAGGGGCGCAGCAGCCGCGCGCTCCACCGGGCCTGGGTGTCGGCCAGCGTGTCGAGATGCCGCAGCACCAGGGACGTACGCGGGGCGGCGGGCACCCCCGAGTGCTCCGCGCGGCGCCGGTCGAGCGCGCCGCCCAGGCCCATCCGGGCGCCGTCCACCACCAGGCCGGCCCCCCACAGCGGGACCGACAGCACGGTGAAGCCGATGACCGAGCACGTCAGGACCGGCAGCCAGCGCGCATCGCGCCAGGTCCCGGGGTCGGTCAGGGCCAGCCGGATCCGGTCGGCGGGTGCCCCGTCGAGCGGCAGGTACAGCTCGGGGACAGGCGTGCCCAGCCGGGTGCCGGCGCGCGTCCGCTCGTAACCGGCCAGCCGACGCAGCACCAGCACGATCTCCGGCCAGGCCGGAGCGCCGATCACGAACAGGACGAAGACCAGCCCGATGGGCACCAGGAACGAGGCGAGAAGGCACAGCCAGGCCAGCGGGAGGCCGAAGTACAGATACTGCGCGGCGTTCCAGGAGCGCTCCAGCCGGTCGGCGAAGTCCTGCATCGTGAGGTTCTCCCTGGGGCGGGCACCGCGGGCCCGGCACCTGGTGAGGATACGGAGCACGGTAGTTGCCCGGGGCGGCCGGGGCGGTACGGCGAACCCCCCACACGAGGGTGGCGCAGGCTGTACCCCAGGTGGGGTGTGCGCCCCATCGTGCCGTGTCCGTCTGATCCATACCGTTTTCACCAGGGAAAACAGCCACTCCGGCGCAGTCGGCGGGTGGCGGGATCGAGACCGGGACTCCGGTCGCCAGACGCCGGAGGGCACAGAGATGGTCAGGCTTCGTACGGTGAAACGCGCGGCGGGCGGCGGCGCGGGCAGGCACGGAGCGGACGTGTCCGCGGGCGGGGCGGCCGGCTACGGCGAGGCGTCCGTCCACGGCGCCGTCGCTCCGCGGGGCGGCGCCCGGTACGAGGACGCCTTCGCCCCGGAAGCGGCGCTGACACTCGACGGGGTGACCCGCAGCTACCGCCGCGGCGGCCGGTCCGTGAACGCTCTCGACGGGGTGAGCCTCGCCGTGCCGCGGGGCCGGTTCCTGGCGGTCATGGGCCGCTCCGGCTCCGGCAAGTCGACGTTCCTCCAGTGCTCCGCCGGGCTGGACCGGCCCACCTCGGGCACGGTGCACATCGGCGGCACGGACCTGGCGAAGCTGAGCGAGGCGGGCCTGACCCGGCTGCGCAGGGACCGCATCGGCTTCATCTTCCAGGCGCTCAACCTCGTCCCCTCGCTGTCCGTGGCGGAGAACACCGCGCTGCCGCTGCTGCTGGCCGGCGCCCGGCCCGACGACCCGTCCGTCCGCGAACGGGCGCTGCGGGTACTGGACTCGGTCGGGCTGCGGGGCCGGGCCGACGACGCGCCGAGCGAGCTGTCCGGCGGCCAGCAGCAGCGGGTGGCGATCGCCCGCGCGCTGGTCACCAACCCCGCCGTGATCTTCGGGGACGAGCCGACCGGCGCCCTCGACCCGGCCACCGCGACGGACGTCCTGACCCTGCTCCGGGACGCGGTGGACAAGGAGGGCCACACCGTGGTGATGGTGACCCACGACCCGGTGGCCGCGTCCTGGACCGACGAAGCGATCTTCATCGAGGACGGCCGCATCGTCGGCCGGCTGGACCACCCGGACCCGGACACCGTGGCCCGCACGATGGCCCGGCTCGGGGAGCGGTGAGCGCCATGACCACCCCCACCCGGCCGCGCCCCGGCGGCGCCCCGCCCCGTACTGGGACAGCGGCCCGCGGCGGCACGGCCCGCTTCCTCGCCCGGCGCTCACTGCGGCTGCACCGCAAGGCATGGGCCGCGGTGTTCGCGGCCCTCGTGTTCACCTCCCTGCTGCTGGGCAGCTTCGCGCTGACGACGGTGTCCGCGGCCATCGGCCACGCCCGGGTGGAGCGGTACGCCGCCACCGCCGCGGTGGTCGCCGGAGACCAGAGCACCCGCTACACCGCCAAGCCCGCGGGCTCCCAGCCCCGGACCGAGACCGCGGCACTCACCGAACGGGTGCGGGTGCCGCGTACGGCGCTGCCCCGGCTCGCCGCCGTCCCGGGCGTCCGGGCGGCCATCGGCGACGACGTCATCCCGGTCACCCTGACCGGCCGCGGCGGCACGGCCGTGCCCGGCCCGGTCAGCGACGCGGGCGACTCCCCGGTCCTCGGGCACGGCTGGGCGGCCGCCGCGCTGGCGCCGTTCACCCTGCGCACGGGACACGCGCCCGCCACCGACCGGCAGATCGTCCTGGACGGCGACCTGGCGGCCCGCTCCGGCGTCCGGGTGGGGGACGAGGTCACCGTGCAGACCCTCGGCACACCGGCCGCGTACGAGGTGTCCGGCATCGCCGCGCCCACGGGGCGGGACGGGAAGAGCGGTCTGGGCCATCAGGGCACCGTCTTCTTCAGCGACCGGCAGGCCCGGCAGCTGGCCGGGCACCCGGACACCACCGACGCCATCGGCGTGCTGGCCGACCCGGGAGTGGACGCGGACCGGCTGTACACCGGACTGCGCCGGGCACTGGACGGCGGAGCGCCCGTCAAGGACGCGGCGGCCGCCGACCGTTACCAGGAGGACTCGGGCGCCCTGCGGGTACTGACCGGCGACGGGCGCGGCGACCCGGAGTTCCTCGCGGTGGCGCCCAGCCGTACGAGCCTGCTGATGCTGATGGGTTCGGTCAGCGGCATCGTCCTCATGATCGCCGGCCTGGTGGTCGCCAGTACCGTGGCGCAGGCGGTGCACCAGCGCTCGCGAGAGATGGCACTGCTGCGCGCGGTCGGCGCCACCCCGCGGCAACTGCGGGCCACGGTGAGCCGGGAGATCACGGTGGTGGCGCTGGCCGCGGCCCTGGTCGGCGCGGTCGTTTCGGCACCGGTCTTCCTCACCCTGGTCTCGATGCTGCGCTCACGCGGCGCGGTCCCGACCGGACTCGAACTGCCCAGCCCCCTGTGGCTGTTCGCGGTACCGCTGATCACCGCGGCGCTGACCGTGCTGGCGGCCCGCGGGGTCGCGGCCCTCTCCTGCCGCCGGATCGCCAAGGTCCGGCCGGCCGAGGCGATGGGCGAGGCGCAGCGCGAACCGGCGCGGCCGGCGCGCGGACGCACCGTGACCGGTGTGGTGCTGCTGGCCCTGGGCCTCGCCGCGGCAGCCACGGCGGCGCTGCAATTCGGGGAACTCGCCGCGATGGCGGCCAGCAGCGCGACGCTGGCCCTGGTGATCGCGTGCGCGCTGCTCGGCCCGTGGATCGCGCGCGGCGCGACGCGGCTGCTGGGAGCACCGGCGCGGCGGCTGGGCGGTCCCGGCGGCTATCTGGCGGCCGCCGCGGCGCGCGCCAACGCCCGCCGCCTGGGCGCCGCGATCACGCCGATCGCGCTGGTGGTGGCCTTCATCGGGGTGCAGCTCTCGGCCGGTGCGACCATCGACCGGCTGGGCGCCGAGCAGGCCGGGCAGGCGATGCGTGCCCAGCTCGCGGTGACCACCGACGGCGCGGGCCTGCCGGAGGCGGCGGTCGACCGGGCCCGGCAGACGCCCGGGGTGGCCTCGGCCACCGGTGTGCTGCACTCCACCGTCGTGCTGGCCTCCCAGGAGTTCGACGGCCAGCCGAAGCTGGACCGGCTGCCGGTGCTGGGCGTACGGCCCGCGGCGCTGCCCGCCACCCTCGACCCGGCGGTCACCTCCGGCGATCTGAAGAACCTGGGCAAGGGCACGGTCGCGGTCGGTAGCGACCGGGCGCGCTCGCTGGACCTCGCGATCGGCTCAACCGTGACGATCCGTTACGGCGACGGTGCGGCGGTCCCGTTGAAGGTGGCCGCCATCTACCAGCGCTCCCTGGCACTGGGCGACTTCCTCTTCGCGTCCCAGGAGCTGGCACCGCATCTCGCCGCGCCGCTGAACTCCCGCATCCTGCTGGGCCTGGAGCCGGGCGCCGATCCGGGGTCCGTACGCAAGGCGCTGACCGAGCGGCTGGCGTCCGCCGCGGTGTCCACCACGGTGGTGACCGGACCGCGGAGCGAACACCTCCAGGCCGAGGACCGGGGTCTCGGACAGGTGATCACGATGCTCGCGGTGGGGGTGATCGGCGGCTTCACGGCCATCGCCGTGCTCAGCACGCTGACGCTCATCATGGTGGGCCGCCGCCAGGAGCTGGTGCTGCTCCGGCTGGTCGGCGCGAGCCGCCGTCAGATACGGCGGATGCTGCGCACCGAGGCGGCGATGGTGATCACCGTCGGGGTGGTCGTCGGCGGGCTGGCGGCGGCGATCCCGCTCACCGCGCTCAGCTTCTCACTGACCGGCTCGCTCCCCTATCTGCCGCCCGGCCAGGCGGCGTTGATCGTCGGGACGGCCGTGCTGACGGCCGCCGCCGGCTACCTCCTGCCCGCCAGATCCGTCCTGCGCAGCCGGCACCCGGCCGGTCCTGGCGGCCGCTGATGACGCACCGGCCGAGGGCTGACGGGGCATCGACGGGGCGCTGACCGAGAACGACGGCCGGCACCGCATCGGTCGGCACCACGCCATGGCGTCGGCCGACGGCCCGCACCACGGCACCACGACAGACCGGCGTCCGGCGTACGACGGCCGATGACTGACGACCGACGGCTGAAGACCGACAACCGACAACCGACCCCACGATCCACCGATGACAAGAAGCAGGAGTTCCTTTCCATGGCACGTTTGACGGCGACGATCTTCATCACCCTCGTGGGCGGTGCGGCGCTGGTGGCGAGTGCCTTCCAGCCCTGGTACCGAGGCCGCGATCCCCGGTCGGTGCCGGTGACCGACCTGATCACCGGGCTGCACGACGGCGGCACCGCCGCGCTCGCCACCTCCATGCTGCTGCCCCTGGCGCTCGCGGCGGCGCTGGCCCTGCTCGGCCTGGGCCTTCGCTCCCGGGCGGTGCTGGCGGTGTCCGCGCTGCTGGGCCTCGCCACCGGGGGCCTCTTCCTGGTCCAGCAGATCCAGGCGGTCCCGTCGGATGCCTTCCACTTCACCGACCTGGGACAGGGGCTGTTCAACGTGGTGGGCGGCGCGGTGTTCCTGGTGATCGCGGCGGCGGTGCTCCCCTCCCGGGAGAGCCGTGGCGCCGTGGGGCGCGGGGCGGACCGGCCCGGCGGCTGGGAGCGCTGACCGCTCCGCAGACACCCCCTGCACCGGATTCGGCAGGGGGTGTGCGGCCGTGCGGGGACGGTGCTCTCGGACGTGGGGGCGGGCGCCGTCCTCAGATCGTGAGGAGGACATTGATGACGACGCCGACGGCGACGACGGCGAGCACGATCCAGGGCCACATGGGGCGCTCTTTGGTCGGCTTCCAATCGCTGGAGTCCGGCATGACTGCTCCTGACGCTGGGTTCGGTGATTCGGTGCTGGGAAGGGGGGCCGGGCCCTCGGGTGACGGAAGAGACCCAAGGAGCCCGGCAGCGGGTGCCGGCGACGCGCGAGCAGCGGGCCGCGCGTCGGCCGGGACCCGTTCACGGGGTGACTTGTAGTCGTCGTTACTTGTAGTCGTCGCGGTTCAGGCAGGTGTGGCGCAGGTCCTTGAGCCGGTCGTTCTGCTCGGAGATGTACCCGAGGACCGTGCGGCTCGTGCCCTTGCCCTTGACCTCGGCGCTGCGCATCTTCTCCGCGGTCGATTCGATGGCTTGACGGAGCTTCTCGTCCGGCGCTTCCTTGGCCATCTCGTCCAGCTCGTCGGCGCGCTTCCTGATGTCCCGCTTCGTCTTTTCCGCATCGTTCGGAAACGGATTGGTGAACGTCTTGCCCACGATCTTCGCGCACAGTTCCACGCGGTCGGCGGTCTTGGCGCTCACGTCGCGGCAACCGGCCAGTCCCACGGTCAGTGCCGCCGCGGTGATCACCGCGGCGACCACGGCACCGGCCCGTTCACGGCGCCTCCTTGCTACGGGCCCTGACTCCTTCGGTGTCACCTGACGGCCTCCTGTCGTGGTCCGCCGCCCGCGGTGGCGGGCTCTGCGATGACTCCATCCTGCGCCGCCGGGCGGCCGGGCGCAGTAGGGCACACTCCCGAAGCGAGGTAGCAGAGAACTGCACCTCGACGTGGCGCGGTCCATGTCGCAGGCCGGCGATCAGGCCCCGGGCGAGGGGCCGTTCGCGGGATGGTCAGGGATGGCCGACGAGCTCACCGATGACTCCGGCGGAGAAACCCCGGGAGAGCCACGTGGTCGGCTCGCCGCCCGGCGAGCCCGGTCTTCTCCACATCGACCCGCATCTGACGTGCGAGGGCCGACTCGCCGCAAGCGCTCAACGGTCTGGGAATTGCCGAACGGACCCTCGGACAGCGGGAGTTGAGGCAGCTACGGACGATCCGGATCTCCCCCCGGCTCCCCGCACCGGAGACGGGCACCGGCCGAGCGCCCACCACGGCGCGGGACGGCCGCCGGTCCCGTACACCACCGGCCATTGACCACCGGCCACCGGCCACCGGCACCGGCCGCCAACCGCCGGCACCGGCCACCAGCCACCGGCACAGGCCACCAGCCACCGGCACCGGCCGCCGCCACCGACGGTGACCCCCGCCGCCCCCGCCCCCGTCAGGCCCGCAGATACGCCAGAACGGCCAGCACCCGGCGGTGTCCGTTGGCCGGGGCCGGCAGTTCGAGCTTGGTGAAGATGTTGCCGATGTGCTTGTTGACCGAACTCTCGACGATGAACAGGGATTCGGCGATGACGCTGTTGCTCTGCCCCTCGGCCATCAGCGCCAGCACCTCCCGCTCCCGCTGGGTGAGCGAGCCCAGCGGATCGTCGCCCGCCTTGCGGATCATCAGCTGGGAGATCACCTCCGGGTCCATCGCCGTCCCCCCGGCCGCGACCCGCTCCAGCGCCTCCAGGAACTCCTCCGTACGCCCCACCCGGTCCTTGAGCAGATAGCCGACGCCGGAGGCGCTCTGCGCCAGCAGCTCGGCCGCGTACGCCCGCTCGACGTACTGCGACAGCACCAGTACCGGCAGGTCCGGGATTTCGCGGCGCGCCGCGACGACCGCGCGCAGGCCCTCGTCGCGGAAGGTGGGCGGCAGCCGGACGTCCACCACCGCGGCGTCGGGGCGGTGTTCGAGCAGCGCGGGCAGCAGATCGTCACCGTTGTCGACGGTGGCGCAGATCTCGTGGCCCTCGCCGGCCAGCAGCAGGACCAGCCCCTCCCGGAGCAGCGCGTTGTCTTCGGCGATCAGGATCCGCATGGAATCTCCACTCTGAGTACGGTCGGGCCGCCCGGCGGGCTGGTCAGCTCGGTGCTGCCGTCGAAGGCCGCGACCCGGCGGCGTACGCCCATGATCCCGCTGCCGGCATGCTCCGACGCGCCACCGCGTCCGTTGTCCTCCACCCGGAGGGAGATGCCCCGCTCGGTGATCCGCAGCCACACCAGGGCGCTGTCCGCCCCGCTGTGCTTGGCGATGTTCGTCATCGTCTCGGAGATGACGAAGTACGCCGCCGCCTCCACCGCCGCCGGTGCGCGCAGCGGCGCCGCGCGCTCATCGATATCGATCCTCGTGGGCACCGCGGAGAGCGCGGCCAGCGCCCGGACCGCGTCCACCAGACCGCGGTCGATCAGTACCGGCGGATAGATCCCGCGCACCAGCTGGCGCAGCGAGTCCAGTGCCTGCTGGGTCAGTTGCTGGGTCGCCTCGACCATCTCGGGGACCTGCTCGGGCCGGTTCTTGAGCGCCCGCCGGATCAGGCCCAGGCGCAGCGAGACGGCGACGATCCCGGCCTGCGCGCCGTCGTGCAGATCCCGTTCGATGCGGCGCAGTTCGGCGTCGTGCGCGTCCAGCGCCTCGGCGCGGGTGACGGACAGGTGCTTGACCCGCTGGGCGAGTGGCACCCGGGCACGGGCGGTCAGCAGCCGCCGCGACCCCAGGGCGTGCAGCCGGGCCAGCAGCGAGAGCACGGCGGCGGCCGCCACCGCGTAGCCCACCCCGACGGCCATCGCGCCGATCGCCTTCGGCCAGGAATCGACCGTGATCATGATGATGGAGCCCCGCTCGCGCGGTGCGAGCCGCCACCACACGGGCGCGGAGAGCCAGTTGACCGCGCGGCCGCACGCGATCAGCGCCGCGACACAGGTCAGCGTGCCCGGCACGCTGTGCGCGAGCAGCCAGACGAGGTCCTTGCGCACGGCCGGATCGCGCAGCGACGGCGGCGCCCCGGGCGGCGCGCCGTCCTCCGGCAGCCGGTAGTGGGTGGCCACGCCGACGCGCAACTGGCGGGAGACCTGGCGGCGGTGGAACTCGGCGAACCGGCGCAGCGCGCGCAACGCCGTGGGCAGCAGCAGGAAGCCCGTACCCACCAGGCACAGGGCGAAGACGATGGCGAGCGCGTAGAGCGCCAGCAGCCCGGCGAGGCCGGTGCCCAGGCACACCAGGACGTAACCGGCGGACGGCGGGAAGCGGCGGAAGATCTGCCGGAGCAGTTCCCTGAACGGCGGCCGGAGCAGCCGGCGCGACGCGGTGAACAGGGGCGTGGACATCGATGACTGAACCCCCCGGAGCAGCGGCGTCAGCACCGTACCACCGGCGGCGGAGACCGGCCCGGGGACGGCCGCCCCGCGCCACCGGTCCGGGGCCTGACCGGCGCCTTCGGGCGGCCGAGGGGGCACTTAACTGCACCTTTCACCCTCCAGTCCACGCGGTGGTTCCCGAGGAGCCGGGAACCTAGCGTGCTGATCGGCAGGGCACGACGGACGACCGCGCAGCGAAGGACCGGATGTGAGCAGAAGGGAACGGGCGGCACGGGCCGAGGCGGCACGGGCCATGGCCTCCCGTGCGAACGAGGCCACGCCTCCGGGACACGGCACCGGCGGCGGCCCGGCCGACGGTAACCACCAGGTCGTACGCCTGGACGGCGTCCGCAAGACCTACGGCAGAGGCGCCGGCGCCGTACACGCCCTGCGCGATCTCTCCCTCGGCTTCCTGCGCGGTTCGTTCACCGCGGTCATGGGGCCCTCCGGCGCGGGCAAGAGCACGTTCCTGCACTGTGCGGCGGGACTGGACCGGCCGGACGCCGGCACCGTGGTGCTGGGCGGCACGGACCTGTCGGACCTCACCGAGGTCGAACTGACCATGCTGCGCCGGGAACGCGTCGGGTTCGTCTTCCAGGCGTACAACCTGATGGCGGCGCTGACGGTTGCGGACAACATCACGCTGCCCCTGATGCTCGCCGACCGGCAGCCGGACCGCGCCTGGCTGGACCGGGTGGTGTCCCAGGTGGGGCTGGGCGACCGGCTCGCCCACCGGCCGTCCGAGCTCTCCGGCGGCCAGCAGCAGCGCGTCGCCATCGCCCGCGCGCTGGCCGCCCGGCCCGAGGTGGTCTTCGCCGACGAGCCCACCGGCGCGCTGGACGGCCGCACCGCCCGGCAGGTGCTGCAACTGCTGCGGGACATCGTCGACTCGACGGGCCAGACCGTGGTGATGGTCACCCACGACCCGGTCGCCGCCTCCTACGCGCACCGGGTGGTGTTCCTGGCGGACGGCCGGTACGCGGAGGAGCTGACCGGGCCGACACCGGACCGGATCGCCGAGCGGATGACCCGCCTGGGAGAGTGGTGAGCCGTGTTCCGCCTCGTACTGAAGACGGTCAAGGAGCGCAAGAGCGGCTTCGTGGGGGCGTTCGTGGCGCTCTTCGGGGCGTCCGTCCTGATCACCGCGTTCGGCGTCATCCTCCAGTCCGGTATCGGCTCCGGGGTCCCGGTGCAGCGCTACGGCGCCGCCGCGGTGGTCGTGGCGGGCAAGCAGGAGTTCTCGGTCACCGAGGGCCGGAACACCAAGACCAGGAGCCTGCCCGGCCCGGTCGGCGTGGCACGCTCCCTGGCCGGCACCACGGCGTCGGTGCCCGGAGTGCGGCGGGCGGTGGCCGATCTGCGCTTCCCCACCGAACTGGTCGGCAAGGACGGCGAGATCCTCAAGGGCGACGACGACCGGCGGACCCTGGGCACGACCTGGGCCGGTTCCGTACTCGGCCCGTTCGCCCGGGTCGGCGGCCGCGGCGCGGAGCGGCCCGGTGAGGTCGTGCTGGAGAAGTCCCTCGCCGACCGGGCCGGTGTCGCCACCGGCGGCACGGTGCGGCTGGCGACGACCCGGGCGGCCGCCGAATTCAAGGTCGTCGGCGTGGTCGCCTACCAGGGGCCCGGCGGCACACTGCGCAGTCCGCCGGTGTTCTTCTCCGACGCGCAGGCCCGCGAGCTCTACGGCCGCGACGACCAGGTCTCGGCGATCGGCGTGCTCGCCACGAAGGGCACCGACCCCGGGGAACTCGCCGACCGGATCGGCAAGAAGCTCGGCGGGACCCCGGTGGACATCTACACCGGCGACGGGCGCAGCGGCGTGGAGAACCCGGACGTGGCCGCCGCGCGCGGCAGGCTCAAGGAGCTCGCGGGATCGCTGGGCGGCACGGTCATCTTGATCACGATGCTGGTGGTCAGCAGCACCCTGGCGCTGGGCGTGCACCAACGGCGCCGGGAACTGGCGCTGTTGCGGGCGGTCGGCGCGACGCCCCGGCAGATCCACAAGATGATCGCCGGTGAGGCGCTGGTGATCTCGCTGCCGGCGTCGATGCTGGGCTGTCTGCCAGGGGTGCCGGCGGCGGAGGTGCTGCGCGGCGCACTCTCCCTCATCGGCGTCGTACCGGGCGACTTCGCGTTCTCCTACGGTCCCGTCCCGATGCTCGCCGCGGTGGCCATCGGTGTGCTCACCGCGCAGGTCGCGGGGTTCGCGGTGGCCCGCAAGGTGGTGTCGATCCGGCCGGTGGAGGCGCTGAGCCGGTCAGGGACCGAGGAACCGACACTGGGCCGGGCCCGGATCGCCTTCGGGGTACTGCTGCTGGTGCTCGGGCTGGCCGCCTCGCTGCTGCCGCTCTTCTTCGGCAGCATCTTCGCCGTCGCGGGCGCGGGCAGCGGCGGCCTCGTCATGGTCATCGCCATCCTGATGCTGGCGCCGCCGGTGGTGGGCCGGGCGACCCGGCTGCTGGCGCGGCCCTTCCAGCGGCGGTTCGGCACGCTGGGCCGTCTGGCCGTCGCCAACACCCGGGCCAACGCCCGCCGGCTGGCCGCCGGCATCGGGCCGCTGATCCTGGCGATCGGCTTCGCCTCCGTCCAGCTGTTCATCCCCACCACCACCTCCGAGGCGGCCGAGGAGCAGGCCGCGGCCGGGGTGATCGCCGACTACACGCTCAGCAGCGACGCCGGCGGTGTGCCGCCGGCCGCCACCGAGGACATCCGGCGGCTGCCGGGCGTCGAGGCGGCGGCCGGGACCGTACGGATCAAGCTGTTCGCCTCCCGCAAGCTGCTGGACTCCCCGGAAATCTTCGACTACGACGCGCAGGGCGTGACGCCGCGGAAGCTGGACAGGCTCCTCGATCTCCAGGTCGACAAGGGCGATCTGGCGGGCCTGGGCCAGGGCCCGGACACGGTCGCGCTCAGCGACGGCGCGGCGAGCACCCTGGGGGCCGGGGTGGGGGACAGGGTGCGGCTGCACCTGCCCGACGGCGCCCGGCAGGAGGCGAGGGTCGTCGCCGTCTACCGGCGCGGACTGGGCTTCGGCGATGTCACGCTGCCGCACGAAGCGGTGATCGCGCACAGCTCCGCACGGCTGGACGACTCCGTCCTGGTACGGCTCGCGCCGGGCGCGGACAAGCAGCAGGTCGCCGGTGAACTGGCGGAGACCAGCAGGAAGTACCCGGGCCTGAAGGTCATGGACGAGGGCGGGCTGCCGGTCGCCGAACAGCGGACGGCGTCGGCCGGACTGTTCGGCAGCGCCCTGCCGCTGGTACTCGTCTTCGGCTACATCGCGGTCGCGGTCGCCAACACACTGGTGATGACGACACTGGGGCGGACCCGGGAGTTCGCCCTGCTGCGGCTGGTCGGGGCGACGCCCGAGCAGGTGATGCGGATGATGCGCACCGAGACGCTGATGGTCATCCTGATCGCCGTGGTGGCCGGCACCGTCGTCCCGCTGCTGCCCCTGATGACGGTGAGCCTGGGGCTGACGTCCTCGCCGGTGCCGTACATCCCGCCGCTGCTGTACCTGGCCATCGTCGCGGCGACCTCGGCGCTGGCCGCGGCGGCGGTACTGCTGCCGACCAGGATGGCGCTGCGCACCCGCCCGGTGGACGCCATCGGTATGCGCGAATAGCGCTGCGCCGGACGGCGGACAACGGCGCGCACCACGGCCGGTGGCGCACATCACGGCCGACGGGCTCCGCGGGAGCGGGACCGTCGGCTGTCGCGCTGCCCCGGTCCTGCCCCGGCCCGACGGGCGCCCGGCGGCCGCGCAGGGCCCGGCACCGCGCCAACCGGCGCTATTTGCCTGCCACTTGATGTCTCTGGCTGTCTGAACTCCCGGTGCCAGCCTGCTTTCGCGGAAAGCGCTGGTCTCGTGGAAAACATTGTTCCTGTGGAAAGAACGGGACCAAGCGAAGTCCTGGGATCTGCGGAAGGCGTGGAAGGCGTGGAAGGCGCGGAAGACGCAGCGGCCGGGGAAAACACGGCCGGAAAACCTGCGGAAGTCACGGACGGAGCGGCCGGACTGTCGCCCGTCCGGCAAAGGCTCCGGTTCCTCAACCGTTCCAGGACACGCGGGTCGGTCGGACTCACACCGTCTCGGTACGGCTCTCGGGCGCGCTGGAAGTCCCCGCGCTCCGGGCCGCGTCGGCCGCCGTCGTGCGCCGGCACCGGCTGCCGGGCGCCGTGCACCGCGAGGCGGAGGGCTGCTGTCGGCCGGAGTTCCGCCCGCCGGAGGAGAGCCTCGCCGCACTGCGCGCCGAACCGGTCCCGCCCGTCTGAACCGGACCCGCGTCCAGGCGGCCGGTGCGGGAATTGTCACCAACCGACGAATATCCGCTGCGGGTAAGGCTGTTGATCGTCGGCGCGCGGACTACGTACCGGTCATCGTCGTGCACGAGATCGCCACCAACGACCGGTCGCTGACGCTGCTGACCGACGACGGATGTGCGCCAGGCGCCGTTCGGCCCGGCGGAGGAAGGTGGCGCGCTCGACACCGGCCCGGACGGAGAGTGGGGCGGGCGCTTCGGGTCAGGCAGCCGGATCGGCCGGCCAGGGCGGCGGCGCGCGCTGCGTGGGCGGCCACGTCGGGAAGGCGACGGGCGGGAAGGCGTCGCACACCGAGGTCGGCAGCCGCACCGCGCCGGTTTCCTGGCCGTACCGGACGGTCTCCCGGAAGAGCGTCGGCGTCGCGTCCGGGCCGCCGCGCAACACCTCCCGCGCGGGCAGCGGCTCCCGGTGCCGGGCGGCCTCGTAGCGGAGAGGGGCCAGGAAGCCGAACGCGCACCCGGCGCCTGGCAGTTCGTGGTCCGCGGTCCGCGGTGGACAGTTCCCGCGCGGCCCGCAGCAGCGGTCACACCTGCGCGGAGCGGGTGCAGCCGAACCGGTCGCGGCCTTCGTCGGCTCCGGTGCCGGGACCTTCGGCGTGGGCCAGGTCGCACGGCTCGGCGGCGGTGCCCGGCGCGGGACGCAGCGTGGCCGCGCCGTCGACCTCGATGTGCCGGGCGAAGAGCCGGACCCCGGTGAGCCGGCCGTGCCCGACGACCGCCGGGCGGCGGTCCGCCCACGCCCGGCGAGATTCTCCGGCAGGAACGCCGGGCGTCGGCCCGCCGCCCCGGTCAGCGGCACATACAGTGCCGGCGGGTCGTGCGCAGGCAGCGGAGGCGCGGTGACCTGCACGGAAAGGGCCGGGACGGGGGAGTCGGCGGAGCCAGGGGGGAGCGGTGGTGCGCGTGTGGTCCGCCACCTATCCGGCGGCGTTTACCGGTGCGTTGCCCGGCATCCGAACTCCTCGGGTTCGCGGGCATTCCCCGTCAGCGGGACGGCGGCCGGTGAAAAGCCGCGGAAAAGCTGGCGAAAAGGGAGAGGAAAGAGAAGGGGCAAGGGAAGATGAGGGGGCCGGCGGCAGATCCGGTGGATGACCGGTGAAGCGGCACGGCAAGTGGACACGGCAAGTGAACACGGTGAGTGAAACAGCCGCGCAGTGAGCGGAGCCAGACCCGTGGCGCACGGAGCGGGCCGGACGCGCGCCCTACCTGACGGCACACATCTGACAGCACACACGTAACGGAATTGAACCCGAACTCATTCTGGGGGCTGTGATGAAGGAACCCGCACAAGAGGGCCACATCGGTTCGACGCGGATCGCCCCGCCGCGCCCCGCGCCCCTGCCGGGCCCGGCCGGTGCGGTGGACGCCCCGCTCGCCACCGCCCAGCAGCCGCAGTGGCCCGACCCGGCCGAACGCGACGCCGTGGTGGCCGAGTTGAGAGCCGCGCCCCAGCTGGTCTTCGCCGAGGAGTGCGACCGGCTGCGGGAGCGGCTGGCGGCGGTGGCGCGCGGTGAGGCGTTCCTGCTCCAGGGCGGCGACTGTGCGGAGACCTTCGGACAGACCTCCGCCGACGCGATCAGCGGCAAGCTGCGCACCCTGCTCCAGATGGCGGTGGTGCTCACGTACGCCGCGTCGATGCCGGTCGTCAAGGTCGGCCGGATGGCGGGCCAGTACGCCAAGCCCCGCTCCAGGCCGACCGAGACCCGCGACGGTGTCACGCTGCCGGTCTACCGGGGCGACGCGGTCAACGGTCTGGAGTTCACCGCGGCCGCGCGCCGACCCGACCCGCGCCGGATGCGCCGGATGTACGACGCGTCGACCACTACCCTCAACCTCGTCCGCGCCCTGACCCAGGGCGGCTTCGCCGATCTGCGCCAAGTGCACGCCTGGAACCGGGGGTTCGTCGCCGACTCGCCCGCCGCCGGGCGCTACGAGGAACTGGCCGACGGGATCGATCGCACCCTGCTGTTCATGCACGCCTGCGGGGTGGAGCCCAACGGTGTGCAGACCGCCGAGTTCTTCGTCAGCCACGAAGGGCTGCTGCTGGACTACGAGCGGGCGCTGACCCGTACGGACGAGCGGTCCGGGCTGCCGTACGCGACCAGCGGCCACCTCGTCTGGGTCGGGGAGCGCACCCGCCGGCCGGACGGCGCGCATATCGACTTCCTCAGCCGGATCCGCAACCCCGTCGCCGTCAAGATCGGCCCGGACACCCGGCCGGACGACATCCTCGGCTACCTCGACCGGCTCGACCCGCACCGCGAGCCCGGCCGGCTCACGTTCGTGGCGCGGATGGGCGCCGAGCGGGTACGCGACCGGCTGCCGGCCCTGGTGACGAAGGCGGTCGAGGCCGGCGCGCGGGCCGCCTGGGTCTGCGACCCGATGCACGGCAACACCTACCAGACGCCCAGCGGCCACAAGACCCGCCGCTTCGACGTCATCCTCGACGAGGTCCAGGGTTTCTTCGAGGTCCACCAGCAATTGGGCACGCACGCCGGCGGCATCCATGTGGAGTTCACCGGCAACGACGTGACCGAATGCGTCGGCGGCGGCAGCGCCGTGGGCGTCGAGGACCTGCCCCGCCGGTACGAGACCGCCTGCGACCCCCGGCTCAACCACAGTCAGTCCCTCGACCTCGCGTTCCGGGTCGCCGAGATGCTCGGCGGCTGACGGCACCGGACCGCTCGCGGAATGCGGAATGTGGATACGGACCGCTCCGCGAAAGCCCGACCGGCTGTGGAGACCGCGGCTGGACTCGACGGCGCGCGCGAACACTTCGGGCGCCCCCTCATCCCGAGGCGGGCGCCCGAAGTGTTCTCCCCCTTCTCTCCTGCCCCGTCCCGCTCCCCTCAGAGCAGGTAGAGGGCGAAGGCGGAGAAGCCGACGGCCAGCCCCCCTGCGAGTATTCGGGTGGTGCGGGTCACTCCCGTCCAGGGCAACTCGAACCTCCGGGTCACCTGGGCGATCAGGATGAGAATCGCGGCGAAGAGCGGCAGCCACGGCAACCGGGTCAGCATCCAGGCGGCGAAGTCCGGCGACGTGGTCAGACCGTGCACCGCACCCAGGTACGACGCCGGGAGGGCGGCCGCGACCATCGCGGTCTGGTGCCAGCAGAGGATCGTCATCGCCGAGGCGTTGACGGCCGTGACCGGCGCCCACAGCACGGGCCGTTCGAGCAGCGCGGCGATCCGGTCCCGCAGCAGGATCGCGGCGCCGGACTGCGCGGCGGCCAGGGCGATGACCAGCAGCGACGGCGGATGCGAGTTGGTCCGGTCCTGACCGGGGACACCGACCATGCTCGCCGGATAGTGGAAGACCAGCAGCAGGACCGCGAACAGCGCCGCACCGCCGAGGAGAAGCAGCCAGGCACCGCGCCGGCCGAGCCGCTTCTCGCCCCAGGAGACACCGAGCTGGTACGCGAACATCCAGCCGGGGAAGAGGCTGATCAGTCCGACCCAGTACGGAATCGAGTCTGCGAACGGGCCGTAGCGCAGGAAGTCGACGATCGCGATCGTCGCCACCAGCGGCGCCGCGGCCCAGGCCCCGAGCCGCCGGTTGGCGGCCATGCAGTACGGCGTCAGCACCGTCACGACGGCGTACACGCACACGAACCACAGCGGCTGGACGACCAGCGTCGCCGCCGTGTGGATCGTCGTCTCGGGCACCCCGGCCACGTACAGCAGCGGGGCCAGCAGGGCCCAGACGGCGGTGACCCCGACGGCGGGCCGCAGCAGGCGGGCCAGCCGGCCGCGTACCCAGCGGCCCGTCGGCTCGCCCCGCTCGGCGGCGCGCCGGAAGGACTGCACGGAGGCATAGCCGCCGACCAGGAAGAAGATGCCCAGCATCTGGAGCACCCAGGTGATGGGCGCGAGGGGAGCGAACGTCGACAGCGGGCTGGCGTTGTGCAGCGAGGTGTCGGGATCGCGGACGAAGCCGCCGATGAGCCAGTGGCCGGTCGGCACGGCGAGCAGCGCCAGCGCCCGCAGCCCGTCAATGGCGCGGTCCCGCTGAACCGGGGTACGGCTCCCGATCGTGCTGAGCTGAAGGGTTCGCGGACGAGTCCGCTCGTCCAGGCTCATGCTTTCGCATTCCGTGTCAGACGCGGCATGGCTGCGTTCCTCTTCTCCCTCAGGGCCGGGCATTTGACCGTTCGTGTGAACGCTTCAATGCTCGTCCGAGAGCCGAAAAGAAGCAGTGAGGCCAGCGCCCCAACCGAGGTGGTGCGGACTGCACTTCACCCCCGGGGGCCGCCTGCCCCCGGACCCCCCAGCCAGCCCTACCCCCGGCCTCCCGTTCACCCCCGCCGCGATGTCCGCCGGGCCCCGTCCCGAGGCGCGCCGAACCAGGGCACTGCGGAGCGTGAGGTCGAAGGACGGGACGGGAGTGCCCCCCTTTCCCGCGTCAACTCGCCTGTTCGACCGACCCAGTTGCCGCCTTCCCCCCCCGCCGGTCATGGGCGGCGGCGGGGGGAAATCGGTGTCAGGCGCTGTTGTCCGTGAAAGGTCCGGTAGCGGTGAAGGCCAGCTCAGCGAAGCGGGTGCCGATGCGGCGGTGCGTGGCGGCGTCCGGGTGGAGCTCGTCGGGCAGGGGCAGCTCGGCGGAGTCGGCCGCACCGTAGAGGGCGCGGCCGTCGAGGAGGTGCAGGTTCGGGTCCTCGGCCGCCCGCTGCGCCACGATCCGGGCCAGCTCGTCCCGGATGACGTTCAGCGTCAGCTTCCCGCTCGCGCGCTCCGCCGGATCGCCCGCGGCCCGGAACCGCAGCTGCCCGGTGCCGAGGGTGGCGAAGTCCGGGGCGGTGGGGCCGGGGGTGTCCTCGTGGATGGGGCAGAAAATGGGCGAGACGACCAGCAGCGGTGTGGTGGGGTGGCCGTCGCGGATCGTGTCGAGGAAGCCGTGGACGGCGGGGGTGAAGGCGCGCAGGCGCATCAGATCGGCGTTGACCAGATTGATGCCCATCTTGACGCTGATCAGGTCGGCGGGGGTGTCGCGCAGGGCACGCGCGGTGAACGGGTCGAGCAGGGCGCTGCCGCCCAGACCCAGGTTGATCAGTTCCACACCGCCGAGGGAAGCGGCGAGCGCGGGCCAGATGGCGGTGGGGCTGGCGGCGTCGGAGCCGTGGCTGATCGAACTCCCGTGGTGCAGCCAGACTCTGCGGCCCCGGTCCGGCGCGGGCTCGACGGGGGCGTCGGTGCGCAGGGCGACGAGTTCGGTGGTCTCGTTGTACGGCAGCCAGATCTCGACGTCCTTGTCGCCGTCGGGCAGCTCGGTGAAGCGGAGGGTGCCGGGCGGGCCGGGCCGGCTCTCGGCGGTCCAGGTGGCCATGTCGATGGCCAGGGTGTTGCCACCGGTCACAGTGGCCTGGCCGGTCAGGCGGCCGTCGACGAGCAGGTCGTATATACCCTCCGGACGGGGCGGCGCGCCCACGTAGACCTGCTTGGTGGGCACCGTGTCCAGCTCGATGGCGGTGGCCCGGGTCCGGAAGACCAGCCGGACACCGGAGGGCTGGGACTCCGACCTGGCGAGCTGCTCGTCGGAGCACTGGGCACGGGCGCGGGCGGGCAGCCGGTGCGGCAGGACGCCATGTGCGGTGTGTTCCAGTTCGAGGGCGCCGCGCAGGATGTCCGTGGTGATGGGCGTGGTGATCCAGTTGTGCTCGGTGTTCATTGTTCTCACCTGTCGATCAAGATGCTCGAAGTGCGCTGGAGTGCGGGCGCGTTGGTGCGCGATGCGCCGATGTGGTGGTGCTCCGGTGTGGTGGTGCGTCGATGTGGTGGTGCTCCGGTGCGCGAGGCGCTGCCGCACCGATGTGTCATGGCCGTGTGTCGGCGGCCTGCGGATGCCGCGTCGGCGGGGTTCCGGGCGCGGGCCAGTTCCGCAGCAGGGCGTCGAGCGCGTCCAGGACCCGCGACCAGGTTTCCTGGGTGTCGGGGGCGCTGTGGCTGAACCCGCCGCCCATCTCCAGGCTGATGTAGCCGTGGAAGACGCTGCCCAGCAGCCGGACGGCGTGCGTCTGGTCCGGTTCCGGCAGGTCGTAGCCACGCAGGATCGCCCGCGCCATCTGCGCATGCCTGACCCCGGCGCTCGCCGCCGCCGTCCGCGGGTCGAGCCGGAGCTGGATGGCGGCATAGCGGCCGGGGTGCTCCCGGGCGTAGTCGCGATAGACATCCGCGAAGGCGGCCAGGGCGTCCTTCCCGGCGCGCCCGGCCACGGCAGCGGCGATCCGGTCGGCGAGCTCCTCCAGTGCGAGCAGGGTGATCCTGGTCTTGAGGTCCTGGGAGTTCTTGAGGTGCGAGTACAGACTCGCGACCTTGACATCGAACCGCCTGGCCAGCGCCGAGGCGGTCACCTGACCGAAGCCGACTTCATCGGCCAGTTCCGCCCCCGCCCGAACCAGGCGTTCCGTGGTCAGTCCTACGCGCGCGGCCATAGCCGTCCCTTCATCTGCCTGAACGCAGTATGCGTATGCCTAAACCTCTTAGGCAAATCGCTTTACTGTTCAGGGAGTCGGCGGCGGCCGCGTTGTCGCCGAGTTGGGCGGTCGGGGGTTGGACGGTCGTGAGTGGGGCGGCCATCTGGAGGTCCCGTGGATCTTGAGCTCGCGGTGGGAGGTTTCGCCTCGGATTCAGTCGTGTCCGGGGAGGCCGGAGAGGTCGTGATCCGCGTGCTGGAGGGCCTCGGCCACGAGGCGGCGGAGGTGCCCGTCCCGCAGGGCGTACACGACGCGGCGCCCGTCCTTGCGTGAGGTGACGAGTCCGGCCAGGCGGAGTTTGGCGAGGTGCTGGCTGACGGCCGGACGCGCCGCGCAGACGGCGCCGGTCAGGGTGCTCACATCGGCCTCGCCCCGGCCGAGCGTGTGGAGCAGGGCGAGGCGGGTGCGGTCCGCGAGCAGGCCCAGGACCTCGGCGGCGCGGGCGAACTGCTCGGCGCCGGGGTCTTGCGGGTGCGAACCGTGTGCAGATGCCAGGTGCATGCGTGCGCTCATACGCACATAATGGAGTAGGCACTTCCCCACGTCCACCTCCCACCGTGCGGCTCCTCCTTCCCCCGAGCGCCCTCCCTCCCCTCCTGCCTCCGTTGCTCTGCCCCACGTCGAAAGGCGGACTCCCGTGAGCGATCACCACGGACACGCCCACTCACCACGACAGCACCACGGGCACGACCAGGAACCTGGCCATGACCGCCGCGATCAGGCTTACGGCCATCGCGATCAGGGCCAGAACCGCCGTGACCAGCCCCACGGCCACCACGATCACAGCCACCACGATCACGGCCACTCGCACGACGGCGGCCAGCAGCCCGCGGCATACCGCTCCGCAGCCCGCCCCTGGACACGTTGGCGCCACCGGAGCGTGCACCTCATGGGCGCGCACCTCATGAGATGGCCGCTCATGGGCTCGCACCTCCTGCGACCGCACTCCCACGAGTCCGCCGACAAGATCGACCGGGCGGTGGAGTCCTCCGCCCGGGGCATGCGCGCGCTGTGGACCTCGCTGGCCGTCCTGGGCGCGACGGCGCTGGCGCAGGGCGCGGTCGTGGCCCTGTCCGGGTCGGTGGCCCTGCTGGGCGACACCGTCCACAACGCCGCCGACGCCCTGACCGCTCTGCCGCTCGGCGTCGCCTTCGTCCTCGGGCGCAAGGCGGCGAACCGCCGGTACACCTACGGCTACGGCCGGGCCGAGGACCTGGCCGGCATCGTCATCGTGCTGACGATCACCGCCTCGGCCGGGTACGCCGCCTGGACCGCGATCGGCCGACTGCTCCACCCCGAAGAGGTCAGCCATCTGCCGACGGTGGCCGCCGCCGCCGTGATCGGATTCCTCGGCAACGAGTGGGTGGCGCGGTACCGCGTCCGCGTCGGCCGCGAGATCGGTTCGGCCGCCCTGGTCGCGGACGGACTCCATGCCCGGACGGACGGCTTCACCTCCCTCGCCGTACTGATCGGCGCGGGCGGGGCCGCCATGGGCTGGCGGTCGGCCGACCCGATCGTGGGCCTGGCCATCACCGCGGCGATCCTGCTGGTACTGCGCGACGTCGCACGCGAGGTGTTCCGCCGCGTGATGGACGCCGTCGATCCCGCACTGGTCGACACCGCGGAACAGGCACTCCTGGCGGTCCCCGGCGTCCGCGCCGTGGGCGAACTGCGGCTGCGCTGGATCGGGCACAGGCTGCGCGCGGAGACGGCCATCGTCGTCAGCGACGACCTGAACCTCCGAGCGGCCCACGACGTGGCGGTCCGCGCCGAGCACGCACTGCTGCACGCCGTACCGAAACTCACCGCCGCCCTGGTCCACGCCGACCCCGCCCCGACACCGGGCACACCGGACCCCCACGCGGAACTGGCCCACCACACCGAGCGAAACGAACGGCCCGCACCCGCCTGACCGGAGCCGTTGTCCGGGGGCCCGGATCTCCGCCACGAGCCTCGGGCGTCATCAACGGGTGCCGCGACCCCACCTACGAGCCCGTCGACGCTCAAGTACAGCCAGAGGTAAGGCGGTACATCCCCGTCGATCCCTGTCACGCAGCCGGTGATCGTCGCGCTCCCGACGGCGGCCGGACTCGGCCGACGCCGGCACACGCGCGGTGACTTCCCCCGGGGCCCCGGTCCGTACGGACTTGCTTCGCAGGTCATACAACCGGCGGCCCTGTCGAGAGGCGCGGCCGCCGGTTGCCGCTTCGGTGGGCTACAGGTCGGGTTGCCAGCCGAGCTGGACCAGCGAAGTGCCGCGCTTGCGGGTGATGTAGTGGGCGCGGCCCGGTGGCATGGGGCGGGGGCGGACGTTGGCGAGGATGTCGCCTTCGTTGGGGTCACCGGAGAGGATGAGGGCCTGGGTGCCGAGTTCGGTGAAGCGTTGGAGAACGGGTTCGTAGAGGGCGCGGGAGATACCGGCCGTGGTGCGGGTGAGGATGAAGTGGATGCCGGTGTCGCGGGCGTAGGGGAGCTTGTCGGTCAGGACTGCCAGCGGGTTGTTGGTGCTGGTGGCGACGAGGTCGTAGTCGTCGATGAGGACGAAGAAGCGGGGACCGGTCCACCAGCTGCGGTCGCGGAGTTGCTGGGCGGTGACGTCGGGGGTGGGACGGCGGCGCTCCATGAGACCGGCGAGCGCGTTCAGGTGGATGTCGAGAGTGTCGTCGGTGGGGGCGTATTCGAGGAGGTGCGCGGCGGGGAGGGCGTCGAGGAGGGTGCGGCGGTAGTCGCCGACGACGATTTTGGCCTCGTCGGAGGTATAGCGTTCGGCGATTTTGTGGGCGATGTGGCGGAGGGCGGCGGTCTTGCCGGACTCGCTTTCGCCGAGGACGAGGAGGAAGGGGTCGGTTTCGAAGTCGGCGTAGACCGGTTCGAGGTGGGTCTCGTCGAGGCCGAGGGCGATGCCGAGGTGGGGGTGGTCCGATCCCTTGGGGAGGCGGGCGGCGGGGACGGTGTGGGGGAGGAGCCGGACGGCGGGGGCGGCGGGCCCGGACCAGTGTTCCGCCACGCTACGGACGAACTCGGCTGTGGCGTCCGCGAGTTCTGTGTTCTTGTCGGCCTTGCCGGTGTGGGGGAGAGCGCCCATGAAGTGGAGCTTGGCGGGGGTCTGGCCGCGACCGGGGACACCGGCCGGGACGTTGGCCGCGGCCTTGCGGTCGAACTCGGAGTCCATGGGGTCGGTCAGACGCAATTCGAGCCGGCCCAGGATCTGGTCCTTGAGGGCCGCGCGGACTTCCAGGTGACGGGAGGCGGTGAGGATGACGTGGATGCCGAAGCCGAGGCCGCGGGAGGCGAGGTCGGTGACGACCGGCTCCAGCAGTTCGTACGCGTCCTTGAAGGGGCCCCAGCCGTCGATGACGAGGAAGACGTCGCCCCATTGCTGGTCGGGGAGGTCGCCGGCGGCGCGGCGTCGGCGGTAGGTGGCGATGGAGTCGATGCCGTGGGTGCGGAAGTACTCCTCGCGGCGGGCGAGAATACCGGCGACCTCGGCGACGGTGCGGCGGATGCGTTCGGGGTCCAGGCGCGAGGCGATGGAGCCGACGTGCGGCAGACCGGCGATGGAGCTCAGCGCTCCGCCGCCGAAGTCGAGCCCGTAGAACTGGACTTCGTGGGGCGTGTGCGTGAGGGCGAAGGCACCGATGAGGGCACGCAGGAGGGTGGACTTGCCGGACTGGGGGCCGCCGACCACGAGGAGGTGGCCGGTGGCGCCGGAGAAGTCGTGGCGGAGGACATCACGGCGCTGTTCGAAGGGCTTGTCGACCAGCCCGAAGGGGACGGTGAGGCGGCCGCCGGCGGGGGAGCCGCCCGCGTGCAGGCCGCGATCCGGGGTGGTGGCCAGCGCAGGGAGGAGCTGGTCGAGCGTGGGGGCGGTGTCCAGGGGCGGGAGCCAGACCCGGTGGGCGGGCGGTCCCTGACCGTCGAGGCGGCGGACGATGACGTCCAGGACGGTGTCGGCCAGGGCGTCGTCGGTCTGTCCGGGGGCCTCGGGAGCGGCCTGCGCGGCCGGAGCGGTGGCGACGGGGACGGGCGTGGCGGTGAAGAGGGCCGCGCGCTGCTGGACGGGGACCGCGCCGCGGTCCGTGTGACTGTCGGCCGACCGGGCGGGGCCCGAGACGTAAGCGGCCTTGAAGCGGGTCATCTCGTCCGTACCGCATTTGAGGTAGCCGGAGCCGGGGACGGCGGGGAGGTGGTAGGCGTCGGGGACGCCGAGGGCGACGCGGGATTCGGCGGCGGAGAAGGTGCGCAGGCCGATGCGGTAGGAGAGGTAGGTGTCCAGGCCGCGCAGACGGCCCTCCTCCAGCCGCTGGGAGGCGAGGAGGAGGTGGACGCCGAGGGACCGGCCGATGCGGCCGATCTGGATGAACATCTCGATGAAGTCGGGCTTGGCGGTGAGCAGTTCGCTGAACTCGTCGATGACGAGGACGAGGGACGGCAGCGGGTCGAGGGGGTGGCCGGCGGCGCGGGCCTTTTCGTAGTCGTGGATGCCCGCGAAGTTGCCGGCCTGGCGCAGCAGCTCCTGGCGGCGCTGGAGTTCGCCGCGGAGGGAGTCGCCCATGCGGTCGACGAGGGAGAGGTCGTCGGCGAGGTTGGTGATGACGGCGGCGACGTGGGGGAGGGCGGACATACCGGCGAAGGTGGCGCCGCCCTTGAAGTCGGCCAGGATGAAGTTGAGGGTTTCGGAGGAGTGGGTGACCGAAAGGCCCAGGACGAGGGTGCGCAGGAACTCCGACTTGCCCGAACCGGTGGCGCCGACGCACAGACCGTGCGGGCCCATACCGTTCTGGGCGGCCTCCTTGAGGTCGAGCATCACGGGTCGGCCGGATTCGCCGATGCCGACCGGGACGCGCAGGCGCTCGGCCCGGGAGCGGGAGCGCCAGGTGCGGGCGGTGTCGACCTGGGCGGGATCACCGAGGTCGAGAAGGTCGGTGAAGTCCAGGTTGGCCAGCAGCGGTTCGTCCTCGTCCGTGCCGTCCACGTACAGGGGCGCGAGCTGGCGGGCGAGGGTGTCGGCGCGTTCCAGGGAGAGCAGGTCGGGGGTGCCGTCGTAGGCGGAGACGGCGGATTCCAGCCGCAGGCGGGCCGGATGGGACGTTACCGACAGGCCGCCGCGGGGTTCGTCGAGCTCGCCGGAGACGACCTCGACGACGGTGACGCCCTGGAGGCCCTCGGGGACGGCGAGAGCGGAGTCCGCGGGCACCATGCCGCCGTCCAGGACGATGACGAGATGGGGCCGGTCGAGGAGGGGCGGGGCGTCCCTGCTGAAACGGGGGCGGTCGGCCAGGTGGCCGGCCAGGAGGATTTCGAGCTCGGTGAGGTCGTCGGTGAACAGGCGCCGGGTGCCGGCGCCGTCCGCCGAGCCGGGCAGTTGGGCGTGTGGCAGCCATTTCGTCCACTCCCAGCGCCCGACGGCGCCGGGCGCCGCCACCACGGCGACCAGGAGGTCGGCGGGGGAGTGCAGGGTGACGAGCTGGCCGATCAGGGCGCGGGCCGTGCCCTGGGCGCAGGCCGGGTCGCCGGAGACCGTGAGGTGGTAGAAGGCGCGCAGGGAGACCGCGACCGGCATGTTGCGCAGCGAGCCCTGGGCGGCGAGGAAGCGCTGCATGATGCCGGCGGTGAGGGGTTCGAGTTCGTCGACGGGGGCGGTGTCGGGGGCGATGAGCGGGGTGGCCAGCTGCTGGGTGCCCAGGCCCATGCGGGCCTGTCCGAAGTCGGCGTCGCCGATGCGGCGCTCCCAGACGCGGCTGCCCTCGGCCACGATGGACCACAGCTGGTCCGGGGCCGGATGCACGTAGTGCTGGGCGTTGCGCTGGGCAGTGGCGGTACGGCGGATCCGCCGACGGGTCTGCGCCAGGTACTTGAGGTAGTCCCGGCGGCTCTGCGCCATCTCGCCCTGGGTGCCTCTGCGGTAGCGGACGATCTGGGCGATGACCATGCCGACCGTCGAGAGGAGCATCAGCGCGCCCATGACGCGCATGAAAGAAGGCATGCCCGGCATGAAGAAGAAGACCACCGACGAGCCCATACCGATCATCGGCAGGAGCTGCATCAGCACGCCCTCCTGCTGGCCGCGCGGCAGCTCAGGCGGGCCCTGAAGGTGCAGCTCGTCCGTGGCGGGGCCGGGCGGCAGCGCCCGCGGTGGGCGCTTGACGACGATCTGGCTCACCGGGCATCAATCCCTCGGCACGGAGGGAAGTTCCGTCCCGATCGCCCCCTGGCGACGGCGCCCCCCGCGTCAGGCGATCCTACTGCCGACTAATGTGAAGAGCGGGGAAGGGCTTCGCGGCGCGGTGACGCAAAGTGGCGGTGGCCGGCAGGGCGCGGTGGCACGATGACGCCCCGGTAGGGGCCGCGTACGGAGCGACCGCAGCGACGGTCGGGTGGCCGGGCGGCCGCCTGACCGAGTGGCCGGATGACCAGGTGAGCATGGGGGCAGAGCTGAACACGGTGAGCATCAGTACGGGGACCGGCTTCCGCAGGGTCGCGGTGGTCGCCCCCGACAGCCGTATCGACGTGGCGCTGCCCGAGAACATTCCGGTCTCCGACATCTACCCGGAGATCCTGCGCCTGACCGGCCAGCGACAGCCCCCGGGGGCACCGACCGGCTACTACCTCTTCCGCGCCGACGGCAGTGCGCTCGACAGCGCCCGCACACTCGCCGGCCAGCGCGTCGTCGACGGTGAAATGCTGCACCTGCGCCCCTTCTCGCGGTCGCTCCCACCGGCGGTCTTCGACGATGTCTCCGATGCGGTGGCCGCCGCCGTCACCCGCGACCGCCGGCTCTGGAGCGACGGCCTGCTGCGCGGGACGGGCCTGGCCGGGGTCGGGGTGCTGCTCACCCTCCTCGCCCTCGTGCTGTGGTTCGCCGACCCGGTACGGCACGACATGCACAGCCTGCCGGGTGTGATCGCCGGCACGGCCGGGGTGCTGCTGGCCGCTTTCGCGGGGGTTCGGGCCCGGGTCTACGGGGACCAGCCGTCAGCCGTCGCCCTCGGCCTGGGAGCGCTGCCCGTCGTGCTGTGCGCGGGCTCGGGGATCGTCGGTCCGGACGCCGGACACGGGGCGGGGCGGCTGCAGTTCCTGCTGGGCTGTGTCGCCGTGCTCGTCATCTCCGTCGCCCTGGCCGTGGTATCGCCGTCCGGTGACGCGCCGTTCATCGCTGCCGCCTTCGCCGCGGCCGTCGGCACCCTCGCCACCTTTTTCGCCGTCATCAGTGAGGCGACGGCCGCCCAGGCCGCGGCCGTCTGCGCGCCCGTGGTCATCGCCTTCCTGGCCTTCCTGCCGGGGCTGGCCACGCGCCTGGCCCGGCTGCCCGTCGGGTACGTCACCCCGCGCAGTCTGAGCCAGGAGCAGGAGGCGACGGCGGAGCTGAGGGGTGGTGAGGAGCCCGTCGGCCTGGAGCCCGTCGACGAGGAGCGCGTCGCCGCCCAGGCCCGCCGCGGCCATGAACTGCTGCTGGGGCTGCTCGGCGGCTGCTGCGCGGTCCTCATCGGCGTCGCGGGCGTCCTCGGCTTCGCCCCTTCCGCATGGGCGCAGCTCCTCGCCCTCGCCACCGGCCTGGCGACGCTGCTGCGCGCCCGGCTCTTCCGCTACACCGCCCAGGTCGCCTGCGCGGTCGTCGCCGGCCTGGCCGCGCTCTCCCTCCTCATCCTGGGCGTGGCCCTCAACCCGCCCACCGGGATGCTGACCGACTTCCTCACGGGCGACCGCACTCCACTGGACCTGCGTACGCTGTGGCTGGCCCTCGTGGTCATCGGTGCGGTGGCGCTGGTGACGACGGGCGCGCTGACCGTGCCGAAGAAGGGGCTGACGCCGTTCTGGGGCCGGGCGCTCGATCTCGCCGACGGATTCCTGCTGCTGTCCCTGATGCCGCTGTGCCTGGCGGTCCTGGACCTGTACAGCCAGGTGCGGAGCATGACCAGCGGCTGAGGGCACTTCAGGGACACCGGGCCCGGGAACACGCAGGACCGGACGGCTGCGGAACGGCCGCGGCGGAGACAGGGGGAAGTACAGCGTCATGGCATCACGGCGGGACGAGCTCAACGGCTACACCTACGCCAAGAAACGGCTCGTCGCCGCCTTCTTGCAGCCGTCCCCGGACCGTACGGACGAAGGCGCCCCGAGCCCGCTGCGCGCGGCACTGCCCGGCCTGGTCATCGCCGCCCTGATCCTGGCCGGATTCGGCGCCTGGGGCATGTTCCGCCCCAAGGCCCCCAAGGGCTGGGACGCCCCCGGCGCACACGTCATCCTGGGCAGCACATCCGCCACCCTGTACGTGGTGCTGGAGACCGGTGGCAAGAAGCAGTTGCATCCCGTCCTGAACATGGCCTCCGCCCGGCTGCTCCTCAAACCCGACCGGTTCGACGTCCTCAAGGCCGAGGAGAGCGAGCTGGACAGCGGAAAACTCCCGCACGGTCCGACCCTCGGTATCCCGTACGCCCCCGACCGTCTTCCGGAGGCGGCCGAGGCGGCGAAGAGCAAGCGCTGGGCGGTCTGCGAACAACCCGGCGGCAACGGCAAGTCCGTACAGAAGGCCACCTTCCTCTTCGCCGACCGCGACGCGGACAAGGTGGACGGGCCGGGCCGGCTGCACGGCGGTCAGACCCTCTACGTCCAAGAGGCCAGGGGATCCGGGGAGCCCGGCGGGGCCCGCTATCTGGTCGACCCGAAGGGCACCAAGTACCTCATCGACGGCGGCAGCGATACGGAACTGCTGCTCCGCGCCCTGGTGGGCAGCCGGCAGCCCCAGCAGGTCACCAGGGACTGGCTCGCTACCCTCCACGACGGCACCCCGATCGCCTTCCCCGCCCTGCCCGGAACGGCCGGCCGGCCCGCCGGCGTCAAGGGGCTCGGCACACGGGAGAACCGCATCGGCATGGTGCTGCGCGCGACGACCGGCGCCGGCACCCAGCACTACGTCGTGCTCCAGGGCGAGGTCGTACCCGTCTCCGACTTCGTGGCCAAGCTGCTCCTGTTCTCCCGGCGGACGGCCCCGCTGGAGCAGCACAACCGCCCCACCGAGGTGGACGCACAGTCCTTCACCCCGCAGGCGCAGCAGCTGTTCGCCGAGAAGCGGTGGCCGCAGCGGGTCGCCGAGCAGGTCAACACCGCCACGGCGCAGGGCGACCGGGGCACGGTCTGCAGTGTGCTGCGCGCGGTGTCGAAGACCGGGGTCACGGAGCTGAGTACCTGGGCCGGCGCGGACTTCCCCCAGCAGATCGCCAACGGCGGCACCAGCGCGTACGTCACCCCGGGAACGGGCCTGTTCTACCAGCAGATCCAGCCGGGTAACGCCGGCTCCGGGGCACACTTCCTCGTCACGGACACCGGCCTGCGCTACGGCGTCCAGACGAACAACGACAGCAGCGCCACACCATCCGGCACCGGCACCGCAGGCACAGCCGGGCAAGAGGACTCCGGCGCGCGTTCGCCGGAGACCAACCGGGCACAGGTCCTTCTCGGCTACAAGGACATCGAACCGGTGCTGGTCCCGGCGAACTGGTCGCAGTTCCTGCCGATGGGACCCCGGCTGGACGCGAACGCCGCCCGCCAGCCCCAGGGCTCCTGAAGGAACGGGAGACGCAGTGCGGAGCAGAACACGAACCGCATGGGCGGCGGCCGCCCTGCTCATGGCGCCGATCGGGACCGTCGCACCCATGGCTCCGGCCGCGGCCGCCCACGCCGCGGACGGAGCGGACGGGGCTCCGGCCCCGCAGGGGAACGGCGTCTGCACCTTCCCCATGAAGCAACAGATCAAGGAACGCCCCTGGGCCCTGCAACGCATCGTCTTCGACCAGCTGTGGCAGGACACCAAGGGCCGGGACGCGCACGGCCGCCCGGTACGCGTCGCCGTCATCGACACCGGCGTCGACAACACCAACCCGCAACTGACCGAGGCCGTCGACACCAAACACGGCTGGGACTTCCTGCACCACACCAAGGACGGCGGCACTGAAACGGCGGGGGATCCGCAGGCACCGACGGACGGCACGTACGACCCGGTGGGCCACGGCACCAAGGTCGCCGGCATCATCGCCGCCCGCCCGCGCGCGGGGACCGGCTTCGTGGGGCTCGCCCCCGAAGCCACCGTCATCCCCCTCCGCCAGAACGACGAGAGGGGCAGCGGCAACGCCGCCACCCTGGCCCAGGCCATCCGCAAGGCCATCGCCGCCGACGCGGACGTCATCAACATCTCCCAGGACACCACCAAGCCGCTGACCCCCCACTCAGACCTGGCGGCCGCCGTCCAGGAAGCCCGGCACAAGAACATCGTCGTCGTCGCCTCGGCGGGCAACGACGGCCTCGACGGCCGGCCCAAGGACACCTACCCGGCGTCGTACGAGGGGGTGTTGGCCGTCGCCTCCTCCGACCGCAACAACGAACGCGCCCCCTTCTCCCAGAGCGGCGACTTCATCGGAGTGGCTGCCCCCGGCGTGGACATGGTCTCCACCGTGCCCAAGGGCGGCCAGTGCGTGGACAACGGCACCAGTTTCTCCGCCCCCTACGTCGCCGGCGTCGCCGCCCTCCTGAAGGCCAAGCACCCGGACTGGAAGGAGTACCAGATCGTCGCCCAGATCGAGCAGACCGCCGAACGCACCGTCAACGGCCGAGATCTTTTCGTGGGTTGGGGCGTGGTGGATCCCGTGCGCGCCCTTACCGATGACGCCCGCCCCATCGACCGCCCGAGCGCCAACAGCGGTCCGGCCAAGGCCACACCGCCGGACCTCACCGCCTGGCCCGACGGGGAGAGCCCGCAGGAGCGGCTGGTGCGGTATGCGACGTACGGGCTGGGGGCGGGTGGCGTCGCGGTCGCGGTGATCGCGGGCGCGGCGGTCGTCTGGCGAGACGCGCGCAAGCGGGGACGCGCCCCCGCGGGCGATGCACGTCAATGAGTAGCCGTACTCACTTCCCTGGGGCCGTGGCCCATGAACCGGACGGCACCAACGGCTACGCTCCCGGAAATATAGGAGAGAGAGCTCCCCGAACGCATGGACGCAAGACGCACGGTCGTTGTCAGAGGTGATGGATAGAGTGGCTCCTGACGTTGGTGACTTACGCGTAGCAGCATCCGGGGGGAAGGACGCCATGCGAGCCGACGAGATCACGGGCATGCAGGTGAACGGGGTGGCGCCACAGGGCACGGGCGCCGGTCTGGCCGTCGAGGCCGAGACGCTGGGCAAGTTCAAGAAGCGGGTGGATGACCTGCTGGCGCGCTTGAAGCAGTCGGACGCGGACGCGGGGACGCTCGGCCACCGCAGGATCGCCCCGGCTGCTTTCGGCCAGGGTTTCGCCGAGGCACAGGGCCTGGCGACGGCGTACGAGAAGGTGCTGTCCCAACTGGAGGCGTTCTCCAAGGCGTTCGGCGACCAGATCGAGACGCTGAGCATCGGCTCCCAGGTCGCCGAGCACGGATACGAAGCCATCGACGCCGACGTGAAGCACCACCTGGCGGCGATCCAACGCCGCACCCAGGAGCTGTATCGGGAACCACGGCCGGAGCAGCGGCCCGCCGATCCCGCCGGTTCTGCCGGGGGCGGCTCGGGCGAGGGCCGGTCCGCCGGCGCCGACGGCATCTGACGCGAGGGGGAGGAAGAGAGGATGGCGGGGAACTCCAGCTTGTCCGGCAGCAGCAACTTCGAGAACGCGACGCACCAGGCCCTGTACGACATGGTGGCCGGCGGCAACCACTTGGAGATCTCGTACACGGGTGCCTGCCTGGTACAGGCAGGCAAGGAGATCGAGCAGATCGCCACGGAACTCAAGGCACACGTCGAAAGCGTGCAGTGGCAGGGCGAGGGCGCCGACGCCTTCCGCGAGTGGAGCCACGACACCGCCAAGCAGAGCCACCAGCTGGCCCGCTTCGCCTCAACCACCGGCAACGCCCTCTCGGACGCCGGGACGGCGCTGTGGGAGGCACAGACGATGCCCGAGCCGAAGCAGACCAACTCCGTTCAGCTGGACAGCGCGGCAACGCCTACAGCACGCGGCGCGACGGACGCTCCCGTGCTGACGGACCCGGACCGCGAAGCGGCGGTGGCGGCGATGAACCGGCTGGCCTCGTATTACCGCACGGCTCGGGAGAGTATCGAGGGCCAGGAACTGCCTAACTTCAGGCCGGCTTCGGGGTTTGTGCCGGATGCGCCGCGCTTGGAGAAAGGAATCATTGAGCGCTACACGGCCATCAACCAGTCGGGCGGTGGTAGAGCTGGGGATGGCGCAGGTGGCGTAGGTTCCGCTTCTTCAACGAGAAGCAGCGGCAGTGAGCAGGGCTTGGGAGGAGTCTCCCACTCGACTGTTGGCGGCGCGCAGCACGACCCGCAGGTCGGTACGTCTGTGGACTCCACCGCGCCCGTTACCGCGCCCGGTACAACACCGCCGCAGGGAGGCGCCATCTCCGCCGCTTCCGAGCACTCCGGCCTTCCCTCCAGCCCCGTCCCATCCGGTCTGCCAGCGATCCCTGGGGTAACTAAGGCTCTCTCAGGGCGTGGAGGTACAACAGGGGCCCCGCAGTCGGATACCACCGGAACGGGCGTGACGCAGAATCGCCCCCGCAGTGGCATGGAGAACGGTGTTCCTGGCGCGACCACTCAGCGCGGCGGCACCGTATCCGGACGTCCCCGATTGCCGGGAGGGACGGTCATGGGTGAGGAACGCGGCGTGATGGCGCCCCGGTCGATGGGCACCGGCGGGAACCCTCCCGCTGCCGGAAGCGGGGCGAATGGTGGTGGCGCGGGCAGTTCTGGACAGCGTCTGGTCCCTCCTCGCGGGGAGAATGCCGGCGCACCCCGTGGGGCGGTCATGGGAGAGGACCGAAGCGCCATGGCACGTGGAGTCATGGGCGGAGGCCACCCAGGAGGCGCTGGCAGCGGTGTGAGCCGGGGCGTTCCTGGGCGCCGTTGGGCGTACGAGCCCGGCGGCGCCGTTGGCGCGGCACCCGGTGGACCGGTGGCGGGAGACGCGCAGCGCCTCGGGATGCGCGAATCCGCGGTGAGCGCTGGTAGCGCAGGAGGTATCGCCGAGGGGGCCACCTCCGGGACGCCGTCAGCCACGGGCCGCGGTTCTGCGTCTGACCCAGGAAGGGCGAGAGGAAGAGCACAGGCACCGCGTGGTCAGTCAGGAGAATTCACGTCTGGCGGTTCCGGCCTGACGCGGGGCAGCGCCTCTGATGGTGTCCACTCTGTGACGGGGGGCCGACCGTTGTCCTCCCGGGGGAGACGTGGCTCCTCCGGTCGACCGGGCTATCTCCAGGAGGACGACGAGACGTGGGAGGTACAGGACCGATCGGTTGTGCCTCCGGTGATCGAATAGAGCCCGCGTGAACGTGCAACAACCAGAAGACGGGGAGGACTCCGCATCGTGAATCGGGCGGCAATTCGCATGCGGTGGGACCGGACCCGGCTGGCGGGGTCCGTCTGCGTCTCGGCCCTGTGCCTGGGCTTGCTGGCGCCGACCGCTGCTGCGGTGGACATGAGGTCGCGTCAGTGGCATTTGGACGCGATGAAGGCTGAGCGCATGTGGCAGGTCAGCACGGGCGACGGAGTCACGGTTGCCGTGATCGACAGCGGTGTCGACAGTTCCGTGCCCGAGCTGCGCGGCCAGTTGCTGCCGGGTAAAGATTTCTCAGGCAAAGGGAAGGGCGCAGACCACGACGATGAGGGCCATGGTACGAGCATGGCGCTGATTATCGCTGGTAAGCGGAGCGGAGACGGCCCTTGGGGGGTGGCGCCGGGATCGAAGGTCCTGCCTCTCAAGTCCGGAGGGGCATACGGGATCGCCAACATGGCGAAAGCGATCCGCTATGCGGCAGACCAGGGTGCGAAGGTCATCAACATCTCCCGTGCGGTACTTGCTGTTAAACAAGCAGAGGATGAGCTGCAGCCGGCGATTGACTATGCGAATAGGAAGGGAAGCCTAATCTTTGCAGGCACGGGCAACGATGGGGACAAGGGCAACGCTCCTGCCTATCCAGCAAGCCTCCCTGGGGCTGTCGGAATCGGCGCAGTGGACAAGTCCCTCAAGGTAGCGAAATTCTCAACCTATGGGCCACAAGTGGCACTAGCAGCTCCAGGGGTTGGTATTCCCAGTCGCTGCACCACGGAATTCCGGTACTGCATCGAGGATGGAACCAGCGATGCCACCGCCATCGCCTCGGCCTCGGCGGCATTGATCTGGGCCGCGCACCCTACATGGACCAACAACCAGGTCCTGCGAGTCATGATGGAGACCGCCGGCAAGCCGGAGGATGGCAAAGCGCCAAGCAAGTACCTCGGTTACGGGATCGTCCGTCCTCGCAAGGTGCTGCTTGACAAAGAGGGCGACCCCGGGCCGGCCGATGTCAACCCGCTCCTGTCGGCACGCAGTACCGCCTCACCTTCAAAGTCGCCGTCACGGCCAAACGATGAAAACGCTAGTCGGCGGCAGAATCAATCCAGCCAGGCGGAGAACAGTGACTCCAAGATGTGGCCGATCATTGCCGTCGCTGGGGCGGCGGCCGGGGCGGCGATTGTCGGTGGGCTGGTGATCGCTCGGCGCCGGAGAGCCCAGCTCAATAGTTAGGAAGAGAGATCGCGACTCAAGTCGCGCGACTAAGGTGACCAGAGGTCAGGAAGCCCTCAATGGGGCAGCCGTAACCTGAAGTCGAGAGCTGAGGAATTGCTCGGCTTCCACACGTACTCATGGGGGAAGGCGGATCATGGCAGGGAACACCGCACTTACGTATGCGGAGATCGAGAAGCTCAAGAGCGAGATCCAGAGCGGCAGCCAGTCGATGTCGGCGCAGCTGCGGACGTTGGTGAACGCCATCTCGGCGGTCGAGACCGCGTGGACGGGCCAGGGCGCGAGCGCCTTCCGGCAGGCGCAGAACGCGCTCAACGAGGATCACGCCGCGCTGCGGCGGATGCTCGACGGTATCAACGACGCCGTCGCCCGCACCGGCGTCACCAGCGACGCCAATGACGCCGAGGTGCTGTCCAGCTTCCGGGGCATCGACGTCAACGGTGGCGCGGCCGGCGGACGCCTGGACCCTGGCGCCGCCAGCGGCATCAGCAACTACTAGACGCTGCCATCAGGGCTGGGGCATCGACTCCCCGGCGGGCGCATCACGACCACCGAGTAGCAACTCCGAGAAGTGGGGGAGAGCATGGCCGGCGACCAGAACCTTCGGGTTACCTACGGCGCTCTGGAGCAGACCGCCGCCGACATCGAGCGGGCCGCAAAGGAACTGCAGGCCGAGCTGGACAAGATCTGGGGCGCGGTCAAGCGCGTCTCCGATTCCTGGGAAGGCGAGGCCCACCAGGCGTTCCAGGCCGCGGAGCGGCAGTGGAACACTCGCGCAAGCCACATCCAGAGCACACTGCACGAGGTATCCGCCAAGATCCGCGCGGGCAGCGCCGACTACCGGACGACGGACCGCAAGGCGGCGGGCTTCTTTCAGTAGCCCCTGAGATCGGTCGTTCGCAGACCTGGGCGACGACTGTTGGGTGGACACCGTTCAGCGGAGGTTCACCCAACAGCGTTGGCTTTGTATAGAGAATCTACGTGTCGGCTGCCCTGCAGAGAAGCTCCCCTTGCAGGCCAGTGGCCCTGGGGGTTTCAGATGCCTGTATCGCGTGCGAACTTGCCATTGACTTCCGCAGTTATCCCGTCAGGCCGGGTGAAGCCCAGCCATGCAGCAGGCAGGTTGCTCTCGGCGATCCCCGCACGGTGATGAGGACCGCCGCCCCGAGAAGTCACCGATGACCGCATGACGAACTGCCCTAAGGCCGTGGCAACGTCATGGCGCAGCGCCAACAGAGAGATCAGGGTTTACGGCTGAAGCATCAGGCAGAGGGTCGCTTCGACCAGAAGTCGGACTGGACATTGGGAGTTGGGATCTTTCCTCCCGAGTAGTCGGGGCCGTTGGGCTTGGTCTTGGGAGGAACGACTTGTGATTGCTTCACGCAAGGGGTGACGACGTCGAGGAACGCCTGCCCCTTGTAGCCGACCTCAAGAGCCAGTCGAAAATTCTCGGAGGTGGTGGCAAAAATTGCCGGACTCTCGGAACTGTCGCGAGTGGCAGTGATTACGTATCCCTTGTCTTTCCATTGCTGCTTCACTGCCTTGACGAATTTTCCGCGCTGCGTAGCCGAAATGGCCGTCATAACAGCTGCGCGGCGAGTTACCGTCCCGGTGTCTTTCGCATCATCCTTGACGCTGTTACATGTGCCGTCGGTGGATTCGCCGTGGGTCCAGCTAATTGTGGGCTTGATGGCGTTCAGTGTGTCGCTGATTACCCCATCTGCATGCTGCGCCGCCTGCTGCATGTTCACGTTGCGATCACTTCCTGTTCCTTCGACGGTCTGGCGGGATGCCGCGCAGCCGGAAAGGGTAATTACAGTGATGAGTCCGGCCACTAGGCGGAGTTTCATCGTCCGGCCTCCGGAATGATGAGATCGGGCCGATCGGCGACGACGGCAGATACGTTCGCGGCTGAAACTGGATCTACTTCTGGGTCGAAATAGTGCGAGTGTGCAGGCGTGGCGCCTTGACCGTCGATGAATGGTCGGGGCCCGGCATCCACCTTGAACCTCCTCGCGCCAAAATCTTCGCTCGCTGGGTCAACACCGAACCACAACTCGTTGTCATCGCTCATCAGTGACCCCACGCCGTAGCCAATGGGGCCGCCCAGGAGCAGGCCGCTCGCCTCCGCTTTGCTCGGTAGCTGCGTGACCGGGTCGTTGTCGGCGGCACCCACGAAAACATGGTCCTTGCCCACTCCAAGGTCGGCCGCGGATTGCGCGCCTGTTCCTGGACTGCCGAGCAGGACGATATCGTCGACTCCAGGAATTCCCTTGTTTATCAATGCGGTCTGACCAACGGTGAGCGAGCCATAGGAGTGACCTATGGCGGTGATATGTGGATTGGAATTATCATTGGTTACGGTAATTCCACTCATGAAACTGCTGTACGCAGGAGCGCCGGCTCTGGCATCCTGCTGGCTGAGAACATCGAGGTTGCCGAGAAGGCTATCGGCAGGTAGTTGTGGAGCATCGTAGCCCAGCCAGACGATCGATGCGCTGGACGGGTCGTGCTTCTGCGCTCCAATCGCTGTATCCCGTGCTCGCTTGAGACCGTTGATGGCGAAATCTTTGTCCAGCGCGGTGCCGAGCCCGGGAACGTGAGCAGAGACGTTCTTCGAATCATCCGGGTTCCCGTAACTGATGATCGCTCGCCCATTTCCCTTGTCATCGATCCCGAGCAGGTACATCGGTGGATAACTTCCCTCGTCCAACTGGCGCGAAATCTCCTGCAGACCTTCGAGTTGCGTTTGTGTCTTTTCGTCGTCCAGGCCGTCAAGCTTACTGATGAGCATGGGGAGGTAAGTGCGATTCGCCTCGTCACGGACTGCTGCCGGGATTCCGTCTAGTTGCCCAACCCGGTCTGGGTAAAGCGCGAGCAACTCCTGCTGTTGATCTGGCGAAAGCTCCTTCCACCACTTTGCGTTCTCGGCAGGGGCCTTGTCCTTGGGGATGTCATCGCGCTGCAGGTAATTGTTTGCGGTTTTCTGGAGAGACCTCATGTCCTGCCGGACGTCGGCCCAGTCCGAGGTGGTGACGTCGAGGTCGTTGTCCGCCTTGAGCCGGTCGAGGGTCCGGGAGTAGTGGGTGTCCGCCTCGTTGGCGTCCTGGATGGCTCCACCGATGCGGTCTGCGTACGCCTGGGCCTTGGCCTGCTGTGGGTCGGTGGTGATGGCGCTCTCCGTACCGCCTGCCCAGCTGGTGTGCTCAGGATTGAACGGAACCTTCTCTCGCTGAGAAGTCCAATGGACCGTGCCATCCGGCTTGACCGTGAACTTCTCTGCTTCGGCATCCGCCACCGCGTCGTTCAACTTCTTCTGTGCAGCACGTAGCTCCGAGGCCAGTCCGTTCAGGGCGGTACGGATCAGACCAGTTTCCACCTGGATGTACTGGAAGTTGCGACTGAGCCGTTGGAGGCGTGCCAGTGCCGCATCCCTCCCCTTGCCTTCCAGGTGGTGCTGCAATGTCGCAATGATCTCGTTGCCCACCCGGTCCTTGGCTTCGCCCGCGGTGCTGCTGACTTTGTGCCAGCCGTCGGCGGCTTCCTCGAACTCCGATGGCTTGAGGGTCCGCAGTTGTGAGAAGTTCACCATCAGGGTGCTCTCCGCTCCTGGCGAGAGTGGCCGGCGCCGGCGCTCTTCATCGGTAGGGTCTTCTGCTCATGGAAGGCTTCGCCGACCTCGGCGTCACTCTTGTAAAAACTGTCACCGGACTTCTGCAACTTGCCCCTCAACTCTTCGCACTCCCGGCTTACGAGATCGAGGCGTCGTTGCCATGACTGATGGGCGCCGAGGTGTGAGGCCGTGCTGCGCAGGCCATCGACTCCGCTGTGCCCGCTCCCGACCCCTTCTTGCTTGCTCTCCAACTCCCGTAGCGCGGCCTTGAGGTTGGTCTGAAGTGACTCCATGGCCTTGGCGCCTTTGTGCCATACCTGTTGGGAAGAACGAAGAGTGCCTTGGCCGCCGCCCGAATTCTGACTCTCGCTGCCTGCGCTGGCCAGGTCCATGCGGACCGAGGACTCACGCTTGAGCTCGGCCCACTCTTCCTCGAATGTCACTCCGCCCCCTGCCAAACACATGCTTGTCGCTGTCTCGCGCGCGTGCGACGCTAGCAGCCATACAGGCGACGGTACGTGAGTACGTGTACTCAAATGCTGGCAGAACCTGCCTGCGGCAGTTCTTTGTGTGACCGTCGCCAAGCCCGCCCGGTCCACCCCGAACTGCGGTGCAGCACATGCGCGTCGAGCTACGTGCTGCTGAGTGTCGAGCTGACGGGCCTACCGACCTGCGGTGGCGGAATGGTGGGACGACTGGGCCGGGGCTCAATGCCTTAGAGGTCGTTTTCTCCCTACGTTTCATCCCGGAATATGTGTTTGATCCCGAGTTTTAGGGTCGCGCCAGGGGATGGTGTTTCGCCGGTGACGCGGTGTGCCATGAGGCCGGTCATGGCGAGATGGATCACGGCTTGGGAGCGGGCGGGGAGGGTTTCGTAGTCGCGGGCCAGGCGGCGGTGGAACATGAGCCACCCGTAGGTCCGCTCCACGGTCCAGCGCTTCGGCAGCGGGGC